>CAVUFK010000009.1:0-285528 GCA_963740745.1 uncultured Actinomycetota bacterium
GGGCTCACCTGCCAGGACCGACCGGTCCGGCCCCGCCCCGCGGCCCTCGAGCCGTTGACCTCACAGACCCGCTAGTCCCAGGAGAAGAGAGCACATGCCACCCAAGGCACGCGCCACCGGCGCCAAGAAGGTGCGCCGCAAGGAGAAGAAGAACGTTGCTGCGGGCGAAGCCCACATCAAGAGCACGTTCAACAACACCATCGTCACGATCACCGACCCCACCGGGGCGGTCATCTCGTGGGCCTCTGCCGGCACCGTCGGCTTCAAGGGCTCCCGCAAGTCCACGCCGTACGCCGCACAGATGGCCGCGGAGGCCGCGGGCCGTCGCGCCCAGGAGCACGGCATGAAGAAGATCGACGTCTTCGTCAAGGGCCCCGGCTCCGGTCGCGAGACCGCGATCCGCTCGCTCGGTGCGATCGGCCTCGAGGTCGGCACCATCCAGGACGTCACCCCCACCCCCCACAACGGCTGCCGCCCGCCCAAGCGCCGGCGCGTCTGACCCGAGAGAGAAGGAGAGACTCCCATGGCCCGCTACACCGGTCCCATGACCCGCAAGTCGCGCCGTCTCGGTGTCGACCTCGTCGGCGGAGACGCCGCGTTCGAGAAGCGCCCCTACCCGCCCGGCATGCACGGCCGCGGTCGGATCAAGGAGAGCGAGTACCTGCTCCAGCTGCGCGAGAAGCAGAAGGCCCGCTTCACCTACGGCGTGATGGAGCGACAGTTCCTCAACTACTACACCGAGGCGTCGCGTCGCCAGGGCAAGACCGGCGACAACCTGCTGCAGATGCTCGAGTGCCGCCTCGACAACGTGGTCTACCGCGCCGGGTTCGCCCGCACGCGTCGCCACGCGCGCCAGCTCGTCAGCCACGGCCACTTCATCGTCAACGGCCACAAGGTCGACATCCCGTCGTTCCAGGTCAGCGACTACGACATCATCGATGTCAAGGAGAAGTCGCTGGAGACCACGCCGTTCATCGTGGCTCGTGAGACCCACGGCGAGCGCCACGTGCCCGCATGGCTCGAGGCGATCCCGACCCGGATGCGCATCCTGGTCCACCAGCGCCCGGTCCGGGCCCAGATCGACGTCCCGGTCCAGGAGCAGCTGATCGTGGAGTACTACTCCAAGAAGTAAACGCTCGGGGGCTCCGCCCCCGACCACCCCCGCTGGGGGCTCCGCCCCCAGACCCCCGCGCGGGGTCTGGGGTCGCGGTGCCCGGCGGCACCACGCTTCGCTTCCGTCGCCACACTTGAAGATCTGGGTCCCTCATATAGCGGTCGGGCCCGGAAAGGAATGAATCAGTGCTCATCGCACAGCGCCCCACCCTGTCGGAAGACACCGTCGACGAGTTCCGCTCGCGGTTCGTCATCGAGCCGTTGGAGCCCGGCTTCGGCTACACCCTCGGCAACAGCCTGCGCCGCACCCTGCTCTCCTCGATCCCCGGCGCGTCGATCACCAGCATCAAGATCGACAGCGTCCTGCACGAGTTCTCCACGATCGAGGGGGTCAAGGAGGACGTCACCGAGGTGATCTTGAACCTCAAGGGTCTCGTGGTCTCCTCCGAGCACGACGAGCCGGTCACGATGTACCTGCGCAAGTCCGGCTCCGGTGAGGTCACCGCCGCCGACATCGCGCCCCCGGCCGGGGTCGAGGTCCACAACCCCGACCTCAAGATCGCCACCCTGTCCGACAAGGGCAAGCTCGAGATGGAGCTCGTCGTCGAGCGCGGCCGCGGCTACGTCTCCGCGGTGCAGAACAAGGGTGGCGACAACGAGATCGGCCGGATGCCCGTCGACTCGATCTACAGCCCCGTGATGAAGGTGACCTACAAGGTCGAGGCCACCCGAGTCGAGCAGCGCACCGACTTCGACAAGCTCGTCATCGACGTCGAGACCAAGCCCTCGATCCTGCCGCGCGACGCCATCGCGTCGGCCGGCAAGACCCTCGTCGAGCTGTTCGGCCTCGCCCGCGAGCTCAACGTCGAGGCCGAGGGCATCGACATCGGCCCGTCGCCCGTCGACGAGCAGCTCGCCGCCGACCTCGCCCTGCCGGTCGAGGACCTCCAGCTCACGGTGCGCTCCTACAACTGCCTCAAGCGCGAGGGCATCCACACCGTGGGTGAGCTGATCAGCCGCTCGGAGCAGGACCTCCTCGACATCCGCAACTTCGGTGCGAAGTCGATCGACGAGGTCAAGGCCAAGCTCGTCGAGATGGGTCTCTCGCTCAAGGACAGCGCACCGGGCTTCGACCCGACCGCGGCCCTGGCGGCCTACGACGACGATGACGACGCGTTCGTCGAGGACGAGCAGTACTGACCTGACCCGGCCGGCGGCGTGAGCCGCCGGCCTCTGGCCACCCCCACTACCCGGGTACCTGGTACGGCCCGGGAGGAACGAGTAGAGACATGCCCCAGCCCAAGAAGGGTCCCCGCCTCGGCGGATCCGCGGCCCACCAGCGTCTGATCCTGGCGAACCTGTCCACCGCGCTCTTCGAGCACGGCCGGATCACCACCACCGAGGCCAAGGCGCGCACCCTGCGTCCGCACGCCGAGAAGCTGATCACCAAGGCCAAGAAGGCGCACCTGGGTGAGAACCCGCTGCACCAGCGTCGCGAGGTCCTCAAGACCATCCGGGACAAGGGTGTCGTGCACCTGCTCTTCACCGAGATCGCCCCGACCTTCGCGGAGCGCCCCGGTGGGTACACCCGGATCACCAAGCTCGGCCCCCGCAAGGGTGACAACGCGCCCATGGCGGTCATCGAGCTGGTCACCGAGGCCTACAGCGCGACGCCGAAGGCGGAGCGCCCTGCCCCGGCCGCAGCCCCGGCCGCAGCGCCGGCCGCCCCCGCGGCGGAGGCCGACGACGAGTCGACCGACAGCTCGACCGGGCCCGACGTCCCGACCGAGATGACCGAGGAGTCGGAGCCCGAGAGCGCCGTGTCCGAGGCCGAGGAGATCGAGGGCACGGAGCCTGCGACCACCGAGACGGCCGACGAGGCTGCCGCCCAGGACGCGGCCGAGGACGACAAGGCCTGACCCGCGCCACCACCGCCTGCTGCACGGGCCCGTCACCGCGAGGTGGCGGGCCCGTCGGCGTCCGTGGTGCGAGCGGCGCGTCGAGCGACCTCGGCCACCAGCTCCTCGTTGGCCGGGGTCGCGATCCCGTGCAGGCGCCCCAGCAGCACGACCTCACCCGAGCGGTAGTCGACCTCGGACGGGAGCCCGCGCTGCAGGCTCTGGCGCAGCGAGTTGCCGGCGTACGACGCGACGTCCGCGCGGACCTGGAGCAGGTCTCCGCGACGCGCCCGGTCCTCGGCAGGACTGATCGCCCGGCTCCCGGCTGCCGCGAGCACGGCCTCCGCCTCCTCGCCGGCGCGCTCGGCCAGCGCCTCGCCCTCCGGGCCGGCGCCGAGGAGCGCCCGGACGTCACCGACGATGTTGACCACCAGCTTGCGGTGCTTCCACGCCATGATGTCGCCGCGGACGACCGAGTCGAAGCCCGCCGCGCGGAGGTCGGCCGCGACCGCCTCGGCGGTCACGTCGGTGCCGTCGGCGGACCCCGTCGGGAAGCGACCGAGATCGAGCAGGCCCGGGACCGGCCCGCACTTCTCGACGACCGTGCCGGGTTCGAGGTGCAGGGAGGGGAGCATGACGCACACGCCGTACGTCGAGGCGAAGTGGCGCAGCACGACCGGCTCGTTGGCCACCCCGTTCTGCACGCAGACGACCGGTGTCCCGGCGGGAGCATGTAGCACGAGGTCGTCGAGCGCTGCCGCGGTCTGGTGGCTCTTGACGCACAGCAGCACCACCGTCGACTCGTCCCAACCCGCGTCGGCGAGGTCGGCGGTCGCCGGGACGGGGACGGTGAGCCGACCGTCGGCGCGGTCGACCACCAGACCGCGGTCTCGGATCGCGGCGAGGTGCTCCCCGCGAGCAACGAGGCTCACCGGCCGGCCGGCGAGGTGCAGCCGGGCGCCGACGACGCCGCCGACGGCACCGGAGCCGAGGACGACGTAGCGCACCGGGCCAGCCTAGTGGCGCGTCCACGACGTCCCTGGACGGTTCGCGCGCCCGGAGCACGCACCCCGAGCACGCCAAGCGTCCACCTACGTCGTGGACGGCCCGCCAGGCCGACCACGGGCTGGACCCCGCAGGGAAGGGTGCCGGGTCCCGCGTACGGTCGAGGGCGTGGAGAACGTCGCCGAGCCCGCAGTCTCGCTCCTGCCGCCCGGACTCGCGGACGAGATCTGTGCCGACCGGGCGGCGTACGCGCTGCCGCCGCACCTGCCCGACCTGGCCGAACGGGTCCTGCACGCGGCGCTGGGGCTGCTGTTCCCGCACTTCACCCGCGAGCCCGGGTGCCGCTCGGCGCAGGTCGAGTCCGACGCGCAGTCGCTCGCAGGGCTGCTCGTCGAGGCCCTCACGCTGCCCGGGGTCGAGGACACCCTGCGTCGCAGTGCCGTCGACGACCTGTTCTCGGCGCTGCCGGAGATCCGGGCCGCGCTGCTGCTCGACGCGCAGGCGACCGCGGACGGCGACCCGGCCGCGTCGGGGGTCGACGAGGTGATCCTGGCCTACCCGGGGTTCTTCGCGACCGCCGTGCACCGCATCGCCCATCACCTCCACCTGGCCGGAGCGCCGCTGCTGCCGCGCGTGCTCGGCGAGCTGGCGCACCGAGCGACGGGGATCGACATCCACCCGGGCGCCCAGATCGGGGGCTCGTTCGCGATCGACCACGGCACCGGCGTCGTGGTCGGGGAGACCTGCCTGATCGGCGAGCGGGTCCGCCTCTACCAGGGCGTGACCCTCGGTGCGCTCGTCGTGGACAAGTCGATGCAGCGCAAGCGGCACCCCACCGTCGAGGACGACGTGATCATCTACTCCGGCTCGACGATCCTCGGCGGGGACACCGTGATCGGGGCCGGGAGCCGGATCGGGGGCAACGTCTGGCTCACGCGCAGCATCCCGCCCGGGTCCTTGGTGGCCACCAGCGCGGGGATCGACCGCCGGCGTACGCCGAGGGGCCCGCACGAGGGCTCGCGGGAAGAAAGCGACCTCGATCTCGAGTTCCACCTCTAGACAGCACGACCGGTACGCGTGATCCGCGCGCACCCGACCACGACCTCCCAGGAGTCCATGTGAAGGCCGAGAGCATCCTCGACGTCATCGGAAACACCCCCCACGTCAAGCTGAGCCGCCTGTTCGGCGACCGCGTCGAACGTGTGGATGAAGCTCGAGCGGGCCAACCCCGGCGGGTCGATCAAGGACCGCATCGGTCTGGCCATGATCGAGGACGCCGAGGCCGAGCGGAGCGCTGAAGCCGGGCGGAGAGATCGTCGAGCCGACGTCGGGCAACACCGGGATCGGCCTGGCGATGGTCGCCGCGGTCAAGGGCTACCCGATCACGCTGGTCATGCCGGAGTCGATGTCGGTGGAGCGGCGGCGGCTGATGGCGGCGTACGGTGCCCGCTTCGTGCTGACCCCGCGTGCCGACGGCATGAAGGGCGCCATCGCCAAGGCCGAGGAGCTCGTCGCCGAGCGCGACGGTGCCTGGATGCCGCAGCAGTTCGAGAACCCGGCGAACATCGAGGTGCACAAGCGCACCTCGGCGGCCAGGAGATCCTCGCCGACTTCCCCGACGGGGTCGACGTCCTGATCACCGGCGTCGGCACGGGCGGCCACATCACCGGCGTGAGCGAGGTGCTCAAGGAGTCGAACCCCTCGATGCAGACCTTCGCGGTCGAGCCCGCCAAGTCGCCCGTGATCAGCGGCGGCGACCCCTCGCCGCACAAGCTGCAGGGCATCGGGGCCGGCTTCCTGCCCGCCAACCTGCACCGCGACACCCTGGACGGCACGATCCAGGTCAGCGAGGAGGACGCCTTCGGCTACGCCGTGCGCGTCGCGCGCACCGAGGGCATCTTCGTGGGACCGTCGTCGGGGGCCTCGCTGGCCGCAGTCGCCCAGAAGATCGCCGACCTGCCGGACGGCGCCACCGTGCTGACGTACTGCTACGACACCGGCGAGCGCTACCTCTCGGTCGAAGGGCTCTTCGACAGCGAGGGTGCCGCCGAGGTCTGATCGGTCGTCGCGGGTGCGCGGGCAACCTTTCCCCGGGGCCAGCCGCTCTACCGTGCATGACCGAGACGAACACGGCCCGCGCGCGGCCGGCTCCCCGGGCGGAGGGGCGCGTGGCGAGCGCTGGTCCTGAGTTCGAGGAGTTCGTGGCCGCGCGCGCCGGCTCGCTCCAGCGCACGGCGTACCTTTTGACGCGTGACCATGCGCTCGCCGAGGACCTCGTGCAGACGTCGCTGGCCAAGGCGTGGCTGTCCTGGGACCGGATCGAGACGAGCCCCGAGGCCTACGTGCGTCGGGTGATGGTCAACGTCTTCTCCTCCTGGTGGCGTCGCAGGTGGAACGGCGAGGTCGCCACCGAGGAGCTCCCGTCGATCGGCACGCCGTCGGACGCAGCCGCGGTCGACGCGCGCCACGACCTGTGGGAGGCGCTCGGTCGGCTGCCGCGCCGCCAGCGGGCGGTCGTGGTGCTGCGCTACTTCGAGGACCTCACCGAGGCGCAGACCGCCGATGCGCTCGGCTGCTCGGTGGGCACGGTCAAGAGCCAGACCAGCAAGGCGATGGCCAAGCTGCGGATCGATCGCGCGCTGGTCGACGAGCACGACGGGTACGACGGGGAGGGCGCGCGATGAGCAGTCTCGAGGACCTGCGCCGGACGATGCAGGAACGGGCGGATGACGCCGAGCCGATCGGGCCGGCGACGTGGAACGCCGGCGTACGCGGGAAGGCGAGCGAGCTCCGGCGCCGACGCCGCGCCGTCAGGTCGGGTGCGGTCGCCTTCCTCACCGCGGCCGCCGTCGCGGTGGTGCTCGTCGCTCCAGGCCTCGTGGACGACCCCCGTTCGGACCGTCGTCCGGACCCGGCCGCGGGAGTTCTCCCGCCGCCCACGATGACCTCGCTGGGCTACACGTACACGTGGGTGGAGTCGGTGACCGGCACCGACGGCAGGGCCGAGGTCGAGCTGAGCAAGGACGACGGCCCGATGCTGGTGTCGTGGGCGACGTCGGGCTCCGACGACCGGGTCCGCGTCACCGGCGAGGACGGCACCGCCCGTACCTGGAGCACCCCGGACTTCACCCAGTTCACCGACGTCGAGGGTGACGGCGACACGACGGTAGAGGCCCGCGCCGCGCACGGGGAGGTCGGCCTCGTCGTCTACCGGCTGAGTGCGCCGGCTCCCGGCGAGACCGTCGCCGGAGTGACCTTCCGCGACGAGGTGGCCGACGGGACCCTGGCGGGCGCGAGCTTCGGCGAGCTCGGCGACTCCGAGGTCTCGCTCACCGTGACCCCACGCACCGGGCACGTCGGGGTGTCGACCTTCTGCTCGGGTGCGGACGCCTCCGACGCACGCGTCGACGTCGCTCGACGTGGCCGCGGCCTCTTCAGCAGCGGTGGGTCCTGTGACGCGCACCTGCGCGATCCCGGCCCCTGGACGATCTCGACGCGGGTCACCCCGGGCAAGCCCCTGACCCTCACGATGAGCGCGACGCAGCGCGTCGCCGACGAGCGGGTGCCGCTGACCGGCGACGTCCGAGCCGGGATCGCCGTCTACGACCTGCCTCGCTCGACCAGGGTCGCGGAGGGATCGCCACGGCCGGACCGCGTGGTCGAGGCACACGGCCACCGCTGGGTGCTCGACGACGTGCGGGGATCACGCCCCGGTGCTCGCGCGGTGACGCAGCGGGTCCGGGTCGACGAGACCGGTGACCCGGTTCTCGTGCGCATGGTGACGGGGCCGGGTCGGTCTCGGAACCTCGCGCGCGCCAGCATCGACGGGCGGGTCGCGATGCAGTCGTCGGTCGGTGAGTCCCAGGGCGAGATGGGGCTCGTCACCCAGTCCGGCCCCCTGGCATCGGTCCGCCTCATCGGCAAGGACCCACGCACCGTCCCGCTGGGCATCGCCACGTACCGCCAGGCTGATTGATCCGCTCGAAGCCGGGCGTCTGCGGACGCCTCCGTCGCACGGTGTCGATCAGCGAGGCTGACATGCGGAACCGTCCGGGCCGCGGCCGGAGCATGCCGGTGGCCCCGTCACGGTGGTGCTGTGGCGGGGCTGCGGCTGCTGCGGTGTCAGAAGGGCGGTGGGGTCGTCGTCGGGTGGTGGGTCCGGTGGCGGGCTGGGTCGGTGCCGGCGCGGGGATGTTGCATCGAGGCGGGTCGTCGTCTGGGTGGTGGCGCGATGGAGAACGTCAACGGTGGCGGGTCGGTGCGCCGGCCGGTGGTGCCTCGGAGACGTCGAAGGTCCCTTCGGGCATCCGGAGGGTCTTGAGGCCGTGGGGGCTGGTCCACAGGTAGACCCCAGGCGTGAGGGTCTCGTAGGACCACCCGAGGTGCGTCTTGTGGCGGTGGTGGCGGCGGCACATGGGTGCCTGGTTGGCCGAGCAGGTGGGGCCTTGGGGCCAGGGGACGCAGTGCTCGTGGTCGCACGACGCCGCAGCCCGGGTGCAGCGGGGGAAGACGCAGGTCTGGTCGCGCAGGACGGTCTGCTCACGCAGGTCACCGGTCGACTCGTACGAACCACTGTGCAGGTGAGCGTTCAGGTCGATCACGGGCCGGACGGTGACGTGGCCTGGCGGTGCGGCACCAGGTACGCACCTGGGCCGCAGTGATCGGTTGGTGAAGGTTGTCGAGGCGGGCGATGCCGTGCTGGGCGGCGTCGTAGCCGGCCCCGGTGACCGCCGCCTCGGCGACGTGGACGTGCAGCACGACCGCACGACGGGCGGGGAGGCGGACGGTGTTGCCGTCGGCTCGTCGACACACTCGGCCTCGGTCAACGTCAGCGTCGACTGCAGGCGGGCGAGGTCACCCAACGCCGCAGCCCGGCGGACGGGCAGGGTGTCGTCTGATCCGAGGAGCTTCAGCTCGTGGGCACGGTCGGCCAGCGCGGTCTCGAGGTCCAGCGCGTCGGCAGCGTCGAGGGTGCCGTCGATGTCGACGGTGCCGGACAGGTCACCGCCGCCGCGTTCGCGCAGGTGGATGTTCACGCCCCGTCCTTCGGCGGCGGCCTTCCGCTTGGCCTCGGCCTCCTCGGGCTGCCACCGCGCCAGCGCGGTCGCGACGATCCGGTCGAGCTGGGCACCGGAGACGGCGTGGGTGAACCCGTTCACGTGGACGTCGACGTGCTCGGCACCCTCCTCGCACAGGGTCATCGTGGCCTCGGCCACGAGCTTGGCCCGCCACCACGGACACCGCCCCGAGATCACGGCCTCCCACAGGCGGGGTAGGCGGTAGCGGACCTCCAACGCACACCCGAGGAGTCGGCGTCCGCCCTCGGTCGAGAACCCAAGCGCGACGGAGAGCTCGGTGACCGCGTTCTCCCCGACCAGCGGCGCGCCGGGTCCGGCCAGCGTCAGGCCGTGCTCACCGAACCCGGCATGGAACGACGCGTCGTCCAACGACAGCACCTCGTGGGCGATGGCCCACTCGATCGCGGCCCGGATCTTGGCGACCTCGGCGGCGCGGGCGGTGGCCTCGTGGGTGCGCAGCTCATCGAGCAGGTGCTGCTCGGGGGTGGGTGCGCCGGCCATGGATCCATGATATCCGAACACCAGTTCCCGTGCCAGGGTTCTCCACAGCTGGTTCGGGGGTGGTTGCGGTCGCACTCTGCTCCCGGGGTCTCGAGACCCGCGCGAGCGCGCGTGCCTCGACCACCGTCCGGCTGCGGCGCGCACCAAGGCGCTCTCGACCATCGTCAGGTCGGGCCGGGCTGGAGCCGTGGGCGGGAAGGGGCTCCTGGGGTGGGAGACTCGGCCCATGGCGGCGCGGTTGCGGAGGATGGAGAGCGCCGACGTCGACGAGGTGCTCGACCTCGAGCACGCCGGGGCGGCGATCGCGTTCGTCGCGATCTTCGACCAGGACGAGCACCCGTTCCCGCGCGACGTGGTCGAGCGGCGGTGGCGTGGCGAGATGGACGACCCGCGGATCGAGTGCCTCGTGGTCGAGCGGGAGGGCCGGGTCGAGGGGTTCGTGGCACTGCGAGGCTCCGAGCTGCTGCACTTCGGCACGGCGCCGGGCACGTGGGGCGGCGGCCTGGCCGGTGAGGCCCTGCACCTGGCCGAGGTGCGGATGAGCGGCGGCGGGGTCGGGCGGGCGTGGCTGTGGGTGATGGAGGACAACGTGCGGGCCCGCCGCTTCTACGAGCGCCACGGGTGGTCGAAGGTCGAGGGACGCTCGAGCAGCGAGTTCGCGCCGTACCCCGCGCTCGTGCGCTACGAGCGCGACCTGCCCTGGTCGCCGCTCGAGCCGGTCCAGGGTTGATCCCTCACGCGCTCGGCGGCAGGGTGCGGCGTCCGGCGATCCTGCTCCCACCGAGGTCGGCACGCTGCCCGGCGACGTAGCCGTCCCTGCCGCCGCTGCCGGAGAGCTGACGACCGCGCCCCGCACGCGCCTGCGGGTAGGCCCGCTCGGCGGCGTCGCGCACCAGCCCGGCCCGATCGGCGAGGACGAGCGCGGTCGAGGCATGAGGACCCGCGCCGTCGTGCGCCGCCTCGGCCTCGGCCACGGCCTGCCGCTCGGCCTCGGCGAGCCGGGTCGAGACCGCCGCCGTGAACCCGGCCAGCCAGCTGCGGCGGAAGGCCGCCGGATGGTCCCAGAGCGGCACCGGGGTGAGGATCATCCGAGACGTCGCCTGGAGCAGCAGGCTGGTGAAGAGCACCTCGGCCCGCTCGAGGTCGCTGCGGTGGCCGAAGACGTGCAGCGTCCAGGTCGACGTGCCCCCGCCCCGTCCCTTGATCCGGATCACCTGGCAGCGCAGGCGCACCGCGATCGTGCTCAGCAGGTCGGCCTTGTCGGCGGCGTACGGCGCGTCCAGCGGCACCCGCCGGTCCTCGACGGGGTCGCTGGCCGGGTCGTCGAGCGCGAGCAGCGCGGCGTCGATGCCGTACGCCGCGACGAGCGCGGCTGCCTTGGCGGTGTAGGTCTCCGCCTCGTGCGCCGTGGCCGCGGGGTCCTCGGCCTTGGCCAGCAGCTTGCGCACCTTGGCCAGCATCGCCTCGCGCGGCACGTCACTCTCGCTCATCCGACCTCGCGTCCTCATCGGTCCTACGGTCTCGTCGAGCCGAGCATGCCGCAGCGCACCGACAGCGCGCTCGGCTCGTCCACAGAGGGCGCTTCCTCGTGCGTGCGCCGCTACCAGGCGTCCTCGAGCAGCCGGACCGCCTCCGCGCGCCCGAGCCCGGCCCGGCGGGCGGCCGCGGCGTACGTCGCCGCGGCGGCGCCCGCGACGGGTGGCGAGCCGGCGGAGGCCACGAAGGTCCCGCGTCGGCCCTCGGTCACCACCACGCCGTCCTCCTCGAGCTCGCGGTAGACGCGCGCCGCCGTGTTCACCGCGACGCCCACCTGTTGCGCCAGCGCGCGCACGGTCGGCAGCCGCGTGCCCGCGGGCAGCCGCCCGTCGGCCACCTGGCGGGCGAGCTGGGTCCGCAGCTGCTCGAACGGCGGCTCCGCCAGCATCGGGTCGATCACCAGCGTGACCTTGGTGCTGTCCATCGGGCCTCCTCGGCGGGTTGCCCCGTGAGGTTAGCCGTGCACTCTGGTAGACCCTCCCCATGACCCACGACCAGCCCGTGCTCGTGGTCGGCGAGGCCCTCGTCGACGTCGTCGTGGAGCCCGACGGCTCCCGACGCGAGATGCCCGGCGGCAGCGCGGCCAACGTCGCGGTCGCCCTGGCCCGGCTCGGGCGGCCGGTCCGGTTCGCCACGGCGTACGCCGACGACCGGCTCGGCGCGATGCTGGGCGAGCACCTCGCGGCCTCCTCCGTCGACTACGCGGGTGACCCGCTGGTCCTGGACCACACCTCGAGCGCGGAGGCGACGATCGCCGACGACGGGTCGGCGTCCTACGTCTTCGACCTCGAGTGGCGCCTCGGCCCGGTGGGGGAGATCTCGCCCCGCGCGATCCACGTCTGCTCGATCGGCGCCGTGCTCGCCCCCGGCTGCGACGACGTCGTCGCGATCCTCGAGCGCCACCGGGAGGGGGCTCTGGTGACCTACGACGTCAACGCCCGACCCTCGATCACCGGGACCGGCCCCGACGTCGTCGCCGCCGTCGAGCGGGTCGCGGTGCTCTGCGACGTGGTCAAGGCCAGCGACGAGGACCTCGAGCACCTCTGGCCGCACCTCGACGAGGCGGGAGCCGCCCAGCACCTGCTCGGCCTGGGACCGAGCGCCGTCGCCGTCACCCGGGGCGGTTCCGGGGCCGCGTGGTACACCGCCGGCACCCTGGTCGAGATCGCGGCGCCGCCGACCAGGGTCGCGGACACGATCGGCGCGGGCGACACGTTCTCCGCGGGTATCCTCGACGCCCTGTGGGACGACCCCGGCCGCGACCCTCGCGAGGTCCTGGCCCGCGCGGTCCGCCTGGCCGCGGTCACCGTCTCCCGCCCTGGTGCCGACCCGCCCTGGAGCCACGAGATCGACTGACCCACGACCCGCTCACGACTCGCCCGCAGCGCGCGTCTCCTCGAGCCAGGCGTGCACCAGCGGCACCACGCTCGCACCCTCACCGGTGGCGGCCGCGACCCGCTTCATCGACCCGGCGCGGATGTCGCCCGCGGCGAAGACGCCGGGCAGCGTCGTGGCGAGGTTCTCCGGCGGCAGCTGGTCGGGCCACTGCTCGCGCGGCACGTCGCGACCGGTCAGGACGAAGCCCCGCTCGTCGCGACCGACCTCGTCGGGCAGCCACTCGCAGTGCGGCTCGGCGCCCAGCAGCAGGAACAGCCCGGCGGCGGCGACCTGCTCGGTCGAGCCGTCGCGCACGTCCTCCAGGCACAGCCACTGCAGCCGGTCGTCGCCGCCGCCGTCGACGACTCGGGTGTGGGGCCGCACGGTGATCCGCGGGTGGTAGCCGATCTCGGTCGCCAGGTAGGACGACATGGTGGCCGCGAGCCCGTCGCGGCGCACCAGCACCGTCACCGAGCGGGCGAAACGAGCCAGGTGCACGGCGGCCTGGCCGGCGGAGTTGCCGCCGCCCACGACGTACACGTCCTGGTCGCTCATCTCGCGCGCCGCGGTCATCGCGGCGCCGTAGTGCACCCCGGCGCCGACCAGCGCCTCGAGCGGCTCGACGCGCAGCTTGCGGTAGGCCACGCCGGTCGCGACCAGGACGGCGCGGGCGCGCACCTCGCCCTGGTCGGTGCACACCCGGTGCGGCTCGCCGTCGACGCCGGCGAGGAGGCTCTCGACCTGCCAACCGGTGAGGAAGGTGGTCCCGAACCGCAGCGCCTGGTTGCGGGCGCGCTGGGCCAGCCGCATCCCCGAGACCCCGCGTGGGAAGCCGAGGTAGTTGCGGATCATCGACGACGTCCCCGCCTGGCCGCCGACGGCCTCCGCCTCGAGGACCGCGGTCGAGAGGCCCTCGGACGCGGCGTACACCGCGGCGGCGAGGCCGGCCGGACCGCCACCCACGACGGCGAGGTCGACCACCCCGGCGAGGTCCTCGCCGCTCGCCCGCCCGAAGATCGCGAGGGCGACGTCACGCACCGAGCGCGGGGCCAGCGCGCGGGCGTCCATCGAGACCACCCAGGGGTACGCCGGGTCGCCGTCGAGCGTGGCCGCCGCGGCCCGACCGGCCTCGCTGTCCGGGGCGTGCACCCGGTGTGGCAGCCCCATCCGGTCGAGGAAGTCGCGGATGGCCAGGGTGAGGGCGTCGGCGACCGGCGAGATCACCTGGACCGACTCCACCTCGGGAGCGGCCGCGGTCGAGGCCCAGTCGGAGAGCAGGTCGCTGACCGCCTGGTGGAACTCCTCGTCGCGCGCGGCCTGCGGCATCAGCAGGTAGGCGTCGAACTTGCCCGAGGCCATGCCCGCGCGCAGGCCGGGGGCGTCGGTGAGGAACCAGTCGCGGTGCGCCGCCACCATCCGGCGTGCGGTCGGCACCACGGTGCGCCAGGCCTGGAAGGCGGTGAGGATCGCGCTGTCGGGGAGGCGGGAGTCGCTGACGAACAGCGCCACCTGGCGGCCGGCGGCGCGGACCTCCTCGGCGACGTCGAGCACCTCCGAGCAGGAGGTCGCGGTCCGGATGTCGTACTCGACGGCGTAGCGCTCGAAGCCGGCGCGCAGCTGGTCGAGGTGCTCCCCGGCGGCGAGGACGAGCACGGGTGGGGGTGCGGGGACGGTCACGGCGCAAGCCTAGGCTGGTCCGGTGCGCCTGCGGATCGACCTCGCCTACGACGGCGGAGACTTCCACGGCTGGGCGGTCCAGCCCGGCTTGCGCACCGTGCAGGGTGAGCTCACCTCCGCCCTGGTCACGTCGCTGCGGGTGCCGGTCGACGGTGGCCCCGGGGGCGCCGAGCGGGTCTCGGTGATCTGCGCCGGGCGCACCGACACCGGGGTGCACGCCCGCGGGCAGGTCTGCCACGTCGACGTGGCCCCCGAGCGGGTCCAGCGGGCCGCGCCGGAGGGCGCGCGGCGGCTGGTGCGCCGGCTCAACGGGATCCTGCCCGCCGACGTGCGCGTGCGACGCGCCGTCGAGGCGCCGCGCGGGTTCGACGCCCGGTTCTCGGCGCTGTGGCGCCGCTACACCTACCGGATCGCCGACGCCCCGACCCTGCTCGACCCGCTCACCCGCGGCCACGTGCTGACCTGGCCGCGCGAGCTGGACACGACCGCGATGCAGGAGGCCGCCGGCGACCTGCTCGGCGTTCACGACTTCGCGTCGTTCTGCAAGAGGCGCGAGGGCGCCACGACCATCCGCACCCTGCTCGACCTCGACGTCGGACGCGAGCCCGGGGGACTGGTGGAGCTCCGGGTGCGCGCCGACGCCTTCTGCCACTCGATGGTGCGATCGCTGGTGGGCTGCCTGGTCGCGGTGGGGGAGGGGCGGCAGGAGACGTCCTTCTCCGGGGAGCTGCTGGGCCTGCGTCACCGGGACCCGAGGCTGAGGGTCGCCCCGGCCCGGGGGCTCACGCTCGAGGAGGTCGCCTACCCCGACGACGAGGCGCTGGCCGAGCGCGCCGAGCGGACCCGGGCCCGTCGCAGCCTCGAGGACCTCGAGCGATGAGCGAGGACCACTACTTCAGCGCCGACCCGGGCGTCGTCTTCGTCCGCAAGCCCGTGCGCGTGAGCGTCTGGGGTCTCGACCTGGACCTGACCAGCGGCTCCGGCGTCTTCGCCCAGGGGCGCCTGGACTCGGGGACCGCGGTGCTGCTGCGCGAGACCCAGCCTCCCGCCGGCATCGGCCGGGTGCTCGACCTCGGGTGCGGCTGGGGTGTGATCGGTGTCGTGCTGGCGCTCGCGGTGCCGGGCAGCGAGGTGACGTGCGTCGACGTCAACGAGCGGGCGCTGGCCCTGACCCGCGAGAACGCCGCGGCTCACGGCGTCGACGACCGCGTCGTCGCGATCACCCCCGACGCCGTCGACGCGAGCACGACGTACGACGAGATCTGGTCGAACCCGCCGATCCGGATCGGCAAGCCGGCCCTGCACGACCTCCTGCTCACCTGGCTGCCACGCCTGGCCCCGGGGGGTCGCGCGGTCCTGGTCGTCGGCAAGAACCTCGGCGCCGACTCCCTGCAGCGCTGGCTGGGCGAGCAGGGCTGGCCCACGACGCGGCTGGCGAGCGCGAAGGGCTTCCGGGTGCTGGAGGTACGCCGCGCCGCGGAGTGAGCCTCAGCAGCAGGCGCTGCGGACGGCGTCGTCGCGATCGTCGCCGCGCAGGTCGCCAGCGACGGCGGAGTCCTCGAGGACGGTGTAGACCTCCCACTGCTCGCCGTCGGGCGCGCCCTCGACCCAGAACTTGTCCTGCCGGGCGTAGCAGCACTCGACCTCGCCCTCCTCGCGGACCACGTGTCCCTGGGGGATCAGCCTGGCGCGCACCGCGTCCACGCCCGCGGTGTCGTCGACCTCGATGCCGAGGTGGTTGATCGATCCTCCCCGGCCCGGGTTGTGGATCAGGACGAGCTTGAGGGCGGGCTGGTCGACCGCGAAGTTGGCGTAGCCGTCGCGGACCTTGGCCGGCTCCACGCCGAGCAGGGTCCGGTAGAAGGCGATCGAGGCTTCGAGGTCGTCGACGTCGAGGGCCAGCTGGAGGCGGCTCACGGTTTCTCCCGGTAGGTGTCTCGGCAGGCATCGACGCTCGTCGATGCCTGGTCCAGGTTGCCTCTCACATCGACATCTGTCAATATTGACGGATGTCGAAGTCGCAGCTCGAGCCCCGGCCCAGCGGTGCGGACGCGCTCGCGTGCTGCGCCCCGCTGACCCGCGCGCCCCTCGCCGCCGACGACGCGGCCCGGATCGCCACCCTGCTCAAGGCGCTCGCCGACCCGGTGCGCCTGCGCCTGCTCTCGCTGGTCGCGGCCCACGACGGCGGTGAGGCGTGCGTGTGCGACCTCAACGACGCCTTCGAGCTGTCCCAGCCCACGATCAGCCACCACCTCAAGGTGCTGGTCGACGCGGGCCTGCTGGAGCGCGAGAAGCGCGGCGTGTGGGCCTACCACCGCGTCGCGGCCGACGTGCTGGCCGATGTCGGCGCGCTCCTCGGCTCGGTGTCGGCGCGGTGAGCGTGGCGACGGCCTCCCGGGAGCAGGCCCCGAGCAGGACCCTGGCGCGCCGCGCCGGGGCCGAGCTGGTGGGCACCGCGTTCCTGGTCGCGGCCGTCGTCGGCTCCGGGATCGCCGCGAGCCGGCTCTCGCCCGACGACGTCGGCCTCCAGCTGCTCGAGAACAGCCTGGTCACCGGGGCGGCGCTGGTCGCGCTGATCCTCGCCCTGCAGCCGGTCTCGGCTGCCTTCAACCCGGTCGTGACCCTGGTCGAGCGGGCCCTGGGCCTGGTCACGACCCGCGACGTCCTCGCGCTCGTCCCGGCACAGATGGTCGGCGGGGTGATCGGCGCGATCCTGGCCAACCTGATGTTCGACCTCGACGCGGTCACGCTCGCCACCACCGACCGCGGGGGGAGCGGGGTGTGGCTGGCCGAGGTCGTCGCCACGCTCGGCCTGGTGCTCGTCGTCTTCGGCTCGATCCGCTCGGGGCGCACCGAGACCATCGCGTACGCCGTCGGCGGCTACATCACCGCGGCGTACTGGTTCACCAGCTCGACCAGCTTCGCCAACCCCGCCGTGACGGTGGCGCGGATGTTCTCCGACACCTTCGCCGGGATCGCGCCCGGGTCGGTGCCGGCGTTCCTGGCCCTGCAGCTCGTCGGTGGCGCGCTCGCGGTGGCCGCCGTCGCCTTCCTCTACCCGACCGTGTCCCTGCCGAAGGAGTCCGCATGAGCGACCGACCGAGCGTGCTGTTCGTCTGCGTCCACAACGCCGGCCGCTCCCAGATGGCCGCGGGCTTCCTCGCGCACCTCGGCGGGGGACGGGTCGAGGTGCTCTCCGCCGGCTCCGAGCCGGGTGGGACGGTCAACCCCGTCGCGGTCGAGGCGATGGCCGAGGAGGGCATCGACATCGCCGGGGCGCAGCCGAGGGTGCTCACCGACGACGCCGTGCGTGCCTCCGACGTGGTGGTCACGATGGGCTGCGGGGACGCGTGCCCGTTCCACCCGGGCAAGCGGTACGAGGACTGGGTCCTCGACGACCCCGCCGGGCAGGGCATCGAGGCGGTGCGCCCGATCCGCGACGAGATCCGGCGTCGGGTCGAGGCGCTGCTCGACGAGCTGGCGCCTCAGCAGTAGGCCCCGGCGGCGAGGTTCTCCGCCGGCGTCGGGCCGTGGGCTCCCGGTGGGCCGGGCTCGCTCACCCGGCCCCGACGAGCAGCAGGGTCCCGGCGAAGACGACGCCGGTGATCACCAGCACGACGCTGGTGTAGCCGAGGATGTCGCGCACCCGCAGGCCCGCCACCGCCAGCAGCGGGACCGCCCAGAACGGCTGGATCATGTTGGTCCACTGGTCGCCGTAGGCGATCGCCATGATCACGACCGGCTGCGAGACCCCGAGCTGCTCCGCGGCGGTCGCGAAGATAGGCGCCTGGAGCGCGAACTGCCCTCCGCCGGAGGGCACGAAGACGTTGACCAGGCCGGCGGAGAGGAAGGCGAGGACTCCCAGCGTCCCCGAGGTCGCGACGCCCACGATCGCGTCGCTGAGCATCGCAGCAAGCCCGCTCGCGCTCATCATCGCCGCGATCCCGGCGTAGAGCGGGTACTGCAGCAGCACCTCGACCACCGTGCGGCCCCCGCGCGCCACCAGTGCGGCGAGCTCGCGGGCGTTGCCGACCACGAGCAGCACCAGGGCCAGGAAGGTCCAGTTGACGATGTCGAGGGTCAGCATGAAGCCGTTCTCGAGGAAGAACAGCACCAGGTAGAGGCCGAGCAGGAGACCCATGGTCAGCGTGACCAACCGGGAGGTCTCGATCCGGTCCGCCGGCGAGCCGGCCTCCTGGGGACCCTCGGCGCCGTCGTCGCCCGCGTCGGGCACGACCTCGAGCGCGGCCTCGGGTGCCTCACGCACGTCCTCGCCCGGACCGGGTGCCATCAGCGGCATCGCGACGGCCAGCACCACGAGGGTGACCACGATCGCGGCGATGTTCCACCAGGCGAAGATCGTCTCGGAGACCGGCACCACGTCCATGCCGAGGGTGGTGGCGTAGACCCCGCTCTCCGTCGCCGCGTTCAACGGCCCGGAACCGGAGTAGCCCATGTGCCAGACCACGAAGCCGGCGTAGGCCGAGGCCACCAGCAGCGGGTAGTGCAGCGGCGTGCCGCGGTCGCGGAAGCGTCGCGCCACCTCGACGGCGACCACGCCGCCGACGATCAGGCCGAGGCCGAAGCTGAGCAGCGAGGCCAGGCCCGCGACGACGGCGACGAACGCGTACGCCGAGCGCGGGCCCCGCGGCGCCCGGGCGACGACCGCGAGCAGCCGGCGTACGGGTGGGAGGTTGGCCAGGGTGTAGCCGAGCAGCAGCACGAGCGCGACCTGGGTCATGAAGGAGAGCAGGTCGGTCAGGCCGGTGCCCCAGGCCAGGGTCAGCTCCTTCGGCCCGGTGTCGGTCAGCAGCAGCGAGAGTGCCGCGACGACCACGGTCAGGGCGACGGCGAAGACGAAGGCGCCGGGCAGCCAGCGCTCGACGACGCGGCTGGCGGGTCCGGCGATCTTGCGCAGCATCGGTGAACTCCATCGGGTCGGGGGCTCTGCGTCAACCCCGGCGGGGCCGGGGACGAGCACGGCCGGTGACCGGGCGGGTGCCCGGCCCCCGGCCGTGGGGTCGTCGGAGGACTCAGCCCTGCTCGGGCGGGATCCCACCCTCGGGCGGACCGTCGTCGGCGGAGCCCGAGGTGTCCTCGGTGATCTCGGCGTCGCCGATGTCGGTGACGAGCACCGGCGTGAGGTCCTTGGTCTTGTCGCCCTGGATCTCGACGATCCGCATGCCGGAGATGCCCAGGTGCGAGTCGGCGGAGTAGCGGAACGGCGCGACCGGGGGACCACCGAAGTCGGCGCCCTGGTCCTGCACGGCCTCGACCAGACCGTCACGGGTCAGCTCCGGCCCGGCCGCCATCAGCGACTGCACGAAGGCGTAGGCCTGGCTCATGCCGTAGATGCGGTAGTTGGTGAGGTCGCCGTCACCGCCGTTGGCGTCCCAGACCTCGTTCCACAGACCGACCCACGGGTCGTCGGGCGTGTCGAGACCGGGGATGTACGCCGAGGTCATCACGCCGTCCAGGGCGCCGCCACCCTTGACCGCGCCCTCGGAGAAGGTGTCGAGCAGCGAGCCCACCAGCGCGGAGTCGGAGCCGACGTTGGAGTAGTACCAGTCCGGCTGGAAGCCGACCTGGAGCGAGACCAGCTGGCTCAGGGCGGTGTAGGACGGCGTGTTGAAGCCGAGCACGAGGTCGGCTCCGGAGGCCTTCAGGGCGCTGATCTGCGGGCCGAGCTCGGTGTTGCCGGAGGTGTAGCGCACGGTCTCGACGATCTGGTCGTCGATGTACTGGCGCACGCCGGCCTCGCCGTCGCGACCGAAGTCGTCGTCCTGGAGGAACAGTCCGACCTTGGCGTCGGGCATGTTCTCGGCGACGTACTGGCCGATGATCTTGCCCTCGATCTCGTAGTCGGGCTGCCAGCCGAAGGTGTACGGGTTGGCCTCGACGTCGTCGCCCCAGGCCAGGGCCCCGGAGGAGACGAACATGTCGGGGACGCCCTCGGAGTTGAGGAAGTCGAGCACCGCGGTGTGCGTCGGCGTGCCGAGGCCGCCGACCATCGCGAAGATCTCGTCCTCGAGGACCAGCTGGTCGGTCACCTTGCTGGTGTTCGAGGGGTTGTAGCCGTCGTCCTCGACGAGGTACTCGATCTGGCGGCCGTAGACGCCACCGTTGTCGTTGACGTAGTCGAAGTACGCCTTGGCGCCGGTCGGGATCTCGCTGTAGCCGGGAGCGGCGACGCCGGTGAGCGGGAAGTGCCCGCCCACCTTGATGCTGTCGTCGGTCACGCCGGGGGTGTCCTCGGTGCTCTCGCCGCCGGACGAGCCGCCGCTGGACTCGCGGTCGGAGCCGGCGCCGCAGGCGGCGAGACCGAGCGTCAGCGCGGTCGCGGCAGCGGTCAGCCCGGCCAGGCGCGGCAGACGGCCGGCCCCTCGTGGTCGCCGTGCGTGGAGGCTGGTCATGGCTGTTCTCCCTTCGTGGTGGTGACACGTCGGTGCGCCCCGTCCGGGGAACCGTGTCCTTCGTGGTGGTCGGTGTCGTCGTCGGTGGAGCGCGACGTCGTCGGGGACGTGGTGGCGCCGGCGTCCTGCGACGGCGAGGCGCTCGGTGTGCCGGCCTTCGTGGCGCGACGGGACGCGCGCAGCCGCAGCAGCGAGCCGACGAGGCCCGCGGGGGCGAGCAGGATCACGATGATCATCACCGCGCCGTAGGCGAGCGGGGCCAGCTCGGCGGCGGCGATGCGAGTCGAGGCCGCGCGCGACGCCGAAGTCGGTGGCGATGCGGACGGTGTAGGTCAGCAGCAGCGCGCCGATGATGGCGCCCGACAGCGTGCCGAGCCCGCCGAGCACGACGGCGGTGAGCAGGGTCAGGCTCAGCGTCAGCTCGAAGGCGGTCGGTGCGGCCAGACGGATCTGGATCGCCATCAGGCCGCCGGCCAGGCCGGCCACCGCGGCGCTGACGGTGAAGGCCGAGACCCGGGCGCGGGCGAGGTTGATGCCGGCGAGCTCGGCGGCGACCTCGTCGTCGCGCACGGCGGCCCACTGGCGTCCGATGCGGCCGCGGATCAGGTTGGCGAGCAGGAAGAAGACCGCGATCAGGATCGCCCAGCCGAGCACGGCGTAGTACTGGGTGCGGCTCGGCTCGGAGCCGGTGAGGAAGAAGATCGCGTCGAGGAACCAGCCGGGGGCGTCGGGGCTGGTGACCCGCAGACCCTGCTCCCCGCCGAGGGCGCCGGAGAACTGCCGGGCGATGCCGGGCACCGCGATGGCCAGGGTCAGGGTCGCGCCGGCGAGGTAGGGCCCGTGCAGCCGGGCGGCGGCGATCCCGACCAGCACGCCGACCACCAGGGCCACGAGCAGCGAGGCCAGCAGGATGAGCGGGAGGGGCAGGGCCGTCTCCGGCTCGGCGAGCATCAGCGCGGTGGTGTAGGCGCCGATCGCCATGAACGCACCGTGGCCCAGCGAGATCTGGCCGTTGATGCCGGTCAGCACGGTCAGGCCACCGGCGGCCAGCGCGATGTAGGCCAGCTCGGTCAGCTGGCGGTTGCGGAAGTCGTTGAGCGACATCAGCACGATCACGACGACGACCAGGCCGAGCAGCGCGAGGGCGGCGTGACGCACCAGGGTGTTGGGCCACGCACGGTTGACGAGTGTCATGTCGGCCTCCTCAGACCCGTCGGGCCTGGGCCTGGGCGAACAGGCCGGCGGGCTTCAGGGTCAGCACGAGCATCAGGATCACCAGCGCCGCGAGCGGCACGACCTGCGAGCCGACGTACCCGCTGACCAGGGAGAGCGAGAGGCCGAGCAGCAGCCCGCCGACGACGGCGCCGACCGGGCTGTCGAGTCCGCCGAGGACGGCGGCGACGAAGCCGTAGACGACGACCGGGTCCATGTAGCCGGGGTGGACCAGGCCGCCGCTGGCGATCAGCAGGCCCGAGAGGGAGCCGACCACCGCGGCGAGCGCCCAGCCGAGGGTCAGCATCGAGCCGACCCGGACGCCGAGCAGCTTGGCGACCTCCTGGTTGAACGCGGAGGCGCGCATCTTCAGGCCCAGGTCGGTGAAGCGGAACAGCGCGGTGAGCAGCGCCATGGTGACCGCCGACCGCGACGAGGGTGAAGATCCCGGTCGGGGTGAGGCCGATGGTGGTGCCGCCGACCTCGAGAGCCCGCGGACGCCAGAACGGTGCGGGGAACGAGCGGAACTGGCTGGAGAAGATGATCGCGGCGGCGGCGTGCAGGACCACGAAGAGGCCCGAGCGTGAGGATCACCGGGTTGATGTGCGAGGCTCTGGTCGACCCGGCGGATCAGCAGCGAACTCCACGACGGCGCCGAGGACGAGCCCGGCGAGCAGGGCGACGACGAACGCGACCCAGTAGGACTAGCCGGCGTCGATCAGGTCGAGGGCGAGCAGGGTGGTGATCATCGCCATCGGCGCCTGGGCGAAGTTCACGATCCGCGTCGAGCGCCAGATCAGCACCAGCGCGAGCGCGAACGCGGCGTAGACCGCGCCGAGGGTGAGCCCGATCAGGAGGGTGTTGAGCAGCTGCATCTGTTCGCTCCTTCTCTAGAAGCCGAGGTAGGCGTGTCGGAGCTTGTCGTCGGCCGCGAGCGTGGCGGCCTTCTCGTCGGCGACGACCTCGCCGAGGTTGAGCACCACGCCGTGGTCGGCGATGGACAGCGCGCTGCGGGCGTTCTGCTCGACGAGCAGGACCGCGAGGCCCTCGCTCGTCGACGAGGCGGCGCAGCATGGCGAAGATCTGGGACACGATCCGCGGGGCGAGGCCGAGCGACGGCTCGTCGAGCAGCAGCATCCGGGGCTGGCCATCAGCGCCCGGCCGACGACCAGCATCTGCCGCTCGCCGCCGGAGAGCACGTGGGCGACCGCCGAGCGGCGCTGGCCGAGCACCGGGAACAGGTCGTAGACGTGGTCGAGGTCGGCCGCGGTCACCTTGCCGCCGCGGCCGAGCCCGCCGAGGCGGAGGTTCTCCTCGACGGTCAGCTCGGTGATCACCCCGCGGCCCTCGGGCACGTGGGACAGGCCGAGGGCCGGCATCTTCTCCGGCGCGGTGCCGACCAGGTCGGTGCCGTCGAAGGTCGCGCTGCCGCTGCTCGGACGCAGCAGGCCCGAGATCGTGCGCAGCAGCGTCGTCTTGCCGGCGCCGTTGGCGCCGAGGACGGCGGTGATCCGGGCTGCCTCGGCGGTGAAGGTCACGTCGTCGAGGGCCCGGACGGGGCCGTAGCTGGTGGTCAGGTTGCGCAGCTCGAGCACGTCAGGACCGCCTCTCCGTCGTGGTCCCGGACGTCTCGGCGGGGTCGCGTCGGCGTCGTCGGCGTCGTCGAGGTCCTCCTCGCTGGCGTCGTTGCCGAGGTACGCCGAGAGCACCGCCGGGTCCTCCTGGACCTCGGCGGGCGTGCCGTCGGCGATGACCTGGCCGAAGTCCAGCACGGTGATCTGGTCGCAGACCCTCATCACGAGGTCCATGTGGTGCTCGACCAGCATCACCGCCATGTCGGCGCGCAGGCCGCCGATCAGCTCGGCGAGCTCGTCCATCTCCTCGGTGGACAGGCCGCTGGCGGGCTCGTCGAGCAGCAGCAGCGTCGGCTCGGCGACGAGCGCGCGGGCGAGCGCGACGCGCTTGCGCAGGGCGTAGGGGAGGCTCGGCGGGTAGCGCCGCGCGTGCTCGGCGACGCGGAGCCGCTCGAGGGCGCGCATCGCCCGCTCGCGCAGCCGTGCCTCGTCGCGGGTCGCGCAGGGCAGGGCGAGCAGGGTGCCCCAGAAGCCGGACCGGGCGTGGCGGTCGGCGCCGGCCATGACGTTGTCGAGCACGCTCATCCGGTCGAAGAGGCCGAGGCCCTGCAGCGTGCGGGCCATGCCGTGGCCGGGCAGCTGGTGCGGCCGCAGGCGCTCGAGCGACTCGCCGCGGCGTACGACCTCGCCGGTGTCGGGGCGGATGAAGCCGCAGGCGACGTTGAACAGCGTCGTCTTGCCGGCCCCGTTGGGGCCGATCACCCCGTGGACCTCGTTCTCGGCGACCCTGAGCCCGGCACCGTCGAGGGCGGTGACCCCGCCGAAGGTGACCGTGACCGAGCGCAGCTCGAGCGCCGCGGTCGCCTGACCGGCGGCTGGGGCGTCCGCCTCCGGGCGCGGCGGTGTCGGCGCTGTCGACATGGTGTGGGTGAGTCACTTCGGTCGATCGAAGCCCGGCACCTGTGACCGGGACCACTAACCCTGGCCGATGCCGCACAGAACGCGCATTGGGCGTAAGTGCCTAATCTTGTTGGTCCTTCGACGGCCCGGTCAGGCAGATTGCGGGCTAGGCAGAATTGTGCACTGCGGTCGACAGTCTGCCTGGGTGACGTCAGCACGCTCGCTCCGGCCTCGGCGGTCGCCGGGCCCGGCGTCGCCGTCGAGCGCGGCCTGGTCGCTGCTCTACGACCGCGCGGACGCGATCGCGGACGACATCACGCTGACGCTCTTCGAGCGCGACGCCGAGACCTACGAGCGCTTCGGTCCCGACCTGCGGGTCGACGTGCGTGCAGAGCACCCGCGAGCACATCCGCCGCGGGCTCGCGGTGCTCTCGGGCGACCGCGAGCAGCTGGACCAGGCGCGTGAGACCTGGCGCGAGACCGGTCGGCGCCGGGCGCGCCAGGGCGTGCCCCTCGAGACCGTGCTCAACGCCTACATCACCGGCGCCCGGATGCTGTGGGAGGCGCTGGTGGAGCATCGGCGCGCCGGTGGAGGACTCCGACGTCGACGCCGCGATGCTGATCCGCGCGGCCAAGGCGGTGTGGACCAACCTCGACGTGCAGAACGGCGTGCTGATCGAGGCCTACCACCGGGAGTCCGCGCGCCTGCAGCGTCAGGACCTCCAGCGCCAGCAGGCCGTGCTCGACGGTCTGCTCGAGGGTCGCGGCGCCGACCCCGACTTCGCGCGCGACGCCCGCGACGCGCTGTCCCTCGTCCGCGGAGGACCCGGTCGCCTGCGTCGTGGTCCTCGCCGACGACTCCCCGATGGACGCCCTCGCCCCGGCCGAGGACCGTCTCGACCGGCTCGGCGTGCAGGCCTTCTGGCACCTGCGGGGCGGGGTCTACCTCGGCCTGCTCGGCGGGCCCGCTGCCCGACGAGCCCGGGCTCGTCGAGATCTTCGCCTCCGGTCCCGCCGGGGGCGCGGGCGCGCCGGGCCGGATCGGGCTCGCGCTGTGTCCCGACGGGGTGGCCGGCTTCGCGACGGCCTTCCAGCTCGCGTCCCGCGCGGCCGAGACCCTGGCCGCGCCACGAACGCGGTGTGGTCACGGTGGGCGACCGGCTGCCCGAGGTGCTGCTCGCGGGCAGCCCGCAGATGCTGCCGCTGCTGCTGGCCGAGACGCTCGGTCCGCTCGAGTCGCTGCCCGACCACCAGAGCCGCACCCTGCTCGACACCCTGGCCGCGCTGCTGCGCCACGACGGCTCCCCGACCCACGCCGCCGAGGACCTGTACTGCCACCGCAACACCGTGATCTACCGTCTGCGCCAGATCGAGGAGCTCACCGGCCGCCGCCTCACCGACGCCCGCGACAAGCTGCTGCTCTCCCTGGCGATGATCGCCCGCCGTACCAGCCCCTGACCGCCCCGCCGAAAGCGCAAACTTCTCGGTGCGAGGGCGCAATGTTCGTGGTGCGGGGAGCAAGACTTGCGCTCTCGGCTCGCAGAACTTGCGCTCTCGGCTCGCGAAGCCTGCGCTTTCGGCGGGGGATCAGACGAAGGCGCTGATCCCGGTCTCGGCGCGGCCGATGAGGAGCTTCTGGATCTGGCTGGTGCCTTCGTAGAGGGTCATCACGCGGGCGTCGCGCAGGTACTTCGAGGGCGGGTACTCGTCGACGTAGCCGGCGCCGCCGTGCACCTGGATCGCGTTGTTGGCGGCGCGGACGGCGGCCTCGGAGGCGAACAGCTTGGCCTTGGACGCAGCGATCCCGAACGGCTCGCCGCGGTCGATCAGGTCCGCGCAGCGC
This sequence comes from uncultured Actinomycetota bacterium, assembly GCA_963740745.1. Taxonomy (GTDB): domain Bacteria; phylum Actinomycetota; class Actinomycetes; order Propionibacteriales; family Nocardioidaceae; genus Nocardioides. Next base: position 26,128 of record CAVUFK010000009.1, read on the forward strand.
CACACCAGCAGGCGCGCGGCGTCAGCGTCGAGGGAGATGTCGGCGATCATGTCCTGGACCATCTGGAAGCCGGCGAGGGGCTTGCCGAACTGGGTGCGGTTCGTGGCGTACTCCACCGAGGCCTCCAGGCAGCCCTGGACGATGCCCACGCAGCTCGACGCGACCGCCAGACGACCCTTGTCCAGGGTGCTCATCGCGATCTTGAAGCCGGTGCCCTCCTCGCCGAGCATGGCCGAGGACGGGACGCGGACGTCGGAGAGGAACAGCTCGGCGGTGGCCTGGCCGCGCAGGCCGAGCTTGCCCTTGATCTCGCGGGCCTCGAAGCCCTCGGCGTCGGTGGGGACGAGGAAGGCGGAGACACCCTTGGGACCGGGCCCGCCGGTACGCGCGAAGACGAGCGCGACGTCGGCCCAGGTGCCGTTGGTGATGTAGAGCTTCTGCCCGGAGATGACCCAGTCGTCACCGTCCCGGGTGGCCTTCGTGGTCAGGTTGCCGGCGTCCGAGCCCGTGTCGGGCTCGGTCAGCCCGAAGCAGCCGAGCTTGGAGGCCACCGCCAGCTGCGGCAGCCACTCCTGCTTCTGCTCCTCGGTGCCGTGGAAGAGGATCGACTTGCCGACCAGGCCCGAGGAGACCGACACGATGCCGCGCAGGGCCGAGTCGGCGCGGCCGAGCTCCTCCATGGCCAGCGCGTACATCACGTAGTCGCCACCCACGCCGCCGTACTCCTCGGGGATGGTGAGGCCGAAGAACCCGAGCTCGGCCATCTTGGGCACGATGTCGAGGTCGACCGACTCGCGGCGGTCCCACTCGACGCGGTAGGGGATCGCTTCCTTGTCGAGGAACTGCGCGGGCGATCTCGCGGAAGCTCTGCTGCTCGTCGGTGAGGCTCAGGTCCATGACGTCGATCCTGCCTGGTCGGTGGTGGGCGGGGGTAGGTCCACGAGGACGGCGAGAGCCTCGCGGTGCGCGGCCGGGGAGCCGAGCGTCGAGGCACCGGCCCTGGCGCGCTTGAGGTGCAGGTGGCACGGGTGCTCCCAGGTCATCCCGAGCCCGCCGTGCAGCTGCACGGCCTCCTCGGCGGCGTGCACCGCGACCTCGGAGCACCACGACTTCGCGACGGCGACCGCGACGGCGACGTCGGGGTCGCCCGCCGCCAGCGAGGCGGCGGCGTACCGTGCGGCCGCGGTGGCCTGCTCGACCTCGGCAGTAGAGGTCGGCCAGGCGGTGCTTGAGGGCCTGGTAGCCCCCGACGACCCGGCCGAACTGGCGTCGCTCGCCGAGGTAGGCGACGGTGGCCTCGAGGCACCAGGTGGCCACGCCGACCAGGTCGGAGGCGACGAGCGTCGGCCCCGAGGAGGAGCGCGTTGCCGATCGCGGAGCCGACGTCGCCGGCCTCCGCCTCGACCAGGGTCGCGGCTGCGCCGTCGAGACGTACGTCGGCCAGCGGGCTGCTCATGTCGAGCGAGACGACTGCCGTGAGGTGCACCCCGGGTCCGGGAGGCGCACCACGGCCAGTCCGGCACCGGAGGACGAGCGCACCGGCACCAGCAGGACCTCGGCCGGCGCCCCGCCGCAGACCCCGAGCACGGAGCGCACCTCGCCGGTGACCGTGCCGTCGTCGGCGAGGTCGAGGAGCTCCACGTCGTCGCGGCGGTGGGTGGTGGCCGGCACCACCAGCGCAGCGACCAGCCCGCCGGCCAGCTCCTCGAGCAGCGGGCCCATCGGCGGGCCGCCGGCGTCGAGGTTGCGCAGCACCGCGGTGGCGATCACCGCGGAGGACAGGTAGGGCGCGGGCGCGCAGACCCGACCGAGCTCGTCGAGCACCGCCGCCGCCTCCCGCGCGGTCGCCTCCGCCCCCCCGTGGCGCTCCGAGACCAGGAGCCCGGTCAGCCCGAGCTCGACCAGCCCGGCCCAGACGTCTGCCCCGACGGAGTCGTCGCCGTCGTAGCAGGCCGAGATCCGCTCCGGCGTCGCGCGGGAGGCGAGCAGACGTCGCAGCGACTCGCGCAGGGCGTCCTCGGTGTCGTCGGCCAGCAGGTCCAGGTCCGAGCCGGTGGAGCCGCTCATCGGGGCAGGTCCTTCCAGGCGGCGTCCTTGTCGACCCGGTGCTCGCCGGGCAGGCCGAGCACGCGCTCGGCGATGATGTTGCGCAGGATCTCCGAGGTGCCGCCCTCGATGGAGTTGCCCTTCGCGCGCAGGTAGCGGTAGCCCGCGTCGCGGCCGGTCATGTCGACCTGCTCGGGGCGGCGCAGCGTCCAGTCGTCGTAGCGCAGGCCGTCGTCGCCGCGCAGCTCGACCTCGAGGCCAGAGAGCTGCTGGGCCAGGCGGGCGAAGCCGAGCTTCATCGCCGAGCCCTCGGGCCCGGGGGAGCCGGCGGCGAGCTTCTGTGCGAGGCGTACGCCGGTCATCCGCGTCGCCTCCGCCTCCACCCACAGGCGCAGCAGCCGTTGGTGCGCGTCGTGGGTACGCCGCTCCGGCAGCTCGCGCCAGGCGTCCGCGACGACGCCGATCATCCCCGCCTCACGCTCGGCGCCGCTGCCGATCGCGACCCGCTCACTCATCAAGGTGGCGTTGGCGACCTGCCAGCCCGCGCCCACGTCGCCGAGCCGGTCGGCGTCCTCGACGACCGCACGCGGTGAGGAAGACCTCGTTGAACTCGGCCTCGCCGGTGATCTGACGCAACGGACGGACCTCGACCCCGGGCTGGCGCATGTCGAGGGCGAAGTAGGTCAGGCCGCGGTGCTTGGGTGCGTCGGGGTCGGTGCGGGCCAGCAGCAGGGCGCGGTCGGCGAGGTGTGCCGAGGAGGTCCACACCTTCTGCCCGTCGACGACCCAGCGGTCGCCGTCGGGCACGGCCCGGGTCGCCGACCCCGGCCAGGTCGGAGCCGGCGCCGGGCTCGGAGAACAGCTGGCACCAGATCTCGCGGCCGGTCCACAGGGGCTGGAGGAAGCGCTCCTGCTGCTCGGGCGTGCCGAAGGCGAGGATGGTCGGGGCGGCCATCCCGAGGCCGATCCCGTTGCGCCGCGGCGCGTTGTCCGGGGCTCCGGCCTCGGCGAGCCGCCGGTCGACGACCTGCTGCAGGGACCGCGGGCAGGCCGAGCCCGCCGTGGCCCTCGGGCAGGTGCACCCACGCCAGCCCTGCGGCGTACCGCGCGTCCAGGAAGGCGTCGCGCTCGTCCAGCCTCGGGTCGTGCCCGGCCAGCAGCGCGTCGACGCGACGTTCGAGGTCGGCGGTCACGAGGGGGCGGAGGTCTCGGTCGTCGCGACGACGGCGTCCTTCGCCGCGGCGGCGTCGACCTGGCGGCGGATCTCGGCCTTGGCCAGCGAGTTGCGGTGCACCTCGTCGGGGCCGTCGGCGAAGCGCAGGGTGCGGATGCCCGCGAGCTGCTCGGCGAGCGGGAAGTCCTGGGAGAGGCCGCCGGCGCCGTGGGCCTGGATGGCCTTGTCGACGATCCACTGCACGGTGGCGGGGGTGGCGATCTTGATCGCCTGGATCTCCGAGTGCGCGCCGCGGTTGCCGACGGTGTCCATCAGCCACGCGGTCTTGAGCACCAGCAGGCGCAGCTGCTCGACCTTGACCCGGGACTCGGCGATCCACTCGCGGATCACGCCCTGCTCCGAGAGGCTGCGCCCGAAGGCCTGGCGCCCGTCGACGCGCAGGCACATCAGGGTGATCGCCTCCTCAGCGACGCCGATCGCGCGCATGCAGTGGTGGATCCGGCCGGGACCGAGGCGGGCCTGGGCGATGGCGAACCCCTCGCCCTCGCCGCCGATCAGGTTCTCCACCGGCACCCGGACGTCGGTGAAGCGCAGCTCGGCGTGACCGCCGTGGTCGTGGTCGTCGTAGCCGAGCACGTGCATGCGGGCGTACGACGCTCAGGCCCGGGGTGTCGCGGGGCACGAGGACCTGGCTCTGCTGGCGGTGGCGTGCCGCGTCCGGGTCGGTCTTGCCCATCACGATCATGATCTCGGCCTGCGGGTTCATCGCACCGGTGATCCACCACTTGCGGCCGTTGATGACGTACTCGTCGCCGTCGCGCACGATCGAGGTCGCGATGTTGGTCGCGTCCGAGGAGGCCACGTCCGGCTCGGTCATCGCGAAGGACGAGCGGATCTCGCCGGCCAGCAGCGGGGTCAGCCAGCGCTCCTTCTGCTCCGGGGTGCCGAACATCGTCAGCACCTCCATGTTGCCCGTGTCGGGTGCCGAGCAGTTGATCGCGGCCGGCGCGAGCCGCCCGTGGTGGCCGGTGATCTCGGCCAGCGGCGCGTACTGCAGGTTGGTCAGGCCGGCGCCGAGGTCGCCGTGCTCGGCGGGCAGGAACAGGTTCCACAGACCCCGCGAGCGGGCCTCGGTGCGCAGCTCGTCGAGCACCGGCATGGTCGACCAGGCCCACCGGTCCTCGGCGGACTCGAGCTGGGAGGTGAAGATCTCCTCGGCCGGCACGACGTGCGTGCGCACGAAGTCCCACAGGTTCTCCTACAGCTCGCGGGTGGTCGCGTCGAGCTCGAAGTCCATCGGTGCTCCTTCGTCGTGGTGCAGGTACGGGTGCGGGGTGCGGGCGCCGGGCCCGGGTCAGGCCAGCGAGGCGGACGCCTCGAGGCCGGCGGCGAGCAGGGTCGGCACGGACTCGCCGACGCCCTCGAAGCCGTCGCCGACGGTCTGGCCCTCCTGGTAGCGGTGGTGGATGCCCTCCAGGATCGCGGCGAGCTTGAAGTAGGCCAGGCCGAGGTGGAAGTCGAGGGTGTCCAGGCTCAGCCCGCCGGCGGCGACGTAGCGCTCGAGCTGGCGCTCCGAGCTCGGGTAGCCGGGCGCCGAGCTGGCGTCGGCGACCGCGGAGCCGCCGGAGATCGAGGAGAGCCGGTCGTAGACCTGGAGCAGCGCGACGTCGGTGAGCGGGTCGCCGAGGGTGGCCATCTCCCAGTCGACGACGGCGCGGACCTCCTCGCCGGTGCGATCGGGCAGGCAGAGCAGGTTGTCGAGGCGGTAGTCGCCATGGACGATGCCGGCGCGCACGGCCTCGGCGTCGCCGGTGGGGATGTTGGCCGCCAGGCGTGCGACGAGCGTGTCGGCGTCGGGCAGGTCGCGGGTCCTCGAGCCCTCCAGCTGGCGCGACCAGCGCCGGACCTGGCGCTCCAGGAAGCCTTGCGGGCGCCCGAGCTCCTCGAGCCCGACGGCAGCGGGCTCGACCTGGTGCAGCGCGGCGAGGACGTCGATCATCGGCGTCACCGAGTCGGCCGGTGGCCTCGGGCCCGATCTCGGCGAGCTGGTCGGCCGAGCGGTACGGCGTGCCCTCGACGAGCTCCATGACGTAGAACTGCGCGCCGATGACCTCCTCGTCGCGGCACATCGCGTAGGTCGTGCGGCACGGGCACGGCGGTGTCGGCCAGCGCGCTCATCACGGTGAACTCGCGGCCCATGTCGTGGGCGGTCGCCTGCACGTGGCCCAGCGGCGGACGGCGCACGACGCGCACGGTCGCGCCGTCGGTGACCGCGTAGGTCAGGTTGGACTTGCCGCCCGAGAGGAACCGTGCGCGCAGGTCGGCGCCGAGGTCGCCGGGCCGCTCGCCGTCGTACCAGCGGTGGAACGCGGGCAGGTCGAGGCCGCGGATCTCTCGCTCGCCCTGACCGCTCTCCTGGCCCTGTCCGCTGCTCATGACTCTCCCAGTGCGTGGGCCTGCAGTCGGCGCATCCCTGCCAGCCAGCGGTCGGTGTCCGTGGCGCGAGCGACGTAGTAGTCGGCGACCTGGGGGTGGGGCAGGACCAGGAAGGAGTCGTCGGTCAGCGAGTCGACCCAGGCCTGGGCGACGTCGGCGGGCTCGAGGGCGGCGTCGCGCGAGAGCAGGTTCTGCAAGGGTCCGGACTGCTCGAGCATCCGGGTCGCCACGCCCTGGGGGCAGATCGCCTGGACCACGACGCCGCGGCCGCCGTAGGTGATCGAGAGCCACTCGGCGAAGGCGACGGCACCGTGCTTGGTCACCGAGTACGGCGCGGAGCCGATCATCGAGAGCAGACCGGCCGCCGAGGCGGTGACCACGAGGCGACCGCCGCCGGACTCGAGCCAGCGGGGGACCAGGGCGCGGGCGGTACGCACGTGGGCCATCACGTTGACCTCGTGGACCTGTGCCCAGACCTCCTCGGGCGTGTCCAGGCTGGCGGTCGCGGTCGACCCGAGCGCACCGTCGATCCCGGCGTTGGCGAACCACACGTCGACCCCGTCGAGCGCCTCGCTCGCCGCGGCGACCAGCGCCTCGACAGCCCTCGACGCCCGCGCAGTCACCCGGCAGCGCCGTGGCCCCGAGCTCGTCCGCGACCTCGCGGCAGGCGTCCTCGTCGAGGTCGTTGACCACGAGGCGCGCTCCCTCGGCCGCGGCGCGGGTGGCCAGCGCCCGGCCGATGCCGCGTCCCGCTCCGGTGACGACGACGCCGCGTCCGCCGAGGACCTCGCTCACGCTCGCCATCACACGCCGCCCGTCAGGCTGACGCCGCCGTCGAGCGTGACGCACTGTCCGGTGACCCAGCGAGCTCTCCGCGGAGAGCAGGAAGGCCACGGCGCTGCCGACGTCCTCGGTCTCACCCAGCCGCTTGAGCGGGTAGGCGGCGCTGACCTCCTCCTCGCGGCCGGAGTAGAGCGCCTCGGCGAACTTCGTCTTGACCACCGCCGGCGCGACCGCGTTGACCCGGATGCCGGGTCCGAGCTCGACGGAGAGGTCCTTGGTCAGGTGGATCAGCGCGGCCTTGGTCGCGCCGTACCAGGAGATGCCCGGCGCCGGCTTGACGCCGGCCAGCGAGGCCACGTTGACGACGGCACCGCCGTGCTCGCCCATCCAGGCCCGGTGGCACTCCTGCACCCACGCCAGCGCCGCGACCACGTTGACGTCGACGGTCTTGCGGGCCGCGTCGAGGTCGAGGTCCATCAGCGGGCCGTAGGTGGGGTTGATCCCGGTGTTGTTGACCAGCAGGTCGACGCTGCCGAAGGCCTCGAGCGTGGCCGCGACCGCCTCGCGGCGGTGCTCGGCGTCACCGGCGTTGCCGGCGACCGCGAGCGCCCGGCCCTCGCCGTGCTCGGCCGTGATCGTCTCGACGGCCTCGGCGAGCGCCTCGGGCTTGCGGGCGGTGAGGGTCACCCGCGCACCCTCGGCCACGAGCCGCTGGGCGATCGCGAGGCCGATGCCCCGGCTGGCCCCCGTCACGATCGCCGTCCTGCCGTCCAGGCCCTGCATGTCGCCTCCTGCGTCCTCGGTGGATCCGTCGCGCCGTTGCGCGTTCGCTAAGCGCTTGCTTACTCTCGACTGCGTGACCGCTGCCCGTCAACCACCTGTGCGCACCGACCGGTGCTGGGCGCGCGGACGACGCCCGCGGGCGGCTGGTCGACGCCGCGGTTGCGGCTTTCGCCGAGCGGGGCTTCCACGGGACGACGACGCGTGACGTCGCGGCCGCGGCCGGGATGTCGCCGGCGGCGCTCTACGTCCACCACCGCTCCAAGGAGGAGCTGCTGTGGGTGATCGCGCACGCCGGTCACGAGCGGACCCTCGCCGTCGTCGACGCCTCGCTGGCCGCGGCCGGACCGGACGCGGGCCCGGTCGAGCGTCTCGGGCGGGTCGTCGAGGACTTCGTGCGCCACCACGCCCTGGCCCACACCACCGCCCGCGTCGTCAACTACGAGCTCGGCGCCCTCTCGCCGGAGCACCGCAGCGTGATCGAGGAGCTGCGCCACACCATCACGACCCGGCTCGTGGCGGTGATCGAGGACGGTCAGCGCCGCGGCGTCTTCACCTGCGCCAACGTGCGGATGACCGTCGCGGCGCTGCTCTCGCTGGGCATCGACGTGGCGCGCTGGTACGACGAGCGCGGCGGCTGGGGCGCCGAGGACCTCGCCGCCCACCACCGGGCGCTGGCCCTGCGGATGGTCGGGGTCGCCTGAGCGCGTGGGTCAGCCCGCGTCGGGCACCACGCCGCCGGCCGGGGTGATCGCCCGGTCGTAGAGCGCGGCCCGCAGGCTCGGGGTGGCCTGGAGCGCGACGATGTCGGCCGGCATCTCGATGCCGGCCTCCTCCAGCGCCCGCTTGGCCGTCGTCACGGCGCGGTCGAGCGCGACCCGGGTGTCGTGCTGGTCGGGGCCGCACCAGAAGCGCACGTCGATGTCGACCGTGGAGACGCCCAGCGAGGTCACCAGGGCCTCGGGCCCCGGGGTGGCGTCGATCCGCTCGAGCCCGTCGAGGCTGCGCTCGATGACCGCGCACGCCTCGTCGGCATCGTTCTCGTAGGCGATGCCGACCACGAAGGAGAGCCGGCGTGAGGGGTAGTGCGTGAGCACGGTGATGACGCCCTTGTAGACGTCGCGGTTGGGGATGATGACCAGCTGACCGTCGAAGGTCTTGATCCGGGTCTCGCGGATCGTGATCGCCTGCACGGTGCCCGACAGCTCGCCGATGGTGACCTGGTCGCCGGAGCGGAACGGCTGGCGGAAGAGCAGCAGCACTCCCGAGAGCAGGTTCTCCAGGATGTCCTGGAACGCGAAGCCGACCGCGACCGAGAAGAAGCCGAGCCCGGCGAGCACGTCGACGGGACGCACCGAGGGGAACAGCGCCGTGGCCGCGCCCATCACGAACACCGCGAGCACGACCCAGCCGACCAGCTTGCTCATCACCGTGGTGAAGCTGGGGGCGCGGCGCCCGCGCCACCACCGGGTCAGTCCCCAGCGCACGGCGCGGGACAGCAGCCAGCCGAGGACGACCAGCAGCACGGCGAGCCCGAGGCGCGGCAGAGCCGCCCCGAGGGAGTCGACCGTCCGCTGCAACGAGCTCTGCGCGGCCTCGATCATCCGGGCAGCCTAGGCGCAGCGCCCGACACGCCCTAGGCTCGCGGGTCCGTCGAGAGGATGCGCCCGTGCCCCGAACCGTCTCTGCCGTTCACCGACCGGACCCCGCTCACCTCGCGGGAGCGACGAGGTGAGCGGACGTGCCGTGCGCTTCGCCGGCGCCGGCGGCGCCGAGCTCGCCGGGTACCTGGACCTGCCCGACGGGCCGGTCCGCGCGACCGCGCTGTTCGCGCACTGCTTCACCTGCAGCCACCGCTCGCACGCCGCGGCGCGGATCAGTCGGGAGCTGGCCCGGCAGGGCGTCGCGGTGCTGCGCTTCGACTTCACCGGGCTCGGAGCCTCGGGTGGCGAGTTCGCCGGGACGACGTTCAGCGGGAACGTCGCCGACGTCGTCGCGGCCGCCCGCTGGCTCGGTGACGAGCTCGAGCCGGTCTCGCTGCTGGTCGGGCACTCGCTCGGGGGCGCCGCGGTGATCGCCGCGGCCGGCGAGCTGGACGACGTCCGAGGAGTGGCCACGATCGGGGCGCCGGCCGACCCCGCGCACGTGGCGCACACGATCGAGGGTCTGGAGCCCACCGACGGTTCGGAGGTCGGCGACGAGCCGGTCGAGGTCCGCATCGGCGGGCGGCCGTTCCGGCTGCGGCGCGCGTTCCTCGACGACGTCTGCGACCAGCGGCAGGTCGAGCGGATCGCCGGGCTGCGGCGCTCCCTGCTGGTGCTGCACTCGCCGCTCGACGCCATCGTCGGCGTCGACCACGCCCGCCGGATCTTCGAGGCCGCCCGGCACCCGAAGTCGTTCGTCTCGCTCGACGAGGCCGACCACCTGCTCGACGACCGCGCCGACGCACAGTACGCCGCGACCGTCATCGCCGCCTGGGGATCGCGGTTCCTGCCGCCGGCCGGGCTCGAGGAGCAGGAGGCGCTCGACGAGGTCGAGGGCGCGGGGGAGGACGGTGGCGTGGCGGTCGAGGAGCTCGGCACCGCGGGCTACGCCCACGCCGCCGTGGCCGGCTCGCACCGCTGGCTCGTCGACGAGCCGCACCCGGTCGGGGCCGACACCGGACCGAACCCCTACGACCTGGTGCTCGCCGCGCTCGGGGCGTGCACGTCGATGACGATGCGGATGTACGCCGAGCGCAAGGGCTGGGACGTGGGCGCATCGCGGGTGGTGGTGCGGCACTCCCGGGTGCACGCCCGTGACTGCGCGGAGTGCGAGTCGACCCTGGGGATGGTCGACCACCTGCACCGCGAGATCACGCTGGCCCCGGGCCTGTCCGAGGAGCAGCGCGCGGGCCTGCTGGCCATCGCCGACAAGTGCCCGGTGCACCGGACCCTGACCGGCGAGGTCCGGGTGGTGACGTCGGCGACGTAGGCCATCCGCCCCGCCGGCCGGCACCGGCCCACAGTCGGGGTGGGCAGGGCTAGGGGGTGGTCCCCCCGGCCTGCGGCTCGAGCCACCAGGAGCAGAGCGGGGCGACGTCGCAGGCGGCCAGGCGCAGGGCCTGGCCATCGGGGGAGGCCGCGAGCACGGCCCGTGGGTCCGCGAAGTCGCCGACGGCGGTGCACGTGCCCGTCGTGGGGCACCGCCACGTCCGGTCGGTGACAGGGCCGTCCCGGTCTCGCAGCGGCACCGCCACCACGGCGGACCCTGCGCCGTCGAGCACCACCCGGGGGCGTCCGCCGGCTGCGTTGCTCAACTGCTGCCACCCCCCGAGCCCGCCCGAGGCGTCGAGACGGCCGAGCTCGGCGGGGCCGCCGGGCTGCCAGCGCACCGCGGTGGCGGTGCCGTCGGCGTCGATGGCCAGCGCGACCCTGTCGTAACGCTCGCGCACCTTCACCTGCGGGCCCCAGGTTTTGCTGCCGGCAGGACGCACCCGCAGGTAGGTGGACTGCTCGGACCGCTGGTTCTCGTGGCTGTAGGCGAGGGCGACGTCGCCCCGGGCGCTGACGGCCCCGGCCGACCCACCGGGGTTGAAGGTCCGCACCGCGAGGTCGCGCTCGCCCCACGAGCCGTCGCGTCGCAGGGCGGCCTCGTAGACGGGGTAGGCGCCGCGGCGCTGGTCGGTGTCGGGGATGTGCAGCTCGACCGCGCCGGCGAGCACGTGCGGTCGGCCGCGACCGTCGAGCCACGCCGCCACGACGATCACGTCGCGGTGCAGCGGGAAGGCTGGTGAGACCTGCCAGCGGCCCGAGGGACGCAGCACGGCCACCCGCGCCCGGTCGCCGTGACCGCCGTGGGTGCCGGCGGTGAGCACCTGGCCGTCGCGCACCTGGAGGAGCTTCGGTCGGAACCCGAGTGCGGGTACCTCCCGCCGCGGTGACGGGCTGCCGTCCGGCGCGACGTGCCACAGAGAGAACGTCGGCCTGCTCCCTGCGTGCCTGGTGCGGGCCAGCACCACGGTGCCGCCGTCCGGGTCGGCCGCGGCGAGCACGGGTCCCTCGCCGCTCGAACCGCTCAGTGGCGTCGCTCGGGTCCAGGACGCGTCCGGGCCGGGCGCTCGGTGCGCCTGCCAGGTCCGACCGCCACGGTGCCAGGCCGCGACCGAACCGTCCGGCCCGACCACCAGGGACAGATCGGCACCCACGTCGGCGCTGCTGTCGACCGCCTGCGGGTCTCGCCACTCACCGGGGGAAGCGGCCGCCTGACCCGGCGCGACCACGACCCACGCACCGATCACCGCCATGAGGGCGGCCAGCAGCGCGACGGACGGACGGTGCCGGGACGGCTGGCGCATGGCGGACTCCTCGCGGGCGTCCCACCATGGCACGGATCAGGCCAGCGGGTCGATCCCCTCGTAGTCCTTGATGCCGCCGGCGAGCGCACCGAGGTGGTGCGTGCCGTCACCGAGGAGGTGGTCGAGCACCGTCAGGCGGGCGACGTGGTTGCCCACGGCGTACTCCGCGGTGACGCCGATGCCGCCGTGCAGCTGGATCGACTCCTGGCCGATGTGGCGCGCGGCGCGGCTGACCTGGAGCGAAGCACGACGCGCAGCGTCGGCGGCCTTCTCGGGGTCGCCCGCGAGGAGCACCATCGTGGCCCACTGCACCATCGAGCTGGCCAGCTCGAGCGAGACGTACATGTCCGCCGCCCGGAAGGTCAGCGCCTGGAAGGTGTTGAGCGTGACCCCGAACTGCTTGCGGCTCTTGAGGTACCCGGTGGTCATCGTCAACGCGGACTGCATCGAGCCGAGCGCCTCGTTGGCCGCGGTGATCCGGCCGATGTCGAGGATCGTGCCGATGGCCGACTCGCGGTCGACGGCGTCGCCGAGCACCGCGGCGGGCGTGGAGGAGAACGCGACCTTGGCCGCGCGGCCGCCGTCGTAGGTCTTGTAGGAGGTCCGCTCCAGACCCTCGGCGTCGCCCTCGACGAGGAAGACGCCGGTGCCGCCGTCGGGCAGCGCGGCCGTGACCACGAGGGCGTCGGCGCGGGCGCCCTGGACGACCGGCTCCTTGACGCCGTTCAGGGTCCAGTCGTCGCCGTCCTGGGTGGCGGTGACGGCCTTCGCCGAGGAGGACCAGAGCGACCCGGGCTCGTCGTGGGCCAGCGCGAGGATCTTCTCGCCCTCGGCGACCGCAGGCAGGTGCGCCTGGCGCTGCTCGTCGGTGCCGAGCGCGGAGACCAGGCCCCCAGCGAGGACCACGCAGGTCAGGAACGGCTCGGGTGCGATGACCCGGCCGAGCTCCTGGGCCACGATCCCGATCTCGACCGGTCCGGCGCCGACGCCGCCGTCGGACTCGGCGAAGGGCAGCCCCAGGATGCCCATCTCGGCCATCCGTGCCCACTGCTTCTCGTCGAAGCCGGGGTCCTCGTTGACGGTCCGGCGCCGGTGCTCGTAGTCGGAGTAGGCCTTGCCGACCAGTCCGCGGACCGCGTCGCGCAGGGCCTCCTGCTCGTCGTCGTAGGTGAAGTCCATGGTGTGTCAGTCCCTCTCAGAGGCCGAGGATGGTCTTGGAGATGATCTGTCGCTGGACCTCGTTGGAGCCGCCGTAGATCGACGCCTTGCGCAGGTTCAGGTACGTCGGGGTGGCGCGCGTGGCCCAGCCCGTCGAGATCGGTGGCGTCGTCTGCTCCCGAGGCCAGCGAGCCGGGGCCGGCCAGGTCGACGACGAGCTCGCTGACCGCCTGCTGGAGCTCGGTGCCCTTGAGCTTGAGCACGGAGCTGGCCGGGTGCGGCTCGCCGCCCTCGGAGTGGGCGACCACGCGCAGCGCGGTGAGCTCGAGGGCGAGCAGCTCGTTCTCGAGCTCGGCGACACGGGCGGCGATCAGCGGGTCGGACATCTGCTCGCCCGCACGCTCCTTGGCCAGGGCCAGGTTGCGCTTGGTCGCGCCCACGGGGGCGACGCCCACGCGCTCGTTGCCGAGCAGGAACTTCGCGATCGTCCAGCCCTGGTCGACCTCGCCGACGAGGTTCTCGCCGGGCACGCGCACGTCGGTGAACCAGACCTCGTTGACCTCGTGCCCACCGTCGATCAGCTCGATCGGGCGGACCTCGACGCCCGGGCTGGTCATGTCGATGAGCAGCATCGAGATGCCGGCCTGCTTCTTCACGTCCGGGTTGGTACGCACCAGGGTGAAGATCCAGTCGCCGTACTGGCCCAGCGTGGTCCAGGTCTTCTGGCCGTTGACGACCCAGTCGTCACCGTCGCGCACCGCGGCGGTGCGCAGGCTGGCCAGGTCGGAGCCGGCGTCGGGCTCGGAGAAGCCCTGGCTCCACCAGATGTCGATGTTGGCGGTCTTGGCCAGGAAGCGCTCCTTGACCTCGTCACTGCCGAACTGGGCGATGACGGGGCCGATCATGGAGGCGTTGAAGGCGAGGGGCGCGGGCACGAAGGCGCGCTGCATCTCCTCGTTCCAGAGGTGGCGCTTGAGGTCGCTCCACCCGCGGCCGCCGTACTCCTCGGGCCAGTGCGGGACGGCGTACCCGGCGGCGTTGAGGGTCTGCTGGGACTCGACGATCTGCTCCTTGGACAGCTCGCGCCCCTCCTTGACCGCGGTCCGGATCTCCTCGGAGACCTCGGTGGTGAAGAAGGTCCGCATCTCCTCACGGAACTTCCGGTCCTCCTCGGACAGCTCGAGCTGCATGCGGGGCCTCCTGGCTGGTGGTGACGGCTCGCCGGTGCTCGCCGATCTCTCGATCCCATCATGACGCGCGCTCCTACGCCCCGGTAACCCCGCCCACACCTGTTTGGGCGAACGGCTGGACCGACGGTGTCCCGGGGACGCCCGCGCGCGTCTCGAGATCCCGCGGTTCGATGAGCGACCGCAACCAGCAGTAGATGCGCTGTGGATAACCCTGGCAGGGGAACTGGTGTTCGGATATCATGGATCCATGACCGGCGCACCCACCCCCGAGCAGCACCTGCTCGACACCCTGCGCGCTGACGAAGCCACGGTCCGCGCCGCGGAGGTCCGCAAGATCCGCACCGCGATTAAGTGGGCCATCGCCCACGAGGTCCTCTCCTTGGACGACGCCTCCTTCCACGCCGGATTCGGTGAGCACGGCCTGACCTTGGCCGGACCGGGTGCCCCGCTGGTCGGCGAGAACGCCGTGACCGAGCTCGCGGTGGCCCTGGGTCTCTCGACCGAGGGTGGACGCCGGCTCCTCGGGTGCCGCGTTGGAGGTCCGTTACCGGTTGCCCCGCCTGTGGGAGGCCGTGATCTCCGGCCGGTGCCCGTGGTGGCGGGCCAAGCTCGTGGCCGAGGCGACGATGGCCCTGTGTGAGGAGGGTGCCGAGCACGTCGACGTGCACGTGAACGGGTTCACCCACGCCGTGTCCGGGGCCCAGCTCGACCGGATCGTCGCCACCGCCCTGGCCCGGTGGCAGCCCGAGGAGGCCGAGGCGCGGCGGAAGGCCGCCGCCGAAGGTAGGGGCGTGAACATCCACCTGCGTGAACGCGGTGGCGGGGACCTGTCCGGGACCGTCGACATCGACGGCACCCTCGACGCCGCCGACGCGTTGGACCTCGAGAACGCCCTCGCCGACCGGGCGCACGAGCTGAAGCTGCTCGGATCGACCGACACCCTGCCCGTCCGCCGGGCCGCCGCCTTGGGCGACCTCGCCCGCATCCAGTCCACCCTCACCCTCACCGAGGCCGAGTGCGTTGACGCCGACGGCAACACCGTCCGCCTCCCCGCCCGTCGTGCGGTCGTGCTCCACGTCCACGTCGCCCAAGCAGCCGTCACCGGTGTCGCCAACGGGGTCGGCTACGACCCCGCCCAGCACGGCATCGCGACCCTGACCAACCTCCGGGTCCCGGTCACCGCGACCCAGGTCAAGACCTGGTGCCACACCGCCGGGGCCGTCACCGTCCGCCCGGTGATCGACCTGGACGCCCACCTGCACTCCGGCTCCTACGAGTCCACCGGCGACCTGCGCGAGCAGACCATCCTGCGCGACCAGACCTGCGTCTTCCCCCGCTGCACCCGAGCCGCACGGTCGTGCGACCACGAGCACTGCGTGCCCTGGCCCCAGGGCACCAC
The DNA here is from genome assembly GCA_963740745.1 of uncultured Actinomycetota bacterium. Classification (GTDB taxonomy): domain Bacteria; phylum Actinomycetota; class Actinomycetes; order Propionibacteriales; family Nocardioidaceae; genus Nocardioides. The sequence goes on from CAVUFK010000009.1 coordinate 41,430, forward strand.
CTGCTCGGCCAACCAGGCCCCCATGTGCCGGCGCCACCACCGCCACAAGACCCACCTCGGGTGGTCCTACGAGACGTTGACCCCCGGGGTCTACCTCTGGACCAGCCCCCACGGCCTCAAGACCCTCCGGATGCCCGAGGGCACGTTCGACGTCTCCGAAGCGCCACCGGTGACACCCGACCCGCCACCCCTGACGTTCTCGATCGCGCCACCACCGAGACGACGACCCGCGTCCATGCACGTTCCCGCACCACCCGACCCGGCCCACCCACCCGACCCACCACCCGACGACACCCGGCCGCCCTTCTGACACCCAGCAGCCCGGAGCCCCCGCCACCGCACCACCCGTGACGGGGCCACCGGCACGCCCACAGGGGTGTCGAGACGCGCGCCAGCACGCTCCTCAACCACCGGCCGATCGGTCGACGTCTGAACCGGGACCACGTGCCCGGTTCGACAACCCAGGTGCGCGGCACGGCCCCGGCGGGGGAGGATGGCTCCTCGTGGGACACGTCGACGTGAGCGCGGTGCGCTTCGAGCTGCCGGACGGGCGGGTGCTGCTCGACGACGTCTCGTTCCGGGTGGGTGACGGAGCCAAGGTCGCGCTGGTCGGCGCCAACGGTGCGGGCAAGACCACCCTGCTGCGGATCATCACCGGCGACCTGGTCCCGCACGCCGGTGCGGTCACCCGCAGCGGCGGTCTCGGGATCATGCGCCAGATGGTGGGGGCCGGTCTGGGCGACGACGGTCACGAGCCCACGGTCGCCGACCTGCTCCTCTCGGTCTCGCACCCGCGGGTGCGCGCGGCGGCCCGGGAGGTCGCCGCCTGCGAGCTCGCCCTGATGGAGTCCGACGACGAGCGGGCGCAGATGCGCTACGCCACGGCGCTGGGGGAGTACGCCGACGCCGGCGGCTACGACCTCGAGGTGACCTGGGACGTCTCCACCGTCCGCGCCCTGGGCCTCGCCTACGACCGGGTCAAGTATCGCGAGCTGCGCACGCTCTCGGGTGGTGAGCAGAAGCGCGTCGTCCTCGAGCAGCTCCTGGCCGGACCCGACGAGGTGCTGCTCCTCGACGAGCCCGACAACTTCCTCGACGTGCCCGGCAAGACCTGGCTCGAGGAGCGCATCCGCGCCAGCGACAAGACCATCCTCTTCATCAGCCACGACCGCGAGCTGCTCGCCAACACCGCCACCCGGGTCGTGACGGTCGAGCTCGGCGCCGCCGGCAACACGGTCTGGACCCACCCGGGCGACTTCACCAGCTACCACGACGCCCGCCGCGACCGCTTCGCCCGCTTCGAGGAGCTGCGCCGCCGCTGGGACGAGGAGCACGCCAAGCTCAAGGCGCTGGTGCTGCGCTACAAGATCAAGGCCGAGTACAACGACGGTCTCGCCTCGCAGTACCGCGCCGCCCAGACCCGGCTGCGCAAGTTCGAGGAGGCCGGCCCGCCCACGGAGCAGCCGCGCGAGCAGCAGGTCTCGATGCGCCTCAGGGGCGGCCGCACCGGCAAGCGCGCGGTCGTCTGCGTGGACCTCGAGCTCAGTGGCCTGATGCGCCCCTTCGACCTCGAGGTCTGGTACGGCGAGAGGGTCGCCGTCCTCGGCTCCAACGGCTCGGGCAAGTCACACTTCCTGCGCCTGCTCGCCGCGGGCGGCAGCGACCCCGACGTCGAGCACCGTCCGGTGGGGGACGCGACCATCGAGCCGGTGCGCCACACGGGCACGGCCCGCCTCGGCGCTCGCGTGCGCCCCGGTTGGTTCGTGCAGACCCACGACCACCCCGAGCTGGTCGGACGCACCCTGCTCGACGTGCTCCACCGCGGCGAGGGCAGCGCCGACGGCCGCGGGCGGCAGGGGATGGGGCGCGAGCAGGCGGCGCGCGTCCTCGACCGCTACGAGCTCGCCCACGCCGGCGAGCAGCGCTTCGAGTCGCTCTCGGGAGGACAGCAGGCGCGCTTCCAGATCCTGCTCCTCGAGCTCTCCGGCGCGACCCTGCTGCTGCTCGACGAGCCCACCGACAACCTCGACGTGCAGTCGGCCGAGGCGCTCGAGGCCGGTCTCGAGGCCTTCGACGGCACCGTCCTCGCCGTCACCCACGACCGCTGGTTCGCCCGCGGCTTCGACCGGTTCCTGGTCTACGGCTCCGACGGCGCGGTCTACGAGTCCGACGGTCCGGTGTGGGACGAGTCGAGGGTGGTGCGGGCCCGGTGAACGCCCAGGAGCTCCTCATCGAGGGGCTCGACCCCCACGACGACAGGACGCTGGCCGCGTGGCACGCCACCATCGACCGGGCGCGCCGGGCCGAGACCGGTGACGCCGCGCCGGTGTGGACCCTGCCCGAGCTCACCGAGACGCTGCGCACCCCACGGGTGGGTCGCCGGGTGAGTGCGTACGTCGGTCGGCTCGGCCGCGAGGTCGTCGTCGCGGGCGTCCTCGAGGTGCCGTTGCTGGCGAACCTCGAGTCCGCCGACCTCGACGTGTCGGTCGCGCCCGAGCACCGTCGGCGCGGGTACGGGTCGGTGATGCTGGCCCACCTCGAGAGCCTCGCCGCCGACCTCGGTCGACGGCGACTGAACGCCGAGTTCTCGTGGGACCACGACCACGGCCCCGACCCGTCCGGCACGACGGGCTCCGACTTCGCCACCCGCCACGGCTACCTGTTCGGTCTCGGCGACGTCCAGCGCGAGCTGCGGGGGCGGCTCGCGGACGACCTCCTCGACGCCCTGGCCGCCGAGGCGGCCGAGCGCCACGCGGCGTACACCCTGCGCTCGTGGATCGGGCCGGTGCCCGAGGAGCTCCTGGCCGGGTGGCTCGCGCTGGACGCGAGCCTCGACACCGAGGCGCCGACCGGCGACCTGCACCGCGAGCTGGGGTCGCTCGACACCGGCGCCCACCGCGACGGGGAGCGGCTGCTCGAGCGTCAGGGTCGCACCGCCCACCACGTCGTCGCCCTCGACGCGGCCGGCGAGGTGGTGGCCTACACCCAGCTCGTGACCACCCTCCACGAGCCTGACCGGGCCTACCAGTGGGGCACCCTGGTGCACCGCGACCACCGCGGGCACCGGCTCGGGCTGGCGGTCAAGGTCGCCGCGCACCGGCTGCTGCAGCAGGGCTCGCCCGACGTCGTGCGGGTGACCACCTGGAACGCCGAGTCCAACACCCACATGATCGCGGTCAACGAGCGGCTCGGGTTCGTGCCGGCCGCCCGCCTCGCCGAGCTGCAGAAGACGCTCGGCTGACCACGCACGGCTGACCATGCTCGGCCGACCACGCACGGCAGGGGCCCGGTCGACGACCGGGCCCCTGCGTGTGCGGCAGCCGCGTTGTGGCGACGCGGCCGCTGCGGCTCAGCCGGACGTGGCGTCCGATCCGAGGGTCATCTGCGTCGTCTCCGTCGAGCCGTCGCGGGTGTAGGTGACCTGCACCTGGTCGTCGGGGCGGTAGGAGCGGATCGTCGCGATCAAGGAGTCGGTGTCGGTGATCATGGTGTCGTTGATCTTGGTGACCACGTCGCCGGCCTGGAGGCCCGCGTCCTGCGCGGCGGAGCCGTCGGTCACGTCCTTGATCTCCGCGCCCGCGCCCACGACCGCGCCGGTCTGGGGCGGCTGGCCGTCCGCCGTCGTGCCCACGGGCTGGATCGTGACGCCCAGGATCGCGTGGGTGGGCGCCTCGTCGTTGCGGATCTGGTCGACGATCGGCAGCACCTCGCCGATCGGGATGGCGAACCCGAGCCCGATCGAGCCCGGCTCGCCGCCGGCGGTGGTGTTGCCCGAGGAGCGGATGGAGGCGTTGATGCCGACGACGCGGCCCTGGGAGTCGACCAGGGGCCCGCCCGAGTTGCCCGGGTTGATCGCGGCGTCGGTCTGGATCGCCGGGTAGGCGGTCACCTTGCCCTCGGAGTCCTGACCGACGTCGACCGCACGGTTGAGGGCGCTGACGATGCCGGAGGTGACGGTCGCGTCCAGGCCGAAGGGCGAGCCGATCGCCACGACGTCCTCGCCGACCTTGAGGCCGTCGGAGTCGCCGATCGTCGCCGGCGTGAGGTCGCTGACGCCCTCGGCCTTGACGATGGCGACGTCGGTGAGGGGGTCGGTGCCCACGATCGTGGCCGGGGCGGTCGTCCCGTCGTCGAAGGCGACCGTGATCGAGCCACCGTCCTGGGCGACCTCGGCCACGTGGTTGTTGGTGAGGATCTCGCCGTCGGAGGACAAGATGATGCCCGAGCCGGACCCCGAGCCCTGCGAGCCGGTCACGTCGAGCTTGACCACCGAGGGAAGCACCGCGGAGGCGACCTTCTCGACGTTGGTCTGCGCCCCCGTCTCGTCACCCTCGCCGGAGGAGACCACGGGCGACGTCGACACCGGCGCGCTCGCCGAGGACGTGCTCGGCGGGGTGGAGAACCACTCGTCGTACGCTGCCGCGCCGCCGAGGCCCGCGGCCCCGCCCAGCACCAACGAGGCCGCCACGACGCCCGCGGCGAACGCGGCACGGCCCGACTTCTTCGGCCTGGTCGGCGCCTGCGACGTGGTCCAGCCGAACGGGCCGGGACCCCCGTCGGTCGGCTGCTCCGCCGGGGTCGCGGCCGCGTAGGTGGGCGGCAGCGGACGGGTCGGCTCGTGCGCCGCCGGGTAGGAGGAGAGGTAGTCGGGGGTGACGGGCTGGTCGGGTGTCTCGTCCGGGGTCTGGCCCGGGGGGGTCTGATCAGGCATGAGCACACTCTTTCCGTCTCGTCTGTGAGGTTGCTGAGACCCGCCTGATCGTCGCGCAAGAATGCGCGCGATGCGGTCGGGTCGCCGGCGGGCTCGGTTGTGGTGCTGTGTGGGCTCGGTCACAATGAGGCCGCATGAGCCTCCCCGAGCCGCAGCTCCTCGACGACCGCCTGGCCCACTGGGCCGCCACGACGCCGGACGGCGAGGCCATGACCTACCTCGGTCGGACCTGGACCTGGGCCCAGTGGGAGGAGCGCGTACGCCGCGCCGCGGGGGCGCTGAGCGCGCTGGGCGTCGGCCGCGGCGACGTGGTCGCCTTCCTGGACAAGAACCACCCGGCCTGCGTCGAGCTGTCGATGGCGGCCGGATCGCTCGGTGCGGCCAACGCCATCGTCAACTGGCGCTCCTCTCCGGACGAGGTCGAGTACGCCCTGACCGACTGCGCCGCGACCGTGCTGGTCGTCGGCACCGAGCTGGTGCCCGTGGTCGAGAAGGTGCGTGAGCGCCTCCGCGACGTCGAGCACGTGATCGAGGTGACCCCCGACGGGGCCGTCGGCGACGGCTGGGAGGCCCTGCTCGCCGGGGCCGACCCCGTGGGTCGCGGCGACGACGTCGAGCCGGACGACGTGTGCCTGGTCATGTACTCCTCCGGCACGACGGGACGGCCCAAGGGCGTCATGCTGACCCACGCCAACATGGTCGCCCACACCCTGGCCGCGCACGACGGGTGGGAGTTCCAGCCCGGGCAGAAGTCGATGGTCGCGATGCCGCTCTTCCACGTCGGCGGCTCGTCCTACGTGCTGTTCGGCATCCATGACGGCATCCCCAGCGTGATGACCCGCGAGCCCGACGCCGCCTCGCTGGGCGGCGCGATCATGGCCGGCGCCACCGCGACCTTCCTGGTGCCCGCAGTGCTGGCCCAGGTCCTCCAGTCCGGACCGGAGGCGGTCGCCCTGTTCGGCCGGCTGACGACCTTCACCTACGGCGCCGCGCCGATGCCGCTGCCGCTGCTGCGCGAGGCGATGGCGGCCTGGCCCGACACCGACTTCATCCAGGTCTACGGCTTGACCGAGGTCGCCGGCGTCGCGACCCACCTGATGCCGGAGGTGCACCGCGAGGCGATGGCAGCAGGTCGCTACGACCTGCTCGTCTCCGCCGGTCAGCCGCTGCCCGGGGTCGAGGTCAAGGTCATGGACCCGGACACGCTGGAGGAGGTCGGCGTCGGCGAGCACGGGGAGCTGTGGCTGCGCACCCCGCAGCTGATGAAAGGCTTCCTCGGCAAGCCCGAGGAGACCACCGCCGTGCTCGTGGGCGACGGGTGGTTCCGCACCGGCGACCTCGGCAAGGTCGACGCCGAGGGCTACGTCTTCGTCGAGGACCGCATCAAGGACATGATCATCTCGGGCGGGGAGAACGTCTACAGCCCCGAGGTCGAGCGGGTCCTCGCCGAGCACCCCGCCGTCGCCGAGGTCGCTGTGATCGGGGTGCCCCACGACCGCTGGGGCGAGACCGTCAAGGCCGTCGTCGCGCTCCGGCCGGGGGCGAGCGCGACGCCGGAGGAGATCATCGCGCACTGCCGCGAGCAGCTGGCGACCTACAAGTGCCCGACGTCGGTGGACGTGCTGGCGGCCCTTCCGCGCAACCCCACCGGCAAGATCCTCAAGCGCGACCTGCGGGCGCCGTACTGGGCCGACCACGACCGCGCCGTGGTCTGAGCAACACCCGGCGCACACCCGGTCGGGCCACGCCACGTGGCAGCGTGGGGGCATGACCACCACCGACCCCACCGGGGACTCCACCAGCCCGCTCGTCGTCGTCACCGGCGCCAACGGCCTCGTCGGCGCGGCCACCTGCCGTGCCCTGATCGAGCGCGGGGCCCGCGTGCGCGGCGTCGTACGTCGGGCGGGCACCGCGCCGGACGGCGTCGAGGAGGTCGTGGGTGAGTTCCACGACGCCGGCGTCGCGGCGGCCGCGGTGGCCGGCGCGAGCGCGGTCGTCTCGACCGTGCACCCGCTCGGCGGCGACCTCGAGACCCAGCACCGTGTCGCCGTCGAGGGCACCCCGGTGCTGGCCCGGGCGGCCGCCGAGGCCGGTGTCGACCGCTTCGTGCACGTCTCGACCGCGGCGGTCTACGACCGCTCACCGGGCGTGGGTGACGTCGACGAGCACGGCGCCCTGGTCGGCGACGACGGCGGTGACTACCCCGTGACCAAGCGCGACACCGATGGTGCGCTGGCCGACGTGAGCGGCCTGACCCGGGTGCTGCTCCGCCCGCCCGCCATCCTGGGTGCGGGCGAGTCCTCGGTCTGGAACTCCGTGCGCCCGGCGCAGATCCGCGACGACGCGAGCCAGCGCACCGGCAACCCGGAGCAGAGCTTCGCCTGGGTCCACGTCGACGACCTCGCGCGGATCGCCGCCGACGTCGCCACCGGGGTGATCGCGACCGCGACGGATCCCGAGCAGGGCCCGGTCGAGGGCGGCTGCACGGCGGCCAACGTGGCCGGCGAGCCGGCCGCCTACCGCGACTACCTCGGCACCGTCACCGACGCCCTCGGCCTCGAGGCGACCTGGGAGCAGGGCGAGGCCTGGACGGGCGCCATCGTGGCCGACCGCGCCCGCCGCTGGGGCTGGACTCCCCGGGTCAGCCTGGACTCGGCCCTCGCCGAGCTGGGCGACGGGCTGCGCTGAGCCCTGCCTATCCCGGGTCGGCGGGCAGGAGGCCGCGGGCGACGAGGTCGGCCCGCAGGGTGGCCGCGTCGGTGAAGACCACCGCCTGCATCCCGGCCGTGCGCGCGGCCTCGACGTTCTCGGCGCGGTCGTCGACGAGGAGCAGCCGCTCCAGCGGACGGTCGACCCGCCCGGCGAGCACCGCGAAGACCGCCGGATCCGGCTTGGCCACGCCCTCGGTGCCCGAGACGACCACGTCGCGCAGCAGCGCGAGCACCTCGAAGCGGGCCGGCGCGTGCGGGTAGAGCTCGTGGCTCCAGTTCGTCAGCCCCCACATCGGCACGCCGCGCGCGTGCAGCGCACGGACCAGGTCGCCGGTGCCGGGCACCTCACCGACCAGCGAGGCCGCGAAGTGCTCGCGGTAGGCCCGGGCGTGGGGCAGCCAGTGCGGCGCACGCCGCTCGACCCCGGCGAGCGCGTCGTCCCAGTCCTGCCCGGCGTCCGGTCCGTGGTTGAACGCGCGGAAGTCGAGGTCGTCCGCGCCCAGGAAGGCTGCCGCCTCGGTCTCGCCGACGCCGGCCGCGATCGCCTCGCCCGGCCTCCAGTCGATCAGCACGTTGCCGAGGTCCCAGACCACGCCCTGAGCTGTCACAGGAAGCGGGTCGGGTCGAACTCGTCGATCGGGATGATCCGCAGCCGGGGGAGCGGGGAGGTGAAGGCGTTCATGTCGTCCTCGAGGTCGAAGGCCTCCAGCCCGCGCTCGATGAGCTCGGTGAAGCCGTGGTTGCGGAACTCGGTGAAGCCCGCCACCCCGACCCGGCGACCGGTGCCGTCGTCGAGCAGCGCGGCCGTCGCGTCGAGGAAGTCGCCGTCGTTGCTGACCAGCAGCACGTCGGCCTCGCGCCGGGTGAGCTCGTCGAGGGTGCGCAGGATCGCGATGTCGACGACCTTCTGGTGCGCCTCGCCGCGCAGGGGGATCGGCCGGTAGCCGATCGCGGTCAGCGCCTGGACGAACGACATCGGCAGCTCGTTGTTGGCCGCCAGGAAGAACAGCCCCGTCGGCGTGGCGCCCCAGCGCTCCTCGACGAAGTGCAGCAGGCGCTCCCAGCGCGGCCGCTCCGCGGAGTGCGGGCGCCTCCCGAGGATGGAGCTGCCCAGGGTGGCATCGATGTTCTCGCCGTCGACGAGCAGGTACGTCGGGCGCGCCGCCAGGTCCTCGCTCAAGCCCGACGCCCCCTGCTCCTCGACACCGCGATCAGGCCCAGCGCTCCGAGGCGGGCTTGAAGTCCAGCGTGCGGGCGCCGGTGTAGATCTGCTTGGGCCGGGCGATCTTCTGGTCCTTGTCCTGGACCAGCTCCAGCCACTGCGCGAGCCAGCCCGGCGTACGACCGATGGCGAAGAGCACGGTGAACATCTCCGGCGGGAACTGGAAGGCCTCGTAGATCAGCCCGGAGTAGAAGTCGACGTTGGGGTAGAGCTTGCGGGAGACGAAGTACTCGTCCTCCAGCGCGATCTTCTCCAGCTCCAGGGCGATCTCGAGCAGGGGGTTGACCCCGGTGACCTCGAAGACGTCGTCGGCGGCCTTCTTGATGATCCGCGCCCGGGGGTCGTAGTTCTTGTAGACGCGGTGCCCGAAGCCCATCAGCTTCTCGTCACCGTTCTTGACGCCCTCGATGAAGCCGGGGATGTTCTCCTTCGTGCCGATCCGGCGCAGCATCCGCATCACGGCCTCGTTGGCGCCGCCGTGCAGCGGGCCGTAGAGGGCGGCGACACCCGCGGCGACCGCGGAGTAGGGGTCGACCTGCGAGGAGCCGACCGAGCGCACGGCGTTGGCCGAGCAGTTCTGCTCGTGGTCGGCGTGGAGGATGAAGAGGATGTCGAGGGCCTTGACCAGGCGCTCGTCGGGCTCGAAGGTCTTCTCGCTCATCTTGAACAGCATCGAGAGGAAGTTCGCGGTGTAGGACAGCTCGTTGTCGGGGTAGACGAACGGCTTGCCCTGGGCGTGGCGGAACGACCAGGCGCCCAGCGTCGGCATCTTCGCGATCATCCGCACGATCTGCATGTGGCGGTTCTCGGCGTCGTGGATGTCGCGGGCGTCGGGGTAGAACGTCGAGAGGGCGCCGACAGAGGCCATCAGCATCCCCATCGGGTGGGCGTCGTAGCGGAAGCCCTCCATGAAGTCCTTGACGTTCTCGTGGACGAACGTGTGGTACGTGATCTCGTGCTCCCACGCGTCGTACTGCTCCTTGGTGGGCAGCTCGCCGTGGTTGAGCAGGTAGGCCACCTCGAGGAAGTTCGAGCCCTCGGCGAGCTGCTCGATGGGGTAGCCCCGGTACTCCAGGATCCCCTTCTCGCCGTCGATGAAGGTGACCGCGGAGCGGCAGGAGGCGGTGTTGACGAAGCCCGGGTCGTAGACGGCCAGCCCCGGCGCGTCCTCCTCGGCCTTGATCTTGCCCAGGTCGGTGCCGCGGATCGCCCCGTCGGTGATCGGCAGGTCGTACTCCTGGCCGGTGCGGTTGTCGCGTACGGTGAGAGAGTCAGTCACGGGGTCCAACGTAGTCGTGCCCGGCGACGCAGCGCCATCCGCCACCGGGTGCTGGCCGTTTTGACCGCGCGGCGGGCTCGCCGTAGCATCATCGGTCGCGGCCTGCCCCGGTGATCACTGGTGCTCCGGCCCCGCAGTCCCCACCGTGTGGGCGGCCGCCCCGCAAGCCAAGCTCTGCTCGATCTCCACCGACGAAGAGGCGTTATCACCGTGCGTACGTTCAGCCCGAAGCCCGCTGACATCCAGCGTGAGTGGCACATCATCGACGCCGAGGACGTGGTCCTCGGCCACCTTGCCGTCGAGGTCGCCACCCTCCTGCGCGGCAAGCACAAGCCGATCTACGCCCCCCACGTCGACACCGGCGACTTCGTGATCGTCGTCAACGCCGAGAAGGTCGCGCTGACGGGCAACAAGGCGACCACCAAGATGGTCTACCGCCACTCCGGCTACCCGGGCGGCCTCTCGACCACTCCGATCGGCGAGCTGCTGGCCAAGGATGCGCGCAAGGCGATCGAGAACGCCGTGTGGGGCATGCTGCCCAAGAACAAGCTCGGCCACGCGATGCTCAAGAAGCTCAAGGTCTACTCCGGCCCCGCGCACCCGCACGAGGCCCAGGGCGCCCAGCCCCGCGTGATCCGCCAGATCACCCAGTGACCTGCCCCGATGACCACTCTTTGCACCACAACCCGTCTTCAGTGAGGAACACCCGTGGCTGACACCACCGAGGTCGAGGAGACCTACACCCCCGACGAGCAGGGCGTCGCCTACAGCTCGGAGACCTCTCCGAGCGCCGACACGCCCGAGCGTCCGGCGACCATCGCCCCCGCCGCGGCCACCGGCCGTCGCAAGGAGGCCGTCGCCCGCGTGCGGATCGTGCCCGGCACGGGTCTGTGGCGCGTCAACGGACGCACCCTGGACTCCTACTTCCCCAACAAGCTGCACCAGCAGGTCGTCAACGAGCCGTTCGCGGCCCTGGGCCTCGAGGGTCGCTTCGACGTCGTCGCGCGCATCCACGGCGGCGGCATCACCGGCCAGGCCGGCGCGCTGCGTCTCGGCGTGGCCCGCTCGCTCAACGACGTCGACCTCGACGCCAACCGCGCCACGCTCAAGGCCGCCGGTCTGCTGACCCGCGACTCGCGGGCCATCGAGCGCAAGAAGGCCGGGCTGAAGAAGGCCCGCAAGGCGCCCCAGTTCTCCAAGCGCTGACCGGCCCGGGCGTGGGTCGCCTCTTCGGCACCGACGGGGTCCGGGGGCTGGCCAACGGCTCGCTCACCGCGGACCTCGCCCTCGCCCTGGGCTCGGCGGCGGCGCGGGTGCTCGTGCGCCACGGCGAGTACGCCGGCGCGCGACCGCTCGCGGTCGTGGGCCGCGACACCCGGATCTCGGGGCAGTTCCTCGAGCACGCGGTGGTCGCCGGCCTGGCCTCGGCCGGCGTCGACGTGCTGCGCCTGCGGGTGCTGCCGACACCGGGCGTGGCGTTCCTCACCGACGTGCTGCGCGCCGACCTCGGGGTGATGATCAGCGCCTCGCACAACCCGATGCCCGACAACGGCATCAAGCTGCTCGCCCGCGGCGGCGTCAAGCTCGACGACGCGCTCGAGCAGGAGATCGAGTCCCAGCTCGACGAGCCCTGGGACCGTCCGACCGGCGCCGCCGTCGGCCGCGTGACGCCGTACGCCCGCACCGTGGAGGAGTACGCCGCACACCTGGTGCGCACCATCGACCGTCCGCTCGCCGGGCTGCGGGTCGTCCTCGACTGTGCGCACGGCGCCGCGCACGAGGTCGGTCCGAAGGCGCTGACCGACTCCGGCGCCGAGGTGATCACCATCGGTGACCGTCCGGACGGGCTCAACATCAACGACGGCTGCGGCTCGACCGACCTCGCTCCGCTGCAGGCGGCCGTGCGCGAGCACGGCGCCGACGCCGGGTTCGCGGTGGACGGCGACGCCGACCGCTGCCTCGCGGTCGACCACACCGGCGCCGTCGTGGACGGCGACCAGCTGATGGCCGTGCTCGCCCTCGGGCTGCACGAGGCCGGTCGGCTGGCCCACGACACCGTCGTGGCCACGGTGATGAGCAACCTCGGTTTCGTCCAGGCCATGGAGGCCGCCGGCATCACCGTGGTGCGCGCCGCGGTCGGCGACCGCTACGTGCTGGAGTCGATGAACACCCACGGGTTCGTGCTCGGCGGCGAGCAGTCCGGCCACGTGATCATGCGCGAGCACGCCACGACCGGCGACGGGCTGCTGACGGCCGTGCAGGTGCTCGCCCGGATGTCGGCCACCGGGCGCCCGCTGGCCGAGCTCGCGGGCGTCGTGACCCGACTTCCGCAGGTGCTGCTCAACGTCACGGGCGTCGACCGGGCCCGCACCGACGACCCGGGCGTGCTCGAGGCGGTCGCGGCGGAGGAGTCCGCCCTCGCCGGCACGGGGCGCGTCCTGCTGCGTCCCTCGGGCACCGAACCCATCGTGCGGGTCATGGTGGAGGCGCCGGAGCAGGACCAGGCCCACGCCGTGGCGGAGCGTCTGGCCACGGTCGTGCGGGACCGGCTCGCGCTCTGACCGGCCTCGCCGCCGTGCCGTCCGCGATGTGGACGATCCGGAATGGTGCCCGTCACGGGCGACGTTGAACCCCACATGACCAACACACCGGACAAGATCGTCTACACAGCCCGCGCCACCGTCACCGGTGGTCGCAACGGCCGCGCCACGTCCGAGGACGGTGTCATGGACGTCGGCCTCACCGCGCCGAAGGAGACCGGCGGGCCCGGCACCGGCACCAACCCCGAGCAGCTCTTCGCGCTCGGCTACGGCGCCTGCTTCCAGGGTGCGCTCGGCCTCGTGGCGGGCAAGGAGAGCATCGACACCTCCGGCTCGACGCTCGACATCGCGGTCGGCTTCGGTCCCGAGGGCGAGTCCTTCGCGATCACGGCCGACATCACCGCGACGATCCCCGGCGTCGACGACGCCAAGGCCCAGCAGCTGGTCGAGGCCGCTCACGAGGTGTGCCCCTACTCCAAGGCCACGCGCGGCAACGTGCCCGTCACCGTGACCGGCAAGGGCGCCTGAGCACCGCACCGGAAAACCGTTCGCCCCACGGGCCGCGACCTGACTAGGGTCGCGGCCCGTGAGCGATCTACAGGTCCACGAGGTGGACCCCCACGACCGCGACGCGCTGCACGCCTGGTGGGCCGTGGGGCGTGAGGTGGCCCGTCACCAGCCGCACGACCGCTGGCCCGCGTTCGAGGTCAGCGCCCGCGCGCTGCCGGCGCCCAACCCGGAGCGGGACCTCACGCTGCTCCAGGCCGAGGTCGACGGCGAGGTCGTCGGTGCCTCGATGATGATCCTGCCGACGCAGGACAACCTCCACCTGGCCAACGGCGAGGTCTGGGTGCTGCCCGGGCACCGGCGACGCGGGCACGGCCGGGCGATCCTGGCCGACCTCGAGGCCCGGGTGCGCGCCGCCGGACGACGCACCCTCCTCATCGACGCGGCGTCCGCCCCGGAGACGGACGGGCCCGGCGTGGCACTGGGCCGGGCCGCGGGCTACGAGCAGGCCGGGCTCGACGTCGTCAAGGTGCTCGACCTGGTCGAGCACCGGCCGCGCTGGGAACCGCTCCGGGCCGAGGTCGCAGCCCACCGGGGCGCGTACGAGGTGGTCTCCTTCGAGCACGAGATCCCCGAGGCGTACGTCGCCGGCGTGGGTGCACTGCTGAGCACGTTCTTCTCGCAGATCCCGATGGGGACCCTGGACGTCGAGGACTCCGAGTGGAGCCCGGAGCGGCTGCGCGCGGAGGAGCGTCGCGACCGTGAGGTCTCCCGGCTCGACTACTGCGCCGTGGCGGTGGCGCCCGACGGCGCGGTGGTGGGGTTCACCAACACCGGGATCAACCTCCTGGACCCGGTCCGCGCGTCGGTCGGCGTCACGATCGTCGCGCCGGGTCACCGCGGGCACCGGCTCGGCCTCGCGCTCAAGCTGGCCTCGCACGACCTGCTCGTCGCGACCCACCCGACCTGTCGCGAGGTCGACCACCGGCAACGCCGACTCGAACGCCGCGATGGCGGCGATCAACGAGCGGATGGGCTACGAGGTCGTCGAGCGCGGCCACGAGCTGCAGAAGCGGCTCTGAGGCCGGCCGCCGTCACGGCTCAGGTCGAGGCGGCCAGCACGCTGTTCAGCACGACGGCGATGACGAACGCCCAGCCCCCACGCAGGCGACGAGCCGGGTCCCGGGGTGGGGGCAGCCCGGGGGTGGGTGCGGCGAGCAACAGGTAGGCCACCGCGACGAGCGGCACCAGCGGGGTCCCCAGCAGCCAGAACCAGGCCCACCGGGTCGCCCGCCAGGGCTCGGGGCCGCCGATCACGCGCCCGATGGTGACCAGCCACAGCACCAGGAGGGCCAGCGCGAGGCGCCCGCCGAGGGAGAAGCCCAGCAGGTCGGCGTGCCACCCCCCGTCCTGCGCCCTCCGGTCGACCGTCACGTCGGGTCGGATCGCGCCGAGGTGCTCGGCGACGGACTCGTTGACCAGTGTCGTCGTCGTGCCCCGGGTGCCCTGGCCGGCAGCGGCTCCCGGGCGGCGTACCTCGATCACCTCGGTCGTGCGGGCGAGCAGGCCCTGGCGCCAGCTGACCTGCACCGTGGCGAAGCCCCGACCGCGCGGCGGCATGCCGCCGGCGACGGACACCGCGTCGACGTCGCCTGCTGCGACGGCGGCGTCGAGACGCTCCAGGGTGCTGCTGCGCTCGCCGACCGCCACCGCGGCGATCAGCAACCCGCACCAGCCCAGCAGCAGCACGACGCGCATCACGTCGACGAAGCGTTGCGCGGGCGACCGGGGCGGCGCGGTCCCGACCCCCGGGGCGATGGCGGGACCCGCGGTGCTCACGGCGGCAGACTAGCCCGGATCAGCCGGCGCGGCCGATCAGCTCCGCAGCCCGTGCGCCGACCGCCAGGGCGTCGCGGTTGCCCCGGCGGTGGGCCTCGATGGCGACCTCGGCGAGCTTGATGGCGTGCTCGTCACCGGTGCCGAGGGCCCGGTCGGCCAGGGTGCCGGCGGTGTCGACGGCCCGCTCGCTGCGCGAGAGGCCCGGCCCGGTGTCGCGGGGACGGTACGCCGTGGCGATCGCCGCGCTGACCGCCCACGCGGCCTCGAAGGTTGCCGGCCACAGCGCCTCGGGCAGCGCCGGCAGGACCAGTCCGGCGGCGCGCGGCGCGGTCGCGGCGTGCACGAGCATCACCGGGTTGCCGTGCGCCCACCTCCCGTAGCGGCACAGGGCCGCGTCGACCAGGTCGTCGATCGCCCCCGGCACCTCGGCGGCGGAGGTCGGAGGGTGCAACCGGGACACGGTCGCCGGCCAGTCCGGGTGGAGGCGCAGGTCATCGAGGCGACTGCGGATCCCGCCGTCGCCCCCGAGGACGGGCACGGCGTCCAGTGCCGCGCCGACCGACGTGGTTCCGCACGGTGCGCCGTGGGAGGGCAGCCGCTGGTGGCGCGCGGCCCAGTAGCCGAGCGCGTGGGCGAGCTCGGCCAGGCGGGCGGGGGTCGTGTGCTCCCGCAGCGCCCGGACGGCGTGGCCGGTGCGGATCAGGCCGTGCGAGGCCGACGCGACCGCGCCGTCGACCAGCCGGGGCCACCACCGCACGAGCACGTCGGCCCAGGGTTCGTCGGCGAGCAGCCGGTCGAAGAGGGCGCACCAGTCGCCGAGCCGGCTCGGGTCGCCGAGGACGTCGCGCCACCCGCCCTCCTCGATCGGCCACCGGGCCCCGGGCGCCTCGCGCAGGCGGACGGCGTACCCCTCGACCCAGGTCTCCACCTCCTCGCCGCAGCCCATCCGCAGCAGGGCGTCGGCGGCCATCGGCCCATGGTTGGACAGCCAGCCGTCGAGCTCGGGTCCGGTGGTGCGCAGACGGGTGTACATCTCGTCGAGGAGGTCGCTCATCGACCCAGTGGACGACCTCAAGCGGGCTTGAGGTCAAGGCCCGGGTGCGCGACCATGACGCCATGGCGGACCAGGATCGGGTGCTGCTCGGTGTCGGGGAGGTCGCCGAGCGCAGCGGCGTGACGCCGGCGACGCTGCGCTACTACGAGGACCTCGGGCTGCTCAGCGCGACCCGGACGTCGGGCAACCAGCGCCGCTACCCGCGCCACGTGCTGCGTCGTCTCGCCTTCGTCGCCGCCGGCCAGCGGGTCGGGCTCACCCTGCGCCAGCTCGGCGACCTGCTCGCGACCCTGCCCGCGGACCGGGCGCCCTCGCAGGCGGACTGGACCCGGCTGGCCGGTCCGTGGCGCGAGCGGGTGGCCGGCCGGATCCGCGAGCTGGAGTCGCTCGCCGACTCCCTCGACGGCTGCCTGGGCTGCGGGTGCCTGTCGCTGACCCGGTGCGCGCTGTTCAACGACGGCGACGCCGCGGCGAGCGAGGGCGACGGGTCGCGCTGGGTCCGGGAGGCCCGCGACGCGGGCACTCAGACCTTGCGCAACCGCACGTAGCGCACCGAGTGGTCGCTGTCCTTGCGCAGCACCAGCGTCGCGCGCGATCGCGTGGGCAGGATGTTCTCGACCAGGTTGGGGCCGTTGATGGAGTCCCAGATCCGTTCGGCCTCGCGCACGGCCTCGCCGTGGGTCAGGCCGGCGTACTTGGCGAAGTAGGAGCCCGGGTCGCGGAAGGCCGTCTCGCGCAGTCGCAGGAACCGCTCGACGTACCAGGCCCGGATCTTGTCGCGGCCCGCGTCGACGTAGACGGAGAAGTCGAAGAAGTCGCTCAGGGTCAGCCCGGCGCTGCCGTCCTCGCGCACCCGCGCGGGCTGGAGCACGTTGAGGCCCTCGATGATCACGATGTCGGGGCGCTTGACCACGACCCGTTCGTCGCGCACGACGTCGTAGACGAGGTGGGAGTACGTCGGGGCCTCGACCTCGTCGCGCCCGGACTTGATGTCGACGACGAACCGGAGCAGCGCCTTGCGGTCGTAGGACTCCGGGAAGCCCTTGCGCTGCAGCAGCCCGCGGCGCTCGAGCTCGGCGTTGGGGTAGAGGAACCCGTCGGTCGTCACGAGCGCGACGTTGGGGTGCTCGGGCCAGTGCGCCAGCATCTGCTGGAGGACGCGCGCGGTGGTCGACTTGCCGACCGCCACCGAGCCGGCGAGCCCGATCACGAACGGGGTGCGCGGGGGAGTGCGCTGGTGCAGGAAGTCCTCGGTGTCGTGGTGCAGCTTGCCCTTGGACTCGACGTACATGCTCAGCAGGCGTGAGAGCGGCAGGTAGACCTCCTGCACCTCGCGCAGGTCGAGCGCGTCGCCGAGACCACGCAGCCGGGCGATCTCCTCCGGAGTCAGCGGGGCCTCGCGCTGCGGGGTCAGCGCCGCCCAGGTGTCCCGCTCGAGCTCGAGGTAGGGCGAGGACTCCCGGTGGTCGTCGGGCTGGTGGGCCCCGCCTGCGGACATGCGCGGGATTCTTGCAGCCGGTCGTCCCGGCCCGCTCCGTGACCCTCGCTAGAGTGGCCGCCCATGTGCGGCATCGTGGGGTACGTCGGTCCGAGAGCGGCGCAGGACGTGGTGGTCGAGGGCCTGCGACGCCTGGAGTACCGCGGCTACGACTCCGCGGGGATCGCCCTGGTCCACCAGGGAGCGCTCGCCGTCGACAAGCGCGCCGGCAAGCTGGCCAACCTCGAGAAGTCGGTCGCCGAGACGCCGCTGCCAGCCGCCACGACCGGCATCGGTCACACCCGGTGGGCCACCCACGGGCCGCCCACCGACGCCAACGCCCACCCGCACCTGGGTGCCGTACGGCCGAGTGGCGCTGGTGCACAACGGGATCATCGAGAACTTCGACGCCCTGCGCACCGCACTCGAGGACGAGGGCCACGACCTGCTCTCCGACACCGACACCGAGGTCGCCGCGCACCTGCTCGAGCGCGCGGTGCTCGACGGGGCCGACCTGACCACGGCGATGCAGCAGGCCTGCCGGCGCCTCGAGGGGGCCTTCACGCTCGTCGCCGTCGACGCCGAGGACCCGACCCGGGTGGTCGCAGCCCGGCGCAGCTCACCGCTGGTGGTCGGGCTGGGTGAGGGCGAGAACTTCATCGGCTCCGACGTCGCCGCCTTCATCGAGCACACCCGGGAGGCGCTCGAGCTCGGTCAGGACCGGGTCGTGACGATCACCGCGGACGCCGTCGAGGTCACCGACTTCGACGGGGCCGTGCAGGAGGGCCGGGCGTACCACGTCGACTGGGACCTCTCGGCGGCCGAGAAGGACGGCCACGACTGGTTCATGCGCAAGGAGATCTTCGAGCAGCCGCGCGCCGTGGCCGACTCGCTGCTCGGGCGTCACGACGAGGCGGGCCAGCTGCGCCTCGACGAGATGCGGCTCTCGGACCAGGAGCTGCGCGAGGTCGACAAGATCATCATCATCGCGGCGGGCACGTCCTTCTACGCCGGGATGGTCGCCAAGTACGCGATCGAGCACTGGTGCCGTGTCCCGGTCGAGATCGAGCTGTCCAGCGAGTTCCGCTACCGCGACCCGATCCTGGACTCGACCACGCTGGTCGTGGCGATCAGCCAGTCCGGCGAGACCGCGGACACCCTGCAGGCGATCCGGCACGCGCGCACCCAGCGCTCGAAGGTGCTCGCGATCTGCAACACCAACGGATCGACGATCCCGCGCGAGTCCGACGCGGTGATCTACACCCACGCCGGTCCCGAGATCGGGGTCGCCTCGACCAAGGGGTTCCTGACCCAGCTCGTGGCCTGCTACCTGCTCGCGCTGTACGTCGCGCAGGTCAAGGGCACCCGCTACGGCGACGAGATCGCCCAGGTGATGGCCCAGCTCGAGGCCGTGCCCGCCCAGATCGAGGAGGTGCTCGGCCGGGCCGAGGAGGTCTACGAGCTGGCCCGCACCCACCTCGACGCCACCACGGTGCTCTTCCTCGGCCGCCACGCGGGCTACCCGGTCGCGCTCGAGGGTGCGCTGAAGCTCAAGGAGATCGCCTACCTGCACGCCGAGGGCTTCGCGGCCGGCGAGCTCAAGCACGGCCCGATCGCCCTGATCACCGAGGGCCTGCCCGTGATGTGCGTCGTCCCTCCCCGGGGGCGCGACCAGCTGCACGCCAAGATGCTCTCGGGGATCCAGGAGGTCCGCGCCCGTGGTGCCCGGACGATCTGCCTGGCCGAGGACGGCGACGAGGCGATCGAGAAGTACGCCGACCACCTGGTCCGCCTGCCGCAGGTGCCGGTGCTGCTCCAGCCACTCGTCGCGACCGTCCCGCTCCAGCTCTTCGCCTGCGAGCTGGCCAGCGGCCTGGGCCATGACGTCGACCAGCCGCGCAACCTCGCCAAGTCCGTCACGGTCGAGTAGGGCGGGGGTCGTCGCGGTGGCCGTGGTCGGCGTCGGTATCGACGTGTGCGACATCGAGCGGTTCGTCGCCTCCCTGGAGCGCACGCCCTCCCTGCGCGAGCGGCTCTTCACCCCGGCCGAGGCGGTGCGCGCGCCGGCGTCCCTCGCGGCGAGGTTCGCGGCCAAGGAGGCCCTGGCCAAGGCCCTCGGCGCGCCCGTCGGCCTGGCCTGGCAGGACGCCGAGGTCCTCTCCGAGGACTCGGGCCGCCCCCGCTTCGAGCTCCGCGGCACCGTCCGCGCCCGCGCAGCCGAGCTCGGCGCCGTCCACGTCCACCTCTCCCTGTCCCACGACGCCGGCATCGCCTCGGCGGTCGTGGTGCTCGAGAGCTGAGGTCTGACCGTCCTACGGGCGGGTCGGGCATCCCAGGACGCCCTATGCGGCGTCGGGGGATGCCCGACCCGGCACCCCGAGCGCGATCAGGTCGCGGGCGACCTCGTGCGCCTCGCGCCGTAGCTCGTCGGCGGTGCACGCGACCTGGATCCGGCCCGGCCCAGCGAGACGTCGCGCCCGCCGCTTGTCCGCCGAGGCCGCCCTCACCTCGATGTGGAAGGCGCCGTCGATCTCGAGCAGCACGACCGAGCCGTCGGGGAGGTCCCACTCGCAGTCGGTCCACCGCCGGAGCCCGCGATTGTCGTGGCGGTCGAGCTGGCGGTTCGGCAGGGGCATCCCGTGACGTCGGCACATGCGCAGCACGTCGAGCTCAGCCGCCGAGTGGGAGCCGCCAGCCACGTCGGCGAGGATCGAGCGGAACGTCCGGGCACGGCGTACGGGGTGGAGAGTGTCGAGCCAGACCAGGAGGCGCGTAGGCGTGGTGAGGCGCTGCTGCACCACGGCTGCCAGGACCCCGGTGGCCGCACGTGCGTCCGCGGCGTAGGCCGCCCAGAGGAGCACCGCCGGCTCGATCCGTGCGAACGGCGGCGCGGCGCCGGGCCTGCGCATCGGTGCGAGGTCGCGCCGCCCGCGGACGAACCGCACCCCGTCGACTTCCTGCTGAGGCACCCGCCCGGCGACCCATACCTCCACCTCGTCGCGGTGCCAACCCGCGAGGCCGCCGAGCTCGGCCGCGGTGAGACCCCCAAGCACGGCGCCGGACCCGGCATGAAGGACGCCGATCCACCGTTGTTGCCTCGGAGTCGGCGCGCCCGTCGTCAGGCCGACCACCCGGGGCGTGTGCAGGCGCCATCGCCGGGCCTCGACCTGGCGGCGTACGCGGTCCGCGTCGACCCCGACCGATCGCAGCTGCCGGCGTGCGACGATCCCCTCCTGCTGCCGGGCGAGCATGGCCACGGCGTCCTCCATCGCTCCTTGCACGGATCCAGTCTGGCCAACGGGCCGCCGCGAGGCGGCCGCCATCCACAAGCAGGCGTTCGGCTCGGAGGTCGGGCATCCCAGGACGTCGTAGAGCGCGTCCTGGGATGCCCGATGCCCTGCGCGCGCGGCCCGCACTAGCGTGGGAGGCATGAGGCGCGCGCACACCGTCGACCAGGTCAGGGCCGCGGAGGCCGCGCTGATGGCGCGGCTGCCGGAGGGTGCGCTGATGCAGCGGGCGGCGGCCGGGCTGGCGCACGCGGTGCTCGACCTCCTCCGCGGCGAAGGGAGCGCGGGCGGGGTCGACGGGGAGCAGCCGACGTACGGCCGGCGGGTGCTGCTGCTCGTCGGGGGCGGCGACAACGGCGGCGACACGCTGTACGCCGGGGCGCGGCTGGCCGCGCGCGGCTGCGCGGTCGAGGCCGTGCTGCTCTCGGACCGTGCCCACGAGGCGGGTCTCGCGGCGTTGCGCGCCGCCGGCGGTCGGGTCGTGCGGGCCGGGGCCGCCCACGCCCCGGACGTGCTCCTCGACGGGATCGTGGGGATCGGGGGTCGTGCCGGGCTGCGCGAGGAAGCCCGAGAGGAGCTGGCACGCCACGCGCAGACCCCCACGGTCGCCGTCGACACGCCCTCCGGGGTCGAGGTCGACACCGGCACGGTGGACGGCGACCACGTGCACGCCGACCTGACCGTCACCTTCGGCGCGCTCAAGGCCTGCCACCTCGTCGACCCGGCCGCGCAGGCGTGCGGCACGGTCCACCTCGTCGACATCGGCCTGGGCGACGACCTCCCGCCCGCCGAGCTCGAGGCGCTCCAGCCCGCCGACGTGGCCGCGCTGCTCCCGCGGCCCGACCAGGACGCCCAGAAGTACTCGCGCGGCGTCGTCGGCGTCCGCGCCGGGTCCGCGACGTACCCCGGCGCCGGGCTGCTCAGCGTCGCCGGAGCCGCCTGCGGCCTGGCCGGCATGGTCCGCTACGTCGGTGACGCGGCCGTGGCCGACCGCGCCCGCGGGGCCCACCCGGAGGTCGTCGGTGCCGGTCGGGTGCAGGCGTGGGTGGTGGGCTCGGGCAGCGGGGACGGCGCGGACGGCACGCTCGCCGAGGCCCTCGCCGACGACGTGCCCCTCGTGGTCGACGCCGACGCCCTCGTCCACCTCGAGGCCCCCGCCCCCGCCCACGCCGTGCTGACCCCCCACGCCGGCGAGCTCGCGCGCCTGCTCGACGTCGAGCGCGAGCAGGTCGAGGCGCGCCCGCTCGAGCACGTGCGGGCCGCGGTCGACCGCTACCGGTGCACGGTGCTGCTCAAGGGCCGCCACACGCTCGTGGCCAGCCCCGACCGGGCGGTGCGCGTGACCACGACCGGTACGCCGTGGCTGGCCACCGCCGGCGCGGGCGACGTCCTCGGTGGCCTGGTCGGGGCGCTGCTGGCGGCCGGTCTCGAGCCTCACGACGCAGCCTCGGTCGGCAGCTGGCTGCACGGGGCCGCGGCGACCTGGGCCTCGGCCGGCGGGCCGCTCACCGCGCTGGAGGTGGCGCACGCCGTCCCCGAGGTCGTGCGCGACCTCCTGCGGGGTACGGCCGCGCGTCGCTGAGCACGATGGAAGGATGGTCGCTCGTGAGCCAGGCCGCAGCACCCCCGGACCGCGCGGAGGTCGTGATCGACCTCGACGCCGTCCGGCACAACGTGCGGGTCCTGCGGGAGACCGCCGGGGTGCCGCTGATCGCGGTGGTCAAGGCCGACGGCTACGGCCACGGGATGGTCCCGGTCGCCCGTGCCGCCCGGGAGGCTGGGGCCGAGTGGGTCGGCACCGCCACGCCTGAGGAGGCGATCGCCCTGCGCGAGGCCGGTGACGCCGGCCCGCTCCTGTGCTGGCTCAGCGCGCCCGGCGACGACCTGGCCCCGGCGATCTCACGCGACATCGACGTCTCGGCCTACGACGTGGAGCAGCTGGACCGGGTCGCCGACGCCGTCTCCCGGCTGCGCGCCACCGACCCCGGCCGCCCGCCCGCCCGGGTCCACCTCAAGGTCGACACGGGTCTGACCCGGGGCGGTGCGCCCGAGGCGGACTGGCCGGCGTTCCTCGCGCGGGCCCGCGGCGGCGAGCAGGACGGCACCTGGAGCGTGATCGGGCTGTGGTCGCACCTGGCCTGCGCCGACGAGCCGGACCACCCGGCCAACGACGCAGCACAGGAGGCCTTCGAGCGCGCCCTGGCCGCAGCCGCCGACGCCGGCCTCCGTCCGACCGTGCGCCACCTGGCCAACTCGGCCGCGACCCTGCTGCGCCCGCAGGCGCGCTACGACGCCGTGCGCTGCGGGATCGCCGTCTACGGCCTCGACCCGGCTCCCGGCACCGGGCACGGCACCGACCTGCGGCCCGCGATGACCGTGCGGGCCCGACTGGTGATGGTCAAGCCGGTCGCTCCCGGGGACGGCGTGTCCTACGGCCACACCTGGGTCGCCGATCGACCGACCACCGTCGGCATCGTGCCCGCCGGGTACGCCGAGGGCGTGCCGCGCCACGCCGGCAACGCCGCCGAGGTCTCGGTGCTCGGTCGGCGTCGGCGGATCCGCGGACGGGTCTGCATGGACCAGCTCGCCGTCGACCTGGGCGGCGAGCACGTCCCGGCCGGCACCGAGGTCGTGCTCTTCGGGCCGCCCGGCGAGGGGCGTCCCACCGCGCAGGACTGGGCCGAGGCCTGCGACACGATCAGCTACGAGATCGTGACCCGCACCGGCGGTCGCCTCACCCGCCGGTGGACGGGAGTGGCCCCGTGAGCCTGCGCTCCCGGATCATCGGGGCGGTCGCCGGCGGGCTCGGCCTCGCCGCGGCCGGCACCGCCGTCGGCGTCGCCCACCAGCACCGCGCCCTGAGCCGGCGCGTCGACGGCGACACCAGCGTGCCGCTGAGCAAGGGCGGCGCGGGCGGCTTCGGCTCGCTGCGCACCGCACCGATCACCGTGGTCGCCGACGACGGGGTGCCGCTGCACGTCGAGGTCGACGAGGTCGACGAGGTCGACGAGGTCGACCTGGTCGAGAAGGGGCACGCGGACGCGCGCCCGGCGGGTACGCCGACGATCGTGTTCGTCCACGGCTACTGCCTGCAGCTCGACTGCTGGCACTTCCAGCGCGCCGCCTACCGCGGTCGGGTCCGCACGGTGTTCTACGACCAGCGCTCGCACGGCCGGTCGGGACGCTCGGAGCGAGGCCACGCGACGATCGACCAGCTCGGCCGCGACCTCCTCGCCGTCCTCGACACCGTCGTCCCCGACGGACCCGTGGTGCTCGTCGGGCACTCGATGGGCGGGATGAGCATCGTCGCCTTCGTCGAGGAGCATCCCGAGCTGGTGGGGGACCGCGTCGTCGGCGTCGCCTTGATCTCGACGACCGCGGGCGGCCTCGACCCGAGCCGGATCCTGCTGCCGCTCGTCCCGGCTCGTTTCACCAGCGAGCTGACCGGCACCGCGGTGGCCACCCTCAACCGGGGCCACCGCGCCGTCGACTCGGCCCGCCGCCTGGGACGGATCATCGCCCGGGTCGGCACCGACGTGCTCGCCTTCGGCGACGACGTGCCCCCCTCCTACGTCGCGTTCGCCGACTCGATGCTCTCGGCGACCCCGTTCGAGGTGGTCGCGGACTTCTACCCCAGCTTCCGCAGTCTCGACAAGTTCGACGCGGTCGAGGCGATCGGCCGGGTGCCGACGACGGTCATGTGCGGCACGAAGGACCGGCTGACCTCGATCGGGCACAGTCGCAAGCTCGCCTCCCGCATCCCCCACGCCCGGCTGACCGAGCTCGCCGGAGCCGGCCACCTGGTGATCCTCGAGCGGCACGCCGAGGTCACGGACGAGATCGACCGGCTCCTGCGCGCCAGCCAGGCGGAGGGTCGGGACGCCTCATGAGCTCCGGCGAGCTGCTGGTGCGCGAGGTCGGCGCCGAGGCCGCGGCGACCGTCCTGGCGGTGGTGCGCGCGGCGTTCGCCGACCGGCCGGTGCTCGACCCGCCCGCCGACGCGCTCACCGAGACCCTCGACACCGTCGACCGGCGGCTGCGGACCTCGGGCGGGATCGTCGCGACCCTCGACGGCGAGCCGGTGGGGGCCCTCCTGCTCGACCCCGACCACGAGGGCATCGTGTGGCTGCGGCGCTTCGGGGTGGTGCCGGGCACGCAGGGGCGCGGCATCGCCGGCGCGATGATCGACGCGGCGGCCCGATCGGCCGCCGGACGACGCGGGCTGGGGATCTTCGCGCGCGAGGAGCTGCCGCGCACCGTCGAGTTCTGGCGGCGCCAGGGCTTCGCCGAGGTCGACCGGCACCCGCCGTACGTCGAGATGGTGCGCTCGCTGCCGCAGTCCTACGACGCACCGACGCCGGCCAGCATGCACCGGCTCGGCGAGGTCGTCGCGCAGCGCCTCGAGCCCGGCGACCTGGTGCTGCTCGCGGGGGAGCTCGGTGCGGGCAAGACGACCTTCACCCAGGGCCTCGGCGCGGGCCTCGGGGTGCGCGGCGCGGTGACGTCGCCGACCTTCGTGATCTCGCGGGTCCATCCCGCGACGGGCGTCGGGCCGGACCTGGTCCACGTCGACGCCTACCGCCTCGGCAGCCTCGAGGAGCTCGACGACCTCGACCTCGACACCGCCCTCGACGGTGCGGTGACCGTCGTGGAGTGGGGCACCGGCGTGGCCGAGCGGCTGGCCGAGTCGCGCCTCGAGGTCGTCATCGAGCGCTCCGCCACCCCGCCGGCGGCCTGGAGCGTGCTCGACTCGGACCCCGAGGAGCCGGTGGACCCGCGCGTCGTGCGGATCCAGGGCTACGGGCCGCGCTGGACGTTCCTCGGTCGGCTGCCGGTCGACCGCACCGGCGCCGAGCCCGCTCGGTAGCGTGCGGAGCGTGCTGCTCGCCCTCGACACCGCGACCCCGCTGGTCGCCGTGGCCGTCCACGACGGGGACCGGGTGCTGGCCGAGCTGACCTCGCAGCGCCCGATGAAGCACGGCGAGCAGCTCGCCCCGCTCCTGGAGCAGGTGATGGCCCAGGCCGGCGTCACCCGCCTCGACCTCGACGCGGTCGCGGTCGGGGTCGGGCCCGGGCCCTTCACCGGCCTGCGGGTCGGGCTCGTCACCGCTCGCACCCTGGGGTGGACCCTGGGCCTGCCCGTGCGCGGGGTCTGCACCCTCGACGTCCTCGCGGTCGAGGCGGTCCGCACCGACGTGCTCGCGGCGTACGCCGGCACCGAGACGTTCGCGGTGGCCACGGACGCCCGCCGCAAGGAGGTGTACGTCGCCCGCTACGACGCCGCCGGGACGCGGGTCGCCGGGCCGGTGGTCGACCGTCCCGACCAGGTCGCGACCGACGGCCCGGTCGTGGGCGAGGGACCGTTGCTCTACCCCGGTGCCTTCCCGCTCGCCGTCGGCCCGACCCGGCCGTCGGCCGGGTGGCTCGCGCGGGCCGTCGTCGAGGGCCTGGTCGAGGTCCTCGAGCCCGAGCCGCTCTACCTGCGCCGGCCCGACGCGGTCGTCTCCGCCTCCCGCAAGCCGGTCTCGTGAGCGGCGCGGCGAGCGGTCGCGCGATCCGTGCGGCGCACGCCGCCGACGCCGACGCGGTGGCTGCACTGGAGGCGGACGCCCTGGGCGACGACGCCTGGCCCCACGGCCTGGTCGCCGAGCTGGTCGCCGGTGCGGTGCCGACCGCGCAGGCCCTGGTGGCCGAGCGCGACGGCGTCGTCGTCGGCTACGCCGCGACCAGCCTGGTCGTCGACGTCGCCGAGCTCCAGCGGATCGCCGTCGACCCCGTCGAGCGGCGCACCGGGGTCGGCTCCGCCCTGCTCCGCGACGTGCTGGGGCTGTGCCGCGACGCCGGGGCGCAGCGCCTGCTGCTCGAGGTGCGCGAGGACAACGAGGGCGCGCGCGCCTTCTACGCCCGGGCGGGCTTCGTCGAGGTCGGCACCCGACCGCGCTACTACCGCGACGGCGAGGCCGCGGTGCTGCTCGAGCGGTCCACCGCCAGCGGCCCGGAGACGAACGAGTGGACCACGTCGTAGCCGAGCCCGCGGTAGATCGCGAGCGCCGGTGCGTTGTCGACGTACACCCCCAGCGCCGCGACCTCGTCGAGCTGCAACGCGGCTCGCGTCAGCGAGGCCGAGACCAGGCGACCCAGACCCTGTCCACGGTGGGCGGGGTGCGTGGTCACGCCGCGCAGGAGGCCGGACCCGTCGGGCTGGCCGACCACGCAACCGGTCGCGACGAGCACACCGGAGGGCAGGTCGCGCACCCCGTGCCAGCCCAGCACCCCGGGGGTGTCGGGCCGCGCGAACGAGCGGGGGTTGCCCGCCTCGAGCAGCCCCTCGACCTCCTCGTCGTGGTCGCGGCCGAGGTCCTCGACGGCGGTGTCGGACCGGCCCGCGAGGTCGGCGAAGCCTGCCCGGCTCACCGTCATCCAGTGCCAGGACCACGTCTCACCCTGCCGCCACGCGGGAGGTACGACGTCGACCGCGCCCGCCTCGACCGACAACCGCTGCGGTGCCGCGGTCGACGATGCGGCGCGCGCGAGCAGCCGGCCGACCAGGGTCGGCTCACCGACCGCGGTCGCGACCCTGGCGGGCCCGCGGGGGTTGGTGCCGCGCTGGCACCACACCGCGGTGCGACCGTCTCCGGCGACCCACGCCCGGTCGACGGCCGCAGGGTCGACCTGGCGGTGCAGGAACGCCGCGTCGCAGCCGACGTACAGCCCGGCGACGTCCACCTCCCGCCCGACCTCCGACCCGACCTCGCTCACGCCGTGATCCTCCCAGTGCGACGATGAGCCGGTGAGCTCACCCTCCGAGCCCCTCGTGCTGGGCATCGAGACCTCGTGCGACGAGACCGGCGTCGGGATCGTGCGGGGCACGACCCTGCTGGCCGACGCGGTGGCCAGCAGCGTCGAGGAGCACGCCCGCTTCGGCGGCGTGGTGCCCGAGGTCGCCAGCCGGGCCCACCTCGAGGCGATGGTGCCGACCGTGCAGCGGGCCTGCGAGACCGCGCGGGTGCGTCCGGGCGACGTCGACGCGATCGCGGTGACGAGCGGGCCGGGACTGGCCGGCGCCCTGCTGGTCGGGGTGGCCGCCGCCAAGGCGCTGGCGATCGGGCTGGACAAGCCGCTCTACGGCGTGAACCACCTCGCGGCCCACGTCGCCGTCGACCAGCTCGAGCACGGTCCGCTGCCCGAGCCGTGCCTCGCGCTGCTGGTCAGCGGGGGGCACTCCAGCCTGCTGCAGGTCAGCGACGTGACCGGTCACGACCGCGGCGGCGGGCGGGGCATCGACCCGCTCGGGGCGACGATCGACGACGCGGCGGGGGAGGCCTTCGACAAGGTCGCCCGGCTGCTCGGCCTGCCCTTCCCCGGCGGGCCGCACGTGGACCGCGAGGCCGCCTCGGGCAGCAGCGTGGCCATCGACTTCCCCCGCGGGCTGACGGCGCGCCGCGACCTCGAGCGGCACCGCTTCGACTTCTCCTTCTCCGGCCTCAAGACCGCCGTCGCGCGCTGGGTCGAGGCCCGCGAGCGCGCGGGCGAGCCCGTGCCGGTCGCCGACGTGGCGGCCAGCTTCCAGGAGGCGGTCTGCGACGTGCTCGTGCGCAAGTCCCTCGACGCGGCCGCCGACCGGGGCATCGACGACCTGCTGATCGGTGGGGGCGTGGCGGCCAACTCCCGGCTCCGGGCGATGGCCGTCGAACGCGCCGAGCGGGTCGGGGTCCGGGTGCGCGTCCCGCGCCCCGGCCTGTGCACCGACAACGGCGCGATGGTCGCCGCGCTCGGCGCGGAGATGGTCGCCCGCGGGCGTACGCCGTCCTCGCTCGACCTGCCCGCCGACTCCAGCCTCCCGGTGACCGAGGTCCTCGCGGGCTGAGCCACCCGCTCGCCCCCGGGGGTGGGGCGAGCGTCGACTCAGTCCTGGTCCGGCACCACGAGCCCCGGCGTGACGTCGTCGCCGGCGGAGGTGCGCGCCACGACCGCCTCGGCGTCCGTGGTGTCGAGCGTGCGCAGGCTCCAGCCCCCACCGTCGAAGCCCGGCACGACGATCTCGTCGTCGCCGATCCACGTGGGTGTCTGGAGCGCGACCCCGTCGGTCTCCATCCGGGCGACCTCCTCGCCGGTCTGCGCGTCCAGGATCGCCACCCAGGACCCGCCCAGGCCGTCGACAGCCGGGTCCGTGGCCGTGATGTAGGAGCCGTCGGGGGAGAAGTCGAGGAACGCGTAGTCACAGGTCTGCGCCCACACGTCGGCACCGTCGCGGCGCACCGTGCTGCAGACCTCGTCGACCGAGTACTCGGTGACCCCGGCGATCAGGCCGTCCTCGGTGGCATCGTCGGGCGCCAGCATCGAGGGGTCGGCCGTCGAGATCTCGCCGGACGGCTCCATGACCTTCGCCGACCCCGGCTCGAAGCGACCGTCGTCGTAGAAGACCCGGCAGGTCCCGGTGCTGCCCGCCGTCGGCGCGGTCTCACCACCGGCCGCGCGCGGGGTGCAGGTGCCGGTCAGCGCCACCGGCACGACGTTGCGGGGCAACAGGTTCGTCTCACCGTTGAGCGGTTCCGAGCCGCCGTCGGTCCCCACGACGATCAAGCCGCTGCGCGAGACGTAGGCCGCCACCGTGTGCTCGGCGTTGGCCACGACCTCCGGTGACGGCGTGAGGGTGGCCCCGTCGGCGCGCCCGGCGACGACGACGTCGATCCCGAACGGGTCCGTCGCCGTGCCGGACTCGCTGCCGGCGACGAGGGTGTCGCCGATCAGGGCGCCGGTCGTGTACGTCGAGGGCAGGTCGAGCGTCGTGCCCTCGGGACCGGTCAGGACGTCCCCGGTGATCCAGGAGAACCCCAGCGCGGTGCCGGCGGCGGTCTCCTGCCCGGGTGGGACGGGCTCCCGGGTCGGGTCGGCGTCGGCCGATTCCACGGCGGTCGTCGGGGACGGCCCCGTCGTCGCCACCGGGGGCCTCTCGGCGGTGCGCTGGGCGCCGGGGCCGGCGAGCAGCGCCACCGGCACCAGCACCGCAGCGACCGCCAGCACGCCACCGGAGGCGGCCAGGCGTCGGTTGCGCTGGATCCGGCGCGCGCGGCCGCGGATGTCGCCGATCGTCCAGGGCGACTCGTCGAGCCCGCTCACCCGCGAGTCGAGCCCGCGCGTCATCTGCTGCTCCCAGTGGTCCGGGGCGTCGTGGCTCATCGAGTCTCCTCGGCCGTCGTCGCGTCGTGGCTGGAGCGCGGGTCCAGGTCGTCGGGCACCCGGTCGCGCAGGCTCGCGATCGCGCGACTGCACTGCGACTTCACCGTGCCGACCGTGATCCCGAGCACCTCGGCGGTCTCGGCCTCGCTCAGCTGCTCGTAGTAGCGCAGCACCACCACGGCCCGGGCCCTGCGTGGCAGCGTCGAGACGACCTCCCACACCGCGTCCGCGGTGCCGTCGTCGTAGCGGTCCTCGTGGGGCCGTGCCTCGGGCACGACCTCGGCGGCGTGCTCCCGCTTCTTCCACGGCTTGCGCCACAGCGAGCTGTTCTCGTTGACCACGATCCGGCGCACGTAGGCGTCCACGGAGTCGCGGTCGCGCACCTTGTCCCACGACAGGTAGAGCTTGGCCAGCGCGGTCTGCAGCACGTCCTGCGCGGTCTCACGGTCGCCCGTGACGAGGTACGCCGTGCGCAGCAGCGCCGACTGGCGGGCTCGCAGGTAGGCGGTGAAGTCCTCGTCCCGCCGACCCGTCCTGGCCCGCGTGTCGAGCTCCAGGTGCACCGTCGTCGGGGCGCTGTCGTCCTCGCGGCCCAGGCCCGCGGCGTCGGCCGCGTGGGTCAGCGCGGTCCGCACCGCCTCCACCCACCACCCGGGGTCGAGGCCCGGGCTCGGGCGGCACCACGGGACCGTCGTCGTCTCGCTCATGAACACCAGACGCGATGGAGCCGGGGATGGTTGCAATTCCTCGTAGGGTGATCCCGACCGCCAGGGTCGAAGCCAGTCGTGAGCGTCGTAGGAGGAGCAGTCATGCACGAGGTCCAGGGTGTCATCGCCCGCAGCAAGGGCGAGCCGGTCGAGCTGACCACCATCCACGTCCCGGACCCCGGACCCGGTGAGGCGCTGGTGAAGGTGCAGGCCTGCGGGGTCTGCCACACCGACCTGCACTACCGCGAGGGCGGCATCAACGACGAGTTCCCGTTCCTGCTCGGCCACGAGGCCGCCGGCGTCGTGGAGGCCGTCGGCGAGGACGTCACCAGCGTCGCCCCGGGCGACTTCGTGGTCCTCAACTGGCGCGCGGTGTGCGGTCAGTGCCGCGCCTGCGAGCGGGGCGAGCCGCAGTACTGCTTCGCCACCCACAACGCCACCCAGAAGATGACCCTGGCCGACGGCACCGAGCTGTCCCCGGCACTGGGCATCGGCGCCTTCGCCGAGAAGACCCTCGTCGCCGCGGGCCAGTGCACCAAGGTCGACCCGGAGGCCCGCGCGGCCGCGGTCGGCCTGCTCGGCTGCGGGGTGATGGCCGGCATCGGCGCTGCGATCAACACCGGCGGCGCGACCCGCGGCAGGTCGGTGGCCGTGATCGGCTGCGGCGGCGTCGGTGTGGCCGCGATCGCGGGAGCCGCACTGTCCGGGGCCAGCCCCGTGATCGCCGTCGACATCGACCCGAAGAAGCTCGAGGCCGCCACGAACCTGGGCGCCACCCACACCGTCGACTCCTCGCAGGTCGACCCCGTGGAGAGGATCAAGGAGATCTGCGGCGGCTACTACGAGGGCGCCGAGGGCGCCGACCTCGTGATCGAGGCCGTGGGCCGTCCGGAGACCTGGAAGCAGGCCTTCTACGCCCGCGACCTCGCCGGCACCGTGGTCCTGGTCGGCGTACCGACCCCCGACATGACCGTCCCCGACATCCCCCTCATCGACGTCTTCGGCCGCGGCGGGTCGCTGAAGTCCAGCTGGTACGGCGACTGCCTGCCCAGCCGCGACTTCCCGATGCTGGTCGACCTCTACACCCAGGGCCGTCTCGACCTCGACGCGTTCGTCAGCGAGGAGATCGGCATCGGCGACGTCGAGGCCGCGTTCGAGGCGATGCACGACGGTGCCGTCCTGCGCTCGGTCGTGGTCCTCTGATGGCCGGCGGCAGCACTGGTCGTCTGCGCGTCGACCACGCCGTCTCGTCGGGCACCTTCAGCCTCGACGGGGAGACCCACGAGGTCGACAACAACCTCTGGGTCGTGGGCGACGACGAGGAGTGCGTGGTCATCGACGCGCCCCACAGCGTCGACGACATCATGGCGCTGGTCGGCGAGCGGCGGGTGCGCGCGATCGTGCTCACCCACGCCCACGACGACCACAGCCGGGTCGCCCCGGCGCTGCGCGAGCGGGTCGTCGCACCGGTGCTGCTGCACCCCGACGACCGACCGCTGTGGGAGCTCACCCACGGCGGACCCGACGACACGGACGCCTACCTGTGGGACGTCGACCTGGCCGACGGCACCGTCGTCGAGGTCGCGGGCACCCGGCTCGAGGTGCTGCACACGCCGGGCCACGCACCCGGCGCGGTCTGCCTCTACGCCGCCGAGCTGGGCTGCCTCTTCAGCGGCGACACCCTCTTCGAGGGCGGTCCGGGCGCCACCGGGCGCTCCTACAGCGACGAGGACGTGATCGTGGCCTCGATCCGCTCGCGGCTCTTCGCGCTGCCCGACGAGACGGTCGTGCACACCGGTCACGGTCCGGACACGACCATCGCCGCCGAGCAGGAGGGGATCGGCGAGGGCTGAGCGCACGCACGCGGAACACGCGGGTGCGTCGACGGGGTTGACTAGCTCAGCGTCGCGGGCTCGTGCTCGGTTCCGATGGTCGAGCGCATGTGACGTACTGGCGAGAGTGCGACGGGGACGGTCGCCAGCGCCATGGTGACGGCGCCGACCACGGCGGCCTGGTAGCTGCCGAGCAGGTTGATCGCCATCCCGGCGCCGAAGGCTCCGATCGCGAGCGCTCCCCAGGAGAGGAACCGGTAGGCGGCGTTCACGCGGGCTCGCTGATGCGCGGGGATCGCGAGCTGTCGCACCGTCACCGCCTGGGAGTTGGCGACTCCTAGGCCGAGCCCGGACACCAGGAACGCCGCGGCCAGCGCAAGCACGCGCCACGTACTCGCGTCGGTGAGGACGAGGATCGTCAGCGGCGCGGTGTTGCCGACGACCAGGGCGAGGAGGAGCCCGCGGCCGTAGCCGAGCCTCGCCGTCAACCGAGCGCTCGAGGCGCTGCCGACGAACGCCCCGAACCCCGAGACCATGAGGATCACCCCCAGCACCAGGGGCCCCAGGGCGTAGATGCGCACCACGAGGATGGTCAACGAAAGCATCAGGATCTCGTTGCCCAGGTTCCACAGCGTGGCCTCGGCGGCCAGGGCGCGGATCCGACGCTCCTGCCAGAGCTCGCGCAGCCCGCTCCACGGGGAGGCTCGGGTCGCGGGGGCAGCCTCCTCCGTGACGCCGCAGACGTCCTCGACGTGGTCGATCCTGCGGAGGAAGAACGCAGACCCCAGGAAGGTGAAGGCGTTGACCAGCAGTGCGAAAGGTGCGGTGATCGCTTGGACCAACGCCCCGCCCAGTCCCTGACCCGCGACGCCGAGGGCGGACTGGGTGGCGGTGATCCGGGCGTTGCCGTCCGGGAGCTGCTGGGGAGTCAGCAGCTGAGGCAGGTAGGAGAAGTCGGCCAGGGTGTAGAGCACGCTGCAGGTCCCGGCCACGGCGACGAGTGCGACGAGCACCGGGACCGACAACAGCTCCGCCACCGCGAGACCCGCGATCACGAGGAGCAGGAGCCCCCGGACGAGGTCGGCAGTGAGCATCAGTCCGCGGCGCGGTCGACGCTCGACCACGGTGCCGAGCGGAAGGGTGCAGACCAGGAAGGGGAGGAACAGGGCGACCCGGATCCACGACAGCTCGGTGGCCGTGGCTCCGAGCGTCACGAGCGCCAGGACCGGGATGGCGATCTCGCCGACCTCGGAGCCGGTCACCGACAGCGTGTTGGCCCGCCACAGGTTCCGGAAGTGGGGCGAGGTCCACGAGTTCGCACTCATAACTGTCGTCACGACAATGAAGGTTAGATCGGCGGCGCTGGCCTTGGCAACTGTCTAAACCTAGAAGAGGGTTATGATGCGCCGATGGACGAGCGCGGGGCGCCTTGGGCGCCGGGACGGTTGGAGCGGGTTCGGTCGTTCGTCAACACGCGCGACGTCGAGGACGGCGTGGACCGGTTCAGCACGAGCAGGGGGCTCGATGCGTGGGCACAGGAGGAGGGTCTGCGGCGGATCTCGGCCGCTCCGGGTGACCTGGGCGCCATCGTCGAGCTGCGGGAGGCGCTGCGCGCGGTCCTCTTGTCCCACCACCAGGGCGCGAAGGCCACCGCGCTGGATGCTCCCACTCGCGAGGTGATCGATCGCGCCGTCGAGTGGGGACAGGTGCGTCCTGTTCTCTCCGGTCCAGCGCTCGCCTGGTCGACCACGGCACGCGGAACGGCAGGAATGGTCGGTCGACTGCTGTGCATCGTCGCCGAGGCGACCGCTGACGGCACCTGGTCGCGGGTCAAGGCCTGCCACAACGACGCCTGCCAGTGGGCGTTCTACGACCACTCGCGCTCCCGTACGGGACGGTGGTGCTCGATGAGGGTGTGCGGCAACAGGAACAAGCAACAACGGTTCCACGGCAAGCATCCGGCCGGCTGACGGTCGGGCGCTACGGCGCTCCGTCCGCCCTCAGGACTCGGCGCAGTCCGCGAGGACGCGGGCGAGCTCGGTGGGCCGGCTCCACATCGGCCAGTGGCCGGAGTCGATGTCGACGTACTCGACCCGGGACGCCCTCGCCAGCTCGGGGACGTCGCCGTCCGCGACCCACTGCTGCGCCTCGGCGGGGCTGAACTCGGGGCAGACCATGGTCACCGGGACCGCGTAGCGGCGCTCGTCGGCCAGGCGCACGACCCCGTGGGTGACGGTGCCCGGCACGGCGATCGCGCCCGCCTCGAACGTCTGCTTCTGCTCCTCCGACAGGTCGTCGGAGTCGGGGCCCGCGAAGGGCTCCCACCCCGGGAAGGCCACGACGCCGTCGACCGGGTCGAACGGGCCGAAGTAGGTCTCGCCGTCGGCGCTGGGCATGCCGCCGATCAGCGCCACGCCTGCCACGTGGTCGGGCCGCGCGTCGGCGGCCACCCACGCGAGCGCGCAGGCCGCGGAGTGCCCGACCACCAGGGCGGGCCCGTCGGCGGCGTCGACGGCGGCGACGACGGCGGCCACCTGGTCGTCGTACGTCGCGTCGCGGTCACCGTCACCCTGGCCGGGCAGCGTCAGGGGGACGGGTCGGTGGCCGAGGCGGACGAGCTCGGGGACGACCTCGTCCCAGGCGCTCGCGTCGAGCCACATGCCGGCGATCAGGATGATGTCCACGTCAGATCTCCTTGGTGCTGTCGGTGGGGGCGGTGGGGCTGGTGGGGGTGGTCGTCGTCAGCGCGTCGAGGTCCCGCTCGGCGTAGAGCCGGTGGTGCCACTCCTCGTTGACCACGATCGACAGGCACTGGGCGAGCGCGACGTCCTCGAGCTGCGGCCAGCCCGGCTCGGTCATGGTGCGGTGCTCGGCGAGCACGTCCGGCGTCAGCGACGAGATCAGGTCGCGGACCATCTCCTGGCGCACCCGGCGTACAGCGAGGACCTCGTCGAGCGAGGGCCGCGCCTCGCGGTCCCACGGGATGCCCTCCCACCCCGGTGCCTCGTCCCAGGGCAGGTCGAGGGGGTGCCACGGCGTGGGGTCGCCGAGCGCCATCCGGCCCGCCCAGGCGGCGCTGGCGAAGCCGAGGTGGCGCAGCGTCTGGATGAAGGACCACTCGCCGCGCACCTGTTCGTGCAGGAGCTCGGGGGGCAGGTCGCGCGCTCGTTCCTCGGTCTGCGCCCAGAGCCGCTCGAGGGTCGCCCAGGCGTCCTGGAATCCTTCGACGGTGGTCGGCTTCATCTTCGTCCGCTCGGGCGTCCGACGGTCGAGCTCGGCGTCCACGAGTGGCCCGATGTCGACCCCGTTGATCGTGACCCCGTCGATCTCGCCCTCGATCTCGACGTCGACGAGCTCGAGGCCGGGGAAGCGCACGTGGTGGAAGGAGATCGCCCGCAGCACCGTGTGCTCGAGGTGCGCGGCGTCCGGGAGGGAGGCGGTGGAGGCGTTCATGCCGCCACGGTAGGACCGGTTCCGGACGATCTGGTTCCGGATCCGGCGGCGCGGTGCGAGGGTGGCCCGATGAGTGGGACCAGCCCGACCGCCCGAGCCCTGCGCGCCCTGGAGATCCTCCAGCACCGTCCGGGCTGCACCGCCGCGGAGCTCGCGGAGCGGCTGGGGGTCACCGACCGGGCCGCGCGCCGCTACGTGGCGATC
This sequence comes from uncultured Actinomycetota bacterium, assembly GCA_963740745.1. Classification (GTDB taxonomy): domain Bacteria; phylum Actinomycetota; class Actinomycetes; order Propionibacteriales; family Nocardioidaceae; genus Nocardioides. Next base: position 77,433 of record CAVUFK010000009.1, read on the forward strand.
CTGCGCGAGGCCGGCATCGAGGTGGCGTCGGTCCGCGGGCCGTACGGCGGGTACCGGATCGGTCGGGGGCTGCGGCTGCCGTCCCTGGTCTTCACCGCCGGCGAGGCGCTCGGGCTCGTGATGGCGGTGCTCGACGGCCGGCACGCCGCCGCGGACGACGAGGACCCGGTCGGCTCCGGGCTCGGCAAGATCATCCGGGCCCTGCCGGTCCCGGTGGCCCGGCAGGCGGCGACGATGCGCGAGCACGCGCGCGCGGTGCCCGACCGCGCGGCGCGGCCGGACCCGGTCGTGACCAGTGCGCTGGTCGAGGCCGTGGGCGAGCAGCGTCAGGTGCGCTTCGACTACCGCAGCGCGTCCGGTCGCGCGCACTGCTTCGTCGTCGACCCGTGGTCGGTCGTGGTGCGTCACGGCCTGTGGTACCTGCTGTGCTTCGCCCACCACGCGCACGCCGTGCGGACCTACCGCATCGACCGGGTCAGCGGCGTCGAGCAGCTCTGCCTCGGCTTCGAGACCCCCGAGGGGCTCGACCCGGTGGCCGCGCTCGAGGAGAACCTCGCATCGGGCTGGGAGCACGAGGCCCGCGTGGTCCTCCACGCGCCGATGGGCGAGGTGGCGCCGTGGCTGCGTCCGACGATGGGCCGTCTCGAGCCGCTCGGCCCGGAGCGGTGCGTGGTCACCGGCACCACCAGCAACCCGACGATGTACGCCGGGGAGTGGCTGGCGGGCCTGCCCTTCGAGATCACCGTCGAGGGCGGCCCCGAGCTGCGCGCCGCCGCGGCCGAGGTGGCGGCGAGGATGGCACGCTCCGTGGCCCGGTGAGCAGGAGACCGACGGCGCGGTCTCACGAGCCGGTCCTGCCGTCGATCGACTCGCGGAGCAGGTCGAGGTGCCCGCAGTGCTGGGCGTACTCGGTGATCACCCGCAGCACCACCCAGCGCAGGTCGACGTCCTCGTGCCAGTCCAACGGTCGTGCGGTGTCGTCGAGGCCGTGAGCGGCGACGATCTCGCGGGAGACCTCGCACTCGGCACGCCACGTCGCCAGGTCGGCCGCGAGGTCGGCGTCCGCGGGAGGGTCGAAGTCCAGCTCGGGCTCCTCGGCGGTGATGAAGAGGAACGGCACGTCGCGCCGCTCGACGTTCTGCTGGAACCACCAGCGCTCGACCCCGGCGAGATGGCGGACCACCCCGTGCGGGGACATCGTCGACGGCGGCACGGACCGGACCCGGGCCAGCTCCGGGGGCAGGTCGCGGCACTTCATCTCGACGGTGGCCCGGTAGTAGTCCAGGTAGGCCGCGAGCGCCTCGCGCTCGGCGGCGACGCGCGGGATGCGTGGGCGGTCGTCGTCGGCCCACACGGGCGAGAAGGCGTCGTCGGCCAGGCCGGACTCCGAGCCGCCGGGTGCGGGCGGGGCGTGGTCGCTCATCCGCGTCACTGTGCCACGGCGGCACCGTCGGCGGCGCCGACGACAGTCCCTGACACGAGGGTCGTCCACCGTCGGTCGGGACGACCGTGGTGCCAGGGACTATCGGTCTGCCCGGCGGTGGGGGGTGTGGGGGTGGGGGCGACCGATCGCCTCAGAGGGGGTCGACGAGCAGGGCGGTGCCCTTGCCGGCGATCCGCGTCATCACCAACGTCGCCTCGCCGTCACCGGTGAGCCGCAGCCGCTTGCGCAGCTCCTCGGGCACGACCTCGACGCCACGCTTCTTGATCGTCAGACGACCGATCCCGCGCTCGCGCAGGGCCGCGCGCAGCTGCTTCTCGCGGTAGGGGAGCTGCTCGCGGACCCGGTAGCCGCGGGCGAACGCGGAGCCGACGGCCTGGGACGAGGCGACGTAGGCCAGGTGCGGGTCCAGGCGGGCACCGCCGACACCCGCGCACACGGCGGTGACCAGGCCGGCGCGGATCACCGCGCCGTCGGGCTCGTAGAGGAACGCGCGGACCTCGCCCGGGGCGCAGAGCTCCTCCTCGACGGGGTCGGTCTCGGTGAGTGTGGCCAGCCCGCCCTCGCCGATCACGGTCGCGCGGCGGCGCGTGGTGGCCAGCCGGCCCGACCAGAGGGCGGCCTCCTTGACCTCGCCGTGGTCGCTGACCCACTCCGCCTCGACCCCGTCGGGCACGAGGTCGTGCGGCAGGCCGGGGGCGGCCTTGACGCAGGCGTCGCCGGCCAGCAGCTGCTCGACGAAGGACCACGGGGGGGTCCAGTCCTCGGAGCGGAAGCTCCGACCGGCCCCGGTACGCCGCGCCGGGTCGGCGAAGGCGACCTCGAAGGGGGAGCGGTCCATCGTCGTCGCGTCGGCGACCGCCACCGCGCCCGGCAGCCCGAGCGCGGCGAGGTTGGCCTCGGCCAGGGCGACGCGCACCGGGTCGGTGTCGACGCCGACGCAGGTCAGCCCGGCTCGCGCGGCCGCCACCAGGTCGCCGCCGATGCCGCAGCCGAGGTCGATCAGGGTCGCGGCCCCGAAGGCCACGAGCCGAGCGGCGCGGTGCTCGGCCACCCGGGCGCGGGTGGCCTGCTCGAGACCGTCGCGGGTGAACCACATCCGGGCGGCGTCGTCGCCGAGCTTGGCGCGAGCGTGCCGGCGCAGCTCGAGCTGGGTCCGGGCGGCGGCGAGGCGGTCGGGGGTGACCTCGGAGCCGCGTCCCCACCCCCCCGCGGCGAGGTCCTCGAGCAGGGCGCGTCCCTCGTCACCGAGCAGCCAGCGGCAGGTGTCGAGGTCCACCCGCGCATCCTCGCAGTGCGGCGGACGACGTACGCCGGGACCCTGCTGGCACTCGCTGATCGAGAGTGCTAGTTTCGGACCTGGCACTCTCCCCGTGAGTGTGCCAGTGCAGGTGATGTGAGGCGACCCCCGCGACGGCGCCGAAGTGAGCCTGCCCCCACGTGCACCACCACCCGAGCAACACCCAGACCAAGCATCAACGAACAGTGGAGAAAGTGGAGGTCGACATCGTGTCGGTCAACATCAAGCCCCTCGAGGACCGCATCGTGGTCAAGGCGCTCGAAGCCGAGCAGACCACCGCGTCCGGCCTCGTCATCCCGGACACCGCCAAGGAGAAGCCCCAGGAGGGCGAGGTCGTGGCCCTCGGACCGGGTCGTGTCGACGACTCCGGCAACCGCGTCCCGATCGACGTCGCCGTGGGCGACAAGGTGATCTACTCGAAGTACGGCGGCACCGAGGTCAAGTACTCCGGCGAGGAGTACCTCATCCTCTCCGCCCGCGACGTGCTCGCGGTCGTCGGCTGATCCAGCCACCCAGCAGGACGTTCCGGGTCGTGGGCCTGCAACGGCGCCACGGTGCCGTGCAGGACCACGACCCGTTCTGCGCCCGGCCCTGAATCGCGCCAGCCATCGCTGGCTCCCTCGCTAGTCAACGCACCACCCGTGCACAGCACGAAGGAGACCCATGCCCAAGATCCTGGAGTTCGACGAGCACGCACGCCGCGCGCTCGAGCGGGGCGTCGACGCCCTTGCCAACGCCGTCAAGGTGACGCTCGGCCCCAAGGGCCGCTACGTCGTCCTCGACAAGAAGTGGGGCGCCCCCACGATCACCAACGACGGGGTGACCGTCGCTCGCGAGATCGAGCTGGACGACCCGTTCGAGAACCTCGGCGCCCAGCTGACCAAGGAGGTGGCCACCAAGACCAACGACGTCGCCGGTGACGGCACCACCACCGCCACCGTGCTGGCCCAGGCCATGGTCCACGAGGGCCTGCGCGCGGTTGCCGCCGGTGCCAACCCGATGGGGCTCAAGCGCGGCATGGACCTCGCCACCGCCGCCGTCGGCGACGCGCTGCGCGACGCCGCCCGCGAGGTCGAGACCCGTGAGGACATGGCCTCGGTGGCCACGATCTCCTCCCGCGACTCCCACATCGGCGACCTGCTGGCCGAGGCCTTCGACAAGGTCGGCAAGGACGGCGTGATCACGGTCGAGGAGTCCAACTCGATGGGCACCGACCTGGAGTTCACCGAGGGGATGCAGTTCGACAAGGGCTACATCAGCCAGTACTTCGTCTCGGACCCCGAGCGCATGGAGGCCGTCCTCGACGACCCCTACATCCTCCTGCACCAGGGCAAGATCTCGGCCGTGGCCGACGTCCTGCCGCTGCTGGAGAAGGTCATCCAGGCCGGCAAGCCGCTGTTCATCCTCGCCGAGGACGTCGACGGCGAGGCTCTCTCGACCCTGGTCGTGAACAAGATCCGCGGCACCTTCAACGCCGTCGCCGTCAAGGCCCCGGCCTTCGGCGACCGCCGCAAGGCGATGATGCAGGACATCGCGACGCTGACCGGCGCGCAGGTCGTGGCGCCCGAGGTCGGGCTCAAGCTCGACCAGGTCGGCCTCGAGGTGCTCGGCACCGCGCGCCGCGTGGTCGTGACCAAGGACGACACGACGATCGTCGACGGGGCCGGCGACGCTGGTGAGGTCGAGGGCCGCGTCAACCAGATCAAGGCCGAGATCGAGAACACCGACTCCGACTGGGACCGCGAGAAGCTCCAGGAGCGTCTCGCCAAGCTCGCCGGCGGCGTCTGCGTGATCCGCGTCGGTGCGGCCACCGAGGTGGAGCTGAAGGAGAAGAAGCACCGCATCGAGGACGCCGTCTCCGCGACACGCGCCGCGATCGAGGAGGGCATCGTCGCCGGGGGCGGGTCCGCACTGATCCACGCCGTCTCGGTGCTCAAGGACGACCTCGGTCTCACCGGTGACGAGGCCGTGGGCGCGCGCATCGTGCGCAAGTCCGCCGACGAGCCCCTGCGCTGGATCGCCGAGAACGGTGGGGAGAACGGTTACGTCATCACCACCAAGGTCCGTGAGCTCGGTGCCGGCAACGGCTACAACGCCGCGACCGGCGAGTACGGCGACCTGGTCGCCCAGGGCGTCCTGGACCCGGTCAAGGTCACGCGCTCGGCGCTGGTCAACGCCACCTCGATCGCCGGCATGCTGCTGACGACCGAGACCCTGATCGTCGACAAGCCCGAGGAGTCCGACGACGCCCCCGCCGGTGGCCACGGCCACGGCCACGGTCACTGAGACCGGGAGCAACCAGCAGCACCCAGCACCTCGACGGCCCGTCGTCCCCGCGCTCGCGTGGGGCGGCGGGCCGTCGTCGTCGCCGACCTCAGGCGGTGAGGACGGCTAGCAGCGCCCGGGCGTAGGCCGCGTCCGCGGCGACGTCGACGTGGCGCTCCTCACGACCGCCCACCCGGGCGCGCACCAGCCAGCCCGCCGGCTCGTCCGGGGCGACCGGCAGCCGCTCGAGGCCCACGACGTGGTCCCCGAGCAGCTCGCGGAGCTGGTCCTCGCGCGGCAGCCACAGCGCCTCCGCGGCCTCGAGGGAGTCCAGGGCCCACTCGGTGGTGCCGTTGAAGGCCAGCACCGCACCGACGTCCGGCAGGTCGAGCCGCTCGATGACCATGTCGCTGAGCACGAAGACCTCGTCGTCGAGGTCGCGGTCCGGGATCACGAACCGGTCCCCGGGCTGGGGCGACCAGGTCAGGCCCGCCTGCTCCAGGCGACGCGCCAGGTCCGGGCTCAGCATCGCCCCAGTCTCGCACCTGTTCCCGTCACCCACAGGTCAGCGGGAGCGCGGGTCGGTCGACCCCGTCGAGCAGCAGCACCCGACGGCCGAGGCAGTCGCGACCGTGCTCGGTGTAGTGCGCCTCCAGCGTCGGGTCGAGGGCGCGCATCGGCAGGCTCCACAGGTAGGCGTACGGCGAGGCCAGCCCGCTGGCGTACTGCAGGTCGGCGTCGCCCCCGAACACCGTGAGCGTGTCCCCGGGCTCGGCGACCCGGCCGATGGCAGCACCGGCGGCGACCTCGGGATCGGGGTGGAGGGTCCGCAGGACCGCGGCGACGCCCACGCTGACCAGCGTCGAGGCGACGGCACCGATCACGACCGTGCGCAGCATCCGTCGCCGGTGGCCGGGACGGCGCCACAGGGCGCGGGTCAGCAGCGCGGTGGTGAGCGCGAGACCGGGCAGCAGGGGGAAGAGGTAGGCGCTCCAGAAGCTGCCCCCGAGCACCAGGCCGGCGGCGGGCAGGACCATCCCGGCGCCGACCGCGATCGCCACCAGCTCGAGCGCCCGGCGCTCGGGTGCTGCGGTCGGCTCGGTCGCGATCACCTGGGCCGCGTCGCTGAGGAACCCGGCGACGGCGTAGACCAGCGTGCTCAGCCGTACGCCCGCGGCGAGCGCCCACCCGACGGAGGCCAGCGCAGGCAGGCCGGCCCCGACGCCGGCGAGCGTGCCGAGCCCGAGCGCCCGCCGGCCGCCGAGGCGTCCGGTGCGCCAGGAGAGCACCAGCAGCACGAGGGTGAAGACCAGCGACCCGCCGAGGTTCTGCTTCAGGCCGAGGGCCAGCCCGCCCAGGAGCCCCGCGAGCAGGAGGAGACCCGCACGGTCGCGGCGTACGCCGACCAGGGCGGCCCAGCACCCGCCCATCAGCAAGCGGGAGGGCCAGGACCTCGCCCTTGACCGAGACCTGGTCGATCATCGCGTCGCAGCTCAGCGCGGCGGCCGCGAGCGCGGTCCAGCGCGCCGCGCGGGAGTCGGCCACCTCGCGCGCCGCACCGGCCGCGAGCAGCACGAACACCGTGCACGCCACGGCTCCGAGCAGCCGGACCCCGACGGCACCGGCGACCGCGTCGGTGAGCCGGACCAGCGCGATCAGCATCGGGGGTCGGTCGACGAAGTAGGGCCCGTAGAGCGAGCTCGCGCTCGGTGCCCACGACCGGGCCACGAGCAGGAACCCGGCCTCGTCGGGTCGCAGCGGCTGGCCGACGGTGCTCAGACGCAGCACCAGGGTGCTCACGGCGGCGAGGAGGACGAGGCCACGGTTCAGTCCGAGCCGGCGCAGCGCGTCCACCGGGCGATCGTAGGGCGAGGACCTAGCGTGGCCCGGTGAGCACCGACGAGGCAGGGCCCGCACCGGCGCAGGGTCGTGAGGTGGTGGTCGTCCACACCGACGGGGCGTGCGTGCCCAACCCCGGCCCGGGCGGGTGGGGTGCGCTGCTCCAGGTCGCCGGGCACGAGCTCGAGCTGTGCGGCGGCGAGGCCGGGACCACGACCAACAACCGGATGGAGCTCACTGCGCCGATCCGGGCGCTGGACGCCCTGACCCGCCCGGTCCGTGTCGAGCTGCACACCGACAGCACCTACGTGCGCAACGGGATCACCTCGTGGGTCGGGGGCTGGCAGCGCAACGGCTGGCTCACCAAGGCCAAGGACCCGGTCAAGAACGCCGACCTGTGGCGAGAGCTGGTCGCGGCGTGCGAGCGCCACGACGTGGAGTGGTTCTGGGTCAAGGGCCACGCCGGTCACGAGGGCAACGAGCGCGCGGACCGGCTGGCCGCGCGAGGCCTGCGCGAGGCGGTCGAGGGCGGCCGTGCCTCGACCGATGTGTCGCCGGTGTAACACCACCGACGCGGAGCGGCAACGTGCTCGGCCCAGGATGGGGTTCATGCTGTGGCGCGTGCGGACGACCCTCCCGGACCGGCCGGGGACCCTGGCCGGTCTCGCGCGCACCTGCGGCGAGGCCGGAGTGGACATCCGGGCGCTGCAGATCTTCCCCGCCGCCGGTGCGGCCGGCACGGTGGGACCGATCGGGGAGGGCGGGCCCGTCACCGACGAGCTGGTCCTCGAGACGTCGGAGGACCTCGACCGCGTCGCGGTCGTCGCGCTGGTGCAGAGCGCCGGCGGGTCCGACGTGCTGGCCCTGCGTTGCTCCGAGGCCGCTCTGAGCGACCAGCCGACGAGGTTCGTCGAGGCGGCGCGGTCGGTGATCGCTGCGCCGGCGTCCTTCCCCGACGTGGTCGCCCACCTCTTCGACGCCGACACCGAGGTGAGCGGCGACCAGGTCGACGTGCTCGAGCTGAGCGTGGCGGCGGTGCGGGTGCAGATCCGCCGGGCTGAGCCGTTCACCGCCACCGAGCACGAGCGTGGGCGGGCGATCGCGGCGCTCGTCGACGACGTCCTGGCCCGGGAGCGGGTCTCCGACGGTCCGGACGGGCGCCTCGGGGCCGGCGTCGAGGTGACCTTCGTCGTGCTGTCGTCGGGGGTCGAGGCACGCGCCGGGGACCTCGTGGTCGGCCACGCCCACCTGCTGCCGGTCGGCACGGACGACCCGGGTGCGCGTGGTGTCGACCTCGCCGTCGACCCGGCCTGGCAGCGTCGCGGTCTCGGCACCCGGCTGCTCAGCGACGCGGCACGCCTGGCCCGGGGGCTCGGGGCCGAGGAGCTGCTGATCCGTACCGAGGCTGCCAACCAGGCGGTGATGCCGATGGTGCTCTCGGCCAACATGCGCGGTCGGATCCGGATGGCCGGCGACGTGCTGACGGTGCGGATCCCGCTGCGCGAGATCCGTCCCCTGCCCGTCTCGGCCTGAGCGCGGAGAGCCGCGGCCCCGGTCTACCATGGGGCCCGTGGAGCTCCCCGAGAAGTTCGCTGCGGTCGGTCTCACCTACGACGACGTGCTGCTGCTGCCGGGGCACTCCGACCTCGCCCCGTCCGACATCGACACCACCTCGCGGCTGACCCGGGAGATCTCGCTCCGGGTCCCGTTGGTCAGCGCCGCGATGGACACCGTGACGGAGTCGCGGATGGCGATCGCGATGGCCCGCCAGGGCGGGCTCGGCGTGCTGCACCGCAACCTGTCGATCACCGACCAGGCCTACCAGGTCGACCTGGTCAAGCGGACCCAGACCGGCATCATCTCCAACCCGGTCACGATCGGTCCCGACGCGACGCTGGAGCAGCTCGATCAGCGCTGCGGTGAGTACCGCGTGTCCGGCCTGCCGGTCGTCGACGCCGACGACTGCCTCCTCGGCATCATCACCAACCGCGACCTGCGCTTCACCCCGGTCGCTGCGTGGGCCAGCACCAAGGTCGACGAGGTGATGACCCCGATGCCGCTGATCACCGGTCCCGTGGGCATCGACCGCGACGAGGCGACCACGCTGCTGCGCCGGCACAAGCGCGAGCGGCTGCCGCTCGTCGACGACCAGGGCCGCCTGGCCGGCCTGATCACGGTCAAGGACTTCGTGAAGTCCGAGCAGTTCCCCCACGCCTCCAACGACGGCCACGGCCGGCTGATGGTCGGCGCCGCGATCGGCTACTTCGGCGACGCCTGGCAGCGCGCCACGACGCTGGTCGAGGCCGGCGTCGACGTGCTGGTCGCCGACACCGCGCACGGCAACGTCCGGCTCCTGCTCGAGATGGTCGAGCGGCTCAAGAGCGACCCTGCGACCCGCCACGTGCAGGTGATCGGTGGCAACGTCGCGACCCGCGAGGGCGCCCAGGCCTTCGTCGACGCGGGTGCCGACGCCGTCAAGGTCGGGGTCGGCCCCGGCTCGATCTGCACCACCCGGGTCGTCACCGGGGTCGGCGTACCCCAGATCACCGCGGTCTACGAGGCCTCGCTGGCCTGCGCCCCGGCCGGTGTCCCCGTGATCGCCGACGGCGGCATGAAGCACTCCGGCGAGATCGCCAAGGCGCTGGTCGCCGGGGCCGACGCGGTCATGGTCGGATCCCTGCTCGCCGGTTGCGAGGAGTCGCCCGGCGAGCTCGTCTTCGTCAACGGCAAGCAGTACAAGACCTACCGCGGCATGGGCTCGCTGGGCGCGATGAGCAGCCGCGGCAAGAAGTCCTACTCCAAGGACCGCTACTTCCAGGCCGAGGTCGACAGCGACGACAAGATCGTCCCCGAGGGCATCGAGGGCCAGGTCGCCTACCGCGGCCCGCTCTCCGCGGTCGCCCACCAGCTGATCGGCGGGCTGAACCAGTCGATGTTCTACGTCGGCGCGCGGACCGTGCCCGAGCTGCAGGAGAAGGGCCGCTTCGTGCGGATCACCCAGGCCTCGCTCCAGGAGAGCCACCCGCACGGGGTGCAGATGACCGTGGAGGCGCCGAACTACTCCGTCCGCTGACGGCTCATCCCGGCGGCAGCAGGGAGCCGGGCGCGTCGATGAGCGGGCACAGGAGAGCTCCGCGGGGCACGGCCGCCGCGCCGCGGTTGCGCCGGCACCCGCTCGCGCCGTCGAGGAGGACCTCGGCCGGCCCGTCGTCGGGCACCCACTCCAGGCGGTACGCCGCACCCTCGCCCTCGTCGCGTCGCGCCTGCAGCTGGGTCCAGACCAGCCGGCCGCCGTCCTGCCAGGTGGTGCGGGTCCCGTCGACGTCCTCGAGGTGGCGCCAGCGGCCGTCGTAGACCCAGGTCGCCCGCAGGACGCCGGGGTCTGCTCGCGTCTCGGCCTCGCCGATCGCGAAGCGCACGACGACCTGAGCGCCGATCCGGTCCAGGGCCTCGACGCGCCAGCTGCGGTCGTAGCCGTCGGGCATGCCGTAGTCGGCCGCGACCTCGCCGGTCGCCGGGTCGAGCTCGACCACCTTCTGCTCGACGACACAGCCGCCGCAGCTCTCGTCGGCCCCGTTGTCCTGCATCAGCACCAGGAGCGCTGCGCCGTCGCGACCGGGCACGAGCGACACGACCGGCTGGTTGCGGAGGACCTCGTCGACCCGACCCCCCTCGATGCGCAGCACCCCGTGGTCGGTGCGCGTGTCGTCCTCGCTGTTGACGCCCCACTGCACCCACGTCACGCCGTCGAGGGTGTAGGCCCGGCCGAACATCGAGAACTCGGCGTACGGGCCCTCGGCCTGGTCGGTCCGGACCGACGAGGCGTCGACCTCGACGACGCGACGACCCGTCAGGTCCGGCGAGTAGATCACCAGGCGGTTGCCGAACCTCGCCGTGATCGCCTCCGGCGTCACGCCCCAGTCGGCGAGGAGGTCGCCCCGGACCGCTCGCTCGACCGCGCCGGTCGCGGGGTCCACGAGCTGCGCGCGCGTCCCGGTCACCCCGAGGTCGGGCCCGCTGCGCTCGTAGCTGGTCCGCTGCACCAACAGCCGGCCGTCGGGCAGCCAGTCGACCTCGGAGGCCGATCGGAGCGCGGCCGTGCTGTCTCCGACGACGACCGACGTGGACGGTGGGTCAGCCGCTATCGGCTGGGCGGTGTACGCCGGCCCGGGCGGCGTGCGCACCGGGGTCGGCTCCAGGCCCGAGGGCATGACCGGGTCGCCGCCCGGTCGGCCCGGGAGGCTGCACCCCGGCACGAGGACGAGCGCGGTGGCGAGGAGCAGCCAGGCCGCCGTCGTGGGCCGGGGCCTGCTCACGGGCCCGGACGGTGCTCGGTGATCACCTGGTAGCGGTCGTGCGGCAGGGCGACGAAGACCTCCTCGGCGCACTCCTGGACGACGTCGGCGATCCTGCGGACCCGGCATGGCCTCACTCTGGCACCAGACCCGGTGGGCGAGGATGGCGCCCATGACGCGCCGTGCCACGCTCCTGGTCATCTCCGGCGCGCTCCTGCTGGTGGGGATCGCCCTGTTCGTGCTCCCCACCCCGGGGGAGCCGTCGCTCGACTGTGTCGCCGAGGGCCAGCCCTCGTCCGGCTTCGCGGACGCCGACCAGGGTGACTGCCCGATCAGCATCGAGAGCTACGACGCCTACCGGGAGTGGGCCAGCGGGCCGCGGTGGGACAACATCGCCGGCCTCGTGCTCGTCCTCGGGGCCATCGGCACCGGTGTCGCAGCGCTCGTCGTGGCGCGCAAGGACGAGCGCCGGGCCGCGGCCTCCCCGGCCGGACCCCCGCCCGACCCGCAGCCCGACCCGCGGTCCGGGTCCGGCACCGACTGAGGGTGGGCCGTGCGTCGTGTCGCGCCGGGCCGTCGCGCCGATAGGCTCACCCCGTGACCGAGATCCAGATCGGCCAGGCCAAGCGGGCCCGCCGCGCGTTCGCCTTCGACGACGTCGCCATCGTGCCCTCGCGGCGCACCCGTGACCCCGAGGAGGTCAGCACCGACTGGCAGATCGACGCCTACCGGTTCTCGATGCCGGTGCTCGCGGCCCCGATGGACTCGGTGATGTCGCCGGCCACCGCGATCGCGATGGGTCGCTTCGGCGGGCTCGGGGTGCTCAACCTCGAGGGGCTGTGGACGCGCTACGAGGATCCCGAGCCGCTGCTCGAGGAGGTCGCCGGCCTGCGCGGCACCCAGGCGACCCAGCGCCTGCAGGAGATCTACACCGAGACCGTCAAGCCCGAGCTGATCACCGAGCGGCTGCGCGAGATCCGCGCCGCCGGGGTCACGGTCGCGGGGTCGTTGTCCCCGCAGCGCACCCAGGAGCTGTCCAAGGTCGTCGTCGACGCCGGCGTCGACATGTTCGTGATCAGAGGCACCACGGTCAGCGCCGAGCACGTCTCGAGCCAGGCCGAGCCGCTGAACCTCAAGGAGTTCATCTACGAGCTCGACGTCCCGGTCGTGGTGGGTGGCTGTGCGACCCACCAGGCCGCGTTGCACCTGATGCGCACCGGCGCCGCGGGCGTCCTGGTCGGCTTCGGCGGCGGCGCCGCCCACACGACACGCACCGTGCTGGGCATCTCGGTGCCGATGGCATCGGCGGTCGCGGACGTGGCAGCGGCGCGTCGCGACTACCTCGACGAGTCCGGGGGCCGCTACGTCCACGTCATCGCCGACGGTTCGATCGGCCGCTCCGGTGACGTGGCGAAGGCCATCGCCTGCGGGGCCGACGCCGTCATGGTCGGCTCGCCGTTCGCCCGGGCCACCGACGCCCCCGGTCGCGGCTTCCACTGGGGTGGCGAGGCCCACCACGCCGAGCTGCCCCGCGGTGAGCGGGTGGAGCTCGACCGGGTCGGCACGTTCGAGGAGATCCTGTTCGGGCCGTCCCGGGTCGCCGACGGCACGATGAACCTGATCGGTGCCCTGCGGCGCTCGATGGCCACGACCGGTTACACCGAGCTCAAGGAGTTCCAGCGGGTCGAGGTCGTGGTGCAGTGAGGGCGTGGTGCGTGAGTGGTGCAGTGAGTGGTGCCCAGTGAAGGCGGGACGGTGAGCGCCGCCGACGTCCGGGTCGTCGTCCTCGACGTCAACGAGACCGTCTCGGACCTCGCCCCGATGCGGCGGCGCTTCGCCGACGTCGGGGCCGACGAGTCGCTGGCCTCGACCTGGTTCGCCTCCGTGCTCCGCGACGGCATGGCCCTGAGCACCCTGGGGGAGATGGCGGCCTTCGCCGACATCGGCCGGGACCTGCTGGACGCCATGCTGCCCGCCGACCTCGTCGGCCCCGGAGCCGACGGCGACCGCGCCGCCGCGGTCGAGCACGTCCTGGCCGGCTTCTCCGCGCTGCCCGTGCACCCCGACGTCCCCGACGGGCTCCGCGCGCTCGCCGAGCACGGCGTACGCCTGGTCACGTTGAGCAACGGCGCCGCCTCGGTGGCGCAGGGCCTGCTCGAGCGCGCCGGCGTCGCCGACCTGGTGGAGGCCACGCTCAGCGTGGCCGACGCGGGGGTCTGGAAGCCCGCCGCGGCGGCCTACGACCACGCGGTCGCCCACACCGGGGAGGCAGCCGGGCACCACCTGCTGGTGGCCGTGCACCCCTGGGACGTCCACGGGGCCCGGCGCGCCGGCCTCGCCGGGGCCTGGGTCGACCGCACCGGCTCGGCTCCCTACCCCGGCCACTTCCTGCGCCCGGACCTCCGGGTGACCGGCCTCGTGGACCTCGCCGACCAGCTCGCGATCACGGGCGGTCCGGCCGACGGCTCGACCGGCGGCGGGGCCTGACGTGACGACCCGGTCCTCGACCTCGCGCACGATCTCGTCGTGGCTGGCCAGCGCCGAGGGCCGGACCTGGTGGGCGCGCGACGACCGCGAGCCGCACCGGGCCGCGAGCACGATCAAGCTGCCGATCGCCGTCGCGGCGCACCGGCTCCACGAGCGGGGGGTGCTCGACCTCGACGCCCCGGTGAGGGTCCGTGACGAGCTCGACTCCGCCGTCGCGGGCCAGCGCTACACGATGCACCGGGACTACGACCAGGATCCCGCGACCTGGGACCTGCTCGGCCAGCAGGTGCCCCTGCGCGACCTCGTCCGTCGCAGCGTCAGCGTGTCGGGCAACCTCGCCGCCAACCTGGTCCTCGAGGCGGTGGGCCTCGACGAGGTGGCCGCCGTGCTCGAGGAGGCGGGCGCCTCGCCGTTGACCGCGGTGACCCACGGCATCGAGGACGAGCCGGCGATCGAGGCCGGTCTCGCGAACGTCGTGACCGCCCGGGACCTCGGCCTGGTGCTGGTCGGGATCGTCGACGGCCGGCTCGGTGGACCGGAGTCGATGGCCGCCGTCGAGGCCGACCTGCGCGCGCAGACCGACCGGGCCGGCATCCCCGCCGGCCTGCCCGAGGGGGTCGTGGTGGCCAACAAGACGGGCTGGATCGGTGGCGTCACCCACGACGCGGCCCTGGTGCGTCCCTCCGACCACCCGCCGTTCGTGCTGGTCGTGCTGACCCGGCACGGTGCGTCCCCGGCCGACGGCTCCGCCCTCGTCTCCCGGGTCGCGGCTCGGGCCTGGGCCGCGCTCGAGGACCGCGCGGGCCGTCCGCTCCACTCGTGAGCCGCATCGCCTCGATCTCGACCGCGGCCGTCTCGGTCGGGCTGCACACCCCGTTCGTGACCGCGCTGCGCCGCACCGAGACCATCGACAGCGTCGTGGTGCGGGTGCGCGACGAGGACGGGGTGGAGGGCTGGGGGGAGGCGCCGCAGGCCTGGCGGATCACGGGCGAGTCGCTGGCGGGGGCCACGGCCTGCATCGACGGCCCGCTCGCCGAGGCCCTGGTCGGCGGTCCGGCCGACCCGCGGGAGGCGGGGCCGGTGCTGCGGTGGACCGTGGTCGGCAACCGGGGTGCCAAGGCGGCCGTCGACGTCGCCCTGCACGACCTCGCCGCGCGACGGGCCGGGGTCAGCCTGGCTGACCACCTCACGTCGTACGCCGGCCTGCGCACCGGTGCCGCCGGCCCGGACCTGGTCGTGGCGACCGACGTCACGCTCGCCGCCGGCACGCCCGCGGACCTCGCGAGGGCCGCGCGTCGCCGGGTCCTCGACGGGTTCACCGCGCTCAAGCTCAAGGTCGGCACCGACGCCGACACCGACCCCGACCGGGTGCGGGCGGTGCGCGAGGCGGTCGGTCCCGACATCGAGCTGCGGCTGGACGCCAACCAGGGTTGGAACGCGCGCACCGCGGTGCGCGTCGTGCGCGAGATCGAGGACGCCGGCCTGGACGTCGCCCTGGTCGAGCAACCCGTCCCGGCCCACGACCTCGTCGGGCTGGCCTGGGTCACCGCGCGCGTGAGCACGCCGGTGATGGCCGACGAGTCGTTCTTCGACCTGCGCGACCTCGTCGGGCTGGTGCGGCTGCGCGCGTGCGACCTGGTCAACGTCAAGCTCGCCAAGTGCGGCGGGCTGTCGCCGGCGATCGAGCTGCTCGGGGCCGCCCGCAGCCACGGGCTCGGGACCATGGTCGGCTCCATGATGGAGTCGCACGTCGGGGTCGGCGCGGCGGCCTCGCTCGTCGCGGCCGTGGGCACGACGCAGGGCGCGGACCTCGACGCCGCGTGGTGGGCGCGCTCCTCGCCCTACCTCGGCGGGCCGGCGTACGACGGTGCCCGGCTGGTGCTGCCCGACGCCCCCGGGCTCGGGATCCTCGGCCTGCGAGAGCGCTGACCCGGAGTCTCGGCGCTGGGACAGGCTGGAAGGATCGGGGCCATGCCGATCACCGCACGGGACCTGACCGCGGTCCGGCGCACCCCGGACGACGAGGGCGAGCAGGTCACCCAGCTGCTGCCCGGCGAGCCCGTGCTGGTCCTCGAGCGACTCGGGGACTTCTCCCGGGTGGTCGCGCCGTGGCAGCCCAGCATGCTCGACCCCCACGGCTACCCGGGGTGGGTCCGCTCGATGTGCGTGGAGGAGACCGACGAGGCGCTCGCGGGCCCGACGGCCGTCCACGACCTCCTGGACACCGCGCGGGAGTTCCTCGGGACCTCCTACGAGTGGGGTGGTCTGACCCGCGACGGCATCGACTGCTCCGGCCTGGTGCACGTCGTCGCCCGCCGTCACGGGCTGCGGATCGCCCGGGACTCCGCCGACCAGGCGGCCGCGCTGGAGCCGGTCGACCTCGACGCGGTCCGGGTCGGGGACCTCTACTTCTTCGCCCGCCCCGGGCGTCGCGTGCACCACGTCGGCCTGGTCAGCGCGGCGGCCGTGCCCGGCGGCGTACGCCGGATGCTGCACGCGCCGGACTCCGGCGCGGTGCGCCACGTGGTCGAGGAGGTGCTGCCCGCGGAGCGGGTGGCGACCCTGGTCGGGGCCGCGCGTCTTCCGGACCGGTGAGGTCGGGCCCAGGCCCCGGGCCCTGACCTCACGCGCCTGTGGAACAGGGCCACGCGAGCCCGGCGCGTGGCCTGGACCCAGCGGGACGTCCGGCGGCTCCTGACCCGCCAGCTGCCGGCCCCCGGCATCGTGGTTTGACACGTCAAGCGGATGTGTCAAGCGCCACCTCGGTTACCGGAGGGTAGATCGGGTGGAGCTCGTCCCATATCCTCGACGCCATGAGCTCCTCCGGCCCCTCTGCGGGCGGTCCTGTCGTCGACGGCCCCCGTGACCCCGAGCTCGACCCGTCGGCGTCCTACGCCTTCGAGCCCGAGTACGTCGACCGCCTCACCGCCCGCGTCCGGGCGACCTCGGGCGAGACCCGTCCCACCGTCTCGCCGCTCGACGGGGTGCCGCTGGCCCACGTGCCGCAGTCGAGCGAGTCCGACGTCACCGAGGCGTTCGCCCGCGCCCGGGTCGCCCAGGAGCGGTGGGCGCAGGTCCCGCTGGCCGAGCGCGCCGCCTGCCTGCTGCGCCTGCACGACCTCGTCCTCGACCGTCAGGCCGAGATCCTCGACCTGATCGTCTGGGAGTCCGGCAAGGCCCGCAAGCACGCCTTCGACGAGCCGCTGCACATCGCGCTCACCGCGCGCTACTACGCCCGCACGGCTCGCGAGCTGCTCGGGACCAGCCGCCGGCGTGGCGTCGTGCCGGTGCTGACCAGGGTCGAGGTCAACCAGGTCCCGAAGGGCGTCGTCGGCATCATCTCGCCGTGGAACTACCCCTTCACGATGGCGCTGTGCGACGGTCTGCCCGCCCTGCTGGCCGGCAACGCGGTCGTGATCAAGCCCGACGCCCACACCATGCTCACCGCCCTGCTCGGGGTCGAGCTGCTCGAGCAGGCCGGGTTCCCGCCCGACCTGTGGCAGGTCGTGGCCGGCCCCGGCTCACAGACCGGCACCCAGGTGATCGAGCGCGCCGACTACGTCTGCTTCACCGGGTCCACGGCCACCGGCCGGATCGTGGCCGCCGCGTGCGCCGAACGGCTGATCGGCTGCTCGCTCGAGCTCGGCGGCAAGAACCCGATGCTGGTGCTGCACGACGCCGACCTCGAGAAGGCGGCCGAGGGTGCGGTGCGCGCCTCGTTCTCCAACGCCGGACAGCTGTGCGTGGCGATGGAGCGGATGTTCGTCGCCGACAGCGTCTACGACCGGTTCGTCGAGCGGTTCGTGGCCCGCACCCGGGCGATGACGCTCGGCACCACGCTCGGCTGGGGCAACGACATGGGCTCGCTGATCTCCGCCGAGCAGCTCGAGACCGTGGTCGCGCACGTCGACGACGCCGTGGCCAAGGGAGCCCGGGTCCTCACCGGTGGTCGGGCGCGACCCGACCTGGGCCCGTACTTCTACGAGCCGACCATCCTCGAGGGCGTCACGCCCGAGATGACCTGCTTCGGCGACGAGACGTTCGGGCCGGTGATCGCGCTCTACCGCTTCCAGGACGAGACCGACGCGGTCGCGCGAGCCAACGCGGGGGAGTACGGCCTCAACGGCGCGGTCTACAGTCGCGACACCCGCCGTGCGCGGGCGATCGCACGCGAGATCCGCTGCGGCACGGTCAACGTCAACGAGGCGTTCGCGGCCACCTTCGCCTCGATCGAGGCGCCGATGGGCGGCATGCGCCAGTCCGGCATGGGTCGTCGCCAGGGCAGCGAGGGGATCCACCGCTTCACCGAGCCGCAGTCGGTGGCCGTGCAGCGGGTGCTGCGCTTCGCACCCCAGCTCGGCATGTCCGACTCGGCGTACGCCGCGATGATGACGGCCAACCTGCGGGTGCTGAAGAAGCTCGGGCGGGCCTGAGGTGGACGCCGCGAGCACCGACGACGCTGGCCTCGACTACGACGTCCTCGTCATCGGCTCCGGCTTCGGTGGCTCCGTCAGCGCCCTGCGCCTGACCGAGAAGGGCTACCGTGTCGGCGTCATCGAGGCTGGCGCGCGCTTCGCGGACGACGACTACGCCGAGACCTCCTGGGACGTCAAGCGCTACCTGTTCCGCCCCGAGGTCGGCTGCTACGGCATCCAGCGCATCGATGCGCTCAAGGACTGCGTCATCGTCTCCGGCGCCGGGGTCGGCGGGGGCTCGCTGGTCTACGCCAACACCCTCTACGAGCCGCTGCCCGCGTTCTTCACCGACCGCCAGTGGGCGCACATCACCGACTGGCGTTCCGAGCTGGAGCCGTTCTACGACCAGGCCAAGCGGATGCTGGGCGTCGTCGAGAACCCGCTGCGCACGCCCGCCGACGAGGTGATGGAGAAGGTCGCCGGCGAGATGGGGGTGGCCGACACCTTCCACCCGACCCCGGTCGGGGTGTTCTTCGGAGGTCCCGAGGGCACGGCGGGCCACGAGCCGGGCGACGTCGTCGCGGACCCGTACTTCGGGGGTGCCGGGCCGGAGCGCAAGGCCTGCATCGGCTGCGGGTCCTGCATGAGCGGGTGCCGGCACAACGCCAAGAACACGCTGGTCAAGAACTACCTCTACCTCGCCGAGCAGCACGGCGCCCGGGTGATGCCGCTGACCACGGTCACCCGGGTCGCTCCCCGGGGCGGCCGGGAGGACGGGTCGGCCGGCTACGACGTGCACGTCCGCTTCACCAAGGCCAAGCGGCCCGGCAAGGGCTCGCGCCGCACGCTCAGCGCGCAGCACGTCGTCCTCGCCGCGTCCGCGCTGGGCACCCAGCGGCTGCTGCACCGGATGCGCGACGAGGGTCACCTGCCCCGGGTCTCCGAGCGGCTGGGGTTCCTGGCGCGGACCAACTCCGAGTCGATCCTGGGCGCGATCGCCCCGCGTGACTCCGGCGTCGACTACAGCCAGGGCATCGCGATCACCTCCAGCTTCCACCCCGACGAGGACACCCACGTCGAGCCGTGCCGCTACGGCCCGGGCAGCAACTTCATGTCGCTGATGCAGACCGTGCTGACCGACGGCGACGGCCCGGACCCGCGGTGGCGTACCTGGCTCGGCGAGCTGTGGAAGCAGCGCGGCGCGCTGGGCAGCCTCTACGACGTGAAGCACTGGTCGGAGCGGACGGTGATCGCGCTGGTCATGCAGAGCCTCGACAACTCGATCACGACCTACACCAGGCCGATCCCGGGCACGCGTCGGCGCTACCTGACCTCGAGGCAGGGCCACGGCGTGCCCAACCCGAGCTGGATCCCGGCCGCGAACACCGCCGTACGGCTGATGGCCCAGGTCATGGGCGGGGTGCCCGGTGGGTCGATCGGGGAGCCGTTCGACCGGCCGATGACCGCGCACTTCCTCGGCGGGTGCGCCATCGGCGACTCGCCCGAGACCGGCGTGGTCGACCCCTACCAGCGCGTCTACGGCTACCAGGGGCTGCACGTCAACGACGGCTCGGCGATCACCGCCAACCTCGGGGTCAACCCGTCGCTGACGATCACCGCCCAGGCCGAGCGGGCGATGTCGTTGTGGCCGAACAAGGGCGAGACCGACGCTCGTCCGGCCCTGGGCGAGGACTACCGCCGCATCGACCCGGTCGCCCCCCGCAGCCCGGTGGTGCCCGACGACGCGCCGGGGGCCTTGAGGCTGCCGATCGTCGGCGTCTCCTGACCTTCGGAGCACCTCCCTCCGGCCCCGTAACCCCGGCCCGCAGACCTCGTTGGGCCAGTGGGTCCGGCCTGTGGTGCTCCCTTCGATGTGGCCGGACCCTCCCGTGGGCGAGTCTCTCCGCCTGCTGCGGGACGCCGGGGCCCGGCCGCCTCCCTCCCTAGGCCGGGCCCCGGTGCCACCCCGACGCCCGCGCCGGGTCGCGGTTTCCCAAGGGATGTGGGGACGTCGCCACATCCCGGCGCAGATCCACCCCGGGAAGCAGTCAACCGCCGACATCCCTTGGGAAACCGCGGCGACGGGCGCCGCGCGGGTCAGCTGCCGGCGTGCCGGGCGCACGACCGCCCCCGATAGGCTCGGAGCCCGCCGTACGCCGCCGCCGGCACGGCTCGTCGCGAAAGGTCACCGATGACGCACGGCAGGACCCCGGAGCAGGATCCCCGGCACGACCTCGTGCTCGTCGTGGACTTCGGAGCCCAGTACGCCCAGCTGATCGCCCGGCGGGTGCGCGAGGCGAAGGTCTACTCCGAGATCGTGCCGCACACGATGCCGGTCGAGGACATGCTCGCCAAGGGCCCGACCGCGGTGATCCTCTCCGGCGGACCGTCGTCGGTCTACGAGGAGGGCGCCCCGCACCTCGACCCCGACCTGCTCGACGGCCGGGTGCCGGTCTTCGGGATCTGCTACGGGTTCATGGCGATGGCCGCGGCGCTCGGCGGCGAGGTCGCGCGCACCGGCCAGCGGGAGTACGGCCGGACCACCGTCTCGGTCCTCGAGCCCGGGACGCTGCTCGAGGGCGTGCCGTCCGAGCTCGTCTCGTGGATGTCGCACGGTGACGAGGTGACCGGCGCGCCCGCGGGCTTCACGGTCAACGCCCGCTCGCCGCGCGCGACGGTCGCCGCGTTCGAGGACGTCGACCGGCGCATCGCCGGGGTGCAGTGGCACCCCGAGGTGCTGCACTCCGAGCACGGCCAGGCCGTCCTCGAGCACTTCCTGCACGACATCGCCGGGTGCCGGCCGACCTGGACGATGGTCAACATCGTCGAGGAGCAGGTGGCGGCGATCGCGGCCCAGGTCGGCGAGCGTGGACAGGCGATCTGCGGTCTCTCCGGCGGCGTCGACTCGGCGGTGGCCGCCGCGCTGGTCCAGCGCGCGATCGGTGACCGGCTGACCTGCGTGTACGTCGACCACGGCCTGATGCGGGCGGGCGAGACCGAGCAGATCGAGCGGGACTTCGTCGCCGCCACCGGGGCCGACCTCGTCGTCGTCGACGCCGAGGAGCGCTTCCTGTCCGCGCTGGCCGGGGTCAGCGACCCCGAGCAGAAGCGCAAGATCATCGGCCGCGAGTTCATCCGGGTCTTCGAGGCCGCCGAGGCCGACATCCTCGGCGACGAGGTCACCGGCGAGGACGCCGACGCCGTGGCCTTCCTCGTCCAGGGCACCCTCTACCCCGACGTGGTCGAGTCCGGTGGGGGAGCGGGCACCTCGACGATCAAGTCGCACCACAACGTCGGCGGTCTGCCCGACGACCTGCGCTTCGAGCTCGTCGAGCCGCTGCGCACCCTGTTCAAGGACGAGGTCCGTCTGGTCGGGGAGCAGCTCGGGCTGCCCCCCGAGATCGTGTGGCGCCACCCCTTCCCCGGCCCCGGCCTGGGCATCCGGATCATCGGCGAGGTCACCCGCGAGCGTCTTGACATCCTGCGCGCCGCCGACGCGATCGCGCGCGAGGAGCTGACCCGCGCCGGGCTCGACCGCGACATCTGGCAGTTCCCCGTCGTGCTGCTCGGCGACGTCCGATCGGTCGGCGTCCAGGGCGACGGCCGCACCTACGGCCACCCGGTGGTCCTGCGTCCCGTCTCCAGCGAGGACGCCATGACCGCCGACTGGGCCCGCCTGCCCTACGAGGTGCTCGAGACGATCTCGACGCGGATCACCAACGAGGTCGACGAGGTCAACCGGGTCGCGCTCGACATCACCAGCAAGCCGCCTGGCACCATCGAGTGGGAGTGAGCCGCGCAGCGGGTCACCCGGCCGGGCTGCGTACGTTGCGATCATGAGCGACCACGAGAGCACCCAGGACCCCGAGGCCACCAACGAGGGCACGCAGAGCACCGAGACGCCGGACGTCCTGGCCGGTGGCACCGCGGCGGGCTCGCCGGTCGAGGGCGCGGAGATCAGCGAGGACGCCGCCGACAACGCGGTCGAGCCCGACGATGACGCCTTCGAGGTCGACGGCCCCCAGGCGGGCCACGCCTGAGGGCGCGAATTCTCCGGGTACGCAGTTCGCGGATCGGCTGCGCTGACCGGGCGGCGGCGACGACGATAGGAGGGTGAGCACACCCCCGTCCGAGCCGCCGAGCCCGGGGACCGACGAGACCGCCCGCCCGCCGACGCCTGTCGCGCTGCCCGGCGCGGTCAGGACCGCCGACCCCAGGGCCCGCGTCCTCCCGCTGCGTCCCGGTCGGGCACGCACCGCGGCGGCCGCCGGTCTGGCCGGGCTCGTCGCCGCCGGCGTGCTCTCCACCGTGGTGCTCGTCGACGACTCCTGGGCCGACCGGGGACCCGCGGACGCCACCCCGCCCGTCGTCGCGGACGCGACCGACCTCACAGCGACCTCGACCCTCGTGCGCGGCGTTCCTCCGGGCTACGTCGGTGGCCGCGTGCTGCGCGCCGGACCACCGATCCAGCCGCTGTCCGGATCGTCCGTAGTCCCCCTGTCCACGCCCCCGCGCACGCTCGGTGCCCTCGTCCCGCTCGCGGGGAGCAGCGGGGGTTGGGACGACTGGTTCACCTCGCCTCCCACGCCCTCGGCCGACTGGCCGGCACCGGTGAGCGCCCCCGTGGTGCCGCAGGTCCCGCCCGCCTCGCCGGCCTCGGCGGCCGGCGCCCCGTCCACGGCCTGCGGTGCCTCGCCCGCCACGATCACCGTGGCGAGCTACAACATCCTCGGGGCCGGCTCCCGCTCCGGAGGGGGTTACGACCTGCGTTGGGTCAGCGGTGACCTGGCCGCCTGGGACGTCGACGTGGCGATCCTGCAGGAGGTCTACCGCAAGGGCGGCCAGGCCGCGCGCAAGGACCAGCCGGCCCAGCTCGGTGCCGCCCTCGACATGGACTACGCCTTCGGCTTCAACGCCCGCAAGGGCCCGCGCACCGAGTACGGGACCTCGATCCTGTCCCGCTACCCGATCACCGACCGGGCGAACACGCTGCTGCCCAACCGCGGCGGCCTCGAGCAGCGGGGCGTGCTGCGCGCCACGATCGACGTCGACGGTCGACCCGTCGACGTCTTCGACACCCACCTCCAGCCCGGGGCCGACGACCTCAAGGTCAGCCAGGCGACCAAGGTCGCCGAGGTCATCTCGGGTCGCCGCAGCGCGACGGGCAACCCGGCGCTCCTCGGTGGAGACTTCAACTCGACCCCGACCGGCAACCCGGCCAGGCCGCTGACGGCGGTCCTCGCCGACACGTGGGCCGCGGTCGGGGCCGGGTCCGGGTTCACCCACCCGGCACGGCGACCCAACGCCCGGATCGACCGGCTCTACCACTCCTCGGGTCTGACCCCGGTGTCCTCCACCGTGCGCCCGAGCAAGGCCTCGGACCACAACGCGGTGAGCGCGACCTACCGGCTGGCCGGCACCCCCGACTGCGGCTGAGCGGAGCCCGGGTCGGGCCCCGGGTCGGTCTCGGGAGCGGGCGGTCCGAGCCGCTCGTGTGCCAGCCGTGGTGCGAGCCGCCGCGGCAGCGGTGCCCGGTCCGGTGGCGCGTGGCATGGTGCGCCGAGGTGGATCAGGAGGCGTTGGCGTCCGGACCCCGCGGCGTCGGAGCGGTCGTCGAGACGGCGTCGGTGCCGGTCGTCGCACCGGGACTCGTCACGGTCGCGGCCGCGGCCGCGGGCCTGATGACCGGACCGACCATCATGCTCAGCGCCGACAACGCCACCCAGGCGGCGAGGACGGCGATCCCGTAGCGCTGGGCCGCGGCGTCCATGGTGACGGTGCCGGTGACCAGCGCGTGGAACAGCGCCGGTGAGGCGACGAGTGCGGCCGCGACCAGCACCGCCCGGGACGTGATGTTCATGCGGAGACCTCCATGACGCGCTCGCCGCTGACCACGCCGACCGATCGGATCTGCGAGGCGCCCGTGAGCTCGGGGTAGGACAGGACGGGAAGACGCTCGACGGCGGGGCGCACGAGCCGGCGTACGGCGGCACGCAACGGCGCCGCGCAGACGAGGACCGGGCGGATGTTGCGCTCCTCGGCCTCGAGGAGCAGGGCGGCCAGGCCGCCGATCACGGTCTGCGCCGTGACGGGGTCGAGCAGGATGGACGCCCCGAGCTCGCCGGGTCGCAGCGACTCGAGCAGGCGTTGCTCGAAGTGCGGGTCGAAGCTGATCACGTGGATCACGCCGTCGGCGACGTGGGGGGCGGCCACGGCCGGACCCAGCGCGGTACGCGCGGCATCGACGAGACCGTCGAGGTCCTTGCCCGACTGGGCACGGAGGGACAGCGCCTCGTAGATGCGCACCAGGTCGCGGACGGAGATGCCCTCGTCGAGCAGGAGCTGAAGCACGCGCTGGACCTCGCCGAGCGAGAGCAGACCGGGGGTCAGCTCGTCGACGACGTTGGGGTGGGTGCGGTGCAGCACGTCGGTGAGCAGGCGGACGTCCTCGCGGCCCAGCAGGCGCGCGGCGTGGGAGGTGACGATCTCGGCGAGGTGGGTGAGGATGACGGCGCTGCGCTCGACCACGGTGGAGCCGGAGAGCTCGGCCTGCGCCCGCAGCTCGGCGGGGATCCACTTCGCCTCGAGCCCGAAGACCGGCTCCTGCGTCGGCTCGCCGGGCAGCGAGCCGAGGAAGTCCCCGATGGCCAGCACCGTGCCCGGTGGCGCGTCGCCGCGGGCGACCTCGATCCCGAACAGCTTGATCGCATAGGTGTTCGGGGGCAGCTCGACGTCGTCGCGGGTGCGCACCGGCGGCACGACCAGGCCGAGGTCGCGGGCGACCTTGCGGCGCAGCGCCTTGACCCGCTCCAGGAGGTCGCCACCGGCGGCGGGGTCGACGAGGTCGATCAGGTTGGGGGAGAGCTCGAGGCCGAGCGGGTCGACCATGATCTCCTCGGCCAGGTCCTCGGGCCGGTCGGAGGAGGGGAGGGCAGCCGCCTCGGCACCGGGTCCCACGGCCGGCGTGGCCGACGTGGGGTCGGGGTGCTCGGAGGGCACCCGGGCGGAGATCAGCAGCAACGCTCCACCGGCCAGGAGGAACGGGATCTTCGGGAGCCCCGGGATGAGGCACAGCAGGACGCCACCGAACCCGGCGATCTGCAGCGGCATCCGGTTCGCGGTGATCTGACGCAGGATGTCGGAGCCCATGTCGCCGTCGCTGACGCTGCGCGTGACCACCAGGCCCGTCGCGACCGAGAGCAGCAGCGCGGGGATCTGCGAGACCAGGCCGTCGCCGACCGAGAGGAGCGAGTACGTCGTCACCGAGTCGGCCGGCGAGAGGCCGTGCTGGACCATCCCCACGGCGAAGCCGCCCAGCAGGTTGACCAGGGTGATCACGATGGCCGCGATGGCGTCGCCCTTGACGAACTTCGACGCTCCGTCCATCGCGCCGTAGAAGTCGGCCTCGGCGTGCACCTCCGCGCGCCGGCGGCGTGCCTGGTCCTCGTCGATCAGCCCCGAGTTCAGGTCGGCGTCGATGGCCATCTGCTTGCCGGGCATGGCGTCGAGGGTGAACCGCGCGCCGACCTCGGCGACGCGGCCGGCTCCGTTGGTGATCACCACGAACTGGATGATCAGCAGGATGGCGAAGATGATCAGGCCGACGATGAGCGAGCCGCCGACGACGAAGTGACCGAACGTCTCGATCACCCGGCCGGCGTAGCCGTCGACGAGCACGAGCCGGGTGGCGCTCACGTTGAGGGCCAGCCGGAAGAGCGTCATCACCAGGAGGATGGAGGGGAACGAGGCGAAGTCCAGCGGGCGCACCACGAACATGGCGGTCATCAGGATCAGCAGCGCACCGGTGATGTTGGTGGCGATCAGCAGGTCCAGGACCATCGGGGGCAGCGGGATGACGAGCATCACCACGATCATCACGACGCCGACCGGGACGCCGAGCTTGGTCAGCTGCTTCACGTCGACGACTCCACCTGCTCGGGGTTGCGCCGTCCGTGGCACCGTCGACGCCGTCCTGGCGTCACCCTCCTATCGGCCGACCGGCGCCGGACCTGAGGCCCCGGCCGGGACGGATCTGCGGCGCCGACCGATGACCGGCGTCTCCGGCAGCGCGGCCTCGCCCCGGGGGCTGCGGTGGGTGCCACCCGGCGCGCTCGCGCCGCGACGTGCGATCACGAAGGCGAGGACCTGGGCGACCGCGGCGAACAGCTCGGCCGGGATCTGCTGGCCCACCGAGGTGGAGGAGTGCAGGGCACGGGCGAGCGGTACGTCGCGCACCAGCGGTACGCCGGCCTCGGCGGCGACCTCGCGGATCCGGGCGGCGACCACGCCTGCGCCTCGTGCGACGACGATGGGGGCGGCCTTGTCCGGCTGGTAGCGCAGGGCGACGGCGACGTGCGTGGGGTTGACCAGCACGACGTCGGCCTGCGGGACGTCGGCCATCATCCGGTTGCGGGCGGCCGCGAGCTGGCGGTTGCGGATCGCGCTCTTGATCAGGGGGTCGCCCTCGGACTGCTTGTGCTCCTGCTTGATCTCGTGCTTGCTCATCCGGGTCTGCTTGCCGACCCGGCGCCGCTGCATCGCGTAGTCGGCGCCGCCCATCACCAACCCGGCGACCGCCACCGAGCGCAGCAGCGTCAGCGCGTGCTCACGCAGGAGCGAGAGCACCGCACCGATCGGCACCATCCCGCCGATGAGGGGGACCAGCGCGCTCACCGCGCTCGCCACGAAGATCCCGACGATGGAGCACTTGACGAGCATCTTCGCGCCCTCCCACAACGACTGGGGGCCGAAGATCCGCTTCGCACCCTTGATCGGGTCGAGCTTGCTCGCCTTCGGCTTGACGGCTTTGGTGGCGAGGTAGAAGCCGCCCTGGGCGATCGTGGCGCCGACACTGACCACCATGATCATCGAGGCCAGCACGACGATGACGAGGAAGATGTGCAGCAGGCCCTGACGCAGGACCTGGAAGGCCACGTCGATGGTGGGGTCCTCCAGCGCGCGCAGGGTCGCGCTGAAGAAGACCTGCAACCACTCGAGCTCGCGCTCCAGCAGGGCCGGGAGCACCATGCTGGCCAGGAGCAGGGACGACCAGGCGCCGAGCTCCTGGGTGCGGGCGACCTGACCCTCCTTGCGCGACTCCTTGCGCTTCTTCGGGGTCGGCTTCTCGGTCTTCTCCTCGCTCACCTCACCCGCCCCCCGCCACCTGGGCCATCGCCTGCATCGACAGCTCGACCAGGCGACGGATCGCGCCGGGAAGGACGGGGAAGGAGAAGCCGATGAGGAGCAGCGTCAGGCCGATCTTGGCGGGGAACATCACGTTGATCGCGTTCAGCTGAGGCGCCACCTTGGTCATCAGGGCCAGGCCGAGGTCGGCGACGAACAGGACCGCGATCATCGGCAGCGCGATCTGCACGGCCATGACGAAGAACAGCGAGAAGGTGCTCTGGATGAGCTCCGAGCCCCGACTCAGCTCGGGCAGGTCGCCCACCGGCAGCATCTCGAAGGTCGTCAGCAGGCCCCCGATGACCAGCAGGTGGCCCCCCGTGCTGAAGAGCAGCACCGTGGCGAGCATCTGGTGGAACTTGCCGAAGACGGTGTTCATGTTCTGCGAGAGCGGGTCGAACCCCTGGGCCAGCGCGAAGCCCCCGAACACGTCGACGAGGCTGCCCGCGGCCGCGACGGCCGCGAAGAGCAGCGAGGTCACGAATCCCATCGTCAGGCCGATCAGGGCCTGGGCGCCGACGGTCAGCAGCAGTCCCCCGGTGTCGAGCGGGACCTGGGCGGCCGTCATCGCCGGTGCGACGGCGAAGGCGAGCGCCAGGCTGAGGATCACCTTGGCCGTGGCGGGGAAGACGCGGGAGGAGAAGGGCGGCACGACGACGATCCACGCGACGATCCGGATCGAGGCGAGCAGGAAGGCCAGCAGCGGCTCGCCGGCGACGGAGACGGTCACGAGACGTCTCGCTCAGCCCAGCAGCGAGGGGATCATCGCGAAGAGGTCCTGGGTGAACCCGATCAGCGTGTGCAGCATCCAGTTGCCGCTGATCAGCAGGGCGACGCCGACCGCGACGACCTTCGGCACGAAGGCCAGGGTGAACTCCTGGATCTGGGTCATCGACTGGAACAGGGAGACCGTGAAGCCGACGACGAGCGCCGTGACCAGGATCGGGGCGGAGAGCTTGAGCGAGACCATCATCGTCGCCATGGCGATCTCGATCAGGGCGGTGTCGCTCATGCGGGGCTCCAGGCGTCGGGGGTCGCGTGCGGGTTCGGGCGGTCGGTGGCGCCCGCGACGATGCGGACGGCGGGGGTCGTCCTAGGCATAGCTGGAGACCAGCGCGGTGATGATCAGGCCCCACCCGTCGACGAGGACGAACAGCAGCAGCTTGAACGGCAGCGAGACCATCACCGGCGGCATCATCATCATGCCGAGGGCCATCAGCGCCCCGCTGACGACGATGTCGATCACCAGGAAGGGGATGAAGATGATGAAGCCGATGATGAAGCCCTGCTTGAGCTCGGAGAGGATGAAGGCCGGCACCAGCGTGCTCAGGGCGACGTCGGCGCGGTCCTCGGGCAGGTCGCGGTCGGCGACCTTGGTGAGCAGCGCGAGCTCGGCGTCGTCGGTCTGGTCGAGCATGAAGTCGCGCAGCGGCTCGACCCCGGTCTCGTAGGCCTCCGCGGCGGTCTTGTCCCCGGAGAGGTACGGCTGGAGCCCGATGTCGTTGATGTCGGAGAGCACCGGCGCCATGATGAACAGGCTCAGGAAGAGGGCGAGCCCGGCCAGCACCTGGTTCGGCGGGGTCTGCTGCAGACCGAGCGCGTTGCGGGTCAGGCCCAGCACCACCAGGATCTTGGTGAAGCTGGTGCAGGTCAGCAGGATCGCCGGCAGCAGCGAGAGCAGCGTGAGCCCCAGCAGCAGGGTCACCGAGCTCGACGGCTTCTCGGCGAGCCCGTCGAGCTCGATCGTGACCCCGGGGTCGGCGGTGGGCCCTCCGGGGCCGGCCGGCCCGGCCGGCACCGAACCCGGCGTCGGGTCGGCGGGTGTGGTCTCGGCGGGTGCGGTCTCGTCCGTCGTCTCGTCGGGTGCGGTCGTCAACCCCGAGGCGGGGAGGACTGCGCCACCCACCGAGGCGAGCTGACCGGTGGCGACCGGGGTCGCGGCGGTCGCGGGAGCGGCGGTGAGCAGCAGGAGGGCTCCGACGAGAGCCACGAGCCACCAGGCCAGGCTCGCCCGCAGGCGAGAGGCTCGGATCACGAGGCCCGCCGGGACAGTGCCGCGAGGGCCTGACGCCACGTCTGGGGGGAGAGCACCGACCCGGCCAGCGCCGAGGAGCCGGCGCCCGCGGCTCGTGCCGCGGCGGTGGCGGCACCCGTGGCGAGTGCGGTGGCGGCATCCGAGGCGGGGGGTGGTGGGACCAGCGACACGACGGGCCCGCTCGCCGGCACCGGGAGGTCGGTGCCGATGCGTGCGGGCGTCGGAGCCGGTGCGGCGACCGGGGCCGGTCGGACCGCGACGCGTCGGCCCCCCGGCAGCACCGGGGGAGTCTCGACCCCGGGCGCCGGTGAACGGTGCCGGCCGAGCGGGGCACCGGTCGGCGTCGCCGCCGACCGTGTCAGCGCGGACGCGCTCAGGGCTGCGGTGTTCGTGGCCGAGGTCTTCTGGGCGGAGGTCTTCTGGGCCGAGGTCTTCTGGGCGGAGAACTGGGAGAGCAGGGCCGCCGCGAAGTCGGCGTACTCGGCAGGCGAGGTCTCGCCGTCGGCTCGCGTGGTCGGGCTCTCGGCGGTGTGGGCGGTGACCGGCGCGAGGTCCGGCGGGTCCGGCGCTGTCGTCTCGTCCGCCGCAGCCACCGCCGCCACCGGAGCCACGTCAGCCACCCGAGCGGGCGCAGCCACCGGAGCCGACGCGGAGGTCTCGCCGAGGTCGGTCGGGTCGAGCTCGGCCAGGACCCTGACCTGCTGCTCGGTCGTGCCGAGCACGAGGAGCCGGGTGCCGACGGACACCACGGAGACGGCCGAGGTGCGGCTGAGGGCCTGACGGTGCAGGACCGTCACGAGGGAGTCCGAGGACCCGCGGAACTTGCGCCCCGCCAAGCGGGCGGTGAGGATCAGCAACCCGACGACCACGGCCAGCGAGGCCACCATGCGCAGAGCGAGCTCGGTCATCCGGCGCCGACCGCGCTCTGGTCGAGGATCTCGGTGAGCCGCAGCCCGAAGTCCTCGTCGATGACGACGACCTCGCCGCGGGCGATCAGCCGTCCGTTGACCAGCAGGTCCGCCGGGCTGCCGGCGGCCCGGTCCAGTGCGAGGACCGCGCCGGGCGCGAGGGCGAGCAGGTCGCGCACCGTCATCCGCGTGCGACCGAGCTCGACCGTGACCTCCATCTCGACGCCGTGGAGCAGCTCGAGGCCCCGTCGACCCTGGCTGATGGAGTGGACCTCGGCCCCCGTGGCCCGCGCGGCGCCCGGCGAGCCCGGGCCTGTGACGGCCACGGCGCGCCGCAGCGCCGAGTCCGGCACGAGCAGGGCCCCGACGACCTCCGTGCCGCGGAGGGGGACGACGACCAGACGCTCGGCGTCGGCCCCCGCGACCACCTGGACCACCTCCTCCAGGGCAACTCCACGCGCGCCCTGGGCGGCGCCGCCGAGCGCGGCGACTGCGGCGTCGAGGGCCGGCTGGACGGCGGCAGCGAGGTCGAGGCCCCCCATGGGGCTGCTCGCGAGGGCGTCGACGAGCTCCTGGGCGACGAGGACGGCGACGGTGCCGGTGTTGGCTCCGCCCACCTCGCAGACGACCGCGCCGGCGAACCCGGCCGCGACGTCGGGCTGGGCCTCACGGGCCTCGCCCGCGCTGAGCGTCTGCGACGCGGGGAGCGACGCGGCGCAGGCCCGGGCCGCGGCCACGGCGCACTCGTCGACGGTGTGCGGGTCGGCGGTCATGAGAGCTCCTGGGAGGAAGGGTTCGCGGGGTCGGAGGAGGACGAGGCGACGACCAGCGCCGCCAACCGGGTCCCGTGCGTGCCGGCCGTCGCCTGGGCGAAGGCCTGGTCGTGGACGGTGACGTCGAGGGGGGCGGACGAGGGGTGGCTCAGGGTCAGCAGGGAGCCGACGGTGAGCTCGCCGAGCACGTCGGGGGTCATCCGCAGGCTGCGGAAGCGCACGCTGATCTCGACCGGGACGTCGTCGAGGCTGCGGGTGAGCATCGCCGACGCGTGGGCGTGCAGCCGACGTTCTCCCGGGGAGAGCGACTCGGGCGCCGCCGCCGTCGTGAGGTGCGGGTGCAGCCCGACGAAGGGCAGGCACACCGTCATCCGCTGGAGGTGGTCCTCGATCCTCAGCTCCAGCGCGGCGACGACCATCACGTCCGAGCCGGCGGCGACCTGGGCCAGCTGCGGGTTGTACTCGACGCCGGTGATCTCCGACTCGATCGCCACGATCGGGCTCAGACAGGCGTACATCTCGTCGATCAGGCGACCGACCAGCCCCCCGATCACCTCGCCCTCGATCTCGGTGAGGGGCCGTAGCGGCTGCTCGTCGTCGCCGGGACCGCCGAGCATGTGGTCGACACAGCGCATGACCGAGCCCAGGGGGACCTCGAGCAGACCGCGACCCGGTACCGGGTCGAGGCCGAACAGGGTGAGGTAGGACGAGCCCTCGATCGCGTCGACGTACTCGGCGTAGCTGCGCTGGTCGATGTCGACCAGGGTCACCTGGCAGATCCGGCGCAGCGAGGAGGTGAACACCGTGGTGGCACGGCGCGCGAAGTCGTCGAGGCTGACCTGCAGCACCCGCTGGAGCTCGCGCGAGAGCTGGATGGGCCGGCGGAAGTCGTAGGCGACCGCCGCCGACGGCGAGGTCCGCAGGCGCGCAGCAGCGCCGCCGGGGGCAGCGCTGGACGAGGCGGTCGAGAAGCTCACGCCGCCCCCATCGGCCCGGGTGCGTCGGACCTGAGGTGTTTGCCCAGGATCGCTCGCGCCCGGATCGACGACGACGACAGCGGCGGGCGGGGCGGGCGGTGGCGGCCCGCGACGCTACTGGGTCACGAACTCGGTGAAGTACACCTCCATCACCTCGTCGTGGTAGCTGTGGTGGAGCTCCTCGGTGAGCTCGTCCTTGAGCTTGTGACGCTCCTTGGCGTCGGCGAGCTCCTCGACGCTGCGTCCGGTGAACAAGGAGATCGTCGAGTCGAGCGCCTTGCTGCCGTCGGCCTCGTGGGCCTCCGCGGTCATCTGCAGCGCCAGGCCGACCCGGAGGTAGTGGCCACCGGTCAGGTTGACCTGGATCGGCTCGAGCGTGACGACCTCGCCCGGCTCGGGAGCCTTCGGCGCCGAGGAGCCGCGCAGCAGGAACCAGTACGCCGCCCCCCCGATCAGGGCGAGGACGACGACGGCGACGACGACGAGCTTGGCCTTGCTCTTCTTCGGGGGGTCGCCGTCGGCCTCGGTGTCCGGCTTGGTGGCGGTGGAGGTGCTCATCGGGGGGCTCCTGAGTCGTCGGGAGGGGTGAGGGGGGAGCTGGCCGCGCTGACGCCGGGGCTCTCACGCCCCGGGTCCTGCTCGCCCTGTCCGGGCTCGCGGCCGGTGGACTCGGGCTGCACGGCCAGGCCGCCCGCGACGGTGGTCAGCACGACGATGTCCACCCGCTTGTTGATCTCCTGCGAGTCGGGTCGCGACACCGGGACCAGCGGCTTGGTGTGGCCGAAGGCCGACAGGGAGAGCCGTTCCGTCTCCAGCCCGTAGCGCGTGTTCAGCGTGCGCAGCACCGTCAGCGCCCGGGCCGCCGAGAGGTCCCAGTCGGTGGCGTAGTTCGCCGGCTTGCCGGGGGCCTGGTTGGTGTGGCCGTCGACCTCGAGCGGGTCGGGGATGTCGCGCAGCACGGGCGCGAGCGTCGCGAGCACCTGCGCGCCCCGCGGGCTCAGGGTGGCCATGTCGCGCTCGAAGACGACGTGGCGCGAGACCAGGCTGACCACGAGGCCGCGGCCGTCGAAGGAGGTCTTCACGTCGTCCTCCAGACCGTTGGCACGCAGGGCCTCGCTGAGCCGTGCGGCCACCCTTCCGAGGCGCTCGCGCTCGACGGCCTGGTCGGCCGCCGCCCGGTCGCGGCTCAGGGACTCGTTGGTGGCGACGGCCTTCGCGACGGCCTGCTCCATGGCCTTGCTGTCCGCGTCGGTGGCCTCGGGGGGCATGGGGGTCATCGCGAGCTGGGGCGCGACCGTGATCTGGTCGGCGGCACCGGGGTCGTCGGTGACCGCCCCACCCCCGTTGAGGACCGACTCGCCGAAGCCGTCGGCCAGCCCCGCGCGGAGCTCGTAGTACTTGCGCTCGTCGACCTGCGACATCGCGAACATGACGATGAACAGCACCATCAGCAGCGTGACCATGTCGGCGTAGGTCACCAGCCAGCGCTCGTGGTTCTCGTGCTCCTCCTCCTCGTGCTGTCGACGCCCGGCCATCTCAGGCCGCCTCGTCGACCTGCTGGCCCGCGGGCAGCAGCGAGGCGAGCTTCTGGGCGATCACCCGCGGGTTGGAGCCGGCCTGGATGGCGGCGACGCCCTCGATGACCAGCTCCATCCGCGCGACCTCGAGCTCCCCGAGGCGCTTGAGCCGGTTGCCGATGGGCAGGAAGAGCACGTTGGCCGACATGACCCCCCACAGGGTCGCGACGAAGGCCGCGGCGATGAGGTGGCCGAGCTCGCCGGGGTCGGCGAGGTTCTCCAGCACGTGGACCAGGCCCATGACGGTCCCGATGATCCCGATGGTCGGGGCGTAGGCACCGGCGTCGGCGAAGAACTTCCCCGACTGCTTGGTCCCCTTGCGCACGGCGATGACCTCGCACTCCATGATGTCGCGGACCTCCTCGGGGTCCGTGCCGTCGATCGCGAGCGTGATGCCCTTGGCCAGGAAGGGGTCCTCCAGGGCCGCGACGTCGTCCTCGAGGGCCAGCAGGCCGTTGCGGCGAGCCTTCTCGGCCAGCGTGACGATCGTCGGCACGACGTCCTGGGCGGGAGCCGCCCCGGCGCCGGTGAAGGCCTTGACGAGCGAGCTGCCGGCGTTCTTGGCGTCGGCCATGGTGCCGCCGGCGACCGTGACGAGGATCGTCGTGCCGAAGACCAGCAGCATGGGCGGCAGCAGCAGCAGGCTCATCGGGTTGCCACCCTCGAGCAGGTTGGCGGTGACGATGATGACCAGACCGAGGCCGACCCCGATCGCGGTGGCGGCGTCCTTCATCGCAGACCTCCCTCGACGGGGTGCGCGACGTCGGCACCGCGGGAGGGGAGCGTGTCGACCACGCTGAGGGACGCGCGGGTCCCGGACGGCGACGCCACGGCTCCGGGCCACGTCGGGGCCGCCGGCTCCGTGCTCATGTCGAGCACGTGGCTCAGCGAGATGACCTCGGCGCGGTAGGTGCGAATGGTCGTCGCGACCTGCGGGAGGCTCTCGGCCACGACGTACTTCTTGCCGTCGATCAGGGTGATGATCGTGTCCGGGGTGGCGTCGATGCGTTCGACGAGGTCCGGGTTGAGGGCGAACGGGGCGCCGGAGAGGCGGGTGAGCGAGATCATGCGGGGGCACCATCCTTGGTGTTGAGCGGCGGCCGTCCGTGGCCGTCACGATGATCATCGGCAGTGCGGGGCCCGACCTGAGGTCTCGGGCTGGTCGGGTTGCCCCCCCGCGGGCACGGGCCCGGACAGGCGCCCAGCGGTGCCGACCGACGGCACCGGGGGCGCCGCACGGTCACCCGCGCGACGCCCCCGGGGACGAGCCCTCGTCCTCACCGCTTGATGTTGACGAGCTCCTCGAGCACCTGGTCGGAGGTCGTGATCACCCGCGAGCTGGCCTGGAAACCGCGCTGGGCGAGGATCAGGTTGGTGAACTCCGCGGCGAGGTCGACGTTCGACATCTCCAGGGCGCCGCCCAGGATCGTCCCGTTCGCGCCCTGACCGGGGGTCCCGATCTGGGGCGCGCCGGAGTTCGCGGACTCGCGGAACGAGGTCTCGCCGACCTTCTCCAGACCCATCGGGTTGTTGAAGTCGGCCAGGGCGATCCGACCGAGGTCGCGCTGCACGCCGTCGGAGAAGACGCCACGCATCGTGCCGTCCGAGCCGAAGGTGAACGAGGTCATCTTGACCCCGTTCGGCACGGGCGGGGTGGCCGCCGCGTTGATGTTGATGTCGCCCAGCACGCCGGTGGCGTTGCCGGCACCGTCGACGGCGAAGCCCTGGACCCGGGCGCCGGAGGGGGTGACCAGGGTGCCGCCCTCGTCGAAGGAGAAGGCGCCGGCGCGGGTGTAGAGCGTCTCGTTGCCGGTGCGGGTCACGAACATGCCGTCGCCCTGGATCATCAGGTCCGTGCCACGTCCGGTCATCTGGGCCGAGCCCTGGTTCAGGTTGGTCGAGGTCGCGGCGACCTGGACGCCCAGCCCGATCTGCAGGGGGTTGGTGCCACCACGGGTCGGGTTGGCGCCGGACGCTCCGGTGAGCATCTGGCTGAGGGTGTCCTGGAAGACGGTGGTGCTGGCCTTGAAGCCGGTGGTGTTCGCGTTGGCGATGTTGTTGCCGGTCACGTCGAGCATCGTCTGGTTCGCGCGCAGTCCGGAGATACCGGCGAAGAGGGAGCGGAGCATGGGGGAGGCCTTTCGAGCGGCCCCGGGATCGGGGCGGAGGGGTTTTCGGGGGGTGTGGCAGCGGCACGAGCCGCGCTGCCGGGCCGCAGGCGCGGGCGGGAGCGGTCGGGGCGAGACGAGCCGGAGGGTCAGTCGGGCTGGGTGGCCGTCACGCCGAGGATCTGCGTCAACGGCACGGAGACCCCGTCCACGTCGAGCATCGGCCCCGCGGCCTCGAAGGTGACCCCGCGCACGGTGCCGGAGCCGGTGCTGCCGTCGGCGGCGGTGTAGGACACCGGACGACCGACCAGTCCGCTCGCGCCGAAGGCCATCTGCGAGCCCAGCACCAGAGCCGTCTGGTCGGCGACGTCCTGCATCTTCTCGAGCGAGGTGAACTGCGCCGACTGGGAGAGGAACTCGCCGGTGTCGGCGGGGTTCATCGGGTCCTGGTACTTCAGCTGCGCGACGAGCAGCTGCAGGAACATCTCCTTGTCGGGTGCTGCTGCACTGGCTCCGGTGGCGTTCAGGCCCGGCAGCATCGACTGCAGGCCTGGTGCCACCGGTTCGGTGACGGTGACGGACATGGCTCCTCCTCAGATACTGAGGTCCAGGCGAGACCTGGACCCCGGTGTGTGGATCGGCTGGGGCGTGGTCGCCTCAGCCGTGCCGCCGTCCATGGCGTGGGTGCTCACCGGCGTCCGTGCCGGTGCTGACTGGTGGGGGTCCCCGCCGTCGCGGTCCCGTCCGGAGGCGTGCGCCCCCGGGTCGCCGGTGCCGGGCGAGCCGCCCTGGGCGCCTGCGGACCCCGCGTCGGGCGGGGAGGAAGCGACGGCCCGGGGCTCGGCCAACGAGAAGGTGCCGAGCGAGTTGAGGTCGTGCACCGAGATCCGGGTCTGGGCTCCCTGCGCCGCGCCGAGGAGTCGGTGCAGCTCGGGAGACCCTTCGAGCAGCGCCGCCCGCGCCGCGTCCGAGGAGGCGGCCATCCGGACGCGCACGGCGCCCTCGGCCACGGTCAGCGTGACCCGGACCGGACCGAGGTCGGGCGGGTCGAGGCGCAGCACGAGGCGGTGCGTGCCCGGGCCGGCCTGCACCAGCCGGAGCACCTGGGGCGCGACCTGGTCGGTGACGGGGGTGTGCCGCGCCGGGGTGAGGGCGGCGGTCGTCGGCGCGGCGCTCGGCGACCCGGCAGCCGGCGGCAGCACGGTCGCGGACGCGGTGCCCGGCTGGACCGGGACGAGGGTCGGGGCGGGTGCGCCCTCGCCGAGGGGCCGGTCGGTCGCCACGGGCGGCGCGGCCGCGTCGGCCGGGGTCGCCCGGGGGTCCGGGTGACCGCTCGGCTCGTCGTGACCGTTCGCGTCCGATCGGCCGAGGTCCGCGGTGAGGGGCGTCTGCGCTCGCGCGGAGGTCGCGGTGCCGCTCGTCCCGGCCGGCGAGGTCGATCCGGTCTCCGCGGTCGCCGGGCGTGGGGCGTCGACCCGGGTGACCGTGGGGACGGCGGTCTCGGACGTCGGGCTGCCCGGCGCGAGGTTCGGCGCGAGGTCCGGCGAGACCCGGTCGGCCGACGCGGGGTCGGACGGCACGGGTGGCTCGGTTCGCGGACCCGACGACGTGCCCCGGGTCGGTGCGGGGTCTGCCACGGTCGCCGCGACCGCGGGGTCCGTGGTCTCGACGACGCCCCGCCCGTCGCGCGACGGTCGGGTGGCCGCACCGGGCACGTCGACGACCCTCGTCTGCGTGCTGGTCTGCGTGCTGGAATGCGTCTCGATCTGTGGTGCGATGCCGCCCTCGGGTTCCGGCCCGCCCGCCGGGGCCGGCCCGCCCGCCGGGGCCGGCGCGGGTGCGGCCGGCGCGGCTGCGGGCGGCGCGGGTGTGGGCACCGTCGTGGGTGTCGGGGCGGGCGGCGCTGTCCGGGCGGCGGCGAGCAGGTCGGCGACGAGGTCGGCGAAGGCCTGCTCGTCCGCGGCCTCGCCGTGGTGCCCGGTCGCCGTGGGACGGCCGCCCCGCGGGGCATGGGCCGCCGGCACCACCGGCTGCTGGATCGGAGGCGGGGTCATCAATGCCCCCCGAGCGAGGACATGATCGAGCGGACGTAGTTCTGCGTCTCGGGGTAGGGCGGGATCCCGTCGTAGCGCAGCACCGCACCGGGGCCGGCGTTGTAGCCGGCCAGGGCGTAGTCGACGCGACCGAAGCGGTCGAGGAGGTCGCGCAGCAGCTTGGCCGCGCCGTCGACCGCCTGGGCGGGGTCGAAGGAGTTGGTGACGCCGAGACCGGCTGCGGTGGCCGGCATCAGCTGCATCAGCCCACGCGCGCCGGCGGGGCTCACCGCCTTCGGGTCGAAGCCCGACTCCTGCTGGGCGACGGCGGCCAGCAGCCGAGGCTCGACGCCGTACGTCGCGCCGGCGCTGTTGAACAGGTCGGCGAACGGGACCGGGGCTCCGGCCCCACCGACCGCGCCACGAGCCGCGACGCCACCCACCCCGCCCGCGCCTGCGGCCCCGGCCGACCCGCTCGGCAGCACCCGTCGGATGTAGTCGGGGGTCGAGGGCACGTCGACGAGGCGGATGTCGAGCCCGGTGCGCGGAGCCTCGATCATCTTGCCGTTCCCGACGTAGATCGCGATGTGGTCCGCGCCGGAGTTGCGGCTGGAGTTGTCCCAGGCGAGGAGGTCCCCGGGTCGGGCCTCGGCCATCGAGGCCACCGCCGTGCCCGAGCGCGCCTGGTCGGCGGAGACCCGGGGCAGGTCGATGCCGAACTTGCCGTAGACGTACTGGACCAGGCCGGAGCAGTCCATGCCGCCGTCGGAGGGGTTGTCACCGCCCCAGACGTAGGGCATGCCGAGGTACTTGCTGGCCTCGTCGACGATCTTCTGTCCGTCCCCGCCGCCGGTGGCTCCCGCTGCGCCGGCCGCGCCGGCCGGGCCGGCCGCACCTGCCGAGCTGAGGGCGGAGGCGAACGCCGAGGCCGATCCGGGGTCGGCGCCGCCGCCGGGGGAGAGCAGCGCCAGCTGGGCCTGGATCTGAGCGATCCGCGAGGTGATGTCCGAGACGGTCACGAGGCGCTCCTTCGCGCACGGAGCCAGCGCTGGCCGGCGATGTCGTCGAGTGCTGTCGCCTCGAGGCGCCGCGCGGCGCTGCGGCGCTCGTCCGCACGCCGCTCCAGCAGGCCCTCGACCGCGCTGAGCCGGGTGCGGTCCGAGTGCCACCGCGTGGTCGCGTCGAGGGTCATGGTGCGGGCCGCGGCGAGGTCGCGGCGGGCCTCGGCGACGGCCTGGCCGAGCGCAGCCTGGGACAGGCGGACCGCGGCGAGCTCGCGGGCGTCGCCCGACACGAAGCCCGGGGCGGCGGCCAGGGAGGTCTCGAGCCGGTGGAGGCGGGCGCCTCGCTCCTGCTCGTCGCGCAGTGCGTGCTGGAGGCCGAGCCGGCTGTCCTGCTCGCGGACCCCGCGCACCCGGGCGACGGCGCACAGCCCGGGGTCCTGACGCGCGCTCACCGGGCCACCAGCTCGTGCAGCTGCTGCCACGTCGAGGCGGCCGGTGCGACCTCGTCCATGTCCTGGCGCAGGAAGGCCTGGATCCGCGGCATCCGGACCACGGCGTCGTCGGCGTCGGGGTCGGTGCCGGCGACGTAGGCACCGATCTCGATCAGCTCACGGACCTCACGGTGCGCGGCCAGCATCCGTCGCAGCGCGGTGGCGTCGGCCCGCTGCTCGGGCGTGCTCACCGCGGAGGTGAGGCGGGAGATCGACTCGAGCACGTCGATGCTGGGGAAGTGGCCGGCGGTCGCCAGGCGCCGCGTGAGCACGACGTGGCCGTCGAGGATCGAGCGCGCCGTGTCGCCGATCGGGTCCTGGAGGTCGTCGCCCTCCACGAGGACGGTGTAGAGCCCGGTGATGGAGCCCGAGCTGGCCGTGCCGGCACGCTCGAGCAGCCGCGGCAGCAGGCCGAACACGCTGGGCGGGTAGCCGCGCGTCGCCGGCGGCTCGCCTGCCGAGAGACCCACCTCGCGCTGGGCCATCGCGACCCGGGTCAGGCTGTCCATCATCAGCACGGCGTGGCGGCCCTGGTCGCGGAACCACTCGGCGATCCTTGTCGCGACGAACGCGGCGCGCAGGCGCTCCATCGCGGGCGCGTCGGAGGTGGCGACGACCACGACCGACCGGGCGAGACCCTCGGGGCCGAGGTCGTTCTCGAGGAACTCGCGCACCTCGCGACCCCGTTCGCCGATCAGTGCGATGACGGAGACCTCGGCGTCGGTGCCGCGGGCGATCATCGACAGCAGGCTCGACTTGCCGACACCGGAGCCGGCCATGATGCCCAGGCGCTGGCCCCGGCCGCACGGCACCAGGGAGTCCAGTGCGCGCACGCCCAGCCCGAGCTGGTCCTCGATCCGGGCGCGGCTCAGGGGCGGCGGCGCGGCGGCGTCGACCGGGACGCGCACGGTGCCGGGAAGGCCGCCCAGGTCCGGCCCGCCGTCGACGGCGCGGCCGAGCCCGTCGAGGACGCGTCCGCGCAGGGCGTCGCCGACCTGGATCGTCAGGGGTCCGCCGGTGTGACGCACGTGGGTGCCGACCTCGATCCCGGTGGTCGAGCCCAGCGGCAGGCAGACCAGACCGGCGGCGCTGGAGGCGATGACCTCGACCAGCACGGGCGCGGGCGGAGCGCACCTCGAGCAGGTCGCCGACGGCGGCGCGCAGGCCGCTGACGCGCAGGTGCAGCCCGAGCAGCTCCTCGACCAGGCCCAGGCCCAGCGGGAGCGCGGCGGCCAGTGCCTCCGGGCGGCGGACGGCCAGGGTCGCGGTGGTCACGAGAGCGCCTCGACCACGCGCCGCAGGGCCGACCGGGTGCCGAGGTCGACGGCGCTGGTGGCGGTCTCGGCGATCGCGTCGCCGGCCTCGAGGGTCGCGTCGTCGACGACGGCGATGCCGTGCCGGTCCAGGGAGTCGGTGGAGGCGGGGTCGAGGGTGCCGGGAGGGACGCGGAGCACGACGGGAGCACCGGTGGGCGCGCTCGCCAGCGCCCGGCGTACGAGGTCCTCGCCGTCGAGGCCGAGCTCGCCGGCGACGCGCAGCTCGTGGGCGACCAGGGCCTCGGTGAGCTCGCGGGCCAGCCCGAGGGCCTGCGTCTCGACGGCTGCGCGGGTCCGTGCGGCGACCTCGACGAGGCTCGCGGCGGCGGCGGCGAGGGTCGCGAGCGCCGTGGCGTGCTCGGTCTCGCGGCGCAGCTCGGCCTGCAGGGCGGCGCCGCGGTCCTGCTCACGCTCCTGCTCGGCACGGGCGGCGGCCTCGCGCCGGCCCTCGGCCCAGCCCTGGGAGTAGCCCTGGGCACGCGCCGCCTGGTGGGTGCTCTGCGCGAGGTGGTCGAGGACGTTCTCGGTCGGCTGGTCGCCGAGCACGCTGCCACCGCTGAGGCGCGTCCACCGCGCCTGGCGCAGCTCGGGGAGGACCATCGCCGACGCTGTGGGCTGGTGCCGGGCGACCTCAGTCGATGAACTCGGCATCGTTGCCCCGTCGGATCATGATCTCGCCGCGCTCCTCGAGCTGGCGGATCGTGCGGATGATGGACTGCTGGGCGTCCTCGACCTGGCTGAGCCGCACCGGACCGAGCAGCGAGACCTCCTCGAGGAGGTTCTCCGCGGCGCGCGTGGAGAGGTTGGTGGTGATCTTCTCCAGCGCGTCGTTGGCCACGCCCTTGAGCGCGAGGGCGAGAGCGTTGGTCTCGACCTCGCGCAGCACCTGCTGGATGGAGCGGTCGTCGAGCTGCACGATGTCGGCGAACATGAACATCCGGCTGCGGACCTCCTCGGCGAGCTGCGGGTCGAGCGACTCGAGGCCCTCGACGATCTGACGCTCGGTGGCGCGGTCCGAGCAGTTGATGATGTGCACCATCTGGTCGAGCCCGCCGACGGCGGACAGGTCGCTCGGCTGCAGGACCGAGGAGAGCTTGCGCTCGAGGGTGGCCTCGACGGAGCGGAGGATCTCGGGCGAGGTGCGGTCCATCACGGCGATCCGGTGCGCGACCTCGGCCTGCTGCTCGGGGGGCAGACCGGAGAGCAGCAGGGAGGCCTTGTCGGGCGGTCATGTGGGCGAGGACCAGGGCGATCACCTGCGGGTGCTCGTCGGCGATGAAGGAGCGCAGCTGGGCCGGGGTCGGCCTGGCGCAGGAACTGGAACGGCATCTGGACCGCGGCGGCCTGGAGGCGCGCGATGATGCCGGCGGCGCGCTCGACGCCGATGGACTGCTCGAGCACGCTGCTGGGCGAAGGCGAAGCCCGCCGCGGGCCACTGCGCCCCGGGCGGCGAAGGTGTCGCGGAACTCCGTGATCACCGACTCGGCCTCGGTCGGGGAGATCGAGCGGAGCTGGGCGATCTCGGAGGTGATCGCCTCGACCTCGTGGTCGCTCGAGGTGGCTCAGCACGCGGGCGGCGTGCTCGCGGCCGAGCCCGACCAGGAGGACAGCGGCCTTGCGCGCGCCGAGGCTGGCGAGCGTGGCGGGCACGGTGGCGTCATCAGGGACGCTCCACGAGCCAGCCGCGCAGCAGCTCGGCGACGTCGTCGGGCTGGCGCTCGATCAGGGCGGCCGAGCTCCTCCTGCATGTCGCTCGGATTCTGGCGCTCGTTCTCCTCCAGCGCGAGGGCGGCGGGCGGCACCAGCGTCGGCGCCGGCGCCTCGAGCGCCGCCCGGTCCTTGCGCAGCTGCTCGACGACGTACTGGTGGCCTGGGCGCGCTGGGCGTTGCGACGCCGCCGCGCAGGGCGGCTCCGATCAGGACCAGCAGTGCGAGGACCCGAGGCCGATCTTGGTGAACAGCGCGTTGCGCGACTGCGCGGCCTCGGCGTCGGCGGCGGCCTCGAGCTCGGCGGCTGGCGGCCGCCTCGCCGCTGCGGTCGAAGGGCAGGGAGAGCACGCTGACCGTGTCGCCACGCTTGGCGGCGAGGCCGAGGGTGTCGGAGACGAGGTTGCGGATGTCGGTGGGCGAGGCGAGCTTGGTCGTGGTCGCGGTGTCGAGGACGACGCCGACGTGCAACGACTCCACCGCAGCCGGGCGCGGTCTCGCGGGTCGCCTTGACCATGTCGACGCCGTTGTCGACTGGTCGCGGAGCGGTTGCTGTACGC
The DNA here is from genome assembly GCA_963740745.1 of uncultured Actinomycetota bacterium. Lineage (GTDB taxonomy): Bacteria > Actinomycetota > Actinomycetes > Propionibacteriales > Nocardioidaceae > Nocardioides. The sequence continues at coordinate 120,147 of CAVUFK010000009.1, forward strand.
CGAGCCGGCGCCGGTGCCCGTCGGCCGGTGGTGTCCATCTGGCCGTCGGGGCCCACGACACCGCTGACGGTGGGGCCGCCGTCGCCGGCGCCGTTGTAGCTCTCCGAGGTCTCGGCCGAGGACAGCAGCGGGACGTCGCGGGTCGGCGCGGTAGTCGGTGGACTCGCGCACCGCCTGGTCGAAGTCGAGCTCGGCGGTCACCTGGACGGTGGAGTTGCCCGGGCCGACGACGCGGTCGAGCATCGCCTGGAGCCGGTCGTGCATCTCGTCCTGGACCGCCTCGGTCTGCTGGGTGCGCGCGGTGGAGGTCGGCCGAGGCCGATGCCGCCCGGGGTCGAGAGGACCGTGCCGGAGGAGTCGGCGACGGTGACGTCGTCGGGGTCGAGCCCATCGATGCTGGAGGCGACGAGGTGCACCACGGCCTGCACCTGCTCGGGGGAGAGCGTGCTGCCGGGGCTGGTGCTCGACCAGCACCGAGGCCGTGGGCGGCTGCTGCTCGTCGGCGAAGACGTCCTTCTCGCGGGATCGCGAGGTGGACCACCGCGGCGTCGACGCCGTCGATCGCCTCGATGGTCGCGGCGAGCTCGCCCTCCATCGCGCGCTTGAAGTCGGTCTGCTCCTTGAACTCCGAGGTCGACAGGCCCTGGTCGTCGAGCAGCGAGTAGCCGCCGTCGCCGCTGCTGGGCAGGCCCTCGCCGCTCAGCTTGATGCGGGTGCCGTAGACCGCGTCGCTGGGGGACCATGATCGGTCGAGCCGCCGTTGGTCAGCTCGTAGGGCACGCCCTGGGCGTCGAGCTGGTCGACCACGGCCGAGGCGTCGCTGGAGCGACAGGTCGGAGAAGAGCGGGGCGTAGCTGGGGGTCGGAGGCCCAGCGGAAGACCATGAACCCGCCCAGCAGCAGGGCGGCGGTGCCGACGATGGCGACCACCTTCTGCCCGGCGCTGAACTCGGAGAAGGAGCGGCTGCCAGCCGGCAGCGTCCGCGTCATCGTCGTCGCGCATCAGACCTGCATCCGCATGATCTCGTTGAACGCCTCGATGGCCTTGTTGCGCACGGCGACGGTCACCTGGGTGGTCACGGACGCCTGGGTGGCCGCGATCGTGTAGTCGTGGATGTTCTGCAGGTCGCCCGTCGCCGCCTGGACGGCGAGGCGGTCACTGGTGCGCTGGGTGCCGTCGAGGCGGTCGAGCCCGTCGAGGACCAGGTCGCCGAAGCCGGCCCGGCGGCCGCGCGGACGCTCCGGCCGACCCCGCGTCGTGCCGCCTGCCTGGGGGCTCGACCTGGGGGGCGACGTACGGACTGAAGCCCGCGGCGCCGAGGCTCTCGATCCCTCCGATGCTCATCGCTGACCGATCCCGATCGCGGTCGGTGTAGGTGTCCTGGGCGTACTTGGTCACCTGGGCGGAGGCCTGGAAACCGCGCTGGGCCATGATCAGCTGCTCATCTGCGCGCTCATGTCCATCGCCGGGCGACGGACGTAGCCGCTCTGGTCGGCCAGCGGGTTGTCCGGCTCGTAGGTCAGGACGCCCGTCGGGGTCGGAGAGCGCGACGCCCTGCACGTCGACGCCGCCGTCCGTGCGCGCGCCGGCGACGACCATCTGGGCCTGGAAGGCGTTCTGCGAGGTGGGCCGCACGGTGTCGGCGTTGGCGATGTTGTGCGCGAGCGCGTCGAGCCAGCTCTGGTGCATGCCCAGCCCGGAGCCGGCGATGCGCAGCGCGTCGAAGGCGCCCATCAGGCGGCACCGGCCACGGTGCGCACGAGGTCGAAGCGGTCGGTGACCGCGCGGGAGAGCAGCTGGTACTGGAACTGGCTCTGCATGGCCGCCAGCGACTCCTTGCGGAGGTCGACGTTGTTGTCGTTGGGGCCGACCGGGGTGTCGGTGGCCTGCGTGGTCGGCCGGGCCCCGGCGAGGCGACCCATCGTGCTCTCGCCGCCGGCCATCGCCGAGCGCAGGACGCCCTCGAAGTCGACGTTGCTGGCCCGGAAGCCCGGGGTGTCGATGTTGGCGATGTTGTCGGCGGTGGTGCGCTGAGCGCGGCGACGCCGTCGAGGGCGAAGCCCAGCGCGGCGGAGACCGCGTCGACGCCGGCGAAGGACGGGACGGACACAGCACTACCTCCGAGGAAGTGGTCGAGGCTGCCGGTCCGTCGGCGGGGGTGAGCGTTCCGTGCTCAGGGAGGTGATCGGCCGCCAGCGGCCGGAAGTTGAGGTGCTGGGCGCGTTGCGGGCCCGGTGGGCCCGGCTGGTACGGACCACTGCGCTCCGAGGGGCTGCCGTCCGATCGAAACCGTGCGCGCTCGGCGGCGGAGCGTGTAGGGCGCCTCAGGTGAGGATCAGCGCGAGTCGGCCGGGGCCGTAGCCGGCGACGTGCACGACGAGGTCCAGGCGTCGGCCGAGCACCTGCGTGTGGGCCTGGGCCTCGGCGGGGATCGTGTCGCCGGACACGTACGTCGCGTAGAGGCGCAGCTGCGTCGCGTCGGGGCACGCGAACAACGAGGTCATCTCCTCCAGCGCGCCGTCGAGCGCGGTGGCGAGCAACGTGCTGAGGGTGCCGCGGCTGACGGCGTCGCTCACCCCGCCGGGAGGGACCCGGGCGATGGCGGCACCGGCCCTGGCCGAGAGCGGCAGGTCGAGGGCGATCATCGCCCGCACGATCAGCGAGTCGTCGACGTAGCGCGCGATGGTGGCGGGATAGCCCGCCCCGACGGCGAGCGGCGAGCCGGGCTGCATCCGCACGTCGCGACCCAGGACCTCCGAGAGCAGGTCACGGACCTGCTTGGGCGCCGGGAGGTGCACGTCGGTGATCAGGCTCATGGTTCCTCCCCGCGCGGGGGTGTCCGGGTGCCGCTGGCGGCTGGTGCGGTGGATGGGTCAGGCGGTCACGTCGAGGTAGACGGGGCCGGAGGGCGGGACGAAGGTGCGCCCCAGCGAGTGGGTGAGCGCGCGCTGGCGGCCGGTGGCGCTCAGTGCGGCCGCCAGCTGCTCGGCGACGTGGCGCTGGCGGACCAGGACGGTCTCGGCGCGCGCCCGCAGGGGGGCGGGCAGCGGACCCGCGACCACGGGAGGCGTCCAGGCCGGCGGGGGCGCCAGGGGCGCTGGGGGTGCGGGGGTGCGTCGCCGGTCGGGGAGGGGGCGAGCTGTCGCTCCACCGCGTCGAGGTCGGCCTCGAGACGGTCGAGGACGGCGCCCCACTCCCCGCCGGCTGCGCTCACGCGACGCTCACCGAGGCGAGGGCGGCGCTGCGCCAGGTCTGGCAGAGCTCCGAGGTGAGGGTGAGGCAGCCCTGCGTGACGGCGGCGTCGCGGCCGATGTTGGCCCGGACCAGCTGGGCGTGCAGGAAGTCGTAGATCGAGGCCAGCCCGGGTCCGCCGTCCCACGCCTCGGTGTTCGAGGCTCGAGCTGCAGCTCGAGGACGATGTCCTGGGCGTGCAGCAGCTGGCGGCGGGCCTCGACGGCGTCGCCGCGGTGCTGGGCCTCCAGCGCGCGCTCGACGTCGAGGCTCAGCCGCTCGCAGAGCATGACGAGCAGGCGGGCGGGGCTGGCGGTCGCGACGGATGCATCCATGTATGCGGCGCGGGCGGTGGTGTTCATCAGGTGCCTTCCTTGGCGTCCTGGTGCTGCGGGTCGGGGGGTCGGGGGTCGGGGGTGGCGGGTGCGGGGGGTCAGTTGTAGGTGGGGAGCGAGGAGATCTGGCCGGCCAGCCAGCTCGACTGGTTGGTCATCTGGCCCAGCGCGGTCTCGAGGGCGGTGAACTGCCGGGTCAGGGTGGTGCGGCGCAGCTCCAGGCGGAGGTCCCAGTCCTCGACGTCGGTCTCGAGGCGGTCGATGCCGCTCTTGCGGCCGGTGATCGCGGCGGTGACCGTGCCGGTGGTGGAGTCGCTCGCGCTCTTGGCGACGGTCTGAGCCGGGCGGCGAAACCGTTGCCGGTGGAGGAGAACGCGGCGGCGACGCCCTCGGGGTCGGCGGCGTACGCGGCGGCGAACTTCTCGGCGTCGAGCTCGAGCTTGCCGGCGCGGGTGACCTGGATGCCGAGCGCGGCCATCGAGGTGCCGTCGCCGGGGTAGACGCGAGATCAGCAGGGCCGAGCGCAGCGTGCGCATCGCCGGCGTCGCCGGCGAGCACGCCGGCCGTGGTGGTGCCGGCGCCGGCCGCGGACTTGGCGTCGAGGTCGGTCGAGCAGGGCGTTCAGCCCGTCGACGAGCTCCTTGACCTTGGCGGTCAGCGCCGGCGGTGTCGCGCGTGACGGTCGACGGTCGCGGTGTCGCCGACCTTCGCCGCGCTAGCCGAGGGTGAAGGTAGTGCCGGGCAGCAGGTCGGTGAAGGTGCCGTCGGCGCTGGTGGCGGTGATGCCGGGCTGCCGAGGGTGATCGGTGGCGTCGGAGCCGGCGCGCACGGTGGCGCCGCCGAGCAGGGGGGAGCCGTCCTCGGCGGTGAGGTCGAAGTCCTGGGCCCGGCCCGGTGGTGGACGGACTCGACGAGCAGGCGGTACTGGCCCTCGCCGACCCGGATCGTCGTGGCGCGCAGGCCGGTGGCGTTGGCCGGGTCGTTGATCGCCGCCGCGAGACCGCCGAGGTGCCGTCACCGGTGTCGAGGGAGAGCGGTGGTGCCGTCGAGCCGGTCGAGGGCGACCGTGGTCGAGGCGCCGGTGACGACGGTCGGTCGAGCGCGTGCGGCGTCGGCGAAGCCGAGCTGGTGGCTGCGGGCGACCGAGGTGACTCGAGGGAGAGGCTGGTCGGCGCCGGCGCTCGTCGTGGCGGTGAGCCGACTGCTGCGTTCGACGAGGTCGCCGTCAGCGCCTGCCAGGCGGTCGGCTTGGCGAGGGCCTCGGCCTTGCTGGCGAGCAGCGCGGCGTTGGTGTTGATCGCCTGCAGGGCGGGACGATCGACTTCTCGGTCGTGACCCGCGAGTTGAGCCGGGTCTGGGGGATCGCCTCGAGCTGCATCAGCTGGTTGATGATCGCTGGCGGTGTCCAGGCCGCTGGCCAGGCCGGAGATGCTGCTGGTGGCCATGGCTCCTCCTGTCCGGCCGGCGGGATCGATCACCGGGGCGGGGGCGCGTGGCCCCCGCCCCGGCGTGCGTCGTGGTGCGTGTGATCGATGGATCAGCGCAGCAGGCTGAGCACGCTCTGCGGGGCCTGGTTGGCCTGCGCGAGCATCGCGGTGCCGGCCTGGGAGAGGATCTGCGAGCGGGTGAAGCTCATCATCTCCATCGCCATGTCGGTGTCGCGGATCCGGCTCTCGGAGGCCGACGAGGTTCTCGACGGCCACGTTGAGGTTGTTGATGGTGTGCTCGAACCGGTTCTGCACCGCACCGAGGTCGGCGCGGGCGGTCGAGATGGTCTTGATCTGGGCGTCGATCTTGCCGATCGCGGCCTGAGCGCCGGCGGCGCTGGTGAAGTCCAGCCCACCGGTGATGGCCGTCTCGGTGCCGACTCCCGGTGCCGCCGCCGCCGGTGACGGCGCCGCCGGTCTTGGAGGTGACGACGAGCTTGTTGCTCTCGTCCACCGAGGCGTTGAAGGTGTTCGCGAAGCCGGCGTCCTTGTTGAGGGCGTCCGCGACCTGCTGCGTGGTCTTGTAGGTACCGGCTGCGCCCAGGGTGACCGTCGCCGCGGTCGGGGTGCCGCCGACGGTGCTGGTGAACGTCTGCGCGCCCTCCACGTCGGTCGGGGTCAGGACGTCGAACGACGACCCGCCGAGCGGACAGGTTGGTGGCCACGCCCGAGACGTTGACCGTGCTCAGGTTGACGCCGATCTGGCTGGCGGCGTCGCCGTTGGCGCCGACCTGGAAGTTCATCGTGCCGGCGGAGCCGTCGAGCAGCTTCTTGCCGTTGAAGTTGGTCGACGTGCCGATGCGGCCGAGCTCGCTCTGCAGGCTGCTGACCTCGGTCGCGATGGCGGCGCGGGCGTCGCCACTGTTCGAGTCGTTGCCGGCCTGCACGGCGAGGTCACGCATGCGCTGCAGGATCGCGTGGGTCTCGGTGAGCGCGCCTTCCGCCGTCTGGACGACGGAGATGCCGTCCTGGGCGTTGCGGGAGGCCTGCTTGAGACCGCCGACCTGCGAGCGCAGGCCCTCGGAGATGGCCAGGCCGGCCGCGTCGTCGGCGGCCCGGTTGATGCGGAACCCGCTGGAGAGCTTCTCCAGCGACTTCGACATCTGGCCCTGCGTGACCGAGAGGTTGCGGTAGGAGTTGAAGGCGTCGGTGTTGGTGTTGATGCGGAGGCTCATGGTGATGTCCCTTCCTGGGATTCGAGTCGTGGAGCCCGTCCGTGGGCTCAGAGGAGGTATCGGTCCGGCCGGCCGCGACCTGAGGGACTTCGTAGAACTTTTTCTGCCGAGTCGGTGGAACGGCCGAGGCCCGGCCCTCCCCGCGGGGACGACCGGGCCTCGACAGGCTGGTGGGGAGAGGTCAGTTGGCGACCTGCAGACCCGGGACGCCGGCGCGCGGCGCGGGGCGACGGCCGCTGGCGTGACGGGCGGCGACGGCCTGGACGTACGTCGCCCGGCGCTGCGCCGCGCACCCGTTGGGGCGCGAGGCCGGCTGGAGGAGCTCCGGGTCGAGCGCGTGGTGGAGGGCCTCGCGCAGCAGCACCAGCGCCTCGGCGCGGATCTGGGAGACGCGCGACTCGCTGACGCCGAGCCGGGCCGCCGTCTCGGCCATCGGCCGCTCGGCGAGGAAGTAGTCCTCGACCACGGCGCGCTGACGCTCGGGCAGCTCGGCGATGGCCGCGACGAGGTACTCCAGGCGCTCGCGGTGCTCGACGAGGTCGGCCGGGGTCGGCGCGTGGCTGACCAGGCCATCTCGGCGAGGGTGGACTCCCCGCCGCCGTCGAAGGAGAGGACCTGGGCGCGGGCCACGGCCTCGTCGATGCTGTCGAGCTCGGCCCGGTCGATGCCCATCGAGCGGGCGACCTCGTCGGTGGTGGCGGGACGACCCAGGGCGGTGGCCAGCCGGCTGCGCTCCTCGTCGAGCTCGCGGCCGCGGCGGCGTACGGAACGGGACGCCCAGTCGCTCTGGCGCAGCTCGTCGACCATCGCCCCGCGGATCCGGGTCGCGGCGTACCGGCTGAAGGGGACTCCGCGCGCGGCGTCGAAGGCTCGGGCCGCCTTGACCAGCGCCGTGAGGCCGGCGGAGCTCAGGTCGTCACGGTTGACGTGCGTCGGGACCCGCAGCATGGTCTCCCGCGCGATGTGCGCGACGAGCGGCATGTGGGCGACGATCAGCTCGTCCCGCGCGGCGTCGAGCTCCGCGGCTTCGGTGCTGGTCGAGCCCGAGAGGGCCGTGGGGCGGACCGGGTGGGGGGTCACCGGTGTCTCCTTGTCGCTAGTCACATCGCCGGGGCGGCGAAGCCAAGGATGGTGCTGCGCACGGCGCCGCGGAGGCCGTTCGCCGGGTCTGGGCCCAGTGGGCTAGACAACATCTCCGGGTGCGGCGGAAACTCTGCGAGCGAACGTCTCAGGTGCTGTCCGCGGTGGCCGATCGGAGTGGTCGACCCGACTCGTCCCGCCCGACCTCTGGAGCACCGCCGTGGAGAAACTCTCACTCATCCTGTGGCGGGAGCGTGAGCTCCTGGACGTGCTGCTCTACCGCCTCGAGGTCGAGCAGCTGGTCCTGGCCAACGCCCGGACCGCCTTCCTCGGCCGTGCGACGCAGGACGTCGAGTCGACGCTGCAGGCGCTGCGCGAGACCGAGGTGCTGCGCGCCGTGGCGGCCCAGGAGGCGGCGGTGTCCGTCGGGTGCTCCGACCAGGCGTCGCTGCGCGAGCTCGCCGAGGCGACGCTCGGAGCCGTGGCGCTCGATCCTGACCGACCACCGTGACGCCTTCGCCTCCGTGACCGCGCAGGTCTGCGAGACCGCGGACGCCAACCGCGAGCTGATCACCGCCGGGCACCGCTCGGCTCGCGACCTCCTGGTCAACATGGGCGAGGCGGCCGAGGGCTACGGCTCCGACGGAGCCCCGGTGGCCGCCGCGCAGAGCCAGCGCGTGCTCGACTGGAGCCTGTGAGGTGAGCGGGTCGCTGTCGTCGCTCAACACGGCGCTGAGCGCGCTGCGCTACCACCAGGTGGCGATGGACGTGGCGAGCAACAACATCGCCAACGTCGGCACCGAGGGCTACTCCCGCCGCCGTGCCGACGGGACCTCGGTCGGCGCCCCGGCGGTGCCGGCGGTCTGGTCGCGCTACGACGGCGTCGGCGGCGGGGTCCGCACGAGCGGCATCACCCGCTACAACGACGTCCTGCTCGACGCCCGCGCTCGTCAGGAGCACGCCAGTCAGTCCTCCCTCGGCCTGCGGGCCGGCGCCCTGGCCCGGGTGGAGACCGGGATCGGTGAGCCCGGTGACACCGGTGTGTCCGCCGCGCTCGCCGCCTTCCGTGGCGCCTGGGACGATCTCGCCAACGACCCGTCCAGCGAGGCCGCGCGTGGGCAGGTCCTGGCCGCGTCGAGCGCGCTCGCCGACTCCTTCGCCGCCCAGCGGCACAACCTCGACACCGAGCAGCAGACCCAGCGCTACACGGTGCAGTCGGCCCTGGGCGAGGTCAACGCGCTGGCCACCGAGCTCGCCGAGACCAACCGGGCCGCGGCGGCCGCCGCCCTCGACGGCCTCGACGGTCACGACCTCGCCGACCACCGCGACGTGCTGGCCGTGCGCCTGGCCGAGCTGACCGGCGGCACGGCCACCCTGCGGCCCGACCACACGATGGAGGTGACCGTCGGCGGCGTGGCCCTGGTGAGCGGGGTCCAGGCCGGCCGGCTCGAGGTCACCGGTGGCATCGCCGCCGACGGCGCCGACGACGGCCGGCCGCTGGCCTTCGCGGTCACGACCGGTTCCGGGGCGACGGCGACGACGACCGCGGTGACCGTCCCGCTCGGCGGGGAGCTCGGCGCCAGCTCCGAGCTGCTGCGCACCACCCTCCCCGCGTACGCCGCCCGGCTCGGCACGGTCGCCGCCACCCTCGCCGACGACGTCAACGCCGCCCACCAGGCCGGCTTCGACGGCGCCGGGAACCCCGGCCGGGCGTTCTTCGCCTACGACCCCGCCGATCCCGCCGGTTCGCTGCGGGTGGCCGTGGACGCCTCCCAGGTCGCCGCGTCGACCCTGCCCGGTGGGGCCCGTGACGGCGGCGTGGCCGCCTCGTTGGCGACCTCGGGGCGGATCGAGGCGCTCTACCAGCGCCACGTGGGCGACCTCGGCAACGAGGTGGCCTCCACCCGACGCCAGCAGGCCACGCAGTCGCTGCTGACCAACCAGGTCGACTCGTCCCGCGCCCAGCTCTCGGGGGTCAACCTCGACGAGGAGACCGTCTCGATGCTCGCCTCCCAGCGCGCCTACGAGGCCGCGGCCCGGGTGATGACGGTGGTCGACTCCGTGCTCGACACGCTGATCAACAGGACCGGGATGGTGCGCTGATGGTGATGGTGCGAACGACGCAGAACCTGCTCGCCGACCGCTCGACGACCTACCTGCAGCAGAGCCTCTCGCGGCTCGCGCGGACCCAGGAGACGCTCTCGACCGGCAAGGTCGTCAACCGCGTCTCCGACTCGCCGACCGACGCCATCGCGGCGATGCGGCTGCGCACCGGCCTGGCCGACCAGACCCGCTACGTGCGCAACGCCCAGGACGGGCTCAGCCGGCTCGGCGTCCTCGACACCACGCTGGGGTCGATGGGCGACGACGTACGCCGGGTGCGTGAGCTCGCGCTCCAGGGCGTCAACGCGTCCTCGAACCCGACCTCGCGCGAGGCCGCCGCCATCGAGATCGACCAGCTGCGCGACAACCTGCTCTCGCTGGCCAACACCACGCACCTCGGCGCGCCCGTCCTGGGCGGCGTCACCGGGGGCAAGGTCGCATTCGCGCCCGACGGCACCTACGTCGGCGAGACGAGCGGGGAGTCGCGTCGTACCGTGGCCGACGGGGTCACGGTCCGGGTCGACGTGGTCGGCTCCGGCGTCGTGGGTCCCGACGGGGCCAACCTGTTCGACGACCTGGCGGCGCTCTCCGCCGCCCTCCGCTCGGGCGACGAGGACGCGATGCGCGTCGGCATCGACGCCCTGGCCGCCCGCGGCACCGCGCTGAGCACCGCGCGCGCCGACGCCGGCGCCGCCTACAACCGCGCCGAGGGAGCCGCCAGCCGCGGCGAGGACGCGCTGATCGCCCTGCGCACCTCGCTCTCGGAGGTCGAGGACACCGACCTCGCGCGCGCGATGGTCGACCTGAAGATCCAGGAGGTCGGCTACCAGGCCGCCCTCGCGGCCACGGCCCGGGTCCTCCAGCCGAGCCTGATCGACTTCCTGCGATGATGACGTCGACAGCAGCGCCGGGGGCTCCCCTGGAGCCCAGCGAGAGGAGCGGTGCCGTGGCCGACGTGCCCGTCATCGACATGGTGCGGCCGATGCCCGGCTTCCCGGCACACGACCGTTTCGCCCTCGTCGAGCTCGACGACGACGGGCTGCTGTGCTCGCTCACGTCGCTCGACGAGCCCGGGCTGCGCTTCCTCGTCGTGGCACCGTCGGCGTTCTTCGACGACTACGCGCCCCTGGTCGACGACGCGGTCGTCGAGGAGCTCGGCCTCGAGGACGACGCCGACCTGGCGGTGCTCGTCGTGCTCACCGCGACCGGGTCGCTCGCCGACACGACCGCCAACCTGCGTGCTCCGGTCCTGATCAACGTGGCCAACCGACGCGGCTGCCAGGTCGTGCTCGACGACGACTCGCTGCCCCTCGCCGGGTCCCTGGTCGGCTGAGGCGCACGGGCGCGGAGTAGCGTGAGTCCATGCTGGTCCTGAGCCGACGTGTCGGCGAGAGCATCGTGATGGGTGACGACATCACGGTCACGGTGCTCGACGTCAGCGGCGACGTGGTGAGGATCGGCATCGACGCACCACGCTCGGTCTCGGTGGACCGTGCCGAGCTGATCGAGCAGCTCAGCCGGACCAACCAGGCCGCCGCGTCGCCCGCCGACGAGGCTGTGGCGTCGCTGCGGCGCGAGGTCAATCGGCGCCCGCCGCGGCGTTGATGGTCATGCCGTGGCCCGGCTGGTCCGGTGGAGCGGGACCGTGCACGACCTGCGCACCGACGCGCGCCGGGATCGCTTCGTCCTGACCCACGCCGCGACCGACCTCGCGAGCGGCCTGGTCCACGACGACGACCTCGTGCTCGCCGACGCCTCCGGCGAGCAGTACGCGGGGCGGGTCGTCGACGTCTACCTCGACGAGGAGGACACGACGTACGTGGTCCTGCTCGGTGCGAGGCTGCCCCCCGAGGTGGCGGCCCGGCGCACGGACGTGCAGGACGACGTCCGCGGTGACGCTGTCGGCCGTGGCGAGGACAAGGACGAGGACGAGGACGAGGTCCTGGCCCTGCTCGACGCCCTGCGACGCCAGCGCGGGCGTCCCGGGCCCGACGGGGGACCGACGCCGACCTGAGGTCGGGCCGAGGGGTGCTACGCCGCGGAGCGCGCCAGGGGCAGCGACAGGACCGCGTTGCTCCAGGCCACCGCGTCGAGGAACAGCGGTGCCAGCTCGATCGATCCGGGTGCGACGCCCCGGAGCGGCCCCTCGGTCGGCCCGGCGAGCGGCCCGGTCGCCGAGACGTCGTCGGGCTCGAAGGCCAGGACGGCGCTCAGCGCAGTGCCCAGGGTGCCCGTCCGGTGCGTGAGGGCGTCGACCACGTACGGCGCGAGGGGCAGCTGGCCGACGAGCTCGTCGATCGTGACGTCGCTGGCCTCGGCCACCCCGTGCAGCAGCCCGGTCATGAACCCGGTCTCGCCGCTGACCCCGAGCGCCGAGGACACCGCCTGACACATCCGGGCCCGCACGAGGAGCCTGCTGAGCACCTCGGGGCCGTGGGCGTTGACGTCAGCGAGCACCATCAGGCTGACCCACTGCCGGACCTTGACCAGACCCAGGGCGACGACGGCCTCCTGGACCGACGACACCGCGCGGCGCAGCCCGACGGCGGCGCTGTTGGCGGCGCGCAGCAGCCGGACGGTGAGGATGGGGTCGGCGGAGATCATCGCGACGACGTCGGCCATCTGGACGTCGGCGGAGCCGAGCGCCCCCAGCAGCTCGAGACGGCGGGGGCCTCCTCCGCCGAGGGCGAGCTTGGACAGCGTGTCGGGTCGACCGAGGCGGTAGCCCTGCAACAGGAAGCAGCCCATCTCGGTGGCGAGCGCGGTGTCCGCGTCGGTCTCGAGCTTCTCCGCCACCAGCCGCAGGCCGGCGGAGCGCAGTCGCGGCGCTGCCGCGCGCAGCTCCTCGTGCGAGGTGGACCTGAAGTCCAGCTTGACGTACGTCGCGAGGCCCAGCAGGTCCTCGTGCGGACCGTGCAGCACGAAGTCGTCGAGGGCGATCGTGTAGCCGCGCTCGCGCAGCGCCCGCAGCCCGGCCACGAGCTCGTCGTCGACGACGACCGTCTCGAGCACCTCCAGCACGACCCGGTCCGGGTCGAAGGGCAGCGGCAGGTCGCCGACGAGGAACTCGCGGGTCAGGTTGATGAAGCAGACCTGGTCGCCCACCAGCTCCTGGATGCCGAACTCGGTGAAGGCACTGCTGATCACGTGGGTCGTCGCGCTGGCGTCGCCACGCTCGGCGTGCCGGGCGGTCCGCTCCTCGCGGAAGAGCAGCTCCCAGCCGAAGATCGTGCCGTCCACGGTGTACAACGGTTGACGCCCGACCGCGACGTGGCGGCCGTCGGTGCCGGAAAGGGCGCTGATCGTCACCTTGGTGCCATCGGCACCCGACGGGTCGACCTGAAGTGCTCAGCCCTCGTGCTCGGCCGCCGTCGCCTTCAGCGCCTCGCCGAAGGCGGGGATGTCCTCGACCAGGCGGGCGAGGTCCTCGTGGGTGAAGTGCACGACCTCGAGCTCGCTGGTCGAGACCACCGCCGCGGTGCGCAGGCGCTTCTCGAGCACACCGATCTCGCCGATGATGTCGCCGGGCCCGACGGTGGCGACGGTCTCGCCCTTCACCCGCACGTCGGCCTGACCCTCGAGGATCACGTACGCCTTGTCGGCCGGCGTCGTCTCGGCCATCAGCGACCACTGGGCGGGCAGGTGCACGAGGCGCCCGGCGTCGGCGACCTTGGTCAGGTCACGGTCGCTGAGGTCGGAGAACCGCTTGACCGCCGTGAGCCGGCGGGAGACGTCGGAACGCTTGGCCATGGGGAGTCCTTCGTACGTCGGGCGTCCCCGGGAGCGGGGTCGCTGGAGGCAGCCTAGGGCTCAGACCTCCTCGCCGTCCTCGGGTACGACGTGCACCGCGGCCTCCTCGGCCGAGGCTCCCGCCCCGTCGATGCCCGCGTCGTCGCCCACCATCGACTGCACGGACTCCTCGGCGGCGTCCTGGTCGGGGTCGACGAGGCGCCCCGCACGCTCGTCGCCGACCTCACCGTCGTCGATGTCGGCGACGTCCTCGCGGGCGGCGGCCTCGTAGGGGTCCTCCTCGGGGACCTCCTGCTCGAGGCGCTCGTCGAGCGTCTCGCCCTCGAGGACCTCGGCGGTGGTCGTCTCGTGCTTCATCGCACCGGACAGCTTCTCCGGCGGTGAGTAGCCACGGTCGAGCTCGTCCTCGACGTCGTTCTCCGGGCCAGCGAGGGCGTCCTCGCGGGAGAGCTGGTCGTCGGCGTAGATGTCCCCGTCTTGGCTCATGACCCCACCGTAACGAGCGCGGCGCACCGGACGGGTGGCGGTTGACATTAGTACGAGTCTCGTACTTAATAGGGGTGTGACCCTCGTCATGGGCATCGACTCCTCCACCCAGTCGACCAAGGCCGTCCTCGTCGACGCCGACGACGGGCGCGTCGTCGAGCAGCGATCGGTCGCGCACCCGCCCGGCACCGAGGTCGACCCGCGGGCCTGGCTCGCGGCCGTCGACGAGGCGACCGACGGGCTGCTCGACCGCGCCTCGGCCGTCGCGGTCGGGGGACAGCAGCACGGCATGGTCGCGCTGGACGCCGACGGCGAGCCGGTCCGTGACGCCCTGCTCTGGAACGACACCCGTTCCGCCGGGGCCGCGCGCGACCTGGTCGCCGAGATGGGCGGAGCCCAGGCCTGCGCGGACGCGGTCGGCAGCGTCCTGGTCGCCTCCTTCACCGCGACCAAGCTGCGCTGGCTGCGCGACCACGAGCCCGAGGCGGCCGGGCGGGTGGCGAGCGTGCTGCTGCCCCACGACTACGTCTCGCGGCACCTCGCCGGGTCCGGCACCGAGGCGTTCACCGACCGCGGCGACGCCTCGGGCACGGGCTACTTCGACACCGCCGAGGGCACCTGGCGACCGGACCTGCTCGCCGCCGCGCTCGGCCACGGCGCGATGCTGCCGCGCATCGTCGCCGCCGGCGACGTCGCTGCCACCACCCCCGCCGGTGCCGCCCTCGGCGCCGGCACCGGCGACAACATGGCTGCCGCGCTCGGCATGGGCCTGCGCCCCGGCGACGTGCTGGTCAGCATCGGCACCTCCGGCGTCGCCTCCGCGATCAGCCGGACGCCGGTCGCCGACGCCACCGGCACGGTCACCGGCTTCGCGGACGCCACGGACGCCTACCTGCCGATGGTCACCACGATCAACGCCGCCCGCATCCTCGACCTGCAGGCGGCCTGGCTCGGCGTGGACCACGCCGGCCTGGCCGCGCTCGCGCTCGAGGCGGCCCCCGGAGCGGGCGGCGTGACCCTCTCTCCCTACTACGGCGGCGAGCGGACCCCCGACCGTCCGTCGGCCACCGCGACCTGGACCGGGCTGCGCGAGTCGACCACCCGCGCCGACCTCGCCCGCGCCGCCGTCGAGGCGCTGCTGTGCTCGCTGGCCGACGCCGTCGACCGGCTCGTCGCCGAGACCGGCGAGGCGCCACGGCGGTTGCTGATGGTCGGCGGTGCCACCAAGAGTCGCGCCGTGCAGGCCCTGGCCCCCGCGATCCTCGGCCACGACGTCCTGCTCCCGCCGCCGGGGGAGTACGTCGCCCTCGGCGCCGCCCGCCAGGCCGCCTGGGTCCTCGCCGGCACGCCCGAGCCGCCCGCGTGGCCCGCCGGCGAGACCACCGTCCTGCCCGTGCGCGAGACCCACCCGCCGGTGCGCGCGGCGTACGCCGCCCTGCGCGAGCGCACCGCGGACTGGCCCTGAACCGAGCCCGATCCCACCCACGCCCGAACCCGATCGAGAGGCACCCATGAGCATCCCCACCCCCACCCCCGCCGACCACTTCTCCTTCGGCCTGTGGACCGTCGGCTGGCAGGGCCGCGACCCGTTCGGCGAGGCCACCCGGGCCCCGATGGACCCGGTCCACGCCCTGGAGAAGCTGGCCGGGCTCGGCGCGTACGGCGTGAACTTCCACGACGACGACCTGATCCCCTTCGGCAGCGCCGACGGCGAGCGCGAGGCGATCATCGAGCGCTTCAAGAAGGGCCTGGCCGAGACCGGACTGGCCGTGACCACGGCGACCACCAACCTGTTCACCCACCCGGTGTTCAAGGACGGCGGCTTCACCTCCAACGACCGCGCGGTGCGCCGCTTCGCGCTGCGCAAGGTGATGCGCAACATCGACCTCGCCGCCGAGCTCGGCGCGAAGATCTACGTCTGCTGGGGTGGTCGCGAGGGCGCCGAGTACGGCGCCTCCAAGGACGTCGGCGTCGCGCTGGACCGCTACAAGGAGGGCTTCGACCTGCTGGGCGACTACGTCACCGAGCAGGGCTACGACCTGCGCTTCGCCATCGAGCCCAAGCCCAACGAGCCGCGTGGCGACATCCTGCTGCCGACCGTGGGTCACGCGCTGGCCTTCATCGAGTCCCTCGAACGGCCCGAGCTCGTCGGGGTCAACCCCGAGATCGGCCACGAGGAGATGGCGGGCGTCAACGCCGCCGCCGGCTACGCCCAGGCGATGTGGGCCGGCAAGCTCTTCCACATCGACCTCAACGGACAGAACGGCCCGAGGTTCGACCAGGACCTGCGCTTCGGCGCCGGCAACGTCCGCGGCGCCTTCTGGGTCGTCGACAGCCTGCTCGCCGGTGGTTACGACGGTCCGGTCCACTTCGACTTCAAGCCCGCCCGCACCGAGGACGAGGACGGCGTGTGGGCCTCGGCCGCGGCGTGCATGACCAACTACCTCGTCCTGCGCGACAAGGTGCAGGCCTTCCGTGCCGACCCGGACGTCGTCGCCGCGCTCGAGGCCGCCCGGGTGCCGGAGCTGGCGGTGCCGACGATGGCCGAGGGCGAGTCGATCGCCGACCTGCGCGCGGAGGCCGATCCCGACGTCGAGGTCCTCGCCGCCCGCGGCATGGCCTTCGAGCAGCTGGACCAGCTGGCGCTGGAGCACCTCTACGGCGTGCGTGGCTGAGCCCCGCACGGGCCGTACGTCGGGTGGTCGCGGCACCACCGAGGGGCTGCGACGGGCCAACACGGCCCTGGTCCTGCGCAGCCTGCGCGACGGCGGGCCGGCCACCCGGGTCGAGCTCGCCGCGCGCACCGGGTTGTCCAAGGCGACCGTCGGCGTGATCGTCGCGGCGCTCGAGGAGTCCGGCGCGCTCGGCGAGGGCCCGGCCCCCGAGCCGGGGGCCGGCCCGACCCGGGGACGCCCGGGGCGCCCGCTGACGCTGGCCGGCGAGGACCACGTCGGGCTCGGCTTCGAGCTCAACGTCGACTACGTCGCGGCCTGCGTGGTCGACCTCGCCGGGCACGAGCGGCTGCGCACCACCCGCCCGGTGCCGCGGGGCGAGGACGGTCTCGCGCAGCTCGGCCGGCTCGCGGCCGAGGTCGCGCAGACGCTCGCCGGGCCGCGCTCGACCGAGGGTGCGCGCGTCGTCGGGGCGACCGTGGCGGTCCCGGGTCTGGTCCGCTCCGACGAGCGCACGCTGGCCTGGACGCCGAACCTCTCGGTCGGCGGTGACGAGCCGGCCCGCACCGTCGAGCGGGCCCTGGGCGGTCGGATCGAGACCCGCGCCGGCAACGACGCCGACTGCGCGGGCCGCGCCGAGGCCCGGCACGGGGCGGCGCGCGGCGTGGCGCACGCGCTGTACATCACCGGCACCGTGGGCATCGGCGCCGGGATCCTCGAGGACGGCCGCCCCCTGCGCGGAGGTGCCGGGTTCGCCGGCGAGGTCGGCCACCTTCCCCTCGCGGGCGAGGACGCGGTCTGCGGCTGCGGGCGGCGCGGGTGCTGGGAGGCCGCCGTGGGCCTGGGCGCCATGCTCGCCGCCGTGGGCATGGAGGAGCTCGACACCCCCACGGCCTCGGCCGAGGCCGTCGTACGCCGCGCGGTCGACGACGAGCAGGTGCGCGCCGGTCTGGAGCGGCTCGGGGTCTCGCTCGGTCGCGGTCTCGCCGTCCTCACCACGGTGCTCGACCCCGAGGTGATCGTGCTCGGCGGCTACTTCGCCGTGCTGGGCGAGACCGTCCTCGCCCCGGCCCGGGCCGCCCTCGACGCCCAGCTCGCCGCGCCGGTCCAGGTCCGCCCCGAGCTGCGTCCCGGTGCTCTCGGCATCACCGCCGCCGCGCTCGGCGCGGCGGAGCGCTCGCTCGAGCCGCTGTTCCGCGGCGAGGTCTCCCTCGACGCCCTCCCGCGTCACCGGGCGTGACCTCGCTGCCGCGACGAGGCCCGCGCCCGCCGCCGCACACCGGCGCTGTCGCCGAGGTCGCCCTGGACGCCGTAGGTCCTCGCGGAGCAGGCCTGGCCCCGCGACGTCGTCGCGGCCGAACCCTGGAGAGCCCACGTCCCACCACGTCACCCAGCCCGGGGCCGAGCTCTACGGGCTGGGGTGGACCAGCGGGGGACCGGTCACCTTCGGCGGCGGCGGCGATGTAGCGCGCCCGGCGGGGATAGTCCCTGACAACCCGGTCGAGCTCCGGCCGGATGGACGACCGGCTTGTCAGGGACTATCCGGGGGGTGCGCATGTTCACCGAGCCTGGCTGGGCACCTACGTCGCAGCAACCTCTCGTCAGCGAGCGCGTGCACCCCCGCGAGCCCGACGAACCGGCTCTCGATGCCCAGCAGCACCAGGAACCGCCCGACGGTCACCACGCCCGCTCCGCCCAGGCCGGGAAGCCGCGTGGTGCGGTGCGGTGCAGTGCGGTGCAGTGCCGGGCGGGCGGGCGATGTCGTCGGGAGGGCAGCCGGTCCTAGCCGACCAGCTGCCCGGAGACGTCGGTGAGCGCTGCGCCGAGGCAGGCCACGGGGTCGGTGAGCAAGGGCTCGAAGGCCATCTCGGCCGCGCCGAGCAGGATCGAGTCGCGCCCGAGGCCGGGCCGCTCGAGCGTGACCGACTCCAGCGGCGCGGGCAGTGCGGCGGCCGCGACACCGCCGAGGATGTCGTCGGGCACGAGCCGGTGCAGGGCCCGGAAGTAGCCGCCCAGCACGATGATGCGCGGGTTGAAGGTGTTCAGGATGCCGGCCAGGCCCTCGCCGATGCGACGGCCGATCGCGCGCAGCTCCGGGGTGGGCTCGGCGTAGGCGTCGAGGACCTCGTCGAGCGTTGCGACGTTGTCGACCGGGCACCCGATCGCGCGGGCGATGGCGTGGGCACCGACCTCGGTCTCCCAGCAGCCTCGGTTGCCGCAGTGGCACGCGACGCCGTCGGGGTTGAAGACGAGGTGGCCGATCTCGCCGGCGTAGCCGCCCGCGCCCTCGAGCCGCCGGCCGCCCGCGATCACCCCGGCCCCGACCCCGACGTTGCCCGAGACGAAGATCAGGTCGTCGATGCCGACGCCCACGCCACGGCCGTGCTCGGCCAGCGCACCGAGGTCGGCGTCGTTGGCCAGCGAGATCGGCACGTCGACGCCGAGCGCGGCCAGGATGATCGAGCCCGCCGAGACGTCGACCCAGCCCAGGTTGGGCGCGAGGCGCACGAGGCCGTCACTGCGCCGCACGAGACCGGGCACGCTCATCCCGATCCCGACCAGCGGAGCGCCGACCGGGGCGTCGCGGACCACCTGACGCACCAGCGTCGCGATGTCGGCGCCGACCTGCCAGGCCTCCGAGCTCGGGTCGACCCGTCCTCGGGCGCGCTCCAGGATCACCCCGCCCAGGCCCACCCGGGCCACCTCGACCTGGTCGACCCCGAGGTCGACGGCGACGACGTAGGGCCCGCCGGGGGCCGGGGTGACGTACGCCGAGGGGCGCCCGGCACCCTGGCGCGAGTTCCGTACGTCGCGGGGTGCGTCACCGACCGTGGTCACGCCCAGCGACATGAGCTCGGCGACCAGACCGCCGATGGTGGAGCGGTTGAGCCCCATCGCCGAGGTGAGCTCGGCGCGCGAGACCGTGCCGGACTGGTGGACCTGGCGCAGCATCGCGGCCAGGTTGTGGCGGCGTACGCCCTCCTGGTTGGTCCCGGTCCCGGTACGCCGTGCGGTGTCCACGGCCACGGGCCTAGATGCCGGCGGCGGAGCGTCGGCGGCGTGAGATCGCGTCGACGCTCGCGGCCAGCAGCAGGACGCCCCCGGTGACGAGGAAGTTGATGTAGCTGGCCTGGTTCAGCAGGCCGAGCCCGTTGGCGATGGTCGCGATCACCACACCACCGATGACGGCGTGGATCGCGCGGCCCTTGCCACCGAAGAGGCTGGTGCCGCCGATGACCGCCGCGCCCACGGCGTAGAGCAGCGTGTTGCCGCCGCCGGAGGCGGTGGAGACCTTGCCGGTGTAGGAGGACTGGACGATCCCGCTCACCGCGGCCATCGCCGAGCACAGCACGAAGGCCGAGACCCGCATCCGCAGCACGTTGATGCCGGCGCGCCGGGCCGCCTCGGCGTTGCCGCCGACGGCGTAGAGGTGGCGCCCGAAGGTCGTGCGGTCGAGCACGAAGGTCGAGATCACCAGGAGCACGACCACGACGGGCAGCACGTAGGGGATGCCGGCGATCGGGAAGTTGGGGTTCAGGCTGCGGTTGATGTTGAGCATCGCGGTCAGGCCGAGGATGACCACGGCGACGACGCCGATCTTGAGCAGGACCAGGCTCATCGGGTCGTGCTGGAGGTTGTTGGCCACCTTGCGTCGGTAGGAGAGGACCGAGCCCACGCCGAAGACGACGGTCAGCACCACCGCGGCGACCCAGCCCGCGGTCACGGGGACGTTGCTGATCGTCAGTCCCCGGATGACCGGGTCGGCCACCCGCACCGAGCCGACGTCACCGATCAGCTTGAGGATCACGCCCTGCAGGCCCAGGAAGAAGGCGAGGGTGACCACGAAGGACGGGATGCCGAGGCGCGAGACGAGCTGACCGATGACCAGGCCGATGACCGCGCCGGTGATGATGGCGCCGACCACGGCGACGTACCACGGCAGGTCGCGGTCGACGATGAACTGGGCCGCCACCGTCGCCGCGACGCCGCCCGCGACCCCGGCGGACAGGTCGATCTCGCCGATCAGCAGGACGAAGACCAGTCCCATCGCGAGCAGGCAGATCGGGCCGGCCTGGGTGACCAGGTTGGCCATGTTGAGCAGCGAGAAGAAGTCCGGGCTGGCGATGCCGAAGACGATGAACAGCGCGACCAGGCCGAGGAGCGCGGGCAGCGAGCCCACGTCGCCGCCCTTGAGGCGACCGAGGTAGTCGCGCACGGAGTCGCCGAGCGTGGCCGCGGAGCGGCTGTCGCTGGCGAAGTCGCTGTCGGCGCGGCCGGTCGTGCTGGCGGTGTCGGGGGTGGTGGTCATGAAGGCGGCCTCTCCGGTGGGGCTGGTCGTGGTCAGACGGATGCGGAGTCGCGGACCCCGAGCGAGCCGCTCTGGCCCATGGTGATCAGCTCGACGACCTGGCTGTTGTTGACCTCGGAGGTCGCCACGTCGGCGGCGACGCTGCCGAGGTACAGCGCGGTGATCCGGTCGGCGACCTCGAAGACGTCACCCATGTTGTGCGAGATCAGCACGACGCCGAGACCGCGGTCGGCCAGGCGGCGGACGAGGTCGAGGACCTGGCGGGTCTGGGCCACGCCCAGCGCCGCGGTCGGCTCGTCGAGCAGCACGATGCGGGAGTTCCACAGCACGGCCTTGGCGATCGCCACCGTCTGACGCTGCCCGCCGGACAGGCTGGCCACGGACTGCCGCACCGACTTCACGGTGCGCACCGAGAGCGAGGCCAGCGTCTCGCGGGCGCGTGACTCCATCTCGGTCTCGTCCAGCACGATGCCCTTGCGGGTCTCACGGCCCAGGAACATGTTCTCGACGATGTCGAGGTTGTCGCACAGGGCGAGGTCCTGGTAGACGACCTCGACACCGAGGGCGGCCACGTCGCGCGGACCGCTGACGTCGACGGGCTTGCCGTCGAAGAGGTACTCGCCGTTGTCACGCCCGTAGATGCCCGCGATCACCTTCACCAGGGTCGACTTGCCGGCCCCGTTGTCACCGACGAGCGCGCTGACCTGCCCGGGGTAGACCGCGAAGTCGACGTCGTGCAGGACGTGGGCGTTGCCGAAGCTCTTGTTGACCCCGCGCAGCTGCAGGAGTGGTTCGGTCGACATGGTGCTACCTCCAAGAGGTCGGACGGGGTGGGCGTGCCGGTGCGAGGGGCAGGTGGTGCGGTCGCTGGTGTCGGGGGCGTGGTCTCACGACCCGGCCGCAGCCGGGGCGTGAGACCCACCCTCGTACGTCAGCGGGTCAGGAGATGCCGGCCGCCTTGCAGGGCTTGGCGAACTTGCCGGTGCACACGTCGGCCGCGGTCTGGCCGCCGTCGTCGATGACGTCCTTGACGTTGTCCTTGGTGATCGACACCGGGTCGAGCAGGATCGAGGGCACGTCGCGGTCGCCGTCGGCGTCGTTGGTCGTGCCGTTGGTCTCGGCCTCGCCGCCCTGGGCCAGCGCGATGGCGGCGTCGGCGAGCGCGTTCGCCTCCTGGGTGGCGGACTTGTAGACCGTCATGCACTGGGTGCCGACGAGGATGTTCTGCAGACCCTCGACCGTCGCGTCCTGGCCGGTGACCGGGACCTTGCCCGCGACGCCGTTCTTCTGCAGGATCGAGATCGCCGAGCCGCCGAGGCCGTCGTTGGCGGCGTAGACGCCCTGCACGTCGCCCTTGGCCTGGGTGTAGAGCTGCTCGAAGATGGTCACGGCCTGGTCGTTGTCCCAGTCCGGCACGGCCTGCTCGCCGGCGTTGGTGTAGGTGCTGACCTCGTCCAGCACGCTGTGCGCGCCCTCGGAGAACAGGGTCGCGTTGTTGTCGGTGGGCGAGCCGTTGAGGTAGATGATGTTCGCGTCCTCGTCGCCGAGGCAGTCCGCGAGCCCCTGGCCCTGGAGCTCGCCGACCTTGGTGTTGTCGTAGGAGACGTAGTAGTCCGCCGAGCCGCCCAGCGTGAGCCGGTCGTAGTCGATGGTCTTGACGCCCTGCGTGGCCGCCTTCTCCTCGATCGCCGCACCGGAGTCGGAGTCGAGGTTGACGATCGCGAGGACGGTGACGCCGCTGGCGATCATGCCGTCGGCGATCTGCGCCATCTTGTCGGCGTCACCCTCGGCATTCTGGATGTCGGACTCGATGCCCGCGTCGTCGAAGGCCTTCTGCAGCGCCGGACGGTCCGCGCTCTCCCAGCGCACCGACGACTTGGTGTCGGGCAGGATCACACCGATCTTGCCCGCGGAGTCGCTCGACGAGCTGCCGTCCGAGGCGCTGCCGCTGTCGGAGCTGTCGCTGCCGCCGCACGCGGCGAGCGAGAACGCCAGACCGATGGTGGCCAGCGCAGCCAAACCCTTGTTTCGCTTCACGCGATCCTCCTGTAGATCCTCCGTGCGGCCCGTTGGCCTTCACGCCTTTTGTTGTGCGACACAACATATGACGTGTCAACCGTCACGTCCAGACCCGATCGTGAGCGTGACCCGATCGTGATGTTCACCGAAGACCGCCCGTAGGGGTGAGCGTGGATAAGTTGACCGGTACAACAAACGACACGTTCAAATGAGTCAGGAGGGCCGTGCGCGGGCCGCTCCGAGCGGTCGACCTCAGCGACGCGCGGGCGGTACGCCGTACAAGGTGGCGCGCTCGCGCACGGGACGGTCGATGCCGGCGCCGATCTCGGTGAGCTCGGCGACGGTCTTCGCCGAGCCGTGCAGGGAGCCGGCCATCCGCGAGATGGTCTCCTCCATCAGCGTGCCGCCGAGGTCGTCGGCCCCGGCGCGCAGCATCGCGCGGGTGCCCTCGACGCCGAGCTTGACCCACGAGGTCTGCACGTGGTCGATCCGCCCGTGCAGCAGGATCCGCGCCATCGCGTGCACGGCGAGGTTGTCTCGCAGCGTCGGGCCCGGGCGGGCGACGCCGGCGAGGTAGATCGGGGCCGAGGTGTGCACGAACGGCAGCGGCACGAACTCGGTGAACCCCGCGTTGCCGTGCTCGCGGGCGGCGTCCTGGACCCGCGAGAGCACCCGCAGGTGCGCGACCCAGTGGCGCGGGTGGTCGACGTGGCCGTACATCATCGTCGAGGTGGTCGGCAGGCCGACGCGGTGCGCGGTCGAGACGACGTCGACCCACGTCGCGGTGGGCAGCTTGCCCTTGGTGAGCACCCAGCGGACCTCGTCGTCGAGGATCTCCGCCGCGGTGCCCGGCAGCGAGCCGAGCCCGGCCTCGCGGGCCTTGATCAGGAAGTCCTCGACCGAGAGCCCCGTGCGCATCGTGGCGTTGACGACCTCCATCGGGGAGAAGGCGTGCACGTGCATCTCGGGGACCCGTCGGCACACCGCGGCGGCGAGGTCGACGTAGGCGGTGCCGGGCAGCTCGGGGTCGATCCCGCCCTGCATGCAGACCTCGCTGGCGCCGAGGTCCCACGCCTCCTCGGCGCGGTCGGCGACCTCCTCCAGGCTCAGGGAGTAGGCGTCGGCGTCGGTGCGGCGCTGGGCGAACGCGCAGAAGCGGCACCCGACGTAGCAGACGTTGGTGAAGTTGATGTTGCGGTTCACGACGTAGGTGACCTCGTCGCCGACGACCTCGCGGCGCAGGTCGTCGGCGAGGTGGCACACCTGCGCCAGCAGGTCCCCCTCGGCGGTCATCAGGGTCAGGGCGTGCTCGTCGCTCAGCCCGCCCGGGTCGGCCTCGGCGGCACGCAGGGCCTCGCGGCCGTGCGCGTGCAGCACCGCGGGGGTGCCGGTGGCGCTCGCCGCCTCGGCGACGGCGTCCCAGTCGCCGTAGACCGAGGCGAAGTCCGAGCGCCGGTCCTCGGTGCGTCCCTCGGTGTCGACCTCGGTGTGCAGGTCGGTGCGACCGCGCCCGCGCCCGGTGGGGGCGAAACCGCCGTCGGGCTCCTGCCAGGCCCGGCCGGTCGGTCGTACGCCGTCGCGGGCGAGTCCGTCGGGCCCGGCGAGGGCCGCGACGTGCCCGACGACGCGGGGGTCGATCCACGCCTCGCCGTCCTCGAGGCTCGCGCGCACGTAGGCGGGGTGCACCGTCAGCCGCGCCCGCAGCGCGAAGCCGCTCTCGGCACTGGTCTCGCGCAGCAGCGCGAGCGAGGGCCAGGGCCGCTCGGGGTTGACGTGGTCCGGGGTCAGTGGCGAGACACCGCCCCAGTCGTCGACGCCGGCGTCGAGCAGGGCGCGGCACTCGGCGAGGTCGACCAGGTTGGGCGGGGCCTGGACCCGTGCGGTCGGCCCGAGCACGAGCCGGGTGACGGCGATCGCGGCCCGGTAGTCCTCGAGGGCCAGGTCTCCCGTGTGCCGCATCGCGGTGTCGGGCTTGGCGCGGAAGTTCTGCACGATGACCTCCTGCACGGCGCCGTAGCGTCGCGAGGTCGCTCGGAGCGCGAAGATCGTCTCCGCCCGCTCGGCGAGCGTCTCGCCGATCCCGACGAGCAGCCCGGTCGTGAAGGGCACGGAGAGTCGCCCGGCGTCCTCGAGCACCCGCAGGCGCACGGCAGGGTCCTTGTCGGGGGAGCCGAAGTGCGCCAGGCCCCTGGTCTCGAAGAGCCGCCGGCTGGTGGTCTCCAGCATCATCCCCATCGACGGCGAGACCGGCTTGAGCCGGTTCATCTCCTCCCAGCTCATGACGCCGGGGTTCAGGTGGGGCAGCAGGCCGGTCTCCTCGAGCACCTGCACGGCCAGCGCGCGCACGTAGGACAGCGTCGAGTCGTAGCCCCGGGAGTCCAGCCACTCCCGCGCCTCGGGCCAGCGTTCCTCCGGACGGTCGCCGAGGGTGAAGAGTGCCTCCAGGCAACCCAGCTCGGCGCCGCGTCGGGCGATGTCGAGCACCTCGTCGGGGCTCAGGTACGGCGCCCGGTTCTCCCGCGCGGCCTGGGAAGGCGTCTCGACGAAGGTGCAGTAGTGGCAGCGGTCCTGGCACAGCCGGGTGACGGGGACGAACACCTTGGGGGAGTAGGTCACCACACCCGGTCGGCCGGCGGCGACCAGCCCGGCGTCGCGCACCCGGGCCGCCGTCGCGCACAGCCGGTCGAGGTCCGCGCCGGTGGCGGCGAGCAGGACCGAGGCCTCGGCCACGTCGAGCGCGGCGCCCCGCTCGGCCCGCGCCAGCGCCCGACGTACCTGCTGGGTGGTGGGGGCGTCCGAGGCCGCGGGCGTGGTCTGGCTCATCACGAGCAGGCTACGCCGGGTGAGCCCGCCTCAGGCCCGGTGGGCGCCGCCCACGGGGGTGGCGCCGGGGCCCTCGGCGCGGGCCAGCCGGCTCGGCCACCAGATGCGTGGTCCGAGGAGGTGACAGACCGCCGGGACGAGCAGCGAGCGCACGACGAGGGTGTCGAGCAGGACGCCGAAGGCCACGATGAACGCGATCTCGGCCAGGAACAGGATCGGGACCACGCCGAGCGCGGCGAAGGTCGCGGCGAGCACCACGCCCGCCGAGGTGATCACCCCGCCGGTGACCGCGAGGCCCTTGACGATCGCCGGCCTGGTGCCCCGCAGCATCGTCTCCTCACGCACCCGCGTCATCAGGAAGATCGAGTAGTCGATGCCGAGCGCCACCAGGAAGACGAAGCCGATCAGCACCGTCGAGGGGTCCGAGGAGGGGAAGCCGAGGACGTGGTCGAAGACCAGGGCGGCGACGCCGAGCGTGGCGGCGAAGGAGAGCACGTTGGCCGCGATGATGATCGCCGCCGAGACCAGCGAGCGCAGCAGCAGGGCGAGCACGACGAAGATCACCACCAGGATCGTGGGGATCACGATCGACCGGTCGCGCGCGGTGGTGTCGAGCGTGTCGATCTGGATCGCCGTCGCGCCGCCGACCAGGATCGCGGGATCGATCCTGGCGAGGTCGGATCGCAGCCGCTCCACGGTGCGGGTGGCGGCCAGCGAGTCGGCCGGGTCGGCCAGGGTGGCGAGCACGATCGTGCGCCCGTCGGTGACCAGCGGCTCGGCCGGGTCCTGCGGCGAGGGCAGCGCGAGCACCGGCGGCGGGCCGAACGGGTTGGTCCCGGCGAGACCCGGGGCGCCCGTGAGCGCCGAGACGACCCGGTCGGTCTCGTCCTGCGGCACGACGACCTGCACCGGGCTGGCCGAGTCCGCGTCGAAGTGGGCGACCAGCACGTCCTGCGCGTCGACGGACTCCTCGGCGGTGAGGAACAGCTCGGTCTGCGGGACCGGGTCCTCGTCGAGGGTGACCACGAAGGCGGCGGCGGTCCCGAGGACGATCGTCGTCACCACGGCGACCGCGGTCGCGCGGGTCGTGACGACCCGCGCGACGCCGGCCCAGAGCCCGCGCTCGTCGCCGTGCGGACTGCCCTGGGCCGGCATCAGCGGCCAGAAGGCCCGCCGGCCCAGGAGCACCAGGGCGGCCGGGAGCAGGGTCAGCGAGCTGAGCATGGCCCCGGCGATCCCGAGGGCGCCGACCGGGCCGAGGCCGGCGAGGCTGGACAGGTCCGAGAGCAGCAGGCACAGCAGGCCGAGGATCACCGTGAGGCCCGAGGCGACCACGGGCTCCCACGCCCCGCGCAGGGCCAGGCGCATCGCGTCGGCGGACGACGCGGTGTCGCGCAGCGCCTCGCGGAAGCGCGCGACGATCAGCAGCGAGTAGTCGGTCGCCGCCCCGATGGCCAGGATGAACAGGATGCCCTGGCTCTGGCCGTTGAGGTCGATGACGTCGTTGGTGGCCAGGGCGTAGACCACCGCCGAGGCCACCCCCAGTCCGAGGACCGCCGAGACCAGGACGACCAGCGGCAGCACCGGCGAGCGGTAGACGACGACCAGGATCACGAACACGACCACCAGCGCGACCAGCAGCAGGATGCCGTCGATGGCGCTGAAGGCGTCGACGAAGTCGGCGAGCACGCCGCCCTGGCCCCCGGCGAGCGCCGTCAGCCCGGGAGGTACGTCCTCGAGCACCGCGCGCAGGTCCTCGACGGCGGTGACGACCTCCTCGCCGTCCTGGGCGGACAGCTCGACGACGAGCTGGCCGGCCTCGCCGTCGGCGGAGACCTGCAGTCGGCCCACGCCGTCCTCGGCCACGCCCTCGACGGCGGCCAGGCGCGGTCGCAGGTCCGCGACCGCGGCGCGGTCGGTCCCGCGCAGGCCGGTCTCGCGCTCCACGACCAGCGTCACCGGGATGGTCTCCTGGCCCACGGCGCCGACGACGAGGTCGAGCACCTCGGTCGACTCGGCGCTGCGCGGCAGGAACCCGGCGTTGTCGTTCTCCTGGACCGCGCTGAGCTGGCCGGCGAAGGAGCCGAGGGGACCGCCGACGAGCAACCAGAGCACGACGACCACGACCGGCAGCAGCCAGCGCCGTGAGCGGCCGGAGCGGTCGGGCCCGGTCGGCTGGTCGCTCCGCGGCTGCGGCGCGGTGGCCGCGGGCTGGTCCATGCCCCGATCCTCCTACAGCGCGGCCCCGACCGCGCTGTCGACCGCGCGTGCGGGCGCATCGACGGGCCGAAGGTCCTGGTGCGCGACGCGAAGGCGGTGGCAGCATCGCGGCATGTACCCCGGCACCTGGGCCCGCACGCACCCCGACCGTCCGGCGCTGGTCATGGCCGGCTCGGGCCGCACGCTGACCTACGCCCAGCTCGAGGAGCCGCAGCGCCCGCCTGGCCCGCTACCTCCACGAGCGGGGCCTGCGTCGGGGTGACGTCGTGGCCCTGCTCAGCGACAACACCCCGGAGACCTACGAGGTCTACTGGGCCGCGCTGCGCTCGGGGCTCTACGTCACCGCCGTCAACCACCACCTGACCGCCGAGGAGGCCGCGTACGTCGTCGACGACTGCGGCGCGCGGGTGCTGGTGGTGAGCGCGGGGAAGGCCGGGACCGCGGCACGGCTGCGCGACCGGCTGCCCCGCGTCGAGGGCTGGCTGGTCTTCGGCGGTGACCTCGTGCGCTACGACGACTACGAGGCCGCGCTGGCCGCCACGGACCCGACCCCGCTGCCCGAGCAGCCGCACGGCGACGACCTGCTCTACTCCTCGGGCACGACCGGTCGGCCCAAGGGCGTCAAGCCGCCGCTGCCCGACTTCGCCGTCGACGAGCCCGGCTACCGCTACGTGTCGTTGTTCGGCTCCCTCTACGGCTTCGACGAGGACACCGTCTACCTCTCACCGGCGCCGGTCTACCACGCCGCACCCCTGCGGTTCGGGGGCGTGATCCACGCCCTCGGCGGGACCCTGGTGATGATGGAGCGCTTCGAGCCGGAGGCCTTCCTCGCCGCGGTCGAGGAGCACCGGGTCACCCACACCCAGGTCGTGCCGACGATGTTCGTGCGCCTGCTGAAGCTGCCCGAGGAGGTACGCCGGGCCGCCGACGTGACCTCGTTGGGCTGCGTCGTGCACGCGGCGGCGCCGTGCCCGGTCGAGGTCAAGCAGCGGATGATCGACTGGCTCGGTCCGGTCGTGCACGAGTACTACGCCTCGACCGAGGCCAACGGCGTGACCGTCATCGACTCCGAGCGGTGGCTGGCCCACCCGGGCTCGGTGGGCACCGCGCTGCTCGGCACGCTGCGCATCGTGGGCGAGGACGGCGCCGAGGTGGCCCCGGGCGAGGTGGGCACGGTCTACTTCGAGCGACCCGAGTTCGACGGCGCCCCGTTCGCCTACCACCAGGACCCGGAGCGGACCGCGAGCACCCAGCACCCCGACCACCCGACGTGGACCACGGTCGGTGACCTCGGCCGCGTCGACGAGGAGGGCTACCTGTACCTGACCGACCGGGCGGCGTTCATGATCATCTCGGGCGGGGTCAACATCTATCCCCAGGAGATCGAGGACCTCTTCAGCCTGCACCCGGCGGTGGCCGACATCGCGGTCGTCGGCCTGCCCGACGAGGACCTCGGCGAGCGGGTCGTCGCCTTCGTCCAGCCCGCCCCCGGCGCGACGCCCGACGACGCCCTGGCGGGCGAGCTGACGGCGTACGCCGCGGAGCGGATGGCGCGCTACAAGGTCCCCCGCGAGGTCGTCTTCCGCGAGTCCCTGCCCCGCACCGCCACCGGCAAGATGGTCAAGGGCCGCCTGCGCGAGGCGTACCTGGGCTGATCGTCCGGCCCGTCCCACCTGCCCCGCCTGCCCCAGGAACACCCGGCCGGCCGGGTACTCCCGAGCCTGTCGGCCTCTGCACAGGGCGACAACCTCACGAAACGGCCGACCAGTACGCCGGGCTGCCAGTACGTCGGGCTGCCAGTACGCCGGGCTGCCAGTACGTCGGGCTGCCAGTACGTCGCGCAGCCAGTACGCCGCCTCAGATGCCGAGCGAGCGCCCGATGATCTCCTTCTGGATCTCGGTCGTCCCGCCGTAGATCGTCTGGATCCGGCCGTCGACGTAGGCCTTCGCGATCGGGTACTCGTTCATGTAGCCGTAGCCGCCGTGCAGCTGCACGCCCTGGTCGGTGAGCTTCTTCTGCAGCTCGGTGGTCCACCACTTGGCCATCGAGGCCAGGGACGTGTCGACCTCGCCGGCGTTGAGCTTGGTGACGCAGTCGTTGACGAAGACCCGGGCGATGTGGACCTCGGTGGCCATCTCGGCCAGCAGGAACCGGTTGTGCTGGAAGGTGCCGATCGAGCGGCCGAAGGCCTGGCGCTGCTTGGCGTAGTCCAGGCACAGGTCGAGCACGTGCTCGCAGGCGCCGACGGCGATGGCGGCGATCGAGACCCGCTCCTGGGGCAGGTTCTGCATCAGGTAGACGAAGCCCTGCCCCTCCTCGCCGAGCAGGTTCTCCTTGGGCACCACGACGTTGTCGAAGAACAGCTCGGCGGTGTCCTGGGCCTTGAGCCCCATCTTGTCCAGGTTGCGCCCGCGCTCGAAGCCCTCCATGCCGCGCTCGACGACGAGCAGGCTGATCCCCTGGTGCCCGGCGTCCGGGTCGGTGCGCACCACGACGACCACCACGTCGCTCATGATGCCGTTGCTGATGAAGGTCTTCGAGCCGTTCACGACGTAGTGGTCGCCCTTGTCGACCGCGCTCGTGCGGATCCCCTGGAGGTCGGAGCCCGCGCCCGGCTCGGTCATCGCGATCGAGGAGATCAGCGAGCCGTCGACCAGTCCCGGCAGCCAGCGCTGCTTCTGCTCGGGGGTCCCGAGGGTGCTGATGTAGGGCACGATGATGTCGGTGTGCACGGGGAAGCCGAGCCCGTTGGCGCCGACCTTGGCGATCTCCTCGGCCACGATCATGTTGTAGCGGAAGTCCTTGATCCCGGCGCCGCCGTACTCCTCGTCGACGTCGAAGCACAGCAGGCCCTGCTCTCCCGCCGCGGTCCAGACCTCGCGGCTGACCTGCCCGTCCTTCTCCCACTGCTCGTGGTGGGGCACGACCTCCCGCTCGAGGAAGGCGCGCATCGTGGCGCGGAAGTCCTCGTGCTCGACCTCGTAGATCGACGGACGCTCGGGCATCGGGGCACCTCCGGTGGGGGACAGCTCTCCCCGAACAGTGACAGCAGGACTGTCACGATTCAAGGCGTAGGCTCAGCCGACCATGTCCTTGAGCGCCTCGATCGTGCGCACCGGGTCGTCGGAGGCGGGGAGACCTGGAGCCGGGTGACGCCGGCCTCGCGGAACGCCTCGACGCGCTCGCGCACGTAGGACTCGGGGCCGACGAGGTTGCCGGCCTCGAGCCAGGCGCGGGGGACCTCGGCCTCGGCCTCCTTCTTGTGCCCGGCGAGGTAGAGGTCCTGGATCTCGTGCGCCTCGGCCTCGAAGCCGTACTGGCAGGCGAGGTCGTGGTAGAAGTTCTTGCCCCGCGCGCCCATCCCGCCGACGTAGAGGGCGTACGTCGGGCGCATGTGGTCGAGCAGGCCCTCGACGTCGTCGCCGATCGCGACCATGCCCGCCGGCGCTGATCTCCAGCGGTGCCGAGGTCGGCCGAGCGCTGGGCCGCTCCGGCGGCGAGCGCGCCACCCCAGACCTCGTGAGCCTTCTCGGGCAGGAACAGGAACGGCAGCCACCCGTCGGCGACCTCGGCCGTCATCTCGACGTTCTTCTGGCCCAGCGCCGCGACCCACAGCGGGACCTGCGGGCGCTCGGGGGTGGTCAGCAGCTTCAGCGGCTTGCCCAGACCCAGGCCCTGGTCGGCGGGCAGCGGCAGCGTGAAGGTCCGGCCCTCGTAGGACAGCGGCTCGCGTCGCAGCCCCATCCGCAGGATCTCGATCGTCTCGCGGGTCCGGCCCAGCGGGCGGGTGTAGGGCAGCCCGTGGAAGCCCTCGATCACCTGCGGGCCCGAGGCGCCCAGGCCGATCACGGCCCGCCCGCCGAGACGTTGTCGAGTCCCGCGGCGGTCTGCAGCAGCGCGGCGGGCGTGCGGGAGTAGACGTTGAGGATGCCGGCGCCGATCTCGACGGTCTCGGTCCGCGCGGCGATGTAGCCCATCAGCGTGGGGGAGTCGAAGCCGTAGGCCTCGGGGACCCAGACGGTGTCCAGGCCCGCCTTCTCCAGCGTGGCGACCTGGTCGGCGGCCTCCCGGGGGTTGCCGGCGTAGGAGAGGGGCATGGACAGCTTCACGGGGACTCCTGGCGACGGTGGCCGGGCTGGACGCCGGTCGGTCTGGGCACGGCAACATTTCAGCGCCTGGCCGAGGTCCTCGGACAGGCTGGCGGCGTACTCGGTGGTGATGTGGTCCTGGTCGCGGTAGGTCAGGGTGCCGCCGATGACCACCGGGCACGTCGCCCTCGAAGCACAGCCACTTCGTCGGGTCGACGACCTCGACGTCGGTCCGCAGGGCGGAGTCGACCCCGACGTCGGCGAGCTCCTGGGAGCGCGCCACGGGGGTGAACAGGCACTCCTCGAGACTGAAGTACTCGGTCAGGCAGGACCCGGGGTCGCCGGCCGACTTGGGCACGTCGCGCAGCAGCACGACCCGCCCGGCGGCGGCCTGCAGGTCGGCGAAGAGCTCGTCGTAGCCGTCGGCGAGCGGCGGGGTGACCTGGTCGATCGACTCGACGCGTCCGGCGTCGGTGTAGACGCCGTTGACCGGAGGGGACGAGGCGACGACGACGAGGTCGGGCTGGAGCAGCCCGACCTGCTCGACGACCCAGTCGTGGAAGTCGTCGCACTCGCTGAAGACCCGGGCCTCGCTCACCGGCGCGACCGTGACGTGCGCGGCCGTGCACTGGCTCTTGACGAGGTAGTAGGCCTTCCAGTCGCCCTTGACGGTGATCTTGTCGAAGGCGGGGATCCAGGCGCGCGCGTGCGAGTCACCGATGACGACCAGGGTGCGGCTGCCGGTCACCGACCCGCGGGGGCACAGGGCGCGGACGTCCTCGCGGTAGTCGCAGGCGCCGACGTCGGCGATGGAGTCCCGCAGGCTCAGCAGGTCGGGCGTGAGGTCGCTGGGCACGCGGGGTGTCGCGCCGGGCCGCCTCGACGGAGGCCTTGACCAGCGCCTCGGTGGCGCCACCGCGGCCGGTCCCGGAGGCGCTGATGGCGGGGTTGTCGCCGAACTCGCCGCCGCGGTAGTCGGTCCAGGCCCAGCCGCCCAGGCAGGTCCCGGCCACGAGGACGAGGCTGACCGGGTAGAGCACCAGCGAGCGGCTCACGCGCTGGCGCTTGGCGGTGCGAGCCGTGCGGAACGGGGTCTCGACGAAGTGGAAGGTCAGTGCGGAGAGCAGCACCGTGACGGCCAGGGCGACGACGACCTCGGCGGTCGACAACGACCGCCCGAAGACCCGCTCGGGCAGGATGAGCGCCGGCCAGTGCCACAGGTAGAGCGAGTAGGACCAGTCACCGATCGTGCGCATCGGCCGGCTCTCCAGCAGGTACGCCGTGACCGGTCGGACGCTGCCGCCACCGGCCAGGAGCAGGGCCGCGGTGCCGAGCACCGGGAGCGCCGCGGCGTACCCGGGGAAGGCGGTCTCGGAGCTGAAGGCGATGCAGGCGGCCAGGATCGAGCCGAGCCCGGCGAGTCCGAGGCCGGAGGCGACGACCCGGTTCATCCTGCGCAGCGTGCGGTGGGTGACCAGGGCGACCAGGGCGCCGACGCCGAGCTCCCAGGCGCGGGTGAAGGTCGAGAAGTACGCCGAGGCGGGGGTGGTCTCGGTCTGCAGGACCGACCAGGCGAAGGACGCCCCGGTGATCACGAGCAGCATCACGAGGATGGCGGGTCGCGGCAGCGGCCGCTCGCGGCGCAAGGGTCCGGTGCCGCCGCCGAGCCGGCGGGTGAGCGAGACCAGCCCGAGGCAGCCCAGCAGCAGCAGCGGCCAGGCGACGTAGAACTGCTCCTCGACGGCCAGCGACCAGTAGTGCTGGAGCGGGGAGGCGCCGAAGCCCTGGGTGAAGTAGTAGACGTCCTGGTTGGAGAAGTGGACGTTGGCCGCGAAGAGGCTGGCCCAGATCGCGTCGACGATGCTCTGGCGCGCGTCGATGATCGGCAGCCACAGCAGCGAGAGCAGCACCGTCGCGATCGTCACGACGGTGGCTGCGGGCAGGATCCGTCGCGCCCGTCGGGCCCAGAACGTGGTCAGGGACAGGGTCCGTCGCTCGGCGACCTCGCGGTAGAGCAGGCCGGAGATCAGGAAGCCGGAGATGACGAAGAAGACGTCGACCCCGACGAAGCCGCCCGGCACGAAGGTGAATCCGGCATGCGCGACGACGACCACGAGGACCGCGACGGCACGCAGTCCCTGGACATCATCGCGGATCGTCTTCGAGACCACCATCATCACTTCCCGGCATCGACCGCCGAGACTACCAAAGGCGAGGCCTGCGGAGTCCCGGTTTCCCCCACTGCGACGATGACCCCATGACCAGCGCTGTCGACCCCGCCGCCACCCCCCACGACAGCCCCGAGGAGGAGTCCTCCGCCGCCTCGACGCCGCCCCTCGTGGCGGTCGTGGGCGGCACCGGCCCGCAGGGCAGGGGCCTGGCCTACCGCTTCGCCCGGGGCGGCTACGACGTGGTCCTGGGGTCGCGCTCGGCCGAGCGGGCCGGGCCCGTGGCCGCGGAGGTCCGGACCAGGCTCGAGGGGGTGTCCGGGGCCGGTCGTGTGAGCGGTGCGGCGAACGACGAGGCCTGTGCCTCGGCCGGGGTCGTCGTGCTCGCCGTCCCCTACGACGGCCACGACGAGCTGGTCGCCACCCTCCCGCTCGAGGGCAGGATCGTGGTCTCGTGCGTGAACCCGCTCGCCTTCGACAAGCGCGGCGCGCACGGCATCGCGATCGACGGCGGCGAGGGGTCGGCTGCCGAGAGCGCCCAGCGGCTGGCTCCCGGCGCCACCGTCGTCGGCGCCTTCCACCACGTGTCCGCCGTGACGCTGTGGGGCGAGGCCGACTACCTCGACGGCGAGGACGTGCTCGTGGTCGGGGACTCCCGCGAGGCCAAGGAGGTCGTGATGGAGCTGGCCCGCTCGGTCACCTCGCGCCCGGGCGTCGACGGCGGCAAGCTGCGCCTGGCCCGCCAGCTGGAGCCCCTCACCGCCGTGCTGATCTCGATCAACCGCCGCTACAAGACGCACTCCGGCCTTCGCGTCCACGGGGTCTGAGGCCACGCCGTGGAGTACGCCGTGGAGCCGATCACGCAGCGCGACCGGCCCGACGACCAGCTCGACGCGCTGTTCTCCGACGGGTTCCCGCCGTTCATCACGGCCGATGCGCAGGTCAAGGCCCACATCGGCGCCGTCCGCGAGCACTTCGCCGACCTCGAGCTGGTGCTGCTCGACGGTGACGACATCGTGGCCGCGGCCTGGGGCGTCCCGATCGCGTGGTCGGGCGAGGTCGACGACCTGCCGGGCGGCTTCAGCGACGCGATGCGCCGGGCGGTCCAGGGGCACGGCTCGGTGCGGACCGACACCTTCGTGGCGATGGCGGCGCAGGTGCACCCCGGACGCCGCGGTCAAGGCGTCGCCGCGGCGGTGCTGGCCGCGCTCCGCGACCTGGCCGGCTCGCGGGGCTGGCCCCGGGTGCTGGCCCCGGTCCGCCCGACCCTGAAGGCGCGCTACCCGACGATCCCGATCGAGCGGTACGCCGGCTGGCGCCGCGCGGACGGCTCCGCGCTCGACCCGTGGCTGCGGACCCACGAACGGGTCGGTGCCCGGGTCGTCGCGACCGCGCCGGCCTCGCAGACCATGACGGGGACGATCGCCGAGTGGGAGGGATGGACCGGCCTGGCGCTGCCCGGGACCGGGCGCTACGTCATCCCCGACGGCCTGGCCCTGCTCGACGTCGACGTCGAGGCCGACCTCGGGACGTATGTCGAACCGGGCGTCTGGATGCGCCACCCCGACGCCCGCTGAGGACGCCTCGCGCAGGTGGCGCGGCGGACGGCCTCAGGCGGACGGCGGGCCGTGCCAGCTCTCCCACAGCGCGGCGTAGGACCCACCGGCCGCGACGAGCTCGTCGTGGGTGCCGAGCTCGGCGACCCGGCCGTCCTCGACGACGGCGACGCGGTCGGCGTCATGGGCGGAGAAGAGCCGGTGGGCGATCGCGATCACGGTGCGGCCGTCGAGGACGGCGGCCAGGGAGCGTTCGAGGTGGCGCGCCGCGCGGGGGTCGATCAGCGAGGTCGCCTCGTCGAGCACCAGCGTGTGGGGGTCGGCCAGCACGAGCCGGGCCAGCGCGACCTGCTGGGCCTGCGCCGCGGTGAGCGCACGCCCTCCGGAGCCGACCACGGTGTCGAGGCCGTCGGGCAGCGCCTCGGCCCACTCCAGGGCGTCGACGGCGGCCAGCGCCTCGCGCACCTGGCCGACGTCGGCGCCGGCGGGCGCGGCGAGCGCCACGTTGTCGAGCACGGTGCCGACGAAGACGTGGTGCTCCTGGGTCACCAGCGCGACGTGGCCGCGCAGGTCGTCGAGGTCGAGGCCGACCAGGTCCACCCCGCCGACGGTCACCTCACCGGTGCGGGGCGGGTGGATGCCCGCCAGCAGCCGGCCCAGCGTCGACTTGCCCGCGCCGGAGGGCCCGACGACCGCGAGCCGCTCACCGACCCCGACGGTGAGGTCGAGGCCGTGCAGCACGTCGTGGCCCTCGCGGTAGGCGAAGCGCACGTCGCGTGCGGCGACCTGCTCGCCGTCGGGGTCGAGCCCGGTGGCCGTCCGGTCGTCGGGCACGTCCGCCACCCCGAGCAGCCGCGCCAGGGACGCGGCACCGACCTGGAGCTCGTCGAGGATGCTCACGATCCGGTCGACGGGGTCGATCAGCATCTGCACGTACAGCGTCGCTGCGGTCACCTCGCCGAGCGAGACCTGTCCGCGACCGGCCAGCCAGCCACCGAGCAGCAGGGTGCCGACCAGCGGCAGCAGGTAGCCGACCTCCATGCTGGGGAAGAAGAAGGTGCGCAGTCGGAGCGTGTAGCGCTCGGCGGCGTACGACGCGGCGATGTCGTCGTCGGTGACCCGGGTCCGCTCCTCGCCGAGGCCGAGCGCCTCGACGGTGCGCGCGCCCTCGACGGTCTCGGTGAGGCTCGCGGTGATCTGGCTGTAGCTCGCGCTCTCGGCGAGGTAGCCGTCCTTGGCCCGCGCGAGGTACCACCGCAGTCCGACCACCACCGGCGGCACACCGAGCAGGCACGGCACCAGCACCCACCAGCCCGACGCTCACGGCGGCGACGAGGGTCAGCGCGGCGGTGACCACCCCGATCAGCCAGTCCGGCAGGGCGAAGCGCACCGAGTAGCCGAGCTGGTCGACGTCGCGCCCGGCACGGGTCATCAGGTCGCCGGACCCGGCGGACTCGACCACGCCGAGCGGCAGGTCGAGGGTGTGCTCGACGAAGTCCTCGCGCAGGTCGGCGAGCACCTCCTCGCCGAGCACCTGGCTGACGTAGCGGGCGTAGCGGGTCAGCACGCCCTGGGCGAGCAGGAAGCCGCCCAGCAGGATCGCGGTGCGGTCGACGACGTCGGTGGTCGTGCCGTCCTGCACGGCCTGGACGAGGTCGCCGAGCAGCCGGGGCGCGGCGAGGGCGGCGACGGCGGCCAGCGCGTGCAGCAGCAGCGCGCCGCCGAGGACGCGGGGGTGGCGCCGGGCGAGCACCACGGCGTAGCGCCGCAGGGCCTGCGTGCCCGCGACGGGGAGGGCGCTCATCGCAGGCTCGCCTCCTCGCGCACGACGGCGTCGCGGTAGGCCGGGTGGGTCTCGAGCAGGTCGGCGTGCGTGCCGTGGGCGACGACCCGGCCGTCGACGAGGAAGGCGACCGCGTCGACGGTGTCGAGCAGCAGCGGGCTCGTGGTCACGAGCAGGGTGGTGCGTCCGGCCCGGTGCTCGCTCAGCCGTGCGGCGACGCGGGCCTCGGTGTGCGCGTCGACCGCGGAGGTGGGCTCGACCAGGACCAGCACCTCGGGGTCGGCGAGCAGGGCGCGGGCCAGCACGAGTCGCTGGCGCTGGCCCCCGCTGAAGCTGCGGCCGCGCTCGGTGACCAGGGTGTCGATCCCCTCGGGCAGGGCCTCGAGCACGTCGTGGGCCGACGCGGTCTCGAGGGCGCGGGCGACCGCGGCGCGCTGCCGGGCGGGGTCCGGGTCACCGGGGTGCACCAGCAGTCGCTGGGCCAACGGCCCGGAGAACAGCGTCGCGCCGGTGTCGGAGACGACGACGCGCTCGCGCAGGTGGGCCCGCGAGAGGCCCACGAGCGGTACGCCGCCGAGGCTCACCGCTTCGTCCGGCTCGGCGGTGCACAGCCCGAGCCGGTCGGCGAGGTGCGCGGCGGAGTCGGGGTCGGCGCAGACCAGGGCGGTCATCGCGCCGGGAGCGACCCGCAACCCGCTCCGGGCGTCGGCGAGGACGCCTCCCGGGTGCGGTGGTGCCACCGGGTCGGTCGGCTCGTCGAGGTCGGGGGTCAGGGCCAGGACGCGGCACACCCGCCGGGCCGAGACGCGGCCGCGGACGAGCTTCCCGGCGTACTCCGTGGCGGTGCGCAGCGGGATCATCAGGAACGCCGCGTAACCGTAGAACGCGACGAGGTCGCCGGGGCTGATCCGACCCGTGACGGCGTAGCGGGCACCGAGCCAGACCACCACCACGACGAACAGCCCGGGCAGCAGCACCTCGAGCGCGTCGAGGACCGACTGGAGCCGCGCGACGCGGACCCCGGCACCGCGCACCTGCTGCGACTCGCGGCGGTAACGGCGAGCGAAGACCTCCTCGCCGCCGACGCCGCGCAGCACCCGCAGCCCGCCGACGATGTCGCTGGCGGTGTTGGACAGCTCGCCCATCAGCGCACGCTGCTCGGCGCTGCGCCGCTGCAGCGGCGCGAGCAGCGGCCCGACGACGAGCATCAGCAGCGGTACGCCGAGCAGGACGACCAGCCCGAGCGTGGTCGAGGTCTGCAGCAGGATCACCGCGACGATCACGAACGACACGACCGCGCCGGAGAAGCGCGCCGAGACGTCCATGACCTGACCGAGGTGGTCGATGTCGCTGGTGCCGATCGCGACGACCTCGCCGGTCGGGACCTGGCGCGGCAACGAGCCGCCGAGGTGCACGCTGTGGCGCGCGACGAGCTGGACGGTGCGGTAGGCCGTGGTGAGCCAGTTGGTCACCGCGAACCGGTGCCGCATGATCCCGCTGGTGGCCTGCACGAGACCGATGGCCAGCATCAGCGCCGCGTAGCGCACCAGCGCGCCGGTGTCGCCGGCGGCCACGCCACGGTCGATCGCCTGGCCGATCACGGCGGGCAGGACGGCCTGGCTCGACATCCACACGATGCCGAAGACCATCCCGAGCGCCAGGGTGCGCCACTGGCCGCGCGCCAACCACCACAGGAAGGCGCCGGGGGAGCGGACCTCGGCCCGACCGGGGTCGGGCAGGGGGAGGTGGCGCACCGACCCAGCCTAGGCCGACGGACGGGGCGCCCCTCGACCGGTTTCGTCGCCGCCGGGAGGGCGACCGCCTGATCAGCCTGCGAGGTCCTCGATCAGCTCGGCGCCCGGCAGGTCGGCGAGCAGGGCACCGGGCAGCAGCAGCTTGGAGCGGCGTACGCCGGAGCCGATCACCGCGGTCTCCACCGCGACGACGCGCGAGTCCAGCAGCAGCCGCCACCCCGACGGCAGGCCGACCGGGGTGATGCCCCCGTGCTCCATGCCGGACTCCGCGACCGCGCGGTCCATCGGCAGGAACGAGGCCTTGCGCACGTCGAGCAGGTGCCGGACCCGCTTGTTGACGTCCGCACGGGTGTCGGCGCGCACCAGGCAGGCAGCGACCCGCTCCTCGCCCGCGCGAGTGCCGGCGACGACCACGCAGTTGACGCTCGCCGCCAGCGGGAGGTCGGCGGCCTCGCACAGCGCCGCGGTGTCCGCGAGTGCGGGGTCGATCTCGACGACGCCGACCCCGGACGCACCGGACCACCCGGCCAGGGCTCGCGCGACGGGGTCGGCGAGCAGGTCCGGGTGGTCGGTGGCGGGGCGGGTGGTCAGGGTGCCGAGGCTGGGGGTGCGGGGGTGCTCACCCGGTCATGCTGCCCCACCGCCGCGGCGGGCTGACAGCGCGAGGGCGACCAGGCCGGCCGCACCGCCGAGCACGAACGGGAGTGGGAGCAGCCAGCGCAGGTCGCCGCTGCCCACGACGCCGCCGGTGAGCAGCGGCCCACAGGACGGCCAGGCTGAGCAGGACGATCCCGATCACGAGGTGGGCCGGTGCCGAGCGGGTGGAACCCGCCGGTCCGGACCGCGCGGTCGCCGGTGCCGGTGTCGGTGCTGTCGGGTGGCGGTGTCGGGGTATGGTCATCGCAGGCTCCTGGTGTCCTGACGCACGACGATCTCGCCGAAGGAGACGCTGGCGTCGATGTCGAGGGCGGGGGCGTCCGGACCACCGTCGTGGTCGACGAGGGTGGTGGCCGCCGAGGAGGCCGGAGCGCCGAAGACGGAGGCCTCGCCGAGGGTCTCCACGTGCGCCTCGCCGGTCACGTCGAGTCCGGCCGGGACGATCAGCTCGATCCGCCCGACGCTGACGTCGAGGGCCAGAGCACGGCCGTCGAGCGCGTCGAGGTCGCGGACCTCCGACAGGTCGACGACGAGCTCGCCGGCTCCGGCCGTGTAGCGCGCGCGACACCGCGCCCGCGCTGGTCGGGGTGATCCGGTCGGGCTCGGAGTCGACCTGGCCTGCGGCGCTGGCCCCCGCGGTGGCCAGGGCGGCGGTCAGGCCCAGCGCGATCAGCCCGCCCGGTCGGCCCCAGAAGGCGCCGAGCACCAGACCGGCCCCGCTCAGGGTCAGCACGAGCGCGGGGTAGGCGCCCGCGGCGACGTCGAGCCCGGCGCCGTCGGCCATCGCGAGCAGCCCGAGTCCCAGGGTGGCGCCGGCCACCACGAACCAGAACAGCACCGGCCCGCGGTAGGGCCGCGGCGTGGGCGGGGCCTGGTCCGCGACCGCGCCCGTGCCGCGTCGGTTGCGGGGGCCGGGCGTCGTCCCCGGTGCGCCGCGACGCGACGACCAGCAGCACGAGGAGGGCGACGACCACGACCGGCCAGGGGATGCCCCCCGTGCCGGTCGCGCCGCCGACAGCGCCAGGGCGGCCACGACCCCGACCGCGACCAGCGCGATCGTGCGGTTGCGGGGGTCGAGGCGCAGGCCCGCTCGGCCGGTGTCGTCGCGGGGGACGAGCAGCCAGGCGGCGAGGTAGAGGATCAGGCCGGCCCCGCCGAAGAAGACGAGGACGACGAACGCGACCCGCAGCAGCAGGGGGTCGACGTCGAGGTGGCGGGCCAGGCCGCCGGCGACGCCCGCGACGCGGCGGTCCGAGGAGCTGCGGCGCAGCCGGCCGAGGTCGCGGACGTCCTCGAAGCCGACCCGCGGACCCTCGTCGGGCGAGGGCGGCGGCAGCGTCTGGGTGCCCGTCTGGGTGCCCGTCTGGGCGTCCGCCTGCGCGGTCGGGTCGGAGGTGGCGCCGGCGTCGTGGGCCGGCTCGTCAGGAGGTGTGGTGGTCATGGCTCCAGCCTGGGTGGACGACGATCCTCGCACCATCGGGGACGACCCTGGTGCGACCCAGGTCGTCGGGCTCGGCCTCGACTCAGGGTCGGTTCGGGGTCGGGTCAGGGGTCGGACCCCTGGGAGGGCGCGCCGCGCTGTGTGACGATGAGCGAGCCATGAGCAGCGACCTGCGCGCCGCGCCCTCCCGACCTCAGCCGGCGCCGACGCGTCCCGCCGGCCCGGACGGCGTACGCCGCGCCCTGCGCGAGACCGCCGACCCGGTGCTCGGGCGGTGTGGCCGCCGGGCTCGCGCGCCACCTCGGCCGGTCGGTCCTGACGGTGCGGGTGGCCTTCGTCGTCGCGGCCGCGCTCGGGGGTCTCGGAGCGGCCTACTACGCGATCCTGTGGCTGATGATGCCCGCCCGGCGCGAGCCGGAGGAGGCGCCGGGGCTCGACGCCGCCCGCCGCGGGGGCCGGCGTCCGGGGCGGCTGCGTCGACTCGCCGACGCGGGCCCGGTCGTGGTCCTCGCCGTCCTCGGGATCGGGGTGGTCCTGGTCGTCTCCGCGCTGACCGGTACCGGAACGGTGCTCTGGCCGCTCGTGCTCGCCGGGGGCGGGACGGTCCTGCTGTGGCGCCAGGCCGACGAGGCCCAGCGCGAGCGGTGGACCGACGCCACGGGGCGGGTCGGACCGGCGCGGGTGCTGCTCGGGCGCGGTGGCTGGGCCGCCTGGGCCCGCCTGCTCGCCGGGCTGCTGCTGATGGCGGTGGCCGTGCTGCTGTTCTCGGTGCAGGGCGGCTCGCTCGTGATGGCCCGCGACCTGGTCGTGGCCGCCCTCCTCGGCGTGGTCGGCATCGGCGTCGTCGTCGGTCCGTGGGTGGTCCGCCTGGTCGCCGACCTCGGCGAGGAGCGGGCCGAGCGGGTGCGCACGCAGGAGCGCTCCGACGTCGCCGCGCACCTGCACGACTCCGTGCTCCAGACGCTCGCGCTGATCCAGAACAACGCGGCCGACCCGGCCGCGGTCTCGCGGCTCGCCCGGGCCCAGGAGCGGGACCTGCGCTCGTGGCTCTTCGACGCTCCGGCCGCCGCGGGAGCGAGCCTCGCGGCGTCCGTGCGCGCGGCGGCGGCCGAGGTCGAGGACGCCCACGGCGTCGTCGTCGACGTGGTCGCGGTCGGAGACGTGTCCTCGGACGACCGGGTCCGGCCCGTGGTCGCGGCCGCGCGCGAGGCGATGGTCAACGCCGCCCGGCACTCCGGCGTCGACCGCGTGGACGTCTACCTCGAGGTGGCCGGGTCGCGCGTCGAGGTCTTCGTGCGGGATCGCGGGCACGGCTTCGACCTGGCGGCGGTGCCCGCGGACCGGCACGGCGTTCGCCGCAGCATCGTGGACCGCCTCGAGCGCCACGGCGGCTCCGCCGAGGTCCGCACCGCGCCCGGCGAGGGCACCGAGGTGCGGCTGCGGCTCGACGTGGGGGAGCCCCGATGACCGAGCCGGGCCGGGTGCTGGTCAGGGTCCTCGTCGTCGACGACCACGCGATGTTCCGTCGGGGGGTCCGCGCCGAGCTGGAGGCGGTCGG
The DNA here is from genome assembly GCA_963740745.1 of uncultured Actinomycetota bacterium. Classification (GTDB taxonomy): domain Bacteria; phylum Actinomycetota; class Actinomycetes; order Propionibacteriales; family Nocardioidaceae; genus Nocardioides. Next base: position 162,843 of record CAVUFK010000009.1, read on the forward strand.
CTCCGCCGCGGTGGAGGTCGTCGGCGAGGCCGCCGACGTCGACGAGGCCGTCGCCGCGGTGCGCGAGCACCGCCCGGACGTCGTGCTGCTCGACGTGCACCTGCCCGGCGGGGGCGGCGTCGAGGTGGTCCGGCGCTCCCGGGCCGAGGCGCCGGACGCGACGGGGACGACGTACCTCGCGCTCTCGGTCAGCGACGCCGCCGAGGACGTGATCGGCGCGATCCGCGGGGGCGCGCGAGGCTACGTCACCAAGACGATCACCGGCGAGGAGCTGCTGGCCGCGGTGCTGCGCGTCGCGGAGGGCGACGCCGTGTTCTCCCCGCGACTGGCCGGCTTCGTGCTCGACGCGTTCGCCGGGACCATCGAGGTCGCCTCGGTCGACGAGGACCTCGACCGGCTCTCCGAGCGCGAGCGCGAGGTGATGCGGCTGATCGCGCGTGGGTACGCCTACAAGGAGGTGGCCCGCGAGCTGTTCATCTCGGTCAAGACCGTCGAGACCCACATGAGCAGCGTCCTGCGCAAGCTCCAGCTCTCCTCGCGCCACGAGCTGACCCGCTGGGCCACCGACCGCCGGCTGCTCTGAGGGGGCCGAGCACCGCCCTAGGATCGCGCCATGGAGACCCTGCGCCTGGTGCTGCTCTTCGGCCACGTCCTCGGGTGGGCCGCGCTGCTCGGGGCGCTGCTGTCCCAGGCGCGCTCGCCGCAGAAGCAGGCGACCGCGGTGATGCGCGACGGTGTCGGGACCGCGTTCGTGACCGGGCTGCTGCTGGTCGGCGTGCTCGAGGCCGGCCCGGACCCGGTGGACCACGCCAAGATCGCGGTGAAGTTCGCCATCGGCCTGGTCCTGCTGGTCCTGGTGATGGCCAACGCCCGCAAGGAACGCATCCCGCAGGGCCTCTGGGCCGGGCTGCTCACGCTCACGGTGGTCAACATCGCGGTCGCGGTGTTCTGGGCGCCCGCCCACGTCTCCTAGCCCCGCCGGCCGGCTGGCCGGGGCGCCGGGGGAGTCGGCGCCGCGGCCTAGACTGGGCCCCACGATCGACGATCCCCGGACTCGACCTCCTGCGCGCCGACGCGGCACAGCGCGAGCGCCCCCGCCCCCCGCGCGGTCCGTCGGCCGAGGAGCTGCTCGCCGGGCTCAACGGGCCGCAGGCCGACGCCGTGCGGCACGCCGGCACGCCGTTGCTCGTCGTGGCGGGGGCCGGGTCGGGCAAGACCCGGGTGCTGACCCGGCGGATCGCCTGGCTGATCTCCGAGCGCGGCGCCCACCCCGGCTCGATCCTGGCGATCACGTTCACCAACAAGGCAGCCGCGGAGATGAAGGAGCGCGTCGAGGACCTCGTCGGACGCCGGGCGCGGATCATGTGGGTCTCGACCTTCCACTCCGCCTGCGTGCGGATCCTGCGCAAGGAGATCACCCGCCTCGGCTACAAGTCGAGCTTCTCGATCTACGACGCCGCCGACCAGAAGCGGCTGATCGCGCTGGTGTGCAAGGACCTCGACCTCGACCCCCGCAAGCACCAGCCGGGCGCCGTCCTGCACTGGATCAGCAACCACAAGAACGAGCTGCGCGACCCCGACGACGTCACCACGGACGCCAAGAACCACCTCGAGGAGCAGTACGCCGCGGCGTACACGCTCTACCAGCGCCGGCTGCGCGAGGCCAACGCGCTCGACTTCGACGACCTGATCATGACCACCGTGCACCTGCTCGCGGCCTTCCCCGAGGTGCGCGAGACCTACCGGCGCCGGTTCCGCCACGTGCTGGTCGACGAGTACCAGGACACCAACCACGCGCAGTACTCCCTGGTCCACCAGCTGTGCGCGGACCCGATGGAGGACCCGCTGGTCAACGGCGAGGACGACGGCGAACGGGTCCCGCCGGCCGAGCTCATGGTCGTGGGCGACGCCGACCAGTCGATCTACGCCTTCCGCGGCGCCGACATCCGCAACATCATGGACTTCGAGCAGGACTTCCCGGACGCGACCACGATCCTGCTCGAGCAGAACTACCGCTCCACGCAGACCATCCTGACCGCCGCCAACGAGGTGATCGGTCGCAACAGCGGCCGCAAGCCCAAGCGGCTGTGGTCGCAGGCCGGCGACGGCGAGCGGATCGTCGGCTACGTCGGCGACGACGAGCGCGACGAGGCCCGTTTCGTCTCCGAGGAGATCGACACGCTCACCGACGCCGGGCTGCGGCCGGGCGACGTGGCGGTGTTCTACCGCACCAACAGCCAGTCGCGGGTCTTCGAGGAGGTCTTCATCCGCACCGGCCAGCCCTACAAGGTGGTCGGCGGGGTGCGCTTCTACGAGCGCCGCGAGGTGCGCGACGCGCTGGCCTACCTGCGGATGCTGGCCAACCCCGACGACCAGGTCTCGCTGCGCCGGATCCTGAACACCCCCAAGCGCGGCATCGGCGACCGGGCCGTGGAGTGCGTGCAGTCCCTGGCGCAGCGCGACTCGCTGACCTTCTGGGAGGCGCTGCGCCGCGCTGACCAGGCACCAGGTCTCGCGACCCGCTCGATGACCCAGATCCGCGGTTTCGTCGCGATGGTCGAGGAGCTGCAGTCGATGGTCGAGGCGGGTGAGCGCGCCGACGTCGTCCTCGAGACCACGCTGGAGCGCTCGGGCTACCTCGCCGCCCTCGAGACCTCCGACGACCCGCAGGACGAGACCCGCGTCGAGAACCTCGCCGAGCTCGTCGCGGTGGCCCGCGAGTTCTCCGAGGACCCGGTCGCCGGCCCCTCGGCCGACCCCGCCGACGTCGACGCCGGCACCGTGGAGCCCGGTCTCGTCGACTTCCTCGAGCGGGTCGCGCTCGTCGCCGACGCGGACCAGATCCCGGACGCCCCCGACGACGCCGAGACCGCGAAGGCCGCCGCCGACCAGGGCATGGTGACCCTGATGACCCTGCACACCGCCAAGGGCCTGGAGTTCCCGGTCGTGTTCCTCACCGGCATGGAGGACGGGATCTTCCCGCACTCGCGCTCGCTGGGTGACCAGCCCGAGCTCGAGGAGGAGCGGCGACTGGCCTACGTCGGGGTCACCCGCGCCGAGCAGCGCCTCTACGTCTCCCGCGCCCTGGTGCGCTCCTCGTGGGGTGCGCCGTCGCACAACCCGGCCTCCCGCTTCCTCGGCGAGCTGCCCGATCGACCTCGTCGACTGGCGACGTACCGAGGCCGACCAGACGACGTGGGCCCGCACCGACCACGCCGAGGGATCGCCCGGCGCGCATGGGCGCTCCGACCAGCGCCGGTCGGCGGCACTTCTCCTCGGCCGCGGCACGGGTCGACGCGGCGTCGAAGGCCAAGGCCACCCGCGACGTGCCGAGCCTCACCCGGGCGACCGAGTCGTGCACGACTCGTTCGGGATGGGCACCGTCGTCACGGTCGAGGGCGTCGGTGACCGCTCCGTCGCCTCGATCGACTTCGGCTCCGAGGGCGTCAAGCGGCTGCTGCTGCGCTACGCGCCGGTCGAGAAGCTCTAACGGTCCGCTGCCGTCATCGCCGCTCGCAGGCGCCCCTCGAGCCGACCCCGCGTCGCGGGCTGGTCCAGGAGGGCGAACGGCGCTCCACCTGGTCGGGGCAGGAACCCGACCACGTCCATCACCTCGACCCAGGGCTCGCGGACGCGCCCGGTCCGGGCGACGTAGGCCGCGGCGAAGGCCTGGGCGACCGCCTCGCCGTGACCGATCGCGAGGTTGGTGCAGCAGTGCGCGACGTCGAGCCAGGCCGGGCCGCGTGAGGTCTCGACCCAGTCGACGACCCCGGCTACCTCGGCGCCGCTCCACAGCACGTTGCGCAGGTGGAAGTCGCGGTGGACCAGGCACCAGTCGGCGGAGCACGGCTCGCTGCGCAGCAGGTCGAAGGCGGCCTCCCACAGGCCGGGGTCGGCGGCCCACCCGGGGACGACGTACTTCGCCTCGAACGCCCAGGACTGGTAGTCGCGCACGGCGATGGTCGGCTCGACGGCGTGGATCCCGGCGAGGACGGCGGCCAGCCGGTCCAGGGAGCCAGGGTCGACCCGGTCCGGGTCGACGGCACCGGGCAGCAGGCTCATCAGGTGCGCCGCGTCGCCGCAGTGCTCGCCGGCGACGTCGAGACCGACGGAGACCGGGGCAAGGACCACGGTGGGTTCCAGCATGGTCTGCACCTCACTCTCGCGGTCGGCCAGACCGGCGCCGTGGGCGCGCCACGGCTCCCGGTCGATCACGCGCAGGACGACCTCGTCGCCGCGGCGCGGGGTGATCGCGAGCATGGTCGAGGTCACACCCCCGACCAGCGGACGCACGGACGCGACCGGGCCGACGTAGGAGGCCACCCACGCGCTCGTGGACGCGTCGAGCACGACCGGCCCGGTCAGGGGTTGAGTCCGTGGACCTGCAGCGCGCTGTACGGGTCGACCGGGTCGCCGGCACCTGGTCGCACCTCGAGGTGCAGGTGGGGCCCGGTCGTGTTGCCGGTGGACCCGACGGTGCCGATGACCTGCCCGGCGGTGACGCTCTCGCCGACGCTCACCGCGATCGTGGTCTGGTGGCAGAACCACAGCTCGGTGCCGTCGTCGAGGGTGACCACGGTCTTGTTGCCGTAGGAGCCGTCGTAGCCGGTCGAGGTGACGGTGCCGTTGGCGACGGCCATGATCGGCGTGCCGGTCGGGGCCGCGAAGTCGAGACCGGTGTGGTAGGTGGCCCAGAGCCCGAACTGCCCGAACGTCGCGGTCAGGCGATAGCTGGACAGCGGGAGCTGCCACTGGTTCTCGGCGATCTTCGCGGCCTGCTGCTCGGCCTGTGCGGCGAACTCGGCGAGGGCGGCGTTGCGCTCCTGCGCCTGCTGCTCGGCTGCGGCCACGAGCTTGTCGCCGGAGCTCTCGGCGAGGGCCTGGCGGCTGGAGTCACGGCTGACCGTGGCGTTCTTGCGACCGAGGAGGTCGACCTGCTCCGCTGTCGCTGCCGCCGAGCGCGTCGCGGCCTGTGCCGTGCGCGCGGCGGCGTCGAGGCGGCCGCGGCCTGGCCGGTCGAGGCGACCTCGGCGTTGGTGGCGGCCCCCCCGAAGGCGACCGCGAGGGTCGGCGACGCCGACGAGCACCGGGGTGGGCGGCAGGTCCGCGCCGCGGCGGCGGCCGGCGTACGCCGCTGCGCCTTGCGTCGCCCGCCGAGCGCCGGCGCCGGCTGCGCCCGGGCGACCTCGTCGAGGATGAGCGTGGTCGTCTGGGCCCGCCTGCGTGCGCAGCGCCCTCGACCGGCAGGCCGGTGACGGGGTGGACCGAGCGACCAGCGACACCGGCGCCCGACGTAGGTCTGGGCGGTCGCGCTCGGCGCGGTCTCGCTGTGGCCCCGTCGTGCGGCGCGGTGGTTGCCCATCCGTGTCTCCGGCTTCGTGGTCGCGGCGTTGCGGCCCGGCGGGCCCTGGCAGTGGTCTCGAGCGTGCGGTGGTGCTGCGGCGCGGCCCGGCCGAACCTCGTCGGGCTGGTCACGACGATGGTCGATCCGGGCGCCCCTACGTCGGTGGGAGCGACGTCGGGAGCGCGGTGCGACTGTAACGGATCGGTCACGCCCGCCCAAACCGGGGATGAACCCAGCCACACCCTGCGGGGTGTGAGCCCTCGTCGGCGAGACGGCCGCGGCGGGTGCGCTGGTGTGCGCTCGATCACTGCAGGTGCAGGGCCTCTCGTCGCGACCTGCGGATGTGACTAGGGTGCCGGGGGACACCGAGCGCGGCCGACCGGGCGGCGCCCAGGCGCCGGAGACGGCCGCCTGCGAGGACCAAGAGGACATGGTGGATCAGTGGACCTGATGGAGTACCAGGCGAAGGAGCTCTTCGCCAAGCACGGCGTACCCGGCGCGACCGGCATCGTCATCGACCGGGCCGAGGACGCCGCCGACGCTGCCGAGCAGCTCGGAGGCGTGGTCGTCGTCAAGGCCCAGGTCCAGGCCGGTGGTCGCGGGAAGGCCGGCGGCGTCAAGCTGGCGAAGTCGCCCGACGAGGCCGTCGAGCACGCTCGCGCCATCCTCGGCATGGAGATCAAGGGCCTCACGGTGCACCGGGTCCTGATCGCTCCCGCTGCCTCGATCGAGGAGGAGTACTACTTCTCCTTCCTGCTCGACCGCTCCAACCGCTCCTACCTGTGCATCGCCAGCGTCGAGGGGGGCGTGGAGATCGAGGAGGTCGCCAAGCACCAACCCCGACGCGGTCAAGCAGATCCCGATCGACCCGGGCACCGGCGTCGATGACGCCAAGGCCCGCGAGATCGTCGCCGCGGCGGGCTTCCCCGCGGAGCTCACCGACCAGGCCGTCACCACGGTGCTCGCGCTGTGGAAGGCCTTCGTCGAGGAGGACGCGACGCTCGTCGAGGTCAACCCGCTCGCGCGGCTCGAGGGCGACAGGCTCGAGGCGCTCGACGGCAAGATGAGCCTCGACGACAACGCCGACTTCCGCCACGAGGACCACGCGGCGTACGAGGACAAGGACGCCGCCGACCCCCTCGAGGCCAAGGCGAAGGCCAAGGGCCTGAACTACGTCAAGCTCGACGGCCAGGTCGGCATCATCGGCAACGGCGCGGGCCTGGTCATGTCGACCCTCGACGTCGTGGCGTACGCGGGGGAGGCGCACGGTGGCGTCAAGCCGGCCAACTTCCTCGACATCGGCGGCGGCGCGAACGCGCAGGTGATGGCCGACGGCCTCGACGTGATCCTCGGCGACGACCAGGTCAGGAGCGTCTTCGTCAACGTCTTCGGCGGGATCACCGCCTGCGACGAGGTCGCCAACGGCATCGTCGGCGCCCTGGAGATCCTCGGCGACGACGCGACGAAGCCGCTCGTGGTGCGCCTCGACGGCAACTCCGTCGACGAGGGCCGCCGCATCCTCGACGAGGCGAACCACCCGCTGGTGCACATCGCGGAGACCATGGACGGCGCGGCCGACAAGGCCGCCGAGCTCGCGCACGGCGCGAAGTGAGCGAGGAGTAGCGATGTCGATCTACCTGACCAAGGACTCCAAGGTCATCGTCCAGGGCATGACGGGGGGCATGGGCTCCAAGCACACGACCCTGATGGTCGAGTCCGGCACCCAGGTCGTCGGCGGGGTCAACGCCCGCAAGGCCGGCACCTCCGTCGAGCTCGGCGGCCAGGACCTGCCGGTCTTCGGCTCGGTCGAGGAGGCGATGAAGGAGACCGGGGCTGACGTCTCGGTGCTCTTCGTGCCGCCGGCGTTCACCAAGGACGCCTGCATCGAGGCGATCGATGCGGGCATCGGCCTGCTGGTCGTGATCACCGAGGGCGTGCCCGTGCAGGACAGCGCCGAGGTGTGGGCCTACCTCGAGGGCAAGTCGACCCGGATGATCGGGCCGAACTGCCCGGGCATCATCACCCCCGAGGAGTCGCTGGCCGGGATCACCCCGGCCACGATCGCGGGCAAGGGCCCGATCGGGCTGGTCTCGAAGTCCGGCACCCTGACCTACCAGATGATGTACGAGCTGAAGGACCTCGGCTTCTCCACCGCCATCGGCATCGGCGGTGACCCGGTCATCGGCACCACGCACATCGACGCCCTCGAGGCCTTCGAGAACGACCCGGACACCGAGGCGATCGTGATGATCGGCGAGATCGGTGGCGACGCCGAGGAGCGTGCGGCGGCCTACATCAAGGACCACGTGACCAAGCCCGTCGTCGGCTACGTCGCCGGGTTCACCGCCCCCGAGGGCAAGACCATGGGCCACGCCGGCGCCATCGTGTCGGGCTCCTCGGGCACCGCGGAGGCCAAGAAGGAGGCCCTCGAGGCCGCCGGGGTCAAGGTCGGCAAGACCCCCTCGGAGACCGCTCAGCTGATGCGCGACATCCTCGCGTCCCGCTGAGCCACCTCCGCGAGGAGCGCAGCACCTGACACGACGCAGCAGCGGATCACTGCCATCACGCGGCAGTGATCCGCTGCTGCCGTCCCGGCTCAGGACCCGTGGGAGTCCGGGTCGCGCCAGCCGCGCTCGAAGGGAAGCCGCCAGGTGAACGGCGAGATCAGCTGGTGGATCTGGTTGGGCCCGTAGCTCTCGGGCTTGTAGGGGCGCACGGGCGGCGGGTTGTCCAGCAGCGGGGCCGAGACCTCCCAGAGCCGCTCGATGCCGGGCGCGGAGTTGAACAGCGTGCGGTCACCGCGCGCGGCGTCGTAGATCAGCCGTTCGTAGGCCTCGAGGATCGATCCCGCCCACCCGGTGTCGTTCATCGCGAACTGCATCGAGAGCTTGTCGAGCTTCATGCCCGGGCCGGGGCGCTTGCCGTAGAACGACAGCGACATCTTGGCCCGGTCGGCGAGGTCGAAGGTCAGGTGGTCGGGTCCGTGGTCGCCGATGCCTGCGCCCGGGGGGAACATCGAGCGCGGGGGCTCCTTGAAGGCGATCGAGATGATCCGCGCGCCCTCGGCCAGCCGCTTGCCGGTGCGCAGGTAGAACGGGACGCCGGCCCAGCGCCAGTTGTCGATGTAGCACTTCAGCGCGATGAACGTCTCGGTCTCGGAGTCCGGCGCGACGCCCTCGATGTCGCGGTAGCCGACGTACTGACCGCGCACGACGTCCTGGGGCTCGATGGGCAGCATCGAGCGGAAGACCTTGACCTTCTCCTCGGTGATCGCCTCCGGCTCCAGCGCCGTGGGGGGCTCCATCGCGGTGAAGGCCATCACCTGGAACAGGTGGGTCACGACCATGTCGCGGTAGGCCCCGGTGCCCTCGTAGAACGACGCGCGCTGGTCGAGGCCGAGCGACTCGGGTACGTCGATCTGGACGTGGTCGATGTGGTGGCGGTGCCAGATCGGCTCGAAGAGCCCGTTGCCGAAGCGGAAGGCCAGGATGTTCTGCGCCGCCTCCTTGCCCAGGAAGTGGTCGATGCGGAAGATCTGCTGCTCGTCGAAGACCTCGTGCAGCTGGGCGTTGAGGTCGACGGCCGACTCGAGGTCGACCCCGAACGGCTTCTCCATCACGATCCGGCTGCCGACCACGAGATCGGCCTCCTTGATCTCGTGCACGACCGCGAGCGCGGCCTTGGGCGGCACGGACAGGTAGTGCAGGCGCGAGGCGTCCTCGTCCCAGCCCGCCTCGGCCTCCTCGACCGCCGCGCGCAGTCCCTCCGGGCCCCCGTCGCCCGGAGCCCAGTAGAGCAGCTTGGAGAACTCCTCCCACCCCTCGATGTCGCCGTCGTCGCCGCTGAACTCGAGCGCCGACTGGTGCGCGAAGTCGGTGAACGACTCCCGGTCGTGCGGGTCCAGGGAGGTGCCGACCACGCGCAGGTCGCGCAGCAGGCCCACCTGGAACAGGTGCAGCAGGCCGGGCAGGAGCTTGCGCCGGGACAGGTCGCCGGTCGCGCCGAAGAGCACGACGGTGGTGGGGTGCTTGGCCATGCCCCCACCCTGCCCTGCCCGCGCCGGGGCGGGAAGGGCAGGGGGAACGCTGTGTCACGGGTCTCGGACCGCGTCGGCTCAGCCGCGCGAGCGCGGCCCCGCCGCCCCGCTGCCGCCCCGCCGGTCCCTCAGCCCCGCGCGCGGCGCCCGGACTTGCGGGGCTTGCTCCCCGAGCGGGCCTTCGGCTCCCGCAGCTGGCGCAGCTCGCCGAGCCGGTCCAGGGCGCGCTCGGCCAGGGCGGCGAACTCACCGTCGCGCAGCCGTACGTCGCCGGCCGGGACGTAGCCGACCTGGGCCACCGAGGTCCCGCGCCGCAGCACGGCCATGAAGAAACGGATCGAGCGCTGGTCGGAGACCTCCGTGGTCAGCTCCCACGCAGTCAGCTCGCTGTCACCGTCGGCAGAGGACGCGAGCTGGCGCACCTTCGTGCCCAGGTCGCGGTCGGGACACGCGGCGATCCGGGCGCGGACCTGCTCGACGAACGCCGTGGCGCTCTCGACGGGCAGGCTGCCGACGGTCTCGGTCACGCCGAACTGCGCGGGCAGCCTGGCCTGGGGCACCAGGAAGGTCCGGGTCAGGTTCTGGCGCCAGGCGGTGCCGTCGTACCGGCCGGTGAAGGAGGCCTTGTCGCAGCCGGTGGACGCGGCGTTGGACAGGGCCTTGCGGGGGGACGTGCCGACCCACGGCCTGCCCACGTCGACCACCGGCGGCAGGTCGATCTCGGCGATCATCGCCGGCACCTCGCCGGTCGGTGGGGGAGTCGCCGGGCTCAGGCGTGGGCGGTTCGCGCAGGCCCCGGCGCCGGGCAGCTCGCACAGCGCGTCGACGGCCCTGGCCTGCAGGGTCGCCAGCGCAGCCGCCGGGGCGGGGTCCTCGCCCCCCACGGTGCTGGCGAACGCGGTGGTGAACACTCCGGAGCGACTGACCTGGACCACGGTCGTGCGCACCGGGGCGGCCCAGTCGCGCAGGACGAGCTGCGTCGTCGCGTCGCCGACCCCGTCGATGGTGCGGGCGGCGATCAGCTGGGTCCTCGGCTGCGCGCAGCTGCCGACCCACGAGACGAGCGACCGGTACGCCCGACGGGCCGCCCTCGGCGTCGAGGACGCCTCGCTCATCTGGACCGCGCGGGGCCGCACGGTCCTCGGGGGGTCCTCGGTCTTCCCGGCGGACGTGGTCGGCTTCCCGGTCCCGGCGGCGGCGAAGGTGCGCACGAGCGCAGCCTGCCCGGTGGGGTCGGCGTACCGCTCGCGCTGGCAGGGCAGCACCAGGCCGTTGCCCTCGCTGTTGTCGGAGGTCGCACGCTCGCGCCAGCCCCGGCCGGGCAGGGGCTGGGCGACCTGGGCCGGCGCCAGCAGGCTGGTGGCCGGCAGGACCTCGGTCGGCTCCTCGGCCGGGACCGCGGGGGAGGCGTCGGGGGTCGGGGCCGTGCCGGAGGTGCCGAGCAGCCCGGTGAGGGGCCGGTCCAGCTGCGGCGAGGCCCCGGAGACGTCACTGACCACCACGCCACTGAGCACCAGCGCCGCCACGCCGCCGAGGACCCCGAGGGCGGTGTGGGTCCGGCGCCGCCCGGCGCCGGCGCGGCACAGGATGGTGGAGCGGGGCCAGGGGGTGTCGTCGAGGATCGCGGTCAGCGGCTCGAGGGCGGCCGTCACGGCGCTCGCGTGGACCTCGCGCTGGAGTGAGAAGGCGGTGGTCGCAGCCTGCAGCTCGTGCTCGGCCTCGGACTGGGTCAGGTCGAGCTCGGCGGCCAGACCGGGCATGTCGACGATGGCGAGGTGGGCCAGCACGAGGACCCGGCGCTGCGAGGCCGGCAGGGAGGCGAGGGCGTCCAGGGTGGCGCGCAGCGCGGGCTCGACGTCCTTGTCGCGGTGCCAGGGGCGGGCCCCGTGCCGCCGCTGCGCGCGGGCCCACGCCACCCGGCGTACGGCGGCCTCCGACCGGGCGGGCGAGCCCGGGACGTGCATCTTGGGCCAGTGGTGCCAGGCGACGACGAAGGCGTCCCGCACGCTGCGACGAGCCAGGGCACGGTCGCCGGTCAGCGCGTAGGTCTGCAGGAGCAGACGGTCGCGTGCGTCCTTGTAGAGCTCGTCGAAGGAGCCGGGGTCCCGGGTCATGGCCGCTTCACGGTACGGCCCGGGCCGGTGGCACCCCAACCGTCGCTCGTGGGAGCTCGTGTGAGTGCGCTCACCTCCGCGCTCCTCCAGGTCCCCGGTCCGGGCCCGGCGCAGGCGCGTCAGGTCCTCGGCGTGCCTGCGCCGAGCGGGACCGGCGCGGGGTGACGATGGTCGGGTCATGACCTCCTTGCTCCCCGAGTCCGTCCGCGCCCGCGTCGGCCGGTCCACGCCGGACGACCGGGGAGGCGACGCGACCGAGGACCGGGGCTCCGGCGGCCCTCCGGCGCTCGCCGTCGGCCTGCTCACCGGGCTGGTCGCCGCCGCCGGTCCGCTCGTGGTGTGCCTGGGGTTCGGGGTGGTGGGCTGGTTCACGACCGGCGCCGGCACCCACGGTGTCCCGCGCGACGGGCTGCGGGTCGGAGCGCTGGGCTGGCTGGCCGCACACGGCTCCGGGGTGCGCGTGCAGGGCGTCGTCGTCTCGATGGTCCCGCTCGGGCTGAGCCTGCTGTGCGCCGTCGTGCTCTGGCGACTCTGCGTGCGCGCCGGTGAGGCGCTCTGGTCGCACGGACCTGACGCCGCGCGGCTCGCCGACGGCGAGCGCGACTGGACGGTCCCCCTGGCCGGGGCCGGCCTGCTGCTCGGCTACGGCGCGGTCGTCGTCACGACGCTGCGCCTGGCCGGCACCGCCGCGACGGCGCCGTCGACGTCCGGAGCGCTGGTCTGGACGACCGTGCTCGTCGCCCTGCTCGGCGTGCCCGGCGTGGCGGTCGGCTCCGGTCGCGCGGCGGTCCGCGCGGCCCTGCTGCCGCCCGTCGTGCGGGAGGCGTTCGCCCTGGCCCGCCGGCTCCTGCTCGTCTGGCTGGCGGTCGGGGCGCTGCTCGTCCTGGTCGCGCTCGCGACCGACCTCGGCACCGCGGCCAACGTGCTGGCCCAGCTGCACACCTCGGTCGGCGAGGCGCTGCTCGTCAGCGCGCTGTGCCTGCTGCTGCTGCCGGCAGCGGTGCTCTTCGCCGGGGCCTACCTGCTCGGTCCCGGCTTCGCGGTCGGCACCGGCACCGTGGTCTCGCCGACCGCGGTCGTGCTCGGTCCGGTGCCGATGGTGCCGCTGCTCGCGGCGCTCCCCGACGCCGGCACCACGCCCGGCTGGGCGCCCTGGCTGGTCGTCACGCCGTTCGTGCTGGCCGCCGTGGTCGCGTTCCGCGCCGCCCGCCGCCACCCGCCGCAGCGGTGGGAGGACGCCGTCGCGCGGGGTCTCGGCGGCGGGGTCGCGGCCGGTCTCGTCGTGGGGGTCCTCGCGGTCCTCGCCGGGGGAGCCGTCGGCCCGGGCCGGATGCGCGAGGTCGGCGTACCGGGCCTCGAGGTCACGTTGCACGCGGTCACGACCTTCGGGCTCGGCGCCCTGCTCGGCACCGTGGTCGTCCTGGCCTGGCAGCGCTGGTCGACCCGCGGGGAGCAGCACACCGAGGCGGCGGCGGGGTCCGCGGCCGAGGTGGACGGCGCCGACGTCCCGAGCGTCTGACTAGAGTTCCGCGGGTGCCCGCCCGCCTCGTCGTCCTCGTCTCCGGGGCCGGCACCAACCTCCAGGCGCTGCTCGACGCCTGCGCCGACCCGGCGTACGGCGCGCAGGTCGTCGCCGTCGGCGCGGACCGCGACGGGGCCCCGGGGCTCGAGCGGGCCCGGGCTGCGGGGATCGAGACGTTCGTGGAGCGGGTCGGCGACCACGCCGACCGGCAGGCCTGGGACCACGCCCTGACGCAGCGGTGCGCGGGCCACGAGCCGGACCTCGTGGTGCTCGCGGGGTTCATGAAGCTGGTCGGGCCGCTCTTCCTCGACGCCCTGGGCGGTCGCACGCTGAACACCCACCCGGCACTCTCGCCGAGCTTCCCGGGCATGCACGGGCCCCGGGACGCCCTCGAGCACGGGGTCAAGGTGACCGGGGCGACCCTGTTCGTCGTCGACGCGGGCGTCGACACGGGCGCGATCGTGGCTCAGCGTGCCGTCCCCGTCGAGGACGACGACGACGTCGACGCGCTGCACGAGCGGATCAAGGCCGTCGAGAGGGCCATGCTCGTCGACGCGGTCGGACGGATGGCTCGCGAGGGCTTCTCCGTCGAGGGACGTCGGGTCCGCATCGGCGCCTGAGACCCCTATGCTGGCGCCACACGACTGGCGCAGGTGGGTCACCACCAGGGAGTGGACGTCGGGGCATCGATCGCCTGGGTGCCCCGGAAGCCCAGCTGACCGACCCCATCCCGCAGGAGTGCGCCGTGCCCGACCAGATCCCGATCAGGCGTGCCCTGGTCTCCGTCTACGACAAGACCGGCCTGGAGGAGCTCGTCCGCGGCCTGCACGCCGCGGGCGTCACCCTGGTCTCCACCGGCGGCTCCGCCCGCCTGATCGAGGGCCTCGACGTGCCCGTGACCAAGGTCGAGGACCTCACCGGCTTCCCGGAGTGCCTCGACGGACGGGTCAAGACGCTGCACCCGCGCGTGCACGCCGGCATCCTGGCCGACCGGCGCCTGGAGTCGCACGTGGCGCAGCTCGAGGACCTCGGCATCGAGCCGTTCGACCTCGTCGTGTCCAACCTGTACCCCTTCGCCGACACCGTCGCGTCGGGCGCCGGGGTGGACGAGTGCGTCGAGCAGATCGACATCGGCGGACCCTCGATGGTGCGCGCCGCGGCGAAGAACCACCCCTCGGTCGCCATCGTCACCAGCCCGGGGCGGTACGCCGACGTCCTCGCCGCCGTCGAGGCGGGCGGCTTCGGCCTCGCCGACCGGCAGCGCCTGGCGGCCGAGGCGTTCGTGCACACCGCGTCGTACGACGTGGCGGTGGCCTCGTGGATGGGCAGCGTGCTCACCGACACCTCGGGCGGCGACGGGTTCCCCGGCTGGGTCGGGGCGACGTGGGAGAAGTCGGCGGTGCTCCGCTACGGGGAGAACCCGCACCAGTCGGCCGCGCTCTACGTCAACGCCGGCTCGGCGGGCTCGGGTGCGCCCGCCGCGCTGGCCACGGCCGAGCAGCTGCACGGCAAGGAGATGTCGTACAACAACTACGTCGACACCGACGCGGCCCGCCGCGCGGCCGCCGACTTCGACGAGCCGGCCGTGGCGATCATCAAGCACGCCAACCCGTGCGGGATCGCCGTCGGCGGTGACGTCGCCGAGGCACACCGCCGCGCGCACGCCTGCGACCCGGTGTCGGCCTTCGGCGGCGTGGTTGCGGCCAACCGCGCGGTGTCGGTCGAGATGGCCGAGCAGGTCGCGGAGATCTTCACCGAGGTGATCGTCGCCCCGGCCTACGACGAGGGCGCCGTCGAGGTGCTGGCCCGCAAGAAGAACATCCGGGTGCTCGTCTGCGACCTGCCCGCCGCCGGCGGCGAGGCGGAGATGCGCCCGGTCTCCGGCGGGATCCTGCTCCAGCAGCGCGACCATGTCGACGCCGAGCTCGACGGGCCCGGGGGCGACGACCCCGCCGCCTGGACGCTGGCCGCGGGGGAGCCCGCCTCGCCCGAGCAGCTGGCCGACCTCGCGTTCGCCTGGAAGGCCTGCCGGGCGGTGAAGTCCAACGCGATCCTGCTCGCCAGGGACGGCGCCTCCGTCGGCGTCGGGATGGGACAGGTGAACCGGGTCGACTCGTGCCGCCTGGCCGTCGAGCGCGCCGGCGACCGGGCCGCCGGCTCGGTGGCCGCCTCGGACGCCTTCTTCCCCTTCGAGGACGGCCCCCAGATCCTGATCGACGCCGGCGTCGCCGCGATCGTCCAGCCCGGTGGGTCGGTGCGCGACGAGCTGACCATCGACGCCGCCCGCGCCGCCGGCGTGACGATGTACTTCACCGGCACCCGGCACTTCTTCCACTGAGCCTGCCCGGCGTACGCCCCCGCCGCGCTGGCTGTAACCCGGAGTTACGTCACCTGGTCGTGCGGCGCGCCGCGGCACCAGACGATGTAGCTCCGGGTTACAGCTGGCGCCGGGCCCTGACGTCGGCGGTTCCGTCCGAGCGCGGGGAAGGCTAGCGTCGAGACGCCGGTCTCGACGACGAGCCGGAGCCAGGACCAGCCCAGGAGGCAACCGTGCCCGCACGCTTCTACAACGACCCGGACGAGACCGTGGAGCAGATGCTGGAGGCGCTGGCGCGCACCCGGCCCCTGCGGGTCAGCGAGCCCGGGTCCGGCGTACGCGCGGTCGTGCGCGCCGATCTCGACCCGCAGCAGGTCGCGGTGGTCTCGGGCGGCGGGTCCGGCCACGAGCCCTCGCACGCCGGGCTGGTGGGCGACGGGCTCCTCTCGGCGGCGGTGTGCGGGGCGTTCTTCGCCTCGCCGTCGGTCGAGGAGGTGCTCACCGTGATCCGTGAGGTGACCGGGCCGGGTGGTTGTCTGCTGGTGGTCAAGAACTACACCGGCGACCGGCTGAACTTCGGGCTCGCCGCGGAGCGCGCACGAACGGAGGGCCTGGAGGTCGAGGTGGTCACCGTCGCCGACGACGTGGCGCTGCCCGAGAACCCGCAGCCGCGCGGGCTGGCCGGCACGGTGCTGGTGCACAAGGTCGCCGGCCACCACGCTCGCAACGGTGCCGACCTCGCCACGGTCGCGGCCGCGGCCCGCCAGGTCTCCGCCGATCTGCTGACCTTGAGCCTGTCGCTGTCCTCGGCCCTGCTGCCCGGTCAGGACGGCGAGCGGCGCAGCGCCGAGCTGGGCCTGGGCATCCACAACGAGGCCGGGTGTGCGCGACGTGGAGCCGGGCGGCGCCCGCGAGGCCGTCGACCTGGTGCTCGAGCCGTTGCTCGCCGCCTTCGACGAGCGCCACGGTGCCGACGTCTCGATGGTCGCCCTGCTCAACGACACCGGTGGCTGCTCGACCCAGGAGCTGGCCGTGCTGGCCCGCGACCTGCTCGACGGCCACCGGAGGTCGGATCACCCGTCTCGTCGGCCCGGCCGCACTGATGACCTCGATCGACATGCACGGCTTCTCGGTGACCCTGCTGCCCGCGAGCGACGAGCTGGTCGAGGCCCTGACCTCGCCGGTCGGTGTGCCGGAGTGGCCCGGCGCCCTCGCGGCGGTCGAGCCCACGACGTACGCACCCCGCTCCTCCGAGGAGCCCGAGCTGGGCGCGGGCGAGCGCGACCGGGGCGTGCACGCCGCGCTGGCCGCGGCGGCGCAGGCCCTGCTCGACGCCCGTGAGCGGCTCGACGAGCTCGACGCCAAGGTCGGTGACGGTGACGCCGGCTCGACCATCGGTCAGGGCGCCAGGGCAGTGCGCGAGGCGTTGGAGGCCGACCGGCTCTCCACCGGTTCGCCGGCGGTGCTCGCCCATCGAGCTCGGCTCGCTGGTCGAGCGGAGCATGGGCGGCTCGAGCGGCGTCGTCCTCTCGATCCTGCTCACCGCGACGGCCGGTTCCCTCGCCGACGGCGACGACCTCCGGGCCGCGCTCGGGCAGGGGCTGGAGCGCATCCACGCCCACGGCGACGCCGAGGTCGGCGGACGGACCATGGTCGACGCGCTCGACCCCGCGGTGCGCGCGCTGCCCGACCTCGACGCCGCGGCCTCGGCGGCGCGGCAGGGGGCGGACTCCACCGCGAGCGATCACCAGCACCGTGGTCGGCCGCTCCAGCTATCTACGTCCCGACGTCCTCGACGGGGTGCCCGACCCGGGTGCGGAGGCCGTCGCGCTGGCCCTGGAGGCCTGGGCCGCCGCGTCCCGCTAGCCCTTCGGCCGTCGGGGCCGCCCGGGTGGCAGACTCGGCCCGTGACAGCGCAGAGGCTCGACGGCACCGCCACGCTCACGGCGATCAAGGCCGAGCTGGCCGCGCGGGTGGAGACGCTGCGGGCGGGCGGCGTACGCCCCGGGCTCGGGACGGTGCTCGTCGGCGACGACCCCGGCTCGCACTGGTACGTCGGGGCCAAGCACAAGGACTGCGCCGAGATCGGTATCGAGTCGATCCGCATCGACCTGTCGGCCACCGCGACCCAGGCCGAGGTCGAGGCCGAGATCGACCGGCTCAACGCGGACCCGGCGTGCACCGGGTTCCTGGTCCAGCAGCCGACGGGGCTCGACGAGTACGCCCTGCTCTCGCGCGTCGATCCCGACAAGGACGTCGACGGTCTCCACCCGGTGAACCTCGGGCGGCTGGTGCTGGGCGAGCGTGGCTCGCTGCCCGTGCACGCCGGTCGGCGTGATCGAGCTGTTGCGTCGCCACGGTGTGGAGCTCGCTGGCGCCGAGGTCGTGGTCGTCGGTCGCGGGCTCACCGTGGGACGCCCGCTGGGCCTGCTGCTGACCCGGCGCAGCGAGAACGCGACGGTCACGCTGTGCCACACCGGGACCCGCGACCTGGCCAGGCACGTGCGGGGGGCCGACGTCGTGGTCTCGGCGGCGGGCGTGCCCGACATCATCACCGCAGACATGGTCAAGGCGGGTGCCGCGGTCCTCGACGTCGGGGTGTCGCGGGTCGACGGCAGGATCGCCGGGGACGTCGCCGCCGACGTGGCCGCGGTCGCCGCGTGGGTCTCGCCCAACCCGGGTGGGGTCGGACCGATGACCCGGGCGATGCTGCTGAACAACGTCGTGGAGATCGCCGAGCGCACGCTCGCCGCGCGCGCGGTCGGCTGAGTCGTGGACGAGCACGACGGGCCTGCCGAGGTTGCCGAGCCTGCGGATCCCGACTCGGGGCCGGTGATCCGGCCGCCCGAGGACCCACCACCCGTGCCCGACCCGCACGAGGTCGAGGACCGACGTCATCCCTCGACGATCGGCGGGGCGCTCTACCTCGTCATCCTGCTCGTGGCCGCCGCCGCGATCGGCGTGACGGCCCTGGGTGACTGGCGTGTCGGGATCCGGATCTTCTCCGGCGCGCTGGGGGTCGCGGCGCTGGCCCGGCTGGTGCTCCCGCGACGCGACGCCGGCATGCTCGCCGTACGCCACCGCTCGTCGACGTCGGTCTGCTCGTCGGGGTGAGCGCCGTGCTGTGGGTGCTGGTCGAGACGATCCCGAACCAGCCGCCCCTGCCCTGACCCGACGGGGCAGCGACCGGCCCGCCGCTGACTGTAACCCGGAGTTACATCGACTAGCCGTACGTCGTGCCGCGGCGCTAGTGGATGTAGCTCCGGGTTACAGCTGCCGCCCGTGGACGTCCGGGCGGGCGTTGCCTCAGATCAGGCCGAGACCGGTGACGGCCTCGCGCTCCTCGGCGAGCTCGGCGGTGGTCTTGTCGATGCGCCCGCGGGAGAAGTCGTCGATCTCGAGGCCCTGGACGATCTCCCAGTCGCCGTCCCTGGTGGTGACCGGGAAGGAGGAGATCAGCCCCTCGGGCACGCCGTAGGAGCCGTCGGAGACGACGGCCATCGAGACCCAGTCGCCCGCGGGCGAGGCGTGCAGCCAGTCGCGGGCGGCGTCGATGGTCGCGGAGGCGGCCGACGCGGCCGAGGACGAGCCGCGGGCCTCGATGATCGCGGCGCCGCGCTTGGCGACCGTCGGGATGAAGGTGTCCTCGATCCAGGACTGGTCGTCGACGACCTCGGCGGCGTTGCGCCCGCCGACCTCGGCGTGGAACAGGTCGGGGTACTGGGTGGCCGAGTGGTTGCCCCAGATCGTCATCTTGGTGATGTCCGAGACCGGGGCGCCGGTCTTGGCCGCGAGCTGCGACATCGCCCGGTTGTGGTCGAGCCGGGTCAGCGCCGAGAACCGCGCCTGGGGGATGTCGGGGGCGTTGCTCATCGCGATCAGCGCGTTGGTGTTGGCCGGGTTGCCGGTCACACCGATGCGGACGTCGTCGGCGGCGACCTTGTTCAGCGCCTTGCCCTGGGCGGTGAAGATCGCCCCGTTGGCCTCGAGCAGGTCGCCGCGCTCCATGCCCGGCCCGCGCGGGCGGGCGCCGACGAGCAGGGCGAGGTTGACGCCGTCGAAGACGGTCTCGGCGTCGTCGCCGATCTCGACCCCGGCCAGCGTCGGGAACGCGCAGTCGTCGAGCTCCATCACGACGCCCTCGAGCGCCTTGAGCGCGGGCGTGATCTCCAGCAGGCGCAGCTCGACCGGACGGTCGCCGAGCGCTCCGCTGGCGAGGCGGAAGAGCAGGCTGTAGCCGATCTGGCCGGCGGCGCCGGTGACGGCGACCTTCAACGGGGTAGAGCTCACGATGACTCCTTCGAGGGCTTTGGCTGACTGGCTCGCGACGCTAGCAGCGCCGTGACCCGCCCGGTCCCGCCCCTGCAGGGGGCGTTGCCGGGCCACCGGCGCGGGTGACAGGCTGGCCGGGTCCGCGCGTCAGGTATCTTGACGTCAAGTTACTTTCCCCGCACCGCCAGGAGTCGCTGAGCCCATGGCCGAGAAGACCGCCACGATCATCTACACCCACACCGACGAGGCGCCGCTGCTGGCGACGTACTCGTTCCTGCCGATCATCGAGGCCTACGCCGCCAAGGCCGGCGTCGAGGTCGAGACCCGCGACATCTCCCTCGCCGGCCGGATCCTGGCCCAGTTCTCCGACCGCCTGCCCGAGGACCAGCGGGTCGACGACGCGCTCGCCGAGCTCGGCGAGCTGGCCACCAAGCCCGAGGCCAACATCATCAAGCTGCCCAACATCTCCGCCTCCGTCCCGCAGCTCAAGGCCGCGATCAAGGAGCTGCAGGAGAAGGGCTACGACCTGCCCGACTACCCCGAGAGCGCCCGACGAGCGACGAGGAGAAGGAGGCCCGGGCCCGCTACGACAAGGTCAAGGGCTCCGCGGTCAACCCGGTGCTGCGCGAGGGCAACTCCGACCGGCGCGCGCCGGCCGCGGTCAAGGGCTACGCCAAGCAGTACCCCCACCGGATGGGCGCCTGGAGCTCGGAGTCGAGGACCAACGTCGCCACGATGGGCGAGGGCGACTTCTTCTCCAACGAGAAGTCGGTCGTCGTCGAGGCCGAGGACACCCTCTCGATCGTGCACGTCGGCGTCGACGGCACCGAGACCGTGCTCAAGGACGACGTGAAGGTCCTGGCCGGCGAGGTCGTCGACGCCACCTTCATGTACGTCGCGGCGCTGCGCCGCTTCCTGACCGAGCAGATCGCGCGCGCCAAGGCCGAGGACGTCCTGTTCTCGGTGCACCTGAAGGCCACGATGATGAAGGTCTCCGACCCGATCATCTTCGGCCACGCCGTGCAGGCCTTCTTCCCGACCCTCTTCGAGCAGTACGGCGAGCAGCTCGCCGCCGCGGGCATCTCGCCCAACGACGGCCTCGGTGCGCTGCTCAACGCCGTCGCCGACCTGCCCGACGGGCGAGGCGATCAAGGCCTCGGTCGAGCAGGGCCTCGCCGACGGTCCGCGGATGGCGATGGTCGACGACCGCAAGGGCATCACCAACCTGCACGTGCCCTCCGACGTCATCATCGACGCCTCGATGCCGGCGATGATCCGCACCTCGGGCCACATGTGGGGCCCGGACGGCAAGGAGGCCGACTGCCTCGCGGTCATCCCGGACTCCTCCTACGCCGGCGTCTACCAGACCGTGATCGACGACTGCCGCGAGCACGGCGCCTTCGACCCCGCCACGATGGGCTCGGTGCCCAACGTCGGGCCTGATGGCCAAGGCGGCCGAGGAGTACGGCTCCCACGACAAGACCTTCGAGGTCCCCGCCGCCGGCACGATGCGCGTCGTCGACGGCGCCGGGGACCGTGCTGATCGAGCACGAGGTCGAGCCCGGTGACATCTGGCGGGCCTGCCAGACCAAGGACGACCCGATCCGCGACTGGGTCAAGCTGGCCGTCACCCGCGCCCGCGCCGCGGGCGCCCCGGCGATCTTCTGGCTCGACGAGGCCCGCGCCCACGACGCCAAGCTGATCGCCAAGGTGGAGCGAGTACCTGCCCGAGCACGACACCGACGGCCTGACCATCGAGATCATGGCGCCGGCCGAGGCCTGCGCCTACTCGCTGGAGCGGATCCGCAAGGGCGAGGACACCATCTCGGTCACCGGCAACGTGCTGCGCGACTACAACACCGACCTGTTCCCGATCCTCGAGGTCGGCACCTCGGCCAAGATGCTCTCGATCGTGCCGCTGATGAACGGCGGCGGCCTCTTCGAGACCGGCGCCGGCGGCTCGGCGCCCAAGCACGTGCAGCAGCTGATCAAGGAGAACTACCTGCGCTGGGACAGCCTGGGCGAGTTCTTCGCCCTCGCCGCCTCCTTCGAGCACCTCGCCGGGTACGCCGACAACGCCCGCGCGCAGGTGCTCGCCGACACCCTCGACGCGGCCACCGCGACGTTCCTGCTCGAGGACAAGTCCCCGACCCGCAAGATCGGCGGCATCGACAACCGCGGCTCGCACTTCTACCTGGCGCTGTACTGGGCCAAGGAGCTGGCCGAGCAGGACGACGACGCCGAGCTGGCCGAGGCGTTCGCCTCGCTGGCCGAGACCCTGGCCGCGGACGAGGACACGATCGTCGCCGAGCTCGCCGCGGTGCAGGGCAGCCCCGCCGACATCGGGGGCTACTTCCGCCCCGAGGACGCGAAGGCCGACGAGGTCATGCGTCCCTCGGCGACGCTCAACGAGGCGCTCGCGGCGCTGTAGGGACGGCGCGGGGCGCGCCGACGGCGTCCCGCCCTCGCTGCGGGACCCGGCAGGGTCCTCGGTCACGGCCCCGGCAAGGCACACCTCGGTGGTGAGCCCCGCCTCCTTCCGCTCCGGCCCCAGCAGGTGCATGATCAGCGCGGTGACAGCCGTCACTCGGGACGATCTCCAGGAGGAGTCACACCATGTTCGAGCAGACCTTCGACCCGGTCGGCGGGTCCCTGGCCCTGTCGACCATCTTCGCGGTCCTGCCGCTGCTGACCGTCTTCGTGCTGCTCGGCGCACTCAAGGTCAAGGCGCAGTGGGCCTCCCTGGCCGCGCTCGCGGTGGCGCTGATCGTCGCGATCGTGGTCTACGGCATGCCGTGGGCATCGCGATCAGCACGGCCCTCGAGGGCGCGACCTTCGGGATCTTCCCGATCATGTGGATCGTGATCACGGCCATCTGGATCTACACGATGACCGTCGAGACCGGGCACTTCGACGTGCTGCGACGCAGCTTCGGGGCGGTCTCCGACGACCAGCGCATCCAGGCCATCATCATCGCCTTCTGCTTCGGCGCCCTGATGGAGGCCCTCGCCGGCTTCGGGACGCCCGTCGCGATCAGCTCGGTGATGCTGATCGCGCTCGGCTTCGAGCCGATCAAGGCCGCGACCGTCTCGCTGGTCGCCAACACCGCGCCCGTCGCCTTCGGCGCGATCGCGGTGCCGAT
Source organism: uncultured Actinomycetota bacterium (assembly GCA_963740745.1). Classification (GTDB taxonomy): domain Bacteria; phylum Actinomycetota; class Actinomycetes; order Propionibacteriales; family Nocardioidaceae; genus Nocardioides. Next base: position 185,590 of record CAVUFK010000009.1, read on the forward strand.
CACCACGCTGGCCTCGATCACCAACATCCCGGTGGACACGCTCGGCTCGATGGTGGGCCGTCAGACCCCGATCCTGGCGATCTTCGTGCCCCTCGTGCTGGTCTTCCTCGTCGACGGCAAGCGGGCGCTGCGCCAGGTCTGGCTGCCGGCGATGGTCTGCGGGATCGTGTTCGCCGTCGGCCAGTTCCTGGCCTCGAACTACTTCTCGGTGCAGCTCACCGACATCGTCGCGGCCCTGCTCGCCGCCGCCTCGGTCGTCGGGCTGCTGCGGGTGTGGCAGCCCGTCGAGGTGATGACCGGCCAGCGTCTCGACGAGAGCGAGACCCAGCGCCGCGTGGCCGAGGCCGGCGGAGGCAAGCGCCGGGCGGGGGGCACGGCGACGGCGACCGGCACCGGCGCGGGCTCGCGCGAGGGCACCGACGGCACCGGGAGCGACTCGGGCCGCGAGATCTTCCTGGCCTACCTGCCCTACCTGACCATCATCGTGGTCTTCTCGATCGCGCAGATCCCGGCCGTCAAGGACCTCCTGGCCAAGGGCTCGGTGAGCTTCGGGTGGCCGCTGCTGGACAAGATCGTCACGCCGAGCGGCGAGCCGCCGGCCTCGGCGACGTTCGCCTTCGGCTACCTCGGCGCCGCCGGGACCCTGCTGCTGTTCTCCGGCCTGATCACGATGGCCTTCCTCTCGGTCTCGCCCGCGGCCGCCGTGCGCGCGTTCGGCGCCACGCTCGACCAGCTCAAGTGGGCCATCCTCACCGTCGCGGCCGTGCTCGGCCTGGCCTACGTGATGAACTTCTCCGGCCAGACCGTCACCATCGGCATGTGGATCGCCGGCTCCGGGGCGTTCTTCGCCTTCCTCTCACCCGTCCTCGGATGGCTCGGCGTGGCGGTGACGGGCTCGGACACCTCCTCCAACGCGCTCTTCGGGACCCTTCAGGTCACCGCGGCCAAGGAGGCCGGACTCAGCGAGGTCCTCCTCGCGGCGGCGAACTCCTCCGGCGGCGTGCTCGGCAAGATGATCTCGCCGCAGAACCTCGCCATCGCCGCCGCCGCGACCGGCATGGCCGGCCGCGAGGGCGAGCTGTTCCGCAAGGTCGTGGGCTGGAGCATCGGGTTCCTGCTGATCATGTGCGTGCTGGTCTACCTGCAGTCGACCCCCGTCCTCGGCTGGATGGTGCCCTGACGGGCGCGGCGAGCACGCCGGACGGGGCGGCGTACCCAACCTCACAGCGGCGCCGGGAACACCCTGGTGCCCCTCGCGTGCTGGGGTGAGGTGTGAGCACCTCTTCCCCGACCGGGCCGCCGGCGACCGCACCCCGCTCGGTGACCGCTGAGGAGTCGGGTTTCTCCGACCTGCGCCTGCGCCTCGCGCTGCTCGTGCTGACCTTCGGCGGGTTCACCATCGGCACGACCGAGTTCATGACGATGGGCCTGCTGCCCGAGGTCGCGGACGGCGTCGGTGTCTCGATCCCGACCGCCGGGCACCTGATCTCCGCCTATGCCCTCGGCGTCGTCGTCGGGGCGCCCCTGCTCGCGGTGCTCGGCGCCAAGATGCCCCGGCGGCGCCTGCTGGTCTGGCTGATGGGTGGGTACGCCGCGGCGAACCTGGTCTCCGCCGCGGTCTCGACCGTGCACCTGCTCGCCTTCGCCCGGTTCCTGGACGGACTGCCCCACGGGGCCTACTTCGGCGTGGCCTCCCTCGTCGCCGCCGACCTCGCCCGGCCGGGGCGCCAGGGCCGCGCCGTCGCCCAGGTGATGCTGGGCCTCTCCGTGGCCAACGTCGTCGGCGTCCCGGCTGCCACGTGGCTGGGGCAGAGCGCGGGCTGGCGCGCGGGGTTCCTCACCTCCGCGGTGCTGGCGCTGGTGACCGTGGTCGGCATCGCCGGCCTGCTGCCGCGGATGCCCGGCAACCCCGAGGCCGTGTGGCGCCGCGAGCTGTCCGCCCTGGCCAAGCCCCAGGTGCTGCTGACCCTCGCCGCCGGCGCGGTCGGCTTCGGCGGGATGTTCGCGATCTACACCTACATCAGCCCGATCGTGACCCAGGTCGCCGGCCTCGGCCGTGGCACCGTGCCGGTCGTGCTGCTCGTGCTCGGCCTGGGCATGGTGGCCGGCACCTACCTCGCCGGCGCGATGGCGGACTGGTCGGTGCGCGCCTCCCTGGTCATCGGCTCGATCGGGATGACGCTCTCGCTGCTGCTGTTCTGGGCGGTCTCGCCCTACGGCTGGGCGCTGCCCGTCGCGGCGTTCCTGGTGACCGTCCTCGGCTCGGTGCTGGTGGTCAACCTCCAGCTCCGGCTGATGGACGTGTCCGGTGACGCCCGCACCCTGGGCGCGGCGATGAACCACGCCTCGCTGAACCTGGCCAACGCTCTCGGGGCATGGCTCGGGGGCGTCGTGATCACCGCAGGCCTCGGCCTGCGGGCGCCCGCGCTGGCCGGCGCCGCGCTGTCGGTCGTCGGGCTCGGCGTGCTGCTCGTCGCCCTGCGTCAGAGCCGCGGTGAGGTCCCCGGGGGCGCGGACTCCGCGCCGTCGGCGTTCGCGACCTCCGCGTCGCACACGAGGTCGTAGCACTCGTGGAGCACGTCGGACGGTGCGCACGACGACCAGCAGCAACGCCGGGGAGCAGCGCCGGGGCCGCGACTCGGGGGCGGGCACGACCGGGAGGGCACATCACCCGCAGCGAGGTTTGTGATCGTTCGCGCGGCGAGGGAGGGTGAGGTCATGACCGACAACCAGATCTCCGCCCAGCGCACCATCGACGCGCCCTCCAAGGACCTCTTCGAGGTCCTGAGCAACCCCCACCGTCACACCGAGCTCGACGGCTCCGGCTTCGTGCGCAGCCTCGAGAAGGGCGACCGCATCGAGAAGGCCGGCCAGCAGTTCCGGATGAACATGGCCGGCGACCACATGGGTGGTGAGTACCAGACCGACAACGTGATCACCGGGTTCGACAAGAACCACATGATCGCCTGGCAGACCGCTCCCGCCGGTCAGGAGCCTCCGGGCTGGGAGTGGGTCTGGGAGCTGACGTCCACCGGCTCGGACAGCACCGACGTGACCGTGACCTACGACTGGTCCAAGGTCACCGACAAGGACCTGCTGGAGAAGCTCTCCTTCCCGCTCGTGCCGCAGTCGGCCCTCGAGGACTCGCTCGGCAACCTCGCCGCCGCCGTCGGCCCGGAGTCGGGTCACTGAGCCACCCGCTCCAGCTCCACCGCTGAGAGCGACGTACGGCGGGCGCGGGCCTCAGGCCCGCGCCCGCCGCACCATCTCGGCCTGCTGCGCGAGCCACTCGCTGCGCAGCACGTCGAGGCAGACCTGGTCGGCGCGGCCGCCACGGACCCGCGCCCCGAGCCGCTCGACGCCGTACTCCCGTAGGCCGATCCCCTCGAGCACGCCGCGCGACGCGGTGTTCTCCGCGGCTGCGAACGCCACCACCCGCTGCACCGCCAGCACGCCGAAGGCGAAGCGCAGCGCGAGGCCGGCCGCCTCCCGGGTCAGCCCGCGCCCTCGAGCGTCGGGGTGGGTCCAGTAGCCGATCTCGCACTCCTCCTGCGGTTCGAGGGCGAAGAGCCCCATCGACCCGATCAGCTCGTCGGTCGCCGGGTCCGTCACGGCCCAGGTGACGCCCGTGCCGTCGGCGTGCTTCTCCTCGACGCCGAGCAGGTACGCCGCAGCGTCCCGCGCGTCGTAGGGGGCCGGCATCGTGCCCAACCATCGCTGCGTGGTCGCCTCCGAGCACGCCTCGACGACCCGGGGCACGTCGTGCGCGGTGAAGGGGCGCAGCCGGACCCGCTCACCGGTCAGCGGCCGCGCCTCCAGCCAGGGCGTCGTCGGCTCGCGCGGGTCCTCGCGCAGCAGGGTGCCGACCCACGCGTCGTGGCGGGTGCCGCGCTGGGTGACCCACTGACGCACCGTGCCCTCGACCCGGAACCCGACCTTCCAGGCCAGCCGTCGTGAGGCCCAGTTGCCGCGGTGCGCGCGCCACAGCACCGTGTGCAGGCCGGCCTCGCTGAAGCCCCACTCGCAGGCCAGACGCAGCGCCCGCTCGAGCACCGTGGGCGTGCCGGGACCCTCGGGGCGTACGCCGCGCACGTCCGGGTGGGAGCCGTAGGCCACCTCGGCCACCCCGGCCTCGCGGTCCGAGTCGGGTCGCAGCTCGATCGACCCGGCGTAGCGCCCGTCGAGGTCGATCGCGAAGCCCCACGACGACCCGTCGCGCCAGGCGCCGGGCATCAGCTCACCGACGAAGGAGCGCGCGCCGTCCAGGCTCACCGGCAGCGGCACCGAGGTCCACTGCTGGTAGGCGGGGTCGAGCGTGGCCTCGTAGGAGCGCTGGGCGTCCTCGGGTCGGTGCGGTCGGAGGACGACCTCGCCGTCGGTGAGGGTGGGGGGCTCGTCGGTGGGGACCGTCATGGCCCCAGCCTGCCAAGTCACCAGCGACGGCGACCACCGGGTTTCGGGAGCGCGACGGCCGTCCGCGAGGATGGGGTCATGCCTGCTGCTGCACGACCGCGCGTCCTGTCGGGGATCCAACCCACCGCGGACTCCTTCCACTTCGGCAACTACCTCGGGGCCCTGCGTCAGTGGGTCGACCTCCAGGACGAGCACGAGCCGTTCTTCTTCATCGCCGACCTGCACGCGATCACCGTCGAGCAGGACCCGAAGGTCCTGCGCGAGCGCACCCGGCGGGCCGCTGCGCAGCTGCTCGCGATGGGCGTCGACCCCGACCGCTCGTCGATCTTCGTGCAGAGCCAGGTGCCCGCCCACGCGCAGCTGTCCTGGGTGCTGCAGTGCCTGACCGGCTTCGGGGAGGCGCGGCGGATGACGCAGTTCAAGGACAAGTCGGCCAAGGGGGGCGAGGGCGCGGCCAGCGTCGGGCTGTTCACCTACCCGGTCCTCCAGGCCGCCGACATCCTGCTGTACCGCCCGGCGTACGTGCCGGTCGGTGAGGACCAGCGCCAGCACCTCGAGCTGACCCGCGACGTCGCGCAGCGCTTCAACCACCGCTACAAGTCGACCTTCCGGCTGCCCGAGCCGTACATCCTGAAGGCGACCGCCAAGATCGGTGACCTCCAGGACCCGACGGCGAAGATGTCGAAGTCGGCCTCCTCGCCCGCCGGGATCATCGAGATGCTCGACGAGCCGGGCCGCAGCGCGAAGAAGATCCGCTCGGCGGTCACGGACTCCGGCTCCGAGGTGCGCTTCGACGTGGAGGAGAAGCCGGGGGTCTCCAACCTGCTGACGATCTTCTCGGCGCTCACCGGCACCGCGGTCGCGGATCTCGAGCAGACCTACGAGGGCCGGGGTTACGGTGACCTCAAGAGCGACCTCGCCGAGGCCGTGGTCGACTTCGTCTCGCCCTTCCGCGATCGCACCCTGGCCCTGCTGGAGGACCGCACCCACCTCGACGACGTGCTGAGCGCGGGCGCCGAGCGGGCCGGGGCCGTGGCCAGGGGGACCCTGGCCGACGTCTACGACCGCGTGGGGTTCCTGCCCGCGACGGGGGCGTGACCTCTCAGGACCGGCAGGTCGGGGCGATAGGGTCGCGGGTGATGCAGACCATCGGCGTGGCCGTCGCGATCCCGGAGCCCTGGGCCACCGAGCTCCAGGAGTACCGCCGCGCGCTCGGCGACGACACGGCCACCAAGATCCCGACGCACATCACGCTGCTGCCCCCGACGACGCTGGACGAGGCGCGCATCGAGGAGCTCGACGAGCACCTCGCCGGTGCCGCCGGCGCGGTCGACCGCTTCGAGGTCCACCTGCGCGGCACCGGGACCTTCCGGCCGACCTCGCCGGTCGTGTTCGTCTCGCTGGTCGAGGGCATCTCCCAGTGCGAGCAGCTGGCCGACGCCGTACGCCGCGGTCCGCTGGAGACCGAGCTCACCTTTCCCTACCACCCGCACGTGACGGTGGCCCACCACCTCGACGACGCGATGCTCGACCGGGCCTTCGACGAGCTCACCGACTTCGAGTGCCGCTTCGACGTCGAGGGGTTCCATCTCTACGTCCACGACGACGAGCTCGGCTGGCAGCCCACCCAGGGCTTCGGGCTCGCCCGGCACGGCAAGCAGGCGATGGCGGGGTGAGGGCGGGATGAGCGCGAAGGACAAGGTGAGCGACGCCGCAGGGAGCGTGACCCGACGCCCTGTCGTGGCGCACACGCTGCGCATGGTGGCGCACTACGGCAAGGTGCAGGCCAACCTGCACGCCGGCGCGATCACCTTCTTCGGCTTCCTCTCCATGTTCCCGCTCCTCGCCCTGCTGTTCTTCGCCGTCGGCGTCGTCTCGGTCGTCTACTCGGACGCCGACGCGCAGATCACGAGCACCGTGCAGGACTTCTTCCCCGGCCTGATCGGGCCCAAGAACGGCCAGATCTCGCTGGACTCCGTGCGCAGCATCGGCGGCTCGCCGGTCTCGGTGGCGATCGGCTTCGGCACGGTGCTGTTCACGGGTCTGGGGCTTCATCCTGGTCCTGCGCACGGCGCTGATGTTCGTCTTCGAGCGGCCGATCCCCACCGAGTCCTTCCCGGTCAAGAAGCTCAAGGATCTCGTCGCGCTCGTCACCGTGGGCGGCACCCTCCTGGTCAGCGTGGTGCTGGGCAGCGTGCTGACCCGATTCTCCGCCGCGCTCCTGGGTCTGGTCGGACTCGACGACAACCTCAGCTGGCTGCTGGCCGGCCTCGCCTTCGTGGTCGGGTTCGCGGTCAACGTGATGCTGTTCCTCGTCCTGTTCCGTCAGCTCGGCAGGACCGCCGCCCCCAACCGGGCCATCCTCGGCGGTGCGCTCCTCGGCGCGGTCGGCTTCGAGGTGGTCAAGCAGGTCGCCCCGGTGCTGATCGCCTCCACGCAGGGCAAGCCGGCGTTCCAGGCCTTCGGCATCGCCCTGGTCCTGCTCGTGGTGATGAACTACTTCGCCCGCCTGGTCCTCTACGCGGCGTCGTGGGCGCACACCTCGCCGGGATCGCTCGCGATGCGCCCCGACGAGACCGCCTACGTGCAAGGTCCGCAGCTGCCTGCGATGGCACAGTGGCGGGACGAGGGTGCGCCTGGGGAGGACGTCGAGCGGGCCGGCGTACTGACCCGGTGGGGCGCCCCCTTCGCCGCCGGCGGCGCCACGATGCTGGCCGTCGTCGCCTGGATGCGCCGCGAGCGCTGACGCGGCAGCGGGGGCGGGCGCGTGCTGCGCCCCATCTGCCCCACCCGCCCCAGGAACACCCGGTCGGCCGGGTACTCCCGAGCCTGTCGCCGTGTGCAACAGCCGACAACATCATCAACCAGCCGACAAGCTGCGCCCACGCGCGGCTCGCCGTCCCCAGCCCGGAACCCGCACCCCCGTACGCCGCCGGCCCGCCACGCAGGCGCGTGACGGGCCGGTCGGGACGTGCTGGGTGGGGGCGGAGCCCCGCGTGGATCAGTGACCGTGCTTGATCGCGGTCCGCAGGTCCTTGTTCAGCTGCGAGATCACGTCGAGCGGGATCTCCTTGGGGCACGCGGCGGTGCACTCGCCGATGTTGGTGCAGCCACCGAAGCCCTCGGCGTCGTGCTGGGCGACCATGCTCACCACGCGGGAGTCCCGTTCGGGCTGACCCTGGGGGAGCCGGCCGAGGTGGGTGATCTTGGCGCCCATGAACAGCGAGGCGGAGCCGTTGGGGCACGCCGCGACGCAGGCGCCGCAACCGATGCAGGTCGCCACGTTGAACGCCTTGAGGGCGTCCTCGCGGGGGACCGGGGTGGCGTGGGCGTCCGGGGCCGCGCCGGTGTTCACCGAGACGTAGCCGCCGGCCTGGATGATCCGGTCGAACGCCGAGCGGTCGACGACGAGGTCCTTGACGACCGGGAAGGCCGAGGCGCGCCACGGCTCGATGGTGATCGTCTGGCCGTCGGAGAACGAGCGCATGTGCAGCTGGCAGGAGGTCGTGACCTCGGGGCCGTGGGCCTGACCGTTGATCATCAGGTTGCAGGAGCCGCAGATGCCCTCGCGACAGTCGTGGTCGAAGGCGACCGGCTCCTCGCCCTTCTCGTTGAGGCGCTCGTTGAGCACGTCGAGCATCTCCAGGAAGCTCATGTCCTCGGAGATCTCGTCGACCTCGTAGGTGTGCAGGGCGCCGGTCGACGCGGCGTCCGGCTGGCGCCAGATCTTCAGGGTCAGGTTCACTTGTAGCTCCGCTGCTTCATCTCGATGGCGGTGTAGATCAGGTCTTCCTTGTGCAGCACGGGCGCGGCGTCCTCGCCGCCGAACTCCCAGGCCGCGACGTAGGCGAACTCGTCGTCGTGACGCAGCGCCTCGCCCTCGTCGGTCTGCGACTCGGCGCGGAAGTGCCCGCCACAGGACTCGCGCCGGTTCAGCGCGTCGATGCACATCAGCTCACCGAGCTCGATGAAGTCGGCCACGCGACCGGCCTTCTCGAGGTTCTGGTTGAGGCTGTTCGCGGAGCCGAGGACCTTCAGGTTGCTCCAGAAGTCCTTCTTCAGCTCGCGGATCATGTCGATCGCCTTGCGCAGGCCCTCCTCGGAGCGCTCCATCCCGCAGAACTCCCACATGATGTGGCCGAGCTCCTTGTGGTAGCTGTCGGCCGAGCGGGTGCCGTCGATCGACAGGAACGTCGCGATCCGCTTCTCCACCGACTCGCGCGCCTCGACCACGGCCGGGTGCGACTCGTCGAGCTCGGTGAACGGCCCGTCGGCGAGGTAGCCGCGGATGGTGTTGGGGAGCACGAAGTAGCCGTCGGAGAGGCCCTGCATCAGCGCGGAGGCTCCGAGCCGGTTGGCGCCGTGGTCGGAGAAGTTGGCCTCGCCGGCCACGAACAGCCCCGGCACGTTGGACTGCAGGTCGTAGTCGACCCACAGCCCGCCCATGACGTAGTGCACGGCGGGGTAGATCCGCATCGGGACCTCGTAGGGGTCCTCGCCGGTGATCCGCTCGTACATGTCGAAGAGGTTGTCGTACTTCTCCTCGACGCCGTCGCGGCCGAAGCGCTCGATCGCGTCGGTGAAGTCGAGGTAGACCCCGCGGCGGAAGTCGCCGATCATCGGGCCGACGCCGCGGCCCTCGTCGCACATGTTCTTGGCCTGGCGCGAGGCGATGTCGCGGGGCACCAGGTTGCCGAACGCCGGGTAGATCCGCTCCAGGTAGTAGTCGCGGTCCTCCTCGGCGATGTCGCGGGGGTCCTTGTCGCAGTCGTCCTTGTTCTTGGGCACCCAGATCCGGCCGTCGTTGCGCAGCGACTCGCTCATCAGGGTCAGCTTGGACTGGTGCTCGCCCGAGACCGGGATGCAGGTCGGGTGGATCTGGGTGTAGCAGGGGTTGGCCATGTAGGCGCCCTTGCGGTGCGCACGCCAGGTCGCGGTGACGTTGCAGCCCATCGCGTTGGTCGAGAGGAAGAAGACGTTGCCGTAGCCGCCCGAGGCGAGCACCACGGCGTCAGCGAGGTGGGTCTCGATCTCGCCGGTGACCATGTCGCGGGCGATGATCCCGCGGGCGACGCCGTCGACCGTGATCAGCTCGAGCATCTCGTGCCGGGTGTACGTCGTGACGGTCCCGGCCGCGACCTGGCGCTCGAGGGCCTGGTAGGCGCCGATCAGCAGCTGCTGGCCGGTCTGGCCGCGGGCGTAGAAGGTGCGCGAGACCTGCACGCCGCCGAACGAGCGGTTGTCGAGCAGCCCGCCGTACTCGCGGGCGAAGGGGACACCCTGCGCGACGCACTGGTCGATGATGTTGGTGCTGACCTCGGCCAGGCGGTAGACGTTGGACTCGCGGCTGCGGTAGTCGCCGCCCTTGACGGTGTCGTAGAAGAGGCGGAAGACGGAGTCGCCGTCCTCCTTGTAGTTCTTCGCGGCGTTGATCCCGCCCTGCGCGGCGATCGAGTGCGCCCGGCGCGGGGAGTCCTGGTAGCAGAAGGACTTCACGTTGTAGCCGGCCTCGCCCAGCGTGGCCGCCGCGGCACCGCCGGCCAGGCCGGTGCCGACGATGATGATGTCGAGCTTGCGCCGGTTGGCCGGGTTGACGAGGCGGTTCTCGAAGACGTGGTTGGTCCAGCGGTCCTTGATCGGGCCCGTCGGGGCCGCGCCGTCGACGACGTTCTCGCCGCGGGTGTAGTAGCCGTGCGCGTCGTCGGACTGCTGGTCGGCGGCGTCGTTGAGGGCGACGGTGCCGGACTGGTCGGTCATGGCCATGGGGTGGCTCCCTGTCTGGGTACGTCGGCGGCGCGTGGTCGCGGAATCGGTGGGACTTGCTGCTCGCTACTCGATCAGGCCGAGCAGGACGCCGAGGGGCACCAGCGAGTAGCCGCCGGCGACGACGACCGCCACGACCCACCCCGCGGTGCGGGCCCGCGTGCGGGACGCGGCGGTGCCGGTCCAGCCGAGGGTCTGCAGCGAGCTGAAGGTGCCGTGGTGCAGGTGCAGGGCGAGGGCGGCCATGGCGACGAGGTAGATCAACGACATCCACCACAGGCTGAAGGTGTCGACGAGCAGGCCGTAGGGGTTGTTCGTCTCCCCGCCGGTCGGGTTGATCTTGACGATGCTGAAGTTCAGCAGGTGCCAGACCACGAAGACCAGGATCGTCAGGCCTCCCCATCGCATGGTGCGCGAGGACAGCGAGGAGCTGGCCCGCTTGACCACCGAGTACTGCACCGGACGTGCTCGCGCCGCACGACGCCACAGGATCACCGCGGCGGCGACGTGGACGACCAGGGAGATGATCAGGCCCAGGCGCAGGATCCACAGCAGGCCGCTGTACGGCAGGATCGGCTCACCGATCGTGCGCAGGTGCTCGGCGTAGGTGTTGAACGACTCCTCGCCCGCGAACGCCTTGAGGTTGCCGTACATGTGCGCGAGCACGAAGGCGATGAAGACCGCCCCACTGATCGCCATCGTCAGCTTCAGCGCGATGGTCGATCGCGTACCGCGAGCGCCCTTGACCAGCGAGGGTCCTGTCGTCGTTGCCACAAGGGCACGATACTCGTCGGTTTCCACCCCCACGGTGAAGGGTGGCGCGTCTCACTCGGCGCGGGACAGGCCGCCCGCGACGGGGGCCGCGCTGCGGGCCAGGGGCGCGAGGTGACGCGTGACGAGCTCGTCGACGGCCGTGGTCCAGGGGCGCTCGGCGGCCAGCTCGCGCGCTCGCGCCCCCAGCAGTCCACGGTGCGGATCGGCCGCGAGGGCGTCGACGGCGTGCGCCAGCCCGCGGCGCCCGCCTGCGTCGTAGAGCAGGCCCGTCTCCTGGTGGCGCACGACCTCGCGGGCCCCGCCGGTGCGCGGGGCGACCACGGGTACGCCGCTCGCACCGGCCTCGCGCAGCACGTGTGCGCACGTCTGGTGCTCGCCGGGGTGCACCAACAGGTCGAGCGAGGGCAGGGCGACGCCCAGGTCGCTGCTGCTCAGCGTCCCGAGCAGCTTGGCCTGCGGCAGCCGGGACTCCAGCCAGCCGCGCTCGGGGCCGTCGCCGACCAGCACCGGCCGGATGCCCGGCACGTCGACGAGCTCGGCGAGGCGGCGTACGCCGTGGCGCTTGTGGAGGCCGCCGACGTAGCCGACGACGACCTGTCCGCCGTCGCGGGATCGGCGCCGCGACCACGTCGCGTGCAGCCAGTCGTCGCGCAGGGCCGGGGTGAAGGCGCGGGTGTCGACGCCGGGGGCCCACACGGGGGCGTCGAGGCCGAGCTCGCCGAGCCGCTCGCGCATCCAGGCCGACGTGACCACGACGCGGTCGGCGCGGTGGGCGACCTTGCGGCGCCAGTAGTCCGCGGAGGTGTCCAGCAGCGGCGAGTGCTCGACGACCAGCGAGGGCAGCCCGGCCGCCCGCGCGTGCTTGAGCGCCTTGCGGCCCAGCCGGCCCGGCGAGGAGACCAGGACGACGTCGGCGGCGAAGGTGTCGAGGCCGACGCGGACCTGGGTGGCGGCCTTGTCCAGCGTGCTCACCCGGTGCACCCGCACCCCTCGGTACGTCGCGAGCCCGGGGCCGGGTGCGAGGACGAGCACCTCGTGGCCGGTGTCGACGAGCCGGTCGACGGTCGCCTTGAGCGTCGTGGTCGTCGCGTCGACGGCGGGGTAGAAGGTCTCGGTGACCAGGGCGATGCGCAGCGGCGGCATGGCGCCAGCCTCGCCCGACCGGTCGACCGGACCGGGCACGGCGGGTGTCCACGGGGGTGACGGGCGGTGAATGGTCGGGGCCCGGTCGGCGCGCGGTGACCCAGCAGCACCCGGCCGAGCAGGGCCGGCGGGAGGGGAGGTCGGGGGAGTCGAGGCCGTACGTGCGCTCGTCGCGAACCTCACACCCGGTGGCCGACGTCCACCGGTCGCTCTAGGGTCTCGGGCATGACGTCGCAGGAGGTGGCCGGCTCCGCGGAGGGGGCGGTCGAGGGAGGGCTCGACGACCCGGCCGAGCTCGAGCCGGAGCAGGGCACGTTGCGCGCTCGCCGATCCCGACGCCGACGCGCACGCCCGTGCCGACTGGGAGGCCGCCGCGGCGGCGGTGCTGCGCAAGGCCCGCCGGCTGAAGGACGACGACCCCGACGACCTCGTCTGGGAGCGACTGACCCGCGACACCCTCGACGAGGTCGCCGTACGCCCGCTCGGCACGCCGAACGACCTCGAGGGCCTCACCACCGCGGGCCGCCCCACGAGGGTCGGCCCGTGGGACGTGCGCGCCCACCTGCGCCTGGCCGGGCAGCCCGCGAAGCAGGCCAACGAGACCCTCCTCGTCGACCTCGAGGGCGGCGTGACGTCGCTGTGGCTCGAGGTCGGGGCCGACACCGACCTCGGCGTGCTGCTCGACGGCGTCCTCTGCGACCTCGCGCCGGTCGTCCTCGACGCCCCCGCCGCGCACGGTGTCGCCGTGGCCGAGGGTTTCCTGGCCCACCTCGACGGGCTCGTGCCGGCGCCCGGGACCAACCTCGGCGCCCGGTCCGACGCCCCCGACGAGGATCTCGTCACCATCGCCCGGCTCGCCGTCGACCACGGCCTGCTCGGGGTGGTCGTCGACGCCACGCGCGTCCACGACCGGGGCGCCTCCGACGCCCAGGAGCTGGGCTGGTCGCTGCGCGCCGGCGCGCACGTCCTGCGGGTCCTGACCGCGGCCGGCCTCGACCTCGACGACGCCGCCGGCTTGGTCGAGTTCCGCTACGCCGTCACTGTCGAGCAGCTGCCCTCGATCGCCAAGCTGCGCGCCGCGCGCCGGCTCTGGGACCGGGTCCTCGAGGTCAGCGGGGCGGGGCCCGGCGTCCGGGGTGCCGGCCAGCGCCAGCACGCCGTGACCAGCCGCCCGATGATGAGCCGCTACGACCCCTACGTGAACATGCTGCGCACCACGGTCGCCGCCTTCGCGGCCGGCACCGGCGGGGCCGAGGCCGTGACGGTGCTGCCCTTCGACAGCCCCCTGGGTCGTCCCGAGGTGCTGGGTCGCCGGATCGCCCGCAACACCGGCGCCCTGCTGATCTCCGAGAGCCACCTCGCCCGGGTCACCGACCCCGCGGGCGGGTCCTACGCGATCGAGCGGCTCACCGACGACCTGGCGTGCGCGGGGTGGTCTGTGCTCCAGCAGCTCGACTCCGGGGCGGACCTCGACGAGCTGGTCGCCGCGGTCGTCCGCGAGCGTGACGCGCAGGTCGCGACGCGGGCGCGTCCGATCACCGGGCTCAGCGAGTTCCCGGCCGTCGACGAGCAGACCCCGACCCGCGAGCCGGACGGCGCCTGGGACGACGTACGCCCCTGGGGGCACGCCTTCGAGGCGCTGCGCGACGACCCGCCCTCGGGCCGGGTCTTCCTGGCCACGCTCGGTCCGGTCTCGGCCCACACGGCGCGGGCGACCTTCGCGACCAACCTGCTCGCGGCGGGCGGTGTCAGCGTCGACGTCGCCGGCGCGACCGAGGGGGTGGCGGACCTCCGTGCCGCCCACGACGGGCAGGCGGTCGTCTGCGTGGCCGGCGCGGACGCGGCCTACGACGAGTGGGGCGAGGCGGCCGCCGGCGCCCTGCGCGAGGCCGGGGCGACGTACGTCGTGGTGGCCGGCGGGGCGCGCGACTGGGCCGACGACTCCTGCGCGACGGGCGTGGACGCGCTCGCCTTCCTGAGCCGCACCAGAGAGGCGCTGTCATGAGTGTCCCGGAGTCCTTCGCCGACCTCGCGCTGAGCGACGGCGCCGACCGGTCCATGTCGTGGCCGGAGCAGGGTGAGTCCTGGACGGCCCCGGAGGGCATCGAGATCAGGACCCGCTACGACGAGTCCGACCTCGAGGGCCTCGACGCGCTCGAGACCTGGCCGGGCCTGAGCCCGTTCCTGCGCGGGCCCTACCCGACGATGTACACCACGCAGCCCTGGACGGTGCGTCAGTACGCCGGGTTCTCGACCGCCGAGGAGTCCAACGCCTTCTACCGCCGCAACCTGGCGGCCGGGCAGAAGGGGCTCTCGGTCGCCTTCGACCTCGCCACCCACCGCGGCTACGACTCCGACCACCCGCGCGTGCGCGGCGACGTGGGGATGGCCGGCGTCGCGATCGACTCGATCTACGACACCCGCACGCTCTTCGAGGGGATCCCGCTCGACGAGATGTCGGTCTCGATGACCATGAACGGCGCCGTCCTACCGGTGCTCGCGCTCTACATCGCCGCGGCCGAGGAGCAGGGGGTGAGGCCGGAGCAGCTCGCGGGGACGATCCAGAACGACATCCTCAAGGAGTTCATGGTCCGCAACACCTACATCTACCCGCCGGCGCCCTCGATGCGGATCATCTCCGACATCTTCAGCTACACCTCGGCGAGGATGCCGCGGTTCAACTCGATCTCGATCTCCGGCTACCACATCCAGGAGGCCGGCGCGACGGCCGACCTCGAGCTGGCCTACACCCTCGCCGACGGCGTGGAGTACATCCGCGCCGGTCTGGCCACGGGCATGAGCATCGACGAGTTCGCGCCGCGGCTGAGCTTCTTCTGGGCGATCGGGATGAACTTCTCGATGGAGGTCGCCAAGCTGCGCGCCGCCCGCGCGCTCTGGGCGCGCCTGGTGCGCCAGTTCGAGCCGAGCAACCCCAAGTCGCTGAGCCTGCGCACGCACTCGCAGACCTCCGGCTGGAGCCTGACCGCGCAGGACGTCTTCAACAACGTCGGGCGCACCTGCCTCGAGGCGATGGCTGCGACCCAGGGCCACACCCAGTCGCTGCACACCAACGCCCTCGACGAGGCGATCGCGCTGCCCAGCGACTTCTCCGCCCGGATCGCGCGCAACACCCAGCTGCTGCTGCAGCAGGAGTCCGGCACGACCGGCGTGATCGACCCGTGGGGCGGCTCCTACTACGTCGAGCGGCTCACCCACGACCTCGCCGAGCGGGCCTGGGCGCACATCACCGAGGCCGAGCGTGCCGGTGGGATGGCGGCCGCGATCGAGCAGGGCATCCCCAAGATGCGCATCGAGGAGGCCGCCGCGCGCACCCAGGCGCGGATCGACTCCGGGCGCCAGCAGGTGATCGGCGTCAACACCTACCGCCTCGCGGCCGAGGACAAGCTCGACGTGCTGCGCGTCGACAACGACGACGTCTACCGCCAGCAGATCGCCAAGCTCGAGCGGCTGCGCGCCGAGCGAGACGACGACGACCTCCGTCGCACGCTCGAGGCGCTCACCAACGCCGCTGACCAGGGACCCCAGGGCGGGGGCCAGGACGGGCTCGACGGCAACCTGCTCGCCCTGGCCGTCGACGCGGCCCGCGCCAAGGCCACGGTAGGAGAGATCTCGGACGCGCTGGAGAAGGTCTACGGTCGCCACCAGGCGACGATCCGTACGATCTCGGGGGTGTACCGCGACGAGTCCGCCGGCGACGGCAGCGACGGGTCCGGCGACACGCTGGTGCGCCAGGTGCTGGAGGCGACCGAGGCCTTCGAGGAGGCCGAGGGCCGCCGCCCACGGATCCTGGTGGCCAAGATGGGCCAGGACGGGCACGACCGCGGCCAGAAGGTGATCGTCTCGGCCTTCGCCGACATGGGTTTCGACGTCGACGTGGGGCCGCTGTTCTCCACCCCCGAGGAGGTCGCCGGGCAGGCGGTCGACAACGACGTGCACATCGTCGGCGTCTCCTCGCTCGCCGCCGGCCACCTCGCCCTGCTGCCGGCGCTGCGCGAGGCGCTCACCGAGCAGGGCCGTCCCGACATCATGGTCGTCATCGGCGGGGTGATCCCCCCCGACGACGTACCCCGGCTGCGCGAGATGGGGGCGGCGTCGGTGTTCCTGCCCGGCACGGTGATCGCGGAGTCCGCCCTCGACCTGCTCGCTCACCTGCGTGAGCAGCTCGGTCACTGAGCGGCCTGGGCGCGTCGACGTCGACGACCTCGTCGAGGGCGTCCTCGCCGGGCGGCGGGCCGTGGTCTCGCAGGCGATCACGCTCGTGGAGTCCTCGCGCCCGGAGCACCGTGGACGCGCTCGCGAGCTGATGACGGCGCTGACCGACCGGCCGGGCGCCGGGGTGGGCAGCCCGGCGGTGCGGGTCGGCGTCTCGGGCGTGCCCGGCGTCGGGAAGTCGACGTTCATCGAGGCCCTCGGCGCCCGGCTGACCGCGGACGGCCACCGGGTCGGCGTGCTCGCCGTCGACCCGTCCTCGGTGCGCACCGGCGGGTCCGTGCTGGGTGACAAGACCCGGATGCCGAACCTCTCGGTCAACCCCGACGCCTACATCCGCCCCTCGCCCGCGGCCGGCACCCTCGGCGGCGTCGCCCGCGCCACGGTCCAGGCGATGGCCGTGCTGGAGGCGGCCGGCTTCGACGTCGTGCTCGTCGAGACCGTCGGGGTCGGGCAGTCGGAGGTGACGGTGGCCGGGATGGTCGACACCTTCCTCTTCCTGACCCTGGCCCGCACCGGCGACCAGCTCCAGGGCATCAAGAAGGGCATCCTCGAGATCGCCGACGTGATCGCGGTCAACAAGGCCGACGGTGACCGCGAGACCGAGGCGCGTGCCGCGGCCCGCGAGCTCGCCGGCGCCCTGCGGTTCGTGCGCGGCCACGGCGAGTGGGCGCCGCCCGTCGTGACCTGCTCGGGCCTGACCGACGTCGGGGTCGACGACCTCTGGCAGCGCGTGCACGCCCACCGCGACCACCTCGGCGCCGACGGCCTGGCCCGCAAGCGCGCCGAGCAGCAGCTCGCCTTCACCTGGGCGCTGGTGCGCGACGAGCTCGACCAGCGGCTCAAGCACTCGTCCGGCGTACGAGCCGTGCGGGACGGCGTACGCGCCGAGGTCCTCGACGGCAGCCTGCCCGCCACCGTCGCCGCCGACCGGCTGCTGGCCGCCTACGACGAGTCGCGCGGAGGTGGGCGTGGCGACACCTGACGTCGGCGCGGGAGAGGTCGAGCAGCGCGGGGGCGCCGCCGCCGCGCTGACCGACCTCGGCGCCTACCAGGACTCGCACCACCTGCACGTCCACGTGCACGCGGGTCCTCGGACCGGGTCGTGACGAGGAGCCCGCGCCGCGCGTGGCTGAGCTGGAGCAGCGGCAAGGACTCGGCCTTGGCGCTGGCCGCGGTGCGCGAGGACCCGGCGTACGCCGACATCGACGTGGTCGGTCTGCTGACCACGGTGGATGCCGCCACTGACCGGGTCGCGATGCACGACGTGCGCCGCGAGCTGCTCGAGGCCCAGGCGGCCTCGCTCGGCCTGCCCCTGCACGTGGTCGCTCTGCCGTGGCCGTGCAGCAACGTCGAGTACGAGCAGCGGATGGGCGCAGCCACGACGGCGGCGCGCGCCGACGGGGTGAGGGTGGTGGTCTTCGGCGACCTGTTCCTCGCCGACGTCCGTGCCTACCGGGAGCAGGCGATGGCCGGCAGCGGCCTCGAGCCCGTCTTCCCGCTCGTGGGGCCGCCCCACCCGCGCGCTGGCCCGCGAGATGGTCGACCGGGGGATCCGCGCGGTGCTGACCTGCGTCGACCCCTCCCATCTCGACGCGTCCTTCGGCGGACGCGAGCTCGATGCGGCCCTGCTCGACGACCTCCCGGCGGGAGTCGACCCGTGCGGTGAGCACGGGGAGTTCCATACGTTCGTGCACGACGGTCCCGGGTTCGCGCGGCCGGTTCCGGTGCGGGTGGGCACCAGCGTCGAGCGCGACGGCTTCGTCTACACCGACCTGCTGCTCGACTGATCCGACGAAGGAACGGGTACGAGGCAGTGGCGCCCGTGGGCGAGGATGAGACGTGCTCCGCGACCTCTGGCCGACCTACGCCCTCACGATCCGAACGCCCCGTGTCGAGCTGCGGCTACCGACCGAGAAGGAGCTCGTCGAGCTCGCCCAGGTGGCCGCCGGCGGGGTGCACCGGCCGGGGGAGCGGCCGTTCCTGACGCCGTGGACCGAGGGCGGCGCGCAGGACCGGGCCGAGCACGTGCTGCGCTCGCACTGGGGCGCGCTCGCGGAATGGGAGCCGGACGACTGGTCCTTGGGCCTCGCCGTCCTCGTCGAGGGCCGCCCGGTCGGCCGGGTCACCCTCAACGCCCGCGAGTTCGCCGTACGCCGTGAGGTCACCACCACGTCCTGGCTCGGCCTCGACCACCACGGCCGGGGACTCGGGACCAGCGCGCGCACCGGCCTGCTGGCGCTGGCCTTGGACCACCTCGGGGCCGAGCACGCGACGACCGAGGTGTTCCCCGACAACCTGGCCTCGCAGGGCGTGTCGCGGCGGCTCGGCTACGAGCCGGACGGGATCTCGCGCGACGTGCGCGACGGGGAGGTGCTGGTCTCGGACCGGCTGCGCCTCACTGCCGAGCGGTGGAGGTCCGTGGACCACGAACCCGTCCAGGTCGAGGGCCTGGACGGGTGTCGGGCGATGTTCGGGGCCTGAGCCCGCCGAGAATGCGCTCCGGTGCGCAGAACCTGCGCTCTCGGTGCGCAGAACCTGCGCTCTCGGCGGTCAGGAGGTGGTGAGCACCATCCGGAAGCGGGCGTCGCCGGCCATCATCTTGTCGTAGGCCTCCGCCGCCTGCTCGAGCGGCATCGTCTCGATCTGGGCCTCGACGCCGGACAGGGCGGTGAAGCGCAGGGTGTCCTCGGAGTCCGCGGCGGAGCCCGAGGCGGAGCCGCGCACCGAGCCGTTGGTGCCGATCAGCGCCGTGGCCGGCACGGGGATCGGCTGCTCCGCGGCACCGACGACGACGACCTCGCCACCCACGCCGAGACCACCGAGGGTCGCGGCGACGGCGTCACCGTTGGTGACGGTCGAGAGGATCACCCGGGCGCCGCCGAGCCGGGCGAGCTCCTCGCCCGGGTCGGTCGCGGTGGAGTCGATGTAGTGGTGCGCACCCAGGGGCAGCGCGAGGTCCCTCTTCTCGGTGCCGCGGGCGATCGCGACGACGCGGAAGCCCATCTTGGCGGCGTACTGCACGCCGAGGTGGCCCAGACCGCCGACGCCGAGCACGGCGACGGTGTCGCCGGCCGTCGCGCCGGTCTTGCGCAGGCCGTTGTACGTCGTGACGCCGGCGCACAGCAGGGGTGCGGCCTGCGCCGGGCTGAGCTCGTCGGGGATCGAGACGAGAGCGGTGGCGCGCACGAGGACGTAGTCGGCGTAACCGCCGTCCATCGTCACGCCGGGGATGCCCATGTCGGTGCACGAGATCAGGTCGCCGGCCCGGCAGGGGCCGCACTGGCCGCAGTTCCCGCCGTACCAGCCGACGCCCACGCGCTGACCCTGACTCCACGCGGTGACCCCGTCGCCGAGGGCCGCGACGCTGCCGGCGACCTCGTGGCCGGGCACCACCGGGAAGCTGACGCCGGGGTAGGCGCCCTCCTTGGCGAACATGTCGGAGTGGCACACCCCGCACGCGTCGACCTTGACCAGCGCCTCGCCCGGACCGGGGGACGGCACCGCGCGCTCCTCCAGCTCGAGGGCGCCGCCCTGCTCCGTGACCACCATGACTCGCATCGTCTCGCTCATGGCGTCGACGCTAGACCCGGTCGACCCACCCCTGCGGCCACACGGCTCACCCACGGCTCACAGGCGCGGGACCGGGAACGCCGCGGGGGAGTGGCGCCCGTCCCGGCCGACCGAGCGGACCCCGAAGAACACGTTGTCCTTCGACAGGTCGATGCGCGTCGTGGTGACGTCGCCGACGGTGATCACGTGGGTCCAGTCGTCCTCGACCGTGGGACGCCACACGACCTCGTAGCCGGCGGCCCCGGGCGTGGCCGACCAGGCCAGCTCGGTGTCGTTGGTCAGCTCCTGGGTCAGCACCTCGACGCCCTTCGGCGTGCCCGGCGCGGTGGCCAGCGACCACAGCGCCGCGGCGTTGACGCGCGCCACCCGGGCGACGTAGTCGACGTCGCAGAAGCGCACGAGGTCGCCGTACTGCACGCCGTCCTCGACGCGGACGTCCTGGTGCTGGTGGCGGTAGTCCTCGTCCGGCTCGGTGAAGCGCGCCGCGGGGAACCCGGCCTCGAGGAACGGGATGTGGTCACCGCCGCGCAGGAACCGGTCGCGGCGGTAGATCACCCGCACGTCCATCCCGGTCGTGCGCCGGTCGGCGACCTCGGTGACGAACCGCGCGAGCTGGCGCGACGCCGAGTCGTTCTCCCCACCGACGGCCTGGCGGATCGAGGCCTCCTGCTCGGTCTCGTCGCTGGGCACGCCCTCGGCGAAGAGCCGGACGCTGCGCGCATCCACCGTGCCGTCGTCGGCGACCGGGCTGCCGACGATGTCGTCGGTGAACATGGCCTGCACGTCGGTGCCGGCGCGGGTGAACGACCTCGCCAGCCGGGTCGAGCCGTAGAGGCCCTGCTCCTCGCCGGCGACGGCGGCGAAGACGATCGTCGCGGCGGGACGCCGGGCGGCCATCACCCGCGCCAGCTCCATGGCGACGGCCACGCCCGAGGCGTCGTCGTCGGCGCCGGGGGCGTCGCTGGTCGAGTCCATGACGTCGGTGACCCGGGAGTCGTAGTGACCCGAGACGACGTAGGTGCGCGACCCGGCCTCGGAGCCCTCCAGCGTCGCGACCACGTTGGTGATCCGGGTCGCGGTGGGGATCCGGTCGGCCGGCTGCTGGACGTAGGACTGCTTGCGCACCGTCATCCGTCCGCCGGAGGCCTTCGCGTAGCCCCGCATCGTGCTGGCGATCCAGTCGCGTGCGGCGCCGATCCCGCGGTCGGGGTCGTCCTGCGTGGACAGGGTGTGGCGGGTCCCGAAGGAGACCAGCGTGCGGATGGTGGCCTCGATGCGGTCGGGGTCGATCTCGCGCAGGATCGCGCGGAGCTCGGCGTCGGGCTTCTGCGCCTTGTTCGGCCGCCCCGGGCCGTCCGGCCAGTCGTCGGAGGGTCCTGGTCCCTTCCCACCACGCTGGCCGCCGCCCTTCGCGGACGCCGGTCCCGCAGGGCCGAGCACCGCGGGCACCGCCGCAGCGGTGCCGGCCGTGCCGGCGATCACCGCCCGGCGGGAGGCGGTCGAGCGGTCAGGGTGTCCCGAGAGGTCCGTCATCGCCCCACCTGACGCCTGATCGGCGGGGACGTCAAGATCCCTGCGGGTGGGCACGACCTCGCGCGTAGACTGGGGCCTTCATGTCCGAGCACCCCGCCACCGTCGCCCGCATCGCCGCCGACGTCGTCACCAAGTACGACGCCGAGCTGCGCGACCTGCGCCGGGACCTGCACGCCCATCCCGAGCTCTCCCGGGCCGAGACCCGGACGACCGGCCTGGTCGCCGACCGGCTCGCTCGCACCGGCTGGCGCATCCAGCGCCTGCCCGGCACCGGGGTGGTCGCCGACCTCTCGCCGGGCGAGCCGGGCGAGATCGGCCTCGACGAGGGTCCGGTGGTGGTGCTGCGCGCCGACATGGACGCGCTGCCGCTGGCCGACCTGACGACCGACCCCTGGGCCAGCACGGTGCCCGGGGTCGCGCACGCCTGCGGCCACGACGTCCACACCTGTGCCCTGCTCGGGGCGGCGTACGCCCTCGACGAGATCCGCGCCCGCGGCGAGCTGACCGGTCGGGTGCGGCTGCTCTTCCAGCCCGCCGAGGAGGTCATGCCCGGGGGCGCGCTGGACCTGATCGGCCAGGGCGTGCTCGACGACGTCGTGCACGCCTTCGCGCTGCACTGCGACCCCGCGGTCGACCTCGGTCAGGTCGGCCTGCGCCTGGGGGCGCTGACCAGCGCCGCCGACAAGGTCGAGGTCGTGCTGGAGGGCCCGGGGGGCCACACCTCCCGCCCGCACCTGACCGGCGACCTGACCTTCGCGCTGGCCAAGGTCACCACCGAGCTGCCCGCGGTGCTCTCGCGGCGGATGGACCCGCGCTCCGGGGTCAGCGTCGTGTGGGGCCTGATCGCGGCCGGCTCGGCGCCCAACGTGATCCCCGACCGCGGCAAGATCGCCGGCACCGTGCGCATCCTGGACGCCGAGGCCTGGGCCGACTGCGAGCAGATCGTGCGCGACGCGGTGCGCGACGTGGTGGCGCCGTACGGCGTGCAGGCCCGCGTGGACTACCAGCGCGGCGTCCCGCCCGTGGTCAACGAGCCGCGCTCGCACCACCTGCTCTCCACGGCCGTGACCGACGTGCTCGGGGACGACGCCGCCGTGGTGGCCGGGCAGTCGATGGGCGGCGAGGACTTCGGCTGGTATCTCGACGAGGTGCCGGGCGCGATGATGCGCCTGGGGACCCGGACGCCCGGCGGGCCGACCTACGACCTGCACCAGGGCAACCTGCGGGTCGACGAGCGTGCGGTCGGGATCGGTGCCCGGCTGCTGGCCCAGGCCGCGGTGCGGGCCCACCTGCCCACCGACGAGGGCTGAACCACGCCCGCAGGTTCCGCGCACGTTCCGCCTCGGTAACGATTGGCCGGTTCGGCCTCCGCGGGATGGATCGGCGCCGTCCACACCCCTTAAGGTCTGCCCTGGTCGGGGTCCACCCGGGATCTCTGACATCAGCACCGAGGAGGCGTCTTGCGACGCAGCAGCACCAAGCTGGCAGCCCTGTTCTCCGCCAGCATCCTGGCCCTGACCGCGTGCGGCGGTGGCGACTCCACCGACTCGTCCGCGTCCGACTCGTCCGGCTCCGACTCGGCGAGCTCCGACCTGAAGGTCGGCATGGCCTACGACGTCGGGGGGCGCGGTGACCAGTCGTTCAACGACTCCGCCGCCGCCGGCCTCGACCAGGCCGCCGAGGAGTTCGGCTTCGAGCCCCAGGAGTCGGCCGCGCAGGACGGCGAGGCCGAGTCGGCCCGCGAGGAGCGCCTGCGCACCTTCGCCGACAACGGCTACGACCCGATCGTCGCGGTCGGCTTCGCCTACGCCCCGGCCCTGACCAAGGTCTCCGAGGAGTACCCCGACGTCCACTTCGCGATCATCGACGACGAGACCATCGACTCCGACAACGTCGCCGACCTCGTCTTCGCCGAGGAGCAGGGCTCCTTCCTCGTCGGCGCGGCCGCGGCGCTGAAGACCGAGACCGACACGATCGGCTTCATCGGTGGTGTCGAGACCCCGCTCATCCAGAAGTTCGAGGCCGGCTACGTCGCGGGCGCCGAGGCGGTCAACCCCGACATCAACGTGCTGACGACCTACCTGACCCAGGTCCCCGACTTCTCCGGCTTCGCCGACCCGGCCAAGGGCAAGACGGCCGCGCAGGGCATGTACGACAACGAGGCCGACATCGTCTACCACGCCGCCGGCGGCTCCGGCGGCGGTGTGTTCGAGGCCGCCTCCGACGCCGGCGCGAAGGCGATCGGGGTCGACTCCGACCAGTACGAGACGGCCGACCCGTCCGTGCAGGACGTGATCATGACCTCGATGCTCAAGAACGTGAACGTCGCGGTCTACGAGTACCTCTCCTCGGCCAACGACGGTGACTTCCCCTCGGGCGTCACCCGCTACGACCTCTCGGTCGACGGGGTCGGCTACTCCACCTCCGGTGGGCAGATCGACGACATCACCGGCGAGCTCGACGACTACAAGCAGCAGATCATCGACGGTGACATCGAGGTCCCGACGAAGCCCTGACCGGCCGCGTCGTCACACCTGCTGGCACCACCGAGCACGACCCAGCACGACCCAGCACCACCCGCACCGGGGCTCCGGGCGCGCCAGTCGCGCCCGGGGCCCCGTGGCAGTTGTACCCTCGCCCTGCCCGCCTCGCGCCCACCGTCCAGGAGGTCCCTCCTCGTGCCCGAGACGTCACCAGCCGCTGCCGTCGAGCCGCTCGCCGTGCGGTTGCGCGGCATCGGCAAGCGCTTCCCCGGTGTGATCGCCAACGACGACGTCAACATCGACGTCGCCCGCGGCACCATCCACGCCATCGTCGGGGAGAACGGCGCCGGCAAGTCGACGCTGATGAAGATCCTCTACGGGGTGCAGGCCCCGGACTCCGGCACGATCGAGATCGGCGGTCAGCAGCGCAAGCTCGGCTCGCCGGCGGACGCGATCAAGGCCGGCGTCGGCATGGTCTTCCAGCACTTCATGCTCGCCGACAACCTCACCGTCCTCGAGAACGTCGTGCTCGGCGCCGAGAAGCAGCACGGGATCGGCGCGAAGGCGCGCGCCGAGGTCGAGCGGATCTCCGCGGCCTACGGTCTCGGGGTCGCCCCCGACGAGCTCGTCGAGGACCTCGGCGTCGGGGCCCGCCAGCGCGTCGAGATCCTCAAGGTCCTCTACCGCGGGGCGCGCACGATCATCCTCGACGAGCCGACCGCGGTCCTGGTGCCGCAGGAGGTCGACGAGCTCTTCGACAACCTGCGCGAGCTCAAGGGCGAGGGCCTCGCGGTCATCTTCATCTCCCACAAGCTCGACGAGGTGCTCGCCGTGGCCGACGAGATCACGGTGATCCGCCGCGGCTCGACGGTGCGCACCGTCACCCCGGAGGGCGTCACCAGTCGTGAGCTCGCCGAGCTGATGGTCGGCTCCGAGCTGCCCAGCCCCGCCAAGGACGACTCCGAGCCCTCGGTCCGCGTCCAGCTCGCGGTGCAGGACCTGACCCTCGCCACCCCCACCGGGCGCCGCCTGCTCGACGGCATCTCCTTCGAGATCCACCGCGGCGAGATCCTCGGCATCGCCGGCGTCGAGGGCAACGGTCAGGCCGAGCTGGTCGAGGCCATCATGGGCATGCGGCCCGGCTCGACCGGCGCGATCACGCTCAGCGACCAGGACCTGACCGCCATGTCGACGCTCGGGCGCCGCGAGGCCGGGATCGGCTACATCCCCGAGGACCGGCACCGCCACGGCCTGCTCCTGGACTCCCCGCTGTGGGAGAACCGGGTGCTCGGCCACCAGTCGCGGCAGCCGACCAGCTCGGGCCGGATGATCCGCAAGGGTCCCGCCCGCGAGGACACCCGCCGCATCATCGCTGACTACGACGTGCGGACGCCGGGCACCGACGTGCCGGCCCGCGCCCTGTCGGGGGGCAACCAGCAGAAGCTGATCGTGGGCCGGGAGATGAGCGGCGACCCGATCCTGCTGATCGCCTCGCACCCGACCCGCGGCGTCGACGTAGGCGCCCAGGCGGCCATCTGGGAGCACATCCGCGAGGCCCGCCGCGGAGGGTTGGCGGTGCTGCTGATCTCCGCCGACCTCGACGAGCTGATCGGGCTCTCCGACCGGATCGAGGTGATCCTGCGCGGTCGTCTCGTGGGCTCCTTCGACCCCGGTGACGTGACGCCGCAGCAGCTCGGCTCGGCGATGACCGGGGCGGGGGACGCCGCGTGATGGGCCGCGTCGTCGGGGTCGGCCTCGGCCTGCTCGCCCCCGCGCTCGCGCTGGTCGCCGCGTTCGCGATCACCAGCCTGGTCCTGATCAGCGCCGGCGACCCCGTGGGCGACGTGTGGGGAGAGATCCTCCAGTGGCCCCAGCAGCGCAACCTGGCCAACATCGTCAACCAGGCCTGCGTGCTCTACCTCTCCGCGATCGCGGTGGCGATCGGGTTCCGGATGAACCTGTTCAACA
The DNA here is from genome assembly GCA_963740745.1 of uncultured Actinomycetota bacterium. GTDB lineage: Bacteria > Actinomycetota > Actinomycetes > Propionibacteriales > Nocardioidaceae > Nocardioides. The sequence goes on from CAVUFK010000009.1 coordinate 211,470, forward strand.
TCGGCGTCGACGGGCAGTACCGGATCGCGGCCTTCGTCGCCGCGGTCGTCGCCGGCGAGGCGTGGCTGCCGGGCTACCTCAACACGGTGCTGGCCATCGTGTGCGCCATGGCCGTCGGCGCGGCCTGGGCCGGGATCGCCGGGCTGCTGCGCGCCACGCGCGGGGTCAGCGAGGTGATCTCCACGATCATGCTGAACTTCATCTCCACCTCGGTCGTGGCCTACCTGCTGCGCAAGGCCGCCGTCCGCGAGGAGGGCAGCAACGCGCTCGGCACCAAGACGATCCCCGAGGGCGCCCGGATCCCCAACGTCGACATCGGCAACGGCGGCAGCGGCCCGTCCGGTGAGGTCTACGGCTTCCTCGTGATCGCGCTCGTCGTCGGTCTGGCCTACTGGTTCGTGCTCAACCGGACCCGCTTCGGCTTCGACCTGCGCGCGACCGGCCAGTCGACGACGGCCGCGGTGGCGAGCGGCATCAACGTCAAGGCGATGATCGTCGTCGCGATGCTGCTCTCCGGGGCGATCGCCGGACTCGTCGGTCTGCCGATCCTCTTCGGGGAGGCCTACAGCTACGGCTCGACGTTCCAGTCGGGGCTCGGCTTCGCCGGGATCGCGATCGCGCTGCTCGGGCGCAACAACCCGATCGGGATCGCCCTGGGCGCGCTGCTGTTCGCGTTCCTGCAGGAGCAGTCCAACCCGTTGCAGATCCTCGTCGGCGTCTCGCCCGAGATCGTCTCGATCACCCAGGGCGTGATCGTGCTGACCGTGGTCATCTCCTACGAGGTCGTGCGGCGCTACGGCGTACGCCTGGAGCAGACCCGGGTCGCGCGCGCCGAGGACAAGGCCGCGGCGAAGCGGTCCCGCGAGGACGAGGAGGTCAGCTCGTGAGCAGCACCGAGCAGCAGACCGAGGCCGCCGAGCCGGCCCGCCCCGAGCCGTCCGGCAGGCCCGGGCGTACGGCTTCGCGGCGCCGGGTGCCGCGGGTCGCGGTCGTGGTGCTGGTCATCGTGGTCGCGCTCTGCGCGATGTCGGTGCTCGAGCTCCTCACCGGGGCCGACGACCTGACCTCGGCGGGCACCGTCGGCGCGACGCTCGTGGCGATGATGCCGATCATGCTCGCCGCGCTCGGTGGGCTGTGGTCGGAGCGCGCGGGCATCGTGAACATCGGGCTCGAGGGCATGATGATCCTGGGCACGTTCGGTGCCGGGTTCTTCGGCTACCACTACGGCCCCTGGGTCGGCGTGCTCGGCGCGATCGCGATGGGGGTGGTCGGCGGCCTCGTGCACGCGGTCGCGACCGTCGTCTTCGGCATCGACCACATCATCTCGGGTGTCGCGATCAACATCATCGCGCTCGGCGCGGTGCAGTACCTCGCCGCGCTCGCCTTCTCCGGCGTGCCGGGCGGCGGGCCGACGCAGTCGCCCAAGATCGGTGACGTGCCGACGATCTCGTTCCCCGCGCTGTCCGACCGCCTGGGACAGATCGAGAACCAGGACACCTTCTTCGTCTCCGAGGTCGCCGCGATCGCGCGCGCCCTGGTCACGAACCTCTCGGTGCTGACCCTGATCGCGCTCGCGCTGGTCGTGGTGTCCTCGCTGGTGCTGTGGCGCACGTCCTTCGGCCTGCGCCTGCGCTCGTGCGGCGAGAGCCCGGCGGCGGCGGAGTCGCTGGGCGTCAACGTGCTGCGCTACAAGTTCGTCGCCGTGCTGATCTCCGGAGGCTTCGCGGGCCTGGCCGGCGGGTTCCTGGCCATGGTCGCCTCGAGCAACTACCGCGAGGGCCAGACCGGCGGGCGCGGCTACATCGGCCTGGCCGCGATGATCTTCGGCAACTGGCGTCCCGGCGGGCTGCTGATGGGCTCGGGCCTGTTCGGCTACACCGAGACCCTCGGCCTGCGCCAGGGCGGCACCTCGGTGCACGCGCTGCTGCTCGCGATCTCGCTGCTCGCGATCGCCTTCGCGATCTGGCAGGTGCGCAAGGCGCGGTTCACCGCGGCCGTCGTGACCTTGGTGATCGGCCTCGCGGTCGGGGCGCTCTACCTCGCGATCGACCAGGTGCCGGGCGACTTCACCCGGATGACGCCCTACGTGATCACGCTCCTCGTGCTCGCCTTCGCCAGCCAACGGCTGCGGATGCCCGCGGCCGACGGGCAGGTCTATCGCAGAGGGAGCGCGGGCTAGTGGGCGAGCAGGCCGAGCCGATGGCCTTCGACTGGGAAGCGCTGCGCGCCGAGGCGGCCGCCGCGATGGAGCACGCCTACGCGCCGTACTCGGGCTACCAGGTCGGCGCCGCGGCGCTGGCCGAGGACGGCCGGGTCGTGACCGGCTGCAACGTCGAGAACGCGGCGTACGGCGTCGCGCTGTGCGCGGAGTGCGGGCTGGTCAGCCAGCTGCACCTCACCGGCGGCGGTCGGCTGACGCACTTCGTGTGCGTCGACCGTGGCGGCGCGGTGATCATGCCGTGCGGGCGCTGTCGCCAGCTGCTCTCCGAGAACGGTGGCCCGGCGCTGCTGCTCCAGACGGTCTCCGGCGTCCGCCGGATGGACGAGGTGCTGCCGGATGCGTTCGGTCCCGACGACCTCGGTTGACCTCGGGGCGGCCGACTTCGTCGCCGACCCCTACCCGGTGCTGGCCGCCGAGCGTGCCGCGCACCCCGTGGCGTGGCACGGGCCGACCGGTCGGTGGCTGGTGCTCGACCACGCGGGAGTCTCGCGGCTGCTGCGCGACCGGCGGCTGGGCCGGGTCTGGCGCGACCGGGAGCCGGCCGACAAGCTGGCGCCGTTCAACGCCCTGCACCGCCACCAGATGATGGAGAACGAGCCGCCCGAGCACACCCGGCTGCGCCGACCGGTGGCCTCCGCGTTCAACCGGGGCCACGTGGAGCGGTTGCGGCCGCGGGTGCGCGAGCTGGCGACCGGCCTGCTCGACGAGGTCGACCGCGGTCGTTCGGGCGCCTTCGACGTCGTGGGTGCCTACGCCGAGCCGCTGCCGGTGCTCGTGATCGCCGAGCTGCTGGGGGTGCCGACGAGCGAGGCCGACTCGCTGCGGGCGTGGTCGCAGGCCATCGTGCGGATGTACGAGCACGAACCGCCACCGACGGTCGTCGAGGCCGCGGTCTCCGCCGCCGCGGACTTCGCCGACCTGCTGCGCGACCTGAGCGCCGTACGGCGTGCCCGCCCGGCCGACGACCTGCTCAGCGACCTCGCCGCGACCGAGCTCTCCGACGACGAGGTCGTGGCCTCGGCGGTGCTGCTGCTCAACGCCGGCCACGAGGCCTCGGTCAACGTCTTCGGCAACGGCCTGGTCGGGCTGCTGCGGGGGCCGGGGGCGGCGGCCGTCGACGACCCGGCGACCGCGGTCGAGGAGATGCTGCGCTTCGACTCCGCCCTGCAGCTCTTCGAGCGGACCGCGACCGAGGACGTCGAGCTCGGCCCGGGACCCGACGGCGAGCCCCTGGTGGCCGCGACGGGCGAGACGGTCGCGCTGCTGCTGGGGGCCGCGAACCGGGACCCGTCGGCCTTCGGGGCACCGGACGTGATGGACCCCGCCCGCGACCCCAACCCGCACGTCGCCTTCGGCGCCGGGGTCCACTTCTGCCTCGGCTCGCCCCTGGCGCGGATGGAGCTCGCCGAGTCGCTGGGCCTGCTGCTGGACCGGCTTCCCGGGCTCGAGCTGGCCGGTGAGCCGGTCTCGCGCGGCACCTTCGTGCTGCGCGGCTACGACCGGGTCGACGTCCGAGCCGGCTGAGCCGACGACCGCTGGCGCCCGGTACCGTCCGGCCCATGAGCCAGCACGACGCCGTCGAGGTGATCATCGCCAAGCGCGAGGGCCGGACCCTGAGCGAGAGCCAGATCGACTGGGTCATCGACGCCTACACCCGCGGCGACGTGGCCGACGAGCAGATGGCGGCGCTGGCCATGGCGATCCTGCTCAACGGCATGGAGCCGGCCGAGATCGCCCGCTGGACCCACGCGATGATCGCCTCGGGGGAGCGGATGGACTTCTCCGGGCTGTCGCGCCCGACCGCGGACAAGCACTCGACCGGCGGGGTCGGCGACAAGATCACCCTGCCGCTGGCGCCCCTCGTGGCGGCCTGCGGCGTGGCGGTGCCGCAGCTCTCCGGGCGCGGCCTGGGCCACACGGGCGGCACCCTCGACAAGCTCGAGGCGATCCCGGGCTGGCGGGCCGCACTGTCCACCGAGGAGATGATGCGCCAGCTCGAGGACGTCGGCGCGGTGATCTGCGCCGCCGGTGACGGTCTGGCCCCGGCCGACAAGAAGCTCTACGCGCTGCGCGACGTCACCGGCACCGTCGAGGCGATCCCGCTGATCGCGTCGTCGATCATGAGCAAGAAGATCGCCGAGGGCACCGGCGCCCTGGTCCTCGACGTCAAGGTCGGCAGCGGCGCGTTCATGAAGGACGCCGAGCGCGCCCGCGAGCTCGCCGAGACGATGGTGGGCCTGGGCCGCGAGGCCGGGACCACCACGGCGGCCCTGCTCACCGACATGGCCACCCCGCTCGGGCTCACCGCCGGCAACGCGATCGAGGTCGAGGAGTCGGTCGAGGTCCTCGCCGGCGGCGGCCCCGCCGACGTGGTCGAGCTGACCCTCGCCCTGGCCCGGGAGATGCTCGCCGGCGCCGGTCGCGACGACGTGGATCCCGCCGACCGGCTCGCCGACGGCTCGGCGATGGACACCTGGAAGGCCATGATCCGCGCCCAGGACGGCGATCCCGACGCGACGCTGCCCACCGCGCGCGAGAGCCACGTCGTGACCGCCCCCCGGTCGGGGGTGCTGGCCCGCCTCGACGCGCTCGACGTCGGCATGGCGGCGTGGCGCCTCGGCGCGGGCCGGGCCCGCAAGGAGGACCCCGTGCAGGCCGGCGCCGGGGTGCGCTGGCACGCCCGGCCCGGCGACGAGGTCCGTGAGGGCGAGCCGCTGCTCACCCTGCTCACCGACGAGCCGGCCCGTTTCGAGCGCGCCCTGGCCTCGCTCGAGGGTGCCTACGAGATCGAGGACGCCGGGTCGGCGTACGTCCCGCGGCCGCTGGTCCTCGACCGGATCGGCTGACCCCGGCCGGGCGAGTCGTGTGCCTCCCCACGGTCCGAGGGGCGCCCTCAGGCACACGACCCGGCCGTCCTGGCCGGTCAGGAGGTCTCAGACGAAGCTCTGCACCTCGCCGGTCAGCATCGTCGCCCCGCCGGAGGCGAAGTTGTCGACGTCCGCGACGGCGGCCTTGCCCTCCTCGCTGCCCATCCCCGCCTGGAAGGACTCGAGGTCGTCGAAGACGAGGACCGCCACGAGGTGCACGTCGGAGCCGTCGGGCAGCGTGGTGGGGCTGCTGGTCGTGTAGGAGCGCAACCCGGGGATCGTGGAGGCCAGGGGGGCGTGGGTCTCGGCGTAGTGGCTGTCGAACGCCTCGACGTCGGTGGGCCGGTGGTAGAGCACGGTCAGCTGGTAGGTCATGGGCCCGACTTTCCTCCTTCGGCGGGGCTTTGCCTACCCCTCGGCCGACGGGCCCCGGGGAATGCCGGCCCCGCTGCGCGCGGTTGACCGACCATGGCCCAGCAGTGGATCGCGACCCGTCCCGGCGACCTCGACGTCCTCGAGCTGCAGGAGGTCGCCGTGCCGGCCCCGCAGCCCGGTGAGGTGACGATCCGCGTCCGGGCGGCCGGGCTGAACCCGGCCGACTTCAAGCACGTCGCGCGTGGCGAGGAGAAGGACTTCCCGCGCCCCGTCGGCTACGAGGTCGCCGGTGAGATCGCGGCGATCGGCGACGACACCGAGATCGCCTCGGGCGCGGGAGCGGTCGGCGACGCCGTGCTCGCCTTCCGGGTCTCGGGCGGGTACGCCAGCGAGCTCACCGTGCCCGCGAAGGACGTCTACGCCAAGCCCGACTCGCTCGGCTGGGAGGAGGCGGCCAACCTGCTGCTCGCCGGCACCACTGCCGCCGAGATGCTGCACGTCACCAGCGCCGCCCGCGGTGAGACGGTCCTGGTCCACGGCGCCTCGGGTGCCGTCGGCGTCAGCGTGCTCCAGCAGGCCGCCCGCCTCGGCGTGCGCGCGATCGGCACGGCGAGCGAGGCCAACCACGACGTCGTACGCCGCTTCGGCGGCGTGCCGGTCGGCTACGGCGACGGACTGGCCGAGCGGGTCCGCGAGCTCGCCCCCGAGGGGATCGCCGCGTCCCTCGACTGCGTCGGCACCGACGAGGCCGTCGACGTCTCGCTGGACCTGGTCGGTGACCGCGACCGGATCGTGACGATCGCGGCCCCCCAGCGGGCGGAGTCCGACGGGATCCGGGCGATCGCGGGCGTGATCCCCGCCAGCCAGGCCTACCGCGACTCGATCCGCGGCGACCTGGTCCGCCTGGCCGGTGAGGGGGCGCTCGTGGTCCCGCTGGCCGGTAGCTACCCGCTCGCCGACGCGGTCTCGGCGCTCGAGGTGCTCCAGGGCCAGCACCCCGGAGGCAAGCTCAGCCTGCTGCCCTGAAGGCCCGGGCCCGGAGGGCTCAGCCCTCGAGCAGCAGCACGACCGACTCGGCCACGCAGGCAGGCTTCTCCTCGCCCTCGATCTCGATCGTGGTCCTCACCGTCACCTGCTTGCCCTTCGGCAGGTCGGTGACCTCACCGAGCGAGGAGTGGGCGCGAATCTTCTTGCCCACCCGGACCGGGTTGGGGAAGCGGACCTTGTTGACGCCGTAGTTGAGCTTGGCGCCGGGGGTCTCGAAGGAGAAGATCTGGCTGCCGAGCGCGGGCAGCAGCGACAGCGTCAGGTAGCCGTGGGCGATGGTCCCGCCGAAGGGACCGTCGGCCGCGCGCTCGGCGTCGACGTGGATCCACTGGTGGTCGCCGGTGGCGTCGGCGAACTGGTCGACGCGGTCCTGCTCGATCGCCACCCAGTCGCTGGAGCCGAGCTCCTCGCCGGCTGCTGCGGAAACCTCGTCGAACGACGTGAACGTGCGCATTGTCAGTTCCTCCCCGGCGGCCGACCGGGCACGGGCCCGGTGGTTGGATTGGGGTGTGACCGCCCTCTCCTCCGAACCTATCGCCACCACCACCGAGCAGGTCCACCCCACGGCGGAGCAGGTCCGGCGCGCACCGAAGGTGCTGCTCCACGACCACCTCGACGGCGGTCTGCGGCCGGCGACGGTCGCCGAGCTGGCCGCCGAGATCGGGCACGACCTCCCGGTGCCCGACGCGACCGGCGACCCCGAGAGCCTGGGCCGGTGGTTCCGCGAGTCGGCCGACTCGGGCTCGCTCGTGCGCTACCTGGAGACCTTCGACCACACGGTCGCCGTCATGCAGCGCGCCGACGCGATCACCCGGGTGGCCCGTGAGTGCGTGGAGGACCTCGCGGCCGACGGGGTCGTCTACGCCGAGGTCCGCTACGCCCCCGAGCAGCACGTCGGCCAGGACCTGACCCTGCCCGAGATCGTCGCCGCGGTGCGCGACGGCTTCGAGGAAGGCATGGCCGACGCGCAGCAGGCGGGCCGCCCGATCGTCGTGCGCCAGCTGCTCACGGCCATGCGCCACCAGGCCCGCTCCCGCGAGATCGCCGAGCTCGCCGTGGCCCACCGCGACCACGGCGTGGCCGGCTTCGACATCGCCGGCGCCGAGGCCGGCTTCCCCCCGACCCGCCACCTCGACGCCTTCGAGTACCTCCAGCGCGAGAACGGCCACTTCACCATCCACGCCGGGGAGGCCTTCGGGCTGCCGTCGATCTGGGAGGCGATCCAGTGGTGCGGCGCAGACCGGCTCGGTCACGGCGTGCGGATCATCGACGACATCACGACCGCGGTCGACGGCACCGCCGAGCTGGGCCGGCTGGCGGCGTACGTGCGCGACACCCGGATCCCGCTCGAGCTCTGCCCGGCCTCCAACGTGCAGACCGGTGCGGCAGCCTCGATCGCCGAGCACCCCATCGGCCTGCTCGCCGACCTGAAGTTCCGGGTCACGGTCAACACCGACAACCGGCTGATGAGCGGCACCTCGATGAGTGCCGAGATGCTCGCCCTCGTCGAGGCCTTCGGCTGGGGCCTGCCCGACCTGCGCTGGGTCACCATCAACGCGATGAAGTCGGCCTTCTGGGCCTTCGACGACCGCCTCGCGCTGATCGACGACGTGATCAAGCCCGGCTACGCCGCCCTCGGCTGCTGATCGCGACCAGGTCGCGACGAGGCGGGCACGTGAGCTACGTCGAGCGCCGGGTCGCCGCGGGGGTGGACCTGTGGCGCAGCTCGCTGCCGGGGCCCACGCGGCAGCGGATCCTGCCCGACGCCTGCCTCGACCTGATCGTCGTCGACCGCGACCGGGCGTTCGTGGCCGGTCCCGACAGCGTCGCGCGGCTCCACGTCACCGAGGCGTCCCACGACTACGTCGCGGTGCGGCTGCACGACGGGCGGGGCCCGGCGCTCCTCGGGGTGCCGGCCGACGAGCTGCGCGACTCCTCGGTCGACCTCGCCGACCTCTGGGGCACCGCCCGGGCCCGGGGTCTGGTCGAGCTCGCGGCGAGGGCACCGACGGCCCTGGCGAGTCTCGCCGTCCGGGCCGAGGCGGACCCGCTGGGTGCGCGCCTGGTCGGGCTGCTCGAGGCCGGCTGCGACGTCGCGGGCGCGGCGTACCGGCTCGGCCTCAGTCCGCGCCAGCTCCAGCGCCGCACGCGGACGACCTTCGGCTACGGCCCGCAGCACCTCGCCCGCGTGCTGCGCCTCCAGCGGGTCGTCGCGGCGGCCGACCGCGGCACGCCGTGGACGAGGGTGGCCGCCGAGGCCGGGTGCGCCGACCAGGCCCACCTGAGCCGCGAGGTCCGCGCCCTGGCGGGCGTGACCCCCGGAGCACTGCGCCGCGAGCGCATGCCCGCCGACGTGTCCGATCCGTCCAAGACACCGGTCGGTGCCCGCGCCTAGGTTCGTGGTCATGAACCTCCAACCCCGCGTCCTGGGCGTCGTGGTCTCGGACATGGCCGCCTCGCTCGCCTTCTACCGCCGGCTCGGCCTGCGCGTCCCCGACGGCGCCGACGCCGAGCCGCACGTAGAGATCGACCTCGGGTCGGGCCTGCGCCTGGCCCTCGACACCGAGGACACGATCCGCTCCTTCGATCCCGGGTGGACCCGGTCGGGCGGCGGTGCGGCGACCAGCCTCGCCTTCGGGTGCGACGATCCGGCCGAGGTCGACACGGCGTACGCCGACCTCGTCGCGAGCGGCGCCGTGGGCCACCTGCCGCCGTGGGACGCCGTCTGGGGGATGCGCTACGCCGTCCTGCACGACCCCGACGGCAACGGGATCGACCTGTTCGCCACGCTCTGAGCACACGATCGCCCGGGACCCTCGGCGGTTACGATCAGCCCGCGCGGTGCCGCTCGGACACCGGGGCTCGACGTCGTGGAGGTCGCCGTGACCCGTCTCAACCCGCTGGCCCTGCTGCTCGCCGCGGCCGCCGTCGGCCTGCCGTCCGTGCTCGTCCCGGGACCGGGCGCCGCTGCGGCCCCGGTCACCCGGACGGCGGCCGGACCCGTCGCTGCTGCGGCAGCCCCCGAGACCGCCCCCGCGGCGATCCGTGGTCGGTGGCGGGTCGAGCCGTCGGGACCCACGACGTACGCCGTGTCGTGGCGTTCACCCTCGCGCCTCCCGGTCGGCTCCGACCGGCCCACCGTGGTCGCGGCCTCCGGCAGCGCCGACGACCTGACCGTCGGACCGCCGACCGTGTCCTCCGACGGCCGAACCGTCGAGGCGCTCGTGCGCTCGACCGCGCCGTTGCGCGCCCGGGACCTCGACGTCGTGCTCTCGGGGGACCGGCTCGACGAGCCCGGTGACGACCGGGTCGCCGGGTCCGCGGCGGCGCCGGCCCGGCGACCCCAGGCCGCCCCGCAGCGGGTCGCCGGTCTCGCTGTCGACCCCGGCGTCCCGGGGCCTCTCGAGGTCTCGACGAGCAGCTACCGCCTCGACTCCGTCGCGCTGCCGGGCATCAAGGAGCCGATCGAGATGGTCGGCCACATCGTCGAGCCGGCGCCCGGGCAGCTGAGCGAGGATGCGCCGCTCGTGCTGTTCCAGCACGGCCGGCACAGCGTCTGCTACGACCCGGACAGGCCGCGCGCCTACAGCGACGAGTGGCCCTGCCGGGCGCCGTTCCGCGAGATCCCCAGCCAGCTCGGCTACGACTACGTCCAGCGCCTGCTGGCCAGCCAGGGCTTCGTGACCGTCTCGATCCGGGTCAACGGCATCAACGCCCAGGACTACCGGATCCCCGACGCCGGGGCCGGTGCACGCGCGGCGATCATCGAGCGCCACCTCGACTTCTGGACCCGGATCGCCGCCAAGCACCAGGTCGACCTCCAGCAGGTCGTGCTGGTCGGGCACAGCCGCGGCGGCGAGGGTGTCGACCGCGCCTCGATCGACATCCCGCTCTCCGCGCCCTACCGCATCGCGGGCCAGGTGCTGATCGCGCCGACCGACTTCGCCTCGCAGACCGCGCCGTACGTCCCGACCGTGACGCTGCTGCCCTACTGCGACGGCGACGTCTTCGACCTCCAGGGACAGAAGTTCACCGACGTCTCCCGCGACCTCGCCGCCGACGACACCTCGCTGAAGAGCTCGGTGCTGATCGGGGGCGCCAACCACAACTTCTTCAACACCGAGTGGACGCCCGGCGTCGCCGTGGCGCCCGCCGACGACGACTGGTTCGGGGAGACCGACAAGGCCTGCGGCACCGACGACCCCGCCCGGCTCAGCGACGGCGAGCAGCGCGACGTCGGCGCGACCTACGTCGCCGGCGCCGTGCGGCTGTTCACCGGCGAGCGGCGCCTGCTGCCGATGTACGACGGCTCGAGCGTCGACCTGCCCTCCGATCGGTCGCGCCATGGTGCTCAGCCACGCGATCGGTGGCGGCCGCGAGCTGCGGCGCCCGCGCAGCGGGACCGCGCTGTCGCTCCCGGTGGGGGCGAGGACGTCCTTCTGCCGCGGCGTGGCGGCGTACAGCACCGAGCTCGGAGCGTGCGGCCAGAGCCTCAGGTTCCAGGTGGCGCCGCACTGGGTCTCGTCCTACGAGGACACCCCGTCGCGCCCGTTCTTCCAGATGACCTGGGACGCCACCGGCCAACGGGGCGGGATGCTGCTCGACGACCCGCTCGACCTGAGCGCCGGGCGCCTCGAGCTGCGCACGCTCGTCGACCCGCGGGTGGGCTCGGTCGAGCTCGGCGTGCGCCTCGTCGACGCCGACGGAGCGGCCGTCACGGTGACCCCCGAGGAAGGCGGCCGCCTGCCGGCCCTCCCAGCGGGGTACGCCAAGATCTGGGCTCAGAGCCTGATCGTCGACGCCGGCGAGCTCGCGGGCACGACCGACGTCGACCTGAGCCGGATCACGGAGGTCGACCTGGTCTCGCGCAACGACACCGGACGGATCTGGGTCGCCGACCTCGCCGCGGCACCGGCCTCGCTGGCGCGGGTGCCTCAGCGGCGCGGTCCGCTCCTCGACCTCGGATCGGTCGAGGTCACCGAGGGTGACGGGCCGGGCACCGCCTCGGCGGACATCCCGTTCACGGTGACCGGTCTCGACCGACCGGCCTCCGTGGTCGTCGCGCTCGCCGGCTCGGGCCGCCGCGAGAGCGCGATCCTCGATCTCGCCCCAGGTCAGACCTCGGGCTCGATCCCCGTCTCCTACCAGCCCGACGACCTCGACACCCAGCCTGCCGTACGACGGACGTCCGTGCGGGCCTACCCGGTCACCGGCGTGATGACCGACTCCTACATCGGCTCCAGCCGCGTCGTCGACGACGACCCGACACCGCGGGTGCGGATCACCCCGGCACGACGCACGGTGCGCGAGGGCGGGTCGGCGCGGCTCAAGATCCATCTCGGATCCCCGGTCGGCTACGCGTTCGGGGTGCAGGCGCGCGCGGTCGGTGGCCCACGGCCCGACCTCAGGCTGAGCGACCTGCCGCGAGACTTCCGTCGTGAGCACTTCCTGCCGCTCGAGGGCGACCGGCGCCTCGCAGCGCTGAGGGCCTACCTCGGCGACGCCGTCATCCGCCGCGGACGGCAGGACGCCACCATCGCGGTGCCCATCCGCGACGACCGCAGCCGCGAGCGCCGCGAGGCGCTCACGATCCAGGTGGTCTACCGCGACGACGACGGGACCCGGAAGGTGCGACGCACCGTGTACGTCGCCCGCTCGGACTGAGTCCGCGGCTCAGCCGGGCGGGGGGCTGCTAGCCGAGCGAGACCAGCGCCCACACGCCGTCGTAGCGCGCCATCACCAGGACGCCGTCGACCGGCACCGAACGTCCCGGCACGTCGAACACCGCGGCGTAGCCGACCACGGCGACCTGGTCGGAGCCCGGTGGGAGCACCTGGTCCGGGGGGTCGGTCGCGACGTCGGTGACGTCGAAGCCGGTCAGCTCCATGTCAGGACCGCTGCGCTCGCAGACGTCGACCTTGGCCCGGCGCTGGGGCCGGACGGGCGGGTCGTAGTGGTAGAGGTCGGCGAACCGGGGGCAGTCGCGGGCCTTGAACGCGCTGGCATAGGCGTTCGCCAGCTGCTCCTCGGGTCCGCCGTTGCGCACGGTCTGCACGAGTCCGGCGACGAGCAGGGCCGCGAGGCCCAGCGAGATCAGCAGTCGGGGGCTGCGCCGCACGAAGGCGACCAGCGAGGCCAGCGCCCGGTTCGGCGGTCGGTCGTGGCCAGGGGAGGAGAGGACCTCGGTCTGCGAGCCCGGGTCGGTCATCGGCGGGTCATCGGTCCGGCAGGACGAGCGCCCACACCCGCGGCCACCCGACCGTGGTGAGCCAGGACAGGGCGAGCACCCGCCCGCGGGCAGGGTCGTAGGCGAGCACCTCGTCGGTCCTCGGGTCGATCTCGACGGCCAGCATCACGTGGCGGGGCAGGACCCGACTGCCGACGTAGACCGGCACCGGAAGACCCGCGGCGAGCGCGCCGCGCATCGCTGCGTAGCGGTGCGGGCCCGGACGCCACCGGGTCCGCCAACCTCGTCCGGTGGTCGCCCGCAGGCGACGCACGACCGCCCACGGCGGAGTCCCGACCGCGCGGGCCCACGGGACGCCGAGCCGGCCCTGGTCGACCACCGCGGTCAGGTTGCGGTGCGTGCCGAGCACCTCGCCGTCCCAGTGCTCCGGCTCGTGCAGCCACGCGGCGTACGCCGGGTCGCGCACGGCCTGCGCGGCCACGACGCAGCAGGCGCCGCACGAGCGAGCGTCGGGTTGGAGCAGCCCGGTCAGCGGCCGTGCGTCGAGCGGGTGGGTCGGGGAGAGCACCGCCCGATGGTGCCACGGATCGAGCGTGCTTGCGCGACTGACTAGTTAGTCATACTGTCTAGTTATGCCCGAGGAGACCTGGCCCACCGAGTGGATGCGGGGCGTCCTCGCCCTGTGCGTGCTCGCGGTGGTCGCCGAGGAGGAGACCTACGGCTACGCGGTCGCGCAGCGGCTGCGCGCGTCGGGCCTGGGCGCCGTCAAGGGCGGCACCCTCTACCCGGTGCTCACCCGGCTCGAGCAGGAGGGGCTGCTGAGCACCACCTGGCGCGAGGGGATCGGTGGGCCGGGCCGCAAATTCTTCGCCGTCACCGCGGCGGGCCGGGCCGCCCTCGCCGAGCGCACCACCGACTGGCTGACCTTCACCGAGCGGGCCCGAGACCTGCTCCCGAGCAGGAGCGTGAGCAGATGAGCACGACGAAGCACACCTACGCCGACGAGCTGCTCTACGCGCTGCGGGTGCTCGACGTCCCGGGTCCCCGGATCGCGGAGGCCCTGGCCGAGGTCGACAGCCACGTCGTGGAGACCGGGGAGGACCCGCACGAGGCCTTCGGCCCTCCCCGGCAGTACGCCGCGGAGGTCGCGGCCGCGCTCGGCCGGCCCGGGACGCCGCAGGCGCGCGCCGTGGCGGGCGGCGCCCTGACCTACGGTGTCGGGTCGACCGTCGCGTCCTGGCTGCTGCTCGACGGGGCACTGTCGCTCGGGTCGGGCGAGCCCGCCCTCCTCGGGCTGCCCGGCATCGCGCTGGTGCTCCTCGGCCTGGCCGGAGGCGCGGTGCTCCTCGTCGGGATGTGGCGCCTTGCCCACGCCGACGACGTCGCGGTGAGGGACCCGCGCGACGGCGCCGAGATGACGCCGGCCCTGCCGCGCTGGGTGGCACCGGTGATGGTCGCGCCTCCGGTCCTGCTGGTCGTCGCGGCGATCGCGGTGGCCGTCGCCAGCCGGTAGTTTCACTGCGCATGGACGTCATCGAGCACGTGCCGGACCGCGCGGACTACGTCTACACCTTCGGCGGCGTCGCTCCGGTGATGCGGGTCAGGCCCGGCTCGGTGCTGCGGCTGTGGTCCGACGACGCCTTCGGTGGGGCGCTGCGCAGCGTCGACGACGTCTCGAGCGCCAAGGTCGACCTGCGCTTCGTCAACCCGCAGACCGGGCCGTTCTACGTCGAGGGTGCCGAGCCGGGCGACACGCTGGTGCTGCACCTGGTCGACCTCGAGCCGGCCCGGGACTGGGGCGCCTCCGCGGCGATCCCGTTCTTCGGGGGCATGACCAGCACCGACCGCACGGTCTCGCTGCAGCCCGCGCTGCCCGACACGACCTGGATCTACGAGCTGGACCGCGACCGGAGGACCGTCGCCTTCGCCGCCCGCCACTCCGAGCACCGCGTCGAGCTGCCCCTCGAGCCGATGCTCGGCACCGTCGGCGTCGCGCCCGCCGGGGGAGAGGTGCGCTCCTCGCTCGTGCCGGACCGCTTCGGCGGCAACATGGACACCCCCGAGATGCGGGCGGGCTCGACGGCGTTCCTCGGCGTCAACGTCGAGGGCGCGATGTTCTCGCTGGGCGACGGCCACTACCGCCAGGGGGAGGGCGAGGCCTGCGGCACCGCGGTCGAGGGCGCGATGACCTCCACCGTGATCGTCGAGCTGGTCAAGGGCGGGGCGCCGGCCTGGCCCCGGATCGAGACCGACACCGAGGTCATGTCGATCGGCTCCAGCCGGCCGTTGGAGGACTCCTGGCGGATCGGCAACGCAGACCTCGTCGGCTGGGTCGGCGAGCTCTCCGGCCTGCACGTCATGGACGCCTACCAGCTGCTCTCGCAGGTCACGAGGGCGCCGATCGCCAACGTCGTCGACGCCAACTTCTCCGTCGCGGTCAAGGCGGCCAAGGACCTGCTGCCGCGCATCGAGGTCTATGGCGGCATCCACGCCGACCTGCGAGCGCGTGCCCGCGCACTCGGCCCCCTCTGAGCCCACCCACCACCGGAAGGCACCACCCATGGACCTCCACCTCACCGGCACCCGCGTCCTGGTCACCGGCGGCAGCCGCGGCATCGGCCGGGCCATCGTCGAGGCCTTCCTCGACGAGGGCGCGCACGTGGCGTTCTGCGCCCGCAACGCCGAGGAGGTGGCGGCCACCGCCGACGCGCTGGCCGCGCGCGGGACGGCGTACGGCAGCAGCGTCGACGTGGGCGACGGCGACGCTCTCGCCGCCTGGGTCGAGGAGTCGGCGACCGCGCTCGGTGGGATCGACGTGGTGGTGGCCAACGTGAGCGCGCTGGCCATCCCCGACACCGAGGAGAGCTGGGCGGCCAGCCTCAACGTCGACCTGATGCACACGGTGCGCCTCGTGCGTGCGGCCATGCCGCACCTCGAGGGCAGCGAGGCCGCCTCGATCATCGCGATCTCGAGCGTCTCGGGTCGCGAGTCGGATTTCGCCTCGGGGCCCTACGGCACGGCGAAGACCGCGATCATCGGCTACGTCCACGGCCTCGCGATGCAGCTGGCCGACAAGGGCATCCGCGCCAACACGGTCTCGCCGGGCAACACCTACTTCGAGGGCGGGGTGTGGGCCGGCATCGAGTCCGGCGACCCGGACCTCTACCGCACCGCGGTGGAGCTCAACCCCACCGGCGCGATGGGGACGCCCGAGGAGGTCGCGTCGCCGGTGGTGTTCCTGGCCAGCACGCTGGCCTCGCGGATCAGTGGCACCAACCTGGTCGTGGACGGCGCGCTGACGCGCGGCGTCCAGCTCTGAGCCGCCTGCCTAGACTCCGCCGGATGGACGCCCGCGAGTACGCCGCCAGCGACGCCACCGCCCTCGCCTCGAAGGTCGGCGCCGGCGAGGTCACCGCGACCCAGCTGCTCGCGCTGGCCCGCGAGCGCCTCGACGCGGTCAACCACCGGCTGAACGCCGTCGTGGTGCCGCTGCGCGACGTCGCCGACGCGCGGGCCGCGGACCCCGACCTGTCGGGTCCGTTCGCCGGCGTGCCGTTCCTGATCAAGGACCTCGGGCAGGACTACGCCGGGTTCCCCACCTCGGGCGGCTGCCGCGCGCTGGCCGGCGAGGTCGCGACCGAGCACGCGCTGGTCACCCAGCGCTTCCTGGACGCCGGCCTGGTCGTGATCGGCAAGACCAACACCCCCGAGCTCGGCTCCAAGGGCGTCACCGAGCCCGACCTGTGGGGCCCGGCGCGCAACCCCTGGAACCTCGCCCACACCCCGGGCGGGTCCTCGGGCGGGTCCGCCGCGGCCGTCGCCGCCGGGATCGTCCCGGCCGCGGGCGCCAACGACGGCGGGGGCTCGGTGCGGATCCCGGCCGCGTGCAACGGCCTGGTCGGCCTCAAGACAACCCGCGGCCTGAGCCCCTACGGCCCGCAGGCCGGGGAGCCGCTGCTGGGGATGAGCGTCGAGGGTGTCGTGTCGCGCACCGTGCGCGACAGCGCCGGGCTGCTCGACGCGCTCGCCGGACCGAACCCGGGCGCGACCTACGAGGCCGCGCGGGCCACCACGACGTACGCCGAGCAGCTCGCCGAGGCGCCGGGGACGTTGCGGATCGGCTACTCGTGGGCCTCGGCCATCAACGCCGCGCCGGACCCCGAGGCGGTCGCGGCCGTCGAGTCGACGGTGGCGCTGCTGGCCGAGCTCGGCCACCAGGTCGAGGAGGTCGCGCCGCCGCAGGACGACGAGGCGCTGGCGCGCGACTTCCTGACCATCTGGTTCGCCCGCGCGCACGGCCAGGTCACCGAGATCAAGCGCCGCACGGGCGCCTCGGACCGGATGTTCGAGGCCGACACCCTCGCCCTCGCCGAGCTCGGCCGCGCCGCCGGTGTCGAGCCGCTGCTGGCCTCGATGGCGCGGGTCGACGAGCACGTCAGGGCGCTGGCGGGTTTCCACGAGACCTACGACCTGCTGCTGACACCGACCCTGGCGACGCCGCCGCTCGAGGTCGGCGCCACGACGACCCCGCCGCGACTGCAGCAGGCCTCCCGGATGGTGGCGCGCACGCACGCCGGGAAGGCGCTGGCCAGGACGGGCATCCTCGACCAGCTCATCGACAAGAGCCTGTCGTGGGTGCCCTACACCCAGCTGGCCAACCTCACCGGCCGCCCCGCGATCAGTGTGCCGCTGCACTGGACCGACGCGGGCCTGCCGCTCGGCGTCCAGCTCGTCGGCCGACTGGGCGCGGACGGGCTGCTGCTGCGTCTGGCCGCCCAGCTCGAGCAGGCCAGGCCGTGGTTCGCCCGGTACGCCGACCTCGACCCGGCGCTGCCCCGGGTGGGGTAGCGCCACCAGCACCGCTCACCGCCGGGCGACCGGCACCGCGATGGTGTCGCGGTCGTAGGTCAGGGCGTGCTCGAAGGTCCGCGCCAGGTCCGGGCCGAGGCCGGCCTGGTCGCGCGGGCCGCGGAGGGCAGCGTGCCGGCACGCGCGGTCGAGGTCGGTGAGCGGGCCGGCCGAGCGCGCGGCGGCGAACATCGCAAGGAGTGGGTGCAGGGGTCCTGCCAGGCCCCGGGCGATGCCCCGTAGCCGATGGCCGCGCCCGACACCGGGCCGGTGACGGACGGGGTGTGCAGATCGCCGCGGGGTCAGCCTCTGGTGAGCTCGCGGATCCGGACCAGACCCTCGTCGCCGCTCAGGGGCACGCACCCGACGGCCTCGGCGCGCGCCACGACGCGGCGTTGGTCGCGCAGGAGCGCGAGGCCGCGGCGCACGAGCACGGGCGGGGGTTTGCGGTGCTCGCGCAGGTCGCGGCTCAGGCGTCGGACGAAGGTGAGCAGGGGGTGCTGGGTCACGCAGTACGCCGCGGCGAGCAGGCTGCGCGCGCGGCACTCCTCGACGATCTCGGCGGCGAAGATCCCCTCGGCCGCGAACAGGGTGGAGCCGCGGAGGTCGAGGGCCTGGGTGCCGGTGCGGGCGCTCGTCGCGAGGTCGTAGACCGGCACCTCGGCGCGTCCGGTGGCGCACAGCCGCTCGATCACGGCGAGCGCGGCGTGGTGGTC
Source organism: uncultured Actinomycetota bacterium (assembly GCA_963740745.1). Taxonomy (GTDB): domain Bacteria; phylum Actinomycetota; class Actinomycetes; order Propionibacteriales; family Nocardioidaceae; genus Nocardioides. The sequence goes on from CAVUFK010000009.1 coordinate 229,731, forward strand.
CCAGGAGCCGGGGTGGTCCCAGTCGACGAGCCCGGCGTTCTGGCCGTGGGTGATCCGGGGGAGTCCCTCGGCGTCACCCTCCCGGTAGAGGTCGTCGAGGCGCAGCACCGGCAGTCCGCTGCGCTCGGCGAGGCGGGACTTGCCGGCCCCGGACGGGCCCGCGAGCACCACCACCTGCGCCTGCACGTGCCCATCGTCCCAGAAGCTCGACCTGGGTCTGGGGTCAGGCGGCCCGCTGCTCGGCCAGGTCGGCCACGATCTCGGCGCGCGCCTCGATCACCCAGGCCGCGAGCATCGCCGCGACCTCGGGGCCGTGGCCGTAGCTGGACATCACTCGTTCTCCGTTCGTCGTGTCGGTCCAGGCAACGAGACTCGCTCCGAGGAGTCACGGGGGAGTCTCGGGCGGTCCAGACCGCGCCGGGTGCCCCAGGGATCGGCTGTGGATTCGTTCTTGCTTTAAGAACGTGTTTTCGGTAATATCATGCCATGTCCCCCGCCCTTGACGATGTCCGTGGTCTGACCGCCACGCTCGTCGCGTGCCCGGTCGACGTCGGGGGTCACGACCGGGCGGCGGATGCGGAGCGGGTCGAGACGATCGCGGCGATGGAGCGGTTGAAGTCCGCGTTGTGCGCGGCCCAGGCCGACCTCGCCGTGGGGTTGGACGCCTCGGTGCGCGAGCAGGACCGGGTCGCTGGTCTCCCCGCGGCCCGTCGCGGGCGTGGGGTCGCGGCCCAGGTCGCGCTCGCCCGTCAGGAATCACCCCACCGCGCTCAGGTCCTGCTCGGGCTGGCCAAGGACCTCGCCACCGACCTGTCCTGCACCCGCGAGGCGCTCTACGACGGGTCGCTCAACGAGTTCCGAGCGATGATCGTGGCCCGTGAGAGCGCCATCCTCGAGCGCGAGGACCGCGCCCGCGTCGACGAGGACATCTGCGGCACGGCGACTGGCGGGGGCCGACCGGGTCTCGACGGTGTCGGCACCAAGCGCCTCGTGGGGGAGCTGCGCAAGCGCTGCTACGCCCTGGACCCCGCCAGTGTCGTGCGCCGTGCACGCAAGGCCGAGACCGAGCGACGCGTGAGCACCCGGCCCGCACCCGACGCGATGGCCTACCTGACCGGGCTGCTGCCGATGGTCCAGGCCATCACCGCCCAGGTCGCGCTCGGCCGCGAGGCCGACCGGTTGCGATCCGAGGGCGACCCGAGGACCCGCGGCCAGCTGATGGCCGACCTGATGGTCGAGCGCCTCACCGGACAGACCGCCGCGACCGCGGTCCCGGTCAGCCTCGGGGTCGTGATGTCGGATGCGAGTCTCCTCGGCGCCGGCCACGAACCCGCCGTCGTCCCCGGCTGGGGGCCCGTGCCCGCCCAGATCGCCCGCGAGGCCATCGCCCGCGCCAGCGAGGACACGCAGGCCTGGATCCGGCGTCTCTACGCCGACCCCACCGGCAACCTCGTCGCCCTGAGCACCCAGCAGCGTCTCGTCACCGACGGGATCGGCGCCTACCTCCAGGCCCGCGACCAGGGCCTGTGCCGCACCCCTTGGTGCGACGCCCCCACCCGACACGCCGACCACATCGTCCCCGCCGGTCGACGGCGGCCCCACGACCGCCGAGAACCCCAGGGCCTGTGCGAGGCCTGCAACCACACCAAACAAGCCCGCGGCTGGACCCACCAGGTCGTCGACGACCTCGTCGCCCGGCACACCGTCGAGACGACCACCCCCACCGGGCACCGACACCGGTCCCGCGCACCCACACCCACCCACACCGGCACCGAAGCCACCACGGCGGGCGGTGGCGATGGACGTCCAGTGGGCCAGTGATCGCTGGGTGTACGCCGCCTGATCGCTGGTCGGCGGCCGCGACCCGTGCTACATCCCCTGAGGAGTGGCTGCGACCCGGTCGAGCCAGTCGATCAGCAGCTGTTGCTCGGAGTGGCTGAGCCCCTCGAGCTGGGGGGCGATTGCGCGGAGGGCGATCGCGATGGTGACCGCACCATTCGGTACCTCGGTCGAGGCGTCGGTGAGGATGCGTCCGAGCACGGCCTCGAGCATCACGTCTCCGAGCTCGGGATCGCGTTGGTCGACCGGCCTCGACAGCTGAGCCTGGATGGTGCCGACGCCGGCGGCCTGGATCAGGTCGACGGCTCGTTGCTCGCTGACCCGCAGCCGCCCGGTCATCGCCAGACGGTGCACCCGGGCCGCGAGGACCGCTCTGCCCGCGCTGGCCGCCGGGGAGGCGACGACCCGGTCGGGGTCGCTGAGGAGCCGGAAGACCGCGGGATTGGTCATCCCGAAGCTGATCTGCTGGTGCCAGCTGGTCCTCAGGTCGTCGAGGGGGTCGAGGTCGGCGGCGGTCGCCGCTTCGACGGCGGTCGTCTTGACGGCGACGAAGTCGGCCATGACGTGCTCGGCGACAGCCTCGAGCAGGCCGTCCTTGTCGCCGAACAACCGATAGATCGTCGGGGCCTGGACGCCGGCCGTCTCCGCGACGCCTCGGGTGGTGACGGCCGTCGACCCGCCCTCGCGCAGCAGGTCCGCGGCCGCCTCGACGATGGCAGCCCGCGTGTCCGTACGAGTCGCTCTCGCCGCAGCCATGGATCAACGATAACAGCGGCTTGATATCGGAGTTCTGCTGACCTACCGTCGCAGTGTTTCCATCGATAACACGGAGGGCTTGCCCATGATCATCATCACTGGAGCGACCGGCTCGCTGAATGGCGCGACCGTCGACCACCTGCTCGAGCTCGTCCCGGCGAGCGAGGTCGGCGTCGCCGTGCGCGACGTCGCGAAGGCCGCGCATCTCGCTGCGCGCGGCATCGAGGTGCGACGCGCCGACTACGCCGACCCCGCTACGCTCCCGGCTGCGTTCGAGGGTGCCGACCAGGTCCTGCTCGTGTCCTCGAGCGACCCGACCGCGGACGCGGTGAGCCTGCACCGCGCGGCGATCGATGCGGCCGTCGGCGTCGGCGTAGGACGGGTCCTCTACACCAGCCACCAGGCGGCGGCAGCCGACAACCCGTTCTCTCCAGGTCGCGACCACTTCGCGACCGAGCAGCTGCTGGAGGATTCGGGGGTCCCGTGGACGTCGCTGCGCAACGGGTTCTACGCGCACAGCCTCGCGTGGCTGGCCGGACCCTGGCGCGAGACCGGCGTGATGGCGGTCCCCGGCGACGGGCCGGTGTCGTGGACGGCTCGCGAGGACTCGGCAAGGGCGGCAGCCCTCGTCCTCGCCTCCGACGGCGCCTACTCCGGGCCGACGACCATCACCGCACCCGCGGCGCCGACGTTCGCTGAGCTGGCCGAGATCGCATCCGCGATCACGGGCCGGACCATCCGGTGCGAGGTCATGGACGAACAGGACTGGGCAACGGCACAGACCGCGGCCGGCAGGCCCGAGCACATGACGGGCTTCCTGCTCGGGTTCTACCGAGCCGCGCGGGGCGGCTACTTCGCCGGCACCGACCCGTTGCTCGGCGAGCTGCTCGGGCACGAGCCGCAGAGCGCCGGCGAAGCCCTCGTCTGAGCGGGCGAGGACACGAGGACTCGGGAGGGGTGGCCGGTGCGGCGGCCGTGGATGCCGATCCCTGTACCAGGCGCGGGCGCCTCGATCGCGCCGTACGACGCACCCGCTCCTGGCTCGCCGGGCTCACTGCTGCTCGTCGGTTACGAGCTCCGACCCGGGGTCGACATCGCAGTGCGCCCCGAGCTGTTCCCTGAGGGTTAGGCCTGTCGCGATCCTGCGCAGGCGCGGCATGCTGGCGTCCTCAGGCAGGGGTGGACGCCGGGTCCGCCGCCGCGAGAGGAGCAGCGATGGCCGAGTACCTCATCTTCTTCAACCAGCAGTGGGTCGGTGACCACGACGAGGAGTGGTTCCGCGGACGCGGGGCGACGTCCCGGGCGGTCATCGAGGACATGAGGGCCGCGGGCGCGCTGGTCTACGCCGCCGGGCTCGTCGAGGACCGGGACCAGGCCTTCAGCGCCGACGAGACCAGCGGCACGCTGAAGTTCACCGACGGGCCGTTCACCGAGAGCGAGGAGTGGCTCGGCGGGTTCACCATCATCGACGTGGAGACCGAGGAGCAGGCCCGCTACTGGGGCGGACGGGTCGCGGAGGGGTGTGGCTGGCCGCAGGAGGTCCGACCGATCGCGGGCGGCTCCATGCGCGGCTGACCGGTCCTCGGAGCGACCCCCGGTGACGCTGTCGATGCGCAGGCGGTCTCAGCCCGCCGCTCGCTTGAGGATGTCGGGTGGGAACGCGCCGGCCTCGATGCAGTGCGTCCCCCACACGTCGAGCTGCTCGCACACCTCGTCGAGCCGGTCACCGAGCGCGTCCACGATCGACTGTTCCTGAGCATCCGTGTCGTCCTCGATCGAGTCCCGCGTTGCTCGCCCGGCCTCGGTGAGCGCCCCGTCGTCGACGAGCCCGCGTGAGGTGAGCGAGTCGACGGCCTGCTCCATGACCTCGGGGGACCAGCCACGCGTGGCGGTGTACGACAGCTGCGGCATGCCGACCCACAGCTCGGTGAGGACGTTCATCTCGACCGGGCCCAAGCCGGCGAGATTGGCGGCCGCTACGTGGCTGTCGCCGCGGTGCTCGCGGACGAGGTCGCAGGCCCACCACAGCCGGTGCACCGGGTCGATCGGGCGACCGCACTGGAGCAGGCCGCTGAAGAGCGGCCGACCGGTGCCCGAGGCGCCTTCCGCGGCCGCCGCCAGCAGGTCAGCCATCTCGGTGGGGTCGTGGTCACCCAACGCGGCACGGAGGCTCGCGACGGTTGCCTCGTCGCGGACCGAGACCAGCTGCGTGTGAGGTAGGGCGGCGCTCGCGGCGTCGTACAGCGCGGCGACCAGGCCCGGCTCGAACCACGCGAAGGCGCTGGCGACCACGGCGCCCTTCGGCTGACCCAACGAGGTCGCGCGCCCACCGACGTAGCTGCTCATGAAGTCGAGTCCGTGCTCGGCCAGCGCGGCGTTGGTGCCGGCGCTCCACACGGCGTGCATGGCCACCGGCTCGCACGCGTCGCGCAACCGCCGAGCGGGGCTCGCCCCGGCGACGACGTCCGGGACGGGGGTGCCCTCCGGCCGCGGGACGAAAGCTGAGGCGATGACGTCGGCGTAGTCCATAGGGCACTGTCGCAGACCGGACGGCTCGCGGCGCGGCCCGATTTCTACTCGCGGGTAACCCAATGAGACCATGCCCCATGAGCGAGCGCGCGTTCGACTGGACGGTCCCGCACACCGACGAGCGAACCGACCGCCGGCCGCTGCGGCCCGGCGTCGACGCGTTCTACGACGCACCGACCGACATCGCCGCCCTGGCGCCCGGCACGATCGTTCGCAGCCGGCAGGTGCAGATCGCGTTCCTGGGGCTCGTCACCCAGCGCGGGCTGACCGCGTGGCAGCTGGCCTACCGCAGCACCGACCTCCACGGCGAGGCCGAGGTCGCGGTGACCACGGTCCTCGTGCCGCGCGGGCACGACCCGCAGCGCCCCCAGCGGCTCGTGGCCTACCAGTGTGCGATCGACGCCGTGTCCGACCGGTGCTTCCCGTCGTACGCCCTGCGACCGGGGGCCCGGGCGTGGGGGGCGCTGCCGCAGATCGAGCTGACGGTCGTCGCCGGGCTGCTCGACCAGGGGTACGTCGTCAGCCTCTGCGACCACGAGGGACGCCACGGCTACTTCGCCGCGCCGCGCGAGCCGGGCTACCGGGTGCTCGACGGCATCCGCGCCGCGATCGCGTACCCGCCCACCGGGATGACCCTGCAGACGCCCGTCGGGCTGTTCGGCTACTCCGGCGGTGGCATGGCCTCGTCGTGGGCGGCGGAGATGGCGCCGCGGTACGCCAGCGAGATCCGGCTCGTGGGGGCCGTCCTGGGCTCGCCGGTCGGGGACCCCGGCGAGGCCTTCATCAAGCTCAACGGTGGGCTGAACGCGGGCCTGCCCGCCCTCGTCGTGTCCGGCCTGCGCGACGCCTACCCCGGTCTCGGCAAGGTCGTGCGCCGCTACACCCACGCCCAGGGCATCAAGCGCCTGGACCGGCTCCAGGAGATGACGACGACGGAGGCCGTGGTGCGCTTCGCGTTCGACGACTTCGACGACTTCGTCGACCCGCCGCTGGCCGACGTCCTCGCCGAGCCCGAGGTGGTCGAGGTCTTCGCCGACCTGAAGCTCGGCCTCACCGCTCCGCAGTGCCCGGTCCTGGTCGTGCAGTCGGTGCTGGACCAGATCATCGACGTCGCGGACGTCGACGGGCAGGTCGCGCGGTACGTCGATGCGGGCGTCGACGTGACCTACGTGCGCGACCGGCTCAGCGAGCACATCTCGCTGATGGTCCTCGCCCTGCCGGCGATGATGACCTGGCTCGCGAAGCGCTTCGAGGACGACGCGGCGCCCGTCACGACGGGCACCCGCACCGTGGCCTCGATGGCGCTCTCGCCGCGGACGTGGCCGGGGTTCGTCCGGATGTCCGTCGCTGCTGTGAAGACGGCGACCGGCCGCGCCGGCTGACGGCGTACCCGGCTTGCAACGGCGGCGCAGCGAGGGTGACCCCGAGCCCGACTCAGGGTCGGGCCGGGGTCGGTTCAGGGCAGGATGAGGGGTGGCACCCGATGTGCCGACCGGCCCCGGGGCGTGAGGCTCGGAGCCATGATCACTGTTGACTCACTGACTCGGAGGTACGCCGGCTTCACCGCCGTCGATGACGTCTCCTTCACCGCCCAGCCCGGTCGCGTGACCGGCTTCCTCGGCCCGAACGGCGCTGGCAAGTCCACCACGATGCGCGTCATGGTCGGCCTGACCGCCCCGACGTCCGGCTCGGCCACCATCGACGGGGTCCGCTTCGCCGACCTCCCCAACCCCGGCCTCGAGGTCGGTGTCCTCCTCGACGCCTCCGCCCAGCACGCCGGGCGCACCGGCCGCGAGATCCTCACCGTCGCCGCCGAGACGATGCGGCTCCCACGGACCCGGGTGGGGGAGATGCTCGAGCTCGTCAGCCTGACGCCGAAGGAGTCCAGGCGGCGGGTCCGCCACTACTCACTCGGCATGCGCCAGCGACTCGGCATCGCCACCGCGCTGCTGGGTGACCCCCGCGTGCTGATCCTCGACGAGCCCGCCAACGGCCTCGACCCGGCCGGCATCCGCTGGATGCGTGACCTGCTGCGCGGCTACGCCGACACCGGCGGCACGGTGCTGCTGTCCTCGCACCTCCTGCACGAGATCGAGGTCATCGCCGATGACCTGGTCGTGATCGGCCACGGCAGGATCGTCGCGTCCGGAACCAAGGAGGAGCTGCTCGCTGCGGCCGGCACCCTGGCCCGCGCCACGTCACCGGCCGACCTCGCGCACGCCCTCGAGCGGGCCGGCATCGCCACCACCCTCGCCGGCGACGGCTCCGTGCGCACCGACGCCGACCCCGCCCGGGTGGGCGACGTCGCCCTGGCCGCCGGCATCGCCCTGACCGAGCTCCGCTCCGCCGAAGGCGCGGGCCTCGAAGACATGTTCCTCTCACTCACTGCCGAGACCCAACGCGAAGGAGCTGCGGCATGACCGCCACGACCGCCTCACCCACGACCGCCTCACCCACGACCGGCACCCACACGACCAGCGCCCACCAGACTGCGACCGACCCGCCCCGTCAGTCCGCCCGGCCCATCTCGACGACACGCCTGGTCACGGTCGAGCTCCGCAAGATGTTCAACACCCGCTCGGGCTTCTGGCTGCTGCTCAGCATCGGCGTCCTCTCGGTCGCCGCGACCGGAGCGGTCATCATCTTCGCCCCCGACGAGGCGGTCACCTACACGAGCTTCGCGACCGCGATCGGCCTGCCGATGTCGGTGATCCTGCCGATCATCGCGATCCTCGGCGTCACCAGCGAGTGGAGCCAGCGCAGCGGGCTGACGACCTTCACCCTCGTGCCTGGTCGCGGCCGGGTGATCGCTGCCAAGGCGGTCGCGACCTTCCTGGTCGGCGTCGTCTCGATGGTCCTCGCCTTCGCCGTCGGGGCCCTGGGCAACCTGGCCGGCTCCGCGCTCGCCGGGGTCGACACGGTCTGGGACATCTCACTCACCACGGCGCCCCAGATCGTGCTCGGTGACCTCGTCGGGATGGCGATCGGGTTCACCCTGGGCGTCGTGCTGCGCAACTCCGCCGCAGCCATCGTCGGCTACTTCGTCGTCTCTCTCGTGCTGCCGGGCATCCTCGGCCTGCTCGCCCAGGTGCGCGAGTGGTTCCTGGACCTGCAGCCGTGGATCGACTGGAACTACACCCAGGTCACCCTCTTCGACGGCGCCACGAACACCGCCAGAGAGTGGGCCATGCTCGCCTCGACCACCACGATCTGGATCGTGCTGCCACTGGTCGTCGGGCTGCTGTTCCTGCGCCGCTCCGAGGTGAAGTAGTGGGTCAGAGGCCCATCAGGGGTGCGTCCCTCGGCAATAGCGCGTCCGCGTTGCGGCCTGGACTCGCGGCGGCGGGACCGTAGGCGTTTCGCGGCGGATTGACGCAGGTCTTGTTCGCACGGATCAAGGCATGAGCTCACAGATGTTGAACGGGTACCGGGCCCGAGTTTCAGGTCACGGCTCCGCGGGTCGGTCGCCTCTTAGATCAACCCCTCCGCAACTGCGGCTCCCGTAACAGCTAGGGCCTCAACTACCCGATCGCGGTCTGTGCGACCTTCACGCCACCCCACAGCGCGACGGACAGCAGAATGGTATTGGCCAGGCCGATGACAACACGGCGAAAGAGCTCCCATTTGTCCAGTTTGGGGCCGGCCTTGCCCTGTGCACGGGCGTCCGAGACACCCCATAGAACCACGACGAAGCCGCAGATGATCGCTACGACGATGACGGTTCCGGCAGTGGGTTGACTGCCTGTTGCGGCCGCATACATCGTTAGCGCAGCCGCACCGACCGAAGTGATAAGCGGGAATGTCAAACTCTCCCCGGATAGGTAGGTTGGGACCGCCGCGGCTGCCTTTGCGGGTGCGTTGCCCTTGTCGTCCGGCGGCGCACCACCCCCCGTACCTGCGCCGTCTTGGGCTACGTCTGTGCTTGCGATTCCCACGGCAGCCTCCTAGGGGTGTCCTGATCTGAAGGTACTGCTGACGGAGCGGCTTGCCAATGGATCAATTCCTGGGCGCTTACGTCAGCCGGCCGCGTAGGCGCCGGTGCACAGAGCGCCGCTGGGGCCCGGACGGCCCGAAGTCACAAGTCGCAATCCGCTGTCACGCTCTGGCGGCGCGGCCGGTCCGGCGGTCGTCATCCACGCCATCGCCATCCACTGACCCAGCGTCTTATGGTCCCGTCCAGAACCGCTCAGGACGACGCCGGGCGAAACGCGGGGCAGGACGACCTGGTGTCGACCTGGTGCCAGCGGCACGGAGTGTCTATCGGTGAATGACCCGTTCTGGTCCGGCCATGCCCGGGATCACCCGCACAAGGTCGAGGCGTCGTCGCATCGGTGCGGCTCGAGGGACCATGACCTCTGGCAGGTATTTCCTCGGTCGGGCGACTCGGCATGCCCTGGTTCTTGACGTTTGGTTGCCACGCACCCCAGCATCGAGAGAGTGGATGGGGCCCGCGCCCTACCCCTTCCGCCCCGGAGCAGGTGAGTGACCTCATGGCAGATGAACGCAAGGTTTTTCCGCGAGACTGGCTCGAGCCCCGCCGGGTTGACCCTGCCGACGGCGGTGAGCCGGGGCCGTGCGATGTGACCTCAGGTCAGCGGGACGAGGCCCCCGCGGCGGCGGATCCCGAAGCGAAGGGTCCCCGGGCGGGCGGGCGCCGAGCCGCAGCCACGATTCGACGCGGCGGGGGGACGCTAGCTCGACGTGCTGGCCGGGCGGCTACTGCGTTCGCTCGCGACGAACGCGCTGTTGCGGCCGCCAAGCGGGGCGTAAAGTTTGCTGCCCTCGGGGTTGCTGCCGTCGCAGCGCAGAGACAAGCCGCGCAGCACACCGCCGACCGACGGCTCGCGGCGAGCTTCGACGAAGCCTTGTACAACCCGCCGTCAGATGCACGTCCCGAAACCTGGGGTAGACCAACGCCTCAGACCGCCGCGACTCCTCGCGCCGGGTCGTGGCTCGAAGCGCTGACCGACACCGGGAAGCGGACCGGGTCATCAGGTGTCGCGAGCACCGCAGTTCCGGGCCACGAGGACGAGGCGTGGCAGGTGCTGCCTCCCTCACCCGGCGCGTTGCAGAGCATGATCGCCAGCCGGATCAGCGCCGCCAACAGCATCCGATTCAAAGCCTGAGCCAGGCGGCGCACATGAGCTATGAAGAGGAACGCCGACGCCGTGACGCCGAAGACGCCGCCCGCCAGAGTGCCGAGCGCGAGTCCCGGCGCCGCGACGATCTAGCCGACGCGGCCCGAAGAGAGGAAGAGAACCGCCGGCGGGGCATGTGCCAAGGCTGCGGGTTTCTACCCAAGTCGAACGGACCCCTTTGCGGCGGCTGTCATGAACAACAGGTTCGGGCGACGAGTGCAACCAATGATTCCTCGTTCTCGCCCGCTGCCAGCGTCTACGCGCAACCTGATTACTTTGAGCGGTACGACGCAGCCAATCGGTACACGGAACCTACGCCGGAGTACCTCGACCCGTACAGCGCTCTGACTGACGCGGAGCGTGACCTCGAACGTGTCGTCGCGACTGCCCAGCTCGAACAGGCTGTTGAGATGGACCGCCTATGGGAACGAGCCGTTGCGGGGTGCGATGACGCCTCCCTGCAACGAAACAGGTTCTGGATGCTCATCAACGAGTCCGCAGGACCCGACGCGGCCGGCGCCCGAGACTACCTCCGCGAGGCGGGTTTCCGGGTTGGGACCGGTTCGGAGCCCGCTACCCGGACTGAACCTGCAACTCCACCCACCGGAGCCGACCGCCAAACTGGCGAGGCGGCGCCGAGCGTGACGATCGGTTGCACCGGCTGCGGAGGGATGCTCACTTGTGTGGGCGGCCTGTGCATGTCGTGCCTACGCCACGCAGCCGATACCCCGACGCGCGACGCGTTCGAGGGGCAACAGGGCGTCAGCGATCGAGAGCGCACGCGCGCTGAGGAACGCCGCATTGCGAACCTCGAGACCAGCGGCCTGTGCATGAACCTTGACGGGAAAGCCGTTGTGGGCCGGCTCTGCTCCTCCTGCGCAGCGCAGCTGCGAGAACAGGAGGCCTTGAGCAGCAGATACCAGGATGCGTTCTCCCGGCCCTTCGCAGACACGTTCGAGGTCGCGGCCCTGTGGCAGCGCGCTAGCCAGGACACCGAGGGCAACAAGCGGAACTACGACACCTCCCGCGCCCGGTTCTGGGCTCTGGTCACCACCGACCCTGCGCCGGAGGCCGCATTCGTTCGCAACATGCTGCAAGCGGCTGGGTACGACCAAGCCCCCGGACGCGCGCCAGTCCAGCGTGAGAAGACGGGCGGGCGCGCACCCGGTCGCGACCGCAGTCAACGCCTCCTCACCATCGACCACGCCACACCCCAGAACCCCCAGGGACCCGACGGCACTCCCACCCGAAGCGACCCGACACTACTCACCGGGGCCGAGAACCTACGGTTCATGTCTGGCGCCGACAACGCTGAACGCAAGAACCTGTTCTCCGTGCAAGATGTCCCCGCGGCAGGGTGGGACGCATTCTGGGGAACCACAAGGCAAGCTCTGGCACGCCTATGGGCCAAGTGACGTGACGGGACCAGCGCAAGGCCCAGGCCGGAAACGCGCCCAGTGGAGTCCAGCAGAGTGGTGTACGACGAGCACCACGGTGAGCCTGCCTCCCACAACGAGGACGGCCACCGGGTGATCCTTCGAGTGATCTACGAAAACCGACTCGAAGAAGGACACACCGATGACCGCCACACCCAGTATCGACCCTGCCCGTTTCCTGACCGAGCAGCTGGACCAGGCGAGCCCTGACCTGCTGCGTGAGTTGCTCACCACGTTCGTCAACGCGCTGCTCGGCGCCCAAGCCGACGCCGTGTGCGGTGCCGGCTACGGCGAACGCTCGGCCGAGCGGGTCAACTCCCGCAACGGCTACCGCCACCGCGACCTCGACACCCGCGTCGGCACGTTGGACGTCGCCGTGCCCAAGCTGCGCACCGGCAGCCTGTACCCCGACTGGCTGCTGGAACGTCGCAAGCGGGCCGAGCGGGCCCTGACGTCGGTGGTGGCGACCTGCTACCTGCTCGGGGTGTCCACCCGGCGGATGGACAAGCTGGTGCAGACCCTGGGGATCACCGGCCTGTCGAAGTCGCAGGTCTCGGTGATGGCCGCCGAGCTCGACGAGCACGTCGAGCAGTTCCGCACCCGTCGGCTCGAGGATGCCGGGCCGTTCACGTTCGTGGCCGCCGACGCACTGGTGCTGAAGGTCCGCGAAGGAGGGCGCGTGGTGCCGGTCCACGTGCTGGTCGCGACCGGGGTCAACGCTGACGGGCACCGCGAGATCCTCGGCGTGCAGGTCACCACCTCAGAAGACGGGGCCGGCTGGCTCGCGTTCTTCCGCGACCTGACCGCCCGGGGCCTGGGCGGGGTCAAGCTCGTCACCTCCGACGCCCACGCCGGCCTGGTCGCGGCGATCGCTGCGACCCTGCCCGGGGCGTCGTGGCAGCGGTGTCGCACCCACTACGCCGCGAACCTGATGTCCGCGACCCCGAAGAGCTCGTGGGGGTGGGTCAAGGCGCTGCTCCACTCGATCTACGACCAGCCCGACGCCGAGGCCGTGCACGCCCAGTTCGACCGGGTCATCGACGCCCTGGCCGGCAAGCTCCCCGCCGTGGCCGAGCACCTCGAGAACGGCCCGCGCCGACATCCTCGCCTTCACCAGCTTCCCGAAGGAGATCTGGCGCCAGATCTGGTCCAACAACCCCAACGAGCGGCTCAACCGCGAGATCCGCCGCCGCACCGACGTCGTCGGGATCTTCCCCGACCGGGCCTCGATCATCCGCCTGGTCGGCGCCGTTCTGGCCGAGCAGCACGACGAATGGGCCGAAGGCCGCCGCTACCTCGGACTCGACGTCCTCACCCGCAGCCAAGCCGTCGACACCCACCATGTGGAGGAGGTGACCGAACCCGAGCTCCAGGCCCTCACCGCCTGAGCGACACGCCCGACGAAGGATTCATCTCGTACACCACGCCCCGGGACTTGACCACGCGCCCGACGGTCGGGTGACCACAGGGCACCCAAGGTAAGCACTGGGGATGGCATGCTGTCTCGTTCTACGCACAGGTCCGGCGTGTCCATTCCTCGGCAGATCGGGACGTCACCTGTGCTGCGCCCGACTGGCGGTGATATGACGCACCAGATCTTAGCCCTCTGAGCCATCTCTGCTTTCGCCACCAGTGGTCGCTGGTTCGAAGGTCTTAGGTCCGTCCACGGTAGACGTGTTCTTCGTCCAGATGGTCGATGAGATCCGCCAAGCTGCGCTCGATCGCTGCAAGCCGCCCGGTCGAGGAATCGACCCCGTCCCGGCGAAGGTCGGCGACAAACGGGCCGAGCCACCGTTCATACACGGTCTCGTAGTTCGCCACGAAGTGCTCGAACCCGAGAATGCCTGAACCACCGATCTCCAGCATGAGACCGCCGACGGCACGCTGCTCGTCTTTCCAAAGCATCAAGCAACCCGGAGGCTCGAAGTCGAACCGGTCAGTCGCGAACTGAGTCGAGACGTCCTCGAGGAGCGCGACAAGTCTCGTCGTGCGCTCACTGTCCTCGTAGCGAAGGTAGGTCAGCTTGCGACTCAGGAGCTCTCGCAGTCCAAGAAAGGCCGCCACGCGGTACGCAGTACTGAGCAACGCAATCTGACTTCGCCGCGAGTCGGCGCTCAGGTACGCCAGGAAATCGTTGTGAAGCACGTTGCCAAGGCGGCGCTTCAGCTCGACGGCCGATGCCAGGAGCGGTCGCCGGTACGTTTCTACGATCTTCTGCGCGTCCTCCTGAGCAAGCTCGCGCCGCGTTGTCCTCGAGACCTCGGCGCGGATTTTTTCCATGGCTGCCTCGTGCTGCCGCAATGCCTTGGAGCCCCGAAGTGCATAGGTAACGCTCGTGACTGACACGACGATTGCCGAACCGGCGCCAATGAGCGCCGCCGTGACACCTGGATCCATGTCGTCGAGTGTGGCGGGTTCCTGGCTCGTGCGCACCATCACACGCGGCTACTAGACGATTCCCCGAGGACCGGTGTCTGGCCAGACTCGGTTCAGGTGATCGGCGGGCTCAGTGTGGTGCTCGCTGCAGAGACGCTGAGAGCGACTCAGATCCCGACCGGGTGCCACACCGTCTTCGTCTCGAGGAACCGCGTCATCCGGTCCAGGCCCGGCTCGGCGAACAGGTCCTCCCGCGCGTCGGCAGGCGCCGGACGGCGTACCCGCTTGAGGTTCTGCGCGGCGGCGACCTCGAGATCACGGGCCAGGTCGGGGTTGCCGACGCCGGTGAGGTCGAGGCCGTCGACGTCGAGGTGCGATGCCAGCCAGGGGGCGATCTCGGCCTGGTGGCCGGTGAGGATGTTGACGACGCCGCCGGGCAGGTCGGAGGTCGCCATGATCTCGGCCAGGGTGATCGCGGGCAGCGGGTGGTCCTCGCTGGCGATCACGACGCAGGTGTTGCCGGTCGTGATCAGCGGAGCGATGACGCTGACCAGGCCCAGCAGCGGGCCCGAGGGGGCGACGACCGCGACGACGCCGACCGCCTCGGGCGTCGAGAGGTTGAAGAACGGGCCCGCCACGGGGTTGGCGTTGCCGACGACCTGGGCGAGCTTGTCGGCCCACCCGGCGTACCAGACGAGGCGGTCGATCGACTCGTCGACGGCCTGCCGGGTCTTCGCGGCGCTGGCGCCCTCGCTCTCGCGGATCTCGCGCTCGAGCTGGTCGCGGCGGCCCTCGAGGACCTCCGCGATCCGGTAGAGCACCTGCCCGCGGTTGTACGGCGTACGTCCCGACCAGCCGCCGAAGGCCTTGCGGGCCGCGACGACCGCGTCGCGCGCGTCCTTGCGCGAGGCCAGCGAGGCGTTGGCGAGGAACTTGCCCTTGGCGTCGTTGACGACGTAGGACCGCGCCGACTCCGAGCGGGGGAAGGCCCCGCCGATGTAGAGCTTGTAGGTCTTGCGCACGTCGAGGCGCTGGTCTCCGGCCGCCATCACAGGCCTCCCTCGAGGTAGCCCGCCAGTCCGTGCCGGCCACCCTCCCGGCCGTAGCCGGACTCCTGGTAGCCGCCGAACGGCGAGGTCGGGTCGAACTTGTTGAACGTGTTGGCCCACACCACGCCGGCCCGCAGCTGCTGGGCCATCCACAGGATCCGCGAGCCCTTCTCGGTCCACACCCCCGCCGAGAGGCCGTACGGCGTGTTGTTGGCCTTGGCCACCGCCTCGTCCGGCGTGCGGAACGTGAGCACCGAGAGCACCGGGCCGAAGATCTCCTCCTGCGCGATCCGGTGCGCCTGGGTGACGCCGGTGAACAGCGTCGGGGCGAACCAGTAGCCGCGCTCGGGCAGCTCGCACGGCGGCGACCACCGACCGGCGCCCTCGGACTCCCCGACCGCGGACAGCTCGCGGATCCGCGCCAGCTGCTCGCTCGAGTTGATGGCGCCGATGTCGGTGTTCTTGTCCAGCGGGTCGCCCACGCGCAGCGTGCCCATCCGGGTGCGCAGCCGGTCGAGGAAGTCCTCGGCGATCGACTCCTGCACCAGCAGGCGGCTGCCCGCGCAGCACACGTGACCCTGGTTGAAGAAGATCCCGTTGACGGTGCCCTCGACGGCCTGGTCGATCGGGGCGTCGTCGAAGACGATGTTGGCCGCCTTGCCGCCGAGCTCGAGCGTCACCTTCTTGCGGGTGCCGGCGACCGCACGCGCGATCGAGCGGCCGACCTCGGTCGAGCCGGTGAAGGCGACCTTGTCCACGTCCTCGTGCTCGACGACGGCGCGACCGGTGTCGCCCGCGCCGGGCAGGATGTTGACCACGCCGGGCGGCAGGTCGGCCTGCTGGCAGATCTCGGCGAAGAGCAGCGCGGTCAGCGGGGTCGTCTCCGCGGGCTTGAGGACCACGGTGTTGCCGCAGGCCAGGGCGGGGGCGATCTTCCACGACAGCATCAGCAGCGGGAAGTTCCACGGGATCACCTGGCCGGCGACCCCGACCGGCGTCGTGCCGTAGCCGGCGTGCTCGAGCTTGTCGGCCCACCCGGCGTAGTAGAAGAAGAACGCCGCGGCCGTCGGCACGTCGACGTCGCGCGACTCCTTGATCGGCTTGCCGTTGTCGATCGACTCCAGCACGGCGAGCTCGCGGCTGCGCTCCTGGAGGATGCGCGCGATCCGGAAGAGGTACTTCGCGCGCTCGCGGCCGCTCATCGGCCCCCAGACCCGGCTCTGGGCGCGGCGGGCGGCCTTGACCGCGGTGTCGACGTCGCGCTCGTCGGCGCAGGCGACCTCGGCGAGGGTCTCCTCGGTCGCGGGGTTGATGGTCTTGAAGGCCTCGCCGTGGCCGTCGACGAACTCACCGTTCACGAAGAGGCCGTAGGAGGCGCGGAGGTCGACCACGGCGGTCGACTCGGGGGCGGGGGCGTAGGTGAAGGTGGGCATCAGGGGTCCTGGCTCAGTCGACGGTGACGTGGTCGGGTCCGGAGTAGGCGCCGGTGCGCAGCTTCTGGCGCTGCAGGAGCAGGTCGTTGAGCAGCGAGGAGGCGCCGAAGCGGAACCAGTCGGGGTCCAGCCAGTCCTCGCCTGCGACCTCGTGGACGGTCACGAGGTACTTGATCGCGTCCTTGGTCGTGCGGATCCCGCCGGCGGGCTTGACGCCGATCATCGTGCCGGTCGCGGCGCGGAAGTCGCGCACGGCCTCGAGCATGATCATCGTGACCGGCAGGGTCGCGGCGGGCTGCACCTTGCCGGTGGAGGTCTTGATGAAGTCGGCGCCCGCGAGCATGGCCAGCCAGCTGGCGCGACGCACGTTGTCGTACGTCGCCAGCTCGCCGGTCTCGAGGATCACCTTGAGGTGAGCCGGCGGGCCGTCGGTGCGGGTGCAGGCCGCCTTGACGGCGACGATCTCGTCGTGGACGGCCTGGTAGCGCCCGGTGAGGAACGCCCCGCGGTCGATCACCATGTCGATCTCGTCGGCGCCGGCCGCCACCGCGTCCGCGACGTCGGCCAGCTTGATCGCCCGCGAGGCCCGGCCCGAGGGGAAGGCGGTCGCGACGGAGGCGACCTTGACCCCGGAGTCACCGAGCGCCGCCTTGGCCACGCCGACGAGGTCGGGGTAGACGCAGACGGCCGCGGCCGACGGGCAGGTCGCGTCGGTCGGGTCGGGGCGCACGGCCTTGGCCGAGAGCGCGGCCACCTTGCCCGGGGTGTCCTGGCCCTCGAGCGTGGTCAGGTCGACCATCGCGATCGCCAGGTCGATGGCGTACGCCTTGGACGTGGTCTTGATCGAGCGGGTCGAGAGCCCGGCCGCGCGGGCCTCGGCGCCGACCTGGTCGACGCCGGGCAGGCCGTGCAGGAACCGGCGCAGGCTGGTCTCGGTCGCGGCGACGTCGGCGTACGCCGCCGGGGGAGCGGCGCCTCCGACAACGGTGGGGGAGGCTGGCATGGCGACCAGCATAGGGTTGACGTCGCCCAGCCCGACACGCGCCGATGAGGAGGACGAGAGTGGCTCTGCTGAGCGGTCTGCGCCCCAGCGACCGTGAGGAGGACTTCCGTCCCACGAACGGCAGTGCCATCGCCTGGCTCGGAGAGACCCTGATCGTCGGCTTCGTCGCGGTCTCGCTGTTCCAGGAGGGCGTCGACCCGCCGGCCTGGGTGGTGGCGGCCGTCGTGACCCTCGGGATCCTGCTGTGGGCCGCCCTGCTGCGCCCCAGGGTCTGGATCGCGCCGGGTGACGAGCTGGTGCTGCGCACGATGTTCGAGACCGTCACGATCCCGCTCGCCGCGATCGAGTCGATCGTGGTCCGCCAGGTGCTGGTCGTCACGGCGGGCGGTCGCCGGTTCACCTGCGCCGCGCTGGGCCACACGCGGCGGCGGCTGGTGCGGGGGTCGGGTGGCCGCGGCGGCGGCGGGGGCGGCGGGGGCGGCCTGTTCGGCTCCCGCGGCGGCTACACCGGCGAGGCCGAGCAGAAGCCCCGGGCGCTGGGTGTCGACTACCCCGACTTCGTCGAGTCCCGCCTGACCGAGCGGCACAGCCGCGCGATGCTCGAGCATCGGGTACGGCGCGGCTCGGAGGAGCAGCAGGACCTCGCGCGGCGCGTACGCCGTCAGGTGTCGTGGCCCGTGATCGCCGTCGTCGCCGCGGCCCTCGTCGTGACCGTGGTGCTCGCGGTCGCGAGCTAGAACGCCGCTACAGACCCAGCGCCAGGCTCAGATCGCCGCGGACGGCGTCGAGGCGGGTGGCGGCCTGGATCCGGGCCGCACCGACGGCGTCGGTGCGCTCCTCGGACCCGGTCGGCCTCGACCGGCACGACGACCTCGAGGTAGGCCTTGAGCTTCGGTTCGGTTCCGCTCGGACGCACGACGACGCGGGCGCCCTCGGCGAGGGTGAAGCGCAGGCCGTCGGTCGGCGGCAGGTCGGCGGAGCCGGCGGCGAGGTCGTCGACGGTCTCGACGGCCAGCCCGCCGAGGGTCGACGGGGGGTCGTCGCGCAACCGCGCCATCGCCTCGGTGATCAGCGAGGGGTCCTCGACGCGCACCGAGAGCTGGTCGGTGGCATGCAGGCCGTGCTCGGCGGCCAGGTCGTCGAGCACGTCGAGCAGGCTGCGCCCGGCGGCCTTGGTGGCCGCAGCGAGCTCGCAGAGCAGCAGCAGCGCGGACACGCCGTCCTTGTCGCGCACGCTCGCGGGGTCGCAGCAGTAGCCGAGCGCCTCCTCGTAGCCGAAGGCCAGGCCGTCGACCCGGCCGATCCACTTGAACCCGGTGAGCGTCTCGACGTACGGCTGTCCCGCCGCGGCGGCCATCCGCGAGAGCAGCCGCGACGAGACGATCGTCGTCGCGAAGGTGCCCTCCCTGCCGGTGGACAGCAGGTGGTGGGCCAGCAGCGCGCCGACCTCGTCGCCACGCAGCATCCGCCACCCGGTGTCGCCCGGCACCGCCGCGGCGCAGCGGTCCGCGTCGGGGTCGTTGGCCACCACGAGGTCGGCGCCGACGCGGGCGGCCAGCGCGAGCGCGGCGTCCATCGCGCCGGGCTCCTCGGGGTTGGGGAAGGCCACGGTGGGGAAGTCGGGGTCGGGCTGCTCCTGGCTCTCCACGACGTAGGGCGCGTCGAAGCCCGCCGTCTCGAGCACCTGCACCGCGGGGCCGGCGCCGACACCGTGCAGCGGGGTGTAGACGACCGAGAGGTCGCGCGGGCCGTCGCCGGCCAGCCCGGCGGCGGTGTCGAGGTAGCGGTCGACGACGTCCTCGGTCAGGGTCCGCGCGCCGTCCTTGCGGGCGACGTCGGCGACCGGCCCGGCCGCCGTGACCTCGGCGATCGCGGCGGCGATCTCGGCGTCGGCCGGGGGCACGATCTGGCTGCCGTCGCCGAGGTAGACCTTGTAGCCGTTGTCGCGGGGCGGGTTGTGGCTGGCCGTGACCATCACGCCGGCGTCGCAGCCGAGCTCGCGGATCGCGAAGGCGAGCACCGGCGTGGGCAGCGGCCGCGGCAGCACCAGCGCCTCGATGCCGGCGCCGCGCATCACCGCGGCGGTGTCGGCGGCGAAGGTCTCGGAGTAGTGGCGCGCGTCGTAGCCGATCACCACCGACAGCCGTCCGCGGGAGGTGTCGTGATGGGCGTGGAGGTACGCCGCGAGGCCGGCCGCCGCGCGGATCACCACGACCCGGTTCATCCGGCGCGGACCCGGGCCGAGCTCGCCGCGCAGGCCCGCCGTACCGAACTCCAGAGGGCCGGCGAAGCGGTCGGCGAGGGTGGCGCAGGCGCTCTCGTCGCCGGCGGCCGCGGCCTCGATCTCGGCCTCGAGCGTCGCCCGGGTCGCGGGGTCCAGGTCGTCGGCGGCCCAGGCGCGGGCCTCCTCGAGCAGCGGGTCGGCGTCGGTCATGGCGGCACCGTAGCCCTCTGGGGCACGCTGGGCGGGTGACCGAGGTGGTGCAGCCCCCCGATCCGACCATGCCCGTGGCCGCGCGGATGGCGGCGCTGCTGGAGCGGGTCGGGCGCACGGCGTACGTCGACGCCTGCTGCGAGCTGCTCGCCGGTGCGCCGCGGGAGGAGCACCTCGACGTCCTGCCGTGGCTGACCAACGCCGACTGGGCCGAGGGCTCGCCGGTGCGCGACCCTGCGTCGTGGAAGGACTACTGGGTGCGTCACTGGGGTGCACGGGGGCTGCTGCACGGTTGGGACGACCGGGCGACGCCGACGGTCGTGGCGGGGCTCGCCGACCAGCACTGGCGACCGGCCGAGACCTGCCTGATGGTGGTGGCCGCGCACGAGGTCGCGGGAGCCGCGGACGGAGCGGCGGCGCTGGCGGTGAGCGGGCGGGCGCGGGTACGGGTCCAGGCGGCGCGGGCGCTCGGGGTGGTCGGCGACGTCGAGCACGTCTCGGCGCTGGAAGGGCTGCGGGACGACCCGGAGGTCGGCGTACGCCGGGCCGCCGAGGCGGCGTGGGCCGCGCTCGCCGAGCGCCTCGACCTGGACCCGGGGCGTGCGCGGTGACGCCCGCCGAGACCGCCCGGCTGGTCGCCGAGGTCGACCGTCTCGACGCGCAGCGGCTCGCCGGTCTCGATCCGCTCGTCCGGCTGGTGCCGGCGGCGGTGGAGGACGGCGCGACGGTGCTGGTCGCGGCGGGTGGGGGCACGGTGGGGGTCGCCGCGCTGCGCGAGCCGGGCTCGGTCTGGGTCGCGCCGCGGGTGCAGTCGCTCGCGCTGCGACGCGGCGCGGACGACGCGCGGGGCGTCGCCGAGGTCCTCGACCGGTGGGAGAGCGAGGTGCTCCGCGTCGGACCTGACGGCCGGGGGGTCTCTGCCTCGGTCCAGGTCGCCGCGCTCGACGACGCCGTCGTGGCGCCTCTCGTCGCTCGGCACTTCGGTCGTTCGGTGGTGCTGGCCGTGCGTCCGGTGCGGTCGGGCGCCGCCGAGACGTCCTCGGACAGGGGCGCGGCGACGGGCGGCGTGGTGGTGCGCGGCGCGGGTCCCGACGACGTGGACCTGCTCGTCCGGGTCGCGCTCGGCGTGCACGCCGCGGACCGGGCGCTGGGGCTTCGTGCCGCACGTGGGCGACCTGGAGGAGCGCCTGCGGCCCGGGCTCGTCGCGGAGCTCGCGGGCGCGCCCGGGTGGACGTTCGTGGCCGAGGACGCCGACGGCTCGCCGCTCGGGCTGCTGCAGCTGCTCGCGCCGGACCAGGCTGGATGGGCGTCGGTGTCGGTGCGCGCCGAGCCGGCGGCGTACCTCGCCCTGGCCTGGGTCGAGCCCGCCGCGCGGACCCACGGCGTGGGTCGCGCGCTCGTCGCCGCGGCCCACCGGCACGCGGCGCACGAAGGGGTCAGCGCCATCCTGCTGCACCACGCCGCGTCCAGCCCGCGCTCGGGCCCGTTCTGGGCCCGGCACGGCTACCGACCGCTGATCAGCTCCTGGGCGAAGCGACCCGCGGTACGTCGCTGAGGCTCAGCGACCCCGGTTCGACTCGAGGCTCTCGCGCTCCTCGTCGGTGATGTCGGTCTCGTCGCCCTCGTCGGTGAACTCGCCCTCCTCGAAGTCGAAGTCGCGCTGGGTGTTGTCGACCTCGGCGTTGTTCGGGCGGTTCTCCGGGTCGAGGCGGCGCTCGCGCTCCTCCTCGATCTCCTTGACCTCATCCTCCGGCGGTTCCTCGGTCATCGCCTTCTTCGCGCCCTCGGCTCCCTCCTGGGCGTCGTCGGGGTCGTCGTCCTCAGCGCCGGTCCGCTCGTCGGCCTCGGGCTCGGTGCCGTCCGATTCCTCTTCCGGGGACTCCCCGGCGGTCTCGTCCCCGGTCTCTTCGGTGCTCTCGTCGCCCATGTCGTCTGCCATGGCGCCCACAGTGCCACGAGACGTGAGCCCGGTCACCCGCCTGCGGAGGTCAGGCGTCGATCGAGCTCATGTCGCCGTAGCGATCGCCGACGACGGCGTCGCGCGGGACGGCCTCGTCGAGCGCCCGCAGGTCGTCGTCGGTCAGCGTGAGGTCGGCGGCGCCGACGTTCTCCTCGAGGTAGTGGACGCGCTTCGTGCCGGGGATCGGCGCGACGTCGTCGCCCTGTGCGAGGACCCAGGCGAGAGCGAGCTGACCGGGGGTGGCGTCGTGCTGCTGGGCGATCTCGCGCACCCGCTCGACGAGGCGCAGGTTGGCCTTGAGGCCCTCGCCGTTGAGCCGCGGGAAGTACGCCGTACGGCGCGAGTCGCCCTCGGCGAGCTGGTTGTCGTCGGTGATCGCGCCGGTGAGGATGCCGCGGCCGAGGGGCGAGTAGGGCACCAGGCCGATGCCGAGCTCGCGCAGGACGGGAAGGATGTCGTCCTCGAGGTCGCGGGTGAACAGGCTGTACTCGGTCTGCAGCGCGGTGATCGGGTGCGTGGCGTGCGCGCGGCGGATGGTCGCGGCGGAGGCCTCCGAGAGCCCGAGGTGGCGGACCTTGCCGGCCTCGACGAGCTCGCCCATGGCGCCCACGGTGTCCTCGATCGGGACGCCCTGGTCGACGCGGTGCTGGTAGTAGAGGTCGAGGTGGTCGACGCCGAGGCGCTCGAGCGAGGCGTCGCAGGCCCGGCGTACGTAGTCCGGGGAGCCGTTGATTCCCAGCCGGGTGCCGTCGGCCTCGCGCTCGTTGCCGAACTTGGTCGCGAGCTGGACCTCGTCGCGACGGCCCGCGATGGCCTTGCCGACGAGGCGCTCGTTGGTGAAGGGGCCGTACATGTCGGCGGTGTCGAGGAAGGTGACGCCGAGGTCGAGGGCGCGCTGGATGGTCGCGGTGCCGGAGGCCTCGTCGGGGGAGCCGTAGAACTCCGACATGCCCATGCAGCCCAGGCCGAGGGCCGAGACCGTGAGCGGGGAGGTGGTGCCGAGGGTGCGCTGGAGGATCGTCATGGGTCCACTCAAGCGCGGTGGGTCAAGCGAGCTAGATGCGGGGGACGATGCGCGAGAGCAGGTCGCCCATCCGGGTCGCGGCCTCGCGGCCGGCCTCGAGGACCTCGGCGTGGTCCAGCGGCTGGCCGGAGATGCCGGCGGCGAGGTTGGTGACCAGGCTGATCCCGAGCACCTCGAGGCCCGCGGCGCGGGCGGCGATCGCCTCGAGGGTGGTGGACATCCCGACGAGGTCGGCGCCCAGGGTGCGTGCCATGCGTACCTCGGCGGGGGTCTCGTAGTGCGGCCCGGGGAACTGGGCGTACACCCCCTCCTCGAGGCCGGGCTCGACCTCCTGGCACAGCGCGCGCAGGCGGGGGGAGTAGAGGTCGGTGAGGTCGACGAAGGTCGGCGCCCTCGAGGGGCGAGGTGGCGGTGAGGTTGAGGTGGTCGCTGATCAGCACCGGGGTGCCGGGGGTCCAGTGCTCGCGCAGCCCGCCGCAGCCGTTGGTCAGCACGATCGCGCGGCACCCGGCCGCCGCGGCGGTGCGGACGCCGTGCACGACGGCCCCGACCCCTCGGCCCTCGTAGAAGTGGGTGCGGCTGAGGAAGACCAGCAGCCGTCGGTCGCCCGCGCGCACCGAGCGGATCTTGCCGGAGTGCCCGCTCACGGCGGCGGCGGTGAAGTGCGGCACGTCCGTGACGTCGACCTCCGCCACCGTCTCGCCCAGCGCGTCCACCGCCGGCAGCCACCCGGACCCCAGCACCAGCGCCACGTCGTGAGCCTCCACCCCCGTCAGCCGGGCGAGTGCCTCCGCGGCCTCCCGGGCCCGGGCGTCATGGTCTGGGTTCTGGTCGTCCGTGGTCACGCGCAGGACTGTAGGGGACCGGGGTGGAAGTCCCCGGTCGGCAGGCCTGGTCCCACCTGTCCCAGGAATACCCGGCCGGCCGGGTATTCGCGAGCATGTCGGCGTTTGCAAAGGGCGACAGGCTCATGAGCTGCACGACAAGTCCGTCCCGCACCGGTACCGCCGACGCCGTGTTGTCCACAGGCCGGGCCGCCGACTGCGACGCGACCGGGATTTTCCGTCGATCCTGGACCGATGATGAGACCTCGTGACCCGGAGGACCCCCGAGCGACACCGGTCAGGCTGCGGCGCGAGCTGGTCGCAGCCGGCTGGACCGACCAGATGCTGCGCCACGCCGTCAGGGACGGTCGGCTCGCCCAGCCCCGCAGGGGTGCGTACGTCGACGGGGCCGCCTGGTCCCAGCTCGACGGCACGGGTCGTCACGAGGTCACCGCTCGGGCGGTCGTGGCCAACGCCAAGACCGACGTGGTGGTCTCGCACACCTCGACCATCCCGCTCTTCGACGGACCGGCGTGGGGTCTCGACCTGGATACGGTCCACGTCACGCGCCTCGACGGCCACGCGGGTCGAGGAGGGGCCGGCGTACGCCAGCACCGCGGACGGATCCTGGAGGGCGACGTCGAGACCTGGCGCGGCGTACCGGTCATGGCGCCGACGCGAGCAGCGCTGGAGCTGACGACGGTGGTGCCCCTGGAGACGGCGGTGGTCCACCTCAGCGACCTGACGCACCGGGGGCTGACGACGCCGGCGCGGCTGCAGGAGCGCTACGACGCCGGGATCGACCGCTGGCCGCGCTCACTGGCGACCGATCTCGCGCTCAGGCTGTGCGAGCCGAAGTGCGAATCGGTGGCCGAGGCGCGCTTCCTCGTGATGGCCTGGCACGAGCACCTGCCCCACCCCACACCGCAGTACGAGGTCCGCGACCGCCACGGTCGGCTGATCGCGCGGGTCGACTTCGCGTGGCCGGAGATGGGCGTCTTCCTCGAGTTCGACGGCCGGTCGAAGTACACGACCCTGCTCAAGCCGGGTCAGACCCTCGACGACGTGCTGATCGCGGAGAGGAAGCGTCAGAACGACGTCCAGCGCCTGACCGGCTGGCGCTGCATCCGAATCACCTGGGCCGACCTCGGGCGGCCGTCGCGCACGGCGTCGATGATCCGCAGCGACCTGTTCCCGAGCGACGTGGCGTGAGCCTCGTACGTCCTGCTGGGCCGGGACTTGTCGTCCAGTTCGTGAGCATGTCGGCGTTTGCACAGGGCGGCATGCTCGGGAGTACCCGGCCAGCCGGGTATTCCTGGGACAGATGCGACAGACGGGACGGACGGGACGGCGCCTGGCGCTACAACCCCGACGACCGGCAGGGGCGCAGGCGGAGGGCGGTGACGTAGTCGTCGGGGGCGCCGGCGGCGTCGGCGGCCTCGGAGAGCATGCCGAGGTAGGAGGCCGAGGGAAGGCCGCCCTCGTAGGCGTCGAGGACGTAGGCCCAGGCGAGCTCCTCGCCGAAGAGCGTCGAGACGCGCACCTTGAGCTTGCGGTAGAGACCGAGGTCGGCGCCCTCCCAGCTGTCCATGGTGGGCTCGTCGACGGGGCTGACGTCGTAGACGGCCACGAAGACCTGCTCGAAGGGGTCCTGCGCGAGCGTCGCGAGGGAGCCGTCCCAGCCGTGCTCCTCGCCCCCGAAGGTCAGCCGCCACCCCTCCAGCCACCCGGTGACCCGCAACGGCGAGTGGGGTGCCCGCTCGGCCATCCTGGCCGGGTCCAGGTTCGTCCCGTACGCCGCGTAGAGGGTCACCGCAGCAGGCTAGCGGCGACCACCCCGGCGGGGTCGTCGGTACCCGGCCCGCATCGCTAGGGTGAACGGGTGAGCGATCAGCAGACCCACTTCGACGTCCTCGTGCTCGGTGCCGGCCCGGGAGGGTACGTCGCCGCGATCCGCGCCGCGCAGCTCGGCAAGAGCGTCGCGGTCGTCGAGGACAAGTACTGGGGCGGGGTCTGCCTCAACGTGGGCTGCATCCCCTCCAAGGCGCTGCTGCGCAACGCCGAGATCTCCCACATCATCACCCACGAGAAGAAGACGTTCGGGATCGAGGGCGACGCCACGATGGCCTTCGCCCCGACCCACCAGCGCAGCCGCAAGGTCGCCGACGCCAGCGCCAAGGGCGTGCACTACCTGATGAAGAAGAACAAGATCACCGAGCTCGACGGCTGGGGCACGATCACCACCGGCGACAAGCCGGGCGTCGAGGTCAAGGACTCCGACGGCGGGACGACGGCGTACACCTGTGACGACCTCATCGTCGCCACCGGTGCCCAGACCCGCCTGATCCCCGGCACCGAGCTCTCCGAGCGGGTGGTGACCTACGAGGAGCAGATCCTCACCGAGGACCTCCCCGGCTCGATCATCATCGCCGGCTCGGGCGCGATCGGCGTCGAGTTCGCCTACGTGATGGTCAACTTCGGCGTCGAGGTCACCATCGTGGAGTTCCTCGACCGGATGGTGCCCACCGAGGACCCCGACGTGTCCAAGGAGCTGCTCAAGGCCTACAAGAAGCTCGGCGTGAAGGTCATGCTCGAGACGAAGGTCGAGAGCATCGACGACTCCGGCGAGAAGGTCACCGTCACGGTCACCAAGGACGGCGAGGAGCAGGTGCTCGAGGCCGACAAGGTGATGCAGGCGATCGGCTTCGCGCCGCGCACCGAGGGCTACGGCCTCGAGGACTCCGGCGTCGAGCTCACCGACCGCGGCGCGATCGCGGTCGACGAGCGCGGCCGCACCAACGTCGCGGGCATCTGGGCCATCGGCGACGTCACCGGCAAGCTGATGCTGGCCCACACCGCCGAGGCCATGGGCGTGGTCGCGGCCGAGACGATCGGCGGCGCCGAGACCCAGGAGATCAACTTCGACATGATCCCGCGCGCCACCTTCTGCCAGCCCCAGATCGCCTCCTTCGGCTACTCCGAGGAGCAGGCGAGGGAGAAGGGGTACGACGTCAAGGTCGCGCAGTTCCCGTTCTCGGCCAACGGCAAGGCCCGCGGGATGGCCGAGAGCGCCGGCTTCGTCAAGATCGTCGCCGACGCCGAGCACCACGAGATCGTCGGCGCCCACCTGATCGGCCCCGAGGTCACCGAGCTGCTGCCGGCACTGACGCTGGCCCAGCAGTGGGACCTGACCGCCGACGAGGTCGCCCGCAACGTCTTCGCCCACCCGACGCTCTCCGAGGCGATGAAGGAAGCCATCGAGGGCATCGCCGGTCACATGATCAACCTGTGATCCGTCATGACTGAGAAGGTCGTCATCCTCGGCGGCGGCCCCGGCGGCTACGAGGCGGCCCTGGTCGCCGCGCAGCTCGGTGCCGACGTCACGGTCGTCGACGTCGACGGTCTCGGCGGCTCCGCCGTGATCACCGACTGCGTGCCGAGCAAGACCCTGATCGCCACCTCGGAGCTGATGACCGAGATGAACGGCGCGCCTGAGCTGGGCGTGAACTTCCACGACCACGAGGGCGACGCCGCGACCGGGCTGAGCGTCGACCTCGACCGGGTCAACCACCGGGTCAAGGCGCTGGCCGCCGAGCAGTCCGCCGACATCGCCGCACGGCTCGAGCGCGAGGGTGTCGAGGTCGTCACCGGGCGCGGTCGTCTCGACGGCCCGGGCCGGGTCGTGGCCACCGCCGACGACGGCACGGAGCAGACCCTGGAGGCCGACGCCGTCCTGGTCGCCACCGGTGCCGCCCCTCGCGTGCTCGAGTCCGCGCAGCCCGACGGCGAGCGGATCCTGACCTGGGAGCAGGTCTACGACCTCACCGAGGTCCCGACCGAGCTCGTCGTGGTCGGCTCGGGCGTCACCGGCGCCGAGTTCGCCTCGGCCTACCTCGCCCTCGGCGTCCCCGTGACGCTCGTGTCCTCGCGCGACCGCGTGCTGCCCGGCGAGGACGCCGACGCCGCCGGGGTGCTCGAGGACGTGCTGACCCGACGCGGCATGACGGTGCTGTCCAAGTCGCGGATGGAGTCGGTCACCCGCGACGGCGACGTCGTGACGGTGACCCTCACCGACGGGCGCAGCGTGCAGGCCTCGCACTGCATCCTCGCGCTCGGCTCGGTGCCCAAGACCGACGGCATCGGCCTCGAGGAGTCCGGTGTCGAGCTCGGCGACGGCGGTTTCGTGACCGTCGACCGCGTCTCGCGCACCACCGCCCGGGGCGTGTACGCCGCCGGCGACTGCACCGGCGTGCTGATGCTCGCCTCGGTCGCGGCGATGCAGGGCCGGATCGCGATGTGGCACTTCCTCGGCGACGCGGTGCAGCCGCTGGACCTGAAGAAGGTCTCCTCCAACGTCTTCACCGCCCCCGAGATCGCCACGGTCGGCTGGTCGCAGCAGTCCGTCGACGCGGGCGACCTGCCCGGCGAGGTCGTGATGCTCGAGCTCAAGGGCAACCCGCGCGCGAAGATGCAGAACGTCACCGACGGGTTCGTCAAGCTGATCTGCCGCCCCGGCACCGGCATCGTCGTCGGAGGCGTCGTGGTCGGGCCGAAGGCGAGCGAGCTGATCCACCCGATCACGATCGCCGTCGCCGAGAAGGTCACCGCCGACGAGCTCGCCCAGGTCTTCACCGTCTACCCCTCGATGAGCGGGTCGATCGGCGAGGCGGCCCGCCGGATGCACAAGCGCGCCTGAGTCTCTCCCACCGGCACGACCGCATCACCTGCCCCACCAGTCCCGGATGACGTACCGTCGCGGCGTGCGACGACTCTCTCGGACCCTGACCACCGTCCTGCTGTCCGCCGGGTTGCTGCTCGGTGCGCCGGCGGCGTACGCGGGCTCCGACCTGCCCGCACCCGACCCCGGCCTGGTGGGCCCGGTCGAGCTCGGGGACCCCGGACCGGGCACGATCGGTGCCGACGACGGCACGGCCGCCCGCTCCGGCGGCGCGATCACGCTGCGAGGCCACGGCAACGGGCACGGTCACGGGATGAGCCAGTACGGCGCCAAGGGTGCCGCCGAGCGGGGCCGCGGCTACCGCCGGATCATCGCCTTCTACTACCCGCACACCGCCTGGGCCCGCACCCAGGGCGCGGTCCGGGTGCTGATCACCGCCGACACGACCCGAGACACCGTCGTGGGCGCTCGCCGCGGCCTCAAGGTCCGTCCGGTCGGCGGCTCCTGGCGGCCGCTGGGTCGGTCGGGCGCGAAGCGGTGGCGGCTGACGGAGGTCGCGGGCGGTCGTACGGCGCTCGACGTCGCGCTGCGGGGGCGCTCGGGTTGGACCCGGGTCCGCACCGTCCGCGGCGACGCGGAGGTCTCCGCGGGCGGCAAGCCGGTCCGTCTCTACCTGCCCGGCGGCAGTCGGCGCTACCGCGGCACGCTCCGCTCGGTCACGCCGGACGCGGGTGCCAGCAACGGGCCTCGCGACCGCGACACGGTCAACGTGCTGCCGATGGAGGACTACCTGCGCGGCGTCGTCCCGCTCGAGATGCCCGCGCTGTGGGACGCCGACGCGGTGCGGGCGCAGGCCGTCGCGGCCCGCAGCTACGCGGCGTACGAGCGGGCCCACCCGCCGCGCTCGCACTACCAGCTGTGCGACACGACCTCGTGCCAGGTCTACGGCGGGTACGACGCCGAGCAGCCCGCGAGCAACAAGGCGGTCAGCGCCACCAGGCGGCAGGCGCGCTACGCCGGCGGCGAGCCGGCGTTCACCCAGTTCTCGGCGAGCAACGGCGGGTGGACCGCGAAGGGGTCGTTCCGCTACCTGCCGGCGAAGCGGGACCGCAACGAGCGCGGCTCGGGCAACCCGTACGCGACGTGGACCCGCACGGTCTCGAAGGCCTCCATCGAGTCGTGGCGGCCCGCCATCGGCACCCTGCGCCGGGTCCGCCTCGGCAACCGCGACGGCCACGGGCAGTGGAACGGTCGGGTCGGCACGGTGCAGCTGCGCGGGACTACGGGGCGCACCCGGGTCTCGGGCGACGAGTTCCGCTCGCAGTTCGGGCTTCCGTCGACCTGGTTCGTCCAGCGCTGAGGCGGTCGGAGGCGGCGGGCTGACGGTCGGCGTCAGGCCGCGACCCGGACCACCCGGCGTACGACCAGACCCACCAGGAGGGCCCAGAACGCGGCCCCGACGCCGAGCACGGTGATCCCGGAGGCGGCGACGGCCAGGCAGGCCACGGCGGGGACCCGCTCGTCGGGCTCGCCGAGCGCGTCGGACAACGACCCCGCGAGCGCACCCAGCAGCGCCAGGCCGGCGGCGGCCTCGATCACGCCGGCGGGCGCGGCGGCGGCGAGCGCGGCGAGGGCGGAGCAGAGCGCACCCAGCAGGAGGTACGTCACCGCCGCCGAGACCGATCCGCGCCAGCGCCGGGCGGGGTCGGATCCCGCGTCCGGACCGGCGATCAGGGCGGCCGTGATCGCCGCGAGGTTGACCGCGTGGCCGCCGAGGGGAGCGGCGAGCAGGGTGCCGATCCCGGTGACGGTCATCGACTCCCGCCACGGCACCCGGTAGCCGAAGCTGCTGGTCACGGCGACGCCCGGCAGGTTCTGCGAGGCCATCGTGACCACGGTCAGCGGCAGCGTGATCCCGACGAGCGCCGCCAGGCTCCAGGTGGGCGGGGTCAGGCTCAGGCTCGGGACCAGGTCGCCGCCCGAGACCTCCCCGCCGGCCTCGACGAGGACCACGACGAGTGCGGTGCCCAGCGACGCCGGCACCGCCCACCGGGGCGCGACCCGCTGCCCGACGAGCCACACCAGCACGACCGGTCCGACGACCAGGGGAGCGGCGGCGGTCGCCACGACCGGCTGCACGCACAGCGGCAGCAGCACCCCCGCGAGCATCGCGCGGGCCAGGCTGGTCGGGATCGCGGCGACCAGGTCACCCAGCCTCGGCACCAGTCCCACCAGCCCGATCAGGACACCGGTCGCCACGAACGCCCCCACAGCCGCGGGCCAGCCCCCGGCGACGGCCCCGGTCGACACGAGCAGCGCCGCGCCCGGCGTCGACCAGGCCAGCGAGAGCGGGGTGCGGTGGCGCACGGCCAGCCAGAGCATCCCGAGCGCCTGAGCCACGCACAGCGCGAGCAGCCCCGAGGCGGCCTGCCGTGCGGTCGCCCCGACCGCGGTCAGCCCGGCGAGCACGACGGCGAACGAGCTGGAGAACCCCACGAGCGCCGCCACGACCCCGGCGACCTCGGGCGACCGGTCCGGGCCCGCCCCACGACCGGACGTCACGCGGATCGTGGTGACGTCGCCACACGTCGTACGACGTCCCGCGCCCGGCTCACCTCCCGGAGCCGCGTCAACCCAGCACCAGCACCAGGTCGCCGCCCTCGACCGACTGCGTGCCGGCCAGCGCGACCCGCTCGACGGTCCCGGCGCGCGGGGCGGTGA
This sequence comes from uncultured Actinomycetota bacterium, assembly GCA_963740745.1. Lineage (GTDB taxonomy): Bacteria > Actinomycetota > Actinomycetes > Propionibacteriales > Nocardioidaceae > Nocardioides. The sequence goes on from CAVUFK010000009.1 coordinate 260,932, forward strand.
TGGCGGCCTCCATCTTCATCGCCTCGATCGTCGCCACCGTGGTGCCGGCCCCGACCTGGTCGCCCACGGCGACCTGCACCGTCACCACGCCCTGGAACGGCGCGGCCACGTGGCCGGGGTCCGCGGCGTCGGCCTTCTCGGCGGCGGCGACGTCGGCGGCGATGCTGCGGTCGCGCACGCTGACGGGGCGCAGCTGGCCGTTGATCGTGGCCAGCACCGAGCGGAACCCGCGCTCGTCGGGCTCGCCGATCGCCCGGAGGCCGAGGATCAGGGTGACCCCCTCCTCGAGGGTGACCGCGTGCTCCTCGCCGTGGCGCAGGCCGTAGAGGTACTCCGGGGTCGGCAGGACCGAGACGTCGCCGAACCGCTCGCGGGAGTCCCGGAAGTCCATCGTCGGCCCTGGGAAGAGCAGCTCGTTGAGCGTGCCCCGACGGTCGGACGCGAGCGCGGCGACCTGCTCCTCGCTGAGCCCGGCCGCCACCGGGCGGACGGTCCGGCCCGCGAGCGCCCGGGTGCGGAACGGCTCGGGCCAGCCGCCCGGCGGGTCGCCCAGCTCACCGGACAGGAAGCCGATGACCGAGTCGGGCACGTCGTAGGAGCCGGGGTCGGCCTCGAAGTCGCCCGGGTCGGCGCCGACGGCGACGAGGTGCAGGGCGAGGTCGCCGACCACCTTCGAGGACGGCGTCACCTTCACCACGTTGCCCAGGATGTCGTTGGCCGCGGCGTACATGTCCTCGACCTGCTCGAACTTCTCGCCGAGACCCAGCGCGACCGCCTGCTGGCGCAGGTTGGAGAGCTGCCCGCCCGGGATCTCGTGGCGGTAGACCCGCCCGGTCGGCGCGGCCAGGCCGGACTCGAAGGGTGCGTAGAGGCGACGCGTGGCCTCCCAGTACGGCTCGAGGGCGTTGACGGCGGCCAGTGACAGGCCGGTCTCGCGCTCGGAGTGGTCGGTCGCCGCGACCAGGGCCGAGAGCGAGGGCTGCGAGGTGGTGCCGGCCATCGCGGCGCAGGCCGCGTCGACGGCGTCGACCCCGGCGTCGATCGCGGCGAGCAGCGTGGCCAGCTGACCACCGGTGGTGTCGTGGGTGTGCAGGTGCACCGGCAGGTCGAAGCGCGCGCGCAGCGCCGTCACCAGTCGTCGGGCGGCCGGCGCGCGCAGCAGACCGGCCATGTCCTTGATCGCCAGCACATGGGCGCCCGCCTCGACGATCCGCTCGGCCAGGCCCAGGTAGTAGTCGAGGGTGTAGAGCCGCTCGGCCGGGTCGGAGAGGTCGCCGGTGTAGCACAGCGCCACCTCCGCGACCGTCGTGCCGGTGGCGCGCACGGCGTCGATCGCGGGACGCATCTGGTCGACGTCGTTGAGCGCGTCGAAGATCCGGAACACGTCGATCCCGGTGGCCGCGGCCTCCTCGACGAAGGCGTCGGTGACCGCGGTGGGGTACGGCGTGTAGCCGACCGTGTTGCGCCCGCGGAGCAGCATCTGCAGCCCGACGTTGGGCACGGCCTGGCGCAGCGCGGCCAGCCGCTCCCACGGGTCCTCGGCCAGGAAGCGCAGCGCCACGTCGTACGTCGCCCCGCCCCAGGCCTCCAGCGACCACAGCTGCGGGGTGGTGCGCGCGACGTGGCCGGCGACGCCGAGCAGGTCGGTCGTGCGCACCCGGGTGGCCAGCAGCGACTGGTGGGCGTCGCGGAAGGTCGTGTCGGTGACCGCGACCCGCTCGGCGGCCCGCAGCTGCCGCGCGAGCTCCTCGGGCCCGTCGCGGAGCAGCTGCTGCCGGGTGCCGTCGGGTGCGGGGACGTCGAGCGCCACGTCGGGCAGCTTGTCGCGCGCGACGACGCTGACGGGCCGCTCGCCGTGCGGCTTGTTGACGGTGACGTCGGCGAGGAAGGACAGCAGCTTGGTGCCCCGGTCGCCGGACGCGCGGGCGGCCCGGAGCTGCGGGTGGGTCTCGATGAAGGAGGTCGTCACCCTCCCGGCGCGGAAGTCCTCGTCGGCCAGCACCGCCTGCAGGAAGGCGATGTTGGTCGACACCCCGCGGATCCGGAACTCCGCGACCGCGCGCTGGGCCTTGGCCACCGCCGCCTCGAAGGTCCGACCGCGGCAGGTCAGCTTGGCCAGCATCGAGTCGAAGTGCGCGGAGACGACCGCGCCGGTGTACGTCGTCCCGCCGTCGAGGCGCACCCCGCCACCGCCGGGGGAGCGGTAGGTCGTGATCGTCCCGGTGTCGGGGCGGAAGTCGTTGGCGGGGTCCTCGGTCGTGATCCGGCACTGCAGGGCGGCTCCGCGCAGGACGACGTCGTCCTGCGAGAGACCGAGGTCGGCGAGGGTCTCACCGGCGGCGATCCGCAGCTGGGACTGCACGAGGTCGACGTCGGTGACCTCCTCGGTCACGGTGTGCTCGACCTGGATGCGGGGGTTCATCTCGATGAACACGTAGTTCCCGTCAGGATCGAGCAGGAACTCCACGGTGCCCGCGTTGCGGTAGCCGATCTCCCGGGCGAAGCGCACCGCGTCGGCGCACATCCGCTCCCGCACCTGCGGGTCGAGGTGCGGCGCGGGAGCGATCTCGACGACCTTCTGGTGGCGACGCTGCACCGAGCAGTCGCGCTCGAAGAGGTGGATCACACCGGCCTCGGTGCCCGTGCCGTCGGCCAGGACCTGGACCTCGATGTGGCGCGGGTCGACGACGGCCTGCTCGATGAAGACGGTCGGGTCGCCGAACGCGCCCTCGGCCTCGCGCATGCAGGTCTCGACGGCCTCGCGCAGGCGGGCGGGGTCGTCGACGCGGCGCATCCCGCGCCCGCCACCGCCGGCGACGGCCTTGACGAACAGCGGGAAGGCCAGGTCGGCGGCGGAGGAGACCAGGGCGTCGACGTCGGTCGACGGCTCGACCCCGGCCAGCGTGGGCACCCCGGCGGCCTTCGCCGCGGCGATCGCGCGCGCCTTGTTGCCGGTCAGCTCGAGGACCTCGCTGGTCGGACCGACGAAGGTGATCCCGGCCGCGGCACAGGCCTCGGCGAGGGCGGGGTTCTCCGAGAGGAAGCCGTAGCCCGGGTAGATCGCGTCGGCGCCGGCGCGCACGGCCACGTCGACGATGCCCTGGGGGTCGAGGTAGGCGCGCACGGGGTGGCCGGGCTCGCCGATCTCGTAGGCCTCGTCGGCCTTGAGCCGGTGCTCGGAGCCGCGGTCCTCGGTGGGGAAGACGGCCACCGTGCGTGCCCCGAGCTCGTAGGCGGCGCGGAACGCGCGGATCGCGATCTCGCCGCGGTTGGCCACCAGCACCTTGGAGAACATGGGGCGTGAGGCTATCGGTCGACCAGGAACTGGGCGACGACGTCCGGCAGCACCGCGTGCGCCAGCGTGACGGCGTCGCCCTCGGGCAGGTCGAGCACGCTGACCGACTGCGGCCCGCCGGCCGTGGTCGCGGCCAGCGTGGTCAGCCCGACCCGGCGCTGGAAGTACGTCGCCCGCAGGTTCCAGCCGATCACGTGGCTGTCGACGAGCACCTCGCGGCGGCGCACGACGCTCCCGGCGCGGGCGACCACGTGGCCCCCGAGGTGGGCGTGGCCCAGGGAGCGGGCGCGGTCCCAGGCGAGGGCGAGGGCCAGGGGGACCAGCGCCAGGCTCGCCACCAGCACCCAGACCGGCAGCGGCCCGGGTGCGACCGCCACGGCGACGAGCACGACGACGACCAGCGCGGGCGCGAGGGCGCGCACGTAGCGGCGGCGTACGGCGGCGGCGCCGTGCCTGGTCAGCGGCCCGAGGATGGCCTCGGGGCAGCCCAGCACCGACCCCGCGGTCGCGTCGACCACCGAGCGCGGTGCCGGTGGCGCGAGCAGGCTGCTGCCCTGCTCGCCGGTGCGCAGGCCGGTGACGACGGCGCTCAGCCGGGCCGCCCCGGCCACCCGCAGGGACAGCGGCTCGTGCAGACGTACGCCGGCCAGCCGCTCCTCCTCGATCGTCGTCTCGCGGGTGGTGAACAGCCCCCGGCGCAACCTCCACCGCCCGTCGGAGCGGGCCAGGGTGAATCCCCAGTAGGCCGAGAGGTAGCCGAGCACCGCGAAGACGGCGGTCGCGACCAGCGCGACAGCGGCGACGGTGAGCAGGGAGGCCCACAGCGGAGCAGAGGCGAGCGAGTCGGGGTCGGCCACGCCGAAGGGCAGCCGGGGCCCGAGGTCGCCGAGCAGCTGCCCGCCGACCCCGAGCAGGCCCGCGAGCACCACGACGCCGGTGCTGGTCAGGGGGGCGTAGCGCGCCCACGTCGGGTCGAGGCGCAGCACCGGCGGCTCGACCCGCGGGGGAGGGCTCGCTCCTGATCCCGCTGCCGGTCCGGCCGGGTCGGCTGGGTCGTCGGTGCCACCCGTCGGGGCGCCGTCCGCCGGGGCCTGCACCGCCTGCGAGACCCGCAGCAGCTCGTCGCGCAGCGACCGGGCCCGCGGCGTCGGGAGGCCGTCGAGCTCGAGCGGCTGGTCCTGCTCGGAGATCCCGGTCCCGATCCGCAGCGTGCTCAGGCCCAGCGCCCGCTGGATCGGGCTGGCGGTGAGGTCGACGGTGCGCACCCGGGCCAGCGCCGTGGTGCGCGAGCTGCGCGCGACCAGGCCCGTGCGCAGCTCGATGCGGCCGTCGGCGATGCGGAAGCTGGTCGTGAGGTAGCGCAGCAGCCCGATCGTGACCGGGACGACCAGGCCCAGCGCCTGCCACGGCGCACCGTCCTGCCGGGAGCCGGCCAGGAGGGCCACGAGCACGAACGGCGCGAACCGCACGATCTCGCGCACGGGCTGGACCAGCAGCATCCGACGGTCCAGCCGTTGCCAGGCGACCTCGGGCGCGTCCGCGACGTCGACCGGCGGCCGCGTCTCCACCCCCGGCTCCACCCCCGGCTCCGGCACGTCGGGCTGGCTCACGTGGCATCGCCCTCGGCGGCGTCGGCCTTGGCGGTCAGCTCGTCGGCCAGGGTGTGGGCCCGCGCCCGCTCGAGCCCGGCGATGCGTAGCGCACCGTGGGAGGAGGCGGTCGTGACGGTGACGGTGGCCAGGCCGAAGAGCCGGCTCAACGGTCCCTGCTCCACGTCGACGGTCTGGATCCGCGACATCGGCGCGATCCGCCGCTCACGCGCCCACCAGCCGACCTGGGTGTAGACCGCCGTGTCGGTGACCTCCCAGCGGTGCACCCGGTAGCGCCACTGCGGCACGACGACGGCGTACGTCGCGACGACCGCGAGCCCGAGGACCACCCACCACCAGCGCAGGTCGAGCCAGTCCGTGACGGCGAGGCCCACGGCGAGCACCACCACCAGCACGACGCCCTCGACGGCGGCCGAGAGCACCCACATCAGTCGTGCGCGCGGGTGCACCCGCTCGCTCGGGTCCCGCAGGGCCGGGCTCACTCAGTCCGCGATCTCGCAGATGACCTCACCGTTGCCGATGCCGCCGCCGACCTCGACGGAGAGCCCGGAGACGGTGCCGGCCTTGTGGGCCTTGATCGACTGCTCCATCTTCATCGCCTCGATCACCACGACGGTGTCGCCCTCGGCGACCTCCTGGCCGTCCTCGACGACGACCTTGACCACGGTGCCCTGCATCGGCGAGGTGACGGCGTCGCCGGAGACGGCCGCGCCGGCCTTCTTGCCGCCGGCTCGCTTGGGCTTCTTCGCGCCCCCCGCGGCCGCGCCGCCACCGAGCCCGCCGAGGCCGCCGGGCAGGACGACCTCGAGGCGCTTGCCGCCGACCTCGACGACCACCCGCTGGCGCTCGTCATCCTCCGGGGGATCGGCCGACTCACCGCCGTAGGGCTCGATCTGGTTGTCGAAGTCGGTCTCGATCCAGGTGGTGTAGACGTCGAAGGACCCCTCGCCCGAGGGGTTCGAGGCGCCGACGTACGCCGGGTCGCTGACCACCGCGCGGTGGAAGGGGATCACCGTGGGCATGCCGTCGACGGTGAACTCCGCCAGGGCCCGGCGCGAGCGCTCGAGGGCCTGCGTGCGGTCGCGGCCGGTCACGACGAGCTTGGCGATCAGGGAGTCGAAGGAGCCGGGGACGGTCTCGCCGTTCTCGTAGCCGCCGTCGATGCGCACGCCGGGGCCCTGGGGCGGGCTCCACGCCGAGAGCGTGCCGGGCGCGGGCATGAAGTTGCGCCCGCCGTCCTCGGCGTTGATCCGGAACTCGATCGAGTGCCCGCGGGTCTCGGGATCGTCGTAGCCGAGCTCCTCGCCGGCGGCGACCCGGAACATCTCGCGCACCAGGTCGATGCCGGTGACCTCCTCGGAGACGCAGTGCTCGACCTGGAGACGGGTGTTGACCTCGAGGAAGGAGATCGTGCCGTCCTGGGCCACGAGGAACTCGCACGTGCCGGCGCCGACGTAGCCGGCCTCGGCCAGGATCGCCTTGGACGACTCGTAGAGACGGGTCATCTGCTCCTCGGACAGGAACGGCGCCGGCGCCTCCTCCACGAGCTTCTGGTGGCGTCGCTGCAACGAGCAGTCGCGGGTGGAGACGACGACGACGTTGCCGTGGCTGTCGGCCAGGCACTGGGTCTCGACGTGGCGGGGCTTGTCGAGGAACTTCTCCACGAAGCACTCGCCACGACCGAAGGCGCTCACCGCCTCGCGCACGGCGGAGTCGAAGGCGTCGGCCACCTCCGACATCTCGCGCGCGACCTTCAGACCCCGCCCCCCGCCGCCGAACGCGGCCTTGATCGCGATCGGCAGACCGTGCTCCTCGGCGAACGCGACGGCCTCGTCGGCGTCCTCCAGCGGGTCCTTGGTCCCGGGGGCGAGGGGGGCGCCCACCTTCTCGGCGATGTGACGTGCCCGGACCTTGTCGCCGAGGCTCTCGATCGCCTCCGGCGGCGGCCCGATCCAGACCAGGCCGGCCTCGATCACCGCCCGCGCGAAGTCGGCGTTCTCGGCCAGGAAGCCGTAGCCGGGGTGCACGGAGTCGGCGCCCGCGTCGCGCGCGACCGTGACGATCTTGTCGATGTCGAGGTAGCTCTCGGCCGGGGTCGCGCCACCCAGCGAGTGCGCCTCGTCGGCCAGCCGGACGAAGAGCGCGTCGCGGTCGGGCTCGGCGTAGACCGCCACGCTCGCGATGCCCGCGTCGCGGCAGGCGCGGATCACCCGCACCGCGATCTCGCCCCGGTTCGCGACGAGGACCTTCTGCAACGGGGTGACTTCTGCTGGCACGCGGAGCTCCTGGCGGCTGGTCTCTGGCTGGCTGGCTGGTCGCGGGCGGGGCCCGACCGACGGCGCTCAGCGTATCGCCGAGTCGGGCGGGGACCGGGCGCGCCGTGGGGAGTGAGGTCCGTCACCGTCGGGGTGAGTCATGATCAGGTCTGACTCGTTAGAACAAGTGCCCCATCGACCCGGAGGTCCCCGTGCTCCCGTCCTTCCTCGCCCGCGAACGGATCGTGGCCAAACCGGGCTACAGCCGCTGGCTGATCCCGCCCGCGGCCCTGCTGGTCCACCTCTCGATCGGCCAGGTCTACGCCACCAGCGTCTACAAGAGCGCGCTCGTCGACCGCTTCGACTCCAGCCTGACCGCCGTCGGCTTCGTGTTCTCGCTCGCGATCCTGGTCCTCGGTGCCTCCGCCGCCCTGTTCGGCACCTGGGTCGACCGCAACGGCCCGCGCGCCGCGATGTTCGTCGCCGCCATCTTCTGGTCCGCGGGCTTCCTGGTCTCCGCGGTCGGCATCTCGACGGGCCAGCTGTGGCTGGTCTACATCGGGTACGGCGGGCTCGGCGGCATCGGCCTGGGCATCGGCTACATCTCGCCGGTCTCGACCCTGATCAAGTGGTTCCCGGACCGTCCGGGCCTGGCCACCGGCATGGCGATCATGGGCTTCGGCGGTGGCGCGCTCGTCGCGAGCCCCCTGAGCGGCCGGCTCCTCGGCCTGTTCGACAGCTCCTACGACAGCACCGACCCGGGCTCGCTCGCGAGCGGGGGAGCGGTGACCAGCCTCTTCGTGACGCTCGGCATCGTCTACTTCGTCGCCATGATGCTCGGCGCCCTGATCGTGCGGGTCCCGGCCGACGACTGGAAGCCGGAGGGCTACGAGCCCTCGAACGACAAGAAGAGCTCGATGATCACCACCGCGAGCGTCTCGGCGAACAACGCGATCCGCACGCCGCAGTTCTGGCTGCTGTGGACGGTGCTGTTCTGCAACGTCACCGCCGGCATCGGGATCCTCGAGCAGGCCTCCCCGATGATCCAGGACTTCTTCCGCGAGAACGGCGCCGGCGTCACCGCGGCCGCGGCAGGCGGGTTCGTCGGCGTGCTCTCGATCGCCAACATGGCCGGGCGGTTCGTGTGGTCCTCGACCTCGGACGTGATCGGGCGCAAGCAGATGTACATGGTCTACCTCGGGGTCGGCATCGCGATGTACCTCGTGCTGGCCCTGCTCGGGTCGAGCTCGACGATCCTGTTCGTGCTGACCGCGGCGGTGATCATCTCCTTCTACGGCGGTGGCTTCGCCACCGCGCCGGCGTACCTGCGCGACCTGTTCGGCACCTTCCAGGTCGGCGCCATCCACGGTCGTCTGCTCACCGCCTGGTCGCTGGCCGGCGTCGCCGGTCCACTGATCGTCAACGCGTTCCTCGACGCCCAGGGCACCCCGGGCGAGCTGGCCTCGGGTGACTACCGCCCGGCGCTGCTGACCATGGTCGCCGTGCTCGCGGTCGGCTTCGTGGCCAACCTGCTGATCAAGCCGGTCGCGGAGAAGTTCCACGAGTCCGGCACCACCCCGACCAAGCAAGGAGCGAACGCCTGATGGCCGCACGTATCGCCGTCGCCTGGGCCGCGGTCAGCATCCCGCTGGCCTACGGCCTGTTCGAGACCATCCGCAAGGCCGCGACGCTGTTCACCGGCTAGCCCGGCTGGAGCCCGATCTCAGCTCGGTACGCCGGCGGCCTGGAGCGCACTGCTCCAGGCCGTCAGCGTCTGGGAGAGCACCCCGAGGTCGCGCAACCGCATCGCCCGTGCGCCGGTCACGCCCTCCTCGAGCGGCAGGCCGTCCGGGCCGCGGAAGCCGACGTCGGCGAGGGTCGCCGTCCCGTCGGCGGTCGCCGTGGTGAGCCCCAACCAGGCCGCCACGGAGTACGCCGCGGCGCGCCGGTCACCGGTCGCCGTGGCGACGGCGGGGTAGTCCAGCACCAGCGTGCCGATCTCCGGGATCGAGAGCGTGACGTCGTCGTCGGGGCTCAGCCGTGAGGAGAGCACGGTCTGCTCGGCCACGGCGGCGACACCGCCCGAGCGGGCGGCCGCGCGCAGCCGGGCGCGGTCGCCGGCGGGCGGTCCGGTGCGCGAGCCGGCGCGGCCGGCCAGCGGCGCGAGGTCCGCGGCCTGGCGGTCGGGTCGGACCCCGGCGTCGTCGGCCTCGACGCGGGCGCCGAGCAGGGGGGCGAGGGCGGCCGTGCCGGTCAGCGGGGATCCGATCTTGAGACCGGGGTCGGAGATCAGCGAGCGCCAGGTCGCGTCGTCGCGCGTGGCGTCGCCCGACGTCGCCACCACGACCGGCGAGATGGCCAGGCTGTCCGCGACGACCTCCGGGGCGATCGCGGTGTCCGCGGTGTCCGCGGCGTCCCCCGTGCCGTCGGCCGGACGGGCACGCACGACCCACAGCGTCGACTCGGGGACCCAGACGTCGGGCAGGTCCTCGTCGGCGAGCGCCGCGGCGGCGACCTCGGAGGAGGGACGCGCAGTGAGCTCCACCCCGGTGCAGCCCGAGTCGCGCACCGCGGCACGCAGGGTCGGGGCCAGCGCCGGGTCGACGGCGACGGTCACGGGGCCGTCGAGGTCGTCGGTCGTCGGGCACGGTGGGGGACCGGTCGGCGACGAGGCGCCGCTCGGGTCGGAGGTGGTCCCGGTCGCCGCCCTGGGGTCCGGCGCGCCGACCGGGTCGTCCCAGAGGGCCGTCAGCGCGACGATCCCGGTGGCCACCACGAGCAGGGCCAGCAGTCCGGCGACGGCCCTCAGGCGGCTGCGCCGGCGGTCGTCGACGGCGTCCGGATCGAGATCTGCCCCCTCGCCCTGGCGCGACGACCGCGCGCCGGCGTGCTTGCCCGCCACCGGGCGAGCGTAGTCCAGGCGGAGGTTAACAAACGCTAACCTCGGCGGTAGGATGCACCGATGAGCACCTCCGAGAGCCCTGTGACCGCCTTCGAGCTCTCCCGGGAGCACGAGGAGTTCCGCCGGAGCGTGCGGGACTTCGCCGAGGACCGGATCGCTCCGCACGCGGCGCAGTGGGACCGCGACCACTTCTTCCCCGTCGACGTGGTCCACGAGATGGGCAAGCTGGGACTCTTCGGCCTCACCGCTCCCGAGGAGTACGGCGGCGCCGGCGGTGACTTCACCAGCCTGTGCGTGGCGATCGAGGAGATCGGGCGGGTCGACCAGTCGATGGGGATCACCCTCGAGGCCGCGGTGAGCCTGGGGATCAACCCGGTGCTCACCTTCGGCACCGACGAGCAGAAGCAGGCCTGGCTGCCCGACCTCGTCGCGGGCGAGCGGGTCGCGGGCTTCGGGCTCACCGAGCCGGGCGCCGGCTCGGACGCTGCTGCGACCCAGACCAGGGCCGTGCTCGACGACGGCGAGTGGGTCGTCAACGGCGCCAAGCAGTTCATCACGAACTCCGGCTCCGAGATCACCAGCCTGGTCACCGTCACCGCCCGCACCGGCGAGCGCGAGGACGGTCGGCCCGAGGTCAGCGCGATCATGATCCCCTCGGGGACGCCGGGCTTCACCGCCGAGAAGGCCTACGACAAGCTCGGCTGGCACGCCTCGGACACCCACCCGCTGAGCCTGTCCGACGTCCGCGTGCCGGAGGCCAACCTGCTCGGCGAGCGCGGCCGCGGCTACGCCCAGTTCCTCTCCACCCTCGACGACGGCCGCGTCGCGATCGGGGCCCTGGCCGTGGGCTGCATCCAGGCCTGCCTCGACGCCTCGCTGGCCTATGCCGGGGAGCGCCAGACCTTCGGCGGTCCGATCGGTCGCAAGCAGGGCGTGGCCTTCCAGATCGCCGACCTCGAGGTGATGCTGCACGCCTCGCGGCTGCTGACCTACCGCGCCGCGGCGATGAAGGACGCGATGCAGGCCGGCCACGGGGTCTCGATGAAGGAGTTCAAGCAGGCCGCGGCGGTCTGCAAGCTCTACACGACCGAGTCGGCGGTCAGCGCGACCCGGATCGCCACGCAGGTCTTCGGCGGCTACGGCTTCATGGAGGAGTACCCGGTCGCGCGGCTCTACCGCGACGCCAAGGTGCTCGAGATCGGTGAGGGCACCTCGGAGGTGCAGCGGATGCTGATCGCGCGGGGGCTCGGTCTGCCCGTCGAGTAGCCCGGACCACGGATCAAACCGGGCCCGGTGCGTCCTACCGGCGTACGCCGGGCACGTGGCGGGCCACGAAGTCGAGCGCGTCGCCGAGGACCTCGTCGCGGTTGGTCTCGTTGAGGATCTCGTGACGGGCCCCGGGATAGCTCTTCTGCTCCGACTCGGGACCCGCGATCCGGGCCCACCCCTCGCGCGAGGGTCCGATCGGGACGAGCTGGTCGTCCTCGCCGTGCAGCCACAGCACGGGTACCTCGGTGATCACCCCGGCCTCGCTGACGCGCTCCATGGCGGTGACGAGGGCCTGGAGGGTCGGGCGCTTGAACGGCCCGTGCCAGACCAGGTCGTCGGCGACGTAGGCCTCGCCGACCGACGGGTCGCGCGAGAGAGTGGCGGGGTCGATCGGGACGTCGGGGATCTCCTCGGCGCCCAGCAGCGACTCGACGGCCTCCCACCGGCCCAGCACCGGGCCGGTGAGCACGACCGCGGCCAGCTCGCCCGCGTGCCGCTGGGCGTAGCGGGCGCCGATCAGCCCGCCCATCGAGTGCCCGACCAGCACCACGGGCAGGTCGGGGTGCTCGGCCCCGGCCACCTGCGCGAGCAGGTGCACGTCGTCGACGACGCCGTCGACGTCCTCGACGACGACCCGTTCACCTCCGCTGCGACCGTGACCGACGTGGTCCACGCCGTACGTCGCCGCGCCGGCCCCGGCGAGCCGCGCGGCGACCCACTCGTAGCGGCCCACGTGCTCGCCGTAGCCGTGCACGACCAGCGCGATCCAGGTCGGGTCGTGCGCCTCCCACCGTCGCCCGACCAGCGGCGCGGCGTGCCCGTCCAGCTCGAGGTCGGAGCTGGGCAGCTCGGGTGTGGCGGTCGTCTCGCTCATGACTCGACCGTAGCGCCCCCGTCGTGGTCGGCGGCGCTGTCGGCGGCGTCCTCGGCCTGGGCGTCGTGCAGCGTCTCCGGCGCGCGCAGCCAGGGCAGGATCGCGATCAGGCTGATCGCGGCGGTCGTCGCGAAGGCCCAGGCGAAGCCGGCCCGGTCGGCGACCAGACCGACCAGGACCGGGCCGAGGATCGCGCCGGAGTCCTGGGCCATCTGGAAGGTGCTCAGCACCGTGCCGCCGCTGCGCCCGGCGCCGACGACGTCCGCGACGGTGGCCTGCTGACCGGGGTTGACCAGCCCGGCACCGATGCCGGAGAGCCCCGAGAGCACGAACAGCACGACCAGGTCGGTCGACAGTCCGATCGGGCCGAGCGTGGCCGCGGTGACCAGGAGGCCGATGATCACCAGGGGTCGGCGGCCGGCGGAGTCGGCGATCCGGCCGGCGACCTGGAGCGTGGCGGCGGTCCCGAGCGCGGCGACGGCCAACGCGATCCCGGCGACCCAGGTGTCGTCGTGGACGGCGACGGCGAACTGCGGGAGCACCGCCACGCGGACCCCGAAGTTGCACCAGCCGTTGGCGAAGGCCGAGGCCAGGCTGGCGCGGTAGGCCGGGTGGGTCAGGGCCTCGCGCACCTGCATCGGCGGCAGCCTGGGCGCATCTGGTGAGGGGGCGAGGCGGGTCCCGGAGAGGCGGACGCCGACCACCGTGGCGGCGATGACCAGCGCGACGGCGTAGGCGATGAAGGGCAGGCGCAGGCCGAAGGTGGCCAGCAGCCCGCCGAGCACCGGGCCGAGCATCCCGCCGAGCAGGAAGCTGCTGGCGTAGGCGGAGGTGACCCGGCCGCGGATCGTGGGCGGGGACAGCCGCACGAGCAGGGCCATCGCGGAGACGGTGAACATCGTCGAGCCGATGCCGCCGAGACCGCGGTAGATCAGCAGCTGGGTGTAGGACTGCGCGAACGCGGTGGCCAGCGACGACGCCGCGACCACCAGCAGCCCGGTGAGGTAGACCGGGCGCTCGCCGAGCCGGGAGACGAGGGCGCCGCCGGCGGGGGCGAAGACGAGCCGGAAGAACGCGAAGGCCGACACCACGACCGAGGCGGCGGCCACGCCGACGTCGAAGCTGCGGGCGTAGGCGGGCAGGACGGGGGAGACCAGGCCGAAGCCGATCGCGATCACGAACGCCGATCCGACGAGCACCAGGATCTCACCGGGGATCGGCGGCCGCTCGGCCTTCTTGCGGGCGCGCTCGGCCGCGCGCTCGGAGCGGGACGTGCGGGTGGTGCTCACCCTCGGATCACCGGGCCCACAGGTCGGTCCACGAGTGTCCCAGGGCGGCGACCATCGTGCGCAGCAGCGGCAGCCCGACCCCGACGACGGTGTGGAAGTCGCCCTCGATGCCGGTGACGAAGGCCCCGCCGAGGCCGTCGACGGTGAACGCGCCGGCGACGGCGAGCGGCTCGCCGGTGGCGACGTACGCCGCGATCTCGGCGTCGGTGACCTCGGCGAAGTGGACCGTCGTGGCCGCGCCGGCGAGCTCGAGGCGTCCGGTGGCCCGGTCGCGCAGGGCGTGGCCGGAGTGCAGCACGCCGCTGCGCCCGCGCATCGCCTCCCAGCGCCGGGTCGCGTCGGCGGCGTCGGCGGGCTTGCCGAGGGCCTCACCGTCGAGCTCGAGCACGGAGTCGCAGCCGAGCACGAGCGCGTCGCCGGGCACCTCGTCACGACCGGCGACGGCCTCGCACTTGAGCCGGGCGAGGCCGACGGAGAGCTCGGCGGGCGGCAGCCCGTCGAGCACCGACTCGTCGACGCCGGAGACGATCACGGTCGGGTCGAGGCCGGCGGAGCGCAACGTCGCCAGCCGCGCCGGCGAGGCCGACGCGAGCACGAACGGGACGCTCACTCGATGCCCACCTCGGCGACCCGGGCCAGGCGGGGGTGGAGGTGGTCGTCGCCGTCGACCTTGCCGGTGGCCCACCACATCCGCAGCCCCGGCTCGGTGACCTCGAGGGTGGCCAGGTTGTTGTCGAACCACGGTCCCCGGATCAGCTTCCACGTGAGCGACGCCTCAGGCACCTTGGCCGAGCGGGCCACGACGTGACCGATCGGGCCCGCCACGCCGTAGGAGGCGACCGCCGTGCCGAAGCGCCACCGCCGCTGCAGCGGGTTGCGGATCGGCGAGCAGACGGCCTGGATGATCCGGCTCTGCAGGGGGGCCGAGGTGTGCGTCCGGTCGGCGGCCGGGACCGCCTCGGAGACGTAGGAGTGGTGCACGTCGCCGGAGAGGAACGTGACCGTGCGGGGAGCGCGACCGCGCTCACCGCGAGCGACCGCGAGCGTCATCGCGGAGACCCGCTCGAAGGCGTCCTGGAAGGCCGCCCAGTGCTCGAGGTCGACGGTCTGACGGGCCCACTCGCCGAACCGTGCGCCGCGCCGGCCCCACGCCCCCGCGGAGAGCTGCTCGGCGAACGCCTCGACGTAGTGCAGGCCGGGCGCGAGCAGGAACGGCAGCGAGGTCCCGACGAGCAGGTGGTCGACGTCGCCGCGCATCTGCTCGTCGAGCCAGGCCATCTCGTCCTCGTCGAGCAGGCTGCGGCGGTCCTCCTCGAGGACGCGGGCCGCGCGGGAGTCGACGACGATCAGGCGGGCCTGCGTGCCGTAGGTGCGCACGAAGCTCCAGCGGTAGGACGTGGGGTGCTGGTCGGCCTCGTTCGCGAGGTGGTCGAGGGCGTCGCTGGCGTCGTACTCCTCGGTGCCCTCGTGGGCGGCGATCTTGGACCAGACCGCGTCGCCGGCGCGCTCCTCGGGCGTCATGTTGCCGACGTGCTGGTAGACCCAGTAGGACGCCAGCCCGCCCACGATCCGGCTGTGCCACCAGCTGGTGGCCTCCATCTCGTCCTTCCACGCCTTGGAGGTGTTCCAGTCGTCGCGGATGTCGTGGTCGTCGAAGATCATCGCGCTGGGCAGGGTCGAGAGCAGCCAGCGGTTCGCGGGGTCGGACCAGGCGAGCCAGTAGAGGTGGGCGTACTCCTCGTAGTCCTTCAGCTCGTCCCACGGCGCCTGCTCGATGTCGCGGCGAGCGGAGATGAACTTCTCCATCGCCTCGGTGGTCTCGTCGGCGTAGACCTGGTCGCCGAGGAAGAGCACCAGGTCGGGCCAGCGGGCCTCGCCGGGATCGGGGTCGTCGCCCGACAGCTCGTCGGTCACCCCGGCCATCCGCAGCGCGTAGGCGCGCAGGGCGTCGACGCCGTGGGTCTTGTTGCCCTTCTCGTCGTGCGAGACCGACGTGCGGCAGGAGCCGAAGGCCAGGCGCAGCGGCTTCTCGACGTCGAGCGTCGGGATCAGCGAGGGCGGGTACGGCGAGCCCGCCTCGGGCCAGACCCGCTCGTCGTCCACGTCGACGGTGTACGGGGTCTTGGTGTTCTTCGCCAGGCCCTCGACCTGGAGCACGGCGTAGTGGTGGCCGTGGACGGCGAAGGTGCGAGCCCGCTCGACCCGGTCACCGGCGGTGACCGTGACCGTGGCGGCCCGCTCGGTCTCGACCCAGACCGTCGCCCCGGTCTCGTCGACGTGGCGCAGCAGCGGGCCGAGCACCAGGGTGGACATGCTGATCACCTTCGCACAGGGTTCCAGGACCGGCCGTCACCCACCTAGGCCCGCTCCCTGGTCCCGCGCAGGCCACAGGTCGTCTGGACCGCCTGCCGAACGCCTGCGCGCACCGGGTCGCTGGGGCGAGGATGCGGCGTGCTCACCCACCTCTCGGCGCGCTACCGGCAGCGCAGGGGCGCTCGCTACGTCGCCCGCAGGATGGCCGAGCTGGACCGGCTCGACCGCGAGCTCGGTCTCGGCGCCCTGCCGCCGGCCCGGGTCCCCGACGAACGACGCCAGCACGGCGCGACGATCCCCGGGCTGCTGGTCTCGGCCGTCGTCCTCGCCGGTGCGTTCGCGTTCTCGCCGAGCCACGACATGGTGGCGGTGCGGCGGTCGAGACCGGGCTGGCGCACACGAGCGCGGCGACCGGCGTCCAGTGGTCCGCGTCGGGCTGAGCGACGCGCGGGACGTCTCGACGACCTCCCTCGTGCCCCAGCCCGTCCTGATCATGTGGGCGACGCCGGAGGAGGTGCCCGAGCTGGCCGGTGACGTCGCGGGCATCGGCGGGAGCTCCGCCGCCGGGCGTCCCGGACTGGTGCACTACGTGACGGGCAGGATCGTCTTGGACCGCGACGTCTTCGCTGCCCACGTGGGCGAGCGGACGCCGTACGCCCAGGCGATCATCGACCACGAGCTGGGTCACGTGGTGGGCCTCGCCCACGTCGACGACCCCGAGGAGCTGATGAACGCCGACAACGTCGGCCAGCTCTCCTACGGGCCGGGCGACCTCCAGGGCCTGGCCCGGCTCGGCGCCGTCCCGTGCTGAGGTGGTGCGGGCCGACCCGTCCACGCGGCTGGCCCGGGAGCCGACGAGGTGCGAGCCTGGCGGCGTGGAGAGCCTGTACGACGCGGCCGGCGGCGGGTCGGCGATCCTGCGTCTCGCTGCCGCCTGGCACGGGCGGGTGCTGGCCGACCCGGTCGTCTCGCACGCGTTCGGCCACGGCTTCCACCCCCAGCACACCGAGCGGCTCGCGGCGTACTGGGCCGAGGCCCTGGGTGGCCCCGCCACCTACTCCGAGCGGTACGGCGACGAGTCGTCGGTGGTGCGGATGCACAGCGGCAACGGCACGCACGAGGAGATGGACCGACGTGCCGTCGAGTGCTTCGACGATGCGATGACCGACGTCGGTCTGGTCGAGGACCCCCTGCGCGCTGCGCTGCACGACTACTTCGCGTGGGCGGCCACGACGACGATGAGCGCCTACCCCGACTCCGCCGACGACGTGCCCGACGGGCTCGGGATCCCGCGGTGGTCCTGGGACGGGTTCCCGAGGTGACGGAGGGCGCGGACCTGCCGTCCTCGCCGAGGCTCGCCTTCCGTCGGATGGACGAGGACGACCTCGACGACGTGGCCCGTCTGCTCGGCGACCCGGTCGTGATGGAGCACTACCCCGCGCCGAAGAGCCGCGACGAGGCGACGGCGTGGATCCGGTGGAACGTGGACGGCTACGCCCGGGACGGGTTCGGGCTGTGGCTGCTGCACGACGTCGACGGGCGGTTCGTGGGGGAGTGCGGCCTGACCTGGCAGCGGGTCGACGGCGTCGAGGACCTCGAGATCGGCTACCACCTGCTCCCGGACCGGCAGGGAGCCGGGTTCGCGACGGAGGCGGCGTCGGCCTGCCGCGACATCGCCCGGGAGCGTGGCATCGAGCGCCTGATCGCCATCGTGGTGCCCGAGAATCTGCCGTCGCGCCGCGTCGCCGAGAAGGTCGGTCTGCAGCTCGAGAAGGAGACGACCGTGCACGACCGGGCCGTGGTCGTCTACGCGGGCCGCCCCTGAACGGGCACGACCAGGCCGACCCGCCCGAGGACCAGGCGGTTGAAGGTGTTGACCTGTGAGGGCAGGGCGTCCGTCGCGAACCAGGCCAGCGCGGCCGTCTCGTCCCCGTCGGGGGTGGGATCGCCGGTGGCCCCGGCCGTCTCGTACGTCGCGCCGACGACGTAGGCCGCGTTGCCGTCGGGATAGCGCACGACGAAGTCCGGCCCGGAGTACACGTCGAGCAGTCGCAGCTCGCCCGCGACGAGTCCGGTCTCCTCGGTCAGCTCGCGACGCGCCGCCTGTTCCAGGGTCTCGCCGGGGTGGAGCCCGCCACCGGGCGGTCCCCACGTGCCGTCGTCGGATCGGAGCTGGAGCAGGACGGCGCCGTCGTCACGACGTACGACGACCCCGGCTGCGACCAGGACGGGGAGGTCGTCGCCGTCAGGGCCGGTCATCGCGATGCCTCGCTCAGGCTCCCGCACGCTCGGCGGCGTTGCGCAGGATGCAGAACTCGTTGCCCTCGGGGTCGGCGAGCACGACCCACCCCGTTCCCGGGCCGTGCTGCCCGCGGTGGTCCGCGACCTCGACCGCTCCCAGGGCCCTCAGACGGGCGAGCTCGTCGTCGCGGCTGCCCTCGACCGGCTCGAGGTCGAGGTGCAGGCGGTTCTTGACCTGCTTGCCCTCGGGGACCTCGATGAACAGCAGGCGATGAGTGCCGTCCCGGCTGAGGATCATGCACTCCTCGTGACCGGGCTCGTTGGGGTCGTCCTCGACGTCGACGTAGTCGAGCACCGCCTTCCACCACTCGGAGAGGGCGTAGGCGTCCGTGCAGTCGGTGGAGGTGTGGGACACGCGTGAGGTCATGCCAGCAGTCTGGCCGCTGGCGAGGACGTGCGCCACGCAGCTACCCGCCTCCGAGCTCGGCGAGACCACGATGCGCGCGAGCCAGGCGTGCTCTTCTCGGAGAGGTCGCCGATCCCGGACGAACCGTCGACCGGGTCGCGTCGCACCGGGGGCGGCGTCGCCGGCGAGGCGGACAGTGGTGGCGAGCAGTCCTAGTGTCTGGTCATCAGTCAGCCCAGCTGGTCCAGGACGACGGCGAGGACGAGGCCGAGCGCCGTGGCGACCCCGGTCAGGTAGCTGTCCTCCTTGAACGCCTTGGGGAAGACCTCGGTGGCGAGCGAGGCGGTGACCGCCCCGCCGGCCACGCAACGGATCAGCCCCAGCGCCGCCTCCGGGACACCGGACAGCAGCAGGTTGCCGGCCAGCGCCGCCGCGGAGAGAAGGAGGGCGGTGGCCGTCCACAAGCCGAGAACCTTCGGCTTCGAGCGGCCGTCGGCCATCTCGTCGGCGCCCCCTGCGGCCTCGGGGAGGTTGGAGAGGAAGATGGACCCCGACAACGACGCCACCTGAAGTGGTCCTGCGCCGATCAGCGCAACCCCCAGGGCCAGGTTCTCCGGGATCCCGTCCAGGGTGATGGCGGCCAGGAGCCCGCCTCCGCTGTCAGACCCGAACCTTGCCTTGACGAGCCTGTCGAGTCCCGAGAACGCCGCAGCGCCCGCGAGGGAACATGCTGCAACGGCCCACAGGGGCGCGACATCGGTGGCCGGATCGATGAGCTCGAGCACCGCGGACACCATCAGTGCGCCGCCGGCCAGGGCGACGATGAAGCCCTCCAGCTCGGCAGGGAGCCGGCCGTAGCATCCCCACGCGGCACCGATGACGAGCGCGAACGAGACGACCACGATGACGAGGATCGTCAGGAACACAGCGGTACTCCGTTCGTACAGGCAATGTCACTGCTCCCAGCAAAGCACGCTGCCTGCGCACCGGTCCGCCAGGGAGCGGTACCGATCCTTCCGGACGCTGAGCTGTCGGCTCGAGTGGCGGCAACCGCGGGAACCGGGACCGCTCGATCGCGTACGCTCCCGCGGATGGGGCGGGTGCGACTGGCGAGGGCCGTGGGAGCCGCGCTCGCGGTGCTGCTGGTCGCCGGCTGCGGCGGGGCGGGATCCTCGCCCCCGGAGCGCCGCGCGACCTCGGAGCCCCCGACGACGTCCGGTGCCGGTGTCACCGGCTCCCCGTCGGCCCCGGACCCCTCCGCGACCACCGCGACCTCCGCGACCACCGAGACCGCCACGACCCCGCAGGCCGCCCGGCCGGCGAAGCCCACAAGGCCCGTTGGACCCGTGAGGACCGCGAAGCCCGCGAGGACCGCCGGCACCGGACCGGGACGCACGGGCGCAGCTGCCCGTGTGCCGCGGCGCGTGATCCTCGAGCAGCTGCGCGACCGGGCCGAGCGGATCGCCCTGAGCCTGCCGAGCCCGTCGCCGGACACGCTGCCGACCGACGTCGACCTCGACTCCAACCGTGGGCTCGGCTACCAGATGCTGCTGGAGTTCGGCTTCGACGCCGAGCAGTGGCCCTACCTCGACGCGCTGTGGCAGCGCGAGTCGGGCTGGAACCACCTCGCGGAGAACCCCTCGTCGGGCGCCTACGGCATCCCGCAGTCGTTGCCGGGCTCCAAGATGGCCGTCGTCGCCGACGACTGGCGTACCGACCCGGAGACCCAGATCACCTGGGGACTGGCCTACATCGCTGCCCGCTACGGCAACCCGCAGGGGGCCTGGGCCCACTCCGAGCGCTTCGGGTGGTACTGACGCGGTCGCACCGTGGGCATGGCGCGGGCCCAGCGAGAGCACGCAGCCGATCCGCAGGACGTTCCCGCTCGGGTCGGTCAGCCCGAGCTCGCGCATCCCCAGGGTTCGTCCCTGATCTCGTCGACGGGGAGAGCGGCGTCCAAGCACGTGGCGTAGCGCTGGTCAGCCGCACCGGCCCATGCTGGTGCGACGTCCACGCGCGCTCAGAAGGCAGACACCGAGCCGGCTGCCCGCTCGTGCCGGCTCAGGGCGCGCAGCACCGGGTCCTGCCCCCGACGTCGCGCGGCCAGGGCCGCGAGGAGGCAGAGCACCGGTTCGAGCTCGTCCGGGCCGAACGTCGGGGTCGGAAGGCCCACGCTGGCGCACAGGTCGTCGGCGTGCACCACGACCTCCATCAGCCGCACCACCAGGAAGTCGTCGGTGGGCAGCGAACAGTCCTGCCACGGCACGTACGTCGTCGGACCCGCCGCGTGGATCGCCGAGTCCAGCTCCGCGCGCGATCGGCGGAGCACCTCGACCGCCTCGGCGTGCCCGGCGAGAGCCATCTGGTTGAAGTCGTCGCGGATCGAGGTGTTCTCGACGGCGCTCACGGGCGCGGCCAACCAGTCGACCCGGTCGTAGTGCCCGACCAGGGCCAGCAGCGGGGCGTCGGGAGGACCCGGTGTCGTGAGGAACTCGACGGCACACTCGGGCTGGCTCACCAGGTGACGCGCCACGCCGCCGACCGTCATGCCTGCGAGCGCCGACTCCTGGTCCCAGGCGTCCGCCACCTCGGCGGAGGCGACCACGTCGGTGAGCCGGTCGACAGCGGCGAGCACGGCGAGGCGATCCAGGACTCCAGCAAAGCTCAATGTCATGAGGTCGACCTTGGCACCTGTCCCGGACGATCACCTTCCTGAATCCGGGGGACGCGCCGGACCCTGCGCTGCCCGGCGTACGTCACCGGTGAGTGGTCACCGGCAGGCGACCGTCACCTCCGAGGACGGTGGACCAGCTCAGTCCTCGATGACGTCACGCCCCGGCGCCTCCCAGCTGTCCAGCTAGCCGAAGATGCTGACCCCACCCGGCCCGACGAGCAGGCCGACGACGATCAACACGGCACCCCACAGCATCTGCTTGCGCAGGATGGCGAGGATGCCGGCGATGACGAGTACGACAGCGATGATCCACAGCACGGTTGCCATGATTTTCCCCAGTCTCTGCAACCACCGGGGCCGGTGGTTCCACCCACGCAATATAGACCTGTGCACTCGTCTCTGCGGGACAGCGCCACGCGCAGGAGTGGACATCGTGGTGCACGATCGTGCCGACCTCGTCGATCGGGCTCGACCCGGTGAGCGCTCACCGGCGTCCTGCGGTCGCCACCGTCGCCAGCCGTGGATGGAGACCTCCCGCTCGCGGATCCCGCTGCGGTGACGGAGACCAGGACGACAGGCCCCGAGCCCCCGCGCGCGACCGCTTCGACGGGTGAACCTGCTCAGCGCTCCAGCCAGGCGCCGCGCCGCATCACGCGGGCGACGGCGAGGTCGGGGTCGAGGACGACGAGGTCGGCGTACGCCCCGGGCCGCAGGGAGCCGACGTCCTTCAGGTCGAGGGACCGCGCCGGGACGAGCGAGGTCGAGCGCGCCGCGGCCAGCAGGGCGGCATCGGTGTCGACGTCGCCGGGGGAGTGCCGCACCGCGAAGCAGAACAACGCGTCCATGGTGGCGGTGCTGCCCGCGATGGTCTCGGCGCCCGCGAGGCGCGCGACCCCGTCGACCACGTCGACGGCGAGCGCCCCGATCTCGTAGGCGCCGTCCGGCATCCCCGCCGCGGCCATGGCGTCGGTGACCAGCGAGACCCGGTCCGCGCCGGCCCGGGCGACGACGTCGCGCAGCAGCGCCGGGTGCAGGTGGACGCCGTCCGCGATCAGCTCGAGCGTGACCCGGTCGTCCTCGACCAGCGCCACGACCGGCCCCGGCTCGCGGTGGTGCACCGGGCGCATCGCGTTGAACAGGTGCGTGGCCACGGTGGCGCCCGCCGTCACGGCCTCGCGCGCCTGGTCGTACGTCGCGTCGGTGTGACCCACCGCGGCGACCGCCCCGGCCCCGACGACCGCACGGATCGCCGCGGTCGCGCCGTCGCAGCTCGGGCGCGAGCGTCACCATCCGCACCGTCCCGCGCGCGGACGCGAGCACGTCGCGCACCTCGTCGGGGTCGGGGTCGCGCAGCGTCGAGGGCTCGTGCGCCCCGCACCGGCGCGCGGAGAGCCACGGCCCCTCGAGGTGCACGCCGGCCAGCGTGCCGCCCTCGACGTGCTCGGCCAGCGCCCGGACCTGGCGAAGCAGGTCCTCCGGCGTGGCCGAGACCAGCGAGGCGAGCATGGTGGTCGTGCCGTGGGCGCGGTGCAGGCCCACCGCGGCGTCGACGGCCTCGGGGGTCGCCTCGGAGAAGCTCGCTCCTCCACCACCGTGCACGTGCGTGTCGACGAACCCGGGCACCACGGTCGCGTCCGGCAGGTCGAACTCGACCGCCCCCGGAGGCCGACCGCCGCCGGAGGCGACCACACGCCCCCTGTCGACCTCCACCCAGCCCGGCCGGTGGACCGCCTCGCCGTCGACGAGGCACCCCGCCGCGATCAGCACGGCGGCACCGGCCTCACAGCCCCTGCCAGGCCGGCTTGGCGCGGAAGGTCTCGCGGTAGTACCCCGCGAGCTGCAGCCGGCTGGCCGCCCCCTCGTCGAGCAGCACGCTCACGTGGGGATGGTGCTGCAGGATCGTCGCCGGCCACAGCGCGCTGACGGGGCCCTCCGCGAGCTGGTGCACCGCTTGGGCCTTCCCGCGTCCGGTGGCCACGAGCACGACGTGGCGTGCGGCCATGATGGTGGCCAGGCCCTGGGTCAGGCAGTGCGTCGGCACGGCGTCCAGGTCGCCGCCGAAGAAGCGGGCGTTGTCGGCGCGGGTCTGGTGGGTCAGCGTCTTGATCCGCGTGCGCGAGGCCAGCGACGACCCGGGCTCGTTGAACCCGATGTGGCCGTCGGTGCCGATCCCGAGCACCTGGAGGTCGACGCCGCCGGCGTCGCTGATCGCCTGCTCGTACGCCGCACAGGCCGCCGGCACGTCGTCGGCGGACCCGTCGGGCCCCCGCACCGCGGCCGGGTCGAGGTCGACGCGCGAGGTGAAGTGCGAGGCGATCACGTTGCGGTAGCGCTCCGGGTGGTCCTCGGCCAGCCCGACGTACTCGTCGAGGGTGAAGGCCCGGGCGTCGGCGAAGGTGACCTCGCCGGCCTCGTGGCGCGCGACCAGCGCCTCGTACACCGGCTGGGGCGAGGACCCCGTCGCGAGCCCGAGCACCGCGTCGGGCTTGCGGCCCAGCAGCGCGCAGACCTCGTCGGCGGCCAGGCGGCCGATCGAGGGCGGGTCGTCGAGGATCACGATCTCCATCTCAGCGGGTCACCTCGAACAGGTCGTCCAGGGCTGCTACCGGGTGGGTGTCCACCTCGGTCGGGGCGACCTGGTCGGCCTTGGTGTCCATCGCGACCACGACCACGACCGGGTTCTTGCCGGTGGCCTCGACGGCGACGGTGTCCATCGTGACGATCCGCTCGCCGGCCTCGACCTCGGCGCCCTCCTCGACGTGGGTGGTGAAGCCCTCGCCGGCCAGGCGCACGGTGTCGAGCCCGAGGTGGACCAGCACGCCGACGCCGTCAGTGCCCATCACCACGAAGGCGTGCGGCCACAGCTTGATGATCTTTCCGCTGACCGGCGCGACGGCGGTGACCTCCTCGCGCGGGGGGTCGATCGCGACCCCGTGGCCGACGGTGCCGCGGGCGAAGGTGGCGTCGGGGACGTCCGACAGGGTGAGCGTGCGACCCGCGACGGGGGCGAGGACCGTCGTGGTGGTCCCCGTCGTGGTGGTCCCCGTCGTGGTGGGCGCCGTCGTGGCGGGCGCCTCGGTGGCCACGGACCCGCCGCCGCTCGGCACGCCACCGGCGAGCACCGCTCGGATGTCGTCCTTGAGCACGTCGGAGCGGGTGCCGAAGACGGCCTGGACGTTGTTGCCGACCTCGATCACGCCGGCGGCACCGAGGGCGGTGAGCCGCCTCTTGTCCACGTCGCCGCGATCGGCGACCTCGATGCGCAGCCGGGTGATGCAGGCGTCGACGTCGCGCAGGTTGTCGCGGCCGCCGAAGGCCTCGATCAGCTGCTCGGCGCGCTCGCGGGAGTCGGCGGACGCCCCGGCCCCGCTCCCGCCCGCTGCGTCGGGCTCGCCGGCGGCGTACTCCTCGTCGGGCTCGCGACCGGGGGTGCGCATGTTCCAGCGCACGATCGCGAAGCGGAACGTGA
>CAVUFK010000010.1:0-43995 GCA_963740745.1 uncultured Actinomycetota bacterium
CGATGGGTGGAGCTGAGGGGATTCGAACCCCTGACCTTCTCATTGCGAACGAGACGCGCTACCAACTGCGCCACAGCCCCATCGCGTGCAAGCACGCGAGGCGAAACATTAGCACCAGGGTGACCGGCGCTCCCAACCCCCGCTCGACGAGCCTCAGGAGCCGGTGGCGCGTCGTTCCCGCTCGACCCGGGCCTGCTCGTGGGCCCGGTCGGCGTCTCGCTCGGCGCGGTCGGCCTGCTCGGCCTCGCGGGCCAGGGCACTGTCGGACTCGCTCGGCCCCGAGGTCCAGACGCCGGTCGAGTCGAGGTCGATGGTGCGCACGCTGCGGGGCGCGGCGGCGGCCTTGTCGACGTACGTCGGCAGGGTGACGGGCACGGGGTCCCAGACGCCGGACGCGACGACCGAGCGCACGGACTCGCTCGCGCCGGTGACGACGGCGGCGATCTGGTCGGTGGGGTCCTTCTCGTCCTCCGGGGGGAGGTCGCCGATCGGCTCGTAGCCGCCGAAGAAGTCCTCCTCGCGCTCCGCGCGCCGGGCGATCCGCCGCTCACGGCGCTCGTCGGCGCGGACGGCTCTCTCGTCACGACGCTCGGCGCGCGCGAGCTGGGCCCTGGCGGCCTCGCCGGTCTCGACGCGGCGGGCCAGACGGCAGGTGACGAGCCAGACGACGAGGACGGCGACGGGCACGAGCGTCCACAGCCAGCCGACCGGGGTGAGGGCCGCTACGAGGGTGGTGAGCGCGAGCAGGGCGAGGATCGAGAGCAGCACCCGACGGCGGCGCTGGGCGGCGCGGGCCGCGGCCGCACGGCGTACGGCGGGCGGGTGGGTGGCGGCCGGCGCAGCGGTGCCGCCGAGCGCGGCGGCCTCGACGCTGACCTCGTGGACGCTCGCCTTGGTCACCACCACGCTGGTCGAGGCCGCGCGCCCGGGGCTGAGCACCACCCGACCGTCACCGGCGCCGCGCGCGGGGGACACGCTCTCGCGGCGCGCGAGGACGCGCATCGTGTGCGAGAAGCGCTCGACCGAGCGGGCGCGGGCGGCCTCGTCGTGGTGGCGGATCGCCTTCGGGACCAGGTAGACGGCCCAGGCCACCGCGAGCGCGACGAAGATCAGAGCACTGAGGTCCACAGCGGCAGCGTAGGAGCGTGTCGACGGGGTGGCGCGGATGTGACCTGGTGTGTCGCAGATTGCTTGTGGGGCGGATGTGACCGGTGAGGTCGTGGCGGAGGTGGACATCCCCGGGTGTGCTGGTCCGGTGGGCGGACTTGTCGGCCGGTTCTCGAGCTTGTCGGCGTCTGCACAGGGCGACAGGCTCGGGAGTACCCGGCCAGCCGGGTGTTCCTGGGGCGGGTGGGGCGGGTGGGGCGGGCGGGTCGCGCAGGAGGGCCGGGCGGCTCAGCCGGCGGCGCCGTCGAGGCGGGCGAGCATGCCGTCGGGGCACTCCTCGGCGGTGACCGCCCAGATCCTGTGGTCGCGCCACTCGCCGTCGATGTGCAGGAAGCGGGGGGCGTAGCCGACCTCGTGCAGCCGCAGCTTCTCCACGACCCGCAACGAGTTGGAGTTCTCCGGGCGGATCGCGATCTCGACGCGGTGCAGACCGGCGGCACCGAAGCAGTGGTCGATCGTCATCGCCACGGCGCGCGGCATCACCCCGCGCCCGGCGAAACGCTGGTCGAGCCAGTAGCCGACCGAGGCGAAGAGGGCCGAGCCGCGCACGATGTTGTTGACCGTCACCTGACCGGCGAACGTGCCGTCGACGTCGACCGCGAACGGCATCGTCGCGCCGGCACGGGCCTGCTTGTTGAGCCGGCGGACCAGCGAGGCGTAGCTCGTCGGGCGCGTCGAGCCGCCGGGCGGCACGGTCGCGTCCCACGGCAGCAGCCACGCGGCGTTGCGCCGGCGGGCCTCACGCCAGTCGTCGCCGTCGTGGCGCGAGAGCGGGCGCAGCGTCACGACCGGGTCGCGGCCCGACTCCAGGCGCACCGGCCAGACCCGCTCGCTCAATGGTCGCTCCCGACGACCTGCTCCGCGGCGTGCACGAGCACCGGGCCCAGCACCGCCAGCCCGTCCTCGACCCCGCCTCGCGAGCCGGGCAGGTTCACCACGAGCGCGGACCCGACGACGCCGGCCAGCCCGCGGGAGAGGATCGCGGTCGGGACACCCTGGGCGACGCCGTGGGCCCGGATGGCCTCGGCGATGCCGGGCACCTCCCGGTCCAGCAGCGGGCGGGTCGCCTCCGGCGTACGGTCCGTGGGCGTGAGCCCCGTACCGCCGGTGGTGAGCACGACCCGGGCACCCGCGTCGACGGCGGCGGCGATCGCGTGGCGGACCGGGTCGCCGTCGGGGACGACCGCCGGGTCGTCGACCACGAAGCCGAGCTCGCGCAGCGCATCGACGATGAGCGGCCCGGTCGTGTCCTCGTAGACCCCGGCCGCGGCGCGGTTCGAGGCGACCACCACGGCCGCCGGCAGCCGGGCCGAGCCTGTCGTCCCCGTCCCCGTCCCCGTCGTCGCGGTCATCGGGCCCAGTCCCCGGAGCGACCACCGGTCTTCGTCTCGACCCGGACGTCGGTGATCACCGTGGCCTTGTCGACGGCCTTGACCATGTCGACCACCGTCAGCGCGGCCACGGAGACGGCGCTCAGCGCCTCCATCTCGACGCCGGTGCGGTCGGTGGTGCGCACGGTGGCGAGGATCTCGACGGCGTCGTCGGCCACCTCGAGGTCGACGGTGACCCCGGACAGGGCCAGCGGGTGGCACAGCGGGACCAGGGTCGGCGTCAGCTTGGCGCCCATGATCCCCGCGACCCGGGCCACGCCGAGCGCGTCGCCCTTGGGCACGCCCTCCCCCCGCAGCAGGGCCACCACCCGGGCGGAGACGAGCACGCGCCCCGAGGCCGAGGCGGTCCGCACCGTGACGTCCTTGGCCGAGACGTCGACCATCCGCGCCGCCCCGCGCTCGTCGACGTGGGTCAGCCGTACGCCGTCTGCTCGCTCGGCCGGGTCGCTCACGCGCCCTCCTCCGGACGCGTCAGCCGCAGCACCTGGACCCGGGAGCCGGCCTCGAGGGAGGTCACGTCCTCGGGCACGACGATGAGCGCGTCGGCGGCGGCCAGGTCGCCCACCAGGTGGGAGCCGGACCCGCCGACCGGCGAGACGATCAGCCCGACCGAGAGCTTGCCGCCCTCGACCGCGACCGTGCCCCGCAGGAACTGGCGCCGCCCGGGCGGCGAGGAGACCGGCTCGGCCAGCGTCGCCTCGACGTAGAGGTGGCTGACGGGCGTCAGGCCCATCATCGTGCGCAGCACGGGTCGCACGAACAGCTCGAAGGAGATGAAGGCCGAGACCGGGTTGCCGGGCAGGGTGAAGATCGGGGTGCCCTCGACGTGACCGAAACCCTGCGGCTTGCCGGGCTGCATCGCCACCGGCCCGAACCACACCGTGCCGAGCGGGCGCAGCGCGGCCTTGACGACGTCCCAGTCCCCCATCGAGACGCCGCCGGAGGTGACGACAGCGTCGACGCCCTCGACGCGCAGGTCGGCGAGCGCGGCCAGGAACGCCGCCGGCTCGTCGCCGACGATGCCGACGCGGCGCGGGGTCGCGCCGGCGGCCCGGACCGCTGCGGCCAGCAGGTGGGAGTTGCCGTCGTAGATGGCGTCGTCGTCGAGGTCGCCGACCGGCGTACCGGCGTCGCGCAGCTCGGCGCCGGTCGAGACGACGGCGACCACCGGCCGCGGCCGGACGGGCACGGTGGCGATCCCGACCGAGGCCAGGAGCCCGAGGTGGCGCGGGCCGAGCACGGTGCCCGCGGCGACCAGCACGTCGCCTTCACCGACGTCCTCCCCGGCGGGGCGGACGTGGGCGCCGAGGTCGGGGACCCGGTCGATGCGGACCCGCTCGGAGCCCTGGTCGGTCCACTCGTAGGGCACGACCGCGTCGGCCCCGGCCGGCACGGGGGCTCCGGTCATGATCTTGGCGACCGCACCCGGCGCGCACCTCGCGGGTGGTGGCCTGGCCGGCACCGATCTCACCGGCCACGGGGAGCTCGACCGGGGCCTCGGACGACGCGCCGACCAGGTCCGCAGCGCGCACGGCGTACCCGTCCATGGCGGAGTTGTCGAAGCGCGGCAGCGAGACGGCCGAGGCCTGGTCGGCGGTCAGGACCAGGCCGAGGGCGTCCTCGATCCCGACGTCGACGGGCTGGCTCGGCGCGGTGGTGGCGAGGATCTGCGCCAGGTGGTCCTCGACGCGCAACGGCTCGGGGCGGGGCCCGGGACCGGCGCGCTCACGAAGCGCTGTCGCCGGCGAGCACCTCGCCGGCCTCGACCCGCTTGCCCGCGCCGTCCTCGAGGACGACGTCGCCCTTGACCTCGACGCCGCGTCCGAAGGTCCAGTCGCCCTCGATGCGCAGCGACGAGGCGTTGCGCAGCGACGGCGCACCCTCGGGGAAGTGCTTGTCGAAGGACCCGACGAGCTTGTAGTGCTCACCGTCGAGGTCGACGTAGGGCACCTCGGACATCGGGTCGAGCACGAAGTCGTCGCCGATGTCGTAGACGTCCGAGCGCAGCACCAGCAGGTCGTTGGTCGTCTTGACCGGCACGAACCGCTCGCGACCGACCTCGATCAGCGTCGCACCCTCGAAGACCTCGATCGCCGCACCCATGGCCGTCTCGACCTGCACGACCTTCGGCGTCGACTTGTCGGCGGGGTCGACGTTCTTGACGTTGCGGATCAGCGGCAGGCCCAGGATGCCGTGGCGCGCGTCGAGCGCGTCCTTCATCGCCCGCAGGTCGAACCACAGGTTGTTCGTCGAGCAGAACCGGTGCCGGGAGAGGTCGGCGAGAGCGTCCTGGTCCTCGTCGGGGGTCTGCGCGGTCTCGCGCAGCACGATCCGACCGTCGTTCTTGCGGCGCGCGAAGTGCCCGCCCTTGCGGTCCGAGGGCGTACGCCGGACCGCCTCGATCGCGAACGGCGCCTTGCTCTCGGCGAACCAGCCCGCCACCCGGGCGTCGGGCACCGCGCCGAGGTTGTCGGAGTTGGAGACGAAGACGTAGCGGTAGCCGGCCTCGAGCAGGGTGTCGATCAGGCCCGTGCCGCGCAGCGCGGTGTAGAGGTCGCCGTGGCCCGGGGGGCACCACTCGAGGTCGGGATCCTGGGGCCACGAGACCGGGCTCAGGTCGGACTCGAGCAGCTTGGGCTCCTTGTTCTGCAGGAACTCCAGCGGCAGCCCGTCGACGGCGAGGTCGTCGTAGCGCTCGAGGGCGGCCATGGTGTCGGCAGAGGTGCGGAACGAGTTCATCACCAGCAGCGGCAGGACCGCGTCGTACTCCTTGCGCAGGTGGAGCACCTGGCGGGCGATGATGTCGAGGAAGTTCAGACCCCGGCGCACGCACAGCAGCGACTTGGCGCGGTCCATGCCCATCGAGGTGCCCAGGCCACCGTTGAGCTTGATCACCGCGGTGTGGCGCACGGCCTCGCTGGCGACCTCCTGGTCGACCTCGACATCGGTGAGGCGGTCCATGTCGACCGGCTCGATGCTCGACTCGGGGATCATCCCCGTCTCCCCGTGCTCGAGGAGGCGGAAGTAGTGCGCGAACGTCTCGATCGCGACGTCGTCGATCCCGGCCTGCGACATCTTGGTCAAGGCCTTCTTCAAAGCAGGACTACCCATGCAGATGATCGTAGGCTCGCGGGGTGGTCGCACCGCAATCTCCTCCCCCATCCGGGACCTTCGCCCTGGCCAAGCTGGCCCTGCGCGACCAGCTGCGGACGGCGCGACGCCACCGCGCACCGCGTGAGATCGGCGAGCTGGCGGCCTCCTGCGCCGAGCACCTGCTGGCCGCGCCGGAGATCGTGCAGGCGGCCACCGTGACGGCGTACGTCGCCGTCGGGACCGAGCCGGGCACGAGCCGGCTGCTCGAGGGGCTGCTCGCCGCAGGCAAGCGCGTGCTGCTGCCGGTCGTGCTGCCCGACCTCGACCTGGACTGGGCGCCGTACTCCGGGGTGGGCAACCTCTACCCCGGGCGACGCGGCCTGCTCGAGCCGACCGCGGACCGGCTCGGGCGTGACGCCGTCGCCGGGGCCGACGCCGTGCTGCTGCCCGGACTCGCGGTCGACGGCACCGGGATGCGGCTCGGCCAGGGAGGCGGCTGCTACGACCGCGCCCTGGCGCGGGTCCCGCGGGGCACCTTCACCTGCGTGCTCCTGCACCCCGACGAGCTCGACCGGCCGGTGCCCGCCGAGGAGCACGACCAGCGGGTGGCCGCGGCCGCGACCGCGGACGGCGTACGTCGGTTCTGAGCGGGGCGCGGCTGGCTGTAACCCGGAGTCCGTTCCTCTGGTGCGGCCTCACGACGGCGCAGCAGATGACGTAACTCCGGGTTACAGCTGCCCGGGGTTCTCCGCTGCCGCGGTGGCTCAGCGCCGGGGCTCGAGCACCAGCGTGTCCTCGGCGGCCTCGTGCACGGCGGTCGAGGTCGACGGCCAGGGCAGCGTCTCGCCGCGCGCCCATACGTCGAGCTGGTCGGTGTAGTGGCTGCTCGCGGGGTGCCCGGAGACGCCGGTCAGGGCGACCCAGCGCGAGGCGTCGAGGTCACCGAGGTCGACCAGCATCCGCGCGGACGGCGCGGTCGTGACCTCGTAGGTGTCGACGGGGTCGGCGGCGTCCCAGTCGGTCGCGTCCACGGAGGTGCCGCCCCCGCCCGTCGGGGTGCCGTCGCGGTTGAGCAGGCGGCGCACGGCCGCGTTGCCCCACCGCCCGTAGGGCTCGGCGACGAGGTCGAGGGTGTGGCGCCGACCCCAGGCCCAGTCGTCCGCGTCCACGGCCTGGAGCCGGGTCAGGTCGTCGCGTGCCTGGAGCATCGAGGCGGCCAGCACGTCGTCGCGGGTCTCGACCACGTCCTCGGTCGACACGTCGTCCCACCACGACGACCTCGGACGCTCCAGCAGGCGGGTCACCGCGACGACCCAGCGGGCGCCGCCGGTCGGCCACACCTCGGCGGGCAGCTCGTCGTGGAAGGTCCGGTCGAGCAGCTCGTGCCAGACGGCGTTGAGGTACGCCGCCGCGGGGTCGCCGGACTCCTGCGTGCCGTCCCAGCCCACCAGCAGCCGCTGGCCGTCGGAGGCGTAGCCGCCGGGCAGCGTGACCGCGAGCAGCCGGGGCACGAGCGCGCTGGCCAGCGGGGTGAGCGTGTCGAGCTGGATCGCGCTCATCTGCCCGGGCGAGACCGGGCCGTCGGCGAGCGAGGCGTCGAGCAGGTCGCGGATCCGCTGCGCCCGGAAGCCGGGGTCCGGCGTCGTGGTGACCAGGTAGGGGTAGTCCGGTCCGGCGACGGCCTGGTTGGCGGCGACCAGCACGCCACTCCCGGGGTCGACCAGGCTCGGCAGGCCGGCGGGCGGCACGGTGCTGCCGGTCCAGTCGTTCTCGGGACGCCAGCCCGCCGAGGGCAGCGACCCGTCGTTGCGACCGGTCTTGCGCACGGGCAGCTCCCCGGCGGCCTGGAAGCCGATGTGGCCGGCCGTGTCGGCCCACACGACCCCCTGCGCGGGGGACGCCATCGTCAGGAGCGCCTCCCGCAGGTCGTCGCCGTCACCGGCGCGGTCGAGGGCGAGCACCGCGTCGAGCGAGGACGACGGGCGTGTGCCGGTCCAGCTCACGGCGACCGCGTGGCGCTGCTCCTCACCCGTCGTGGGGTCCACCTCGCGGCGTCCGCCGACCGGCGCCTGCGTCGCCACGTCGGCGTACGTCGCGAAGGCGTCCGAGAGCAGCGGGCCGTGACGCGTCGAACGCACGACCAGCTCGACGTCGTCGCCCCCGGCCACCGAGATCGTCTCGGTGCGCTCGCGCAGCGGCTCCGACGCGCCGTCGTAGCGGTAGGTGTCACCGTCGACCCGCTCGACGTAGAGATCGGTGGTGTCCGCGCCGAGGCCGGTCGTCTGCCAGGCCACGCCCCCGGTGTGGCCCACCTGCACCCCGGGTACGCCGGGCACGCTGAGCCCGCTGACGTCGTAGGGGCAGCCCTCCGACACGGTGCGGCAGTGCAGGCCGACCTGCAGCCAGGTCCCGGGCAGGCCGGTGTCGAGGTGCGGGTCGCCGGCCAGCAGCGGCGCACCGGTCGTCGAGTGCTCACCGTCGACGACCCACGCGTTGGACCCCTTGCCCGCGCCGCGCGCCACGAACGCCGGCAGCGCGCCGAGCCCGCGGCGGGTGCGCTCGAGCACGGTCCGGACGTCCGCCCCGGGCCGCACGCTCCCCCTGCCCACCGTGGACACCTCGCCTGACGCCCTTGCCTGACGCCCTGCCTGACGCCTTGCCTGACGCCTCTCCGAACGGCGGCGGGCGGGTCGGGTTGCGGGTGCCGCCACGGTCCGCGTCCTGCTCGAAGACACCGTCGACGACCGCGCCCTGGCCCACCACCGGCGCGGCGACGGCGTCGTCGCGTGGGAACAGCGCACGTCCGGCCTCCTCTCCCACGGCACCGATGCTCAGGGCCCGGTCGACCTCCTCGTCGAGGTTGTCGGCGAGCTCCCACGACATCGTCTTGAGCCAGGCCAGCGAGTCGACCTCCGACCAGGGCTCGGGGCCGCTCGCACGACCGCCGAGCGTGAGCAGCGTGTACTCCACGGCGAGGTCGGACGTGGCGTGGTCACCGAGATAGGCGTTGACCCCGGCGGCGTACGCCGCGAGGGCGGTGCGGGTGTCCGGCTCGACGAGGGCGAGCTCGGCGCGCGCGATGCGCTCCCAGCCCATCGTGCGGGCGAGCCGGTCGACCTCGAGCGCGGGCTCGCCGAAGAGCTCCGCGAGGCGGCCCGCCGCGGCGTGGCGGTGCACGTCCATCTGGAAGAAGCGCTCCGAGGCGGTGACGTAGCCCTGGGCGGCGAAGAGGTCCTCGGCGGAGTCCGCGTAGAGCTGCGGCACTCCGTGCTCGTCGCGCACGACCTCCACCGGTTCGCCCAGGCCGGGGACCACGATCCGGCCCGTGGTCTCCGGCAGCGGCCTGCGGGCCAGCACCACCCCCACCGTCAGCGCCACGACCAGTGCGAGGACGACACCGAGCACGACGTACGTCGTGACCCGCAGCGGTCGAGGGGTGGCGCGGAAACGCTGCCACCGACTCGGTGACGCCGGCGCCGCACGCGGCTCGGTCCGGGTGGCCGCTGCAGGGGCGGACTGAGGGGTGGGGGCGGGCTCGGGGGGAGGCGCGCTCGACATGGTGGACCCCATCATGCCGTGCCGGCGGCAGGGGGCGTGGCGTAGGATTGGCAGTCGCCGCCCGAGAGTGCCAGCGGCCGTCGAGCTCGCAGACCAGCGGAGGAGAACCGTGCCCACCTACCAGTACGCCTGCACCGAGTGTGGTCACCAGTTCGAGCAGGTGCAGGCCTTCAGTGACGACGCGCTGACGCAGTGCCCCGTGTGCCAGGGTCGCCTGCGCAAGCTCTTCAACGCGGTCGGCGTGGTCTTCAAGGGCTCCGGCTTCTACCGCAACGACAGCCGGGCCGACGCTCGTCCTTCCTCCGAGAAGTCCGGCGAGAGCGCGGGCGAGAAGTCCGGGTCTGAGAAGTCCGGGTCGGAGAAGTCCGGGTCCGAGACGTCCGGGTCGGGGAAGTCCGGGTCCGAGGCGGCGTCGTCCCCGAGCAGCGAGAAGTCGTCCGGCTCGAGCGAGAAGCGGTCCGCCCCGACCTCCGGGTCCTCCGGGTCCAGCGGGTCCAACGGGTCCGGCGAGAAGAAGACCTCGAGCGCCACCAGGTCCGGCGGCTGACCGCTCCCCGCCAGGGGGCCTGTGGACGGCGCGCACGCCGTCACCCCGCGGAGACCTAGCCTCGCCGGATGCCAGGCCACAGTCCTCCGGTGCCCCCGCCGTCCTCGGTGTCGCGGCTGCGCCGTGCGGCGCGGGGCGTACGCCGCCGGCTGCTCGCCCGGCGTCGGCTGATCGCGGCGGCGCTCACCGCGGTCGCGCTCGCGGCGTCGCTCCGCGTCGTTGCGCCGCCGCAGCGCAGCGGCACGGAGGTCGTCGTGGCCGCGCACGCGCTCGTCGCGGGCTCGACGCTGACCGACGCCGACCTCGCCCGGGTCGAGGTCGAGGCTGACGGCGTACCTCCGCGAGCCGTGGCCGACCCCGTCGGCCGGGTGCTCGCCGGGCCGCTGGACGCCGGTGAGGTCCTCAGCGAGACCCGCCTGGTCGGGCCGGCGCTCGCCGACCTGGCGCCGGGGCGGGTGCCGGTGCCCGTGCGGCTGCCCGATGCCGAGATGGCCGCCCTGCTGCGCGTCGGCGACCGGGTCGACCTCCTCGCCGCCGACCCTGCTGCCGGGGCGGGCGCGGGGGCGGCCCTGGTCGCGGCGGGGGTCGACGTGCTGGCCCTGCCCGCAGCCGGGGCGGTGGACGCCGGCGGAGTCACGGGGCTTCCCGGTCGCGTCGTGGTGCTCGGCGTGACGGACGCCGATGTCACCAAGGTCTCACAGGCCTCGGCCGCCTCGTTCGTGACTTTCGCGTGGTCGCTCCCCTAGCCTTCGACCCGCCCCCCATCCCTGGTGGCCCCCATCACATGGACACCGCAAGGAGCAACACATGAGTGGCTTCAAGAACTTCGTGCTGCGAGGCAACCTCGTGGACCTCGCCGTGGCGGTGATCGTCGCGACCGCCTTCGGTGCCGTCGTCACCACCTTCACCAACTGGCTGACCGGACTGCTGCCCGACACCGCGAGCGCCTACTTCTCCAACGACCCGAACAGCTTCGGCGCCTTCCTCAACGCCGTGGTCTCGTTCGTGCTGCTGGCAGCGATCGTCTACTTCTTCGTCGTGGTGCCCTACACCAAGGCGCGCGAGAGGTACTTCCCGTCACCGCCCCCGGGCACGCCCGAGGAGATCGAGCTGCTGCGCCAGATCCGCGACTCGCTCGCGGGCGGTGGCCCCACCACCGCGACCCCGGGTTCGACCCGGGCCTGAGTCACCACATCGCTCCCCGCATCAGGGAGCCCGACGCACGTCGGTGCCGTCTCACCCTCCGTGGTGGGGCGGCACCTGTGCCTTCAGCCATGCCTCACCGGCGTCCTCGCGGTCACGGCCCGCGGCCGGCCCGGTCTGCTCCGGGTCGCGCTCGTCGGACGTCGTCGAGGGCAGCACGTCGCCGAAGATCTCCTCCAGTCGGCGACGCCGCTCCCAGTCGGACTCCTCGGTCATGGCCCGACCGTCACGCTCGGCGACTCATGCTCGGGCACTCACGAGCAGAGGCCAGCGGCCGCGAGCTGCTGGGCGCGCTCGCTGTCGGCGGAGCCGCTCGGTGAGCTGGGCGAGGGCGAACCGCTGCCCGAGGCCGACGGCGACCCGGACGGCGATCCCGGAGCCGACGGGCTGGCGGACTCCGAGGGGGTGGGGACCCCGGGGACGTCGCCCGCGCTGATCACGGTGTCCTCGAGCCGCTTGGTCAGCGACTCGTCGTTGACGACCTTGCGCCAGACCTGCTTGGCGGCCGGGGTCCAGACGACGCGACCCTCCTCGCCGGGCTCGGTGGAGTACTCGAAGGGCACGGTGCTGAAGCGGATGTTGGACAGGCCGATGCCGGCGAAGCCGAGCCCGATCTGACCGATCTTGATCACGTTGGACATCCCGGGGTCGACGGTCAGCGAGCTGGTCGCGGCGTTGAGGAACGGCACCAGCCGGTCCAGGCGACCCAGGACGCCGCCGGAGACGACCTTGCTGGCCATCGCGGCGACGAAGGCCTGCTGCCGCTTGATCCGGCCGATGTCGGACCCGTCGCCGATCGTGTAGCGGGCCCGGACGTAGTTCAGGGCCCGGACGCCGGAGAGCACCTGGTTGCCGGCCGGGATGTCGATGCCGTGCTCGGGGTCGGAGATCGGCTCGGGGATGCACACGTCGACGCCGCCGACGGCGTCGACCATGTCCTGGAAGCCGTTGAAGTCGACGACCACGAAGTGGTCGACGAAGACCCCGGTCAGGGTCTCGAACTGCTGCACGGTGCACAACGGTCCGCCGACCGAGAAGGCGTCGTTCCACATCACGTTGTCGGCGCCGGGCACCGGGTCGCCGTTGGCCTTGGTGCACTCGGGTCGGTCGACCAGGGAGTCGCGCGGGATGCTGATGCCGTAGGCGCTCTGACGGTCCGCGGAGAGGTGGAAGAGGATCGTGGTGTCCGAGCGGGCGCCGCCGCCGGTGAGGTTGTCGATCCCGTTGCCCGCGCCGTCGCGGGTGTCGGAGCCCATCACCAGGATGTTCAGCGGCTCGTCGGGGACGTCGGCCTCGACCTCCTTGTCCGGCCGGTTGCTGAGCATCCCGGTCGGGTCGAGGACGGTGAGGTTGTCGTTGAGGTGGCGGTAGAGGAAGACCACCGAGAGTCCCGCGACCATCGCGAGGGCGAGCACGACCGACCCCACGGTCTTCGCGACGCTGTGGCGACGACGAGGCTTCGCGCGGCGACGGCCGTACGGCGTGCTGCCGGGCAGGGGTTCGGCCATGGGATGGTCCTCGGGGCGCTCAGGTCACGAAACGGTCACCGGAAGTGTGACCGGTCCGCCCCCGGGATCCAAACGCGAGCCCTCAGAACCGGAAGTCGACCATCGGAACGGTGTGGTCGGTGATCTTGTCGACGCGGCGGGTGTCGACGAAGCGGAACCGGGAGGAGTCCAGACGGGGAGAGCCGAAGATCCAGTCGATCCGGGCACCCTTCGGCGGGCGGCAGCCACGAGCACCGACGCGGCCACCGTTGGCGGCCTCGAGCTTCGTCGACCCGACGACGCGGCAGAAGATCTGGCGGCGGTCGTTCATGTCACCGGTGAGCATCACCGGGTGTCCGGAGCGGCGTAGCTTCTTGACCTGCGCGATCACCCGGTTGGTCCCGACCCGACGCTCACGCCGCTCGAGCTCGGAGCCACCGTTGGTGAGGTGCACCGAGATGACCCACAGCTTCTTCTCCGAGGCGCGGTGCTGGAGCAGGACGACCGGGATCTCGCGGGAGTTGCCCCGGTTGAAGGGGATCTCGAAGACCCTCGAGCGCAGCCGCTTCCACTTCGTGGTGCGCCACAGCACCGACTGCGCGGTCTGGATGTCGGTCGAGCTGCGCCACTTCGGGTACGACGACCAGCCGCGGTTGGTCAGCACGCGGGTCTGGTCGCGGGCGGCCTCCTGCATGCCGAGCACGGTGATCCTGTTGGCGTCGAGGACCTTCGCCGCCAGGCGGGCGCGCTTGACGCCGACGGCGTACTGGCTGGAGTGGCGGGTGTGCTCGGAGCCGAGCACGTTGAAGCTCGCCGCGCGCACCAGGGTGCGGCGCCGCGCGGCGGCCGGTGCGGCCGCGGATGCGGTGGATGCACTGGCGGCGGAGCTCGCGGCTGCCGACGCGAGCGGCGCGGCGTGCGCCGTGGGGGCGGAGATCCCGGCGCCGGCGACGAGGCCGAGCACGAGCGGGGCGAGCTGGACGAGGACGCGCGGGCGCGTCCTGAGAGCGGGAGAAGCCATGGGAGGAGACGTCCGTCCGGTTGCGGGGGCTTGAGGCGGGCGTGGTCCAGACAAGCACGTCCGTGGCCCGCGCGACCACCCGACGGCGTACTTCGGCCTCGATCTGGGACGATGGCGGCCGGTCGATGACCGACGTCCCGCCCGGGCGCGGGTCGACGGTCCCGACCCCGCCCCAGTAGCTCAGCGGATAGAGCAGCCGCCTCCTAAGCGAAAGGTCGCAGGTTCGACTCCTGCCTGGGGCACCACCCGCACCTGAACGAGACCTGTCGGTCACCGCAAGCGTGACTCAGGCGTGCTGCGGGTCGTCGACGAGCGTTTCCGGCGTTCGTCCCGGATCGGTTCCGCGTCACCCGGTCAGCCGTCCTCGCGGACGACTCCGGCCATCCGCTGCGGCGGACCGGGCGGTCACCGCGCGGCGACCGCGGATGCCCTGGGGGGCATCCTGCGTACGACCCCGGCCGACGCCTATGCTGGCCTGACGAGGAGATCGTCGGGCCGCAGCCAACTCGGAGGTGGGTCACCCATGAGAACCGTGGTGCGCAGTGGCACGTGCCTGCGCCCGGTTGTCGAGCGGGCGGCACCTCGGTGACATGACGACCGGCTCCGAGAACGAGGCATTGGTCGCCCGGACCGAGCGCCGCACTACGCTCCTCATCTGGGTGCTGGCCGGTGTGATGGCCGCTCTGGCCGGCCTGATCGCCGTGCCGGGGATGCTCGCGGATCCGGGATCGGCCACACCGGACCTCGAGTGGTTAGCTCTGCTCCCGCTGTTCGCGCTCGCCGAGATCGTGGTCATCCACCTCCCGACCCAGCGCAACGCCCACGGGCACACGCTCCGCGAGATCCCGGCCGTGCTCGGTCTGACCTTCCTCGCTCCCCAGCAGTACGTCACCGCCTACGTCGTGGGCGCGGTCCTCGCTCTCGTGGTCGCGGCCCGGATGCGGGGCGTGAAGCTGGTGTTCAACGCTGCCATGTTCGCCCTCGAGGCGGCCCTCGGCGCACTGACGTACCACGCGATCCTGCAGGGCGGGGACCCGCTGTCGCTCACCGGGTGGCTGGCCGTGCTGGTGGCGGTGCTCATCACGGATCTCCTGTCCGCGGGCGCCGTGACCGCGGGCATCAGCATCACCGAGGGCGCCTTCGACGGAGCGACCCTGCAGGAGGCGCTGCGGTGGGGTTCCGTGGCTGCCTCCATCAACACCTGCATCGCCCTTCTCGTCGCGACGCTCGTGCTGGTCCAGCCCTCGGCACTGCCCCTGCTGGGTGTCGTCGTGGTCCTGCTGGTCCTGGGCTACCGCGTCTACATCTCCCTCGTCCGCGGCCACGCGCGAACCCGTCTGCTGTACCGGTTCGTCGACCGCACCTCCTCGGCGGGTTCGATGGACGAGGTCGTCGAGATCGTGCTCGGGGAGGTCGCGGGCCTGATGTACGCCGAGCGTTCGTATCTCGTCGAGGTCCGCGACGAGCAGCAGGTGCGCTACCACGCCTTCGCGGACGGCACGCTGCACGCCGACTCGCTGGCGCCGCAGGCGTCCGGACCGTGGTGGTGGCGAGCTCTCGACACCGGCGTCGTCCGGCACGAGGCGTCCCGCCGCAGGCAGGACGAGGTGCCGGAGCGCCCCGTCGAGCCGGGCCTGACGTCCGCACCGCGTGACGGGCTAGCCGCCCAGCTACGAGGGCGCGGCTCCACCCGGTACCTGCTGGTGGTGTGCGACCGCTCCTTCGAGAAGGAGACGTTCGGGGACGAGGACGTCCAGGTCTTCGAAGCGCTCGCCGCACATGCCGGCGTCGCTGTCGAGCGCGCGCGCGTCATCAGCGACCTGCAGACGCTGGCAGGCGAGCTGGAGAACGCTCGCGACTCGGCCCTGGCGGTCTCGGAGGCCAAGTCGATGTTCCTGGCCAACATGAGCCACGAGATCCGTACGCCGCTCACCACGGTGCTCGCTGCTGGTGAGCTGTTGAACGAGACCCTCCTCGACGAGAGCCAGGCCAAGCTCCTGAGCAGGATGCACCGGTCCGGCGGTCTGCTGCTGTCCCTGGTGGAGAGCCTGCTCGACTTCTCCCGGATCGATGCCGGGCACGCAACGCTGCAGCACGCCGAGTTCGACCTGCACGTCATGGTTGCCGACGTCGCGGACGCGCACGAGCCCCATGCGCAGCTCCAGGGGGTCACGTTCGGCCACGTCCTGCACCCGCGGGTGCCGCGCCTCGTGGTGGGAGACCGGATGAGGATCATCCAGGTGCTCACCAACCTGGTGGGAAACGCACTGAAGTTCACCGGTGAGGGCGGACGGGTGTGGCTCGACGTCCGCGTCGCCGATGACGACAGCGGACCCGGGGTGCGCTTCTCCGTCTCGGACACGGGCATCGGCATCGACGGGGCGCACCAGGCGTCGATCTTCGCCGCCTTCAACCAGGTCGACGGCTCCGTCACCCGCCGCTACGAGGGAACCGGGCTCGGTCTGGCCATCTGCAAGCAGCTGACCGAGCTCATGGGAGGAGTCATCACCGTCGACGGTGAGCTGGGCGTGGGCAGCACGTTCGAGGTCCGGCTACCGCTGGTCCGGAGCCCGTCGGCTCGTCCCCCGAACGAGACGAGCCGTACGCCGGGGCTGGGAACCAGGGACGTGTAACCCGTCGAATCCCTGGAGATCGCTGCGAACTGCGAGGGAATGTCTGAGAGTGGACCGGGAGAACCCCCCCACCCCCCACCCCCACCCGAAGGACCACCATGTCGTTGACGACCCGCAAGACCCTCATCGCCGCCGCGTTCGTCGCCCTCGCTGGCTCGACCCTCAGCGCGGCCCCCGGCCACGCAGCCGACGCCTCCTCCGGCGACGGTGCGACCCTGTCCACCACCGCGGCCCCCGCCAAGGCCGCCGCAGGCCAGGACGCGCGCAGCTGGCGCTGACGAACCTGACGTGACCGGCCGCACGGGCTCACCCTCGTCCCTCCGGGCACCATCGACATGCGGAGCGGTCACGGAACTCAGGTTCGCCGTTCCTGTCGGCGTCGCTCCTCGGCGTTCATGGCAGCGTGCGCGCGGGCACTGGTGTCTGCGAGGTGCTCGCCCACACGGCGGCTCGCGACTCCGATCGAGACGGACAGGCCGGCGGTCCGCATCTCGACGCGGAGCCTGGCCTGCATCGCCTGGAGGCAGCGCGCATCGCACTCGATCGCCAGCACCGCGAACTGTCCGCCTTCGAGTCGCGCTTGCACATCGCCAGGACGACCGGTCCTGGTCAGCACCTCGGCGCACCGCGTCAACAGGTGCTCACCGGCCGGGTCAGCGGTGGCGTCCACAACCCGTGGGGGCTCCTTGACGATGCCGGTCAGGATGCCGGCGGCGGACCCGTAGTGGTCCACGCGATGGTCCTCTCGGACCAGGGCAGCCTCCCAACCGCGGCGATTCAGCAGCCCCGTGCGGTGGTCCCGCTCGGCCAGCGCGTAGGCCATGGCCGCCTCGTGGGAACGTGCCAGGGCCACCTGTTCGTGCGCCAGGATCGTGCTGAGCATCTGACCCACCAGCTCCACCGTGCTCAACAGATCGTCGCGGACTCCTTGCTGTGGCGTTCCCGCGAAGGCGCACAAGGTGCCGAAGAACGCACCGCCGTCTCCTTCGAGGGGTACTCCTAGGTAGGCGCGGACCCGGGCCAGGACGCCGGTGGCTGCGGCTGCGTAACCCGGGACCATCAAGACATCCGGTGCCATCGTGGGCCCGCGCCGCTCGACCATGGGCATGCAAAAAGATTGCCGCCAGGAGAAGTCGGTGCCCGGCGCCGCCAGCGCTTCCCAGTGCCCGGCTGCGGCCACGACAACCTGATGGTCGTCGACGACGTGGGTGACCAACCACAGATCAAGCCCGAAGCGTTCGTTGAGATGCTGCACGGCCGCGTCCGCAGCGAGAGCGAAGCCTGGCCAGGGTGCGCGCCGCGGATCCGGGTACAGCCCGGCATCACCGTCTGAGAGTGCCATGAACCCCACCAGCCGCCGTCGAGATGTCGAGGATACTGCAAGGCCTGGCACCGAAACCATACTTCGCCCAGCGCGTCAACCCGGGTTCGAGCGCCCCTGTTCGGACAGGACCGGCACCACGGCGGCGGGAGCGACCGTTCGGCTCGTGACATCCACAGCGTCGTGCGCAGGGGGACCGCCGGCGCGCGAGCTCATGCTGCCTCCGACGAAGAGACGCCCCAACACCGCCCGGGCGGCGCACCGGGTCGACACTCCCCACACGAGCGCGAACGAGTGTCGGCGACCACGCCAGTCCCCGTAGTCGCGCAGACGGAGCCGTTCGCGGAGCGTCGCCAGTGCGGGATCGGCATCCGGGACGTCATCACGGTCGGCAGTCCACGACTGAACGGGTCGCATGACTGTGAGTGTGGTGCAGCAGCCCCCGATGGTGGTGGGCTGTGGACAGCAGCCCTCAGGTGTGACTCACCGCATGACTGGCCTGGTGCCTTGCACACGACTCGTCCGCCTAGGGCTGCTGGCCCGGCCCAAGCAGAGCAACTGACCTGATCAGGAGCTTGACCGAGCGACGTGTCAGCGTCGTCCGTGTCCCATCACAGTCTCGTCGTCACTCCGCCTGGACCGAACCTCACGTTCCCTTCCAGGCAAAGGAGTAGAAACGCAATGACCAGTTTGACCACGCTGGCCGACGTTGTCGATGTCGTGATCGGGGTCGACACCCACGTCGAGACCCACAGCGCGTGCGCGATCCGTGTCGACAACGGTGCTGTGCTCGACCAGATCACCGTGCCTACCACCGCGGCCGGCTACCGCGAGCTCGTCGAGTTCGCCGATGCCACCGGCGCCGCCCTGACCGACCCGGGCAACCTGACCGACCCGGGCAACCTGACCGACCCGGACGACCCGGGACGAGGTGACCGCGCAGCCGAGGACTCGACTCGTGAGCTCATCGTCTCGATGCGGGCCTGGGCAATCGAGGGCACCGGCGGCCACGGAGCCGGGCTCGCCCGCGTACTGGAGCAACGCGGCGAAGTCGTCTTCGAGCTCGATCGTCCCCAACGACCCCCGCGTCGCCACGGCAAGAAGTCTGACCCCCTCGACGCGCAACGCGCGGCTCGTGAAGCCCTGGCCCGACCACGGCTCGGCACACCGCGCACCGGGTCCGGACACCGCCAGCTACTCGCGCAGCTGCTCTCGGCCCGCTCCGGTGCAGTCCAGGGCGCCACCGACGCCCAGCGCCAGATGTTCTCCTGGACCCTCACCGCCCCCGAGCAGATCCGCGAGCGGCTACGTGGGCGACGCGGGGTGGACCTCCTCACCGCAGCAACCCGGCTGCGTGGCCATCCCAGCTGGGACAACCAGGCCCGTCAGACCGCCACGATCATGGCCACCGTCGCTCGCCGGGCCCTGAGCCTGATCGAGGAGGCCAAGGCCTACGAGAAGCAGATCCGCGACCTGGTCCGCAGCTGGCGCCCCGACTTGCTCGCCGAGGTCGGCGTCGGCCCGATCGTGGCCGCGACCGTGCTGTGCGCGTGGTCCCACCCCGACCGGATCCACTCCGAAGCAGCATTCGCCATGCTCGCCGGAACCGCCCCGATCCCCGCCAACAGCGGCCAGGTCACCAACCGATACCGCCTCAACCGCTACGGCGACCGACGGCTCAACCACGCCATCCACACCATCGTCATCACCCGACAACGCTGCCACCCTGAGACCCAGGCCTACATCGAGCGACGCACCACCCAAGGCAAGACCACCCGCGAGATCCGACGATGCCTCAAGCGGTACATCACCAGAGACCTCTATCGCCTGCTACAAAACCCCACCCCAGCCCTTGACCGCACATAGGAGCGTCGTCACCGAGCGCCAGACCGGTCGCGTGGGGTCGTGTGTGTCAGTACGGCGATCGGGCGGTCCTCGGGTACCCGACTCGCTGTGGGCGCCGTCAGCTCGAGGTCGGGCATCCCACGACGCTCCGTAGCGCGTGCTCGGATGCCCGGCCCCCTCGACGGGTCCGCCGGACCCCCGTCAGACCTGTCCGCAGGAGTGTCCGGTGATGGGCGTCGCGTAGGGCGCGCTGACGGGCCGGCGCCGATCAGCGGTGGCGCCTGGACTGGTGTCCACGGCGTCGCAGACCGCCTCTGCGACCGGGCTCGGCGGAGCGGGTGCCACTCGTCGAGGCCCACTCGGACCGCGCCGTGGCGACGCCCCACCTGGAGGACCCTTCTCCTCCGACTCAGATCCTGTCGCCAGCCGCTGGCTCGGTTCTTGTTGACGAGGAGTGAGGGCCTCGAGACCACCCGCTCCCACCCGCGGGGAACACCTCCCAGATCGAGCGCCAGATCGAGCGCCAGATCGAGCGCCAGATCGAGCGGCACGCCTGCTACGGACGTCCCTGGACCGACCCGCCCCACCAGGCGGGTCCAGGCCGGTTGGTCGGACGCCTACCGGTTCTAGCCGCGCACCCCCGAGCTCTGTCCCGGGTCGGTGGTGGGCGGCGCGGCCAGCTCGGCGTCCAGGTCGCGCAGGTAGCCCGCGAACCCCAGGGGGACCCGACCAGTGCGCCGCCCCGAGGTGATGACCCGGGTGCCGCTGACCACCCGCGCGCCGTCGGCGCGCAGCGCGAGGACCAGCGCGGCGTCCTCGCGGTCGCTCAGGTCGGGGAAGCCGCCGGCCCGCTGGTAGGCGTCCAGGCGGACCGCGAGGTTGGCCCCGTGCAGGGACTCGCGGCCGACCGGGTGCCGCTCCCACCAGGCCGTCATCGCGGCGGCCGCCATCTCCGCCGGGTCCGGACGCACCTCGCCCAGCACCACGTCGTGGTCCGCGGCGAGGGCGAGCAGCTCGACCAGCCAGCTGCGGGGCACGACGCAGTCGGCGTCGGTGTTGACCAGCAGCACCGTCGCGGGGTCGGCCGGGTCGAGGTCGGCGACCGCGGTCGCCACCCCGGTACGCCGCGCCGTG
Organism: uncultured Actinomycetota bacterium; assembly: GCA_963740745.1. Lineage (GTDB taxonomy): Bacteria > Actinomycetota > Actinomycetes > Propionibacteriales > Nocardioidaceae > Nocardioides. The sequence continues at coordinate 20,401 of CAVUFK010000010.1, forward strand.
CCGACGCACCCCGCGTCCAGCTCGACCGTGCGAGCGCCCCACCGCCGCGCGACCGTGCCGGTGGCGTCGCCGCACCGGTCCAGCGCGACGGTGACCCGCACCCTGACCCCGGGCCGCACCTCGGCGAGCTTCGCCGCCGCACGGGTCACCGACTCCAGGCAGGCCCCGATGCGCACCTGCTCGTCGCGCGCGGGCACCACGACGGTGACCGCCGAGACCGCGGGGCGCAGGTCCGGCGTGCTCATGCCCACCCTCCCCACCACGCCTGGGCCGTCGTCGACGGGGGCACCGCGCGCAGATCGGCCGTCACCGTGCCGACCGGCCCGAGCGGCAGCTCGGACCAACGCGCCGCTCGCCGGCGGCTGCGGACGGTCGACCACGTGGCCACCGGCTCGCCGTCCAGGTCGCGGACCTCGACCTGGTCCACCGCGTGAACGCCGCGGAGGTCGTCGGTGCCGGCGCGCCACGCCGCGACGTCCCCCGTGCGAGCGCCGTGCAGGTGGACGTGGCGCCAGGCCGAGCGGGCGGCAGGCTCGTCGAGCACGCGTTCGCCGCCGCCGGTGCTCTCGACCACCCGCGGGTCCTCCGGCAGCAGGGCGCGCCGACCGGCGTCGAGCAGCACCCGGGCCCGTGGCCAGGCCGCGAGCAGGCTGTCGAGGCACAGCACGAGCGCGTCCCCACGCAGGTCGTCGCCGACGGTGACGAGCGGGTCGCCACCACCGCCGAGCAGGGCGCCCGGCGCGACACCCGGCACCGGCACCCGGGAGGCGAGGGCCACCGTCTCCTCCAGCAGGCGCTGGCGCCCGGCCGTGTCGTCACCCCAGCCGTCGCGCTCGCCCCGCGCCGGTCCGTCGTGCCAGGCCACCGCGTCGCGGACGTGGGCGAGCACGGCCCCGTGGGTCCACGCCCGGTGCGCCCACTCCCAGTCCTCCCCGCCGTACGTCGTGAAGGTCTCGTCGAAGCCGTCGGTCTGCTCGAAGAACCAACGAGTGCACGAGATCGCGGCCCCGAGCACGAAGCGGAACGACAGCTCGTCGGCCTCGAGGAGGTCTCCGGTGCGGCGGTAGGCCTCGACGAGCCAGGCCGGCTCGGCCAGCTCGTGCGCCCGCCCCGCGGCAGCGACGTCGCCCCCGGGCTCCAGACCGCCGAGGTCGGCGTGCCGGCGACGACCGACGACCACCGCCTCCGGGAGCACCCCGGGCAGTCGCGCCATCCGCGCCACGTAGTCCGGCTCGGGGACCGTGTCCGCATCGAGGAAGAGCAGCACGTCGCCGCGGCCCCGCTCGACCGCGCGGTTGCGGATGCGCGCGACCCGGAACCCCTCGTCGGGCTGCGTGACGACGTCGACGCCGTCCGGGACGACCGGAGGCTCCGCGGACCCGTCGTCGGCCACGACGACCTCGAGCAGGGACGCGGGGTGGCTCTGACCACGCAGGGCGGCCAGGGTGAGCGCGAGCTCCCGCGGCTGCTCGTAGTGGCTCACCACGACCGTGACGCTCGGTGGCTCGCCGGGCGGCGGGGCGAGGTCCCACCGGTTCCCGGGGACCCGGGCACCCGCCGGCCCGCTGCTCACCACCCCGCCCAGAAGGCGAGGTACGCCGCCGCGGTGTCCGCGAGGTGCGGGGTCGTGCCCACGTCGTCGGCGAGGCGGGTCGAGGCGGGGTCGCCCAGCGCGCGGCGTACGGCGCCGGCCAGGTCGTCGTCCGCGACGAGCGTCAGGGTGCCCGGCCGCAGACGCGCCATCTCCTCGGCGTAGGCCCCGGTGCTGACCAGCGGGCGCCGGCGGGCGGCGAGCCAGCTGTTGACCGACCCCGAGGCGGACACGTGCCGGTGGGCCGCCACGGGGACGTCCACCTCGGCGAGCTGGTCGGTCAGCTCGTCCTCCGGGACCCACCCGGTGGCCTCGAAGCCGACACCGTGGTCGACGCCGAGCGCGACGAGCTCGCGCAGCAGGTCGTCGTGACCCGGAGAGGTCCTTCCGAGGGCGCGCACCACGACGGGCAGCCCGGCGCAGGCACGCACTACCTCGGCATGACCCTTGCCGGGGTAGACCCAGCCCAGCACGCCGACCACGGCGGGCTGGTCGTCGGCCGGTCGCGCCGGCCCGGCCAGCGCCGTTGGAACCGGTAGCACCGGCAGGGGCACGACCGTCGGGCGCGACCCGGGCGCCAGGTGGGTCGCGGCGAGGTCGGCCTCGTGGTGGGAGCTGACCACCCAGCCGTCGACCTCCGCGAGGACGGCGGCGTAGGCCCGCGCTCGCCCGGCGAAGGCCGCACCGTCGCCGGGCTGGGGGAGGTCGTGCAGCGTCACGGTCGTCCGGTGGTGGCGGGCCAGGACGACCAGCGTCTCGGCGGCCGCGGCGGCACTGTCGCCGAAGAGCCGGTCCGTGACGTGGACGTGCACCCGCGTGGGCGCGAGCTCCATCGTGGCGGCGACGCCGAGCACCGGCGCCCCGACGACCCCGGCGACCTGGCGCGCGATCCGGGCGACACCGTGGCCGGTGTCGGCGGGGACCACGTGCAGCGGCGGGCCCGGCCTCACCCGCAGTCCTCAGGTGTGCGCAGCCCCAGCAGAGCGCGTTCGGGCTCCGAGCGGCGCAGCACCTCGGCGAGCACGTCGGGGCGGCGGGCGTAGAAGTCGGCGTGCGCGGCGGCGACGTCGGCCTGCGCGAGCTCGTGGCCCTCGACGGTCCAGGCCTCGGTCGGGACGGCGCCCGGGTCGTGGACCGCGGCGACCACGGGGTCGCGCGGGCCGTGGACGGCGTCGAGGAGCGGGCGTCTCGTGCCCGGCGGGGCGGCGGGCAGCCCCAGCACCGTCCGGACCCGCGCCGCGAGCGGCTCGAGCACGGCGTTGCCGGGGTGGTTGATCGTGCGCATCGAGGCGAACGTGGGGCGCTCGAGCAGGTCGGCGACAGCGACGTCGGTCGCGGCCTCGCGCCGGCGCAGCTCGTCCAGCGACCGCTCCCCCACCGCGAGGACGGCCTCGGGGGTCAGGGCCGCCAGCGCTCCGGCGGGCGGGAGGCGACCGGCGGCGGTCCACGCCGCGACGGTGGCGGTGCGCAGGTCGTGGTAGGCCACCAGGGGCGGCACCGGGTCGGGCAGCCCGGGGGGGTGCACCACGACGTGGTGCGGGTAGAGGCCGGCGAACCGCGCGATCGGCACCGTCGCGTGGCGGGCGCCCGGCACCAGCAGGTCGACCAGCTGGCCCGTGCCGATCGGCAGGTCGTGGTAGTCCTCGGCCACCGGCTGGCTGACCAGCAGGTCGCTCGCGGCCACCAGGCGGTGCAGGGCGGCCACGTCGGCGGCGCCGAGCTCGTGGACCGCGGGCAGCCGGACCGTGCGCAGGTCCCCGGCCGCGAGCAGCAGGCGCAGCGACTCCGCCTGGCAGTTGCCCCACACCAGCAGCAGCGGCCGCCCGTCGTCGGGTGGCACGCCGCGCCGGAGGGCGAGGGGGTCGGCCCACGGGTCGTGGACCACCGCCGGGGCGGTCGCCGGATCGTTCACACCAGGCTCCAGGTGCCGTCGGTGTCGCGGCGTACGACGCCCGACTCCGCGAGCTCGGCGAGCCATCCGCCCATCGGCCACCAGCCCCAGCGGCGGTGGAAGAGGCCGGCGTTGCGCACGATGTCCGCGGCGTGCTCCACCGGCGGCCGGCTGACCGGGTGGTGCTGGTGATGGGCGCGAGCCGAGCCGAGCCAGGTCAGACCGAGCCCTGCCTCCCGGGCTCGCTGGGCGAAGTCCGTGTCCTCGCCCCCGTAGCCGACATAGTCCTCGCAGAAACCGCCGGTGCGCTCCAGGTCGGCCGCGCCGAGCGCGAAGGACAGCGACCAGAACAGGTGCCAGTCCGTGGGCCCCGCGGCCTGTCGCCGGCCCGGCGCGGGTGCGGGGCGCGCTGGGTGCGGGTCGTCCGGCAGGTCGTCGAGGTCGTAGCCGTCCGAGGGTGACGGCGGCAGGTAGGTCACCGGTCCGCACCAGACCTGCCCCCGCCCGCCCGGATCACCCGGCGTGGACGCGACGGCCTCGGCGTAGGCCCCGACCAGGTCAGGGGCGGCGAGGCAGTCGACGTCGAGGAAGACCAGCACGTCGCACCCGAGCTCGCGGGCCCGGGACGCGCCGGCGTTGCGGGCCCGGGCCAGCGGCAGGCCACCGGGGTCGGCGGACAGCGCCACGAGGTCGGGGGGCAGGTCGGCGGGCCGCCAGTCGGTCAGAGCGGGGTCGTCCATCGCGACGACCACCCACTGGTCGGGTCGTCGGGTCTGGCGCAGCAGCGAGGCGTGCTGGGCCCGCAGGTGGTCGTGGCGTCCGTGGACGATCGTCACCACGGCCACCCCCGACGGCGAAACCGGCGCGGCGCTCACCGGGCGGCCCGGGTGCGTCCCACGGCGGCCTCGACGAGGTCGGCGAAGCGCCCGGCGGCGCCGCCGTCGACCCAGCCCTGCCACCGGTCGCCGTCGAGGCTGCTCGCGCGCCCGACCAGGTCGGCCCAGTCGGCCCCCGTGTGCGCGGCGGACCCGCCGGCCGCGTCGACGACGACCGCCGGCCACGCGTCGTCGGTGAGGACGCGCGCCGTGGCCCGCTGCTCCCCGAACGGACGCTCCTGGGCCACCACGACCGCAGGGACCCGCGCGGCGGCGACCTCGGCGATCGCGTTCTGCCCGGCGTGGGTCAGCACGACGTCGGCCTCGCGCAGGTGTTCGAAGGGGCTCGTGACCCAGGAGCTGCCGCCGAGGACCTCGCCCGTCCAGCCCCCGAGCGACCCCAGTGCGGCCTCCCCGGCGGCAAGGACGTGCGCGGCGCCGCCGCCGGTCCCGGCGAGGACGACCAGGTGACGAGGCCGTCGGGGTCGCTCCCCGGTCACCGGTGCGAAGCGCGAGTGCCCGCCGAGCGCGCGCACGCGGCTCGCGACGTCGTCCGGCAGGTCGCTGCCGGCGCCGGTGCCGGCGAGATGGGACCGCGGCGGCCAGAACGCGACGACCTCCTCGCTGAGGCCCAGGCCGAGCGCGTGCGCCGGGTCGTCGCGACGACCCGGCAGCAGCACCGAGACGACCGGTACGCCGTGCAGCCGGGCCAGGACCGCGACCTCCTGCGAGACGTCGCTGACGATCAGGTCGGGGCGGGTCTCCGCGATCCAGGCCGACAGCTGGGCGGCGCGCCGCCGCAGACCGTCGTGGCCCTGGGGGACCCAGTGCAGCCGACCGTGGCCCGTCTCGTCGGCCCCGGAGCCGGGCGCCGGCTGGTCGTCGCGCTCGAGCCGCACCCACGCGGCCCCGTCGTCGCGAACCCACTCCTCGTCGGGGGTCATGGAGCTGAGCACGGTGACGGCGGTGCCGCGGTCGAGCAGGTCGCGCGACAGCGAGAGCGCACGGTGGCGGTGGCCGGCGCCGACGTGGTGGGCGTAGTAGCCGACGTGGGGTCGTGCCCGCCCCCTCACGCGACGAGGTCCCGCCGACCGACGCGGGCGTAGAGCTGCTCGTAGGCGTCGAGCATGCTCCCGACGGAGAAGCAGCGCACCGCCCGGTCCCGGACCGCGCGCCGGTCTCTGCGCAGCGCGCGTCGGACCGCGGCGGCCAGCCCGTCCACGTCACCGGCCGGAGCCAGGGCACCGACGTCGGTCGTCACGATCTCGGACAGCGCACCGCGGTCGTAGGCCGCCACCGGCGTGCCGCAGGAGAGCGCCTCGGCCGCGACGAGGCCGAACGGCTCGTCCCAGGCCGGGCTCACCAGCACCACGCTCGCGTCACCGACGAGGTGACGCAGCGACGCCTGACCGAGGTGGCCGAGGTAGCGCGTGCCGCTGTCGAGCAGCGGGCGCACCTGGGCCTCGAAGTAGGCGCGGTCGAGCACCGGGCCGGCGAGGTCGATCGCGATGCCGGCGCGGCGAGCGGCCAGCACGGCCTCGTGGGGCGCCTTCTCGGGGACGAGCCGGCCCGACCAGAACGCCCGTCCTCCCCCGCGGCCGCGCCGCCAGAAGGTCGTGTCCACGCCGTTGGGGATGACCTGGCTGTCCACGGCGTGGCCCCACGCGGCGGCCATGGCATGGCTGACGGTCACGAACGGGTGCACGCCGTCGCGCAGGGCGGCCGCCGACTCCAGCCACGGCACGGGCGGGGTGTGCAGCGTGGTCACGACCGGCGCTGCCAGCGTGCCGGCCATCGCGACCGGCAGGTGGTGCAGGCTGTTGTCGTGCACGACGTCGAAGCGCGACGTCCGGTCCGCGGCCAGCGAGAGCATCAGGTGCAGGTAGGCGTGGTGCTCGCGCATCCACTGCTCCGGGGAGGCCGCGACGTCGCTGCGGGCGGCGGGACTGCTGGCGAAGGCGTCGACGGCCAGGTCCACCGGGCTCAGCCGACGGTCGCTGCCCGGCGCCGCGAACAGCGTCACCCGGTGGCCGCGCCGCACCAGGCCGGTGGTGAGCGCGTGGGTGTGCGCCTCGAGCCCGCCGGCGAACGGCTCGGCCACCGGGAAGCGGGCGGGTCCGACCACCGCGACCGACAGCGGCCTCATGCCGCACCCGACAGGGCGCCGATCACGGCGGCGTACACCTCGTCGTGGGCCGCGGCGACCGCGTGCCGCTGGCCGGCCCGCTCCGCGGCGTCGAGCCCGGGCAGTCCGTGCGGGCGGCGGGCCAGCGCGGCCTCGACGCCGGCGACGAGCGAGGCCTGGTCGACGACCGTCTCGTCGGCGACGTACGTCGCGTCCGCGCCCTGGTCGGCGTAGCAGCCGAAGTCCGGTGCCACGACCGACGTGCCGAGGTCGTGGCACATCTCCAGCCAGCCCGAGTGCGTGCCGAAGCGGTAGGGCAGCACCGCGACGTCGAGCGAGGCGACCCAGTCCCACAGGGCGCCGTCGTCGAGCTCGTCGTGGGCGACCAGCTCGATCTCTCCACGGCGGTGCGAGCCACGCAGCGCCGCCGCGGTCGCGCGGGACCGGTCGTCGTCGCGGCCGAGCACGTCGCGGTGCACCGTGACGCTCACACGGTGGCCGCGCCCGCTCAGCTCGCCCAGCGCAGGCAGGAGGCGGGCACCGTCGGTGTTGGTGCGCAGGCCCTTGAGCGCGACCCCGATCTGCGCGCGCCGCTGCCCACCGAGGTCCTCGGAGCGGCGGCGGCGCACCCGGTCGACCAGGTCGAGGTCGACGACGTGGGGGTGCGGCACCACGGTGGCGACGCGTCCCCACCGCCGGACGATCGTGTCCGCGGCGGTGGCGGTGAGCGTGATCAGCGCCTGTGCCGCCGGCACGAGGACGTCGAGCTGGGCGTCGAGGAGCGACGGGTCGTCCTGGTGCGGGTTGCGCAGGTCGTGCACCGTCAGCACCAGCGGTCGCCCCGTCTCCTGCAGGGCACCCACGAGCGCGTCCAGCTGGTGCGGGGTGTGGGGGTCGAAGCCGAAGTGGACGTGCATCAGGTCGAAGTCGTGGGCGCGCACCCAGGACGGCTCGAGCATGGCCGGCGGCCACCACCGCTGTCCGGCCGGACGGTCGGGGTCGTCGGGGTCGGGGTCGGGCAGGCGCACGGCGCCCCGAGAGACGGGTCCGCCCGGGGCGGCGAGGTGACGCACGTAGGGGTGTCCCGCCGGCACGGAGGCGACGACGGGAGCGTGCTCGCTCAGCGTCCCGCCTCTGTGGGCGACCACCGACAACCGGGCGTGGTGACGTGCACGAGATGCTCCTGTCCGGGCCGACGCGCCCTGCGCGCCGAGAGAAGATCGCCACCGCGGGACGTCGCGTGGCTGAGAACTAACCTAGGGTCGACGACCGGGACCTGCTACCCCCGCACGGGTGCCAGAGGACCCACCAGGCCGGATGGGGCCGTGAGCCCCCTCTCACGCGCCCGGTCTCGCGACCAGCGGCCGGATCGCCGTGGCCGGGACCCAGCCCTGGCGGACGTAGGGTCCGGACTGGTGGGCGCCGATCCCCGGCTGGGCCGAGATCACCCAGCCCTGCCACCCGTGCGAGGTGCGTCGCCAGCCCAGCAGCAGGCCGGGGACCTGGTCGTCGGCCCACAGGCCGGTCAGCGAGACCCAGACGTGCTGGGCCCGCGGGTGGACGACCATCCGGTCATACTAGAACATGCGTTCGACGAACCGTCCATTCATCTGAAGGCCTCCATGACGAACGTCGCGGCCGCCTGGTCGAAGGTCCGGCCGTGGCGGAGCATCGCGTGCTTGCCGCCCTCGACCTCGCGCCAGGTCACGTCCGTACGGCGCCCGATGCGCTGCGCGACCTGTCGCGCCCGCTTCAACGGGGCGATCCGGTCCTCGGTGCCGTGCACCACGAGCACCCGCCGTCCGGTGAGGTCGGCGTCGTCCTCGCCGTAGACCCACGGGTTCAGCGCGACGACCGCGCGAACACCCGGGTGGGATCCGGCGAGCAGGGCCGCACGGCCCCCGAGCGAGTGCCCGACCAGGGCCAGCGGCACCCCCGGCCAACGGTCGGCCAGATCGTCGAGTGCGGCGTGGGCGTCGTCGACGGGCGTGCGAGCCTCGTCCCAGCCGCGGGCGCTGTTGAGCAGCCGGGCCACGACGAGCCGGCCGTGACCGGCCCGGGCGATGGCGCGTGCGACGGGCACCATCCGCAGCACGGAGAGCTGGGTCGGACTCACCTCACGGTGCCCCTGACGGGCGGCCCCGCCGTGCAGGACCACGACCGCACCCGTGGGCGTGCGGCTCCGGCGGGGTGCCGTCACGCCGACCAGTCGTGCGCCGCTCGCTGGATCCATCGCACCGACCGTAGGCACCACCCGGGTGCCGCGACCTCACCCCTCCCCGCGATGGGACGCCGACGCCCGGCAGCGCGGCCCGGGTCCGCCGGGCCGCCGGGTCCGCCTTGGAGTGCTGCTCAGAGGTCGAGAGGGCGCAACCTGGTTGACGGCGTGCGCGATCTGGAGGTTGCCGGCGCGCGCGAGCTTGCGGGTGCGTAGGTGGTTGCCGGCGACGGAGCGGCGACCGACGAGGTCTCGGGGCAGGTCGAAGGCGGCTGCCCCGGCGGGGACGACCTGGCCCAGCGGGAGCATCTTCTGGCTTGCGGGGTCCAGCAGCGACACGTAGTAGTGGGCCCGGCACGGAGCGCGGGCAGGTCCGTCGTCGAGATCGCAAGGCACGTGGCGTCGTCCCGCTCGTCGAGGATGGCGACCCGCCCGCCGCCGGCGTCGCTGACGCGCACCAGCGCCGACTGGACCTCGGCCCCCGTGACCACGTCCGGCCGCGGTGAGGCACGCGGGCCGGCGCGTCTCGGACGGCCGGGGCCGGGAGGCTCGGGTCAGTCACGAACGGTTGCCGGGACAGGGCGCGGCTCCAGCCGGACGCGAGGCAAGGAGCCGAAGGTCCCACCGAGCAGGGCGAGCCGGTCAGGTGACGACCTCGAAGGTGATCCCGCCGGCCTGCAGGCGGCCGATCAGGTTCTGCCCCATCGCCTGCGCAGTCGTGACGCTGCCCGCCGTGGTCGGGTTGTCGTCCAGGGCCAGGCACAGGGCCGACTCGGCGAGCATCTTGGCCGTCTCGCCGTAGCCGGGGTCGCCGCCGGAGACCCGGGTGTGGATGGTGCGACCGTCGCCCTCGCCGACGAAGTCCACGGTGAACCACGACTTCTCCCGGCGGGTCTCGTCCGGGCCGTCGCCCTGCTGGACGCGGCCGAGCAGGAGGTTGCGCACCGGCGTGACCTGGGCGCCCAGGGCCAGGGCGGCGACGGCGAGGCCACCACCCGCGGCGTAGCGCAGGGTCTTGGTGCCAGCGTAGTGGGAGTAGGAGAACTGCGGTCCGTACGAGCTCAGGGCGCGGGCGCTGCGCACGACGACCTGGGGGTCGATGGTGGGCATCGGCAGCACCCAGTAGCCGAGGTCGCGGTCGCGGTGCGGCTTGCCGGCGACCGCGCGCGCGGACCGGTCGGGGTCCGAGGGCTCGGCGCGGCGGCGGGCCTTGAGCGCGGCCGAGGCCTGGCGCGGGCGCGACATCGCGTCCATCGCGGAGTGGAACGTGCCCCCGGAGAACATGCCGCCCGCGCGCACGACCCCGCGCACGCTGACCGGCCCCGAGGCCTTGAGCTGGAGCACGGTGTGGAGCACCCCGAGGTCGTGGGGCACGGAGTCGAACCCGCAGGCGTGCACGATCCGGGCCCCGGTGCGCACGGCGGTCTGGTGGTGGGCGACGTACATCGCGTCGACGAACTCGGGCTCGCCGGTCAGGTCGACGTAGTCGGTGCCGGCCTCGGCGCAGGCCGCGACCAGGGGCTCGCCGTAGAGCCGGTAGGGCCCGACCGTCGTGATCACCACCCGCGCGTCGCGGGCCACGTCGGCCAGGGAGGCGGGGTCGGTGACGTCGGCGTGCAGCAGGTCCATCTCGGCGAGGTCCGGGTCGATCTCGGCGAGCCTGCGACGGACGGCGGCCAGCTTGTCGGGGTTGCGCCCGGCCAGCGCCCACCGCAGCCCGGTCGGCCCGTGGCCGGCGAGGTACTGCGCGGTCAGGCCCCCGGTGAACCCGGTCGCGCCGAGGAGCACGAGGTCGAAGCGGCGCTCGCCGGTCTGGTCGCCGGTCTGGTCGCCGTGTCTGGTCGCCAGTCTGGTCGTCGGTGGGGGTGCCCTCGCTCATGCCGGCATCGTCGCAGGCCCCGCGCACCACCGACAGGGACCGGCCGGGTGGAACCGACCGGACCCCGGCCGCGTCCCAGCCCCATCGAGTCGACGAGGCAGGAGCCGGACATGGGTGCACGGGGATGGATGCTCGCGGTGTCGGCACCGCTGGGGCTGGTGGCGGCGTTCGGCGTGGGGGTGCTGGTGGCACCCGAGGACCCGCCGGCCCTGCGCGCGACCGCAGCGGTGCGACCTGCGGCGCCGCCCGCAGCACCGCCGGTCGCCCCGGGCACGAGCTGCGAGGACCTGCTCGACCTGTACGTCGCTCGCGGTCTCGGACTGGTCGGGCCCTTCGGCTGGGACTCCGGTCCGAGGACGTACCCCCTCGCTGCCGGGGATGCGGCCGGGGATGCCGCCGGGGATGCCGCCGGGGATGTCGGTCGGGCGGAGTCGTCGAGCGGGGCGACCGCTGACGGCGCGGCGCCGCAGACCACCCGGGCCACGGCGAGCGCCGGTGGCACCACCGTCCAGGAGGGCGGGGTCGACGAGCCCGACGGCGTGAAGACCGACGGGACCCTGCTGGTGCGGGTCCAGGACGGCGACCTGGTCGTGGCCGACGTCACGGGGCCCTCGGTCCGTCCGCTCTCCCGCGTCGACCTCACCGGTGCCGCACCGTCCGGTGGTGCCCAGCTGCTGCTCTCCGGCGACACCGTCGTCGTGCTGGGCACGACGACCTCGACGACCGGCGGGACCTTCTCGCCCGTCGACACGCGCACGACGATCGTGACCACCTTCGACCTCGGCCAGCCGGAGCAGCCCGTCGAGACCGGCAGCGTCACCTACGACACCGGCCTGCTCGCCGCCCGGCTGCACGGTGACGTGGTGCGTCTGGTCCTCGACGCCGGGCTGCCGCGCCTGGACTTCCTCCTCCCCGGCCCCGAGACCGGGCAGGAACGGGTCCGCGCAGCCAACCTGGCCCTGGTGCGCGACTCCGAGGTCGACGACTGGCTGCCCACGCGCTCGGTGGACGGCGGCCCGGAGGAGGGCTTCCTGGACTGCGCCGACGTGGAGGTGCCGCAGGGGCGCCTCGGTCTGGGCACGACCGCGGTCGTGGGGTTCGCGGCCGCCGACGGGGCGGGCGCACCGGCCGACGCGGTCGGGCTCGCCGGCACCACCGACATCGCCTACGCCTCGGCCGAGCACCTCTACCTCGCGGCGGCCGGCACCGAGCCCGGACTGGCCGGGTTCGGCGACCTGGCCGCGCCCCTGTGCCGCGAGGAGTGCGCCCCGACGGCGTACGACGCCGGCACGACGTGGGTGCACGACCTCGCGCTCGAGCAGGGCGGCACGGAGGCGACGTTCGTCGGCGCGGGCGAGGTCGACGGCCGTCTCGCCGACCGCTGGTCGATCGACGAGCACGCCGGCGTCCTGCGCCTGGCCCTCGAGGCGAGCTCGCGGACCGCCGACGCGACGTCGCTCGTCACCCTCGCCGCGGACCCGCCGGCCGCCCACGACGCCGTGGCGCCCCTCGTGGAGGTCGGGCGCCTCGACGGCCTGGGGCGTGGTGAGGACCTGACCGCGGTGCGGTGGTTCGACGACCTCGCTGTCCTGGTCACCTTCCGCCGCACCGACCCGCTGCACGTCGTGGACCTCTCCGACGTCACCCGGCCGACCCAGCTCGGCGAGCTCGAGATCCCGGGATTCTCCGAGTACCTCCACCCGCTCGGCGCCGACCGGCTGGTCGGGATCGGGCAGGGCCCCGCCGGTGGTCCGGACCAGCCGTGGGGCGCGCAGATCGGCCTGTTCGACGTCACCGACCTCGCCGCCGTACGCCGCCTGGACGCGGTCGGCTTCGGGTCCGGCAGCCGCGCGGGCGCCGCGACGGACCCGCGCCAGCTGACCTGGCTCCCGGGTCGCCGCACGGTTCTGACCGTCGTGGTCCGGGGGTGGCGCAGCCCGGTCGCCCGCGTCGCCGCCCTGCGGATCGGCGGCGGACGGATGGAGGTCAGCACCCGCGCCGTCGACCGGGGTCCGGACGTGGACGCCGTCCGGCTGGTGCCGCTGCCCGACGAGCGGGTCGTGCTCGTCACGGCCGACGGGGCGCGCTTCTTCCGCGTCTGACCGGATCGCGGCGGACGTAGGCTGGCCGGCATGTGCCGCAACATCCGCCAGCTCCACAACTTCGCCCCGCCGGCGACGACCGACGAGGTCGAGGCGGCGGCCCTGCAGTACGTGCGCAAGGTGAGCGGCTCGGCCCGGCCGTCGCAGGCCAACAGCGCCGCCTTCGACCGCGCGGTCGGCGAGGTCGCCCGCGCCACGCAGGAGCTGCTCGGCGAGCTGGTCACCACCGCGCCACCCAAGGACCGCGAGGTCGAGGCCGAGAAGGCCCGCGTCCGGGCGGCCGTGCGCTACGCGCGATGACGGTCCGCGTGCCGGAGGCGGCGACCGCCGCGGGCGGGACCCGGCGCAGTGCCGAGCCGGACGACGTACGCCGGGCGCTGGACCTGCTCGCCGACGGCGACCTGGTCGTGCTCGGCGGGGCGGGCCTCTCGACCGACTCGGGCATCCCCGACTACCGCGGCCCGGGCGCCCCGGCGCGCACGCCGATGACCTACCAGGAGCTGGTCTCGGGGATCGCCGCGCAGCAGCGCTACTGGGCGCGCAGCCACCTCGGGTGGGGCCGGATGAAGCACGCCGAGCCCAACGCCGGGCATCGTGCGCTGGCCGCGCTCGACCCGTCCCTGCTGATCACCCAGAACGTCGACGGCCTGCACGAGCGCGCCGGGTCGCGACGAGTCGTCGCCCTGCACGGACGGATCTCGGACGTGGTCTGCCTGGGCTGTCGCGAGGTCACGCCGCGGGCCCGGCTGCACGCGCGGATGGACGCCCTCAACCCCGGGTGGGCGCAGGGGCGGGCCGACGTCGCGACCCGGCCCGACGGTGACGTCGACCTCGAGGACACCACCGGATTCGTGGTGCCGGCCTGCGAGACCTGCGCGGGCGTCCTCAAGCCCGACGTCGTGTTCTTCGGCGAGAACGTCCCGACGCCCCGGGTGCAGCGATGCTTCGACGCCGTCGACGCGCTGGCCGACGGGGTGGGTGCGCTGCTCGTCGTCGGCTCCAGCCTGACCGTGATGAGCGGGCTCCGGTTCGTGCGCCGGGCGGCGAAGGCCGGCACGCCGGTCGTCATCGCGAACCGCGGTGAGACCCGCGGCGACCCGCTGGCGACGTACGCCGTCGACGTCGGCTGCAGCGAGTTCCTCGAGCAGCTGGTGGCGCTGCGGTCTGGTCCGGCCTCCACCGGGGTGACGTGACGCACGTCTCTTTGGTTGCACGCGTCAACCATCGGGAATAAGGTTGCAACCGACAACCTTTGATCGATCATGAAGCGAGACACCGTGACGCAGCTGGCCGAGACTCCCACCGCCGGGTCGGGAGCAACCACCGACGAGGCCCCCGTCGAGACCCAGGGGCGGATGACGCACCGCGAGGTGCTCGAGGCGATGTCGGGCCTGCTGATGTCGCTGTTCGTGGCGATGGTCTCCAGCACCGTGGTCACCAACGCCCTGCCGCGGATCGTCGCCGACCTCGAGGGCACGCAGACCGGCTACACCTGGGTGGTCGTCGCGACCCTGCTGACCATGACGGCGACCACGCCGCTGTGGGGCAAGCTCGCGGACCTGTACTCCAAGAAGCTGCTGGTGCAGTCGGCCCTGGTCATCTTCACCGTCGGCTCGCTGATCGCGGCCTTCGCGCCGTCGATGGGCGTGCTGATCGGCGCCCGAGCCGTCCAGGGCGTCGGCGTCGGCGGCCTGACCGCGCTGGTCCAGGTCGTCATCGCCTCGCTGGTCTCCCCGCGCGAGCGCGGTCGCTACTCCGGCTACATCGGTGCGGTCTTCGCGCTCGCGACGGTCTCCGGCCCGCTCATCGGTGGCGTGATCGTGGACAGCCCGCTGGGCTGGCGCGGATGCTTCTTCGTGCCGATCCCGATCGCCGCGGCCGCGCTGGTCGTCCTGCAGCGCCGCCTGCACCTGCCCGTCGTACGCCGCGAGGTCAGGATCGACTTCCTGGGCGCGTTCCTGATCATGGCCGGCGTCAGCCTGCTGCTGGTCTGGGTCTCGCTGGCCGGCGCGCAGTTCGACTGGATCTCGCTCACCACCGCCGCCATGGTGGCGGGCGGCGTCGTGGTCATCGCGTCCGCGATCTTCGTCGAGGCCAAGGTGGCCACCGAGCCGATCATCCCCCTGCGCCTCTTCCGCGACCGCACCACCGTGCTCGCCACGATCGCCTCGGCGATGATCGGGATCGCGATGTTCGGCGCGACCGTCTACCTCACGCAGTACTTCCAGCTCGCCCGCGGCATGTCGCCGACCCGGGCCGGGCTGATGACGATCGCGATGGTCGGTGGCCTGCTGGTCTCGAGCATCGTGATCGGGCGCGTGATCACGCGCACCGGGCTGTGGAAGCGCTACCTCGTCGGGGGCGCGGTGCTGATCGTCGTCGGGTTCTCGCTGCTCGCCACGATCGACCACACCACCAGCCTCGTCGTCGTCGGGTGCTACATGGCCCTGGTCGGCCTCGGCATCGGTGCCGCCATGCAGAACCTCGTCCTCGCCGTGCAGAACAACACCGCCCAGTCGGACATGGGTGCGGCCAGCGCGACCGTCGCGTTCTTCCGCACGATGGGCGGCGCGATCGGCGTCTCGGTGCTCGGTGCCCTGCTCTCCCACCAGGTGCGCGACTCGCTGGTCTCGGGCCTGGCCCGGCTCGGGATCGACGCCGGTGGCCAGGCGGACGGCGGCATCCCCGACCTGGCCACGCTCCCCGCACCGGTCCGGGCGCTCTACGAGCAGTCCTTCGGCGACGCGACCGGTCACATCTTCGCCGTCGCGGTGCCCTTCGCGGTGATCGCGCTGATCTGCATCCTGGCGATCAAGGAGGTCCCGCTGCACACGACCGTCGACCACGGCTCGGCCGTGGCCACGCCCGACGAGCGGGTCGAGGACGAGACGGTGGACCCTGCCGAGCAGCCTGCTGAGGCCGCCGAGACGACCACCGAGGACCACCAAGACCATCGAGACCCCGGCCGGTGGGCGTCCGACGCCCCACGAGCAGCACCCAGCGCACGTGGGGGCCTATGCTGCCGAGTCAACCGGAGCGCACGTCGCCCAGCCCGCCGGCGCCCACCGTGGCGGCCGGCACGCAGGAGGGGGAGCCGTCCGATGACCAGCAGGGCCGAGTCGACCCAGCAGCTCGAGCACGAGCTGAGCGTGCTGATCCGCCGGATCAAGCGGGTCGTCGGGGAGCGGGCCGGTGAGGTCCACCCCGAGCTCCAGCCCGCGTCGTACTGGATGTTCACCCACCTGGCCGAGAGCGGCCCCCTGCGTGCCTCGACGCTCGCGGAGACCTTCGAGATCGACAAGGGCGCGGTCAGCCGCCACGTCCAGCACCTGCTCGACATCGGCCTCGTCGACCGCGCTCCCGACCCCGACGACGGCCGCGCGAGCATGCTCTCGGTCAGCGAGGAGGGTCGGCGCCGGCTCGCCGACGTCAACGAGCACCGCCGCAAGTGGTTCTCCGAGGTCCTCGGCGAGTGGGACGACCACGAGCTCGCCGACTTCGCCGCCGAGCTGGCCCGCTACAACGCGACCATCGACCGGGCGCGCGCCCGCGACGCCGAGGCCCACCGCTAGTCCGACCCAGCCGCCCTCGCGGCGGTCGCCGGAAGCGGGGTAGTCCCTGACACGGTGGTCGTCGAACGTCACGATCGACGACCGTGGTGTCGGGGACTATCCCTCCCGGGCCCTCACCGGGGTCAGGCGCGGAGCCAGACCGCGGTGTCGGCGGGCAGCCGCCCCGGCTCGAGGCGCCCGTCGAGCGTGCTGACGGCGAGCAGCTCGGCGTCGGCCGGGACGTCCTCCGGGAGGTCGACCGCCCCGTCGCCGGCGTTCAGCAGCACCCGCAGCGAGCCACGGCGTACGTCGAGCAGGTCGCCGTCGACGCGCACCTGCACCTCGTCGGGCAGGTCGAGCACGTGCTCGCGCCGCGCGGCGAGGGCCCGGCGGTAGAAGGCCAACGTCGAGTGCTCGTCGCGCTGCTGGGCCTCGACGGCCAGCGGCCCCCAGCCGTCGGGCTGGGGGAGCCACGGCTGCGCCTCACCGGGCCCGAAGCCGTACGGCGCGCTCTCGCCGCTCCAGGGGATCGGCACCCGGCAGCCGTCCCGGCCGACCTCGCCGGTGCGGAACCACGACGGGTCGGTGCGGTGCTCGGGCTCGACGTCGACCTGCTCGAGGCCGAGCTCCTCGCCCTGGTAGAGGTAGGCCGACCCGGGCAGTGCGAGCATCGCCAGCGTGCTGGCCCGGGCGCGGGCCCGACCCTGCTCACCGCCGCCGTAGCGGGTCGTGTGGCGCACGACGTCGTGGTTGGAGAGCACCCACGTCGGCAGCGCTCCGACGCGGGCCACGGCCTCCAGCGAGGACGTGACGACCTCGCCGAACGCCGCGGCCGACCAGGGCGCGAGCAGCCAGGCGAAGTTGAAGGTCTGGCTCATCTCGTCGGCGCGCACGAAGCGCGCCATCGAGTCGGTGGTCTGGGTCCAGGCCTCGGCGACGGTCATCCGGTCGCCGTCGTAGGCGGCGAGCACGTCGTGCCACCGGCGGTAGACGTCGTGGACCTCGGGCTGGTCCCACATCGGCTCGTCGCGCAGGGTCCGCTCGACCATGCTCGCGCCCCCCGTCGAGCCGCCGGCTGAGGCCATCGACTCGCTGTCGGGGCGCTCCCCCTCGGCGACGACCTGGTCGCGCAGGGACTCCTCCTTGAACAGGCCGTGGGCGACGTCGACGCGGAAGCCGTCCACGCCGCGGTCGAGCCAGAACCGCAGGACGTCGACGAACATGTCGCCGACCTCGGGGTTGCGCCAGTCGAGGTCCGGCTGGGTGGAGTCGAAGAGGTGGAGGTACCACTCGCCGGGGCTGCCGTCGGCCTCCTCGACGCGGGTCCACGCCGCACCGCCGAAGACCGAGCTCCAGTTGTTCGGGGGCTCCTCGCCACCGGGGCCGCGACCCTCTCGGAAGAGGTAGCGGGCACGCTCGGCACTGCCCGGGCCGGCGGCCAGCGCCCGGGCGAACCAGACGTGCTGGTCGGAGGTGTGGTTGGGCACCAGGTCGACGATCACGCGCAGACCGAGGTCGCGGGCCTCGCGCAGCATCTGCTCCGCGTCGGCCATCGTGCCGAAGAGCGGGTCGATCTCGAGGTAGTCGGCGACGTCGTAGCCGTGGTCTCGTTGCGGCGAGAGGTAGAACGGTGAGAACCACACCGCGTCGACGCCGAGATCGGCCAGGTGCGGCAGACGCGCGGTGATCCCTGGCAGGTCGCCGACGCCGTCGCCGTCCGCGTCGGCGAAGGAGCGCGGGTAGACCTGGTAGACGACCGCGTGGCTCCACCACGCCCGGTCCTCGTGCTCGCCGCGCCTTGGATCGTTCAAAGTCGACATGGGGACAGTCTGCCAGCCACATCCGCGAGGGGCCGGGCCACAGCCCCTGAGCAGCCCTGAGCAGCCCCGAACGGCCCTGAGCAGCCGTCGATCAGCGCCTGATCAACCCTTGATCTTCTCGTAGCGGTCGAGGGCCTCGACCCGTTCGGCCTTGTGGTCGACCATCGGGGCCGGGTAGCCGACGGCCTCGCGGACCTCGGCATCGGGCTCGTGGGGGTCGGGCACGGCATCGGTGTCCGCGAGCTCGGTGACCCAGCGGCGGACGTACCCGCCGTCGGGGTCGAACTTGCGGCCCTGGGTGGTGGGGTTGAAGACCCGGAAGAACGGGGAGGCGTCCGTGCCGCTGCCGGCGGTCCACTGCCAGCCGTGGTTGTTCGAGGCCAGGTCGCCGTCGACGAGCCAGTGCAGGAAGTGTCGGGCGCCGTGCTGCCACTCCACGTGCAGGTCCTTGACCAGGAAGCTGGCCACGATCATCCGGAGCCGGTTGTGCATCCAGCCGGTCGCGCGGAGCTGGCGCATCCCGGCGTCGACGATCGGGAACCCGGTGCGCCCCTCCGCCCAGGCGGTCAGGTCGTCGCCGGGCTCGTCGTAGGACATCGTCGCGAACTCGGGCTTGTAGTAGTCGCGCGCCGAGTCCGGGCGCTGGAAGAGCACGTCGGCGTAGAACTCGCGCCACGCGATCTCCGAGCGGTAGGTCTGCACGCCCTTGGACCGACGCGGGGCGAGGTCGGCGAGCAGGGTGCGGGGGTGCACCTCGCCGTACTTCAGGTGCACCGACATCCGCGACGTGCCCTCGACGCCCGGCTTGTCCCGGTCGTCGTCGTAGGAGTCGACCCGCTCGAGGAACTGCGCCCACCGTGCACCGGCGGCCCGCTCCCCCGCCTCCGGGAGCTCGAGGCCCTCGGGGAGCTCGACGTCGGGGATCTCGACGGTCCCCGTGCCGAGCTCGACGCAGCTCATGGTTGTAGGCGCCTCGATCGGGCCGCGCCAGCCGTGCTCGGACCAGGCGCGGGAGAACGGGGTGAAGACCTTGTACGGCGAGCCCGAGCCGTTGACCACGCGCCCGGGCGCCACGGCGTACGGCGACCCGGTGCGCACCAGCTCGATGTCGGCCTCCCCCAGCGCCGCCTCGACGTCCTCGTCGCGCTGCCGGCCGTAGGGGCCGTAGTCGGCCGCGACGTGCACCGTGTCGGCCCCGACCGCCTTGGCCGCCCGGACGACCTCCTCCACCGGGTCACCGCGCACGACCGAGAGCGACGCCTGGCGCTGGCGCAGCGAGGAGTCGAGCGCGCGCAGGGACGCGGCCAGGTAGGCCTGGCGCGACGGGCCGGACGGCTCCCACAGGGCCGGGTCGAGCACGAACAGCGGCAGGACCTCGTCGTCGTGGGCCGCCTCGACGAGGGCGGGGTTGTCGGCGAGGCGCAGGTCACGGCGGAACCACATCACGGCAGTCATCACCGCTCACTGTGCCAGCCGGGCGCGGGCGGGACCCTCACCCCGCGGATGCGTCACACTGGAGGGGTGAGCGACCTCATCGACACCACCGAGATGTATCTGCGGACCATCTTCGAGCTCGACGAGGAGGGCATCGTCCCTCTGCGGGCCCGGATCGCCGAGCGCCTGCACCAGAGCGGTCCGACGGTCTCGCAGACCGTGGCACGCATGGAGCGCGACGGACTGCTCACCGTCGAGGGTGACCGCCACCTCGAGCTGACCGACGAGGGGCGCTCGCTCGCCACCCGCGTGATGCGCAAGCACCGTCTCGCCGAGCGCCTGCTGATCGACGTGATCGGCCTGGAGTGGGAGCTCGTCCACGAGGAGGCCTGCCGCTGGGAGCACGTGATGTCGGAGACGGTGGAGCGCCGCCTCCTCGCGCTGCTCGACCACCCCACGGAGTCGCCGTACGGGAACCCGATCCCGGGGCTGGCCGAGCTCGGCCAGGACAGCACGAGCGTCGAGCAGCTGGCCGACCTCGAGGCCCTCTCCGCGGTCGCCGGCGGCGCGGACGGTGCCGAGAGCAAGGTCCTCGTGCGCCGGATCTCCGAGGAGATGCAGAAGGACGAGCCGCTGATGAGCGCGCTGCGTCGCGTCGGGGCGCTGCCCGACAAGACGGTCACCGTCGTGGCGACCGCGGCCGGCGTGCTGGTCGGCTCCGGCGGGGAGACCGCCGAGATCGAGCCCGAGGCGGCCGACCACATCTTCGTGCGTCGGGTCTGAGCGCGGCGGGTCCGGTGCCGGAAATGGCAACGACCCGCAGGTGTGGGGCACGGACCGGGTGGTCGGTGCCGCCTCTCCGGTGGACGCTTGCTTGTCCGGAGCACCTGCGGGCCGGGTGACTGCTGTGGATTCGCCAGCAGCCTGACCGGGCTGAGCCGGTCGGCGTTGCTGGGCTGCTAGCGGGCAGCCACCTCACATGTCCTGGAAGAATGCATTCTTAGGACCACCTCCTCTCCGTGTGGGATCAGGCTAGGACGCCGCCGCCGCCCGTTCAAGGCATTTCTGCCGAGATGCCACCCGTTGCTGGTCGAGGTGCCGCTGATGGCCGTACGCCAGGTGGGCGCGACACACTCCCGTCACGCGGTCGGGCCATGATGTCGCCATGAGCCAGACCCGCAGCGAGCCCCGCAGCACCGAGCAGATGATCGAGGCCGACCGTCGCGACCCGGACGTGGCGCAGTTCGCCGGAGGGGTCTCCTCCGACGAGCAGCACGCGGCCCTGCGCAGCTCGGTGCGCCAGCTCGGCCGGCTGCTCGGCGAGGCCCTGACCCGCCACGAGGGCCCCGCGCTGCTCGAGCTCGTCGAGCAGGTGCGGGCCCTGTCCCGCGAGCCCGACGACGGCGCCCTGCACGACCTGCTGGCCGACACCGACGACGAGACGGCCGTGGTGCTGGCCCGCGCGTTCACGGCGTACTTCCAGCTCGTCAACGTCACCGAGCAGCTGCACCGCTGGCAGGAGCTCACCGCCCGGGAGACCGCGCCGCTCGCCGCGACCGCGGGGCGCATCGGCGAGGCGATCGAGGCCGGCGACGTCAGCACCGAGCTGGTCACCGAGGTGCTCGGCCGCCTGGAGTACCGCCCGGTCTTCACCGCCCACCCGACCGAGGCCAGCCGTCGCTCGGTGCTGAGCCTGCTGCAGAAGATCGCCGCCGAGACGTACGCCGCGGAGGACCCGCGCCGCCGGGTGACCGACCGCCCCCGCAGCGAGCGCCGCCTCGGCGAGCTGGTCGACCTGCTCTGGCAGACCGACGAGCTGCGCCTCGAGCGGCCGGAGCCGGCCGACGAGGCGCGCACCGCGATCTACTACCTGCAGTCGCTGGCCTCGCAGGTCGTTCCCGGTCTGCTCGAGGAGCTGGACCGGGCGCTGGGCTCGATCGGGATCGAGCTGCCCGCCGAGGCCCGGCCGCTGCGCTTCGGCACCTGGGCCGGCGGTGACCGGGACGGCAACCCCAACGTCACTCCCGAGGTGAGCCTGGAGGTGCTCGGCCTGCAGCACGACTTCGGCCTGCGCGAGCTGATCAGCGGCGTGGAGGAGCTGCTCCAGGAGCTGGCCTCCTCGACCCGGGTGGTCGAGGTCAGTGCGGAGCTGGCCGCCAGCCTGGACGAGGACGCCCGGGCGTTGCCGATCACCTTCGCCGCGATCAAGCGGCTCAACGCCGAGGAGCCCTACCGGCTCAAGCTGTCCTTCGCCCGGGTGCGCCTGCAGCGCACCCGCGACCGCCTCGCCGAGGGCCGTGCCCACGAGGAGGGTCGCGACTACCTCGCCATCGACGGGCTGCTCACCGACCTGCGCCTGGTGCGTGAGTCGATGCTGGCCGACGGCGACCGGCTCAACGCCGACGGCGGCGTGCTGCGCCTGATCCGCACCGCGACCGCGGTCGGGCTGGGCCTGGCCACGATGGACGTGCGCGAGCACTCCGAGAAGCACCACGCCGCGCTGGCCGTGCTGGTCGACCGGCTCGGCGAGCAGGACGGGCCGTACGCCGACCTCGACCGGCCGGCGCGGATCGCGCTGCTCTCGGCCGAGATGGCCGGACGCCGCCCGCTGCTCGGGGCCCGCACCGCCGGCCGCGAGGTCGACCTGCCCGACCCGGTCGGACCGGTGCTGGCGCTCTTCGACACGATCCGCACCGCGCTGGACCGCTTCGGACCCGAGGTGATCGAGACCTACATCGTCTCGATGACCCACGACGTCGACGACCTGTTCGCCGTGGTCGTGCTCGCCCGTGAGGCCGGGCTGGTCGACACCGGCAGCGAGTCGACACCCGCAGTGGCGCGGATCGGCTTCGCGCCGCTCTTCGAGACCGTGGCCGAGCTCGAGGCTGCCGGGCCGCTGCTGTCCGCGCTGCTGGAGGACCCGGCGTACCGCCGTGTGGTGGCCGCGCGCGGCGACGTGCAGGAGATCATGCTGGGCTACTCCGACTCCTCCAAGGACGCCGGGATCGCCGCCTCGCAGTGGCAGATCCACCGCGCGCAGCGGGCCCTGCGCGACATCGGCCGCGAGCACGGCGTGGTGATGCGGCTCTTCCACGGCCGCGGCGGCTCGGTCGGGCGCGGCGGAGGGCCGACCAGCGAGGCGATCCTCTCGCAGCCCTACGGCAGCCTCGACGGGCCGATCAAGATCACCGAGCAGGGCGAGGTCATCTCGGACAAGTACACCCTGCCGCAGCTGGGCCGGGAGAACCTCGAGCTGGCGCTGGCGGCCGTGCTCGAGGCCTCCGTGCTGCACCGCACCTCGTTGCTCCCGCGCGACGTCCTCGACGGGTGGGACGCGACGATGGACGTCGTCGCCGGCGCCGGCCAGACGGCGTACCGCACCCTGGTGCGCGACCCCGGCCTCGTGCCGTTCTTCGTCTCGGCCACGCCGGTCGACGAGCTCGGCAAGATGAACATCGGCTCGCGCCCGGCCAAGCGACCCGGAGGCGAGGGTGGCCTCGACGACCTGCGCGCGATCCCGTGGGTCTTCGGCTGGACGCAGTCGCGGATGATCCTGCCCGGCTGGTACGGCGTGGGGTCCGGGCTCGCTGCGGCGCGCGAGGACGGGCGCGGCGAGACGCTGCGCGAGATGTACGGCTCGTGGGCGTTCTTCCGCACGTTCCTGTCCAACGTGGCGATGACGCTGGCCAAGACCGACCTCGACATCGCCGCGCGCTACGTGCGGGCCCTGGTGCCCGACGACGCCGCCGGGCTCTTCGAGCTGGTCCGCGCCGAGCACGAGACGACGGTGCGCGAGGTGCTCGCCGTCACCGGGCAGTCGAGCCTGCTCGAGAGCTCACCGACCCTGCGGCGCACGCTCGAGACCCGCGACGCCTACCTCGCCCCGCTCCACGCGCTCCAGGTCTCGCTCCTGGCGCGGGTGCGCGCCCAGGCCGAGGCGGGCGGGCCCGAGGGCGACCCCGACCAGCAGGACACCGCCCTCCAGCGCGCCCTGCTCACCACCATCAACGGCATCGCCGCCGGCCTGCGCAACACCGGCTGACGGCCGAAAGCGCAGTCTTTGCGGGTCGAGAGCGCAGTCATTGCGGGTCGAGAGCGCAGGTTCTGCT
>CAVUFK010000011.1:0-169131 GCA_963740745.1 uncultured Actinomycetota bacterium
CCGCGGCGCTCGGTGTCGCCGTCCTCGCCACGCTCGCCCTGGTCGTGCTCAGCACCGACGACCCCGCCACGTCGGTGCCGCTGGACCCGGCCAACCCGGGCCCGGCCGGGACGCGCGCGGTGCTGCGCGTGCTCGCCGACCACGGGGTCGAGACGTCCCTCGCCCGCGGCGCGGACGCCTTCGAGGCCGCCGAGGTGGGTGCCGGCACCACGGTGGTGGTGTCCTCGACCTCCGCCCTGGGCGAGAGCACCCTCGCGCGGCTGCGCGAGCACGCGGGCGGCTCGGTGGTGGTCCTCCTCGAGCCGACGGGTCAGGCCTGGGACCTGCTCGGCGCCGGCTCGGCCCGTCCGGTCAGGGACCCCGCGGACCTCTCCGCGGACTGCGACCCCGCGCTGGGTGGTCGGCTCGGTGAGGCGGCCCGTCTGCCCGGCCTGCTCGACGGTCTCTCGGTCACCGTCGACTCCGCGACCTCCTACCCGGGCGCGGGCTGCCTGCAGGAGGCGGGACGTGCCGCCCTGCAGGTGCGCGACGAGACGATCGTGCTCGGCGCGGCGCAGGCCCTGACCAACGACCAGGTGCTGCGCGGGGACAACGCCGCCGTGGCCCTGCGTCTGCTCGGCGGGCAGGACCGACTGGTCTGGTACGTCGCCGACCCCGCCGACCTCGCCGCCTCCGACGCGGTCGGAGTGGGCGCCCTGCTGCCACGCTGGATCGAGCCGGGTCTCTGGCTCGGTCTCGTCGCGCTGGCCGCGGTCGTGCTGTGGCGCGCGCGCCGCCTCGGTCCGCTCGCCACGGAGCCGCTGCCGGTCGTGGTGCGCGCCATCGAGACCACCCACAGCCGGGGTCGGCTCTACCGCAGCGCCGGTGACCGCGGTCATGCTGCGGCCGGCCTGAGGGTCTCGGCGGCCGACCGGCTCGCCGGCGACCTCGGGCTGTCGGCGTCGACGGCACCGGCCGTGCTGGTCGCCGCCGTCGCCGCGCGCACCGGGCGCGACCCCGCCGGTGTCGTGGCCCTGCTCGACCCCACGTCGGCACCGACGTCCGACCCCGACCTGATCACCCTGGCCCAGGACCTGGACCAGCTCGAGCGAGAGGTACGCATGCGATGACCGAGAGTCCCGAGTCTCCTCCCCCGGCCCCGACCGAGGACCCAGTACCGACCGAGAACCCAGTACCGGCCGAGACCCCGGCAGCGGCCGAGGCCAGGGCAGCGGCCGAGGACGGGGCGCCCCCCGACGCCGCAGCGCCGTCGGCTGCGACCCCGCCCGCGCAGCACCCGCAGGCCCGCGAGCGGCTCGCCGCGGTCCGCGACGAGGTCGCCAAGTCCGTGGTGGGCCAGGACGCCGCGGTCTCCGGCCTCCTCGTGGCGCTCCTGTGCGGCGGGCACGTGCTGCTCGAGGGCGTCCCGGGCACGGCCAAGACCCTCCTCGTGCGCACCCTGGCGGCGAGCCTGTCGATCGAGTCGCGTCGGGTGCAGTTCACCCCCGACCTGATGCCCGGCGACATCACGGGCTCGATGGTCATCGAGGCCGCGCGGGGCGAGCTGGTGTTCCGACCCGGTCCGGTCTTCACCAACCTGCTCCTGGCCGACGAGATCAACCGCACGCCGCCGAAGACGCAGTCGGCCCTGCTCGAGGCGATGGAGGAGGGTCAGGTCTCGGTCGACGGCACCTCCCGGGCGCTGCCTCGGCCGTTCCTGGTCGCCGCGACGCAGAACCCCGTGGAGTACGAAGGGACCTACCCGCTGCCGGAAGCCCAGCTCGACCGGTTCCTGCTCAAGGTGGTGCTGCCGGTCCCCGAGCGGGACGCCGAGCTGGAGATCGTGACCCGCCACGCGCACGGGTTCGACCCGCGCGACATCGCCGCCTCCGGTGTGCGTGCCGTCGCCGGTCCCGACGACGTCGAGGCGGGCCAGGCCGCGGTGGGGCGCGTGCAGGTCTCGCCCGAGGTGGTCGGCTACATCGTCGACATCGCCCGTGCGACCCGGCTGTCCCCGTCGCTGAGCCTGGGGGTGAGCCCGCGAGGGGCGACGGCCCTGCTGCGCTCGTCGCGGGCGTGGGCGTGGCTCAACGGCCGCGGCTACGTCACGCCCGACGACGTCAAGGCCCTGACCCACGCCACGGTCGCCCACAGGCTCGCGCTGCGGCCGGAGGCCGAGCTCGAGGGTGTCGAGGTCGGCCAGGTGCTGGCGTCCGCCGTCTCCTCCGTGCCCGTGCCGCGCTGAGGATGGCGATCTCGGGCCGCGTGGCCCTGCTGCTGCTGATCGGCCTGGTGCCGGTCGTCCTCCGGCCCGCCGGGAGCACGGTGTGGCTGTGGCTGCTGCTGGTCGCACTGGCCGGGCTGGTCGACTGGTGGCGGGCGCCGTCGGTCGCCCGGGTCGGCCTCGAGCGCGTGCCGACGTCCCCGGTCCGGCTGGGGGACCCGACCTCGACCGAGGTCGTGGCCCGGCACCGCGGTGGGCGCCCGCTGCGACTGCTGGTCAGGGACGCCTGGCAGCCCAGCGCCGGCGCCGGCCCCGATCGTCACGAGCTGCGCCTGCGTGACGGGGGTGCCGCGGTCGTGCGAACCTCGCTGCGTCCGACCCGGCGCGGCGACCTGCGCGCCGTCGGGCTCACGGTGCGCTCGCACGGACCGCTCGGGCTCGTCGCCCGTCAACGCACGCTCGACGTGCCGGGGACGGTGCGCTCGCTGCCGCCGTTCGAGTCGCGCAAGCACCTGCCCTCGCGACTGGCCCGGCTGCGTGAGCTCGACGGACGAGCCGCGGTGCGGGTGCGTGGCCAGGGCACGGAGTTCGACTCGTTGCGCGAGTACGTCGAGGGAGACGACGTGCGCTCGATCGACTGGCGCTCGAGCGCACGCAGCCGGACCGTGGTCGTGCGCACCTGGCAGCCCGAGCGCGACCGGCGGGTCGTGATCGTGCTGGACACGTCGCGCACCTCGGCCGGCCGGGTCGAGGACGTGCCTCGTCTCGACTCCGCGATGGACGCTGCGCTCCTGCTCTCCGCCCTCGCGGCCCGGGCCGGGGACCGCGTCGACCTGGTCGCCGGGGACCGCCGGGTCCGCGCCCGGGTCAAGGGGGCCGGCAGTCGCGACGTCACCCCCCAGCTCCAGGACGTGCTCGCCGACCTCGATCCGGTGCTCGCCGAGGCCGACTGGCCGATGCTCACCGGGGCCGTCTCCACGCTCGGTCGCCAGCGGGCGCTGGTGGTCCTGCTGACGCCGTTGGAGCCGTCCGCCGTCGAGGAGGGGTTGCTGCCGGTGCTGCCGGTGCTGGTGGCGCGCCACCGCGTCGTCCTCGCCTCGGTGCGCGACCCCGCGCTGGACCGGCTGGCGGAGGGCCGCGACGGTGTCGAGGACGTCTACGGGGCGGCCGCGGCCGCGCAGGAGCTGCGGCGGCGGCGGCGTACCCGCGACGTGCTGGCCCGTCTCGGCGTCGACGTCGTCGACGTCAGCGCGGAGCGGTTGCCCCCCGTGCTGGCCGACCACTACCTCGCCCTCAAGGCGCGCGGCCTGCTCTGAGACGCGGCCGGCGCTCAGGCCCGGCTCGCGAGCGCGTCCTCGAGCAGCGCGTCGTCGAGGTCGCCGGTCACCCCGCGCGCCGCGGCGGCGCGTCCCAGGACGAAGACGTAGAGCAGGAACGAGACCTCGGCGAGGACCCCGATCGAGACCCGCGCCCACGTCGGGAGACCGGAGGGCGTCACGAAAGCCTCGATGATGCCGCTGACGGCGAGCACGCCGACCAGGCCCAGCGCGACCGTCCCCGCCGTGCGACCCTCCCGGGCGATCGAGCGGGTGCGGGTCAGGTCGCCCGGCTCGACCCAGGACCAGAACAGCCGCAGGCCGACGCCGCCCGCCACGAAGACGGCGGTGAGCTCCAGCAGCCCGTGCGGCAGGATCAGCCCCCAGAACTGCTCCCCCCGGTCGGCCCGGGTCATGATCGAGCCGATGATCGCGAGGTTGGCGACGTTGCTGAACAGCAGGTAGATCACCGGGAGCCCGAGGATGCCGAGGGCGATGCACAGCGCCGCGACCCAGGCGTTGTTGACCCACACCTGCGCGGCGAAGTGGCTCGGGGCGTACTGGCTGTAGTAGCCCGCGAAGTCCTCGTCGACGAGCTGCTGGACGTCGGCGGGAGTGAGCAGGCTCTGCTCGACCACGGGGTTGGCCAGCAGCCAGAGCATCATCACCGCGACCACCACGACGTTGCCGGCCAGGCAGCCCAGCCACCACCGGCGCAGCCGGTAGAGCGCCGCGGGGAACCGCTGCGTCCAGAACCGACCGACAGCGCGCCAGGTCGCGGTACGGGTGCCGCTGGTGCGTGCCCGGGCGCGCGCCAGGATCGAGGAGAGGTAGGCGATGACCGATGCGTCGGGTGCCGCGGTGCGCACCACCGAGAGGTGGGTCGCCACGCGCTGGTAGGCCTCGACGAGCTCGTCGCCCTGCGCGCCGCTCAGGCGTCGCGTGCGGGTCAGCTCCTCGAGCCGCTCCCACTGGGCGAAGTGCTCGATCACGTACGCGTCGAGGTCCACGTGGCTAGCCTAGGCCCGCCATGACGACCGCACCGGATCCCACCCAGCACCAGTCCCGCCCCGGCCGCGCGATCCCCCGGCCCGAGCTGGCCACCCTCACCGCGGACGACCTGGTCACCGGCGAGGCGGTGGCCCTGGACCTGCCCGCGGCAGGCCTCGGGCTGCGGATCGCCTCGGGTGCCGTCGACGTGGTCGTGAGCCTGGTGCTGCTGGTGGTGGTCGTGCTGGTCGCGAGCATCGCCTCGTTGCAGGCCGACGGCGCCCTGCAGCAGCTCGCGGTGGTCGCCACCATCCTCGTCGTCTTCCTGGTCGTCCCGACGACCCTCGAGACCCTCACCCGGGGCCGCTCGATCGGCAAGCTGGCCTTCGGCCTGCGCACGGTGCGTGACGACGCGGGAGCGATCAGCGCCCAGCACGCCTTCGTGCGTGCCCTGGTGGGCATCGTCGAGATCTACGCGTTCACCGGGGTCCCGGCGTTCTTCTCCGCGTTGGCCAACAACCGCGGCAAGCGGCTCGGCGACTTCGCCGCCGGCACGTACGTCGTGCGCGAGCGGTTCCGGCTGGCGCTGCCGCCGCCGGCGGCGATGCCGCCGGGTCTCGAGCGCTGGGCCCGGGCCGCCGACATGCGCAGCCTGCCGACCGGCCTCGCCCTGGCCGTGCGCCAGTACCTGGCCCGGCTGCCCACGCTGGACCCCCGGGCGCGCGAGGAGGTGGGTCGGCGACTGGCCGACCGGGTGCTGGCCCACGTCGCACCCCCTCCCCCGAGCGGCACCGACCCGGCGGCGTTCCTGGCCGCCGTCGTCGCGTCGCGTCGCGAGCGCGACCAGGCACGGCTCGACCGCGACCGTCGCCTGCGCGAGCGGCTGAC
Source organism: uncultured Actinomycetota bacterium (assembly GCA_963740745.1). Classification (GTDB taxonomy): domain Bacteria; phylum Actinomycetota; class Actinomycetes; order Propionibacteriales; family Nocardioidaceae; genus Nocardioides. Next base: position 5,398 of record CAVUFK010000011.1, read on the forward strand.
GGGCGCCTGAACCCAGAGCGCCTGAACCCAGAGCGCCTGAACCCAGGGCGCCTGGACCCAGGGTGCCCCCAGCGTGCCGGAGGCGTCCTGGCGGTTGCGCCCCTTCTCTCAGCGGCAGGCCCGGTCCAGGAAGTGCAGGAGCCTGCGCTGCACGACGGGGCTCGGCACGACCAGCCGTGAGACGACGGGGTCCTCGCCGAGACCCACGAACGCACGGAACGAGAAGGGCTGGGTGGCCTGACCTCGTGAGTGGGGGTCGCACCGACCGCCGTCGCGGACCACGACCGGCACGCCGGCGCGGCGTACGTCGGTCGCGAGCGCGCGGTTCCCTCCTGGAGGCAGCGAGAGGTCGAAGAGGACCGAGCCCCCCACCTGCTCGACCGTGACGGGCGCCGGTCCGCCGCCCGCGGGTCGGGTCAGGAGCAGGTGGGCGCGCAGCACCGGGCGACCGCTCACCCGGCCGGCACGCACGCGGGGGGCGAACCGCACGCCGACGGTGGCGTCGACCCGACGAGCCTGGCACGTCGTCTCGTGGATCCGTGTCAGGAACCGTCGGCCGTCGGCCGTCATCGGTCGCCGCACCAGGCCCCGCGCGGTCTGAACCGCACCACGGATCACGTCACCGGCCGATGCGCTGCCACACGCGGCGCGGGGCAGGAGGTAGGGAAGGTCGACGGTCTGCTCGGAGCCGATCACGTACGGGGTGTCCTGCATCCCGCCGGGGAAGCCGGCCCAGTCGACCCCGACCGCACGGACCCGCAGCGCGCGCGTCGTGCCGTTGACCACCCGGACCTGGCTTCGCCTGCTGCCCTCGTCGATGCGCTGCTGGACGAAGGAGACGTGGATGCCGGGCGGGACCGGGAGGGGTCTGACGACGATCGTGCTCGGGGCGGTGGGGCTGGGCTGCACCTGCGAGGCCTGCCTGGTCGCCTCCGGGGTGCACCCGGATGCTGCAAGACCCAGGGCCCCCAGGACGACCAGGGCCAGCACCGCAACCGTGGTCACGGACCTGGGGTGAGCCGGATGCGTCGTCATGATTCCTCCCGCGAGACCCGGTGCTGGGTCGACCGGGCCACCGTAGGCGGCCGGACCACCGGTCTCAGCGCACGGTGTAGGCCAGGTCGACGATCTCGCGCCCGGCCTCGACGCCCTTGCGCTCGAAGCGCGTCACGGGACGCTCCTGCCACCGCTCGACTGCGCCCCCCTCGAGGCCGGTGTGGGCGTCGAGCAGACGCACCATCTGCTCGGCGTAGTCGGCCCAGTCGGTGGCCAGCCGCCACGTCGAGCCCGGCGCGAGCCGGCTCGCCGCGAGATCGACGAACGAGGCGTCGACCAGCCGGCGCTTGTGGTGACGGGTCTTGGGCCACGGGTCGGGGAAGAAGGTCCACAGCGCGGCCAGGCTCCGCGGCGGGACCCGGTGGTCCAGGACCCAGGCCGCGTCGACCGAGCAGAGCCGCACGTTGTCGGCACCGGCGTCGTGGAGCTTCCACAGCGTGTCCGCGATACCGGGGGTCCAGACCTCGAGGGCCAGGACGTCGGTGCCGGGACGGGCGGCAGCCAGCGCCGCGGTCGCCTCGCCGACACCGGACCCGATCTCGATCGCGAGCGGGGCGCTGCGACCGAACCAGTCCGACCACGAGAACGCTTCGTCGTCGACGGCGTCGTCGGGCAGCACCCACCGCTCGTGGTGCGCCTCCCACGCGGCACGCTGGCGCGGCGTGAAGCGGCTGCCCCGCCGGGAGTAGCTCAGCACCTCACGCATCCGGCGTCCCTCGGGCGTGAGCCGCTGGTGCGGCCGGGCACGCGCCGTGGGATGCGGGGATTCACTCACAGGACAGGTCCTCTCGGGGTGGCGCTGCGGCTCTCTTCGGGCGTAGCGGTGGTCGGGGTGGGGGTGGGCGCCTACCGTCGTTGCCAGGAGGTGGCGCCATGGGGTCGCTGGGAGCGGGGTGGCGTCGACACGTGCTGCGCCGACGGCCCGCACCCGCGCCCGCCCGGGTGCCGATCGAGGTGCTGGCCCGCGACGCCCGCCGCCTGGGCACGAGGCTGGCCTCGTTGCCGCCGGGCACCTCGTTCTGCAAGGTCCAGGCCGTCAGCCACGCCTACGAGCGGGTGCTCGGTGACTGCGCCGACGCCCTGGAGATCGACCACCTGCTCGGGGTGCTGCGCCCGGGGTCCTTGCGCGACGCCGAGCGGGAGCGGCTCGAGCGGCGCCTGTACCTCGGGGGCCTCGAGCTCACCCCCTAGCCCGCGGCGGACGCAAGCGCGGCCCCGGACCTGGTGGTCCGGGGCCGCGCTGGTGCTGCAGGGAGTCAGTCGATCACTTGGTGATCTTGGTGACCCGGCCGGCGCCGACGGTGCGGCCACCCTCGCGGATGGCGAAGCGCAGACCCTCGTCCATGGCGATCGGCTGGATCAGCTCGACGACCATCTCGGTGTTGTCGCCGGGCATGACCATCTCGGTGCCCTCGGGCAGGGTCACGACACCGGTCACGTCCGTGGTGCGGAAGTAGAACTGCGGACGGTAGTTGTTGAAGAACGGCGTGTGACGGCCGCCCTCCTCCTTCGAGAGGATGTAGACCGAGGCCTCGAAGTTGGTGTGCGGGGTCGTGGTGCCCGGCTTGATGACGACCATGCCGCGCTCGATGTCCTCGCGCTTGGTACCGCGCAGCAGCAGCCCGACGTTCTCGCCGGCCTGACCCTCGTCGAGGAGCTTGCGGAACATCTCGACGCCGGTGACGGTCGACTTCTGGGCCTTCTCGCGGATGCCGATGATCTCGACCTCCTCGTTGACCTTGACCACGCCACGCTCGATGCGGCCGGTGATGACCGTGCCGCGACCGGTGATGGTGAAGACGTCCTCGACGGGCATGAGGAACGGCTTCTCGGTGTCGCGCTCCGGGGTCGGGATGTAGTCGTCGACGGCCTGCATCAGGTCGAGGACGGACTGGCCCCACTTCTCGTCGCCGTTGAGCGCCGGGAAGGCCGCGACCTGGACGACGGGGATGTCGTCGCCGTCGAACTCGTACTCGGAGAGGAGCTCGCGCACCTCCATCTCGACGAGCTCGATGAGCTCCTCGTCGTCGACCATGTCGCACTTGTTCAGCGCGACCACCAGGGCGGGGACGCCGACCTGGCGGGCGAGCAGCACGTGCTCACGCGTCTGGGGCATGGGGCCGTCGGTGGCGGCGACCACGAGGATCGCACCGTCCATCTGGGCCGCGCCGGTGATCATGTTCTTGATGTAGTCGGCGTGACCGGGGCAGTCGACGTGCGCGTAGTGGCGCCCGGCGGTCTGGTACTCGATGTGGGCGATCGAGATCGTGATCCCGCGCTGACGCTCCTCCGGGGCCTTGTCGATCATGTCGAAGGCCTCGGTGTTGGGGTTGGCAGCCGGGTCCTGGTCGTGCAGGACCTTCGAGATCGCCGCGGTGAGCGTCGTCTTGCCATGGTCGATGTGACCGATGGTGCCGATGTTGATGTGCGGCTTGTTCCGCTCGAACTTCGCCTTAGCCACTTGTGGCTCCTCCTGATGTGTCTGTTTTCGGACTCGTACTTGCGTGGTTGTGCCGAGGGCCGGCGCTACTCGCCGCGCACCTTCTTGATGATCTCGTCGGCGACGTTCGTGGGAACCTCGGCGTACGAGTCGAACTCCATCGAGTACGAAGCCTGGCCGGAGGTCTTGGACCTCAGGTCGCCAACGTACCCGAACATCTCGGACAGCGGCACGAGGGCGTTGATGACCATGTCACCGTGACGCTCCTCCTGTGCCTGGATCTGGCCCCGACGGCTGTTGATGTCGCCGATGACGGTCCCGAGGAAGTCCTCGGGCGTGGTCACCTCGACGGCGAACATCGGCTCGAGCAGGACCGGCTTGGCCATGCGGGCGGCCTCCTTGAAGGCCTGGTTGCCGGCGATCTTGAAGGCCAGCTCGGAGGAGTCGACGTCGTGGTAGGCGCCGTCCTCGAGGGTGAACTTCACGTCGACCATCGGGTAGCCGGCGAGGACACCGAACTCCATGCCCTCCTGGCCCCCCTGGTCGACCGAGGGGATGTACTCGCGCGGCACGCGGCCACCGGAGACGTTGTTGGCGAACTCGTAGCCCGCACCGGTCCCGGTCTCGGGGTCGATGTTGGGGCCCAGCGAGATGACGACCTTCGCGAACTGCCCCGAACCACCGGTCTGCTTCTTGTGGGTGTAGCTGTGGTTCTTGACCTCCTTGCGGAGCGTCTCGCGGTAGGCGACCTGGGGCTTGCCGACGGTGGCCTCCACGCGGAACTCGCGCTTCATCCGGTCGACGAGGATCTCCAGGTGCAGCTCGCCCATGCCGGCGATGATCGTCTGGCCGGTCTCCTCGTCGGACTTGACCGTGAAGGTCGGGTCCTCGTCGGAGAGGCGCTGGATGGCCAGGCCGAGCTTCTCCTGGTCGCTCTTGGTCTTCGGCTCGATGGCGACCTCGATCACCGGGGCCGGGAAGGTCATCGACTCGAGGATCACCTGGTGCTGGGGGTCCGAGAGCGTGTGTCCGGTCTTGGTGTCCTTGAGGCCCATCACGGCCACGATCTGGCCGGCGCCGACCGACGCGATCTCCTCACGCTTGTTGGCGTGCATCTGGTAGACCTTGCCGATCCGCTCCTTGCGGCCGTTGACCGAGTTCACCACGGTCGAGCCGGCCTCGAGCTTGCCGGAGTAGACGCGCACGTAGATCAGCTTGCCCAGGTGCGGGTCGGAGGCGATCTTGTAGGCCAGGCCGGAGAACGGCTCGTCGTCGGAGGGCTTGCGGACGATCTCCTCCTCCTCGTCCTTGACCGAGTGGCCGACGATGCCGTCGACGTCGAGCGGGGACGGGAGGTACTTCACGACCGCGTCGAGCAGGGGCTGGACGCCCTTGTTCTTGAACGCGGTGCCGCACAGCACCGGGTTGATCTTGTCGGCCAACGTGGCGCGACGGATCGCGCCCTCGAGCTCCTCGACGGTGAAGTCCTCGCCCTCGAGGTACTTCTCCATGACGTCGTCGTCGGTCTCGGAGAGGGTCTCGAGCAGCTTCTCGCGGTACTCAGCGGCCTGCTCGGCGAGCTCGGCGGGGATCTCCTCGACGGCGTAGTCCTCACCCATCGTGGTCTCACCGCGCCAGGTCAGCGCGCGCATCCCGACGAGGTCGACGACCCCGAGGAAGTCGCTCTCGGCGCCGATCGGCAGCTGCAGGACCAGCGGGGTGGAGTTCAGGCGGTCGACCATCATGTCGACGCAGCGGAAGAAGTCCGCACCGGTGCGGTCGAGCTTGTTGACGAAGCACATCCGCGGGACGGAGTACTTGTTGGCCTGGCGCCACACCGTCATCGTCTGCGGCTCGACGCCCGCCACCCCGTCGAAGACGGCGACGGCGCCGTCGAGGACGCGCAGCGAGCGCTCGACCTCGGCGGTGAAGTCGACGTGCCCGGGGGTGTCGATGATGTTGATCTGGTGGTTCTTCCACCAGCAGGTGGTCGCAGCGGAGGTGATCGTGATGCCGCGCTCCTGCTCCTGCTCCATCCAGTCCATCACGGCCGCGCCGTCGTGGACCTCACCGATCTTGTAGGAGATGCCGGTGTAGAACAGGATGCGCTCGGTCGTGGTCGTCTTGCCGGCGTCGATGTGCGCCATGATCCCGATGTTGCGGACGACCTTGAGGTCGGTGGTGATGTCGACAGCCACTGGGGGTTTTCCGTTCCTCTAGGTAGGACTGGGCAGGTGGGTGGGGACGGGCCGGGTCACGGCACGCCCCCGGTCCTCACCAGCGGTAGTGGGCGAAGGCCTTGTTGGACTCGGCCATCTTGTGCGTGTCCTCGCGCTTCTTCACCGCGGCACCGAGGCCGTTGGAGGCGTCGAGGATCTCGTTCATCAGGCGCTCGTGCATCGTCTTCTCGCGACGCGACCCGGCGTACCCGACCAGCCAGCGCAGCGCCAGCGTGGTGCCGCGGGTGCCCTTGACCTCGATCGGGACCTGGTAGGTCGCACCGCCGACGCGGCGGGACTTGACCTCGATGGCGGGCTTGACGTTGTCCAGCGCGCGCTTGAGCGTGATCACGGGGTCGGTGCCGTTCTTCTCGCGGCACCCCTCCAGCGCGGTGTAGACGATGCGCTGCGCGACCTGCTTCTTGCCGTCGATGAGGACCTTGGAGACGAGCTGGCTGACCAGCTGCGACCCGTAGACCGGGTCGATGTCGATGGGACGCTTCGGTGCGGGACCCTTGCGCGGCATGTCAGCTCTTCTCCTTCTTCGCGCCGTAGCGGCTGCGAGCCTGCTTACGGTTCTTGACGCCCTGGGTGTCCAGCGAGCCGCGGATGATCTTGTAGCGCACGCCGGGCAGGTCCTTCACGCGACCGCCGCGCACGAGCACGATCGAGTGCTCCTGGAGGTTGTGACCGACCCCGGGGATGTAGGCCGTGACCTCGACGCCGCTGGACAGGCGCACGCGGGCGACCTTGCGCAGGGCGGAGTTCGGCTTCTTCGGGGTGGTGGTGTAGACGCGGGTGCACACACCGCGACGCTGGGGTGAGCCCTTGAGGGCCGGTGTCTTGTTCTTCGACACCTTGTCGGCGCGGCCCTTGCGGACCAGCTGGTTGATCGTGGGCACCTGGTGGGTCTCTTTCCTCATCGGATCTCAGTGCCCGGCACGGTGCCGGGCACGACGGTGTTGCTCGCTGCTGCGTCGTGCCTGCTTGCGTTGCGCGCCTCGGGCGGGGGCCGGCACTGCCGGCCACGATCGAGTGCGGGCGCGCATGACGGCCTGGGTCACCCAGACACGATGATCGAGATTACCGGCCGCCTCCGGCAGGGTCAAAACGCGGGCTCCCGCGTGGATGCGGCCGGAGTCCCCGCCAGCGTACGCCGCTGGTGGAGCTGGTAGGCCACGGTCGTCGCCGCGACCCCGAGCACCGTGGCCGCGCCGCCGCCGATGAGCGTCCAGCGGGCCCCGAAGGCCTCGCCGACCCAGCCCACGATCGGGGCCCCGATCGGGGTGCTGCCGATGAAGATCATCAGGTACAGCGCCATCACCCGCCCCCGCATGCCCGCGTCGGTGCGCAGCTGCATGAAGGTGTTGGCGCTGGTCATCATGGTGAGAGCACTGAGCCCGATGAGAGGGCACAGCGCGGCGTAGACCAGGTAGCTCGGCGCCAGACCCGCGACGACCTCGATCGAGCCGAAGACGAGCGCCGCCCCGACGACGAGCCGGTGACCGACCCGGACCCGGCCGGCGGCGACGAGGGACCCGGCCAGGGAGCCGACGGCCAGGAACGTCCCGAGCAGCCCGAACTCGGCGGGGCCCTTGTCGAAGACCTGCGTGGCCATCAGCGCGGAGGTCATCTGGAAGTTCAGGCCGAACATGCCCGCGAAGAGGACCACGCCGAGGATCAGCATCAGGTCGGGGCGGGTCCGCACGTACGTGACCGCCTCGCGGATCTGCCCCGGGCCGCGGCCCACCGGGGTGGCCGCGTGCAGCAACCGGGGGTCGAGGGCGGCCAGGCACCAGATCGGGGCGGCGTACGTCGCGGCGTTGAGCAGGATCACCCAACCGGTGGCCACCACCCCCGAGCCGAGGGCGGCGATCAGGAGCCCGGCGACGGCGGGACCGATCAGCCGGGCGGCGTTGAAGCCGGCCGAGTTCAGCCCCACCGCGTTGGACAGGTCGTCGGCGTCGACGATCTCGGAGACGAAGGACTGGCGCGCGGGTGCGTCGAAGGCCGACGAGACGCCCAGCACGAGCGCCAGCACGTAGACGTGCCACAGCTGGACGGTGCCGGTGACCGCGAGCAGCCCCAGCACGAGGGCCGGTGCGGCCATGCCGACGTTGGTCATCTGCAGCAGCCGCCGCTTGGGGATCCGGTCGGCGACCAGGCCCGCGACGGGCGAGAGCAGCAGGAAGGGCAGGAACTGCAGACCGGTGGTGATCCCGATGGCGGCGGCCGAGTTGGCCGAGAGCAGCAGCACCAGCCAGTCCTGGGCCACGCGCTGCATCCAGGTGCCGATGTTGGAGACGATGTTGCCCGCGGCGTAGCGGCGGTAGTTGGGGTGGGCCAGGGAGCGGAACGTCGGGCTCACGTGGTGGCCAGCCTCTCGAGCAGGGGGGCGGCGGCGCGCAGGACGGCGCGCTCGGCGGGGGTCAGCTCGCGCAGCCGGCAGGCCAGCCAGGCGTCGCGCCGACGGCGGTCGGCCAGGAGGGTCTCGCGGCCAGCGTCGGTCAGGCGGACGAGCACGAGCCGACGGTCGTCGGCGTCGGGGCGTCGCGCGACCAGCCCGGCCGCCTCCAGCCCGGTCACGGTGCGGGTCATGCTCGGCGGCTGCACGTGCTCATGGGCGGCCAGCTCTCCGACGGGCAGGTCACCGCGCCGGTGCAGCGCCCCCAGCACCGCCATCGCCCCCATGCTCAGCTCGTTGTCGGGGTGCCGCTCGGACGCGAGCCGCCGACGCAGCCGCATGACGGAGAGCCGGAGCTCGGAGGCGAGCCCCGTGTCGGTGCGGGCGGCGGCGGAGACGGTCGGCATGTCATGAGTCCAAGTCATGACCCTTGCTAACTATTCCCCGCCGAGAGCGCACCCTTTGCGGGCCGAGAGCGCAGGTTCAGCGGGCCGAACGCTCAACCCTTGCGAGTCGAGAGCGCGACCTTCGCGCGCGGCGCTCACTCGCCGGCGTACGGTCCGAGACTCAGAGCCCGGCACACGTGCGGCCAGGCCCTGCGGCCGAGAGCAGCGTCGGAGGCCGGGGTGCCAACCCGGGCCATGGACTGCCCCCGGCGTACGAGCCGCTCCCCCGGCAGCACCACGCGGTGGCCTGCCGCCTGCTCGACGACCACGGTCGTGGACAGACCGACAGGCTGTCACCGATGGCGCCGCCGGCCCGCAAGAAGTGCGCCCTCGGCCCGCAAAACGTGCGCCCTCGGCACGCAAAACGTGCGCTCTCGGCCCGCAAAGGTTGCGCTGTCGGCGGTCAGGTGAGGAGCGAGGTGAGGGGGTCGATGGCGAAGTAGACCAGGAACAGGGCGGCGACCAGAGCCATCAGGGGGTGGACCTCGCGAGCCTTGCCCACCACGAGCTTGATCAGCACGAAGGCCACGAACCCGGCCCCGATCCCGACGCTGATGGAGTAGGTGAAGGGCATCAGGATGATCGTCAGGAACGCCGGGATCGCGATCTCGACGTCGGCCCAGTCGATGTCGGTGACCTGCTGCATCATCAGGAACCCGACGAGCACCAGCGCCGGGACGGCGGCCTCGGACGGGATGATCGCCACGAGCGGGGCCAGGAAGATCGTGAGCAGGAACAGCACGCCGGTGACGACCGAGGCCAGGCCGGTGCGCGCTCCTTCCCCGACACCGGCGGCCGACTCGATGTAGCAGGTGTTCGACGAGACCCCGCCCGCGCCGCCGGCGATCGCCGCGACCGAGTCGACGACGAGGATCCGCTGGGGGTGCGGCGGGGTGCCGGTCTCGTCGAGCAGGCCCGCCTCGGCCCCGATGGCCGTCATCGTCCCGAGGGTGTCGAAGAAGTCCGCGAGCATCAGGCTGAAGACGAGCAGCAGCGCCGCGACGACGCCCACCTGCTCGAAGGAGCCGAGCAGGTTGAAGGTGCCGAGCGTGCCGAAGTCGGGCAGCCCGGCGACCTGGTCGGGCAGGCTCGGCACCGTGAGGCTCCAGCCGCCGGGAGCGTCCTGGGACGACCCGAGGTTGCCGATCGCCTCGACGACCACGGCCAGCACGGTCGCGACCAGGATCGAGATCAGGATCGCGCCGCGGACCTTGCGCACCCACAGCGCGACCACGAGCGCCAGGCCGATGGCGAAGACCAGGACCGGCCACCCGACGAGCTGGCCGGTACGCCCGAGCTGCACGGGCACGGTGGTTCCGGCGATGTCGGGGATGCGGCCGACGAAGCCGGCGTCGACGAAGCCGATCAGGGCGATGAAGAGCCCGATCCCGACCGAGATCGCGACCTTCAGCTGGCCGGGCACGGCTCGGAAGACCGCAGCACGGAACCCGGTCAGGACCAGGACGAGGATCAGGATCCCCTCGATCACGACCAGGCCCATCGCGTCGGCCCAGGTCATCCTGCTCGCGATGGCGACCGCGACGAAGGCGTTGAGGCCCAGCCCGGTGGCCAGGGCCAGCGGGTAGTTGGCCACCACGCCCATCAGGATCGTCATCACCCCGGCCACCAGCGCCGTGCCGGCCGCGATCGCGGGCAGGTTCGAGCCGTCACCCGTGCCACCGCCGAGGAAGTTGCCCTCGATGTCGGGGGCGAAGCCCAGGATCAGGGGGTTCAGCACGACGATGTAGGCCATCGTCACGAACGTCACCACTCCCCCGCGCAGCTCCCGTCCGAGGGTCGAGCCCCGCTCGGTGATCGAGAAGAAGCCGTCGAGGCCGCCGCGGCGGGCTGAGGTGGTGGTCGCGCTCACGGCGAGCAGCGTGCCAGAGGAACGGCCCCGGTGGGTGACAGGGATGTTTCCACGGCACGCGTGTCGGCTAGCGTGCGCGGCGTGGAGCTTCGCGACGAGCAGCCGACGGCGCACGAGATCGGCCGACGCTCCTATCTCGTGGCCGACGTCGAGCCGCTCGACGTGGACGGGGTCCGCACGGTCGGCGTCGGCATCGCCCTGTTCGCCCTCGCGTTCGTGGCGCTGCTGCCCTTCTACGGCCGCCTCGCGGACGCCGACCGCACCTGGTGGCTGTGGACCTGCCTCGCCGGCGTCGGCCTGGGCTTCCTCGGCCTGGAGTACTGCCGGCACCGCCGCACGGTCCGCACGACCCTGCTGGCCCGACGCGCCGCCGAGGCCGCCACGGCCGTCGCCCCCGAGCCGCCGGTCGAGCCCGCGCCCGACGACCAGCGCGGCTGACGGCGAGCGGCTGATGGCGAGCGGGGGTCCCGCCCCCTCCACCCGCTGGGCACGAGGCGGCGAGGACAACCACGGGTACGGCGAGACGTTCGGCCGGCTCGTGGCCGACGGGGAGGACGTCGACGGCGAGGCCCGTCTGGCCGACGTCCTGTGCCCGCGCGGCGCCCGCGTGCTCGATGCCGGAGCCGGCATGGGTCGGGTCGGCGCCGCCCTCGCCGCACGGGGCCACCACGTGCTCGCGGTCGAGCCCGACCCGGCCCTGGCGTCGCAGGCACGGCGTACCTTTCCCGACCTGCCTCTGCTCGAGCTCGACCTCCTGGACCTCGACGCCGCCGCGCTCCGGGCCGCCGGCGCGCCGAACGCCTTCGACCTCGTCGTCGCGGTGGGCAACGTGATGATCTTCCTCGCCGAGGGCACCGAGGTCGCCGTCCTCGCGCAGCTCGCCGGCCTGCTCGCCCCGGGCGGTCGGGTGCTGGTGGGCTTCCACCCCGCCGACGGGCCCACGACCAGCCGCGACTACCCGCCCGAGACGTTCATCGCCGACGCCGGGGCGGCCGGTCTGAGGGTCGATGCCCGGTTCGGCTCCTACGAGCTGCACCCGCCGGCGGAGGGGTACGCCGTCTGGGTGCTCTCACGCGCGAGCGAGCCGGACCAGGTCGCCACCAGCGCGGGTCACCAGACCTGGTCGACGCCGCAGCCCCCGGCTCGCGGAGGGACACCGGACCCGAGCGACCGATGAGGATCGGCTCGTCGGGTGGTCACCCCGGTGACGACCGACCGGAGGAGCGCCATGTTCGACCTCACCCCTGCCGCGCGTGGGATGAGCCGCCTGATCCGCGGCGTCACCGACCCCCAGCTCGGCCTTCCGACCCCCTGCCCCGGATGGTCGGTGGCCGACCTCGTCGCGCACGTCCACCAGCTCTCGACCGTGTTCACCGACAACGCCCGCGGCGTGACGGCACGACCACCCGAGCGTCTCGTCGCCGACTGGCGGACGGCGGTGCCCGACCAGCTCGAGCAGCTGGCGAGCGCCTGGGCCGACCCGTCGGCCTGGGAGGGTCGCACCGCGGCGGGAGGTGTCGAGATGGCGGCCGCCGACAACGCGGTCGTCGCCGTCGAGGAGCTGACGGTGCACGCCTGGGACCTCGCGACGGCGACCGGCCAGCTCGTCGCCGTCGACGACACGACCCTGGACCAGGTGGACCGGTTCTTCGAGGTCTTCGGTGAGCAGCTCGCCGCAGGCCAGGGCGCCTTCGGCACGCCGATCGCAGCCCCGCAGCACGCGACCCGCCTCGAGCGGACGGTCGCCCGGACCGGCCGCGACGTCGCCTGGACCCCGGCGGGCTAGAAGGTCTCGAGGTCCTCGACGACCTCGTCGACCACATGACCGGGCAGCGGCTGCGGGTCGTACTTCTTGGCCAGGCGCACCTCGGAGTGGGCACCGCAGCCGTGGTCGAGGGAGACCACGCGACCGTCGTCGTTGGCGTCGCCGTTGGCGCACACCCCGAACATCAGGCTCAGCGGCCCCGCCAGACGGACCAGGAACCCGCACCCGTCGCACGAGCGGGGAGCGGCCTGCGCGATCGCGGAGTCCGGTCCGGCGTCGCCGTCGTACCACCGCTCCGCGGCGGCGTCGCGGCCCTCGGGCGACAGGGTCCGCACACGACCCAGGCCGAGGTCCTTGGCGACCTCGCGCACCTGCGCCTTGGCGTCGTCGTCGAGCGGGTCGTCGCCGAAGGAGTACGTCGGGACCAGGCGCGGGTCGTCGTCCTCGACCGGGAGCAGGTCGCCGGCCGAGAGGTCGCCGGGCTGGATCCGCTCGCGGTAGGGCACCCAGGCCGGGGCGACGATCGCCTCGTCGCCCGGGACGAGCACGATCTCGGCCACGGTGACGCTGCGCTGGCGCGAGGCCCGCACGACGGTGACCGACCAGTGCCAGCCGGTGTAGCCCCGCCGGGTGCAGGCGAAGGCGTGGGTCACGACCCGCTCCGCCTCGGCGCCGGCGCCGAGGTGCTCGCCCACGTCGGCGGCGTCGACCTCCTCGAGCAGGGCGGAGCGTGCCGGGTCGACCGCTGCTGCGGCGACGGCGTCGGGCTTGCGGCGCGTGGCGGTGCTCACGCACCCGAGTCTGACTCATCGGCGCGGCGCTGTCAGGACGGGGGTCCCCAGGAGTGGCGCGCGCGGTGGGAGCCGGAGTGGGAGGGGCGCGCGCACGTCAGCCTGCGAGGCAGGATGGGGCCATGACCTCGTCCCGGGACTCCGATCCTGGGGTCGACCCCGACGCCGGACCGGACCCGGCGGCCGACGACGGCAGCGACCCGGAGGACCGCGACCGGACCGATCTCGTCGACGAGCGCATCGACGAGCGCGTCGACGAGCGCACCAAGGACGGCCCGGAGGTCGGTCCGGAGGTCGGTCCGGAGGACGGCCCGGAGGACGGCGGGCACGACGGCGAGGACGAGGCAGCGGCCGGGGGGGAGCACCTCGAGCCCGCCGACCGCGCACGGGCGGTCGGGCGCGGGCTGGGCACCGGCGCCCGCGTCACCGCGCGCGGCGTACGTGGTGCCGCCCGCGGTGCCGGCCGGGCCAGCCGCTACACGGTCTCGCAGGCCCGGCGGGCCGCCGGCGCGGAGGGCGCCGACGAGTCCGGGCTCTCGCGACTGATCGAGATGCACGCCTTCAACACCGCCGGCGACGCGGCGGTGGCGATCGCCCTGGCCGGCACCTTGTTCTTCCAGGTACCGACGGGCGAGGCGCGCGGCCAGGTGGCGCTCTTCCTGGGACTGACGATGCTGCCGTTCGCGGTCGTCGCGCCGCTGATCGGCCCGTTCCTGGACCGCTTCTCCCACGGCCGACGCTGGGCGATCGGGACGACGATGGCCCTGCGCGCCTTCCTGTGCTGGGTCCTCGCCGGCTCCGTGGCGTCGGGCTCGGCGCTGCTCTTCCCGGCTGCGCTCGGGGTTCTGGTCTGCTCCAAGGCGTACGGCGTGACGCGTGCCGCCGCGGTCCCCCGCCTCCAGCCCTCGACGCTGAGCCTGGTCAGGACCAACGCCCGGGTCTCCCTGTCCGGGGTGGTCGGCGCCACGGCGTCGGCCCCGATCGCGGTGCTCGCGGCCACCGTCGGCTCGTCGTGGGCGCTGCGCTACGCCTTCGTGCTCTTCGTCGTCGCGACCGTGCTGGCGGTGCTGCTCCCCGACCGGGTCGACGCCTCGGCCGGCGAGCGCACGCTGGTGCTGCGCGAGCACGGCACGTCCGACGAACCGCTCCCCTCGCGACGCTCGACGCTGATCCCCTCGGCGGTGGCCTTCGCGCTGCGCGCCAACTGCGGACCCCGGTTCCTCACCGGGTTCCTGACGATGTTCATGGCCTTCCTGCTCCGGGAGAACCCGATCGCCGGGTGGGAGTCACGTCCCGACCTGCTCCTGCTGGTCGTGATCGGTGCGGCGGGGGCCGGCAACACCCTGGGCATCGTGGCCGCCTCGGTCGTGAAGAAGATCGACCCTGCGGTGATGGTCGTGCTGGCCCTCGTCGCCGACGGCGTGATGCTGCTTCTCGCGGCCCTGTTCTACGGCCTGGTGCCGCTGGTCGGGCTCGGCCTGGTCGCCGGGCTGGCGCAGTCGCTGGCCAAGGTCTCCCTGGACTCCACCATCCAGGCCGACGTACCGACCCAGGTGCAGGCCAGCGCGTTCGCGCGTAGCGACACCACCCTCCAGCTCGCGTGGGTCGTCGGTGGCTTCGTGGGCATCGTGATGCCCCTGATCCCCCGCCTGGGGCTGGGGGTCGGGTGCGCCGTGCTGGTGGCGTGGACCGTCGTCGTGCTGAGCACGAGGCCGATCACGCCGCCCCGCTAGGCGTCGAGCTGGTCGGCCAGCGCGCGGAGCAGCTTGGCCGTCGGCTTCGCCGTCCGAGCATCCGGGTGCCGGTCGTGACGGTAGGACTCACCCACGTCGTCGAGCAGGCGGATCAGGTCCTCGACGATCGGGACCATCTCGTCGGGACGACGCCGCTTGGCCTGCGACTGGTTGCGCGTGACCGAGGCCGGCGCGTCGAGCACCCGCACCTGGAGCGCCTGGTCGCCTCGTCGACCCTGGGCGATGCCGAACTCGACCCGGGTGCCGGCCTTGAGCGTGGCGACCCCGTCGGAGAGCGCTTCCGCGCGCACGTAGACGTCGGGCCCGCTCTCCTGGGAGAGGAAACCGAAACCCTTCTCGGCGTCGAACCACTTCACCTTGCCAGTCGGCACGGCCGTCCCTCCTCGGGCTGCGTCGGAATCTCTCGGGGATCTGTCGGGAAAGCGCGCGGGTCGATCCGTGCGCGAGCCGGAGCCTAGGCCATCATCCCTCGACGGGGCGCCCGGGTTCTGGCCCCGGCCACCATCGTGCGAGCCGTCCCGGTGGGCACGGCGACGCTGTGCGACGCCGCGGCCCGCGCCCCCTACCTCGCCGTGCACCGCGTCCACCGCCAGGGCGAGTCGGGGTGGCGCCGCGCGCTGGGCTCGAACGTGCCTGTCACCACGACGGTGCGCGCGCCGAGGGCGTGCACGGTGACCAGGGCCTCGTGCGCTCCCGGCACCACCGGCGCGGACACCGCGTGGTCGACGTAGAGCGCCCGGAAGCGCTCCACCGCCCCGGGACCCGCGGTGTCGATCAGGGTCAGGTCGAGGTCGAGACCCACGCTCAACGACACCCGACGACCCTCGGTGCACGCGGCGGTCCGGCGGCGGTCCGGGCGGCGGTCCGGGAACAATCTGGGGGATCCTGCTGCGTTCGTGTGGCAGGTGGGACACAATGGCAGATTCACGTCCACCCGAAAGCCCTTGACCTCGCCTGCGACGAAAGGAGCCCGATGCGTCCCCGCCAGCCCCGACGGTGCGTCGTGACCGGTGCCCGCGGTCGCTCGCGCACGACCCGCGTGGCCGGTGCCGTGGCCGCCGTGCTGGCTCTCATCGTCACCGCCCTGGTCGCGACGCCGGCAGCCGGATCGGCGGCGCCCGCGACGTCCGCGGCGCCCGCTGCGTCCGCGCCGTCGGGGCGGCTCTACCTGGTGACCCTCGCCGGCCCGGGCACCAGCGGCCTGGCCGCTGGTGCCGACGACTCGGCCGCGACCATGCGCGCCCAGCAGGACCTGGTGCTGGCCACGGTCGACGCCCCCGAGCCGGTCTACCGGTGGACGACGGCGCTCAACGGGGTGGCTGTCGCCCTCGACACCGACCAGGCGGCCCGGATCGGCGGGGACCCCCGCGTGGTGCGCGTCGAGCGGGACGACGTACGACGGCTCCAGGCCTCGCGCACGACCGCGAGCACGGCCTCGGGCACGGCCTCGGGCACGGCCTCGGCGACCTTGCCCGGAGCGGTCCGGTCCGGCCCGGCCGCCGGCGGCCGTGGTGTCGTCGTCGGTCTCGTCGACTCCGGTCTCGACCCCGCCTCGCCGTCCTTCGCCTCGCTGCCCTCCTTGGGCCCCGCCCCCGCTCGGGCCGGCGATGCGTGCGCGGTCTCCGAGGACTGGCCGCAGTCCTTCTGCGACGGCAAGGTCGTCGCGGCCCGCTGGTTCGTCGACGGCTTCGGCGCGGACGCGGTGCGCAACGGCGCGAGCATCTCGCCGTTGGACGACGACGGGCACGGCACCCTGCTGGCCACCGTGGTCGCGGGGGCCGCCGACATCGCCGCCCGCGTGCGCGGCCAGCGCGTCGCCACCGTCGGCGGGCAGGCCCCGGACGCGCGGCTCGCGGTCTACAAGGCCTGCTGGACCGCACCCGACCCCGACGGCGACGGTTGCTCGAGCGCCGACCTGGTCACGGCGGTCGACCGGGCCGTCGGCGACGACGTCGACGTCCTCATGGTTCCGGTCGCAGGTCCCGACGACGTCGACACGCTCGATCGGGCCCTGCTGGGGGCGGCCGAGGCCGACGTGGTCGTGGTCGGCGCCGCCGGCAACGACGCACGCACGTCCTACGCCGCCCACCCGGTCCCCTGGGTCACGACCGTCGGCGCCGCCGGCGGGGTACAGCCGCGCGGCGCGGTCGCCGTCCAGGACGGACCGACCCTGACCGGCGCCTCGGCGTCGAGGACCACGGTCGGCCCGGTCGGTGTCGTCGCCGCCGAGCAGGCCCGACGCGCCAGCGCCAGTGCCGCACGAGCCCGGGTCTGCGCGCCCGGCACGCTGGATGCGACCCTGGTCGCCGGGCGGGTGGTGCTGTGCCGGCGGGGAGCGGTCGGACGGATCGACAAGTCGGCCACCGTCGCGCTCGCGGACGGGGCGGGCATGGTGCTGCTCAACCCCCGCCCGGGCTCCACCTACGCCGACTTCCACAGCGTGCCGACGGTCCACCTCGCCGCACCGGCGGGCCGCCGGCTCGAGGCCTGGCTGCGTGAGCACCCGGACGCCCGGGTCATTCTGCGACCCGACGGTGCCCGACGTACGCCGGGTGTCCCACCCTGGTCGGCGCCCGGCGACCCGGTGGGCGTCCTGGTCAAGCCCGACCTGGTCGCCCCGGCCACCGGCCTGGTCGGGGCCGTGCCGGAAGCGATGCGCGGCGCCCGCTGGGACGTCGCCTCGGGCACCTCGGCGGCCACGGCGTGGACCGCCGGCGCCGTGGCGGCCCTGCGCTCGCGCCACCGCGACTGGAGCGCGGCGGAGGTGCGCTCGGCCCTGGTCACCGGCGCGGCCCGGGTGCCGGGCACCGCCGTGCTGCGCGCCGGGGCCGGTCGGGCCCGCCCGGCGGGCGCGGACGGCGTACGGCTGAGCTATCCGCAGACCACGAGCGACTACCGCGCCTGGCTCGAGGGCGACCGACGACGGGTCAACACCCCGTCGGTCGAGCTGAGCCAGGGCCGCACCCGCGCGGTCCGCACGATCCGCAACACCGCCAGGCGGTCGCTGTACTTCTCCTCCTCGACCCGCGGGCTCTCCGGCGCCGTCCAGGTCCGGCCGGCGGCCGTGCGCCTGGCGCCCGGCGAGTCGGCCCGGTTCGTCGTGCGCGCCCCTGACGCCGGCTCCCGGGCCGAGGTCGACGACGGCTACGTGCTCTGGCGTGGCGGTGACGGCAGTCGCAGCCGGATCCCGGTGGTCGTCGCCCGGTGACGGGCGCGGCCCGGCGTACGACGCTCGCGGCGGCGCTGCCCGACCCGGTCGGGCTCGACGTCGTCGACCTCGGTTGCGGGACGGGCACGCTGGCGCGGCTGGTCCTGGAGCGCGGCGCGCGCTCCGTGCTGGCCCTCGACCTCGACCCCGACCGCCTGGCCGTGGCCCGCTCGACGGCCCGAGGGACCTCCGTCGAGGGCGCAGGCGCAGGCGCCGTCGAGGACCGGCTCCGCTTCGAGCAGGCCGATCTCGAACAGGCGAGACTGCCCTTCGAGGCCTACGACCTCGCCTGCTGCACCTGCCTGAACCGGCTCGCCGACCCTGTCAGGTTCGGGCGGATGGTCCGCTCCGGGCTGCGCCAGCGGGCGGTGCTGGTGTGCGTCGTGGAGCCGGGCACCGCCGCGAGCCTGAGGGACGCGCTGGACCGGGCGGGCCTGGAGACGGTCGGCACGGACCGGCCCGGGGCCCTCGTCGCGACGAAGCCGCCGCGGCGTGCCGGCTCCGGTGCCGGCTCAGGCCAGGCCCAGGGCCCGCGCTGACTCCTCGCGCATGGCCACCTTGCGGATCTTGCCGGTCACCGTCATCGGGAACTCCTCGACGACCATGACGTAGCGCGGGACCTTGTAGTGCGAGATCTTGCCCGCGCAGAACGCCCGGACCGCGTCGGCGTCCAGGGGCTCGCGACCCTCGCGCATCGTGATCCAGGCGCACAGCTCCTCGCCGTAGCGCTCGTCGGGCACCCCGATCACCTGGACGTCCTCGACGTCGGGGTGGGTGTAGAGGAACTCCTCGATCTCGCGGGGGTAGATGTTCTCCCCGCCGCGGATGACCATGTCCTTGATCCGGCCGACGATGTTGCAGTAGCCGTCCTCGCGCATCACCGCCAGGTCGCCGGTGTGCATCCAGCCCTCGGCGTCGATCGCCTCGGCGGTGCGCTCGGTGCCCTCCGCGCCGTCGAGCGGCCAGTAGCCGAGCATCACCGAGTAGCCGCGGGTGCAGAGCTCGCCGGCCTCGCCCCGCTCGACCACCTCACCGGTGGCCGGGTCGACGACCTTGATCTCGACGTGGGGGTGGACCCGCCCGATGGTGGAGGTACGACGCTCGAGGTCGTCGTCGACCCGGGTCTGGCACGAGACGGGCGAGGTCTCCGTCATCCCGTAGGCGATCGACACCTCGGCCATGTGCATCTCCTCGACGCAGCGCCTCATCACCTCGACGGGGCAGATCGAGCCGGCCATGATGCCCGTGCGCAGGTGGGAGAGGTCGCGCTCGGCGAAGCCCGGGGAGCTCTGCATCGCGATGAACATCGTCGGCACGCCGTACAGCGCCGTGCACCGCTCCTGCTCCACGGCGTCGAGGGTCAGCACGGGGTCGAAGCCGGGTGCCGGGATGACCATCGTGGTGCCGTGGCTGGTGCAGCCCAGGTTGCCCATCACCATCCCGAAGCAGTGGTAGAAGGGCACCGGGATGCACAACCGGTCGGTCTCGTCGAGACCGATGAGGTCGGTGACGTGGTAGCCGTTGTTGAGGATGTTGCGGTGACTCAGCGTCGCGCCCTTGGGCCGACCGGTCGTCCCGGAGGTGTACTGGATGTTGATCGGGTCGCTCGCGCGCAGCCCGGCCTGGCGCTCGGCGAGCCGCTCGGGCGCCACGCCCTCGCCCTCGGCGACCAGCGCCGCGAAGTCGTCGGTGTCGACGAACACGGTGCGCCTCAGCGCGGTGCACTCGGGGGCCACCTCCTCGACCATCGCGCGGTAGTCGCTGGTCTTGAAGCTGCTCGCGGCGAGCAGCAGCACCAGGCCGCTCTGGTTCAGCGCGTAGGCCAGCTCGTGGGTGCGGTAGGCCGGGTTGACGTTGACCAGGATCGCGCCGACCTTCGCCGCGGCGTACTGCACCAGGGTCCACTCGGCGCAGTTCGGTGCCCACATCCCGACCCGGTCACCCACCTCGATGCCCGCGGCGATCAGGCCGCGGGCGAGGGCGTCGACGTCGCGGTCGAGCTCGCGGTAGGTCCAGCGTCGACCGGTGGCCACCTCGACCAGGGCCTCGCGGCCGGGATGGGCGGCGACCGTGCGCTCGAGGTTGGCCCCGATCGTCTCGTCGAGCAGCTCGATGTCGGTGTCGCCAGCGGCGTATGACTCCACGCCCGCGAATCTAGGACACGGCTGTGAGCCGCGCCACCCTCAGGCCGGCGCGGGTCCGGCGTCGATGCCCACCAGCGTGTCGAGGTACGCCGCGACCTGCGCCTCGTCCCAGTCCCGGCTCTCGCGCAGGCCGACCCCGAGGCGCTCGCGGTAGGCCCGCGAGGGTGCTCGGTGCTCCATCGCGTCGACCCCGCCCGGCGAGGTGAAGGTGAGCATGGGGAGGTCGTCGAGCCGGCCGACCTCGACCAGGGTCTCGTAGTGCCCCTGTCCCACGGCGTGGCGGCCACCGTGCAGCGGTCGGGTCAGCACGTCCTCGAGGGGGTCGCCGTCACGGGGGGTGCGGTACATCTCCTGGGCCGCGACGTCGACGAGCTGGGCACGGGTGATCAGGTAGCCGCGGGCGGCGGTATGGCCCGGGGTCGCGTGGTCGTAGAAGGCCACACCACCGCCCCACTGCGTCGAGTCGCCCGCGAAGTACGTCGTCCCGGGCAGGTCCACGGCCACCGAGCGGGCCGGCGGGGTCGCGTCGCGCGCACCCGGGTTGGGCCGCGAGCCCCCGGGCGGGCAGCCGCCCCCGAGGTAGCAGCCGAACCGTTCGGCGGACATGTTCGAGCCGTAGGACACGTACCAGACCTGGGTCATCGGCGCACAGGCTAGCCAGGGTCCGGTCGCGGCGCTCGAAGCACCTCGAGCGCGTGGCGGGGTGACGTAGGGTTCGCCGTCGTGACCACCGCCGAGCGACGCAAGCTCCCCTTCTGGGCCGAGACCGGCTTGCTGCTCGTGATCGCGGTCGTGCTGGCCCTGGTGATCAAGACGTTCTTCGTCCAGGCCTTCTACATCCCCTCCTCCTCGATGCGTCCGGGACTCGTGGTCGACGACCGGATCCTGGTGCAGAAGGTGTCGTACTGGCTCGACGGGACCCCGGAGCGTGGTGACATCGTCGTCTTCGAGGACCCCGGCGGGTGGCTCAGCCCGGCCGAGGACGCCGGACCGACGAGCCCGTTGACGCAGGCCCTGGCCAAGATCGGTCTGTACCCCACCGGCGGGCACCTGGTGAAGCGCGTCGTCGGTGTCGCCGGCGACACCATCGTGTGCTGTGACAAGCAGGGCCGGATCTCGATCAACGGGGTCCCGGTCGACGAGTCCGGCTTCGTCGCGCCGCAGCGGCTGTGCGACGGTCCGATGCCCAGCGGGGGCTCCTGCGACTGGACCTCCGGCCCCGTGCCGGACGGCTCGCTCTTCGTGATGGGCGACAACCGCAACGCCTCGGCCGACTCCTCGGTGCACCTGTGCCTCAACGCGCGCTCCGGGTGCGACCCCGACGACGCGTTCGTCCCGACCTCGCTCGTCACCGGGAAGGTCTTCGCCCTGGCCTGGCCGCTCGGCCGGGCCCACGTCATCTCCCGGCCCGACGCCTTCGCCGACGTCCCGGACGCCGACACGGACTGAGCGGCGCTCCGCACCTCTCAGGGGAGGCACCTCTCGGCGAGGCACCTCTCAGGGCGAGGCCTCGTCGGTCGGCGCGGTGTCCTGCGCGGGCACGAGCAGCGTCAGGTTGACCAGCGTGGGCACGCGCGGGGGCGCGACCTCGGGCTCCGGCTCGGACCGGGGACGGGCGTCGACGACGACGGAACCCGCGAGCCGGTCGTGCCGGCCACGTCGCGCTCCGTCGGGGTCGCCCAGCGCCCCCGCGGCGAGCGCCACCAGGCCGAGGCCCAGGGAGGGGATCCCCGCGAGGCCGACCACGGCGGCGCGCACCGCAGCGCGACGCGGACCGATCGGCAGGGAGTCGTCGACGTCGACGACACGGACGCCGAGCAGGGCCCGTCCGGGTGAGGTGCCGGAGAGCCCGACGAGGAGGACCTCGAGCACCGTCGTCCCGATGGCGGTGGCCACGAGGAGCACCACGGCAGGAGCGACGCCGTAGGCCGGCACCACGAGGCGCCGGAGCAGGTACGCCGTGCCTGCGACGGTGCCCCAGCCGAGGGCGCGGTCGACGAGGTAGGCCAGCAGCCGCGGCTCGAGAGCCGCGAGCGCGGCCGGCACTCAGCCCTCCAGCCGCAGGCTCACGCCGTCACCGAGGTGGACCGAGGCCCCGGGCTCGAGCCGGGTCGGCACGGCACGCGGGATCTCCTGGTGCGGTCGGCCGAGGCGGTCGAGGACCGTGCCGTTGGTCGAGCCGAGGTCGACGACGTCGACCGTGCCGGGCTCCGGGCCCGGCCTCAGCTCGAGGTGCGTGCCCGAGATCTCCTGCGTCGGGCTCTCGACCCGGACCAGCCGGACCTCGCGGCCCCCGGCACGGAGCGCGTCGGGCGCACGGCCGACCAGGACCGGCCGGTCGACCTCGACGACCTGACCGTCCGAGACCGCCACCCGCACCGCGTCCCGGGGGTACGACGACGCCGTGCTCGACCCCGCACCGGGGTCGGTGTCGTCGTCGGCCAGGCCCAACCAGGCCAGGCCGCCGGATGCCTGGGTCGGCCCGGGTTCCGGCACAGGTACGGGCTGGGGCTGGGGCTCGGGCTCGGGCTCGGGCTCGGGCTCGGGAACGGTGAACGCCTCGGTCGGCTCCTCGACCGGGGCCGAGTGCACCGGGTCGACGGGGTCGACCGGGTCGGGCAGGTCCTCGACGTCGGGTCCCTCGTGGGGCACGGTGTCGGGACCCGGCACCGCACTGTCCGGCGGCGGGGCCACCGCGACGTCGCCCCAGCCCAGCGCCGAGATCCGCACCAGCCCCGCGGGCAGCACCAGGCTCGCGTGCTCGGCGAGGCCGGCCGGCTGGTCGTGGTGCACCACGCGGCCGCCACCGGCCGCGTCGAAGGAGCGCTCGACCCAGGTGCTCGAGTCCAGCGCGTCGACCACCTCGGTCTCGCCGGTCCCGGTGACGACCTCGACACCGAGGGAGCCGCCGCGCACGACGACGACCACCCGGTCGGCTTCTCGGCTGACGACGACGAGGTCGCCGAGCCGGCTCAGGCCGTCGCCCAGCAGCGCGTCGAGGGTCTCCGCCAGGTCGGCCCCACCGTCGACCCGCGCCCAGAGCTCCGCGGCCCGCCCACGCTCGGAGGACGGCAGGACGACGGCAAGGCGCTCGCCGAGCACCCCGAGGAGCTCTCCGGGCAGGCACGACCAGGTGCCGGGACGGCCCTCGGGGACGGACGGGTCGGAGCGGGGTTCGGTCTCGGGGAGGCTCATGTCGGAGGTGCGTTCTCCTGGTGGGCGAGGGTGGGCGTCGGGTCCTGCGCGCCGCTCCATCCGACCACATCGACGACGACCGCGGTCGCGTTGTCCACACCACCGGCCGCGAGCGCCTGGGCCACGAGCTCGTCAGCGGCCTGCTGGGGGTCGACGTGGGCGCCGAGGACGGCGGCGACCTCGGCGTCGGCGAGCATCCCGGTGATCCCGTCGGAGCACAGCAGCAGGCGGCGCGCCCCGGCCAGCGGGACCGTGAGCACGTCGGCCTCGACGCTGCCGGTCCCGCCGAGCGCCCGGGTCACCACGTGGCGCTCGGGATGGGTCGCGACCTCGTCGGGGCCGATCAGGCCGGCGTCGAGGAGCTCCTGGACCAGGCTGTGGTCGCGGGTCAGCTGCTCGAGGCCCGCCTGGTCGAACCGGTAGACCCGCGAGTCACCGAGGTTGGCCACCAGCCACGCCGGGCCGAGGTCGGGCCCACCCTCGACGAGCAGGGCGGCGACCGCGGTCGTGCCGGCCGCGAACCGGCTCGCGCCCCGGGCCCGCTGCGCGGCGTCGTACGCCGCCACCTCGGCCTGCGCCTCGCCGAGCGTCGTCGCGACCGCCTCGGCGGCCCGCTCCGACTCGTAGCCGGCGGCGGCGAGCGCCTCGAACCGCTCGACGACGATCCGGCTCGCCACGTCGCCCCGGTCGTGACCGCCCATCCCGTCGGCGACGACGAAGACAGGTGGGGCGGCGAGGAAGGAGTCCTCGTTGGTCTCGCGCACCAGTCCGACGTCGCTGGCCGCCCCGTGGCGCAGCTCGACGTCGCTCATCGCCGACCTCCGGTGCGACCACGCTGCTGGTGAGGCGGGGATAGCCTGGTGCGGATGTCCACGACGACCACGGGACCCGGCCACCGCTCCCTGGCCGAGCAGCTGCGCGGCTGGCCCGACGAGCGGCTCTCGGCCCTGCTCGTGACTCGTCCCGACCTGGCCACCCCTGCTCCTCACGACTTCGGTCAGCTCGCCTCGCGGGCGACGGTGCGCGTCTCGGTCCAGCGGGCCCTCGACCAGCTCGACCGGCTCGAGCTGAGCGTGCTGGAGGCCCTGGTCGTCACGGCACCGGTGGCCCGCGACGAGGTGGTGCCGATCGTGCACGCTGCGCCCGGTTCTGTCGAGCGGGCGATCGACCGGCTGCTCGACATGGCCGTCGTGTGGGAGTCGGGGACCGGCCTGCGTCCCCTCAGCGGCGTCGCCGAGGTGCTCGCCGCCACGGGCGGGCCGGCCGGCCCGGCGCTGCGGCCGCGATCGCCGGACCCGCTGCCCTCCGCCGAGCTCCAGCGTCGGGTCGAGGCCCTCTCGGCGCCGGCGCGTGCGCTGCTCGAGCACGTCGACGCCCACGGGGGGCAGGCCACCACCGACGCCGCGCGCCAGGACCTGAGCGCCGAGCACCCCCGGACCCCGACCGAGGAGGTGCTCGCGCGTGGCCTCCTGGTCCCCCGGGGCGGCACCGCCGTCGTGCTGCCGGGCGAGGTGGCGCTGGTCCTGCGCGGTGGCCGCACGACCCGCGAGCCGGTCGACGAGCCGCCCCCGGTCGCGACCGCGCAGCGACCGGGCTCCCTGGTCGACCGCACGGCTGCCGGCGCGGCGTTCGAGACGGTGCGCCGCGTCGAGCTGCTGCTGGACCAGTGGGGCACCGCTCCGCCCTCCGCGCTGCGCGCGGGTGGCCTCGGCGTCCGGGACCTGCGCGCGACGGCGCGGATGCTCCAGGTCGAGGAGCCGCTCGCCGCGCTGCTGGTGGAGACCGCCGCCGCCGCCGGGCTGCTCGCCGCCCGCGCCGACGACTCCGGGGCCGGGGTGTGGGTGCCGACCGACCGCTACGACTCCTGGAGCGGGGCCGAGCCTGCGGACCGGTGGACCGTCCTGGCCCGCGCCTGGCTCGAGACCTCCCGCGCGGCCGCCCTCGTCGGCACCCGTGACGAGACCGACCGCCCGCGCAACGCGCTCTCGCCGGGCCTGACCAGCCGCACGGTGGCCGAGTCGCGGTCCCGGGCCCTCACCGTGCTGGCCGACCTGTCCGCGGGCGAGGTCCTCGCGGCCGGCACCGGCACGGCGTCCCTGGTCGCGCACGTCACCTGGCAGCGCCCGCGACGTCCGAGCTCACGCGACGCCGAGACCCTCGCCGCCCTCGACGAGGCCGCGGGCCTCGGCCTGGTCGCGCTCGGCGGGGTGGCCTCCTACGCCGCCGCCCTGCTGCGCGGCGACGACCCGACCGCCGCGCTGGCCGACCTGCTGCCCGAGCCGGTCGACCACGTCCTCGTGCAGGCCGACCTCACCGCCGTCGCGCCCGGACCCCTGGAGTCGTCCCTGGCCCGACGCCTGCAGCTGGTCGCGGACGTCGAGTCGCGCGGCGGCGCCACGACGTACCGCTTCTCCTCCGGCTCGGTGCGCCGCGCCCTCGACGTCGGCTGGACGGCGGCCGAGGTGCACGAGTTCCTCGGCTCGGTCTCCCGCACCGCGGTGCCCCAGCCGCTGACCTACCTCGTCGACGACACGGTGCGCACCTACGGCACGGTGCGCGTCGGACAGGCCGAGGCGTTCGTGCGGTCCGACGACGAGGCGGCGCTGACCGAGCTGGTCCACCACCCCAAGGCCGGCACCCTCGGTCTGCGGCGGATCGCGCCGACCGTGGTCGTCTCCGACACCCCGCTCGACGTGCTGCTGCCCCGGCTGCGCGAGCTCGGCGCCGCACCGGTCGTGGAGGCCGCCGACGGCACCGTGGCCATCACCCGCCCC
Source organism: uncultured Actinomycetota bacterium (assembly GCA_963740745.1). Taxonomy (GTDB): domain Bacteria; phylum Actinomycetota; class Actinomycetes; order Propionibacteriales; family Nocardioidaceae; genus Nocardioides. The sequence goes on from CAVUFK010000011.1 coordinate 31,464, forward strand.
GACCTGATGCGCGCCCGTACCCCGCGCGAGCGCCCCGTCTCGGTGCGCGGCGTGCGCGCCCAGGCGACCGCCGCCGCGGTGGTCAGCGCGGTGCGCGCGGGCGACCGCGCCGCCCAGGCCCGGCCGGGGGTCACCGCCCTGACGCCCAGCGGCGCGCTCAGCGCGCTGCGCGAGGCCGTCGAGAACGGCGTGGCGGTGCTGATCACCTACGTCGACAACCAGGGCACCCGCAGCGACCGGGTCGTCGACCCGCTGCACGTGGAGGGCGGCTCGCTGCGCGCCCACGACCACCGCTCCGGCGACGTGCGCAGCTTCGCGGTGCACCGCATCCACTCGGTGCGCGCCGTCGACGAGCCGGCCTCGGCGGAGCGGGGAACGGGGCGCCCGTAGGCTCGGCGGGTGAATGACGGCCCCCTGATCGTGCAGTCCGACAAGACCCTCCTGCTCGAGATCGACCACGAGCGTGCCCCCGACTGCCGCAAGGCCATCGCGCCGTTCGCCGAGCTCGAGCGCTCCCCCGAGCACGTCCACACCTACCGGCTCACGCCCCTGGGCCTGTGGAACGCCCGTGCGGCCGGCCACGACGCCGAGCAGGTGGTCGACACGCTGCTGGAGTTCAGCCGGTACGCCGTGCCGCACAGCCTGCTCGTCGACGTCGCCGAGACGATGGCCCGCTACGGGCGGCTGCGCCTGGAGAAGCACCCGGTGCACGGCCTGGTCCTGCTCAGCAACGACCGCCCGGTCCTGGAGGAGGTGCTGCGCGCCAAGAAGGTCGCCGGCATGATCGGCGAGCGCCTCGACCCCGACACCGTCGTCGTCCACGCCTCGCAGCGCGGCAACCTCAAGCAGGTCCTGCTCAAGCTCGGCTGGCCGGCCGAGGACTTCGCCGGGTACGTCGACGGCGAGGCGCACCCGATCGCCCTCGACGAGACCTCGTGGGACCTGCGCGACTACCAGCGCGACGCCGCCGACTCCTTCTGGCACGGCGGCTCCGGGGTGGTCGTGCTGCCGTGCGGGGCCGGCAAGACGCTCGTCGGCGCGGCCGCGATGGCACGCGCCCAGGCGACCACGCTGATCCTGGTCACCAACACCGTCAGCGCCCGGCAGTGGAAGGACGAGCTGGTCCGGCGCACGTCCCTGACCGAGGACGAGATCGGTGAGTACTCCGGTGCGGTGAAGGAGATCAGGCCCGTCACGATCGCGACGTACCAGGTGCTCACGCTGCGTCGCAAGGGCGTCTACCCCCATCTCGAGCTGCTCGACGCGCGCGACTGGGGCCTGATCGTCTACGACGAGGTCCACCTCCTGCCGGCACCGATCTTCCGGATGACCGCCGACCTCCAGGCCCGCCGTCGGATCGGTCTGACCGCGACCCTGGTGCGCGAGGACGGCCGCGAGGGCGACGTCTTCAGCCTGATCGGGCCCAAGCGCTACGACGCACCGTGGAAGGACATCGAGGCCCAGGGTTGGATCGCGCCGGCCGACTGCGTCGAGGTCCGGGTGAGCCTGCCCGACTCCGAGCGGCTGGTCTACGCCACGGCCGAGCCCGAGGAGCGCTACCGCCTCGCGGCCTGCACGCCGCACAAGAACACCGTCGTACGACGGCTGGTGGACACCCACCGTGGTCAGCCCACGCTGGTGATCGGGCAGTACATCGAGCAGCTCGACGAGCTCGCCGCCGACCTCGACGCCCCGCTGATCAAGGGTGACACCACGGTGCGCGAGCGCCAGCGGCTCTTCGAGGCGTTCCGCACCGGCGAGATCGACCTGCTCGTGGTGAGCAAGGTGGCCAACTTCTCCGTCGACCTGCCCTCCGCGGAGGTGGCCATCCAGGTCTCGGGCTCGTTCGGCTCCCGCCAGGAGGAGGCGCAGCGCCTCGGCCGGCTGATGCGGCCCAAGTCCGGCGGCCAGACCGCCCGCTTCTACGCCGTCGTCGCCCGCGACACCGTCGACGCGGAGTTCGCCCAGAACCGGCAGCGCTTCCTGGCCGAGCAGGGCTACGCCTACCGGATCGTCGACGCCGAGGACCTGCCGGCGTAGCAGAGGCGACAGGCGACAGTGAGCACGTCGCTCGATTCAGGAGAATCGCGCACCGCGTCCGTCCGCGGTCCCCGTCCCGGTGAGTGCTCGGACGGGTCTTGCGGTGATGCCGACCAAGCGCACCCTGCTGCGGCTGGGCCGAGCTGCAGGTTCTCACTCAGGGTTCGGCGTACGGGACGGGGTCTGGCAGACCCATCGAGGGGTCGGGCATCTGAGCACGCGCTATGGAGCGTCGTGGGATGCCCGACCTCGAGCTGACGGCGCCCACAGCGAGTCGGGTACCCGAGGACCGCCCGATCGCCGTACTGACACCCACGACCCCACGCGACCGGTCTGGCGCTCGGTGACGTCATGCGACCCGTTCAGTCGCGGACTGTCGACCGTGATGACGTCCCGGATGCCGATCCCGTACTGGCGACGCTCCGCGAGCCCATCCGCTACCTGGGCTTGCCGGCTTACGCTGGGGAGCCATGCGCGCATGTCGAGGACCATATGCTTGATCCGGCTCATCCGGTTGGCTGGCTCTGCGGACCCGAGCGTGGTGACACGTGTGGCCGCTGATCGTCAGGACCACATCCCGTAGTCGTCGAACGTGACGAACAGAGGAGCACTTCATGGATCTGACCGAGGCCCTCTCCTGGGCTGGGGGCCGCAAGAACGCTGTGCTCATCACCATCCGCAGGGACGGCCGCGCCCAGTCCTCCGACGTCGGATATGCCCTGGATGGCGACACGTTCGTCATCTCGGTGACCGACGACCGGGCGAAGACCGCCAACATGCGCCGCGACCCCCGAGTCATCGTGCACCTGAGCGACCCGCCGTCGTGGTCCTACGTCTCCTTCGACGGCACGGTCGAGCTCTCCCCGGTCACCACCGAGCCGGGCGACGCCACCAGTGACGCACTGTGCGCCTACTACGAGCAGGTCACCGGTGGACCACACGACGACTGGGACGACTACCGCGCCGCCATGGTTGTCGAGAGGCGGCTCATCGTCAGGTTCACCCCCGCGTCGGCGGTGGGCCAGGTGCACTGACCCAAGGCCGCGGCTGGGGCTGCTGCAAGGATGAGTGGCATCTCGCCTGTGGTGACGTCCCGCAGGCCGTTCCTCGCACGGAACAGGCAGCCGATGGGCGCGCGCCAGTCCAGATCGACGCATCGTCCACGGCACGCGAGCCGCATCCGGGGACTGGTTCCTGAACACGGCGAGGACGCGTGTCTGGCTCTGGACGACCAACTCGGCCGCCTGCAGACGCATCTGGCTCCCCGGTTGGCCCGAGGGTCCGATCTGAGCCGCACCTAGGTCGACGGGGCGCCGAACCACGTGGTCAGTGCTTCCCGCAGCGCGGGCAACGCAGTCTCGCCGGGTTCGTCGACCGTGGCCGCCCAGACGATGAGGGCGTCCGGCCGGATCAGGAGTGCGTCGGCAGGGGGCCCGTCGATCGTCGCGCTGACAACGTCGACCCGGCCATCCCACTGACGAGCAAACTGCCGCAGGTCTGCGCGATCAGCGAGGTCGAGGAGCACCGGGCGGCCCTTTCGCAGCATCCCGGCGGACCAGGGGTCCTCCTGGCCGGCGTGCAGGGCTCGGCCGGTCGCGAAGGTGCCGACGAGCGGGTGCACTTCGGACATCGCAGACCCGACATCGGCGCCGGCCATCAGCGCACCGAGGCGGCGCAGCGGCTGCTCGTCTGCGGCCAGTTCGAGGAAGAGCGCCCGTAGGGCGTCTCCGCCTGGACCGTACCCGCGACGCAGCGCCACCTGAGCACGCGTATGGAGCAGAGTGCGCTCGGCAGCGGCGCGGCGTTCCGCAGAGTACGTGTCGAGCAGACCGGGCGGCGCCCAGCCATGGACGCTGCCAGCGAGCTTCCACGCGAGGTTGGCTGCGTCGAGCATGCCCGCGTTGACCGCGACTCCGCCCGCGGGGAACAGGTGCGCTGCATCGCCGGCCAGGAAGACGCGGCCGTCGCGGTACGTGTCCGCCTGCTTCGCCGAGTAGCCGAACCGCGTCATCCGGAGAGGCTCTCCCAGCGGTAGGTCGATGCCGAGCACGCGGCTCACACTCGCGTTCAGCTCCGCGACGGTCATGGGCGCGTCGTCGTCGTACTCGGTCGCCTCTACCTCGGCGGTGTAGACACCCACGGTGCCGCCGATGCTCGAGCACGCGAACACGCCACGTTCGGTCGCGGTGTAACCGAACGGGACCTTCCCGACTCCGGGGACGTCGAGACCTCCGTCGTCGAGCACGGTCACCGAGTCAGGCACGGTGACTGAGGCCAGCCGCTCGATCTCAGGAAAGGAGGTACCCGGGAAAGGGATACCGGCCAGGTCGCGGACCCGGCTGCGGCCACCGTCGCAGCCCACCAGGAACTGCCCGGACACCTCGTACGGTCCGTCCGGGCCCCGCACCGTCACCGTCACCACGTCGTCGCTCCTGGTGCAGGCCGACCACCTCGTGTCCATGGTGTACGGCGGCGCCATGCTCGATCGCGCGTTCGGCGAGGAGACCTTCGAGCCGTGGCTGGGGGATCAGCATCGCGCGCATCGGAGAATCCTCGAGCCGGGTGAAGTCCAGATGCAGCCCACCGAACGGGAACCGCGGAGCCGGCTCGGGACCGATGCTCGCCTCGCGGAATCGGTCCAGCTCGCCCCGGTAGTGCAGCAGCTGCAGGATCTGTCCCGCGAGACCACCTGCCTTCGCCATCCCGGACGGCTCCGGCCGCCGTTCCAGCAGCAGCGTTCGCGTCCCCGCCTGACCGAGCTCACCAGCGAGCATGAGACCGGTCGGCCCCGCGCCCACCACGACTACGTCCACGTCCATCAACTGCCACTCCCCCTGTTTGCTCGACTGAATCCGACTTCGGCCGACGATTGTGCGGGGGGACAGGGGTCTTGCCGCAAGCCCCCTCGTGCCGTATACGTTGAAAGTGGAAGGGCGTTGTGGCCTTCCTTTCTCGTCCCCGGACTACGCGGCGTCTGGCGCCTCGTTGCGCTCCTCGAGGGCTGTTTCGATCCGGAACTCACGCGTGCCGGCGTCCGCACGAGGATCCCGGTCAAGAACGACGTGCTGACACCGAACACAGCACGGGAGCATGAGGGCGACGCGATCGGCCCGAGCCACCTCCGCCATCCCTGCGCGGTGGGGATCCGACCCCCCCACGGCCCATGCCCGCGGGCCCCTGCACATGCGATGTCACGCCGCGAGGCAACTCGGCACGAGGGGACGCGCGTCATACCGCCGATGCCGGTCAACCGACCCGTTGTGGCACCTGCCGGTGCGGCATCGGCTCGCGGCGCGAGCTGTGGCTAGCGCGCATCTCTGCCCGACGCGCGACAATCGCCGCGTGGATCTGTGGGCTGCTCCTGTTCGAGACTTGCGTGGACTGTTGAGTCGCGACCGCGAAGACCTGCTGGACGTGGTGGGCTCCCTCACCGACGACGAGTGGCTCTCTCCCACCGATGTTCCCGGATGGACGGTGAAGGACCTGGCACTCCACATCCTCGACGACGACCTCGGCTGGCTCTCGCGCGGGCGAGATGGAGATCGATCCGGCCTGCTCAACGTCGGCGATTCTGGCTTCGTCGACGCGCTGAACCAGAAGAACCAGCGCTGGGTCGACGCTGCGGGGCAGCTCAGCCGATGCTTGACACTGCAGCTGCTCGAGTGGGCCGGTGGGCAGATGGACGCCCACTACGCGGCTCAGTCCCTGACCAGCGACGGCTACGTGAGCTGGGCCAGCGACGACCCGGTGCCCAACTGGTTCGACCTCGCGCAGGACCTCACCGAGCGGTGGGTGCATCAGATGCAGATCCGAGAGGCCGTCGACGCAGTGGGCACATACCGCGACGACTACCTGCCCGCGGTCATGAGAACGTTGGTCTGGGCCTTCCCCCACCAATACCGGGTGGCCGCGGACCCCGGTTCACGAGTGCTGTTGGACCTAGCTGCGGGCGGCGCGTGGACACTGACCAGTGATGGCGCACGCTGGGACCTCGCACCCGCTTCGTCCGAGGAGGGGTATGTCGCGAGGGTGCGCACCGATGACACCGGTGGATGGCGGTGGCTCACGGGCGGCGACGTCTCCGCGGACGCGCTCGACACCTCGGGGCCGGTGGACCTGATCGGCCCGCTGATGAAGGTGCGAGCAGCACTCGTTTGAGTAGATGCCGCAAGTCGTGAGAGCGGCGGCAGCCAACGCCGGCGTCCCGCAAGCCGAAGGCTCATCGGTGATGAATCCGTCGGACGACGCCACCGACCCGCCGACGTCGACCGTCACCGCATGCCGTTCGGCGTACGGGACGGGGTCTGGCAGACCCATCGAGGGGGCGGGCATCTGAGCGAGGACCGCCCGATCGCCGTACTGACACGCACGACCCCACGCACCGGTCTGGGGCTCGGTGACGTCATGCGACCCGTTCAGTCGTGGACTGCCGACCGTGATGACGTCCCGGATGCCGATCCCGTACTGGCGACGCTCCGAGGGCGGCTGGGGAACCCGCGACGCACCAGACGTCGAGGTCAGGCGGGCGGTGCCGCGGTGAAGGCCGGGATCCCGGTGATCGCGTTGCCCATGATCAGCGTGTGGACCTCGTCGGTGCCCTCGTAGGTGCGCACGCTCTCGAGGTTGTTGGCGTGGCGCAGTGGCGAGTGGTCGAGGGTGATCCCGTTGCCGCCGAGCAGGGTGCGGGCCTCGCGGCAGATCTTGATCGCCTCGCGCACGTTGTTCAGCTTGCCCAGCGAGACCTGCTGGGGCTTCAGCTTGCCGGCGTCCTTGAGCCGGCCGGTCTGGAGGGCGACGAGCATCCCCTTCTGGATCTCGACCACCATGTCCACGAGCTTGGCCTGGCTGAGCTGGAACGACGCGATCGGGACGCCGAACTGGTGGCGCTCGAGGCTGTAGGCCAGGGCCGCCTCGTAGGAGTCGCGCGCGGCGCCCATCGCGCCCCAGATGATCCCGTAACGCGCCTCGTTCAGGCAGGTGAAGGGGCCGCGGAGGCCCTCGGCGCCCGGCAGCTGCGCCTCGGCGGGCAGGCGTACGCCGTCCAGCACGATGTCGGTCTGGATCGAGGCGCGCATCCCGAGCTTGGGCTCGATCGCGGTCGCGGTGAAGCCCTCGGTCTGCGTCGGCACCAGGAAGCCGCGCACGCCCTCCTCGGTCTGCGCCCAGATCACCGCGACGTCGGCGATGGTCCCCAGCCCGATCCACCGCTTCGCACCGTCGAGCACCCAGCCGTCACCGTCGCGGACGGCGCGGGTGGTCATGCTGCCCGGGTCGCTGCCGGCGCCCGGCTCGGTGAGGCCGAAGCACCCGATCAGCTCGCCCCGCGCCATCCGGGGCAGCCACTGCTCCTTGTGCTCCTCGGAGCCGAACCGGTGGATGGCCGTCATCGCCAGCGATCCCTGCACCGAGACGAAGGTGCGCAGGCCGGAGTCGCCGGCCTCGAGCTCCATCGCGGCGATGCCGTACTCCACCGCGCTGCGCCCGGGGCAGCCGTAGCCGTCCAGGTGCATGCCGAGCACGCCGAGCTCGCCGAGCTCGGGTGCGAGGTCGCGGGAGAACGTGGCGCTCTCGTACCACTGTGCGATGTTCGGCCTGATCCGCTTGTCGACGAAGGCGCGGACCTCGTCGCGCAGAGCGAGCTCCGCGTCGGTGAAGAGGCTGTCCAGGTCGAGGTAGTCGTGCGCGAGGTCCGTCATGGGCCGATCCTCCTCCCTGCGGTGACGAACGGCACCCCCCGCCCGCGTGAGCGGCTACCCGGGCCGGGTCCTACCGTTTGACCCATGAAGGCCTTGCTCCTGGAGAACATCCACCCCGCCGCCGTGGCTCGCCTCACCGAGGCCGGCGTCGAGGTCGAGCAGCGCCGGGGTGCGATGTCGACCGACGAGCTGGTGGGCGGTGGGCTCGACGGGGTGGACCTGCTCGGGATCCGGTCGGCGACCCACCTCAGCGAGGCCGTGTTCGCCGCGGCACCGCAGCTCAGCGCGGTGGGCTGCTTCTGCATCGGCACCAACCAGGTCGACCTCCCCGCGGCCACGGCCCACGACGTGGCCGTCTTCAACGCCCCGCACTCCAACAGCCGCAGCGTCGTCGAGCTCGTGATCGGCGAGATCATCGTGCTGGCGCGCCGCCTGGAGGAGAAGTCGACGCGGATGCACGACGGGGTCTGGGACAAGTCCGCCGCCGGCAGCCACGAGATCCGCGGGCGCACCCTCGGCATCGTGGGCTACGGCAACATCGGCAGCCAGCTCTCGGTGCTCGCGGAGGCGATGGGCCTGCGGGTGGTCTTCTTCGACATCGCCGACCGCCCGGCCCACGGCAACGCCCGACGGATGCCCTCGCTCGAGGCCCTGCTGGCGGAGTCCGACGTGGTGACGCTGCACGTCGACGGCCGGCCGGGCAACGCCGGGCTGTTCGGGCCGGCGTACTTCGACGCGATGAAGCCGCGCTCGATGTTCATCAACGCCTCCCGCGGCATGCTCGTGGACACCGAGGCCCTGCGCGAGCGGATCCTCTCCGGCCACATCGCCGGGGCCGCGATGGACGTCTTCCCGATCGAGCCCAAGGCGCAGGGCGACCCCTTCGAGTCGCCCCTGCGCGGCCTGCCCAACGTGATCCTGACCCCGCACGTGGGCGGGTCGACGCAGGAAGCGCAGGAGGAGATCGGCCACTTCGTCTCCGGCAAGCTCCTGGGCTACGTCGCGCACGGCACCACGACGCTCTCGGTCAACCTGCCCGAGGCCGGTGCCGCGCCCGCGCCGGGGACGCACCGCGTCACGCTGCTGCACCGCAACGTGCCCGGTGTGCTCGCCGAGCTCAACGCGACCCTGGCCGGCTGCGGCGCCAACGTGCTGGGGCAGTCGCTCGCGACCCGCGGCGAGCAGGGCTACGTCGTCACCGACACCGCCGAGCCGCTGGCGCAGGGCTGCGTCGACACGCTCGCGGCGATGCCGCAGACCCTGCTGCTGCGCTCGATGAGCGCGCCGCCGGCCTGAGGCCGACCCTGGACCGACGCTGCACGGGTGGGCCGCGGTGACCACACGCTCGGTAGTTTCGAGACTGTGATCGAGATGGTGCGCAACCGCCTGGGACAGGCCATCTTCGAGCGCGTCGCGGGCCCCGACGGGCCCGAGCACCGCGAGCAGATCCACGTCACCGAGGGTGAGCGCTGGTTCGAGCCCGGCAGCCCGATCACGGTCGTGCACGCGGACGCCTCGATGTTCATCGGCGGCATCCGGGCGGTGCTGCTCCAGACCCTGCACCCCGCCGCGATGAAGGCGGTCGCCGACCACTCCGGCTACCGCGGCGACATGTGGGGTCGTCTCGCGCGCACCAGCCACTTCCTGGCGGTGACCACGTTCGGCACCGCCGAGGACGCGCAGCGCTCGGTCGAGGTGATCCGCTCGGTGCACCGCCGGGTGGTCGGTGAGATGCCCGACGGGTCGACGTACGCCGCCTCCGACCCGCACCTGCTGGAGTGGGTGCACGCCGCCGAGGCCGACAGCTTCCTGGCCGCCTACACCGTCTACGGCGCCACCACCCTGACCCAGGAGGAGCGCGACACCTACGTCGCGCAGACCGCGGAGGTCGCGCGCGCGCTCGGCGCGGTCTCGCCGGCGACCACCGAGGCCGAGCTCGACGAGCGGATGGCCGCCTTCCGCCCCGAGCTGGGCGGCACCCCGCAGGCCCGCGAGGCCGTGCGCTACCTGGTCTTCAGGCCCCCGCTGCCGCTCGCCGCGCGGGCCGGGTACGCCGTGCTGATGGCCGCCGGCGTGGGGCTGATGCCGGCCTGGACCCGCCTCCCGCTGCGCCTGCCCTGGCTGCCGGTCTCCGAGCGGACGGTCGTGCGCGCGCTCGGCTCGCTGGCCACCGGCACGATCCGGTGGGCGATGACGCCGCCGGCTCCCGCCGAGGCCGCCCAGGCTGTTTGAATAGACCGATGCCCGACCCTGCTCATCTGCTGTCCCCCTCCTCCGCCTGGCCGCTCGCCGAGCACGACGACCCGGCCGCCGAGGACCTCCGCGCCGCGCTGGTCGCGGCCTACGACGCGTCCGACCGCGACTACCACGACCTGCGTCACCTCGCCGAGGTGCTCGGCCGACTCGACGAGCTCGCCGAGCACGGCGTCGCGTTCGACACGCTGAGCGTGCGGCTCGCGGCGTGGTTCCACGACAGCGTCTACGACGGCGAGCGTGACGCCGAGGAGCGCTCGGCCACCTGGGCCGAGGTCGCCCTCCCGGGCCTGGTGGGTGAGGAGGTCACCGCCGAGGTGGCCCGGCTGGTCCGGATGACCGAGACCCACCAGCCCGACGACGCCGACCAGGGCGCCGCCGCCCTCTCCGACGCGGACCTGGCCATCCTCGCCGCTCCGCCCGAGCGCTACGCGTCCTACGTCGCCAGCGTCCGCCGCGAGTACGCCCACGTCTCCGACGACGACTTCGCCCTCGGCCGGGCCGCCGTGCTGGCGGACCTGGTCGCCAAGGACCGGCTCTTCCACACGCCGTACGCCGCGCGGTCCTGGGAGGACCGGGCCCGCGCGAACGTCGCCGACGAGCTCGCGCGGCTCGCGCCGCAGGTCGAGTCCCTCCCCGGGTGAGCGGGGTCGCCCCACCGCTCCCCGACCCGGCCGACCTCCGGGTCGCACCGCTGCGTGCGGAGCACGCCCGGGCCGTGTGCACGTGGCGCTTCGAGTCGCCCTACGACTGCTACGACCTGACCGACGAGGAGCCCGAGGTCCTGCTTCGCCCGACCACCGGCATGCACGCCTTGCTCGCGGGCGAGCGACTGGTGGGGATCCGGTCCTACGGCCCGGACGGCCAGGTCCCGGGATGGGACTACGACGAGACCGCGCTGGACACGGGCGGCTCGCTGCACCCCGACCTGGTGGGGCGCGGTCTCGGGCGGCACGCGGTCGCCGCGGGACTGGCCCACGGACGCGAGCACCACGCCCCGTCGGCCTTCCGGGTGACGGTGGCGAGGTTCAACACCCGCGCCCTGCGGGTCGTGGAGTCGCTCGGGTTCGCCGAGGTGGCACGGTTCGAGGCCACCCGGGACGGCCGGCCCTTCACGGTGCTGGTGCGTCCGGAGACGCCGACCTAGTCCGCCCCTCGGGCCTGGCTCTTGCGGCGTCGCAACCCCGCCGCGACCAGCCGGACGACCAGCTCGCGCGAGGAGACCTCGGCCGCACCGAGCGCGACGACCTGCTCGTAGCGCTCCTGCGGGACGTCGTAGTGGTCCCGGTCGAAGCCCCGCTCGGGGATGCCCAGCGCGCGGGCGAAGTCGTGGAGCTCGGCGAAGGAGACGTCGGAGGCCAGGTGCGACCAGTAGGTCCCCCGCCAGGGCACCATCGGCGGATCGATCAGGATCATGACGCCGAGGGGTCCGCGCGCTCCCCCGGGCTCCCGTCGATCCGGGTGCCGGCGTCGTCGAGCAGGCGCCGCCACGAGCGCACGTAGCCGGCGTCGACGTAGGAGCGGTACGTCGCCCCGGGTCGCACCTGCGCGCCGACGTGGACCTGGCGGACCCCGGCCCGCACCAACCACGGGACCTGCTCGGCCACGAGCCCCCCGGCCGGCATCAGCAGCCGCGCCGACCTCCGGCGAGCGGCGGGCGAGCGCCAGCAGGTCGTCGTAGCCGGCGGCGAGGCCCTGCGGCGAGCCGGCGGAGCGTACGGCGTCCAGGCGCGGGAGGCCGACGAGCCGGCCCCACGAGCGGACCCGGTCGAGCGTCGAGTCGATCGCGCGGTGGAAGGTCCACGGCACCGGAGGCAACGCCTCCAGCAGGCGGGTGCACCCGGCGAGGTCGACCTCGAGGTCGCGGTCGAGGAAGCCCAGGACCAGGCCCTCCGCACCGAGGGCGACGTACTCCTGGCCGAGGTCGGCGAGCCGGTCGAGGTCCTCCTCGTCGGCCGCCCACCCGGACGTGGTCCGCAGGACCACCCGCACGGGGACGTCACCGGCGGCACGGATCACGGCCGAGGCCGCCGCCGGCTCCGGCGAGAGCCCTCCGTCAGGGCCTGCCACGACGAGGGCGAGCCGGTCGGCGCCCCCCTCGAGGCACCCGGGCACGTCGCGCTGGTGGAGCACGGCGACCTCGAGCAGCAGGCGGGACATGGCCCGACTCTAGGTCTGTGGCTGGCCCCTCCTTGGTCCGGCGCGCAGACTGGGGTCATGGAGACCGCACTGATCCTGGCCGCACGCTCGCGGGTCCTGGCCGACCTGGAGGCGCGCGCGCAGGCCAGCCCCGACGCCGTCTCCGCCCTCGAGGACGCCTGCTCGGCCCGCACCTGGTGGGCCGAGCAGTGGCCGGCCGGCGTCGTCTACGTGGCCGGGCTGGTCGCCCAGGACGTCCAGGACGCGCTCTTCGAGACGGCCGGACGCTGGCCGGTGTGCTGGGGCTGCGAGGACGCGCCGGAGCACTCGCTCTACATCCAGCCCGATCTCGGCGGTCCGGACCCGCACTGGGTGTGCGAGGAGTCCGGCACCGTGGCCGCGTCGTTGGGGGCCCTTGCGCAGTGGAGCGCCTGACGGGCCCCGGCGGGCGAAACCCGTTGGCCCTCACAGTGGCCCTCAGCGGCCCTCAGCGGCCCTCAGCGGCCCTCGCAGCGGCTCAGCCGCAGAGCTGGACCCACAGGGTGAACCTGTCGGCGCGGTAGACGGTGCGGGAGACCTCGACGACCTTCTCGCCGGCCACGGCACGGCGGGAGTGGCGGAGCACCACCGACCCGACCGCGACCTCGAGCAGGCGGGCCTCCTCGGCGGTTGCGACGTCGGCCTTGATCGAGTCCTCGGCCCAGGTCGGGCGCAGGCCACGCGCGGCCAGGGCCTCGTAGAGGCTGGTGGGCATCCCCTTCTGCAGGAAGCCGGGGAGCAGCACCTCGTTGAGGTAGGCGTCCTCGACACAGATCACGGTGCCGTCACCACGACGCAGTCGGCGCCAGTGGAGCACGGCGTCTCCCTCGGTCAGGCTCAGGGCCCTCGCGACGCCCGGACCGGCCTGCTCACGGCGGGCGAGCAGCGTCTGGGACTCCGCGAGCACACCGCGACGCTTGAGGTCCTCGGTGAAGCTCGCGATCTGCGCCTTGTCGTGGGCGGGGTGGGCCACGAACGTGCCGCGACCCGGGATCCGCTCGAGCAGACCCTCGCTGACCAGCGTGTCCAGCGCCTGGCGAACGGTCATCCGTGCGACACCGAAGGTCTGGACGAGGTCACGCTCGGACGGAGCGGCCGCACCGGGGGCCAGACCGGACACGAGGTCACGGACGTACTCACGCACGAGGACGTGCTTGAGGGCCGGCTGCTCGGTGTCGGTGGTGGTCTCGCTCACGGCCACACCCTAGAGCGAGCGGCGCCCGCTCGTCCGGCGTTCGGTGAACGCTCCCGACTCTTTACTCGCAGCCGCGAACCGCGGTGCGCTCCCGGTGCCCCTAGGCTCGTCGTCATGCACGTCGAGCGCACGTTCTCGGTCCCCCGCCCGGTCGAGGACACCTTCGCCTGGCTGGGCGACTTCACCCACACCGAGCAGTGGGACCCCGGCACCGTGAGCACCACCCGCACCGGCGGTGACGGCGGGCTCGGCACGACGTACGCCAACACCTCGCGGTTCATGGGCCGCGACGTCGAGCTGACCTACGAGACGGTCACCTACGACCCTCCCCGCGAGGTCCGCTTCCGTGGCCGCAACGGGCGCACGACGGCGACCGACTGGATGCGGTTCGAGGCCGCCGGGGCGAGCACGTCGATCCACTACCGCGCCGACTTCGACTTCGCCTTCCCGCTCAACCTCGTGGCGCCGCTGGTCATCCGAGGGCGTCTCGACTCGCTGGCCGACGAGACGGTCGAGAAGATCCAGCGCTGCCTGACCTGATGCGTCGAACACCTGTTCGACGTCTCAGGTACGCTGGCCCCATGATCGAGGTCCAGGCCAGCCTGTTCTGTGACGACGAGCGTCCCGCCGCCCTCTCCTTCGAGTCCCTCGAGCGGGTGGAGCTGACCCGCGGCGCGTGGGTCGACGTGTGCCGGGACTGGCTGCCCGGCGCCGACGAGGTGCTCGCCGCGCTCGTCGACGGCGTCCCGTGGCGGGCCGAGCGCCGCCAGATGTACGACCGGGTCGTCGACGTGCCCCGGCTGGTGCACACCTACATGATCGGCGAGGACCTCCCCCACCCCGGCCTCGTGGCCGCCCGCGAGGCGCTCAGCGCCCACTACGCCGACGAGCTCGGCGAGCCGTTCCGCACCGCCGGCTGCTGCTACTACCGCGACGGCCGCGACTCCGTGGCCTGGCACGGCGACACCATCGGTCGAGGCAGCACCCACGACACCATGGTCGCGATCGTCTCGGTCGGTGACGCGCGGCGCCTCAGCCTGCGCCCGCGCGGAGGCGGCGAGTCGCGCTCGCTGGCCATGGGCCACGGCGACCTGCTCGTGATGGGTGGGTCGTGCCAGCGCACCTGGGAGCACGCCGTGCCCAAGGCCACCACGGCCGGACCACGGATCTCCGTGCAGTTCCGGCCTCTCAACGTCTTCTGAGCCCGGGCCGTCCACGGCCGGGTCACCCCCGGGACGGAACACCGCGGCCACGTGGGTGGTTGGACCTGGCATGGCTGAGAACAACGACGCGCGCGCGACCATCGGACTGACCGGGCTGGCGGTGATGGGACGCAACCTGGCCCGCAACATCGCCAGGCAGGGCCACACCATCGCCGTGCACAACCGCACCACCGAGAAGATGACGAGCCTGGTCGAGGAGTTCGGCGACGAGGGCGACTTCGTGCCCGCCGAGTCCCTCGAGGAGTTCGTGGCCGCGATCGAGCGCCCCCGCGCGATCATCGTGATGGTCAAGGCGGGCGAGCCGACCGACGCGGTCATCGACGAGCTGGTCCCGCTGCTCGACGAGGACGACATCCTCGTCGACGCCGGCAACGCCCACGTGGACGACACCCGCCGCCGCCAGCTCGCCCTGGCCGAGAGGAACCTGCACTTCGTCGGGATGGGCGTCTCCGGCGGCGAGGAGGGCGCGCTCCACGGTCCTTCGATCATGCCCGGAGGGTCCGACCACGCCTGGGAGCGGCTGCAGCCCGTCCTCGAGTCGATCGCCGCGGTGGTCGACGGCACTCCCTGCACCACCCACGTCGGCCCGGACGCGGCCGGCCACTTCGTCAAGATGGTCCACAACGGCATCGAGTACGCCGACATGCAGCTGATCGCGGAGTCCTACGACCTGCTGCGCACCCTGGTGGGTCTCGAGCCCGGCGAGATCGCCGACATCTTCCGCGAGTGGAACGGCGGAGACCTCGAGTCGTTCCTGATCGAGATCACCGCCGACGTCCTCGCCCACACCGACGGCGACACCGGTCAGCCGTTCATCGACGTGGTGCGCGACGCCGCCGAGCAGAAGGGCACCGGGCGCTGGACGGTGCAGAGCGCACTCGACCTCGGCGTGCCCGTCACCGGCATCGCCGAGGCGACCTTTGCCCGCAGCCTGTCGGGCCACACCGACCAGCGCGCCGCCGCCGCCGAGACCTTCGGCTCCGAGGTCCACGACGTCGCGATCGACCGTGACGCCTTCGTCGACAAGGTCCGTGCCGCGCTGTACGCCTCCAAGGTGGTCGCCTACGCCCAGGGCTTCGACCAGATCAAGGCCGGAAGCGAGGAGAACGACTGGGACGTCGACCTCGGCAAGATGGCCACGATCTGGCGCGGGGGCTGCATCATTCGCGCGCAGTTCCTCAACCGCATCGTCGAGGCGTACGCCACCGACGCCGAGCTGCCCAGCCTGCTGGTCGACCCCTACTTCGCCGACGCCGTGCGCGAGGGCCTCGACGCCTGGCGCGACGTGGTCGCGACGGCCGCCAGGGCCGGCGTGCCGACCCCGGCGTTCGGGTCGTCGCTCTCCTACTTCGACGCCCTGCGCCGCGACCGGCTGCCCGCCGCCCTGATCCAGGGCCTGCGCGACAACTTCGGCGCGCACACCTACGGGCGCACCGACCGCGAGGGCACGTTCCACACGCTCTGGGCCGGTGAGAAGTCCGAGGAGGAACAGTCCTAGACAGCACCCGCACGAGCACGGGCCCCGGTCGAGGAGCGTTCCTCGACCGGGGCCCGTGTCGTCACGTCGTGCTGCTCAGTCGCGCCTGACCAGCCACCCGATCACCAGCAGCACGAGCGCCGCAGCGGCGCCCTGCTTCCAGTAGGCCTTCGCCAGCACCGGGATGACGGCGGCGCCGAGGTCCAGCGCGTCGTCACCGTCCGAGGAGCTGCTCGGCACCGCCCGCGGCCCGGTCGGGGCCGAGGACGACGCCGGGCTCGCGGAGGCGTGCCGACCCGGGGCGGGATCGACCTGCTCGCTGCCGGTGGCTCCGGGTGCCGCCGGGGACGCGGCCACGGCCGGCTCCTCGCCCTGCGCCTCGTCACCCAGGCTCGTCGCCGAGGCCGTCTCGTCCTCGACCACGGCCTCCGGGCCACCGCTGGTGAGGCGTTGCTCGAGGCAGCCGACGAACTGACCGAGCAGCTTGTCGGAGACGTCCTGCATGACCCCGCGACCGAACTGCGCCGGCTTGCCGGTGATCGCGAGGTCGGTGAGCACCTCGACGTCGGTCGAGCCCGCCGCGTCGGACATGGTCAGGGTCACCTTGGCCCCGGCGGTGCCGTTGCCTCGCTTGTCCTTGCCCTTGGCGTCCACGACGAAGTAGTGCGCCTCGTCGTCCTTCTCCACGAAGGTGCCCGAGCCGTTGTAGACCAGGGCGATCGGGCCGAGCTTGACCTTCACCGAGCCGGAGAAGCTCTGCTCGTCGTAGTCGCCGATCGTCGCTCCCGGGAAGCACTCGGCCAGGGCCCCGAGGTCCTGGAAGTGCGCCCAGGTCTCCTCGACACCCGTCGGGACGGTGAAGCGGTGGGTCAGGTCCATCAGGCCTCAGGCCCCAGCCGCGGCCAGGACCGCACGTCGGGTGAGGACCGTCGCGAGGTGGGCCCGGTAGCTCGCCTCGCCGTTGAGGTCCGACGGCGGGTTCGTGCCCTCGGCGGCCTTCGAGGCCGCCTCACGCACCGCCGCGTCGCTCGCCTCGACGCCGACGAGCGCCTCCTCGACCGAGCGCGCCCGCAGGGGGGTGGAGCCCATGTTGGTCAGGCCCACCCGCGCCTCGGAGATCGTGCCGCCCTCGACCTTGACCGCCGCAGCGACGGCGACGATGGGCCACTGGTGGGCCACCCGGACGAACTTCTCGTAGCTGGCCCCCCACCCGGTGCGCTTGGGCACGCGGACCTCGGTGAGGATCTCGTCCTCACCGATCGCGGTCTCGAAGAGGTCGACGAAGAAGTCGTCGGCCTCGACCGTGCGGGTGCCACCGGGGCCGGCGATGACGAACTGACACCCGAGCGCCAGCGCCGGTGCCCCCAGGTCGCCGGCCGGGTCGGCGTGGGCCAGGGCCCCTCCGAAGGTGCCGCGGTGGCGGATCTGGGCGTCGGCGAGGTGGTCGATCGCACGGGAGATCAGCGTGGCGTGCTCCCCGACGAGCGGGTCGGCCCCGACCACGGAGTGCGGGGTCATCGCGCCGATGACGATGGCGTCGCCGTCGTCACGGACCCCGCGCAGCGCATCGATCTTGGACAGGTCGATGACCATCTCGGGTGCGTTCAGGCGCATCCGCAGCACGGGGAGCAGGCTCTGCCCGCCCGCGAGGATCTTCGCGTCGTCCCCGTGCTCGGCGAGGGCGCTCAGCGCGTCCTCGACGGAGGTGGGGGCCAGGTAGTCGAACGAGGTGGGGATCATGCCTGGTTCCCTCCAGTCGTGCGGTCGGTGGTGCCTTCCATGCCGGTCGCTGCGTCGAAGTGGGGCGCGGCGGCCCCCTCCGTGGCGTCCTCTCCGCCGGCTCCGACGCCGTTGATGGCCTTCCAGACGCGCTCGGGGGTGCAGGGCATCTGGATGTCCTTGATCCCGAGGTGGCGCACGGCGTCGACCACCGCGTTGACCACGGCCGGGGTCGAGGCGATCGTGCCCGCCTCGCCCACGCCCTTGGTGCCCAGCGTGTTGGTGATCGACGGCGTCGTGGTGTGGTCGATCTCGAAGCTGATCGTGTCGGCCGAGGTCGGCAGCAGGTAGTCGACGAACGACCCGGAGACCAGGGTCCCGGACTCGTCGTAGACCGCCTCCTCCCACAGCGCCTGCGCGATGCCCTGCACGAGACCGCCGTGGACCTGGCCCGAGACGATCAGCGGGTTGATCACGTTGCCGATGTCGTCGACGCAGACGTACTTGCGCATCGTGACCTGGCCGGTCTCGGTGTCGACCTCCATGGCGCACAGGTGCGTGCCGTGGGGGTAGTTGAAGTTGACCGGGTCGTAGGTCGCCTCGGAGTCCAGCGAGGGCTCCATGCCCTCGGGGTAGTTGTGCGCGGCGAACACGGCCGCGGCGATCTCACCGATCGCCAGGCCCTGGTCGGTGCCACGCACGCTGAAGCGACCACCGGAGAACTCGATGTCGTCGACCGAGGCCTCGAGCAGGTGCGCCGCGACGGGCTTGGCCTTCTCGACCACCTTGTCGGCGGCCTTGACCAGCGCCTCGCCACCCACGACGAGCGAGCGGGATCCGTAGGTGTCCAGGCCCTTGTGGGCGATCTGGGTGTCGCCGTGCAGGACCTCGACGTCGTCGAAGGACACCCCGAGCCGGTCGGCGACGATCTGGCTGAACGCCGTCTCGTGGCCCTGGCCGTGCGCTGAGGCACCGGTGACGACCTCGACCTTGCCGGTGGCCAGCATCCGCACCGAGGCGTGCTCCCAGCCGCCGGCGCCGTAGTTGAGCTGGCCGAGCACCCGGGAGGGGGCCAGACCGCACATCTCGGTGAAGGTGGACACGCCCAGGCCCAGCTGGACGGTGTCGCCGGACTCGCGGCGGCGCCGCTGCTCGGCTCGCAGCTCGTCGTAGCCGAACATCTCCTTGGCGCGCGCCGTGGCGGCCTCGTAGTTGCCGGTGTCGTACTCCAGCCCCGCGACCGTGGTGAACGGGAACTCCTCGTGCTTGATCCAGTTCTTCTCGCGCAGCTCGAGGTCGTCCATCCCGAGCTCGGCGGCGAGCTCGGTCATCATCCGCTCGATGCCGAACGTGGCCTCGGGCCGTCCGGCGCCCCGGTAGGCGTCGGTCCAGGTCTTGTTGGTCAGCACCGTCTGGCAGTTGAACTGGTAGGCGGGGAACTTGTAGATCGAGTTGAACATGAACGCACCCAGCACCGGCACGCCGCCGCCCACGAGGGAGACGTAGGAGCCGAGGTCGGCGAGCAGCTCGACCTTGAAGCCGGTGACCGTGCCGTCCTTCTCCGCCGACAGGGTCAGCTTCTGCCACTGGTCGCGGCCGTGGTGGCCGGTCATCAGGCTCTCCGAGCGGGTCTCGGTGAACTTGACCGGCTTGCCGAGGCGGTTGGCGATGCAGAAGGTGAGCCACTCCTCGGGAGTGGTCTGCAGCTTGCCGCCGAACCCGCCGCCCACGTCGGGGGCGATGACGCGGATCTTGGACTCCGAGACCCCGGTCGTCGCCGCCAGGGCGAAGCGCAGGATGTGCGGCACCTGGGTGGCCGACCACATGGTGATCTGCTCGCCGGTCGGATCCACCACTGTGGAGCGGGGTTCCATGAAGGCGGGGATCAGACGCTGCTGGCGGTACTCGCGCTCGATGACGACACCGTCGGTGCGGGCCTTCTCGATGGCCGCGTCGACGTTCCCGCCGGTGCCGGCCTCCTCGGAGTCGAACTTCCAGAACGCCGACTTGTTGGTGCCCAGGTCGGGATGGGCGAGGACCTTGTCCTCGGCCGCCTCCTTGAGGTCCACCGCGGCCGGCAGCTCCTCGTACTCGACGTCGACGAGCTCGGCGGCGTCGCGGGCCTCGGCCTGGGTGCGGGCCACGACCACGGCGACGATCTCACCGGCGAAGCTGACCCGGTCGGCCGGCATCGGCTGGTGCGTCGGCGTGACCTGGTCGGTGGTGATCGCCCAGGCGTTGATCAGCACGCCCTGGCTCTCGCCGAGGTCGGCGCCGGTCAGCACCGCGACGACGTTGGGTGCGGCCTCGGCCTCGCTCTTGTCGATCGAGGTGATCTTCGCGTGGGCGAAGGGGCTGCGCACCATCGCGAGGTGCAGCATCCCGGGAAGGGTGATGTTGTCGGTCCACCGGGTCCGTCCGGTGATCAGGCGCTGGTCCTCCTTGCGGCGTCGGCCCTGGCCGATCTCCGGGGTTACCTCGGGGCGCTGCTCGGTCGTGGTCATGCCGTCACCTCCGATGCGGCCGCGCCCGCGGTGCCGGCACCGGCGCTGCCGGCTCCGGCCGCGTGCTGCACGGCCTTGACGATGTTGTGGTAGCCCGTGCAGCGGCACAGGTTGCCCTCGAGGCCCTCGCGGATCTCGGTCTCGCTCGGGCTGGGGTTCTCGGCGAGCAGCGCGACGCTCTGCATGATCATCCCCGGGGTGCAGTAGCCGCACTGCAGGCCGTGGCACTCCCGAAACGCCTCCTGGACCGGGTGCAGCTGACCGTCCTTGGCCAGGCCCTCGATCGTGGTCACCTCGGAGCCGTCGGCCTGGACCGCGAGCACGTTGCAGGACTTCACCGACGTCCCGTCGAGGTGGATGGTGCAGGCACCACAGTTGCTGGTGTCACAGCCGACGACGGTGCCGGTCTTGCCGAGCTTCTCGCGCAGGTACTGCACGAGGAGCATGCGGGGTTCGACGTCGTCGGAGACCTTCGCTCCGTCGACGGTGAGGCTGATCTTGGCCATAGCCGAATCGCTCCCTTGCGTGGGCTGTGCATGGACGTCCGCATCGGTGCGCGACGCGCGCGCACCGGACCCGCGTGTGACGCGCGTCTCGTCGGACGCTAGGTCGGTGCGGGTTGGCCGATGGTTGGAGTCCTCGAGGTGCGCGGGGCCCCTCTGGCCTACCCCGGGGAGCGGGTTGCTAGCCGCTGGGGCCCAACCGTCGTAGGGTGACGCAGCATTCGGCGAACTGAGAGGCAACCTGTGGAAGCACTGTCCAGCTGGTTCGAGTACGTACAGATCAACTTCAGCTACATCATGGAGGCGGCCCTGGCCCACGCCAGGATCGTCCTGATCGTGATCGCTCTCGCCACGGTCTTCTCCGTGACGCTCGCCGTCCTCGTCGCCCAGCGGCCGGTGGCCCGCGCGGTCGTGCTGACCATCAGCGGCATCTTCCTGACGATCCCCTCGCTGGCACTGTTCGCCTTCTTCATCCCCCTGGTGGGGATCGGCAACCCGCCGGCGATGCTCGCGCTGTTCCTCTACGCGTTGCTGCCGATCCTGCGCAACACGGTCGTGGGTCTCGACGCCGTGCCGCCCGCCGTCGTCGAGTCTGCCAGGGGGATGGGTCTCAACGGGGTGCAGCAGCTCTACAAGGTGCGCCTGCCGCTCGCCTGGCCCCTGATGCTCACCGGCATCCGGATCTCGACCCTGCTGACCGTCGGCATCGCGGCCATCGCACCGCTGGTCGGCGGCGACGGCCTGGGCACCTACATCCGCGACGGCCTGACCCGCCTGGGGCTGCCGAACTCCGAGAACTCGGTGTGGGTCGGCGTGATCTTCACGATCCTGCTCGGACTCGTCCTCGACATCGTCCTGTCGATCTTCCAGCGGTTCACGACTCCTCGCGGACTGCGGGTATGACGACCGCCGTGCCAGCACGCCCCGCACCTTCTTTTGAGCTCCCCAGCGAGAGGACCCCATGACCACCAAGGCGAAGATCCACCTGGACGGCGTCGGCAAGACCTACCCCGGCACCAAGGTGCCGGCGGTCGAGGAGCTGACCCTCGACGTCTTCGAGGGTGAGATCCTCGTGCTCGTGGGCCCCTCGGGCTGCGGGAAGTCGACCACCCTGCGCCTGATCAACCGGATGATCGAGCCGAGCAGCGGTCGCATCCTCCTCGACGGCGAGGACGTCACGAAGGGCAACCCGGACAAGCTGCGTCGCCGCATCGGCTACGTCATCCAGCAGATCGGGCTCTTCCCGCACCAGACCATCTCCCAGAACATCGGCACGGTGCCGAAGATGCTGGGCTGGGACAAGGAGAAGACCAAGGCCCGGACCGAGGAGCTGCTCTCCACGGTCGGCCTCGACCCGGACCAGTACCGCGACCGGTTCCCCAAGGAGCTCTCCGGCGGCCAGGCCCAGCGCGTCGGCGTGGCCCGCGCGCTCGGCGCGGACCCCGACATCATGCTGATGGACGAGCCTTTCGGTGCGATCGACCCGATCACCCGTGACCGCCTGCAGAACGAGTTCCTGCGTCTGCAGGACGAGCTGCGCAAGACCATCGTGTTCGTCACCCACGACATCGACGAGGCGATCAAGATGGGAGACCGGATCGCCATCCTCGGCGAGCGGAGCACGATCCGCCAGATCGACACCCCCGAGCGGATCCTGGCCTACCCCGTCGACGAGTTCGTCGACGACTTCATCGGCAACGGCTCGACGATCAAGGGCCTGAACTTCCAGACCGTCGGTTCGATGAAGATGACCGAGTACCCGACGGTCCAGGACCACGACGAGGTCCGCACCAGCGCCGAGAAGGTCCGCGCCACCCACCACGAGTGGGCGGTGCTGCTCGACGACCAGCGCCGGCCGCAGCGCTGGATCCACCTCGACGACCTCGCCGGCTCCTCCTACGAGGGCAAGGGCGAGGACATCGGCGACACCCTACGCTCGGACAACACGCTCTTCCAGGCCCTCGAGCTGATGGTCCAGAGCGCGTCCGGCAGCACCGTGGTCGTCGACGAGCACGGCGCCTTCCAGGGCGTCGTGGACATGTCCCACCTGAACAAGGCCATCCGTCGCGCCCAGTACGAGGCACGGATGCACTACGAGGAGATGGAGCGCAACGCATGAGTGCCAACGCATCCGCCGCCGGCGCCTCCCTGCTCGCGGAGCGACCGAAGAAGGTCGACCTGGAGACCGCCGGGCTCAGCCCGGCCGAGCGCCGCGCCGCGGTCATCCAGCGCCTCGGGCTCTTCGCGGCACCGGCCTTCATCGCCCTGCTGGCGCTGGCGCTGTTCGCCTACTACCGCAGCCTGGACCTCGCCAACGCGGTGATCCAGCAGCGCTCGGCGCTCGAGTGGTCGACCCGGTTGCGACCTCAGTCCATCGCGACGATCGAGATCGCGGCGTACTCGACCGTGCTGGTCATCGCGATCGCCGTCCCGCTCGGGATCCTGCTGACCCGCCCGTTCATGCGCAACGTCTCGGGCGGCGTGCTGGTCGTGGCGAACGCCGGCCAGGCGATCCCGGCGTACGGCCTGCTGGTCGCCTTCCTGATCCTCTTCGGCCAGGGTCAGCTCACCGTGGTCCTCGCCCTCGCGCTGTTCGCGCTGCTGCCGGTGCTGCGCAACACGATGGTGGGTCTGCAGGGCGTCGACCGCAACGTCATCGAGGCCGGTCGCGGGATGGGCATGACCAAGCCCCAGGTGCTCGGGCGGATCGAGCTCCCGATCGCCGTGCCGGTCATCATCGCCGGCATCCGCACGGCCATGATCATCAACATCGGCATGGCCACGCTGGCGTTCCTGATCGGCGGCGGCGGGCTCGGGGTGGCGATCAACTCGGGTCTGAAGAACAGCCAGGACCCGGTGCTCTTCGTCGCGGGTGGTCTGGTCGCGATCATCGCGCTGACCTTCGACTGGCTCGGCGCCCTCGCCGAGCGCTACCTCAAGCCGCGGGGCATCTGAGCCGCTCGCACCACCCGCTCCACCACACGCACGCCCCCGGGTCACCGACCCGGGGGCGTCGTCGTGCCCGGTCCCCGCCTGGCCCGCGTGCCGCGTCCCCTGTTCCGGGTCGTGTGCCTGAGCACGGTCCCCTCACCGTCGTGGGACACACGACCGGTGCGCCGCCCGTCCTCTGCTGCGGCTCCCCGCGGGCTCGCCGCCGCACGGGGCGTTGCGACCGTCGCCCCTGACGCACGACGACGCCGCCGGGTCCGAGGACCCGACGGCGTCGTGGTGGTGCGGCAGCCAGGCTGCCTCGGCGAGCGGTCAGCCGAGGATGCCGACCTCCTTGAGGTAGTCCTCGGCGACGCGCTCGGCGGGGGTGCCGTCCACGTCGACCTTGGCGTTGAGCTCAGCCATCTTCTCGTTGTCGAGCGGCTCGAGGATCTTGCTGGCGAGCTGGTCGTAGACGTCCTTGTGCTCCATGTACACGTCGTTGTTCCAGGTGTAGGAGGCGTTGTAGACGATCATGACGCCCGGGTCGTCCACGAGCGAGAGGTTCAGCGCCTGGATCCGGCCGTCGGTGGTGAAGACCTCGCCGAAGTCGCACTTGCCGTCCGCGGTCTGGGTGTAGATCAGACCCGTGTCGAGGATCTGGATCTGGCTCTGCGGGATCGTGTAGCCGGTGGCCTTCTCGAAGAGGATCAGACCGTCAGGGCGGTCGGGGAACTCGGTCTCCATGCACACCGTCGAGTCCGGGTTGGCCTTGAGGTAGGCGGCCATCGAGTCGAAGTCGAACGCGCCGCCCTCCTGCTCCGCGAGGTCACCGTTGGCCGCGAAGCCGTAGGTGTCGTTGAAGCCCGAGCTCCCGACCCACGCGATGTTGTTCTGCTTCAGGTCCAGTGCAGAGGTGTCGTCGTAGAGCTCCTGCGGGTCCTGGCTGGGGTTCTCCTTGCCGAGGTGGACCGTCCAGCCGGTGCCGTTGTACTCGGGGTAGACGTCGAGGTCGCCGGCGAGCAGGGCGTCGCGGGCCACCGAGGTGCCACCGAGGTTCGTCTGGTTGGTGACGTCCGCGCCAGCGCCCTCGAGCGCCTGCGCCAGCATGTCGCCGACGAGGATGTTCTCGGTGAAGTCCTTCGAGCCCACGGTCAGCGTGACGCCGTCCAGCGCGCCGGCCTCGACGCCGGAGTCCGCGGCGGTCTCGCCGCCGCCTCCGCCGCAACCGGCGGCGAGCACGCTGAGTGCGAGGCCCGCGGAGACCGCGGTCAGCTTCTTCATCCCACTACGCATGTATTCATCCCTTGTGTCGATTCGAGTACGGTCTCGGGTCCCCATGCCCCGCGACCGGACCGACCCGAGTGCGGTACCGGCCGACCGAAGGCGAAGTGCCAGGTCCGTCCGGCTCAATATAGAGGCGAATCGGCCCGGTTCCCGGTCGGGCGAGGTAACCATTGGGTCTCGACTCCCCGGGACGAAAGGCCCTCTTGCAGGTCAGCGAGTCGCCGCGGCCAGCTTCCCGCGCAGCAGCGGCTTGGCCGGGTGGTGACGCTCGCCGAGCGTGTCGAGGGCACGCTCGACCACCTCGGTGTCGTACGGCGCGAGGTCGGCGTAGCGCAGCACGGCCTCCGGGTCGGGGTCGGCGAGCAGCGCCTCGCGCACGGCGACGGCGACGTAGTCGGCGAGCTCGCACAGGGCCGGGGAGTTCGTCCCGGGCAGCAGGTCCCCGCCGTAGGCCCGCACCGCCCGGGTCACCTGCCCGGCCCGCAGCAGGTCCAGCACCCGGTCGACGTCGGTCGTCACCGGCATCGTCAGCCGGTAGGGACGGGAGGCGAGCTGACCACCGAGGGCGGCGCGCAGGTGGGAGACCTCGGCCTTCAGCGTCGAGAGCGTGACGGCCTGGTCGCCGTAGACCAGCGCGTGGAGGTGGTCCAGCGAGAGACCCTCGGGGTGCAGCGCGAGCAGCGCCAGCACCTCGGTCTGACGCCGGTTGAGCAGGAGGCGCTGACCGTCGTGGCGGACCTCGGCGGTGCCGAGCAGGCGCATGACCAGGCCCGGCTCCGTCTCGTGGGCCAGGGTGTCGTCGTCGCGTCCGGCGCCCACCAGCGTCGTGTGGTGCGCCGACCGAGGCAGCGCCGACTCGATCAGCCGGGCCATGACCCGCGCCGTGGCCAGGCCGATCGGGTGGGTGCGGTCCCACGTGGTGGAGAGGTCGATCACGCCGATCTGGCGGCCGTTGTGCGGGTCGAAGACCGGCGCCGCCCAGCAGACCCAGTTGTGCACGATCGGTGCCCAGTGCTCGGCGGAGAACACCATCGAGGGCGCCGCCATCCGGTTGGCGAGGTCGAGGGCGTTGGTGCCGACCGACTCGTCGTCCCAGCGGGCGCCGGGGGCGAAGTTGACGGTCTCGGCCTTGCGACGCATCACCCGCCCGCCGTAGGTCCACAGGATGCGCGTGTCCGCGTCGGTCACGGCGAGCACCAGGTCGCCGTCCTCGGCAGTGCGCCGCAGCTCGGCCTCGACCCCGGCGACGGCGGCCTGGAGCGGCGAGTCCTGCCAGACCGAGGCGGTCTCGCTCTCGTCCGACATCGGGGCGGCCTCGACGTCGGTGGAGATCGCCGCCGACGAGCGGGCCCAGCTGCTGAGGATCTCGGGCCGCACGGCCGGCGCGACGGCGTCACCGTGCTCGACGAAGGACGTCCAGGCTCGCAGGGTCTCGACCTTGCGGGTGTGCAGGTCCTCGCGCACCGCTCACGCTCCCCAGGTCCGGGCGGGCGGGGGCCCGCTGTGCGTACGCGCCACGGTAGCAGCGTGGTGTGAGCCCGCTCACGCTGAACTCGAGCCTCGTCGCCGGGCGCCCGGCAGCCCGACCAGGGCCGGGCGGAGCGCCCCGGCCGACCGGGCCCGTGCCGCCCCCCACCACAGCCCGGCCCCGTAGGCGAGGTCGTCCAGACGGTGCACGACCAGGTAGGCCGCCGGGTGCTGCGACGCACCCACGCGGCGCCGGTCGAGCAGGCCCTCGACCACCGCCGCGACGGCCCAGGCCCGGCGCACCCGCGACGAGCGGGTGGCGCCCAGCACCGTCAGGGGCCAGTGGTGGCGGTTCAGCGAGCCGGCCACCTGGTGCAGCGTGGCGATGGCTCCGCGGCCGGTCAGCGCCGCCGCCGCGGGCAGGGCCGGCCGCTGCTGGAGCCGCCGGGAGACCCCGACGGTCGCCGTCGCCCAGGCCGCGAGCGCCACGGGGGCGGACCACCGGCGCTGGGCGAGCACCGCGACCGCGAGCACGGTCGACCACGGGCTCAGCACCATCGGCGCGACCACGTCGCCGTGGCGCGCCGCGAGGTCGGCGGCCGAGCTGCCGTAGAAGGCCTTGCGCCGCGCCCAGGCCAGCAGGTCGGTGCGGTGGTCGTGCCGCACCCGGGCCGCCGGCTCGTACCTGACCCGCCACCCGGCCGCGACGAGGCGCCACACCAGGTCGACGTCCTCGCCCGAGCGCAGCCGCTCGTCGAACGCCGCGGCCCCGGGCTCGCCGAGCAGCGCGGCCCGACGGACGAGCAGGCAGGCGCTGGGCACGTAGGACACCGCGCTGCGGGGCCGCACCTGGGCCGCCTGGGCGCCGAGGTCCAGCGACGACCGGGCCTGCTCGTAGGTCTCCACCCAGCCGCGCATGCCCGGGCGCGGGGCGACGTCGAGTCCGAGCACCCGCGGCGCGGCCACCGCGACCGTCGGGTCGGCGAGGTGGCGGTGCAGGGCCACGAGCCAGCCCGGCTGCGGGACGACGTCGGAGTCGCAGAGCACCACGAACGGGGTGGAGGCCGCTCGCAGGCCCGTGTTGCGCGCCGCCGCCGGGCCACGGTTCCGCTCGTGGCGCACCACCCGGGCGCCGTGCGCGGCCGCCACCGACGCGACCGCGGTGGGCTCGCGGGATCCGTCGTCGACGACGAGCACCGGCAGCCCCGCGGGGAGGCTCACCAGCAGCCGCGCGAGCGACGAGGCCCGGTCGCGCACCGGCACGACGAGGCTGACCTCGCCGGCGCCGACGATCGCGTCCTCGTCGGATGCTGGGGCCGGCCACCACGGTTCGGCGACGCCCGCGTCGATCAGGGTGCGGCCCAGGCGCCGCGAGACGGGGTCGTCGGCGGTTGCCGGCAGCGAGCGCAGGACCGCCGCGGCCCGGGGCCTGAGGTAGAGGACCCGGTCGGCACCGGCCCCGGTCACCGAGGTCGCGCCGTCACAGACGTGCGCGTCGGCGCGCAGCGCCACCCCGAGCCCGGCCGGGAGCAGCGGCTCGACCGGAGCGGCGGGCAGGGCGGCAGCCGCGTGGGGGTGGGCCATGGTCACGCCATCATGGCGCGAGCCGGCGTACGGCGCGAGGCTGTTCTTCGAGGCTGTTCTTCGAGGCTGTCGACCGTGGGAGAGGCGTGGCGAGGCCGACAGGCTCGGCGGCACTCGCCCAGGCGGGTCTTCCTGTGCCGGACGGACGCGGGACCGAGCCCACCCCCGGCGCGAACGCGCAGCCGCGCGGGCAGACCGACGCGCTCACGCGTCACGACGGGCCGGAGGACCGGCCCGAGGCGTGGACCGTGGCGAGGGCGCCGGGCCGGCTCAGTGGTGGATCCGACCCTCACGAGCGGCGAGACGGCCCCCCGTCCCTCCCCACTGCGCGGACACGATCTCGGCGGCGATGCTGATCGCCGTCTCCTCCGGCGTGCGCGCACCCAGGTCGAGCCCGATCGGGCTGGAGAGCCGGGCCAGCTCCTTCTCGCTGAGCCCGGCCTCGAGCAGCCGCTCGGTGCGGTCCTCGTGCGTACGCCGCGAGCCCATCGCGCCGACGTAGGCGACCTCGGGGAGGCGCAGGGCCACCTCGAGCAGCGGCACGTCGAACTTCGGGTCGTGGGTCAGCACCGCGAGCACGGTGCGCTGGTCGATGCGCCCCGCCTCCTGCTCGGCGCGGAGGTAGCGGTGCGGCCACTCGACGACGACCTCGTCGGCGTCGGGGAACCGGCTGGTGGTGGCGAAGACGGGGCGGGCGTCGCAGACGGTGACGTGGTAGCCCAGGAAGCTCCCGACGCGCGCGACCGCGGCCGCGAAGTCGATCGCGCCGAAGACCAGCATCCGCGGCTTGGGCGCGAAGGCCCAGGTGAAGACCCGCATCCCCTCGCCGCGCCGCTCACCGTCGGGGCCGTAGGTCAGGGTCGCGTTGGTGCCGGCCGCGAGCAGGCCGAGCGCGTCGTCGCGCACCGCCTCGTCGGCGCGGGACGACCCGAGGCCCGAGCCCGAGGCGACGGCCCCGGCGTGGCCCTCCCCGAGCACCCCGTCGTCGGGACGGACGACGAGCCGTCGACCCACCCAGGCCGGGTCGGGGTGCTCGATGACGGTCGCCAGCGCCACCGGGCGGCCGGCCTCGATGTCGGCGGCGATCTCGCCGAGCTCGGGGAAGCTCTCGCGGCTGACCTTCTCGACGAACACGTCGAGGATCCCGCCGCAGGTCAGACCGACGGCGAAGGCGTCGTCGTCCGAGACTCCGTAGCGCTCGAGGACCGCCTGCCCCGAGCCGACGACCTCGCCCGCGAGCTCGTAGACCGCACCCTCGACGCAGCCGCCCGAGACCGACCCGACCGCCGACTCGTCGGGGCCCACCAGCATGGAGGCGCCGGGCGGGCGCGGGGCGGACTGGAAGGTCGCGACCACCGTCCCGACCCCGATCGTCTCGCCGGCCTCCCACCAGGCCATCAGCTCACCGAGCACCTCACGCACGGGCCAGCACCTCCACCAGGTCGCCGAACGTCGCCAGCGAGTGGCCGGCGAGGAAGTCGTCGACGTGCGGCAGGACCGCCTGCACGCCGGACTGCACCGGCTCGTAACCGGCCTTGCCGCGGTGCGGGTTGACCCAGACCACGCGGTGCGCGACGCGGTGCAGGCGACGGACCTGCTCACCGAGCAGCGTGCAGTCGCCCCGCTCCCAGCCGTCGGAGAAGATCACCACGACGGCGCCCCGGGCGAGCCCGCGCCGGCCCCAGCGGTCGACGAAGACCTTGAGGGTCTCGCCCAGCCGGGTGCCGCCGGACCAGTCGGGGACGGCGTCACCGGCCGCGACCAGCGCGCGTTCGGTGTCGCGCACCCGCATCGCGCGCGTCAGGTGGGTCAGTCGCGTGCCGACGGTGAAGGTCTCGACCCGGCCGCCGCGCGCGGCGCAGGTGGTGGTGACGCGGTGCGCGAGGCGCAGCAGCGCGTCGGCGTACCCGCTCATCGAGCCGGAGACGTCGACGAGCAGCACGACCCGGCGGGGCCGGGTCGAGCGCCGGCGCCAGGCGATGTCGCCGGGCTCGCCCATCCTGCGCAGGCTCTCGCGCAGGGTGCGACCCGGGTCGACCGCGCCACGGTGCCAGGCCTGCTGGCGGGCGGTACGCCGGCGGGGCGGGCTCGCGTGCAGGGTCGCGAGCATCGCGGCGAGGCGGCTCCGCTCACCGGCGCCCATCGCGGCGACGTCGCGGTGGCGCAGGACCTCGTCGTCGCTGGCCCGGGCGCGGACGACCTCCTCGTCGTCCTCGCCGTCGCGCTCCCCGCCGGGGTCCTGGTCCTCCAGCGGAAGGGTGCTGACCGCGGGCTGCGAGGGCGGCGCGACCTTGGGCCGCGGCAGACCGGCCCGGTGGTCGAAGTAGGCCTCGAAGACCTGGTCGTAGCGCTCGAGGTCGTCCGGTGAGGCGCACAACGTCGCCCGCCCGGCGACGTACGTCGCGACCGGGTCCTCGAGGCCGACGGCGGCCGTGGCGGCCAGGAAGGTCTGGGCGCGGTCGGAGGTGACGCCCACGCCGGCTGCGCGCAGGGCGCGGGTGAACCCGAGCAGCACCTCGTCGGGCCCGTGGCCGAGCAGGCCGGCGCTCACCGAGACCGTCATCGGCGCACCACCTCAGGTCCGCATCATCTGGTCGAGGGCGTGCTTGACCTTCTCGGCGTCCTCGCGGTATTTCACCAGGGCCCCGAGGGTCGCCGCCGAGGACTCGAGGTCGAGCTCGGTGGCGCCGAGGTGCTGCAGGGCGCGGGCCCAGTCGAGGGTCTCGGCGACGCCCGGCGGCTTCTCGAGGTCCTCGCGCTCGCGCAGGCCCTGGACCAGCATCACGACCTGACGGGCCAGGGTGTGGGAGACCTCGGGTGCGCGACTGCGCACGATCTGCACCTCCCGCTCCAGTCCCGGGTGGTCGATCCAGTGGTAGAGGCAGCGGCGCTTGAGCGCGTCGTGCAGCTCGCGGGTGCGGTTGGAGGTGAGCACGACCAGGGGCGGGGTGGTCGCGGCGACGGTGCCGAGCTCGGGGATCGAGACCTGGTAGGTCGAGAGGACCTCGAGCAGGAACGCCTCGAACTCGTCGTCGGCGCGGTCGACCTCGTCGACCAGCAGCACCGCGGGGCTCTGCTGGAGCGCGGCGAGCACCGGTCGGGCGAGCAGGAACCGCTCGTCGTACAGGCTCTTCTCGGCCTCCTCGACCCCGCCCGCTCCCCCGGCGGCCTCGAGCGCTCGCAGGTGCAGGATCTGGCGCGGGAAGTCCCAGTCGTAGAGCGCCTGGGTGGCATCGATCCCCTCGTAGCACTGCAGCCGCACCAGCGGGAGCTCGAATGTCGCCGCGAGTGCCTCGGCCAGGGCGGTCTTGCCGGTGCCCGGTTCGCCCTCGAGCAGCAGGGGGCGCTCCATGCGCAGCGCGAGGAAGGCCACGGTGGCCAGGGCGTCGTCGGCGAGGTAGCCGGTCGCCTCCAGGCGCTCGGCGATCACCGCAGGCGTGAGCGCGGCGGAGGACATCGGTGTCTCCATGCTCACAACCTAGGCCGGAGGGTGTTGGCGCGGGGTTGGTCCCTGCCAGGCTCCGCTCGGTGCGGGTCTGGGCGCCGGTCGTGGTTGTCTGGGGCGGTGACGAGCGACGAGCTGCTCCTCGCCGCGTGGGAGCGCCGCTGGCGCGAGCCGAGCGAGGGCTGGGACGTGACCGAGCACGCGCGAGGCGTGTGGACGGCCGACCCGCCGTGGTCCTACGACGACCTCGCCGACGAGGCCCTGGCCGGAGCCGGGTCGGTCGTCGACCTCGGCACCGGCGGCGGCGAGTGGCTCCTGGGCCGCCCCCACCTGCCGAGCGAGACGCACGCCACCGAGGGGTGGCCGCCGAACCTGCCCGTGGCCCGTCGCGCGCTCGAGCCGCGCGGCGTCGCGGTCGCGGCCTGCGACGCCGACGCCGGCGTGTCCGCGATGGTCGGCTTCCTGCGGATCATGCCCTGGCAGCTGCCCGAGGGGTGGACCGTGCGGGGCCATGCCGCGCCCCTGCTCGACCTGCACCGTCGGCACTCGGCCGGCGAGCCGCTCACCTTCACCGAGCGACGGTTCGTGCTGCGGGCCCGACGACCGGCCGGCGACGGGCCTGAGGGGTGGCCCGCGCGCGGCAGAATCGGGACGTGAGCACCCCGGAGCCGAAGACCTGCGCGTCGTGCGGGCGCACGATCGAGTGGCGCAAGAAGTGGGAGCGTGACTGGGAGCAGGTGCGCTACTGCTCCACGTCGTGCCGGCGTCACGGCGTGACCGCGACCGACCGGGCGCTGGAGGAGACCATCCTCGACCTGCTCGACAAACGTGCCCGCGGGAAGACCATCTGCCCCTCGGACGCCGCTCGCGCCGTGGGCCCGGCGGAGGACGACGGCTGGCGCGAGCTGATGGAGCCCGCCCGCCGTGCCGCCCGCCGGCTCGTGGCGGACGGCACGGTCGAGATCACCCAGCAGGGCCGGGTCGTCGACCCGTCGACCGCGAAGGGGCCGATCCGGATCCGGCGGACCTGAGCCGGCTCAGCTCACCACACCGGTGACCGAGAACTGCTCGGCGTCCGGGGTCGTGAACCGGGCGTTGGGCAGGTAGAGCCGCTTGCGGAACCGGGCCATCGTGGTCGGCACGTCGAAGTCGTCGGAGCGGATCGCCTTGACCTTGTTCGCCGTCGTGCCCGACGGCGCCATCCGTAGCACCACGATCTTGTCGAGGCGGTTGCGCACGACGTAGAGCAGGCCACCCTCACGCAGCATGCCGTCGCCGGCGGCGAGGTTGACCCGTCCGATGTCGACCACCGTCGCCTCGCCGGTGCGCGGGTCGACCCGGTAGAGGTCGCCGGTGGTCGAGTTCACCACCAGCAGGGCGGAGCCGTCGGGAGTCGTGGAGATGCCGTTGGCGTTGAGCTCGCCGTCGACCTGCTCCCACTCGCCGCTCAGCGGCAGCGTCTCGACCGCGCCCTGGCCGAAGAGCCGTCGCGTGACCGGCACCCGGTAGAGCTGGGCCTGGTTGGAGTCGGTGAACCAGGCCGAGCCGCCCGCGAGGACGACGTCGTTGACGAACGTCGGGTCGCTCGCGAAGTCGTAGGAGGCGAGCACCTCGCCGGTGACCGAGTCGACGACGCGGCCGTCGCCGCCGCTGCCACCGGCCACCCACAACCGCTCGTAGCGGTCGACCTTCATCCCCAGCGACGGGGTGTCCTCGGGGAGGTCGCTGATCGTGACGGTGTTGCCGCTGCGCAGGTTGAGCCGCAGGATGTCCCCGGTCTCGCGGGAGCCGAGGTAGGCGAAGGCCCCGCGCCCGATCGCGATCCCCTCGGGCGCGAAGCCCTCGGGCAGGTCGAGGTGGGTGGGGAACCTCTTCCCGGCCGCAGCGGGCTCGGCGGAGGTCGCCGGCCCGGCCGCGAGAGCGGGGACGAGTGCCGCGACGGCGAGGGCGCCGAGCGCGCGGCGCAGGGTCGGTCGAGCAGGCAGGCGGTCGAGCAGGGTCATCTGGTCCTCCAGGTCGTGGTGGCGTCACCGTACGGGAGCGCCTCACCCCCGGTGCGCCGAGACAGCCCCACCGCGCTCTCCAGGAACGGTCGCCCCACCGCCGTGGCCCCGAAGGAGGTGACGTAGAGCCCGGTGGAGACCCGCTCGAGGTAGGCCCAGTCCCACACGGCCTGCTCGTCGGTGCCCGTCCGCACCGCCGCGTGCGCGCACCAGCCCTCGAGCCGCGCCCGAGCTCCGGTGCCCTGCAGCTTCGAGGACCAGTCCCGCAGGCCGACCCCGACGTCGTAGGCGGGGTCGGCACGGAACCCGTCGGCGTCCACGAACGCCCACGCCCGCGTGTCCTCGGGGTCGGCCACCTCCGGGCGGCGCAGCAGGTTGCCGGGGTGCGCGTCGCCGTGCACGACCACGGTGGCCCCCGCGTCGTACGCCGCGGCGCGCCGCTCCGCGCAGGCCAGCGCCGCGGTGAGCGCGCTCTCCCAGCCGGGCAGGTCGTCCGGCCCGACCTCACGGGCCAGGCGGGTCACGAGTGCGTGGAGGGTGCTGGCGCTGTCCTCGCCGCGCTCCGGCGCGGGGACCAGGTCGGCGGGCACCGCCGCCCACGCCTCGCGCAGGGTGCGAGCGAGGGTCTCGACGGCTCGCTCCACCGGCTGCGACGTGCGGTCGAGCGAGGGCCCGAGTCGCTCCATCAGCAGCGCCCGACGGGCGGGGTCGTGGCGGAGCAGGGCGGCGTACCCCCGTCCGCGCGCGGCCCGGAGGCTGCGCGCCTCGCCGACCAGGTCCTCCCCCGGCACCGCGATCTTGAGCGCGGCTGGCCCCGTGGGGGAGTCCACCGGGAGGACGAGGCTGGCACTGCCCCCCGGCAGCGAACGGCCCGTGACCTGCAGTCCCCAGTCCTCGACCAGCCCGTCGAGGAGGGCGGGCAGGCCGGCCACCCACTGCTCCCCCGTCCGCCCGAGGCCGGCCAGCCGGGCGCGCACCATCGGCTGCAGCCTCGTCACCGGGACATCCTGACCCGACGGTGGTCCAGGACGCGCGCCGGATCCCAGGGACTTTGGATGCACGCCGGACCCGAGGGGGGAGGAGGAGGCGCGCCGGCGTCGTCTCGGAACCGATCTCCTCCACCCACCCGCCGGTCTAGGTCCGCCGGTGGAAGGTGACCTGGTTGTCGGAGCCGATGCGCATCTCGTAGCGGGGGTCGTGGGCGCGGGCGTGGTGGCGTGGACAGAGCAGCCGGCCGTTCTCGACGTCGGTGGCGCCGCCCTCGGACCAGGGGTGGTCGTGGTGGGCGTGGCACATCGAGGCCGGCCAGTCGCAGCCTGTGGTGGTGCAGCCGCCGTCACGCAGGTCGAGCCAGACCCGTTGGGCGTGGTTGAACAGGCGCTGAGAGCGGGCGAGCTCGACGATCTCGCCCGCGCCGTCGAAGACCGCGGGGACGAGTCCGGCCTCGCACGCCAGGCGCCGGGCCTCGCCCGCGGAGATGATCGTGGCGTCGTCGAGGGTGGCGTGGCCGAGGCCGGTCAACAGGTCGGACAGGTCGATCTTGACCACCACGGTGGCGTTGACCCGCCCGGCCTTGGGCAGGGTGTCGGGCTCGAGGGTCTCGATGAGCTCAGCGAACGCCTCCCCGAGCTTCTGCGCCGTGGGCCGGGACGCATCGACCGGGGCACCGACCGCGTGGCGGTGCTTCGGGGCGGCCAGGGCGTGCAGCGCCTTCTCGAGCATCGCGCCCTGCAGCGCGGGCAACGTGAACCGGCCGTGCACCGCACCGTGGCCGTCGGCGACCATCGAGAACCGCCGCTTCGCAGCGGCGTCCTGCTCGGCCTTCTCCAGGCGCTTGCGGTCACGCTCCTCCCCGACCTCGGGGGCGATCACGGTCAGCACGTGGGCACCGAGGACGGCGAGCTCGGCTGCGTCGTGGGAGCCGGCGTACTCGACCAGGACCTCCTCGGCCCTGCCCAGCAGCTCGTCGCCGAGGTCGGCGGGCAGGTCCTCGAGAGCCTTGACGATGACCTGCGCCTGATCGGGCAGCACGCGGCCCGCCCTCAGCCCGGCCTGCACCCGGCGCCAGCGGGACTCCAGGGCGAGGGCGAGCTTGACCTTCCCGGTCGCGGACCTCCGGGTCTGGCGGGTCGCCACCGCCCACCACACCCCCGTCGAGGTCGCCGCCGTGGCGTCCTCCACAGCCACGTCGTGGCCGTGCACGGCCAGCGCCAGCTCCAGGGCCGCGACCCGCGCGGCCAACGCGGTGACCTCGACCAGCGCGGCCCGCGCCTCGTCCTCACCCAGACCCAGCAACGACGCCTCCAGGAGGTCACCGACCTGGTCACCCAGGACCCGCAGACCCGCGGGCACCCGGTGCCCGGAGAGAGTCTGCGTCGTGTCGTCCATGAGAGAAGTCAACCACCGGCCACCGACATCGCTGCAGGTCAGAAGCGGTTGTCCACAGGCCATGGGCCCCGATGAGATCACGATTCGATAACGCTATCGACCATGTCGCTTATCGCACCAGCCGCTGGTCGCCGCCCGGGCGGAACCGTTCGACTCGCACTCCGCCGCAGCCGACGGCCCGCGTGCGAAGTTACGCGTTCACCCCCGTGGGCGCACGCAGCTCGCGGCGATACGGACGCTCAGGAGACGGACCAATTCGAGACGACATGGTCGTCGGTGGGAAGGCGACCCATCACGAGCCAACAGCGTCTACCTTGACGCGGCACCGGGTCCGTGATCCCCGATCGCGAGGACCAGAAGGCCAACCGCGAGAAAGAAGGCTCAGCGGGTACCAGACCAGCGGACTTCGACCCCGATCTCTCCCAACAACGCTACGTCTTCGAACGATTTCCGACCAGCTCAAGAACTGGCGCGGGATCGCGACCCGAACGGACAAGACCGCCCGCAACTACCGAGCCGGCGTCTTGATCGCCGCAAACCTCGACGTGGCTACAGACCGACGGATCAAACCCGCCCTAGACCGGGGTGTCCTGGTCCGCACCCGTGGCGAGGTCACCGCACTCGACCAACCTCACGGACGCGGAACGTGCGCGCAGGTAGTCGCGGGCGCCGTGGTCGCCCGTCGTCGTCGTGGCGACCGACGCCCAGTGGTCACGACCCAGTACGACCGGGTGGCCCGGGTCGCCGTCGTAGGCCGCGCGCGCGAGTGTGGACGGACCGGCCGGCAGCAGGCGGGCCACCACCGCTGGGACCAGGTCCGGCAGGTCGACGAGCAGCACGACCGCGGCGTCGGCGGCGGTCTCGTCCAGGGCCGTGAGCCCGGTCCGCAGCGAGGCCGAGAGGCCCTCGGCCCAGTCGGGGGCGACCACGGCGCGCACGCCCTCGGGCAGCAGCGCGCGGGCGGCGTCGGCAGCCGCGCCGAGCACGACGAGCACGTCGGCGCAGCCCCCGGCCCGGAGCACCTCGACGCTGCGCGCCACCCACGGCTGGCCGTCGGCGGTGTGCACCAGCGCCTTCGGCCGACCCATCCGCGACCCCGCCCCCGCGGCGAGCAGCAGGCCGGTCACGCTCACGCGAACGCCTCGGCGTACAGCGCCTCCAGCTCGGGCGTGGCCGGACCGCTGAAACCGCACAGGGTCACCAACCCTTTCGTCGCCGAGAGCAGGTACTGCTCCCCCGGCTCGAGGTCCGGCGCGAGCAGCAGGTCCTGCAGGGCGGGCTCGACCGCGTCGACCTCCACGGTGTCGGTCTCGGGTCCGTCGGGCGGGCCGGCGTACCACCGGTCGACGTCGAGGACGACCGTCTCGTCGTCGGCCGAGCGGACGGTGCCGAGCACGGCGACGTCCTTGCCCGCCAGCACCTCGGCGGAGGGCACCATGCAGCGCGCCTGGCCCTGCTCCTCGATGCTCAGCGTGGTCACCGGCCCCGATCCCGGCCCCGATCCCGGTGCCGGGTCGGTCGATCCGCCGGCCGGCGCGCCGGCCGACGGGCTCGCGGGCGCGGTCGTGCCGGGGTCGACGGCCCGCTCCGCGGAGCCCTCGGGCCCGTCCGGGCCCAGCACCGCCCAGGCGAGACCACCCACGCCCGCGACCACGACAGCGGCGGCCGCGACGAGCAGGGCCGTACGCCGGGGCGGGCGACCGGTCGTCGGGTCTGGTCGGGCGGGTTCCTCGCTCATGGTCTCCTCCAGGAGTCGTCCCACCGCCACGGCGGTGAGTGGCGGCAGGGAGCGGGCCGGGTCCCCCGCACGCAGGTCGTCGCGCAGGTCCTCGTCGTTCTCGTCGACCGCGTCGTCCTCGTCGTTCACGGCGTGCTCCCTCCTGTGGACTCCTCATGTCCGGCACCGTCGCGATCCTGTCGCCGGGAACGGAGGTCGTCGCGCTCGAGCCCGACCACGGCGTCACGCAGGCGGCGACGCGCGCGCGAGAGCCGCAGCGCCGCGGCGTTCGGGGTGATGTCGAGGACGGTGGCGATCGCGGTGGCCTCGAGGCCCTCCCACGCCCACAGCCGCAGCACCTCCCCGTCGCGCTCCGAGAGCAGGTCGAGGGCCAGGCCCACCGCCTCGGCTCGCGGGTCCGGCGCCTCGGCGGCCGGTTCCTGGGTGGCCGGAGGGTCCACGGTCGCGACACGGGCCGCGAGCCGGCGCTGGCGTCGTGTCGAGCGCTCGGCATTGGCCAGGGCTCCGCGCGCGACGCCGTAGGCCCAGGCCCGCAGGTCGGCCTCCCCGGCCGGCAGCTCCGCGGACCGGCGCCAGCACACCAGCAGGGTCTCGGAGAGCACGTCGTCGACGACCTCCGGCCTCGCGCGCCGGGCCAGGTAGCGACGCAACGGCTCCACGAGGGGCGCCACCCGCTCCTCGAAGTCCACCCCGCCAGCGTTCCACAGCGAACCCACAGCGACACCACACCGGCGTCGCAGCCGGTCGCCACAACCTGGAGCCATGGCCTCCCTGACCCTGACTCCCCCACGCCCCGACTCCCCCGACTCACCCGGGTCCCCCACGTCCTCGACCGCCGGCGACGCGCTGCAGCCCTCCGACCCGCGCTGGGCCCGCCCGGCGTACGTCGTCCTGCTCGCGGCGACCGCGCTGCTCTACCTGTGGGACCTCTCCGCGAGCGGCTACGCCAACTCCTTCTACGCCGCGGCCGCGCAGGCCGGGTCGGAGTCCTGGTCGGCCTTCTTCTTCGGCGCCAGCGACGCGGCCGGCTCGATCACCGTCGACAAGACGCCCCTGGCGCTGTGGCCGATGGCGCTCTCGGTCCGGGTCTTCGGCCTCTCGTCCTGGAGCCTGCTGGTGCCCCAGGCCCTGATGGGCGTGGCCACCGTGGCCCTCCTGCACCGAGTGGTACGCCGCTCGACCGGGTCGCACGCCGCGGCCCTGCTGGCCGGGGCGGTGCTGGCGCTGACCCCGGTCGCGGCCCTGATGTTCCGCTTCGACAACCCCGACGCGGCCCTGACCCTGCTGCTGACCGGATCGGCGGCCGCGACCCTGCGTGGCGTGCACGAGAGCCACCTCCCGACCGGTCGCCCGGCGCGGTGGCTGGTGCTGGGCGGTGCCCTGGTCGGGCTGGGCTTCCTGGCCAAGATGCTGCAGGC
Source organism: uncultured Actinomycetota bacterium (assembly GCA_963740745.1). Lineage (GTDB taxonomy): Bacteria > Actinomycetota > Actinomycetes > Propionibacteriales > Nocardioidaceae > Nocardioides. Next base: position 70,510 of record CAVUFK010000011.1, read on the forward strand.
GTTCCTCGTCCTGCCCGTGCTCGCCGGGGTCTACCTCGTGCTCGCCGGCGTCCCGGTGCTGCGTCGGCTCGGCCACCTCGCCCTCGCCCTCGCCGCGATGCTGGTCGCCGGCGGGTGGTGGATCGCGGTCGTCGAGCTCGCCCCGGCCGCGAACCGGCCCTACGTCGGCGGGTCGCAGACCAACTCGATCCTCGAGCTGACCCTCGGCTACAACGGCCTGGGCCGACTGACCGGGGACGAGACCGGCTCGGTGGGAGGTGGCAACGGCTGGGGCGAGACGGGGATCGGACGCCTGTTCGGTCCCGAGCTCGGCGGTCAGGTCGCCTGGCTGCTGCCCGCGGCGCTCGTCCTCGGCGTCGCCGGCCTCTGGCTGGCGCGCCGCCTCGGACCCGTCCGCGCCTCGCTCGCCCTGTGGTTGGGCTGGCTGCTGGTCACCGGGCTGACCTTCAGCCTCATGGCCGGGATCTTCCACGCCTACTACACCGTCGCGCTGGCCCCCGCCATCGCCGCGCTGGTCGGCACCGGCGCGTGGGTGCTCTGGCGCGCCGACGGCCCGTTGCGCTCGCGCGGCACCTGGGTCACGGCCGCAGTGCTGGGTGCGACGTCGGTGGTCACCGTGGTCTGGGCCTTCGTCCTGCTCGGTCGCAGCGCCGACTTCCTCCCGTGGCTGCGCTGGGTCGTGCTGGTCGTCGGCGTGCTCGCCGGGGTCGGTCTGCTCCTGCGGCCGCTGCTGACCCGCACGATCACCGCCGGGATCGCCGCGGCGGCGGTGCTCGCCGCCCTGGCCGGCCCGGCGGCGTACACCGTGGACACCGCGACCACGGCGCACACCGGCTCGATCCCCACCGCCGGTCCCACCGTCGCCGGCGCCCAGGGCATGCCCGGTGGGGCGCCCGGTGGGGGCGCTCGGCCCGCGGGAGGCCCCCCGGGCGGTTCCCCCGGCGGCTTCCCCGGAGCTCCTCCCGGTGTCGCGACCGGGCAGGCCCCCGCCGGTGCTCCGACCGGGACCACGCCGGGCGGCGGCGCGGGCGGGCTGCTCGAGGCCACCGCCCCGTCGACCGAGCTGATGGCGACCCTGACCCAGGACGCCGGCAGCTACACCTGGATCGCCGCCGCCGTCGGCGCCAACACTGCCGCCGGCTACCAGCTCGCGACCGGTGGGTCCGGCGCGTCGGTGATGCCGATCGGTGGGTTCAACGGCTCCGACCCGAGCCCGACGCTGGCGCAGTTCCAGCAGCTGGTGGCCGACGGCGACGTCCACTGGTTCATCGCCGGCGGTGGAGCAGGTGCGGGCGGAGCGGGCGGAGCGGGCGGACCGGGCGGCTCGAGCAGCGGCACGGCCGGCGAGATCACCTCGTGGGTCGAGTCGAGCTTCACCGCCACCACCGTCGACGGCACGACGCTCTACGACCTCTCGGGTGGCGCCTCGTGACCGCCGCGCTGAGCCCCGATCCGGTCGCCGACCCCGGCCCGCTCACCGGACCGGTGCTGGAGGTGGTGATCCCGGTCTACGACGAGGCCGAGCAGCTCGTGGCCAGCGTGACCCGGGTCGTGGACCACCTGCGGACCCTGCCGTGGAGCTTCGCGGTCACGGTCGCCGACAACGCCAGCACCGACGACACCCCCCGTCTCGCGGCCGGGCTGGCGGCGACCTTCCCGGAGGTCCGCTCGGTACGCCTGGGCGAGAAGGGCCGGGGTCGGGCACTGCGCCACGTGTGGGCCGGATCCGACGCAGCGGTGCTGGTCTACATGGACGTCGACCTGTCGACCGACCTGAACGCCCTGCTCCCCCTGGTCGCACCGCTGATCAGCGGGCACTCCGACCTCGCCATCGGCTCCCGGCTCGGCCGGGGGTCGCGGGTCGAGCGCGGGCCCCGACGCGAGCTGGTCAGCCGTGGCTACAACGTGATCCTGAGGGGCACCCTGGGCGCGCGGTTCAGCGACGCCCAGTGCGGCTTCAAGGCGATCCGCCGCGACGCGGCCCGCCTGCTGCTGCCGCTCGTCCAGGACCAGGGGTGGTTCTTCGACACCGAGCTCCTCGTGCTCGCCGAGCGCTCGGGCCTGCGGATCCACGAGGTGCCCGTCGACTGGCGCGACGACCCCGGCAGCACGGTCGACGTCTGGCGCACGGCCCGCGACGACCTGCGCGGCATCGCCCGGCTCGGCACCGCCCTGGTGCGCGGGCGGCTGCCGCTCGCGGAGGTCGGCGCGCGCCTGGGCCGCACCAGCGCCGAGGCCGGTCGCGGGCGCCTGCGCAGCCAGGTCGGCATCTTCGTGGTGGTCGGCCTGGCCTCGACGCTGGCCTACGCCCTGATCTACCTGCTGCTGCGCCCGGTGACGAGTCCGTTCGGGGCCAACCTCACCGCCCTGCTGGTCACCGCGGTGCTCAACACCGCGGCCAACCGCCGCTTCACCTTCGGGGTCCGCGGCCGGGCCGGTGCCGTGCGGCACCAGGCCGGCGGGTTGGTCGTCCTCGCGCTCGGCCTGGGTGCGACCACGGCCGCGCTCGCCCTGCTGCACGCCGCCACGGACCCGTCCGCGACGCTCGAGGTGCTGGTGCTGACCGGCGCGAACCTGCTGGTCACCCTCGCCCGCTTCGTGGCGCTGAGGTGGTGGGTCTTCCGGCGCAGGTGACCCGTCGCGGGCACGTTCTGGGCCCCGACCCCGCACAATGGGTACGCCGGGCGGCACCCACGCGCGACCCGGCGTACCCCCGACCCGCGCCCCGCGCCCCGCGCCGCAGCAAGGAGCCCGTCGATGCCCCTCGGCCCGACCCCGCTGAGCACCGAGCGACCCCCGGGCCAGGCGCCTGGACCGGAGGCGAGCGCGGCAGCGAGCGCGGCCGGGCCGCTGGGCCCCGACGACCTCGCCCGGGCCCGGGAGGTCCTCGACCGGGTCTCGGCCGCCTTCGCGACCCGCGTGGTGGGTCAGGAGAGCCTGCGCACCGCGCTGCTGGTCGCGCTGATGGCCGAGGGGCACGTGCTGGTCGAGAGCGTGCCCGGACTGGCCAAGACCCTGGCCTCGTCCACCCTCGCCGAGGCCGTCGGGGCACGGTTCTCGCGCATCCAGTGCACGCCCGACCTGCTGCCCAGCGACATCGTCGGCACCCAGGTCTACGACCCCCGCCACCACACCTTCGAGACCCAGCTCGGCCCGGTGCACGCCAACATCGTGCTGCTCGACGAGATCAACCGGGCGAGCGCCAAGACGCAGTCGGCGATGCTCGAGGCGATGCAGGAGCACCAGACCTCGATCGCCGGCGAGGTGCACCCGCTGCCGCGGCCCTTCCTGGTGCTGGCCACGCAGAACCCGCTCGAGGAGGAGGGCACCTACATCCTCCCGCAGGCGCAGATGGACCGCTTCCTGCTCAAGTCGGTGCTCGACTACCCCACCGTCGACGACGAGCTCGCGGTGCTCGACCGCGTCGACGACGGCACCCTCGGACGCAACGTCGCCCCGGCCGACGCGGTGGTCGACCCGGCCACCGTGCTGGAGCTCCAGTCCATGGTCGACCGGGTCTACGTCGACCCCGCCGTGCGCCGCTACATCGTCGAGGTCGTCGGGGCCACCCGCGCGGTCGGTGAGCGCGTGGACCGCGACCTCGGGGCCTACGTCGAGACCGGGGCCAGCCCCCGGGCGAGCATCGCGTTCTTCCAGGTCGCCCGGGCCCTCGCGGTGCTGCACGGGCGCCACTACGTGGTGCCCGAGGACGTGCGCGAGCTCCGCCAGGACGTGCTGCGCCACCGCCTGCACCTGTCCTTCGAGGCGCTGGCCGACCGGGTCCGCCCGGAGACGGTCGTCGACGCCGTGTTCGCCTCCGTCCCGACCCCGTGACCCGCTGATGGCAGGCCACCTCACCCGGGTGCGCGCCCGGGTCGTGCTCCCGGCGCACCGCAAGGTGCGCGGGCTGCTCGAGGGCGAGTACGCCGCCGTCCAGACCGGGCGCGGCATGGACTTCAACGACCTGCGCGCCTACGTGCGCGGCGACGACGTGAAGGACCTCGACTGGAAGGCCTCGGCGCGCAGCGGGCAGATGCTGGTGCGCCGCTACGTCGCCGAGCGCAAGCACACCGTGCTCCTGGCCGTCTCGACCGGGCGTGGGATGGCCGCGCACCACGACCTCGAGGTGACCAAGCGCGACCTGGGCGTGCTCGTCGCCGGGCTCGTGGGCTGGCTCGCCGTCCGGCACGGCGACCTCGTCGGCCTGGCCCACGGCGACGCCGCGGGCTGCCACGGCCGACCACCGGTCGGCGGGGAGCTGCACCTCGAGCGCTGCCTCGCGGCGGCGTACGACGCCACCACGACGTCGTCGGGTGCCAGCGACCTCACGGGGCTGCTGCGCTACGTCGCCCGCACGGTCCGCCGGCGCACGATCCTGCTCGTGGTGTGCGAGGACGAGGACCCCAGCGACGAGCTCGCGGCGCTGCTGCGTCGCCTCGCGGTCCAGCACGAGGTGCTCGTGGTCAGCGTCGGCGACCTCGATCCGACCGCCGTGCCGAGCCGCGCGAGCGCCCACGACGTCGACGCACGCTCGTCGTTGCCGTCGTGGCTGCGCGGCGACCTGCTCCTCGCCGAGGACCACGCCCGCACGACCTCCGCCGAGCGCGCCGCCTTCCACGACGTCGTCACCTCCTCCGGCTGCTCGCACGCACGGGTCGCCCCGGGCGACGACGTGCTGCGCACCGTGCTGCGCCTGCTGGAGAGGCACCGTCATGCTCGCCGCCGCTGACTCGGGCATCCCGGCCGCGGACCTGCGCGGCGCCGTCGGGTACGACGGCCCGTGGCTGGGCCTGGCCACCGCGGCCCTGGGGCTGATGGTGCTCTACTACCTCGCGCTGTGGTGGTGGGGGAACCGCCGGCTCCCGTCTCAGCCCGCGGACCCCCGGGCCGAGCACCTCGCACTGCTCGACGCGATCGAGGCCGACGTCGCCGCCGGGCGGATCGACCGGCGCGAGGGCCACCGGCGCGTCAGCGAGGTCGTGCGCGCCTACGCGGCTCGGATCTCGGACCTGCCGGCGCCCACCATGACCCTGGCCGAGCTGCGAGCCGCAGGGCCGGCCGGCCTGGCCGACGTCGTCGCCCTGGTCTACCCGCCCGAGTTCTCCCCCGAGGCCGCGCGCGACGGCGGGCTCCCCGCCGAGGAGCAGCTCGACGAGACACTCGTGCACGCCCGGGAGCTGGTGTCGACGTGGAGCTGAGTGCACCGGACTGGCTGCGAGCACCGGGCTGGCTGAGAGCACCGGGCTGGTTGGGCGCCCTCGACGACCGCCTGCGCACGCTGCCCGGCGCCGAGACCCTGCGCTGGCCCTGGGCCCTGCTCGCCGTGGTGCTGGTCGTCGTCCTGCTCGTCGCCACCTGGTCGCGACCCGCACGTCGCGCCCGTCCGGACGCGGCCGGCGCCGTGTGGCTGGCCCACCTGGCCCGGCTGCGCGCCCTGCCTCGCTACCGCACCCTCGTGCGGCGCCGCCGGGTCCTCGGGCTGCTCGGCGTCGTCGGCTCGCTGGTCACGATCGCCGGCGCCGCCCTCGTGCTCGCCCGTCCGCAGGAGGTCGACCTGCAGGCCTCCGAGAGCCGCAGCCGCGACATCATGCTGTGCCTGGACGCCTCCAGCTCGATGGACGACGACAACGTCGCGGTGGTCCAGGCGATGCAGCAGATCGTCGGCGCTCTGCCGGGCGACCGGATCGGCCTGACCCTGTGGAGCGGGGCCGCCGTCTCGGTCTTCCCCCTCACCGACGACACCGACTACGTCGCCGAGCAGCTCGACGTCGCCGAGGAGGCCTTCCGCACCGGCGACGACTCCTACTTCGCCGGGGTGCAGCTCGCCGACCCGCGCTCGTCGCTGATCGGCGACGGCATCGTCTCGTGCACCCAGCGCTTCGACCAGCCTGAGGCGCAACGCTCCCGAGCGGTCGTCGTCTCCTCCGACAACGACCCCTTCGGCGGTGGCGTCTACACGCTCCCCGAGGCGGCGAGCTACGCCGCCGAGCGCGACGTCCGCGTCTACGCCGTGGCCGCGCCCGAGCTGGCCCGCCCCGATCGCGCCGACGCCCGCACCGAGCTGGAGGACGCCACCGCCCGGACCGGCGGGGTGTTCGCGCTCGTCGGGCGCGAGGGCGGGTCCGCCTCGATCGTCGCGCGCATCGACGACCTCGAGCGCAAGACGGTCGCCGAGCCACCCCGCTCCGTGCGCCGCGACGACCCGCTGCCCGGTGCCACCGTGGCCTCGGTCGGCGTCGGCCTGCTCGCGCTCGCGTGGCTCGCCTCCGCGGGGCTGGGGCTGAGCGACGCCGCGCGGCGACGGCGGGGGCGAGCATGAGCGGCGATGGACGCTGGTGGCTGGTCCTGCGCCGCGTGGCGGTGGTCGCCGTCCTGGTCGCGATCGCCCTGCGCATCGGTGACCTCCCGGCCCCGCGGGCCCAGGCCCGGCCCGCGCTCGAGGTGGTCCTGGCCATCGACCGGACCACCTCGATGTCGGCCCTCGACGGACCGACCGGAGCGCGCATCGACGCGGCCCGTGCCGACCTCGAGGCACTCGCGGCCGACCTCCCCACGGCACGGTTCTCGGTGGTCGTGTTCGGGGCCCGGGCCGAGACGGTCGTGCCGTTCACGACCGACGGCGCCGCGATCGACGCCGAGCTCGAGGCGATCAGCACCGAGGCACCCACGCTCGGCAACGGCTCCTCGATCGGGCGTCCCGTCGGTCTGCTGCGCGCGGTGCTCGGGGGCGCCGAGGAGCGCCAGTCCGACCGACGTCGGCTCCTGGTGCTGGCCAGCGACGGCGAGAACACCGCACCGGGCCCGCCCGAGACGTTCGCCCCGCTCGCGCCGCTGCTCGACGCCACGGTGGTTCTCGGCTACGGCACCCGCGAGGGCGGTCGGATGCCGCTGCCGGCCGACGAGCGCCTGCCGGGCGAGGGTGACTTCGTCGTCGACCCCGCCACCGGCGAGGAGGCCCTCTCCCGGCTCGACCCCGACACCCTGCGCACGATCGCGGACGACCTCGACGGCCAGTACGTCGCCCGCAACGCCGCCTCGGTCGACCCGGCCCAGATGGCCTCCGTCGCCGACCGCCTGCGCGGGGCGGCGTACGCCGACCTCGGCCCGGCCGCCTCGCGCCGCGACGTCGGGTGGGCCTGGGCCCTGCTGCTGCTCGCGCTGCTCGTCCCCGAGCTGCGCCTGGGCTGGCGCTCGTGGCTCGAGGCGCGCCGCGAGGCACGAGCCGGGGTGGCGACGTGACCCGCGAGCGCCGGGTGCGTCGTGCCCTGGTCCTGCTCGGCCTGGTCCCGTTCCTGCTGGCCCTCGGGTTCGCGTTCAAGGTCGCGGTGATGCTCGGGCACGACCGCGACGGCCGGGCCGCCCTCGAGGCCACCGACCCGCTCACGGCCCGCGCGGAGTTCGCCGCCAACGCCCGCTTCAACGTGCTCGAGTCGTGGGTCGCGCCCTACGACGAGGGCGTGGCGCGCTTCCAGCTCGGCGACCACGCGGGCGCGGTCACGTTCTTCTCGACCGCGCTGCCGCTCGCGCCCGTCGACGAGGTCTGCCGGGTCCGGGTCAACCTCGCGCTGTCCCACGAGGCGCTCGGCGACGCAGCCCTGGCCACCGCCCAGGGCCAGACCGGCGACGCGCTGAGGAAGGCGCAGGACACGGCTCGGGACGCCTGGGCGCGCGGACGCGAGGTGCTCGCCCCCGACGACTGCCTGACCGGCTCCGCGCAGCAGCCCCGGGACCCGGTGGCGGGCTCCGTCGACGAGCGGCTGGCCGGCAAGCTCGAGGACTCCGAGGACCAGCCGGAGGAGTCCCAGGACGACCAGCCCGCCGAGCAGCAGCAGGGCGAGGGCCAGACCCCGAAGGAGAAGCGCCAGGAGCAGGAGCTCGAGCAGCGCAACGAGTCCGGCCAGCAGCAGCGCCAGCGCCGTGAGCAGGCCGAGCAGGAGCGTGAGGGCGAGCGCGACACCGCCCGGACATCGGGCGGGCGCGGCAACGGAGGCGGACAGTCCGGCGACGACCCCGGCGCCCCGCCCGCCATCTCCTGGTAGCCCGCCGAGAGCGCAGTCCTCGCTGGTCGAGAGCGCAGTCCTCGCCGGTCGAGAGCGCAGTCCTGACGTGCTCGGGTCTCGGAGGACCGCGTGCGCGGGCCTGGGACGCAGCAAGGGCCCCCGCCGGAGCGGGGGCCCTGCTGGTCGATCAGGTCGTGCTGGTGCTGCTCACGCAGCGGGCTTTCTCGGGGCGGGACTCAGAAGTCCATGCCGCCCATGCCACCCATGCCACCCGACGGGTCGCCCATCGGGGCGGCCTTCTCGGGCTTGTCGGCCACGACGGCCTCGGTGGTCAGGAACAGCGCCGCGATGGAGGCGGCGTTCTGCAGCGCGGAGCGCGTGACCTTGGCCGGGTCGATGATGCCCTCGGCCAGCATGTCGACGTACTCGCCGGTCGCGGCGTTGAGGCCGTGGCCCGGCGTCAGGTTGCGCACCTTCTCCGCCACGACGCCGCCCTCGAGGCCGGCGTTGATCGCGATCTGCTTCAGCGGGGCCTCGGTCGCGTAGCGCACGATGTTGGCACCCGTGGCCTCGTCACCCTCGAGCTCGAGCTTGGAGAAGGCCTCGGCCGCAGCCTGGACCAGCGCCACGCCGCCACCGGCGACGATGCCCTCCTCGACGGCCGCCTTCGCGTTGCGAACGGCGTCCTCGATGCGGTGCTTGCGCTCCTTGAGCTCGACCTCGGTGGCCGCGCCGACCTTGATCACCGCAACACCGCCGGCCAGCTTGGCCAGGCGCTCCTGCAGCTTCTCGCGGTCGTAGTCGGAGTCGGAGTTCTCGATCTCGGCCCGGATCTGGTTGACCCGGCCGTTGATCTGGTCGGCGTCGCCGGCACCCTCGACGATCGTGGTCTCGTCCTTGGTCACCACGACCTTGCGGGCCTGGCCGAGCAGCTCCAGACCGGTCGACTCGAGCTTGAGGCCGACCTCCTCGGAGATGACCTGGCCGCCGGTGAGGATCGCGATGTCCTGCAGCATGGCCTTGCGGCGGTCGCCGAAGCCGGGGGCCTTGACGGCCACGGACTTGAACGTGCCACGGATCTTGTTCACGACCAGCGTCGAGAGCGCCTCGCCGTCGGTGTCCTCGGCGAGGATCAGCAGGGGCTTGCCCGACTGCATGACCTTCTCGAGGACGGGCAGCAGGTCCTTGACGTTCGAGACCTTCTGGTTGGCGATCAGGATGTAGGCGTCCTCGAGGACGGTCTCCATGCGCTCGGTGTCGGTGACGAAGTAGGCCGAGATGTAGCCCTTGTCGAAGCGCATCCCCTCGGTCAGCTCGAGGTCGAGGCCGAAGGTGTTCGACTCCTCGACGGTGATGACACCTTCCTTGCCGACCTTGTCCATCGCCTCGGCGATGATCTCGCCGACGGTCGGGTCCGCGGCGGAGATCGACGCGGTCGCGGCGATCTGCTCCTTGGTCTCGATCTCGGTGGCCATCGACAGCAGCTTCTCCGAGACGGCCGAGACGGCCGCCTCGATGCCGCGCTTGAGGCTCATCGGGTTGGCACCGGCGGCGACGTTGCGCAGGCCCTCGCGGACCATCGCCTGGGCCAGGACGGTCGCCGTCGTCGTGCCGTCACCGGCGACGTCGTCGGTCTTCTTGGCGACCTCCTTGACCAGCTCGGCGCCGATCTTCTCGTAGGGGTCCTCCAGCTCGATCTCCTTGGCGATGCTCACACCGTCGTTGGTGATCGTGGGGGCGCCCCACTTCTTCTCGAGGACCACGTTGCGGCCCTTGGGACCGAGGGTGACCTTCACGGCGTCGGCGAGCGTGTTCATGCCACGCTCGAGACCGCGCCGGGCCTCCTCGTCGAATGCAATCAGCTTGGGCATAACTCCTGCGATTCCTCACGCTTAGAGTCGGTGGGACCAAGGCGGTGGGCTGCCCGCGACGGACGGTCCTGCAGGACCCGGCGAACCCTTTCTCGCCGGCGCACGTGACCTCAGCTGGCACCGCTTCGGTTTTGGCACTCTCGGGTCGAGACTGCCAATGAAATGTTTAGCACTCGGACTCCTCGAGTGCAAACGCTCCGACTGCCACGTGGCGGCGGGTCGCCGGTGGGATCTCAGGGCAGGTCGGCGGTGACGGCCTGGTCCGGGTCGCGGCCGGGCACCAGCACGGAGTGGGTGCGACCGTAGAAGAGGTAGACGGCCATCCCGATGACCAGCCAGACCAGGAACCGCAGCCAGGTCTCGACCGCGAGGTTGGCCATCAGCGCGACGCACGAGAGCGCCGAGACGATCGGGAGCAGCGGCACCTGCGGTGCCCTGAACGGGCGCTCCATGCCCGGCTCGGTGCGGCGTAGCACGGCGACGGCGATCGCGACCACCACGAAGGCGAACAGGGTGCCGATGCTGACCATCTCCGCCAGCGCATCGATCGGCACGAGGGCCGAGATCACCGCGACCGCGATCGTCGTGCCGATCGTGAGCCGGAACGGCGTGTGGTACTTCGGGTGGATCTTGCCCACCGCGGCCGGCAGCAGGCCGTCACGGCACAGCGCGAACCCGATCCGGCCCATCGCGACGATGTCGACGAGGATCACCGAGGTCAGCCCCGCGATCGCGGCGATCCCGACCAGGAAGGCCGCCCAGTCCAGGCCGACCTGCTTGAAGGCGTCCGAGATCGGCGCGCCCTCCGACAGGGTGCGGTAGTCGACCATCGCGGTCAGCACCAGGCAGACCAGCAGGTAGAGCACGGTGCAGATCGCCAGCGTGCCGATCAGTCCACGCGGCATGTCCTTGCCCGGGTTCGCGGTCTCCTCCCCGAGGTTGGCCACCGCCTCGAAGCCGGAGTAGGCGAAGAAGACGACCGCGGCGGCCACGAGCACCCCGGTCACGCCGTACGCCGTGGGCGAGGCGCCGGTGACGTACTGCCACAACGGCTGGGCCAGGCCGCCCGACGCGGACTCGTCCGGCTTGGCCGCCGGGAAGAACGGGGTGATGTTGGCGGCCTTGAAGAAGAACGCGCCGGCGACGATGACGAAGACGGTGATCGTGACCTTGATCAGGACCAGGCCGTTGGTGACCCACTTCGACTCGCGGATCCCGACCGCGGCGATCACGCCGAGCACCACGACGATCAGCACCGCACCGACGTTGACCGGGGCCTCCTCGCCGAACAGCGAGGTCGGCAGTCCGAAGGACGACTGGAGGTAGCCCGACCATCCCCGGGCGACCGTCGCCGAGCCGAGCGCGAACTCCAGCACGAGGTCCCAGCCGATGATCCAGGCGAAGACCTCGCCGATCGTGGTGTAGGCGTAGGTGTAGGAGCTGCCCGCCGTGGGCACCGCCGCAGCGAGCTCGGCGTAGCACAGCGCCGCGAGCATGGCGACGATCCCGGCGATCACGAACGAGACGGTGATCGCCGGTCCGGCGTGGTTCTTCGCCTCGACCCCGGTCAGCACGAAGATCCCCGTGCCGATCACGATCCCGATCCCGAAGCCCATCAGGTCGCGGGCCCTGAGGTTCTTGCTCAGGCCCTCGCCCCCGTCCCCGTCCGTGGTGGGGTCGTTCTGGTGGAGGACCGTCTCGACGTCCTTGGTCCGCGTCAGGTTCCCGATCAGGTTCACCCGCGCAAGGTACGCCCGGCGACCGGGACCTTCGGCTCACCCCGAACGGGTGGGGTGACGCGGGTCATCGACCGCCGGCGACGGCCGGGATGATCGAGACCTTGGTGCCGTCCGGCGTCGACGTGGCGAGGTCGTCGAGGAAGCGGACGTCCTCGTCGCCGACGTAGACGTTGACGAAGCGGCGCAGCGACCCGTTGTCGTCCAGGACCCGCGCCCGGATCCCGGCGTACTGCTCCTCGAGGCTGACCAGCACCTCGGCCAGGGTCGAGCCCTCGGCGCTGACCTCGGACTCGCCTGCGGTGTAGGTGCGCAGGATCGTCGGCACGCGGACGGACACGCTCATCGGCGGACTCCCCCCGCGCTCAGGCGATGCCGGTCGCGGCGAACGCGGCGTACGACGGCTTGATCGTGGCGGCCGGCCCGACGCGGTCGGCCACGGCGTCCAGCGTCTTCAGGCCCATGCCGGTGTTGATCACGACGGTCTCGGCCTCGGGATCGAGCTGGCCGGACTCGACGAGCTTCTTGAGCACCCCCACGGTGGTGCCGCCCGCGGTCTCGGTGAAGATGCCCTCGGTCCGGGCCAGCAGCAGGATGCCCTCGCGGACCTCGTCGTCGCTGATGTCCTCGACCGCCCCGCCGGTGCTGCGGCAGATGTCGAGCACGTAGATGCCGTCGGCGGGGTTGCCGATGGCGAGGCTCTTGGCGATGGTGTCGGGCTTGACCGGGCGGATCGCGTCCACACCGTCCTTGTAGGCGACCGAGACCGGCGAGCACCCGGTGGCCTGGGCGCCGAAGATCTTGACCGGCTTGTCCTCCACGAGCCCGAGGCGGACCAGCTCGCCGAAGGCCTTGTGCACCTTGGTCAGCTGGGAGCCGGACGCGACCGGGATGACGACCTGGTCGGGCAGGCGCCAGCCGAGCTGCTCGGCGATCTCGTAGCCCAGCGTCTTGGAGCCCTCGGCGTAGAACGGGCGGACGTTGACGTTGACGAACGCCCAGCCGTCCTCCTCCCCCGCGATCTCGGAGGCGAGCTTGTTGACGTCGTCGTAGTTGCCGTCGACGGCGACGAGCTGCTCGGTGTAGACCGCGGAGTTGACCTGCTTGGGCTTCTCGAGGTTGCTGGGGATGAAGACCACGGTCTTGATCCCCGCGCGGGCACCGGCCGCGGCGACGGCGTTGGCCAGGTTGCCGGTCGAGGGGCAGGCGAAGACCTTGGCCCTGAACTCGCGCGCGGCGCTCAGCGCGCAGGCCACGACCCGGTCCTTGAAGGAGTTGGTCGGGTTCGTCGAGTCGTCCTTGACCCACAGGTTGCTCATGCCGAGCTCGCGCGCGAGGTTGCCGGCCTGGAGCAACCGGGTGAAACCGGGCTCCATGTTGGGGCTCTGCTCGATGTCGTTGGGCACCGGCAGCAGCGCCTTGTAGCGCCAGATGTTGCGGGGACCGGCCTCGATCTGCGCGCGGGTCACCGCGGGGAAGTCGTAGGCGACCTCGAGCGGGCCGAAGCACTCGGGACACGCGTAGTGCGGCCCGAGGGCGACCTGGTGGCCGCACTCGCGGCACGCCAGCGCGGTGGCGTTGCCGAACGCGCCGTCGCGCAGGTCGGGGGTACCGGGGGGGGTCCCGCCGGACTCGTCAGGGTCGGGGACACCGGTCTTCTCGGCGACGAGGGCGCTCATGATTCCTCCTTCTCATCTTCCCCGGGGCGACCGTCGCACCCGGGCCGGAATTAGCACCTTCTCCACGTCCGATCAGCGCCCCGCCCGGTCTCGGACGGTTCTGCTGGGCGGAGGCTCGTGGCGGTTGCCGGGACTTCGACGGGCCGTTCCCTCAGTCCCTCTTGATGAGCTGTCTTGCACACTACAGCGAGTCGTCTCAGGATGCGGCATTCGATCTCACCCCTCGACATGATCCGCGCCGCCGGGGCCTCGGCGAGGTCGCTCCTCCCGTGCGGCGTCCTCAGCGGGCGTCGATGAGCGCGCGGAGCACGTCCAGCACGCCCTCGGGGCCGTGCACGACGACGTCGGCCCGGCGCTGGAGGGCGCTCTCCTCGTCGGAGGCGGCGCAGACCCGCAGCGTCGCGAGCCCCGTCCGGTCGAGTCGGTCGAGCTCGTCGAAGGCCTCGACGTCGCCGAGGTCGTCGCCTCCGAAGCAGAACCCGGTGGCCTCGAGCTCCTCGACGAGGGTCGAGACCGCGCCGCCCTTGTGGACGCCGGGTGCCCGGACCTCGATCACGTTGCGGCCGGGCTCGACGGAGAGACCGTGGCTCTCCGCCCGCTCGCGCAGCGCGGGCAGCAGGCGCTCGAAGGCCTCCCGGCTGTCCTCGAGCCGGCGGGTGTGCACGGCCACCGCGAGGCCCTTGTCCTCGATCCAGGCCTCACCCGCGTCGAGCTCGTCGAGCACGTCGGGCAGCTCGCGCTCGAAGGCGGCCAGGCCCTCGGGCGGCGTCGGGCTGAGCACCTGCCCCGTCCCCGAGCACCAGCGCTCGTTGCCGTACTGCCCGAAGACGTAGAGGTCCTTGCCGACCTCGGCGAAGGCCCGTCCGACCTCCTCGAGGCCGCCGAGGTCGAGCACCTGCCGGGCGGGACGGCCGGTGATCACGGCCACGGCCCGTACCCGCTGGGCCAGGGCGACCAGGACCTCGCCCGCGTCGGGGTGGATGTGAGCCGCCTCGGGGTCGTCGACGATCGGCGACAGCGTGCCGTCGAAGTCGAGGCCCACGACCGCGTGCGCGAGGTCGGCCACGAAGGCGTCCCAGCGCTCCTGCCCGCCCTCGGTGAAGTCCACGCGCGGCAGCCTCCCACGGAAACCGTTCACCCGTCGGGGGACCCCGTCGAGCGCGCGACGCGCGACGCGCGACGGCCGATCAGCCCAGGGGGCCGGTCAGGATCACGGTGAGCCGGTCGTCGCCCATCCCGCCGACGGCGGGCATCGTGCGCTCCACGCCGAGGTCGAGGGCGAGCTGGCGCGAGGCGCGCTCGAGGTCGGGGGGGAAGTACACCGTCGAGGACGGCACCGAGCCGTACCAGTTGTCGGTGCCGACGACCTGCCAGCCGGCCTCGGCGGCGGTGCCGCCCACCTGCCCGGCAAGCCCGGAGACGCCGGAGTTGTTGTAGACCTCGACGAAGACCTGTCCGCGCTTGACCGGCGGCGCGGTGCGCTTCTGCTTCGGCTCGGCACTCGGCTCGGCCTCGCGCCGGGGGGACGCGTCCGCCGAGGGCTTCGCGTCGTCGCGGCTGACGATCGCGACCTCGCGCTCGGTCGGCGGTGAGCCCTGGGTGGCGAGGTAGGCGATCGCGGCCATCGCGATGGCCAGGATGCTCAGCACCACGACCGGGGAGGGCAGCGCCACGCCGCGCTCGTCGCGGCTGCGCCGGATGCGCTGGCAGCTGGGGAGACCGGTGGCCACGCTCAGACCTCGAAGCCGAGGCGGCGGGCCGAGCGCTGGCGCTGACGCTGGGAGCGCAGGCGGCGCAGGCGGCGTACGAGCAGCGGGTCGGTCTCGAGCGCCTCGGGACGGTCGATGAGCGCGTTGAGGACCTGGTAGTAGCGCGTGGAGCTCATGTCGAACTGCTCGCGCACCGCGGTCTCCTTGGCGCCGGCGTACTTCCACCACTGGCGCTCGAACTCCAGGATCGCCTGGTCCCGTTCGCTGAGCGTGACGAGACCCGCGGGCTCGCCGCTGTCGGCGGGTGTGTGGCGTTGCGCGTCCATCGCGATGGGTCTCCCGCGGTCGGTGTCTCACGTCGGTGCGCCTTGATCGTAGACCGCGAACCACACCGGTGTCATTCGCACGCGCCGACCCGTCGCACTAGCCTCGCGCCGTGACCACGACCCCGGACCCCCGACCGACCGCGTGGGGCATCCTCGGCCCCGGCCGGATCGCCCACAAGTTCGCCGACGACCTCGCCCTGCTCGACGACGCCACCCTGGTCGCCGTCGGCTCGCGCTCGCTCGAGCGGGCCACGAGCTTCACCGCCGAGCACGGCGGGACGGCTTACGGCTCCTACGCCGAGCTGGTCGCCGACCCGGCCGTCGAGGTCGTCTACGTCGCCTCGCCGCACTCCGAGCACCTCGCCCACGTGCGCCTCGCGCTCGAGGCCGGCAAGCACGTCCTGTGCGAGAAGCCGGTGGCGCTGCGCGCCGAGGACGCCCGCGAGATGGTGCGTCTGGCCGGCGAGCACGGGCTGTTCTGGATGGAGGGCATGTGGACCGCGTGCCACCCGGTGGTGCGCGCGCTCCTCGATCGGGTCGCCACCGGCGAGCTGGGGACACCGCGCCAGCTGCGCGCCGAGCTGGGCTTCCGCGTCGGCGACGACCCCACCGACCGGCTGGTCGCGCCTGACCTGGGTGGTGGCGCGCTGCTCGACATGGGGATCTACCCGCTCACGCTGGCCCACCTGGTCCTCGGCGCGCCGGAGGCCGTGACCGGCACCGCGGTGCTCACCGAGGACGGGATCGACCTCGACGTCGCGATGGCCGGGCGCTACCCAGGCGGGGCCGTCGCGGCGATGAGCGCGTCGCTGAGCTCGTGGTCGGACCGCTCTGCGGCGATCGCGACCGACACCGGGCGGATCGAGCTGACCGGACAGCTGCACAACCCCGACACCGCCGTCTTCACGCCGTACGCCGACGGGTCGCCCTCGGGCCGGCCCGTGGTGATCACCGGCGACGACCCGGTGGTCGGACGCGGCTATGGCAACGAGGCCGCCGAGGTCGCTCGGTGCCTGCGCGAGGGCCTCCTGGAGAGCCCCTTGGTGCCGCACGCGCAGACGCTGGCGGTCATGGACACCCTCGACGTGCTGCGCCGCCAGTGCGGCATCCGCTACCCCGACGACCCCGCCGGGTGGGCCGACCACACCGGTTGACACGGCCCGCGCCATCGACGCGTCACCCCCGAGGAGGAAGCCTCGACCCCGCGTCCCGCACGCGCGTTGGCCTAGGCTGCCGACGTGCCCTACGACCTCGTCATCGTCGCCAACCGCCTGCCGGTCGACCGCGTCACGGAGGCCGACGGGAGCGTGACCTGGCGCAAGTCGCCGGGCGGCCTCGTGACGGCGATCGAGCCGGTGATGCGTGTCAACGACGGCGTGTGGATCGGCTGGCCCGGCGGCACCGATCAGGACCTCGAGCCCTTCGAGGACGACGGCATGACGCTGTGCCCGCTGAGCATGACCCAGACCGAGATCGAGCAGTTCTACGAGGGCTTCTCCAACGGCACCCTGTGGCCGCTCTACCACGACCTCGTCGCCAAGCCGGAGTTCCACCGGGAGTGGTGGGACTCCTACGTCTCGGTGAACCGCCGCTTCGCCGAGAAGGCTGCGGAGCAGGCGAACGAGGGCGCCACGGTGTGGGTCCACGACTACCAGCTACAGCTGGTGCCCGCGATGCTGCGCGAGCTGCGGCCCGACCTGCGCATCGGCTTCTACCTCCACATCCCGTTCCCCCCGGGTGAGCTCTTCCAGCAGCTGCCCTGGCGCCGCCAGATCCTCGAGGGCCTGCTCGGCGCCGACCTGCTGGGCTTCCAGCTGCCCGGCGGTGCGCAGAACTTCGTGCGCCTGGTGCGTCAGCGGGTCGGGCACAAGACCCACCGCGACCTGGTCTACCTGCCCGACGGGCGCACGGTGCGGGCAGCGGCGTTCCCGATCGCGATCGACACGGCCGGCTTCGAGGAGCTCTCCGGCGACCCCGGTGTCGTCGAGCGCTCCGAGGAGATCCGCACCGCGCTCGGCAACCCGCGCAAGATCTTCCTGGGCATCGACCGCCTCGACTACACCAAGGGCATCGTCGCGCGCCTGCGCGCGTTCAGCGAGCTGATCCGCGACGGGCACTTCGACGTCGAGGACGCCGTCTTCGTGCAGGTCGCGGTGCCCTCGCGCGAGGAGGTCGAGCAGTACAAGATCCTGCGCGACGACATCGACCGGCTCGTGGGCCGGATCAACGGCGACCTCGGTCGGATCGGACGCCCGGCGATCAGCTACCTGCACTCCTCCTACCCCCGCGAGGAGATGGCCGCGCTCTACCGCACCGCCGACATCATGGTCGTCACGCCCTACCGGGACGGGATGAACCTCGTCGCCAAGGAGTACGTCGCCTGCCGCACCGGCAACGACGGCGCCCTGGTGCTCTCGGAGTTCGCCGGCGCCGCGGCCGAGCTGCGCCAGGCCTGGCTGGTCAACCCCTACGACATCAACGGCATGAAGGCCTCGATGCTCCAGGCCTACCAGGCCGACGACAAGGAGCTGACCAAGCGGATGCGCGCGATGCGCAAGACCGTCAGCCAGCACGACGTCAAGGCCTGGGCGCGCGCGTTCATGGAGATGCTCGCCGACGTCGGCCCCGAGCACACCAAGACGATGCGACCCAGCGAGCGGGACTGAGCCGGACCCAGCAGGACCGGGCAGGGCGGGGCAGGACCGGGCAGGACCGGGCAGGACCGGACCGGCCCGGTCTCAGGACTGGTCGAGGGAGGCCATCACGGAGCGGATCTCGGCCTCCGTGCCGGCCCCGAGCACGCCGCCGCCCTCGACGTACCCGTAGAGCTCGCCGAGCGACGTACGGCGTCGGTCGCCCTCGAGCAGGTCGATGTCGGCAGGCGTGATCAGCGCGGGGTGGGGCACGCCGACGGCGTGGGAGACCTTGGACAGGTCGCGGCGCAGCGAGCGGACGTAGTTGGCGACCCGCTCGCTCTTCAGCGTGGGGTCCAGGCCCCGGGTGTAGCGGGCCTTCTGGGTGGCGACGCCGGTCGGGCAGCGGTCGGTGTGGCACTTCTGGGCCTGGATGCAGCCCACGGCCAGCATCGCCTCGCGTCCGACGTTGACCATGTCGACGCCCATCGCGAACGCGACCAGCGCGTTCTCCGGGATGCCGAGCTTGGCCGAGCCGATGAAGGTCACCTCGTCGGACAGGCCGGCCTCGTCGAAGCGACGGCGTACCTCTGCGAACCCGAGCCGGAACGGGTAGGCCACGGCGTCGGAGAACAACAGCGGCGCCGCCCCGGTGCCGCCCTCTCCCCCGTCGACGGTCACGAAGTCGACGCCGCGCTGCCCGTCGGCCATCTGCTCGACCAAGGAGTCCCAGAAGCGCAGGTTGCCGACGGCCGACTTGATGCCCACCGGCAGACCGGTGCGCTCGGCGATCGTCTCGACGAAGTCGAGCATGGAGTCGACGTCGCCGAACGCGGTGTGGCGGGCCGGGGAGGCACAGTCCTCGCCGACCTCGATCTTGCGGGCCTCGGCGATCTCCTCGTTGACCTTGACGCCGGGCAGCATCCCGCCCAGGCCGGGCTTGGCGCCCTGGGAGAGCTTGATCTCGATCGCGCGCACCGGGTTGGCCTCGACGACCTCGGCGAGCAGGTCGAGGTCGAAGCGACCCTCGTCGTCGCGGCAGCCGAAGTAGGCCGTCCCGACCTGGAAGACGATGTCGCCGCCGTGCTGGTGGTGGCGTGAGAGGGCTCCCTCGCCGGTGCCGTGCAGGCACCCGGCGGCCTTCGCGCCCCGGTTCATCGCCTCGACCGCCGGACCCGAGAGCGAGCCGAAGCTCATCCCGGAGATGTTGACGACCGACGCCGGACGGAACGCCTCGCGCCGACCACGCGGGCCGCCGAGCACCTTGGCCGAGGGCAGGCGCACCTCGTCCCCCTCGTGCGGCATCACCCCGACCTCCTCGTCGGGGAAGGTGCGGTGCTTGACGATCGGGTAGCCGACGGTGTGCTCGGTGTCGTTGTCGGTGCCGAAGCCGACGTAGGTGTTGTCCAGCTTGGCCGAGGAGTAGACGAAGGTGCGCTGGTCGCGGCTGAAGGGCCGCTCCTCGTCGTTGGAGGCGACGATGTACTGGCGCAGCTCGGGGCCGGCCTTCTCCAGCAGGAAGCGGGCGTGGCCGATCACCGGGTAGTTGCGCAGGATCGCGTGGCGGCGCTGGAGCAGGTCGTGGGTGGCCAGCGCGCCGAGGGCGGCGACGCCGCCCCCGAGGGCCTTGAGGACGGTGGAGGACGGCATCGGACCTTCCTACCCTCTGGGGCGCTCGGGGGCCACCACCTCCGGGCGGGTCGGGTACTTTCCCTGTCATGGACCTGGTCCCGAAGCCCGATCAGCTCGTGTCCGCGGCCGGGAACGTCGCCCACCGGCTCTTCTACGGCGGGCTGGCCGACCTGCGGCCGATGCCGCGCACGCTGGTCGACGAGGGTGAGCAGCGCGCGGTCTACCACTACCGCCCCGCGACCAGCCGTCCCCAGGGCGACCCGGTCCTGCTCGTGACGCCGCTCGCGGCGCCCTCGCTGTGCTACGACCTGCGCCGCGGCTGCTCGCTGGTGGAGCACCTGGTCGGCGCGGGGCGCCCGACCTATCTCGTGGAGTACGGCGACATCTCCTACCGGGACCGCGCGCTCGGGATCGAGCACTGGGTCACCGACGTCGTCCCGACCGCGATCCGCGAGGCCAGCCGCCACGCCGGGGGCAAGCCGGTCCACGTCGTGGGCTGGAGCCTGGGTGGGATCTTCGCCCTGCTCGCCGCGGCCGACGACCCGACCCTGCCGATCGCCTCGATCAGCGCCCTCGGCTCACCGGTGGACACCTCGCTGGTGCCGATGGTCGCGCCGGTGCGTCCGCTGCTCGACGCCGCTCAGGCGCCCGGGGGCGGTCTGGTCACCCGCACCTACCGGATGATCGGGGCCGCGCCGGCGCCGATGGTGCGCTGGGCCTTCCAGCTCTCGTCGTTCCAGAAGCTCGTCACCAAGCCCCTGGCGATCGCGACCCGGATCGACGACACCGACTTCCTGGCCCAGCTCGAGGCGGTCGACCGGTTCACAGCCAGGATGACGGCCTACCCGGGCCGGACCTTCGGCCAGCTCTACCACCGCTTCGTGCGCGGCAACGCGCTCGTCGACGGGGAGTGGGAGGCCGACGACCGCACGATCTCCCTGGCCGACGTCACCGTGCCCGTGCTGGTCGTGGCCGGCGCCACCGACGGGATCGCCCCCGTCGCCGCGGTCAAGGCGGTCACGCCGCTGCTGGCCTCCAGCGAGGAGGTGTCCTTCGAGATCGTGCCGGGGGGCCACCTCGGGATGCTCACCGGTCGTGGCGCCCGGTCGACGACGTGGGCGGCGCTCGACGAGTGGTTCGACCGGTGGGCCGCACCGGCGGACGCCCGCGCCGAGGAGCCGACCCCGGAGTCGCGCGAGACGATCGGGACCAGCCGCAACCGGCGGTTCGGCTCCGGTGGGTCGCGGGCGCTCGCGCGCTGAGCGGCGCAGCTGCGCTGCAACTGGCGTCGCAGACCTACGCCGTCGGTCGCGTGGTGCTTCGAACCCGACCCGGTGAGGTGTCCGGACCGGCGATCTCGAGGACCTCGCTGACGACGCCGGCGTCTGCGCGCCCCCGGCGCTCACACCCGGGCGGGGATCACGCCCGCGCTCCCTCGCCGCCGGCTGGGAGCCGGGCATCGGGCGTGGTCGCGGCGTCCGACTCCCACCGCAGCAGGTCACCCGGTTGACAGTCGAGCACCTCGCACAACGAGGCCAGCGTGGTGAACCGCACGGCCTTGGCGCGTCCGTTCTTCAGCACTGCGAGGTTGGCCGGAGTGATCCCCACGTGCTCCGCCAACGTACCCACCGCCATCTTGCGTCGCGCGAGCATGATGTCGACGTCCACGACGATCGGCACTCAGATCACCTCGTCGAGCTCGGACCGCAGGTAACGGGCCTCGAGGTCGCGGGCGATTGCCTGGGCCAGCAGGGTCCGCATCACGTAGATGACCAGGGCGACACCGGCGGCCACCAGTGCGAACCCGCAGATCAGGCCGACCAGGCCGGGAGCGACCTCGTCTCCTGCTGTGGCGTGGTTGGCGACGCGAGCGACCACGGCCACGGCGAGGACGAGCGCCGAGGTGGCGCCCACCGCGCCGATCACGAGGTCGACGTAACGAAACGCCTGGGGGGAGAAGACCCTCCCCTGTCCGACCATCGTCAGCAGCCGCCAGATGCACACCGCGACCACCTGCAGCATCAGCACGCCGAGCACGCCGATGACGACCAGTGTGACCGCGATCGTGGTGGGTTCGTCGTCGGTGTCGAGCCACAGCGAGGCCACGACCCCCGCCTGCACGACCAGGGACCCTGCGAGCGCGAACGCGATGATGGCGCGCAACGCGACGATGACGGAGCTGTTCACCCTGCTGACCCTTCCTGTTGTTTAACGATAGGAATCTATCGAACTTCAGCCGTCTCCGCCATCGTTGGCCAGGTTGCGCGGCAGAGGCGTTGCTCCCGTCCTCCGCCCGAGGCAACGCCGGGCTCACCGGCCGCCGACCTCTGCTCGACCGGCGTACCGCGGTGGCTCTCCTCAGGAGTTGGTGGGGAACCCCAGGTCGACGCCGCCGTGGCTGGGGTCGAGCCAGCGCTGGGTGACGACCTTGCCGCGGGTGTAGAAGTGCACGCCCTCGGTGCCGTGGGCGTGGGTGTCGCCGAAGAGCGAGGACTTCCAGCCGCCGAAGGAGTAGTAGGCGACCGGGACCGGGATCGGCACGTTGACGCCGACCATGCCGACCTCGACCTCGCGCTGGAAGCGACGAGCGGCGCCGCCGTCGTTGGTGAAGACCGCGGTGCCGTTGCCGTAGGGGTTGGCGTTGATCAGCTCGAGACCCTCGTCGAAGGACGCGACGCGCAGGACGCTGAGCACGGGGCCGAAGATCTCGTCGGTGTAGACCGACATGTCGGTGGTGACGTGGTCGAGCAGGGTGGGGCCGATGAAGAACCCGTCCTCGTCGCCGTCGTGAGCACCACGGCCGTCGACGACGACCTTCGCACCGGACGTCGCGCCCGCCTCGACGTAGGAGGCGATCCGGTCGCGGGCCTCGCGGGTCACGACCGGCCCCATGTCTGCGCCGGTCGTGCCGTCGCCGGTACGCAGGGCGGCGACGCGGTCGGCGACGCGGGCGACGAGGTCGTCGGCGAGGTTGCCGTGGGGGTCGACGACGACCATCGCCGAGATCGCCATGCAGCGCTCGCCCGCCGAGCCGAAGCCGGCGTTGACCGCAGCGTCGGCGGCGAGGTCGAGGTCGGCGTCCGGCAGGACCAGCATGTGGTTCTTCGCGCCGCCGAGGGCCTGGACCCGCTTGCCGTGGGCGGTCCCGGTCTCGTAGACGTAGCGCGCGATCGGGGTGGAGCCGACGAACGAGACCGAGGCGACGTCGGGGTGGGTCAGCAGCGCGTCGACGGCCTCCTTGTCGCCGTGGACGACGTTCAGCACGCCGTCGGGCAGGCCCGCCTCGGTCCAGAGCCGGGCCATCGCCACGGTGGCCGACGGGTCCTTCTCCGACGGCTTGAGGACGACCGCGTTGCCGCAGGCGATCGCGACCGGCACGAACCACAGCGGCACCATCGCGGGAAAGTTGAACGGCGAGATGATCGCCGCCACCCCGATCGGCTGGCGCAGGCTGAAGACGTCGACGCCGCTGGAGGCGTTGTCGGTGTGACCGCCCTTGAGCAGGTGCGGGATCCCGCAGGCGAGCTCGGCGACCTCGAGCCCGCGCGCCACCTCGCCGCGGGCGTCGTCGAGGACCTTGCCGTGCTCGGCGGTGATCAGCGCCGCGATCTCGTCGACGTGGCGGTGCAGCAGCTCGCGGAAGGCGAAGAGCACCGAGGACCGCTTGGCCAGCGAGACGTCGGCCCAGCTCTCGCGCCAGGCCCGCCTCGCCCCGGTGACGACCTCGTCGACGACCGCGGACCGACGCCAGGTCCACGGCCCCCGTCTGGATGCCGGTCGCAGGGTTGTAGACCGGGCCGGTCCGCTCGACGGGGCCGTCCCAGTCGCGGCCGGCGACGAGGTGGGTGATCCGGGCGGGCCCGCTGGCGGTGTCGTTGCTGGTGGTCACGAGCCGAGCGTAGGACCACCCCGTCCGTCGGCCTAGGGTCGCGCCATGGGCGCGCTCGCGGGACTGGTGGACAAGGGCCTGATGGCCGAGGACTGGGCCGCCGCGCTGGCGCCCGTCGACACGCAGGTCGCGGCGATGGGGACGTTCCTGCGCGGGGAGATCGCTGCCGGGCGGCCCTACCTGCCGGCCGGTGACCGGGTGTTCCGGGCCTTCCAGCGACCGCTGGCCGACGTCCGGGTGCTGGTCGTCGGCCAGGACCCCTACCCGACCCCCGGCCACCCGATCGGGCTGAGCTTCGCGGTCGAGGGTGACGTACGGCCCGTGCCGCGCAGCCTGGCCAACATCTTCCGCGAGCTCGCCGACGACGTCGGGGTCGAGCCGCCGCCGCACGGCGACCTCACGGCCTGGGCCGACCAGGGGGTCATGCTGCTGAACCGGTCGCTGACCGTGCGCCCCGGCGCCGCCGCCTCGCACCGCGGCGCGGGCTGGGAGGCGGTCACCGAGGCGGCGATCCAGGCTCTCGTCGCGCGCGGTGGTCCGCTCGCGGCGATCCTGTGGGGCCGTGACGCCCAGTCGCTCGAGCCGATGCTCGATCCCGTGCCGGCGGTGAAGTCCGTGCACCCGTCCCCGCTCTCGGCGTCCAAGGGGTTCTTCGGCTCGAAGCCGTTCTCGAAGGCCAACGCGCTGCTCGCCGAGCAGGGCGCCGACCCCGTCGACTGGACCCTCCCCCACACCCCCTGAGCCGACGGCGCAGGTTCTGCTGCTCGAGAGCGCAGTCTGTGCGGGAGGCTTGACCCTCACACCGTGTCAGGCGGCGTACGACCGGGCGCTGACGACGATCCACCGCGCTGGCCCCGAGGCGTGGGTGACCGAGCTGCAGCAGCCGGTCGTCTGACGGACGGGTCGCCGGGACCGGGGTATCGTTGAACTGTGAACGACCTCATGCCGGCCCTCTACCTCGGCCACGGCGCACCGCCCCTGCTCGACGACCCGGTCTGGTCGGGCCAGCTGGCCGGGCTCGCGGCCGACCTGCCCCGTCCGACCGCGATCCTGATCGTCAGCGCGCACTGGGAGTCGGCGCCGGTCTCGCTGAGCGCCAACCAGGCGCCGCTGGTCTACGACTTCGGTGGGTTCGACCAGAAGTACTACCGGATGACGTACGCGACACCGGACTCGACCGCGCTCGCCGCGCGGGTCGCGGCCCTGATGCCCGACACCGAGCCGGTCCACCAGCACGCCAGCCGCGGGCTCGACCACGGCGCGTGGGTGCCGCTGAGGATCATGTATCCCGACGCCGACATCCCGGTGCTCCAGATGTCGCTGCCCACCGAGGACCCCGAGCGGCTCCTCGAGCTCGGCCGCCGCCTGCGCCCGCTCCGAGATGAGGGCGTGCTCGTCGTCGGCAGCGGCTTCCTCACCCACGGTCTGCCGTTCCTGCGCGACTTCCGCATCGAGGCCGAAGCGCCGACGTGGTCGGTGGAGTTCGACGCCTGGGCCCGCGAGGCGCTCGCTGCCGGGGACGTCGAGTCGCTCGTCCGCTTCCGCGACCTCGCGCCCGGGATGCCGTACGCCCACCCGACCGTCGAGCACCTCACGCCGCTCTTCGTCGCCCTGGGTGCGGCCTCCGACCCGGAGGCTCCGGCCGAGCAGCTGTTCGAGGGTTTCTGGATGGGCCTCTCGAAGCGGTCGCTCCAGCTCGCCTGACGGACCCTCGAACCCGCGAGGATTGCGCTCTCGACCAGCAGAGGTTGCGCTCTCGGCTCGCAAAAGGTGCGCTCTCGGCGGGAGGATCGGGGGGTGAAGATCCTCTCGATCCAGTCGACGGTCGCCTACGGGCACGTCGGCAACTCCGCGGCGACGTTCCCGCTGCAACGGCTGGGCCACGAGGTGTGGCCGGTGGCGACGGTGCACTTCTCCAACCACACCGGGTACGGCGCGTGGCGCGGGCCGTTGCTCGACCCCGCCGACGTGGCCGACGTGATCCGCGGGATCGGCGAGCGCGGTGTGCTCGGTGAGGCCGACGCGGTGCTCTCGGGCTACCAGGGGGACCCGGCCGTGGGCCAGGTGATCCTCGACGCGGTAGCGACGGTCAAGGCCGCGAACCCCGCCGCGGTCTACTGCTGCGACCCGGTGATGGGCGACGTCGGACGCGGGATGTTCGTGCGCGAGGGGATCCCCGAGTTCCTGCGCGACACGGTCCTCCCGGCCGCCGACGTCGTCACGCCCAACCACTTCGAGCTCGACTTCCTCGCGGGCCGGGCCACCCGCACCCTGTCCGAGGTCCTCGCCGCGGCGGACGACGTACGCGCCCGCGGCCCGCGGGTCGTGCTGGTCACCAGCGTGCTGCACGAGGACTCCGCACCCGAGACCCTCGACGTCGTCGCCGTCTCCGACGAGGGGGCGTGGGCCGTCACCACCCCGCAGCTGCCGATCGCGCCCAACGGCTGCGGCGACGTCACCGCCGCCCTGTTCCTGGCCCACCTCCACGAGACCGGCTCACCGGAGCGCGCGCTCACGCTGACCACCAGCGCGGTGTACGCCGTCCTCGAGGCCACGATCGCGGCCGGCACCCGCGAGATCGCGCTCGTCGCGGCCCAGGACCACGTCGCCGCCCGCGAGGAGCGCTTCGCCGTACGCCGCCTGCGCTGAGGGCGGTCAGTTCTTGCGCGAGGCCAGCCGGAAGGCCGGCCCGACGGCGCGGTCCCACGCCCACGGGGCGAGCCCGAACCCGGCGACCAGGCCGTAGTTCAGCCAGGCCGTCTGGGTCTCGGGGCGGGGCCAGGACAGCTGGGCCAGCACCACGCCGGCGACCCGCTCCGGGCTGATCGTCGGCGGCGGCGCCTCGTTGACCCCGCCGGCGTCGTCGAGAGCGTTGTCGTAGATCGGGGTGTCGACGCTGCCGGGCACCACGTGGCACACGTGCACGTCGGGCAGGTCGAGGTTCTCCACGTGCAGCTGGCGGGCGAGGGCGCGCACGCCCCACTTGCTCACGACGTAGGGCGTCATCTCCGGCACCGCGATCTGGCCCAGCAGCGAGCCGACCAGCACCAACGTCCCGCGACCCTGCTCGCGCATCACCCGCAGTGCGTGGCGGGCCACGTTGGCCGAGCCCGACAGGTTCGTGGCCAGGACCTGGTCGAAGTCGCTCGCCCGGGTCTCCTCGGTGCGGCCGTAGCTGACCTGGCCGGCGCAGTGCAGCACGGCGTCGAGGTGGTCGTGACGCTCGGTGACCGCGGCCATCAGCTCGGCCACCGCGTCGTCGTCGGCCACGTCGGTCGGCACGACCAGCGCGGAGGCGGCCCCGACCTCCTCGCACCGGGCCGCCATCTTCTCGAGCACCTCACGACGACGCGCGGCGAGGACGACGTGGTGCCCGCGCCGGGCGGCCTCGAGGGCCGTGGCCTCGCCGATCCCGCTGGAGGCGCCGGTCACGACGACCACGCGTCCGGCGTGCACGAGCCGGGGTCGCGAGGGCACGGGGAGGAGCGATCGCACCGGGTAGCCGGCGATGCGCAGAGAGACCATGCCCCCAGCCTGCCGAGAGCCTGGGGATCGCAAGGGTGAGCGGACGGCGTACCACCCCTGTCGCCCTCCTACCCTGAGCGCCATGAGTCCGCAGCCCCCCTCCGGCCCGCGGGTCGTGCTCGTCATCGGCGGTACGTCGGGCATCGGCCTGGCCACCGCGCACCGCCTGGCCGCTCGCGGCGACACCGTCGTGGTCGCTGCCCGCGACGACTCCCGCGTCTCCG
The DNA here is from genome assembly GCA_963740745.1 of uncultured Actinomycetota bacterium. GTDB lineage: Bacteria > Actinomycetota > Actinomycetes > Propionibacteriales > Nocardioidaceae > Nocardioides. Next base: position 97,734 of record CAVUFK010000011.1, read on the forward strand.
AGGTCGCCGCCGCGCTGGGCGGGCGGTGCGGCGGCGTCGCGCTCGACGTCCTCGACGCCGACTCCGTGGCGGCCGCGGTCGGCCTGTGCGTCACCGCGCACGGTCGCCTCGACGCCGTCGTGACCACGGCCCAGGTGATGGCCTACGGCACGGTCGAGGAGGTCCCCACCGACGTCTTCGAGACCGTCGTCGACACCGCGGTGATGGGCCTGGTGCACACCGCACGGGCCGCGCTGCCGGTCTTCCGCGCCCAGGGCGCCGGCCACCTGGTGGTCGTCAGCTCGCTGCTCGGGGAGATCGCGGTGCCCTCGATGGGGGCCTACGTCACCGCCAAGTGGGGCCAGCTCGGCCTGGCCCGCACGCTCCAGGTCGAGGCCCGCAGCGAGCCCGGCATCGAGGTCAGCATCGTGCTGCCCGGCGCGATCGACACCCCGATCTACCACCAGGCCGCGACGTACGCCGGAGCGCCGGGCTCGGCCCCGCCGCCGGTCGTGGCCCCCGAGCGCGTGGCCGCGGCCTGCGTCCGCGCCCTGGACCGGCCGCGTCGGCTCGTGCACGTCGGGCCGGCGAACCGGCTCACGGTGACCGGCTACCGGCTGATGCCCGTCGTCTACGACCGGATCGTGGGTCCCCTGGTGGGCCGCTCGGCCCTGCGCGGTCACGCCGAGGACTCCACCGGCAACGTGTCCTCGCCCCAGCCCGAGGTCGAGGGCCTGCGCGGCGGGTGGACCCTGACGGGGCGCCTGCGCGGGCCGGACGGTCGCGTCCGCTGGCGCCGCGACGCCTGAGACTCACCCGCCCGGTCGCCGTAGCCTGCGCGCCATGAGCAGCACCGCCTCGGCCGGCACCCGCAGCGTGGCCTGGGCGGTCCTCGTCGCGGCCGTGCTCGAGGTCGTCGCGCCGGTCGTCACGATCAACGGCCCCGGCGCCTCCCCCGCCTCCGGTTCGGGTCCCGAGCTCGCGATCACCCCGGTCGGCTGGGCGTTCTCGATCTGGGGCGTCATCTACGGCCTCGCGATCGCGCAGGCGATCGCGGTCCTGGTCCGCGGGGCCGGCAGCGTCCCGCGCCGCCTGCAGGTCTCACAGCTCGCCCTCTACCTCGGCGGCACCGTGTGGATCCTCCTCGCGGCCCTGGACAGCAGCGTCGCCACCGCGATCGCGCTCGTCGTCATGGTCGTCGCCGGCGTCGCCGGCGTGCTGAGCGCGGTGCGGGCGCCGATCGCACCGCGCTGGCTCTCGCTGCTGACCCGCGCGGGCATCGGCCTGTACGCCGGCTGGGTCACCGCCGCGGTCTTCCTCAACGCCTCCACCGCGGCGGTGGACCTCGGTCTCGTCGACGCCGGCTCGCTGGGCTGGCAGCTCGGCGTCCTCGTCGTCGCGACGATCACCCTGGTCGCGCTGAGCCTCGCCTCGCGGGGCACCGCGGCGTACGCCGCCGCCGGCACCTGGGCGCTCGCCGGCATCGCCGTGACCGGCGCCGGCGACGGCACCACGGCCGTGCTGGTGCTCGCGGTCCTCGCCGCGCTCGCGCTGGTCGGCGTCACGATCGCGGTGCGGGTGAGCGGTCGGACCGCCCCCGCAACCGGGTAGCGGGCGGAGCAGGTCTGCGGGCGGTCCGGGGCGCGCGCGGCGCGCCGCTCGAATTGACCCCACCCGTATCCTGAGTAGGTGCCGACATCTCGTCGGCCGTCAGGGAAGACTCCCGATCGCGTGTGCCTCGTGCCGCCGCCGTCTTGTCGCCTCCTCTGGTCCACCATGAGGAGCTCGCGATGCCCACGTCCGCCTTCACCCCTGCCGTCATGCCTGCCGTCAGGCTGCGCAGCGCCGACAGCAGTCCGGCCCTCCCGACGAGTCGCCGCTCCGTCCACCCGACCGACCCGCCCGCCGACGTGCCGGCGGCCCCGCGGGGATCGCTGTCGGTCGTCCTCTGCGAGGGCCAGTTCGGCGAGCAGGACGGCAAGACCGCCAACGGACTGGTCCGTCACTCCGAGCGCTACGAGATCTCCAGCGTCATCGACAGCCGCCTGGCCGGGTCAGACTCCGGCGAGGTCCTCGACGGCACGCCCAACGCGATCCCGCTGCTGGCCACCCTCGACGAGGCGATCGAGCACGCCGGTCGGCTGCCCGACTACCTCATCTGCGGGCTCGCCCCGGCCGACGGCCTGCTCTCGGCAGCGCAGCGCACGGCGCTCCTCGAGGGCATCGCACGCGGGATGCACGTCATCAACGGTCTGCACGAGTTCCTCAACGACGACGCCGAGTTCGTCGCTGCGGCGATGCTGGCCCAGGTGACGATCACCGACGTACGCCGACCGAGGCCGACCCGTGAGCTGCACCTGTTCTCCGGGCGGATCACCGAGGTGACCTGCCCGCGGATCGCCGTGCTCGGCACCGACGGCGCGATCGGCAAGCGCACCACCGCCGTCCGTCTGGTCGAGGCCCTCGCCGAGCAGGGCATCCGCGCCGTGCTCGTCGGCACCGGACAGACCACCCTGATCCAGGGAGGGAAGTACGGTGTCGCCCTCGACGCGCACGTCCCGCAGTTCTGCTCCGGCGAGGTCGAGCACCAGGTCGTGCGGGCCTTCGAGGGCGAGGACCCCGACGTGATCGTCGTCGAGGGCCAGGGCGCGCTGAGCCACCCGGCGTACCTGACCTCGGCCCACATCCTGCGCGGCTCGCAGCCCGCCGCCGTGATCGTGCAGCACGCTCCCAAGCGACGCGTGCTCGGTGACTTCCCGATGGTCGCGATGCCGACCGTGGCGGGCGAGATCGCCATCATCGAGTCCTTCGCCGACACCCGCGTGATCGGGGTGACGATCAACCACGAGCAGATGAGCGACGACGAGGTCAGCGCCACCATCGTCGAGTACGAGCGCGACCTCGGGGTCCCGGTCACCGACGCCCTGACCCGTCCGCCGGGTCGCCTCGTCGACATGGTCGTCGCGGGGCTGCCCGAGCTAGCCCCGCTCCGCCGGGAGCCGGTCGCCGCACCCGCGTGACCGCCCCGCGCCTGGTCGTCGACGCCGAGGCGGTGACCCACAACGCCCGGGTGCTCGTCGACCGGCTGGCCGGGTCCGGCATCGGCGTGACCGGAGTGGTCAAGGCTGCCCTCGGCTCGTCCGCCGTGGCCTGCGCGATGCTGGACGGCGGCGTCCGCGGTCTCGGCGACTCCCGGGTCGAGAACCTCGAGACGCTGACCGCGGCCGGGGTGGTCGCACCGTGCACGCTGATCAGGACCCCGATGCTCAGCCAGGTCGCGCGCGTCGTGCGGGCGGCCGGGACCAGCCTGAACACCGAGGCGGTGGTGCTCGCCGCGCTCTCCGCGGCCGCCGTCGCCCAGGGCCGGCCGCACGCGGTGGTGCTGATGGTCGAGCTCGGCGACCTACGCGAGGGCCTGGCCGTCGGGGACGTCGTCGCCGCCGCCCGGCTGGTCACGGCGCTGCCGGGCCTGCGGCTGCGCGGCGTCGGGACCAACCTGGCCTGTCGCAGCGGGGTCGCACCGGACCAGGTCAAGATGGACGAGCTGTCGCGGGTCGTCGAGGACGTCGAGCACGCGCTCGGCGTCACGCTCGAGGTGGTTTCGGGCGGGAACTCCGCCAACCTCGCCTGGGCCCTCGGCGGCGGCGACGCCGGCCGGGTCAACGACCTGCGGCTCGGCGAGGCACTCCTGCTCGGGGTCGAGCCGTTGGGTCGCACGGCCCTGCCCGGGCTGCGCGCGGACGCCTTCACGCTGGTCGCCGAGGTGATCGAGGCACGCTGGAAGCCAGCTCGTCCATGGGGCCGGCTCGCGCAGTCGGCCTTCGGGGACACCGACCACGGGAACGTGCACGAGCGACCGGCGCCCGCCGACGTCCACCAGGTCGTGGTCGCGCTCGGTCGCCAGGACGCCGACCCCGACGGGCTCGTGGCACCACCGGGGATCGCGGTGCTGGCGATGAGCAGCGACCACCTCGTGCTCGACGTCGGTGACCACCAGGTGCGGGTCGGCGACGAGATCCGCTTCGGGCTCGGCTACGGCGCGCTGCTGCGGGCCGCCACGTCGCCGTACGTCACGACGGTGCAGGCGGCGCGGAGCCGGTGACAGGAGTCGAACCCGCGACATCCTCTTTACAAGAGAGGCGCTCTACCTACTGAGCTACACCGGCGCTGGCCCCTCGGGCCGGACGCCATCGTAGTGGGCGTGCCGCCCACCGAGGGGCGCGGCCACCCGGTCGGCAACCACCGTCAGCTCGCGCAGGGCGAGGGCGATCTCGGGCTGCGCCGAGGTGCCGGCGCGCACGCAGGTGCGCACGTAGCGCACCGGGCTGGACGCGCCCTCGAGCGGCACCCGCACGAGCTCGTCGTCGCCGGGGATCCGGGCCAGCCGGGGCACGAGGGAGACCCCGAAACCCGCCGCGACCAGGGCCGCGCCGGTGTCCCACTCCACGACGGTGTGGGCCTGGCGCGGGGTGAAGCCCGCGGCCACGCAGGCGGCCGAGACGAGCTGGTGGTGGGCACTGCCCCGTCGGTCCATGATCCACGGCTCCTCCGCGGCGTCCTCGAGCAGCGCGGAGCGACGGTCGGCGAGGCGGTGCCCCTTCGGGACGAGCAGGTCGAGCGGGTCCTCGAGCAGCGGCGCCTGCTCGAAGCGGCTGTCGTCGGAGGGCGGCAGGCCGACCGCCCCGACGACGACGGCGACGTCCACGCTCTGGGTCAGCAGCAGGTCGAAGCACACCACCGGGTCGGCCTCGACGATCCGCACCCGCGAGCGCGGGAAGGCCTCGCTGACCGCGCGGGCGACCGGCGGCAGCAGAGCGGCCGCCGCGGTCGAGAACCCGGCCAGGCGGAGCCGGCCGACACCCTCACCGGTGAGCTGCTGGAGCTCGCCCTGGATGGACTCCCAGTGCGCGAACAGGTCGTGGCTGCGCCGCAGGAGGACGGTGGCCGCCGCGGTCAGCCGGACCCCCCGGCCCTCGGCCTCCAGCAGGGGTACGCCGAGCTCGCGCGAGAGGGTGCGCAGCTGGTGGGAGACCGCGGAGGGCGTGTAGCCGAGGGCCTGGGCGGCGGCGGTGATCGTGCCCGCCTCGTCGACCACTCGCAGCACGTGGAGCCGACGGTCGATCATGTGATCATCTTGCACGATCCTCGATCAAAACGTTTGCTTTTCTTCGTGGGTCCTCGACCCTCACGATGGTGTCGTGCCCGCGATCGACCCCTGCTCGAGCCCGTACCGCCTGCGCCGGCGTGGACCTGCGCAACCGCGTCGTGTCGCACCTCCCACGAGCCGGCGTACACCGAGGACGGGATGCCGAAGGACCGCTACCGGCTCTACCACCTCGAGAAGGCCCGGGGCGGCGTCGGCCTGACCATGATCGGCGGTTCCGCCGTGGTCTCGCCCGACAGCCCGCCCGCCTTCGGCAACATGCTGCTCTACCGCGACGAGGTCGTGGGCTGGCTGGCCCGCCTCGCCGACGACGTCCACGAGGCGGGCGCGAAGGTGATGTGCCAGGTCACGCACCTGGGTCGTCGCTCGTCGAACTACACCGCCGACTGGCTCCCCCTGGTCTACCCCTCGGCGCTGCGCGAGCCGCAGCACCGCGCCTTCCCCAAGGCCGCCGAGGCCTGGGACGTCGACCGGATCGTGCGCCACTTCGCCGAGGCCGCGCAGCGCTGCCAGGCCGCCGGGCTCGACGGCATCGAGATCGCCGCGTACAGCCACCTCTTCGACGCCTGGGCCTCCCCGGCGACCAACCACCGCGACGACGCCTTCGGCGGCGACCCCGAGGCCCGGCTGCGCTTCCCGCTGATGGTCGTCGAGGCGATCCGCGCCGCGGTCGGCCCCGACTTCTGCGTCGGCATCCGGATGGCGATGGACGAGGACCTGCCCGACGGGCTCGGCCTCGACGACGCCCTGTCCGTGCTGCGCCGCTACCTCGACCTCGGCGTCGACTTCCTCTCGGTGATCAAGGGTGGCGTCGAGTCCGACGTCCGCCTCGCCGACACCATCCCCTCGATGGGGACGCCCTCGGCACCGTTCCTGGAGTTCGCCGGTCAGGTACGCCGTGCGCTCGACGTCCCCGTGATGCACGCGACCCGCATCGGCGACGTCGCCACCGCGCGCCACGCGATCCGCGACGGCCTGCTCGACCTCGTCGGGATGACCCGCCCGCAGCTGGCCGACCCCCACCTCGTGGCCAAGGTGGCGCGGGGCGAGGAGGACCGGATGCGCCCCTGCGTCGGGGCGAGCTACTGCCTGGACGCGATCTACGAGTCCGGCGACGCCAAGTGCATCCACAACCCCGCCACGGGCCGCGAGGCCACGATGCCGCACGTGATCGCCCCCACCGTGGGGCGTCGCCGCCGCGCGGTCGTGGTCGGCGCCGGCCCGGCGGGGCTCGAGGCCGCCCGCGTGCTCGGCGAGCGCGGCCACCAGGTCGTGCTGATGGAGGCCGCGGACCGTCCCGGCGGTCAGGTGCTGCTGGCCTCCTCGACCCTGCGTCGCCGCGACCTCGTCGGGATCGTCGACTGGCGGGTCTCCGAGGCCAAGCACCACGGCGTCGACATGCGCTTCGGGGTCTGGGCCGACGCCGCCACCGTGCTCGCCGAGGAGCCCGACCTCGTCGTCGTGGCCACCGGCGGCATGCCGAACCGCGAGTGGCTCCCCGCCGCCGCGCAGCCGCTGGTCCTCGACACCTGGGACGTCCTGGGCGGCACCGGCGCCCGCGGCCCCCAGCCCGGGCAGCGCGTCCTCGTCTTCGACGACCACGGCGGCGAGCCGGCGCTGGACGCGGCCGAGCACCTGGCCCGCCTCGGCTCGAGGTCGAGCTGGTCACCCCCGAGCGGATGGTCGGCGTGGGCGTCGGGTCAGCATGAACAGCACCGGCCTACCTGCGGGCCTTCGCCGAGCACGACGTGACCCTGACCGTGGCCCGCCGCCTGGTCGACGTACGCCGCGCGGGTCCCGAGGAGTCCGCCGCTGCCGGCGGCGGCCGCCTGGTGGCCGTGCTCGGCCGCGACTACGCCGACTCCCGCACCGAGCGCGTGGTCGACCACGTCGTCGTCGAGCACGGCACCCTGCCCAACGACGAGCTCTACCGCGAGCTCGTCGCGGGCTCCTCCAACCTCGGCGAGGTCGACCACGAGGCGCTCGTGGCCGTGGCGCCGCAGGAGGTCGCGACCAACCCCGACGGTCGCTTCCAGCTCTTCCGGATCGGCGACGCCGTGACCAGCCGCAACATCCACGCGGCCGTCTACGACGCGCTCCGGCTCTGCATCACCGTCTGACCACCCGCCCGACACCCACCCACCAGGAGAACCTCCTCGTGACCCTGCTCGACCAGCCCCCGTCCGCACCCACCGGACCCGCCTCCGGACCCGCCACCGGGGAGCCCGCCCTCTCGCCCGAGCGCGCCCGCCTCCTCGCGACCCTCGACGAGCGCCGTCCCGGACACCCGCTGCCCGCCGCGGCGTACACCGACCCCGAGCTGCACCAGCTCGAGCTCGAGCTGCTCTGGGGCCGGCAGTGGGTCTTCGTCGGCACCAGCGCCGAGATCCCCGAGGCCGGTGACTACCTGACCCTCGACATCGGCCGCGCCTCGGTGGTGGTGCTGCGCGACGACGACGAGGAGGTCCGCGGCCTTCCACAACGTCTGCCGCCACCGCGGCGCCCGGCTCGTGCCCGACCAGCGCGGCTCGGTCGGCAACATCGTGTGCGGCTACCACCGCTGGACCTACGCCACCGACGGCCGCCTCGTGCACGCCCCGCAGCTCGGCCCCGGCATCGACCTGGCCTGCCTGTCGCTGCTCAGCGTGCACGTGCGCGAGATCGAGGGCCTGCTGTTCTGCTGCCTGGCCGCCGAGCCGCCCGACGACATCGACGACGTCGCCGCGACGCTCGCGCCGTACTTCGCGCCGCACCGCCTCGCCGGGGCGAAGGTCGCCTTCCAGGTCGACCTCGTCGAGCACGGCAACTGGAAGCTCACCATGGAGAACAACCGGGAGTGCTACCACTGCGACGGGCCACCCCGACCTGCTGTGCACGTTCTTCCAGACCTGGGGCCTCGAGGACCACCAGGTGCCCGACCGGCTGCGCGCCTCCCACGACCGGTTCCTGCTGGCCGAGGCCGAGCTGGAGAAGCGCTGCGAGGACGCCGGCATGCCCTACCCGGTCGTCGAGGACCTCGTGGACCGCCCGCTCGGCTTCCGCGTCGAGCGCAGCCCGCTCGACCAGGCCGGGGAGTCCTTCAGCCGCGACGGGACCCGCCTGGTGCAGCAGGATGCTCGGCGACCTGCCGGACTTCAAGATGGGCCGTCTCGGCCTGCACAGCCAGCCCAACATGTGGTTCCACGCCCTCTCCGACCACGCCGTGACCTTCGCGGTGTTCCCGGTCGGGGTCGACCGGACCCTGGTGCGCACCACCTGGCTGGTCGACGCCGACGCCGTCGGAGGGCGTCGACTACGACGTCGACACGCTCACCGAGGTCTGGCGCCACACCAACGAGGAGGACGCCGCCTTCGTGGGCCTGGCCCACCGCGGCATCTCGGACCCGGCGTACGTGCCCGGGCCCTACACCGAGACCGAGCGACAGGTGGACGCCTTCGTCTCCTGGTACGTCGCCCGGATGCGCGAGGAGGTCGGCCCGATGAGCCAGCTGGGACACGACGCGTGGGTGCCGAGCCTGGCGACCAACCCGGCGACCGAGACGCCCACCGTGCTGCGAGTGGTCCCCGACCTCCCGCGCGCGCTCGGCGAGGACCTGCTCGCCCCCGAGTCGAGCCTCGACCAGCAGGTCGTCGTACGCCGGCGGGTGCAGGTCACCCCCGACGTCGTGACCCTGGTGCTCGAGCCGACGGCGCCCAGGGCCCCGGGTGCGTTCGCCTTCCGCCCCGGCCAGTACCTCACGCTCACGGTCGAGGTCGACGGCGTGCCCGTCGAGCGCTGCTACACGATCTCCTCGCCCCCCTCGCGGCCCCACCTGCTCACGATCACGGTCAAGCGGATCGAGGGCGGCCTGCTCTCGCCGTACCTGCACGACCGGCTCGTCGTCGGTGACCGCCTCGACGTGCGCGGCCCGATGGGCGACTTCACCGTCGCCGACCACCCGGCCGCGGGCTACCTGCTGCTCTCGGCCGGCAGCGGGATCACCCCGACCCTCTCGACGCTGCGCACCATGGCCGACCTCGGCGAGCTCGGAGGGCCCGACGGAGCCGACGTCGTGGTGGTGCACTCCGCTCGCACCCCCGCCGACCTCGCCTGTCGGGCCGAGCTCGAGGCGCTCGCGACCACCCACGACGGCCTGTGGCTGCTGTGGGTCTGCGAGGGCGACGCGCCCGGGATGCCGGCGTGGACCGGGGCGCGGGGCCGGGTCAGCGCCGACCTGCTGCGGGAGGCCGTGCCCGACCTGGCCGAGCGCCAGGTCTTCACCTGCGGCCCTCCGGGCTACATGGATGCCACCCGCGCGATCCTGGCCACGCTCGGCCTCGACCCGGCGCGCTGCCACGAGGAGAGCTTCGTGATCGGCACCGCCGCCGCGCCGGTGCTGGCGCCGCTCGAGCTCGTGGAGCCCGTCGAGGAAGCCACGTCGTCGAGCCCGTCGTCGAGCCCGTCGTCGAGCCCGTCGTCGAGGCGCCGGTCGCCGCGCCGGGCACGGCCACCGTCCGCTTCGGGCGCAGCGGCCGCGAGGTGGCCTGTGCCCCGGGCACGACCGTGCTCCAGGCCGCGGCGCAGGCCGGGGTGAACATCCCCAGCTCGTGCGGCACCGGCCTGTGCGGCACCTGCAAGTCCGGGCTGCTCTCGGGCCGGGTGGAGATGAACCACCAGGGCGGCATCCGCCCGCGCGAGATCGCCCAGGACAAGTTCCTGCCCTGCTGCTCGACCCCCGACGGCGACGTCGTCGTCGACGCCTGAGGAGGCCGTGATGAGCGACCAGACCGCCGACGACCGCCGACGCCGTCGTCGTGGGCTCCGGGGTGATCGGCTCGGCCGTCGCCCTCGAGCTCGCCCGGTCCGGGCGCAGCGTGCTCGTGGTCGACAAGGCCGCCGGCCCGGGACACGGCTCGACCAGCGCCTCGAGCGCGGTGATCCGGTTCCTCTACTCCACCTTCGAGGGCACCGCGACCGCCTGGGAGGCCAAGTTCATGTGGGAGGCCTGGGCCGACCACCTCGGTCTGCCCGCGCACCAGCCGTTGGCCGACCCACCTGCACTGACCGCCTTCCACCGCACCGGGATGCTCAACCTCGACGCCCCGGTCATCTCCGTCGAGCACAGCTGCGACCTGCTGCGCGCGGTGGGCGTGCCCTTCGAGCACCTCGACGCCGACGCCCTGGCGGCCCGCTTCCCGCAGCTCGACGTCGGCGCCTACTACCCGCCCGTCCCGGTCACCGACGACGCGTTCTTCGACGACACGTCGGTGCGGCTCGGTGCCCTCTACACCCCCGACGCCGGGTTCGTGGACGACCCCCGGCTGGCCGCCGACAACCTCGCCTACGCCGCCCGGCTCCACGGTGCGCGCACGGCGTACCGCGCGGAGGTCGTGGCCTGCGAGCGGGTCGGCGAGACCTGGCGCCTCGCCCTGGCCGACGGTCGCACGGTCGAGTCGCCGGTGGTCGTCAACGCCGCCGGACCGTGGTCGGGTGCCTTCAACGCGCTCGCCGGCGTCGGGGCGGAGTTCACGATCGGCGTCCGCCCGCTGCGACAGGAGGTCCACCAGGTCACCCGGCCCTCGTCGTGGGACGGACGGCCCGACCCCGCGCCGGCGATCTTCGACCTCGACCTCGGCACCTACATGCGACCCGGCCCCAGCAGCGCCTGGGTGGTCGGCAGCGGCGAGCCCGCGTGCGACCCGCTGCACTGGGTCGATGACGTCGGCGACGCCGGCGCGGTGGACGGGGTCGACGACCACGTCACGATGGAGGCCTTCGAGGCCCAGGTGATGCGGGCCGCCCGACGCCTCCCGGACCTCGCCGTGCCCAACCGGCCGAGCGGGGTGGTCGGCGTCTACGACGTGGCCGACGACTGGACGCCGATCTACGACCGCACCGATGCGCCGGGCTTCTACGTCGCGATGGGCACGAGCGGCAACCAGTTCAAGAACGCTCCGATCGCCGGGCGCTACCTTTCCGCGATCGTCGAGGCGACCGAGTCCGGTCGCGACCACGACGAGAACCCGGTGACCTACGTCGGCGAGCACACCGGCCTGAAGATCGACCTCGCCGCGTTCTCCCGCAAGCGTCCGGTCAACGCCGCGAGCTCGCGCACGGTCATGGGCTGAGGGGCACCGTCCCGACGCGGCCGCGACGAGGTCCTGGCGTGGGCGGAGGCGGCGACGGACGCCGCTGCGGGACCCGGAGGCGGGGACTCCGGCACCGAGCAGCAGTACGCCGGGCCGCCCGCAGGCCCTAGCCTGGTGCGGTGGCCCTGCACATCGTCGCGAGCCGACCCGACCCGGCGGTGGTGACGCTGCCGTGGAGCGAGCCGCTCGAGGAGTGGACCGACGAGCACGTCGTGCCGCTGCCGCGCGGGCTGTCACGCCACGTCGTGCGGATCGTGCGGCTCACGGGCCGCACCTACGCGGTCAAGGAGACCGTCGAGACGATCGCCTTCCGCGAGTACCGGCTGCTGCGCGACCTCCAGCGGCTCGGCCTGCCCGCCGTCGTGCCCCAGGGCGTCGTCACCGGGCGCATCGACGCGAGCGGTGAGGAGCTCGGCGCCGCGCTGGTCACCGAGCACCTGGCCTTCTCGCTGCCCTACCGGAGCCTGTTCGCGCACGGCACCGACGCGGCCAGCCTGCCCTCGCTGGTCGACGCGCTGGTGGTGCTGCTGGTGCGTCTGCACCTGGCGGACTTCTACTGGGGCGACGTGTCGCTGTGCAACGTGCTCTTCCGGCGCTACGCCGGCGGGTTCGCGGCGTACCTCGTCGACGCCGAGACCGGCGAGCTGCGCGAGCAGCTCTCGCGCGGGATGCGCGAGCACGACGTGACCGTGGCGACCGAGAACGTCTTCGCCGAGCTGCTCGACCTGCAGGCCAGCGGGTCGATCGAGCCCGAGGTGGAGGCGCTCGACGTCGCCGAGCTGCTCGAGCAGCGCTACCGGGCGCTGTGGGAGGAGCTGACCGGCGCGGAGGAGTTCTCGGTGGCCGAGATGTGGCGCATCGAGCAGCGCATCGACCGGCTCAACGACCTCGGCTTCGACGTCGCCGAGCTCGACATCGTCACCGACTTCGACGGCGACAGCGTGCGGATCCAGCCACGGGTCGTCGAGCTGGGCCACCACTGCCGCGAGCTCCAGGCGCTGACCGGACTGAACGTCGAGGACGCGCAGGCGCGCCGGCTGCTCAACGACCTCGCGTCGTTCACCGCCTTCCACGACCTCGGACGTGAGGACCGGAGCCTGGTGGCCAACCGCTGGCTGACCGAGATCTACGAGCCCCTGATGGCGATGGTGCCCGCCGACCGGCGCGGCAGGCTCGCGCCCGCCGAGCTGTTCCACCAGCTCCTCGAGCACCGCTGGTACCTCTCCGAGCAGCGCGGCAGCGAGGTCGACCTCTTCGAGACCGCCCGCGACTTCATCGACACCCAGCTCCCCGACCGCCCCGAGGAGGCCGTCACCGTCCCCCCCGACCCTGACCCCGCCGAGGCGCAGGTCTGCAGCCGAGAGCGCAAGGTCTGCGGGCCGAGAGCGCAAGGTTTGCGGGCCGAGAGCGCAAGGTTTGCGGGCCGAAGGCGCAAGGTTTGCGGGCCGACGGCGCACGTTCTGTCGTAGCCGCCCCGTCATCCACAGCCGCGGACCCGTCCGCGCGCCCCAGGTCGCGATGCGGACGACAGTGTCCGATGGACTCGCAGCTCCCCTCGACCCCGTTCCTGCTCTCCGACCCTGCCCTGGGGCTGACGCCGTACGGCGTGCGCAGCCTCGTCGAGCGCGGCGACGTACGACGCCTGCTGACCGGGGTCGGCGTCCGAGCCGACCAGGGGGACACCGTCGCGGACCCGCGCGGAGGCGGCCCAGCTCGTGCTGGACGTGGCCAGGTGGTCGTGGACCACTCGGCGGCCTGGCTGCACGGCGTCGACGTCGGCCGGCTCGATCACCGCGCCGGCGCCAGCGCCGCTGGAGGTGGCCGACCGCACCGGGCTCGCGCACGACGCGACGCCGAGGCGCGGACGGGTGCAAGCGAGGTCGCCGGACGGCGACGTCATCGAGGTCCACGGGGTGCCGGTCGACCACGCCGGTCCGCACCGCAGCCGACCTGGCCTGTCGGCGGGGTCGCCTGGATGCGATGGCCGTGCTCGACGCGTTCGCTCGCGTCCACGGCGTCGGCGCGGCGGCGCACCGCGCCTCTGCTCGCGCGGTTCGCCGGCCGCCGTGGCGTCACCCAGTACCGCGAGCTGGTGCCTCTGCTGGATGCTCGGGCGGAGTCGCCGCGCGAGTCCTGGACGCGGCTGAGTGCCCACGACGCCGGGACTGCCCAGCTCTGGAGCCGCAGGTCGCCCACCTACGTGCCGGGGGTTGGGTGGGCCCGACTCGACCTCGGCGACCGGGCGCTGCGCATCTGCGTCGAGTACGACGGAGCGGACTTCCACGGCACGCCGCGAGCAGCCAGGAGCACGACGAGCGGCGGCGGCGCGCCGCTGCGCGACGCAGGGTGGGTGGTCGTCGTCGTGCGCGCCGGCGACTTCGCCGGGCCGGGGCTGAGCCGATGGATCGGCGAGCTCCGGTCGGCTTTCGCCGAGCGCGCCGCCACGGGCAAACGGCGCTGGGCGCGCGGCGAGGGAGCCGGCCGCCACCGGCGACGTTCCTGAGCGGACGCAGGATCTGCGCCCGCGGCACGCAGAACCCGCGCCCTCGGCACGCGGAACCTGCGCTCTCGGCACGCAAAACCCGCGCCCTCGGCACGCAAAGACTGGCGCTTTCGGCGGTTAGGCGCGCGGGCCCGGGCGATCGAGTAGAGGGCGACGGAGGCGGCGACACCGGCGTTGAGGGACTCGATCGAGCTCGCCATCGGGATGGAGACGAGCTGGTCGCAGGTCTCGGAGACCAGGCGCGAGAGGCCACCGCCCTCGGCGCCGACGACGACCACGAGGGGGCCGTCGGCGAGGTCGAGGTCGGGCAGGGAGACGTCTCCGTCGGCGGCGAGGCCGACGACCATGCAGCCCGCCTGACTGGTACGCCTTGAGCTGGCGCACGAGGTTGACCGTCTGCGCGACGGGGATCCGGGCGGCGGCGCCGGCGGAGGTCTTCCAGGCCGACGCGGTCATCCCGGCGGCGCGCCGCTCGGGCACGACCACGCCGTGAGCGCCGAAACCGGCCGCGCTGCGCACCACGGCGCCGAGGTTGCGGGGGTCGGTGATCGAGTCGAGCGCGACGACGAGCGCGGGCTCGCGCCGCTCGGCGGCCAGGGCCAGCAGGTCGTCGGGGTGGGCGTACTCGTAGGCCGGGATCCGCGCCGCGAGACCCTGGTGCACCGCGCCGTTGGTCATCCGGTCCAGCTCGCCGCGGCTGGTCTCGAGCAGGCTGATCCCGCGGTCGGCGGCGAGCTCGAAGGCCTCGCGCACCCGCCCGTCGCGCTCGGTGCCCTCGGCGACGTACAGCCCCGTCACCGGCACGCCCTCGCGCAGCGCCTCGACCACCGGGTTGCGCCCGGCGATCCACTCCGCCTCGCCGCCCTTCTTGCCGCCGCGGCCGGCCGGCCTGCGGCCGCCGCCCCGAGGGCCTCGCCGACGAGCCCGAGCCGGAGCCCGCCCGAGCCGGAGCCCTGACCCGACTTGTACGCCTTGTGGTACGGCCGGTCCTTGGCCTTCGGCGTCGGGCCCTTGCCCTCGAGGCCGCGGCGGACGCGGCCCCCGGAGCCGGCCGTCGGGCTCTTGCTCGACTTGCGGATCGAGCCCTTGCGCTGCGAGTTGCCTGCCATCAGGTGAGGCTCCACTTCGGTCCGTCGGGGGTGTCCTCGACCTCGATGCCGGCGGCCTTGATCTGGTCGCGGATGGCGTCGGCGGTGGCGAAGTCCTTCGCGGCCCGGGCGGCCGCGCGCTGGTCGAGCAGGCCGCGGACGAGGGCGTCGACGGCCGAGGTCAGGGCGGCGTCGTCGCCGCCGACGGTGGTGAAGTCGCGCGGGTGCAGTCCGAGCACGTCGAGCATGGCGCGCCACGCTCGCGGCCAGCTCCCGGCGCGTGCACGGTCGCCGGCGTCGAGCGCCCGGTTGCCCTCGCGCACGGTGTCGTGGAGCACGGCGACCGCGGCCGGCGTCCCGAGGTCGTCGTCCATCGCCGCCACGAAGGGCTCCGGCAGGTCGGCGCCCGGGGTGTCCGTCGCCGACGCGCGCCAGGAACGCCTCGACCCGGCGGAACCCGGCGGCGGCCTCCTCGAGCGCGTCGAAGGAGAACTCGACGTGGCTGCGGTAGTGCGCGGCGACCATGTAGAAGCGCAGCTCGATGCCGCGCACCCGCTCGAGCACCGACGGAGACGACCAGGGAGTTGCCGAGCGACTTGCTCATCTTCTCCCCCGAGGTGGTGATCCACGCGTTGTGCATCCAGTACGTCGCGAAGTCGCGGCCGGCGGCGCGGGACTGGGCCTGCTCGTTCTCGTGGTGGGGGAAGCGCAGGTCGACGCCGCCGCCGTGGATGTCGAAGGCCGGGCCGAGGTACTTGCCGGCCATCGCGGAGCACTCGATGTGCCAGCCGGGCCGGCCGCGTCCCCACGGGCTGGGCCACGACGCGGTCGCGGGCTCCCCGTCCTTCGCGCTCTTCCACAGCGCGAAGTCGCGCGGGTCGCGCTTGCCGCGCGGGTCGGCGTCCCCGGCGGCCTCCATGTCGTCGATGCCCTGGTGGGTCAGCTCGCCGTACGCCGGCCACGAGCGCACGTCGAAGTAGACGTCGGCCGAGCCGTCCTCCGCGGCGGTAGGCGTGGCCGCGCTCGACCAGCTCGCCGATCAGCTCGACCATCTCCGGCACGTGGCCGGTCGCGGCGGGCTCGTAGGTCGGCGGCGCGACGTTGAGCGCGGCGTACGCCGCGTCGAGCTCGCGGCGCATCGCGTAGGCGAGGTCGTACCACGCTCGACCCTGCTCGGCGGACTTGGTGAGGATCTTGTCGTCGATGTCGGTGAGGTTGCGGATGAAGTCGACGTCGTAGCCCAGGTGGCGCAGCCAGCGTCGGAGCACGTCGAAGCTGACCCCGGAGCGCACGTGGCCGACGTGCGGCTCGGACTGCACCGTCAGCCCGCACAGGTAGAGCCCGGCCCGACCCTCGACGAGGGGCACGAAGTCGTGCACGCCGCGGGTCGCGGAGTCGTAGAGGCGGAAGGTCACCGCAGGAGTCTAGGAGAGGTCGGCGGCGCCGCGTGCATCGCGCACCGGACCGCACGGTGCTTTGCTTCTCCCATGGCCGAGAGCATCCGCGCCTCCGACGACGAACGCCGCGCCACCACCGAGCGGCTCGGTGAGGCCGCGGCCGAGGGTCGGCTGACCCTCGAGGAGCACGCCGAGCGGGTCGAGGCCGCACTCGCCGCGACGCACCGCGACCAGCTCGACCGGCTGACCGATGATCTGCCGGGTGCCGGGCCGGTGCCGGCCGTGCGGCGCGGCACCGCCCCGGAGGCAGCCGGGACCGCCGACGCCCCGGTCCGGACCCTGAGCGTGTTCGGCGACGTACGCCGCAGCGGGACCTGGCCGGTGCCGTCCCGGGGCGCGTGGCGCAGCGTGTTCGGCGACGTCCGCCTCGACCTCCGCCAGGCCACGCTCGAGGCCTCCGTCACCGAGCTCGACATCAGCACGACCTTCGGCGACGTCGAGGTGCTCGTGCCCGCGGGGTCGTCGTCGACGTGCGCTGCCGCGCGATCTTCGGCGACGTCAAGCAGCGCAGCGACGAGACGTCCACCCCGCCCGTCGCCCCCGGCGCGCCGCTGCTGGTGCTGAGCGGCACCTGCGTGTTCGGCGACGTCCGGGTGCTCGACGCCCCGCGCTGGAGCCGGCTCAAGCGCTGGATGGGCCTGCCGGGCCCGGACGGCCGCGCCTGAGCCTCGCGGCCGTGCGTCGCCCCGCTGACGGGTCCGATCATGTGACGCACGGGACTGATGTGACTTAGCGTGGTCCGGTGTCCCCCTCCCTCCCCGTCGCCCCGACCACCCGTCGGCTGCCCGCACTGGCGGCCTCCGTCGCCCTCGCAGGAGCGATGATGGCTCCCATGAACCACGCGGAGGCCGCCCCTGCGAGCGCCGGCGCGGCCCCGCTCGCCGCCGCGGCCGAGCGCCCGATCGACTACCACCAGTGGACCCGCCGCAGCCTGCGTCGCGGACAGACCAGCGGGCTGGCCGTGGCCAAGAACGTCCTGCACATCCCCGACTCGGCCCGCGGCACCCGCGAGCGCCGCCTCGGCGGGACGACCTACGAGACCGGCACCTGGGTCTCCCCGTGGCGCAGGCCGGGCTTCGCCCTGACCCAGCTGGTCCCGTCGTGGTCTGCGCGGACGCCCGGGCGACAGCTTCCTCGAGGTGCGCGTGCGCGGCCGGGACGCGGACGGGCGGAAGGGTTCGTGGGACCTGGTCGCGCGGTGGGCGGCCGAGGACGACCACCTCGAGCGCACGTCGTTCGGCGACCAGGACGACGACCAGGCGTCGGTCGACGTCGACACGTGGGTCACCCGCCCACGGCCGGGCTCGAGGCCTACCAGCTGCGGGTCACCCTGGCCCGCAGGGTCGGCCAGGCGCGCACGCCCCGCCTGGCCACGATCGGCGCCATGACGTCCCGCCTGCCCTCGGGCGCACCGGCGACCTCTCGGCCCGGGCGGGTGCGCGGGGAGGTGCTCGACGTGCCGCGCTCTGAGCCAGATGATCCACCGCGGCCACTACCCCCGGTGGGGCGGCGGGGGCGAGGCCTGGTGCAGCCCCACCGCCACCTCGATGGTGCTCGGCTACTACGACGCCCTGCCGCGGTCGCCGCGCGACGTCCTGGATCCCGGAAGGTCACCCGGACCCCGAGGTCGACCACGCCGCCCGCCACACCTTCGACCACGCCTACGAGGGCACCGGCAACTGGCCGTTCAACACCGCCTACGCCGCCACGCGGATGGGCAAGCAGGCGACCAGCTTCGTGACCCGGCTGCGCGACGCCCGCCAGGCCGAGAAGTTCATCGCCGCCGGCATCCCGCTGATCACCTCGGTCTCGTTCGGCGCCGGTGAGCTCGGTGGCGCGCCGATCTCGGCGAGCAACGGCCACCTGCTGGTCGTCGTCGGCTTCGACCGCGACGGCGACGTCGTGGTCAACGACCCGGCGGCCGACTCCAGCGCCGGCGTACGCCGCACCTACGACCGCGCGCAGTTCGAGCGCGCCTGGCTGACCCGGTCCGGCGGCCTGACCTACGTCATCGCCGACCGCGAGCACCCGCTGCCCGGAGGACGCCAGCCGAACTGGTGACCGCCTCTGACGGGCAGGAACCGCCTCAGCCGGCGTCGACCTCGATGGTGTGCCACCCCGTCGCACCGTCGGGCAGCACGTCGGCCTCCACGCCGGTCTGCGTCTGCCCGTCCTTGCCGGTCGCGCGCACCCGCAGCACGTGGCGGCCGACGTCGAGGTCGACGCTCGTCGACCACGGCACCCAGCAGTCCTCGCCGGGCACCGGGGCGATCTCGGCGGCGGTCCACGGACCGCCGTCGACGGCGACCTCGACGCCCTCGATCCCGGTGTGCTGGTGCCAGGCGACCCCACCGACGTCGACACGCCCGGCGCGCACACCGGCCCCGGAGCGGGGGACGTCGATGCGCGAGGCGATCTTGACCGGGCCCATCTCGCCCCAGCCGCGCTGGGTCCAGTACGCCGAGAAGTCGGCGAAGCGGGTGACCTCGATGTCGACGAGCCACTTGGTCGCGGAGACGTAGCCGTACAGGCCGGGCACGACCGTGCGGACCGGGAAGCCGTGCTCGATCGGCAGCGGCTTGCCGTCCATCGCGACGGCGAGCATCGCCTTGCGGCCGTCGGTGACCGCCGAGATCGGCGTCCCGCAGGTCCAGCCGTCCTCGGAGGTCTGGAGCAGCGCGTCGGCCTCGGGGTCGAGGCCGGCCTCCTCGAGGAGCGCGGCCAGGCTCACGCCGCTGAACCAGGCGTTGCCGATCAGGTTCCCGCCCACGACGTTGCTGACGCAGTTCAGCGTGATCCAGTCCTCGGTCGTCTCGCGGGCGAGGAGGTCGTCGTAGCCGACCTCGATCTCGCGGTCGACCATGCCGTGGATGCGCAGCCGCCACTGGCTGGGCTCGATCGCAGGCGTCGAGATCGCGGTGTCGATGCGGTAGAAGTCGGCGACCGGCGTCATCCACGGCGTGGACCCCGCCACGTCCACCGCGCGCACGGAGGCCGGCACCGTCGGTGCGGTGATGCCCTGGAGGCGCAGCAGGCCACGGCTGCGCTCGACGGCGCGGCGGGTGCGGCCCGCGATCCGCGCGCCGGCGGTGCCGATGGCGCTGAACGCGACGACCACCCCGACGCCGACCAGGAACCCGCGTCGGGTCCGCACGACCGTCGCGCTCTCGTCGTCGGCGCCCGCGTCGTGGGCGCGCTCCGCCTCGCGCAGCAGGTTGGTCAGGGTCGAGAGCACCGCGACCTGCACGACCAGGCCGACCAGGACCGGAACGATGCTGGTCAGCGTCGACCCGGGCCGGGTCAGCACGCAGGCGGCCCCGAGGCCCGCGAGAGCGGTGAGGGCCAGCACCGCACCGGGCCAGGTGCGGCGAGCCAGTCGCCCGATGCCGGCTGCGACGAGGCCGACCACGAGCACGACCCCGGTCACCAGCAGGGGCTTGTCCGCGCGGCCGACGAGGCCGATCAGGGTCTCGGCCACGGCGCCCGGCGTCAGCTGGACGACCGCCTCGGCCGCGGCGACCACCGGCGACTCGCGGATCCCGAGCAGGGTCGCCGTCAGGTATCCGCCGGCCAGTCCGGCCGCGCCGGCGGTCAGGCCGGCGAGCGACCAGGGACCGCTGGGTGTGCTCATGGTCCCGAGTGTCCCTCAGGCATGATCATCGCGTGAACTCCGCTCCCCCGCCGCTGCCGCGGGTCGGGACCGGCGTCGACGTGCACCGCCTCGTCGCTCGGGATCCCGATGCACCTCGCGGGCCTGCACTGGCCTGACGAGCCCGCCGGCCTCGAGGGTCACTCCGATGCCGACGTCGCTGCTCACGCGGCCTGCGACGCACTGCTCGCCGCGGCCGGTCTCGGCGACCTCGGCTCCCAGTTCGGCACGAGCGACCCCGCGTGGGCCGGGGCGTCCGGGGCGGCGCTGCTGGCCGAGAGCGCGCGTCCGGGTCCGGCTGGCCGGGTTCGAGGTCGGCAACGTCTCCGTGCAGGTCCTCGGCGAGCGACCGCGGCTCGGACCGCGCCGCGCCGAGGCGGAGGCGGTGCTCTCGGCGGCCGTCGGCGCCCCGGTCACCCTGGCCGCCACCACCACCGACGGGCTCGGGCTGACCGGTCGCGGCGAGGGGGTCGCGGCGATCGCGACCGCCCTCGTCCTGCCCGTCGAAGGCTCCTAGCCCCCTCCCGACCCGAGCCGGGGTCAGGGACAGGTCCGACGCCCGACGAGCACGACGCCCTCGAGCACCTTCACCGCGTACGTCGGCACGTGCACGTGCGGCTCGTCGAGGCAGCCGCCGGTGCGCAGGTCGAAGACGTGGCCGTGGCTGGGTGAGCCGACGAACGCCACCCCGTCGCGGACACCGACGATGCCGCGGGCCAGCGACGACGTCCGGGAGAACGGGTCGTGGCTGCCGACCGCGAGGACCTCGTCGGTCCCGGTCCGGAAGATCGCGACGCCCTGGCCGTGCACGAGCGCGCTGACGCCACGTCCGACCTCGAGCTCGCCGAGACGGCACACCGGGTGCCACTGCTCGGGGCCCGCGCGCGCCCGAGCACGTCGCGCCACCATGGCCCGAACCTAGGTGCGCACTGTTCGGAGGCTGTTTCCCTGTGTTACAGCCGTGCAACGTCACAGCCGTGCCGACCTCCGCCGCCGCGGTGGCCTCGCGCCTAGACTCCCGGCGTGCCCGGATCAGCCGTCGTCGTCGTCGCGGCCGGTGCCGGCACCCGCCTGGGGGGCGAGGTCAACAAGATCCTGCTCCCGCTCGGTGACCTGGCCGTGGTCGCGCACGGCGTACGCACCGCGCTCGCGGTCCCGGACGTCGACCGGGTCGTCGTCGTGGTGCGCGACGGCGAGCAGGACGCCGTCTCGACCGCCCTCGCCCCCGTGCTCGGCGAGCGCGAGGTGACGCTGGTCGTCGGCGGTCGCACCCGCCACGACTCGGAGTGGGCGGCACTGCGGGTCCTGCGTGAGCCGGTCGAGGCCGGCGAGATCGACGTCGTCGCGATCCACGACGGCGCGCGTCCGCTGGCCACCGCGGCGCTGTTCGCCGCGGCGCTCACGACCGCGCGCGAGCACGGTGGGGCGATCCCGGGCGTACCGGTCACCGGGCTGCTGGCCCGCGCCGGCGGAGCCGATCCGATCGAGGGCGGCGAGGCGATGGCGGTGCAGACGCCGCAGGCCTTCCGCGCCGGCCCGCTGCTCGCGGCGTACGCCGAGGCCGACGCCGACGGGTTCGCAGCCACCGACACCGCGGGCACCCTGGAGCGCTACGCGGACGCCGAGGTCACGGTGGTGGCCGTCACGGGCTCGCCGACCAACCTCAAGATCACCTTCTCCGGCGACCTCGACGTCGCGGCCGCGCTGCTCGCGCGGGCGAGTGAGTGAGTGAGTGTGTGTGTGAGTGAGTGAGTGAGGCTGACTCACTCAGGCGCGGTCCGGTCCGGTCAGGGCCTCCAGGACGGCCACGTCGTCGAGCGAGCGGACCCGCATCGCCTCGGCCGGCGCCTCCCGGTGCTCGGCGGCGTACGACGGGTCGAGCACCTCGAGGGCCCGCACCAGCCCGGCGAGGTCCAGCCCGGCGTCGAGGTCGACCGGCCCGCGCCCACCCGCCTTCCCGAGCGCGGCGACCACACGGGACGGCAGGACCAGCGGTGAGACGACCGACCAGAGCTGCTCACGGTCGACCGTGGCCCCGACCACCCCGCCGTCGACCCGCTTGACGGTGTCGGTGACCGCGCGCACGCCCACCACGACCCGGTCGACGGCCAGGCTCCGCTGGACGCAGTCGGCGATGAAGGTGGCCGGCGTCATCGGGCACAGGCTGTCGTGCAGCACGAACGGCTCCTCGGCCAGCACGACCGACGACCACGGCGTCCCGGTGTCGATCGGGGTCACCCCGGACTCGCCCAGCCCCCAGGCCGCGCACGCCACGAGGGCCTCCCCGTGCAGCAGCGCGAACGGCAGCGAGCCGCGGTCCTGCTCCACGACCGCGCCGAGGGCCGGTGGGTGCTCGGGGACGTCGAAGGGGTCGAGGCTCATGGTGCCCGCAGCGTAGGGCTCCGCGGGACCGCCCGCGCTGGGCGTCCCACCCGTCGGGAACGGCGAGACCCCCGCGGCCCGGAGGCGGCGGGGGTCTCGACGTGCGACAGAGGTGGAGCGATCAGCCCGCGAGGACCTCGTCGAGGATCGTCTCGGCCTTGTCCTCGTCGGTCTTCTCGGCCAGCGCGAGCTCGGAGACGAGGATCTGGCGCGCCTTGGCCAGCATCCGCTTCTCGCCCGCGGAGAGCCCGCGGTCGCGCTCACGACGCCACAGGTCGCGCACGACCTCGGAGACCTTCATGACGTCGCCGCTGTGCAGCTTCTCCAGGTTGGCCTTGTAGCGGCGCGACCAGTTGGTCGGCTCCTCGACGTGCTCGGCTCGCAGGACGTCGAAGACCCGGTCCAGGCCCTCCTTGTCCACCACGTCGCGCACCCCGACCAGGTCCAGGTTGCACGCCGGCACCCGGACCACGAGGTCCTGCTGGGCGACGATCCGAAGGACGAGGTACTCCCGGTCCTCCCCCTTGATCTGGCGAGTCTCGATGTCCTCGATGACGGCAGCCCCGTGATTCGGGTAGACGACCGTTTCTCCGACGGTAAATGTCATAGGTGATGTGCCCCTTCCTAGGGACCCCTACTTTATCACGTCCCTGGAGTGTCCCCGACGGCGTTTGCGCAGGTCAGAGACGTGATCCGGTCTTGACAGCGATCGGATCTTGTGGTCCGCCCGGACGTCCGGCACCCACGTTCACCCCGCGGGGGGTAGGCGTGTCGCACGCCCGGAGGAACTTCTCGCCCGTGAGGTGCACCACAACGGCGCGGTGTGACCGATACTGCTCGGTATGGGATGGCTCAAGCGGCGCACGCGGTCCGACCAGGGCACGGACGGTGACCCGGCGGCCGGCGCGGAGACGGTCGAGCACACCGACGAGGGCACGACGCTCGTCGAGGAGCGCGAGGCCGCGCACCCCGTCGACACCACCCCCGACACCACCCCCGACACCACGCCCGGCACCACCCCTGACGGCCTGCGCGACGCTCACGCCGAGGACGTCGTCGAGAGCAGCGAGCAGGACCCGGACGCCGCCGTCGCGACCCCGCGCCGGCGCCTCGACGGCGTACGCCGTGCCTGGCCCGTGCTGCTGCTGCGCGCCGCTCACCCGCGCCAGGCGGTCCTGACCGCGCTCGCCCTCGGCGCGCGCGACCCTGCTCGCCGGCCGCGCGACCCGCGAGGCGCTGGTCGTGCTGGCCACCGTGCTGGTCGGCCAGGCGATCGCCGGCTGGCACAACGACCTCGTCGACCGTGGCCGCGACGCGCGCCACCAGCCGACCAAGCCCCTGGTGCCGCCCGCCGGATCAGAGGACCCCGAGGACCTCGAGGACCTCGAGCCGGGCACGGTGTGGTTCGCGATCACCGTCGGGGTCCTCCTGGTCGTGCCGCTCTCGATCACCACCGGCGTCGTCGCGGGGTTGTGCTACCTGCTGCTGCTCGCCGTCACGCTGCTGGCCAACGTGGCGCTGCGCCGCGGGCGCCTGTCGTGGGTGCCGTGGGCGGTCTCGTTCGCGCTCTACCCGGCCTACCTGTCCTACGGCGGCTGGGGCGGCGACGCCCTCGGCCCGGCGCCGTCGGTGCTGATGACGCTGCTCGCCGCGGGCGTCGGCGTGGCCGTGCACCTGCTGCGCTCGGCCTCCGGCCTCGTGGCGGACCACCAGGAGGGCTGGCGGACCCTGCCGGTGCGCCTGGGTCTGCGCCTGGGGGCCAACCGGCTGCTGCTGCTCGCCGGCGTCGCGGTCGCTGTGCTGCTCGCGCTGATGGCACTCGTCGGTTCGAGCGGCGGCCTGAGCCGCTGAGGCCTCCCGGGCCGCACCTCCAGCACGACCCGGAGGTGCGAGGCGACGTCACCGCGCCAACGGCTAGGCTGCTGCCGCCCGCCGACGTCGCCGTCCGAGAAGGTCCCGCTGCTGCCATGACCCGCCGCCCCTCCCCCGCCCGACGCATCACGCTCGCGGTCTCCGCGCTGCTGGTCGCGGCACCGGTCCTGTCCTCGTGCGGCTTCAACTACGCCACCAACCGGGTCAACACCATCTCGATGGGCGTCAACGACCGGGCCGGGCAGGTCGACGTGCTCGGCACCGTGATCGTGTCCGCCCAGGCCGGCTCGGGCACCTTCGTCTCGACCCTGGTCAACAACGACCCGACCGACCCGGCGACCCTGAACGAGCTGACGGGCACCGACACGACCACGGGCACCGCCATCGCGACCGCGTCGCTGGAGCCGATCGAGATCCCGCCGCGCGGTCGCGTCACGCTCGGCAACGCCGACGTACCGGCCCTCACCGAGGACGACGCGAGCCTGGTGACCGACCCCGAGACCGTGGTCGTCACCGGCGACTTCCTGCCCGGTGACTTCGTCACCGTCGACCTCGTCTTCACCAGCGGCGCGTCGTCCACGCTCCAGATCCCGGTCGTCCCGGCCTGCCGTCAGTGGGAGGGCCTCGACGGCTCCGCGGAGTCCCTGGCCTCGGCGAGCGCCAGCCCGTCGGGCCGCGCCGGCACCTCGGCCTCCCCCGCGGCGTCGCCGTCGTCCTCGGAGACCCCGGCCGCGGACGCCGATGGGCGGGTCGAGGACCGGTCCGCGTACCTGTGCGAACTCCCCGAGCCCGCCGGCGAGTGACCCGAGCCGGACGACGTACCGATCCCGAGGGGGAACCCCGATGACCCACACCCTGATCCTGCTGCGGCACGGCGAGAGCGAGTGGAACGCGAAGAACCTCTTCACCGGGTGGGTCGACGTCCCGCTCAACGAGAAGGGTCGCGGCGAGGCCGCCGCCGGTGGCCGGCTGCTGCGCGACGCGCATCTGCTGCCCGACGTCGTGCACACCTCGCTGCTGCGCCGCGCGATCAGCACCGCCCACCTCGCCCTCGACGAGGCCGACCGGCACTGGATCCCCGTACGCCGGTCCTGGCGGCTCAACGAGCGTCATTACGGCGCGCTCCAGGGCAAGGACAAGAAGCAGACGCTCGAGGAGTACGGCGAGGAGCAGTTCATGCTCTGGCGCCGCTCCTTCGACACCCCGCCGCCCGAGCAGGACCCGGACGCCGAGCACTCCCAGGCGCGCCTGCCGCAGTACGCCGACCTGGGTGACGACATGCCACGCACCGAGTGCCTCAAGGACGTGATCGATCGGTTCCTGCCGTACTGGGAGTCAGCGATCATCCCCGACCTGCAGGCCGGGAGGGTGGTGCTCGTCGCTGCGCACGGCAACAGTCTGCGCGCGCTCGTCAAGCACCTCGACGGCGTCGGGGACGACGAGATCGCAGGACTGAACATCCCGACCGGGCAGCCTCTGGTCTACCGCCTCGACGACGACTTCGCGCCCACCGTCAGCGGCGGGGAGTACCTCGACCCCGAGGCCGCCGAGGCGGCCGCCGCGGCCGTGGCCAACCAGGGCCGCTGAGCCGACCCGGGCAGCTGCCCCGAGCGGGGTTCAGGCGCGGGCGACCGAGCCGGGGTGCTCACCGGTGACGACGAAGACGACCCGGTTGGCCACCGAGACCGCGTGGTCGGCGATCCGCTCGTAGTAGCGGCCGAGCAGCGCGAGGTCGACGGCCGCCTCGACCCCGTGGGTCCAGTCGTCGGAGAGCAGCTCGGTGAAGCTCTGGCGACGCAGGCGGTCCATGATCTCGTCGTCGCGACCGAGCTCGATCGCGGCTTCGACGTCACGGGTCGCGATGATCTTCGCGACCCGGGAGACCATGTCCTCGGCCGTCATCGCCATCTTGTTGATCGTGGGCTGGACCTCGGCGGGCACCGCGATGTCCGGCACCCGCAGGCGGGCGATCTTGGCGACGTGGACCGACAGGTCGCCCATCCGCTCGAGCTCGCTGACCATCCGCAGGCCCGCGACCACCGTGCGCAGGTCCCCGGCGACCGGCTGCTGCAGGGAGAGCAGGTTGAAGGCGGTGTCCTCGACCCGCTCACGGGCGATGTCGATCTCCTTGTCGGCGCTGATCACCTGCTCGGCGATCTCGACGTCACCCTCGGTGAGGGCGCGGGTGGCCAGGCCGACCGCGATCTCGACGCGTCGGCAGATGCTGGCGAGGTCGGCGAACATGCCGTCGAGCTGCTCATGGAAGACATCACGCATGGGGCAACCCTAGGCGCTGTCCGTCGACCCGCCCCGTACCCGCAGATGGGCAGCAGTTGAACGACGGATGAACTCTGTGCTCGAGCGCTCCGACCCGCGCGGGTCCGGCGTCCACGCACGGCGACCGCCGTACGATCGGCTCGTGGACCCGACGACCCAGGCGTTCCTCGCCGCCGTGATCGGTGCCGTCGTGGCCGGCGGCGCCGTGCTGGCCTGGCACGTCAGCGACCGCGAGCAGCACCTCGGAGCCGTGCCGGAGGAGCCCGTCGTGCCGTCCGGTGTCGGCGCCGTGCTCTCGGTCCTGCGCTCGAGCGCAGTGGTCGTCGACGACGCCGACCTGGTCGTCAAGGCCAGCGCGCCGGCGTACGCCCTCGGCCTGGTGCGCGGCACCGCGCTGGCCTCCGAGGAGCTCGCCGACCTCGTCGTCCGGGTCCGGCGCGACGGCCAGATCCGCGAGACCGAGCTGGTGATGGACCGCGCGGGCGGACCCGCGCGCCACGTCACCGCCCGGGTCGCCCCGCTCGGGCACCGCCTCGTGCTGGCCCTGGTCGAGGACCGCACCCGCGAGCGCCGGGTCGAGGCTGTGCGCCGCGACTTCGTGGCCAACGTCAGCCACGAGCTCAAGACCCCGGTCGGCGCGATGCGGCTGCTCGCCGAGGCCATCCACGACGGGGCCGACGATCCCGAGGCCGTACGCCGCTTCTCCAACCGGATGGTGACCGAGGGCGAGCGGCTCAGCCGGCTGGTCCAGCAGGTCATCGAGCTCTCCCGGCTGCAGGGCGACGAGCCGCTGGACCGCCCGGTGCCCGTCTCGGTCGACGACGTGATCGCCGTGGCCATCGACACCAGCGCCATCGACGCCAGCGCACGCCAGGTCGGCGTGGTCACCGGTGGCACGACCGGGCTGAAGGTGCACGGCAACGAGGAGCAGATCACCGCCGCGGTGAGCAACCTGGTGGCCAACGCCGTGGCGTACTCCGAGCCGGGCTCGACGGTGCTGGTCAACACCAAGAACCACGGCGGGGACGGCCCCGGCGAGATCGACGTCCTCGAGATCTCGGTCGTCGACCAGGGCATCGGCATCCCGACCGGGGAGATCGAGCGGATCTTCGAGCGCTTCTACCGCGTCGACCCGGCCCGCCACCGCTCCACCGGCGGCACCGGGCTGGGCCTGTCGATCGTCAAGCACGTCGCGGCGACCCACGGGGGCGAGGTGCGCGTGTGGTCGCAGGAGGGCCAGGGCTCGACGTTCACCCTCACCCTGCCGCTGGCGCGCGAGCGGCCGGAGGGCAGCGGGGGCGACTGCGCCGACGACGACGAGGATGATGACGCCATGGATGCAGCAGACCAGGAGGCCGGCCCGTGACCAGGGTGCTCGTCGTCGAGGACGAGGAGAGCTACTCCGACGCGCTCTCCTACATGCTGCGCCGTGAGGGCTTCGAGGTCTCGGTCGCCGCGGACGGCAACGCCGCGCTCGCCGACTTCGACCGCTTCGGCGCCGACGTCGTGCTGCTCGACCTGATGCTGCCGGGGATCCCCGGCACCGAGGTGTGCCGCCAGATCCGGCAGACCTCGTCGGTGCCGGTGATCATGGTCAGCGCCAAGGACGACGAGGTCGACAAGGTCGTGGGCCTCGAGCTCGGCGCCGACGACTACGTCACCAAGCCGTACTCGCCGCGCGAGCTCGTCGCCCGGATCCGCGCCGTGCTGCGGCGCGGCGGCGAGGCCGAGCTGGTGCCCGACACCCTCGAGGCGGGTCCGGTGCGGATGGACGTCGAGCGCCACGTGGTCACCGTCGGCGGCTCGGAGCAGAAGCTGCCGCTCAAGGAGTTCGAGCTGCTCGAGATGTTCCTGCGCAACCCCGGCCGGGTGCTGACCCGCGGGCAGCTGATCGACCGGGTCTGGGGCTCCGACTACGTCGGCGACACCAAGACCCTCGACGTCCACGTCAAGCGGCTGCGCGCCAAGCTCGAGCCTGACCCGGGTGAGCCGAAGTACCTCGTCACCGTCCGCGGACTGGGCTACAAGCTCGACCTCTGACCGCCGAGGTGCCGGTGGTCGTCAGCCGAGCAGGGGCAACCAGGCGGCGGCTCGCCCGAGCTCGGCGGCCTCTGCGGCTTCGGGTGTACGCCGTCCGGTCCCGACGAGGGCCACGGCGCTGTCCTCCCACGGTGCAGGGAACGGCTCGCCGAGCAGCGCCTCGAGCACCCGGCGTACCTCCGCGAGCGATGCCTGCGACGGTCCGGGAGCGCGAAGCCCGGCGACGAGGTCCAGGTGGTGCACCGCCGCCTCGACGACGAGGGTCGAGACCAGGTCGGTCACCGTCAGGACGTGACCCTGCGTCTCGACCCGCGCGGAGGGATCGGCCGCCAGAGCGGCCCGGCCCGCGGCCGTGGCCGTGGCGGTCCACTGCGCGACGAGCCCGCTCGGCGGCGGCCCGGCGTACGCCGCCGCGGCCCGGCGTACGAACTCGGCGTGAGCGGCTCCCCCGTCGCCCGCCTCCGGGTCGAAGGCCCGCCAGTAGGTCACGGCGTCGACGTCCGGGTCCTCGTCGGTCGTGCTCGCGAGGGCGACGAGCGCTCGTTGCAGGTCGAGCAGCAGGTGGAACGTCAGCTCGCGCACCGTCCAGTCGGTCCGGGTCGGGGCGGCCCAGTCGGCCTCGCCGAGACCATCGAGGACGCGAGCGATCCGGTCGTAGGCGTCGACGAGCACGGCGGCGATCACGCCACCAGCGTGTCACCCCCGGGGCGGGAACGTGTCCCACGCCGCGCCGCGCGGCTGGGTGCCCACCGCCCCGACGGGCTCCTCGACCGCTTCCTCGACGGGTTCCGAGAGCCCCTCGAGGTGCGGCTCGAGCGGGTCCGTCCCCGGCTGCCCACCGAACGCCTCGTCGAAGCTCATCGCCCCGATCCCGACGAGCAGGACGAGCGGCGGCAGCAGGTCGGCCAGTCCGACGAGGCAGGCGACCATCGTGTCCGCGCGCCACGGAGCAGTCTCGGTCCCCGGTGCGAGCACCAGGCAGAGGAGGTCGCCGCGCACCACGAGCTCCACGGAGGGCGGCAGGGTCGCCCCGAGGTGCTCCTGGACCTCCGGGGTCCACACGAGCTCGGCGAGGACCGCGTGCCCTTCGAGACGGACGGCGTCGGGATCGCGACCGACTCCCCGGGTGACGCGCAGGTACGGGAGGTCGGCGCCGGGGACCCACAGCCCGACGACCAGGCCGCTGGCCGGGCGACCGCCCCGACCGACGAGGACCCAGGTGTGCCAGTCACCCACCAGCCCGGAGAGCGTGAGCGCGACCGGTCGGCTCGCGTCGCGGATGCTGACCAGCTCCGGGAGGTCACCCCAGCCCAGGAAGGGCACCACGCCGCGGCGGGTCGCGCGCCACCCGTGCGCGGCCGCCAGCACCGCCCACGACACGTGCCCGCGGTGCGCCTCACGCGCCGCGCGCCTCGTCCGGGCGGCGCGTGCGCGGCGCAGCGCCCAGCTCCCGAGGCTCCACAGGCCGAGCGTCACCGCTCCGACGAAGCCGGCCTGGACGACGTACGGAGGTCCACCCGAGCGCCAGAGGACGACGCCTACGACGTATGCCGCACCGGCGACGCCCCCCAGCAGGACCCGGACCTCCAGGCTTCGTCGCGCCCGGGCCACCGTCCGGTGGCTCGTGTCCGCGACGCCGACCAACGGTCGGAACCCCGACCGGGACCGCGGGCGAGTGCCGGCCACGACGGCGAGCAGACGGGCGCGCAGGGCATCGGCGGCGGCCCGGCGCTCGTCCGGGTCCAGCACCGCGGGCACCGACCCGTCGACGTCGCGCCACACGCCCGGGAGCGGTGCGGGTACGGCGGAGCCGTGCGGCCCCAGGAGCCGCGCGATGCCGAGTCGCCGCACGAGCAGCAGCCCGATCGCCAGCAGGCGCGGCGGCCAGCAGCACGACGGCGGCCACCCGGTCGTCGGTCTGCGTGATGCCGAGGGACCCCACGAGTCCGAGGACCGGACCGAGGAGAGCGCTGACCAGGAGCACCTGCCACGGGCGCCACCCCGCGGAGGCGAGGGCGTCGAGCAGACGGTTCGTCGTGGACGGCGCGAGTCCGACCACCCAGAAGACCAGCCAGGCGGCGCACAGGGTCGAGGCGAGGAGCACGTGGGTCTATCGGCCCCGAGCCGTGCCCGGTTGAGGTCGTCGGCCGACATTCACGAGCACCTCGGCCCACCAGCACTGCGCTCTCGACCCGCGATATTTGCGCTCTCGACCCGCAAAGGTTGCGCTCTCGACCCGCAAAGGTTGCGCTCTCGGCCGTCAGAGGCGGGCGTCGACGGCGGCGGGGGCGAGCACGTGGTCGAGGACGGTGGTGGCGCAGCCGACGAGGCCGGCGCGGTCGCCGTACGTCGCCGGGAGGATCTGGAGGTCGCGGGTGGCCAGCGCCCCGGCGCGGGCGTAGATGCTCTCGCGCACCCCGGCCGCGTAGGTGTCGAAGGCCGCGGGCATGTCGCCGCCGAGCACGACCGCCTGGGGGTTGAGCAGGTTGACCGCCACGGCGAGGACCTCGCCGAGCTGCCGCCCGCCCTCGCGCAGCAACCCCCGGGCCTCGCCGTCACCGGCCAGCGCGAGCGCGACGAGGTCGCGCACGTGGGTGACCTCGCGGCCGCGCTCGGCCAGCTGCGCCACCAGCGCCCACCCGGCCGCGACGGTCTCGAGGCACCCGGTCGCGCCGCACCGGCACGCCAGCCCGGCCCCGGCCGGCACCGGCGTGTGCCCGATCTCGCCCGCGGCGCCGAGGTGACCGGTGACGATCTCGCGGCCCGCGATGATGCCCAGGCCCAGACCGGTGGAGGCCTTGACGACGAGCACGTCCTCGAACCCCCCGAGCCGGCCCAGGCGTTCGGAGCGCGCCAGCGCGTCGGCGTCGTTGGCCAGGAAGAGTGGCGCGTCGACGTGCTCGTCGGGTCGGCCGCCGAGCCCGGTGAGGTACGGCGCCAGCTCGATGCCGTCCCAGCCCGGACATCACCGGCGAGTCGACACTCGCCCCGCGTACGCCGTCCACGGTGCCGGGCAGCGTCACGCCGACCCCCAGCACCGCGGCGTCGACCCCGTCCGAGCGCACCCCCGCGAGCAGGTCGCGCAGCCCGTCGGCGACCGCAGGCATCAGCTCGTCCGGCCCCGTGCCGGGAGCGTGCTCGCGCTCGGAGCCGGCCAGCTCCCTCCCCCGAGGTCGACGACCGCGAGCTGGCTGCGGGAGCGGCCGAGGGCCGCGGCGAGGACCAGACCGGCGTCGGCGGCGAAGACCAGACCCGTGGGACGCCGACCACCGGTCGAGGCCAGCCCCGCACCCTCGCGCACCAGACCCGCGTCGAGCAGCAGGGCGAGCCTCGCGCCGACGGCCGTGCGCGAGAGCCCGGTGGTGCGACCCAGCTCGGCGCGGGTGCTCGCGCGACCCGTGCGCACCAGCTCCAGCAGCTCACCGGCGGTCGCCGTCCCTGCGCCGGCCCCGGCCCCCTGGATCGTGATCGTGTCGCCCATCACCCACCATTCAACCAGTCATCTCCCCAAGCTGGCCAACTTAAGCACGGAAACGACGCAAGTCCGTTTGCTTTCGCCCCGAAGACCTCTACCGTGGACTCATGCCCGACACCCTCTCCCCCCACGTCGTGCCCCAGGTCTGCGACTTCGTCGTCTTCGGCGGCACCGGCGACCTCGCGCTGCGCAAGCTGCTGCCCGCCCTCTACCGCCGCGACGTCGAGGGTCAGCTGCCCGACGACACCCGGATCATCGGCGTCTCCCGCGCCGACCTGGACGACGAGGCCTACCGCGCCGAGGTCCGCGCGGCGCTCGCCGCCCACGTCGAGGCCTCCGACCTCTACGCCGGCGCGGTCGACCGGCTGCTCGCCCGCCTGCACCACGTCAGCCTGGAGTTCGACGACGCCGAGAGCTGGCACCTGCTGCACGGCATGGTCAAGGACCGCCCGCGCGTCGAGGAGGCCGTGCAGGTCTACTACCTCGCCGTGCCGCCGAGCGTCTTCGGCCTGATCTGCGACCAGCTCGAGCAGGTCGGCCTGGTCACCGAGCGCTCGCGCGTGGTGATGGAGAAGCCGATCGGCCACGACCTCGCCTCCTCCCAGGCCGTCAACGACGCCGTCGGCCGGGTCTTCGCCGAGCACCAGGTCTTCCGGATCGACCACTACCTGGGCAAGGAGAGCGTCCAGAACCTCCTGGTCACCCGCTTCGCCAACACCTTCCTCGAGCCCCTGTGGAACTCCCGCTGGGTCGACCACGTCCAGATCACCGTGGCCGAGTCCCTCGGGGTCGGCGACCGCGGGCCCTACTACGACCGTGCCGGCGCGCTGCGCGACATGGTCCAGAACCACCTGCTCCAGCTGCTGTGCCTGGTCGCGATGGAGCCGCCGACCTACATCGGCCGCGAGACCGTGCGCGACGAGAAGCTCAAGGTCCTGCAGGCGCTCAAGCCGATGACCGCGGCCGACGTCGATCGCGACACCGTCCGCGGGGCCTACGCCGCCGGCCTGGTCGACGGCGAGCCCGTGGCGTCGTACGCCGACGACCTCGGCGACGCCGCGCCCGCGGGCGGCAGCCGCACCGAGACCTTCGTCGCGCTGCGCACCGAGGTGCAGAACTGGCGCTGGGCCGGCGTCCCGTTCTACCTGCGGACCGGCAAGCGGATGGCCGAGCGGACCTCCGAGATCGTGGTCGTCTTCAAGCACCCGCCGCACAGCATGTTCCCGCACGCCGAGGGCCACACCGAACCCAACCGCCTGCACATCCAGGTCCAGCCCGACGAGGGCATGCGCCTGCACCTGACGGCCAAGGAGCCCGGTCCCGGCGGCTACCGCCTGCGCCCGGTCTCGCTCGACCTCTCCTACGCCGACGCCTTCGACCAGCGCTCGCCGGACGCCTACGAGCGGCTGATCATGGACGTCGTCAAGGGCAACGCGACGCTGTTCATGCGCCGCGACGAGATCGAGGCCGCCTGGACCTGGGCCGAGCCCGTCCTCAACCGCTGGGCGACCTCGCCCGACCGTCCCCGGCGCTACGCCGCCGGCACGAGCGGACCCACCGCCGCCACCACGCTCATCGAGCGTGACGGCCGATCCTGGCAGGAGCCCGACTCATGAGCGACCCCACGACGTACGGCGGTGCCACGCCCCGCCCTGCCGCCGACCCCGGGGCCCACGTGCCCCGCCCCGAGCTGGACCTGCCCGCACCGCACCCGGTGCTGGCCGAGGTCACCGAGCGCCTGGTCGCGCGCAGCGCCGCGACCCGGGCGGCGTACCTGCGCCGCACCCGTGCTGCCGTCGAGGCCGGCTCGGCCGGGGGTGCGGCGCGCACCCGCCTGGGCTGCGCCAACCTCGCGCACGGCTTCGCGGCCAGCGAGGCAGGCGAGAAGGCGGTGCTACGTGGACGCACCAAGGCCAACGTCGCGATCGTGACGTCCTACAACGACATGCTCTCCGCCCACCAGCCGTACGGCACGTACCCACCCGTGCTCAAGGCCGCCGCCGCCCGGGCCGGCGGGATCGCCCAGGTCGCCGGCGGCGTGCCGGCCATGTGCGACGGCATCACGCAGGGCCGCGACGGCATGCAGCTCTCGCTCTACAGCCGCGACGTGATCGCGATGTCGACCGCCGTCGCGCTCTCCCACGACATGTTCGACGGCGCGCTGATGCTCGGCGTGTGCGACAAGATCACGCCCGGGCTGCTCGTCGGCGCGCTGTCCTTCGGCCACCTGCCGACCGTCTTCGTGCCCGCCGGCCCGATGACCTCCGGCCTGCCGAACTCCGAGAAGGCGGCCGTCCGGCAGCGCTACGCCGAGGGCCTGGTCGGCCGCGAGGAGCTGCTCGAGGCCGAGGCCGCGTCCTACCACTCGCGCGGCACGTGCACCTTCTACGGCACGGCCAACTCCAACCAGCTGCTGATGGAGGTCCTCGGCCTGCACCTGCCGGGCTCGTCCTTCGTCAACCCCGACACCGACCTCCGCGAGGCGCTGACCCGCGCCGCCGCGGGCCGCGTCGTCGGCCTCTCGGCCCAGGGCTCCTCGGAGCGCGCGGGCAGCGGTACGCCGTCCCCGATCGGCGAGCTGGTCGACGAGAGGGCGGTCGTCAACGCCTGCGTCGCCCTGCTGGCCAGCGGCGGCTCGACGAACCACACCATGCACCTCGTCGCGATCGCCCGCGCGGCCGGCATCGTGCTGACCTGGGACGACCTCTCGGACCTGTCGGCCGTCGTGCCGCTGCTGAGCCGGATGTACCCCAACGGCTCGGCCGACGTGAACCACTTCCACGCCGCCGGTGGCATCGGCTTCCTGGTGCGCACCCTGCTCGAGTCGGGCCTGCTGCACGAGGACGTCGCGACGGTCGTCGGGCACGGCCTGGCCCGCTACACGACCGAGCCGGTGCTCGACGCCGACGGTGGACTGACCTGGCGCGAGGGCGCCACCGCCTCGCTCGACCACGACGTCCTGCGACCGGCCGGCGACCCGTTCTCCGCCGACGGCGGGCTGCGGATGCTCGACGGTCCGCTGGGCCGTGCGGTCGTCAAGGTCTCCGCCGTCGCCGAGCAGCACCGCGTCGTGCGCGCCCCCGCGATGGTCTTCGACCACCAGGACGACCTGCTCGCCGCGTTCGAGGCCGGCCGTCTCGACGGCTGCGACCTCGTCGCGGTCGTGCGCTACCAGGGCCCGCGGCCAACGGGATGCCCGAGCTGCACAAGCTCACCCCCGCCCTCGGCGTGCTCCAGGACCGCGGTCAGCGGGTCGCGATCGTCACCGACGGGCGGATGTCGGGCGCCTCCGGCAAGGTCCCGGCCGCGATCCACGTCACCCCGGAGGCCGCGCTCGGCGGTCCGCTCGCGCGGGTCCGCGACGGTGACCTGGTCACCCTCGACGCCGTGAGCGGCACGCTGTCCATCCACGTCGAGGACGACTTCGACGCCCGCCCCTCGACCGGCCGTCCGCCCCAGGGCGAGGAGTGGGCCGGCACCGGCCGCGAGCTCTTCGCCGCCTTCCGCGCCAGCGTCGGACCCGCCGACCTCGGCGCGTCCGTCTTCCCGATCCTCGCGCCCCACGAGCAGACCCACCAGCAGGAGAGCCGTCATGTCGAGCACGCCTGAGTCCACCCTGGTCCAGCCCACCTCGCTGCTCTCGGTCGTGCCCGTGGTGCCGGTCGTCGTGGTCGACGACCTGGCCCACGCCGTACCTCTGGCGCGGGCCCTGGTCGCCGGCGGCCTGCCCGTCATCGAGCTGACCCTGCGCACCCCGGTCGCGCTCGACGCGATCCGCGCGATCGCCGACGAGGTGCCCGAGATCCTCATCGGCGCCGGCACGGTCTGCACGCCGGCCCAGGCCGAGGCGGCCCGCGCGGCGGGCGCCCGGTTCCTGGTCTCCCCCGGCGCGACGCCGCGCCTGCTGGAGGCGATGCTGGGCACCGGGCTGCCGTTCCTGCCCGGCACCGCGACGGTCTCCGAGGTCCTCACGGTGCTCGAGGCCGGGATCAGCGAGATGAAGTTCTTCCCGGCCGAGGCCTCCGGCGGCGCGGCGTACCTCAAGGCGATCGCCTCGCCGGTGCCGGCGGCCCGCTTCTGCCCCACCGGAGGGATCACCGCCGCGAGCGCCGCGACGTACCTCGCGCTGCCCAACGTCGGCTGCGTCGGCGGCTCGTGGTTCACCCCCGCCGACGCCCTCGCCGCCGGCGACTGGTCCCGCGTCGAGGCCCTCGCCCGCGAGGCCGCCACCCTGGCCTGAGCACCGTCGGCACGACGGCCTACGTTCGGACGGTGAGCTCCGAGGGATCCAGCAGCACGCCGACCTGGTTGCCGTACGCCGCGATCGCGTGCACCTTGGTGCTCTGGGCCTCGGCCTTCGTCGCGATCCGCGACCTCGGCGACGACTTCTCCCCCGGCGCGCTCTCGCTGGGCCGCCTGGTCGTCGGCTCGCTGGCGCTCGGCGTCTTCGCCCTGCGTCGAGGTCGGGGCCACGGGCTGTCCCGACCCACGCGCGCCCAGTGGGGCCCGCTCGTGGCGATCGGGGTGCTGTGGTTCGGCGTCTACAACCTCGCGCTCAACGAGGGCGAGCGCCGCATCGACGCCGGCACGGCGTCGATCCTGGTGCAGGTCTCGCCGCTGCTGATCGCCGTGCTCGCGGCGCTGTTCCTCGGTGAGCACTTCGACCGGCGCCTGGGCCTCGGCCTCGTGATCGCCTTCGGCGGGGTCGCGCTGATCGCGGCCTCGAGCTCGGGCAGCCAGGAGCGCGACGTGCTCGGGGTGGCCCTGGTGCTGGTGGCCGCCGTCGTCTACGCCGTCTCGGTCATCCTGCAGAAGCCGCTGGTCGCGAGCCTGCCCGCGGTGCAGGTGACCTGGCTGGCCTGCACGGTCGGTGCCGTGGTCTGCCTGCCCTTCGCGCCCGCGCTGGTGCGGGAGAGCGCCGCAGCATCCGGTGACTCGCGGTGGCTGCTGGTCTACCTCGGCGTCTTCCCGACGGCGGTGGCCTTCACGACGTACGCCGTGGCGCTGCGCCACCTCGACGCCTCCCGGCTCGGGGTGAGCACCTACCTCGTGCCGCCGATCACGATCGTGCTGGCCCTGGTGCTGCTGGGCGAGGCGCCGGCACCGCTGGCCTACGCCGGCGGGGCGCTCACCCTGGTCGGCGTCGCGCTCTCGCGCGGCCGGCGACCGTCGACTACGCGGCGTCCAGTCCCTGCGCGGTGAGCTGGGTGCGCAGGGTGCGCAGCGCACGGCCGCGCAGCTGGCAGACGCGCGACTCGCTGACGCCGAGCAGCTCACCGATCTCCGCGAGGGTCATCTCCTCGAAGAACGACAGCGCGATGATCAGCTGGTCGCGCTGGGGCAGGTCCTTGACCGAGCTCATCAGCAGCTGGCGGTTGGACTCCTCCTCGAGCAGGACCTCCGCACCGGGGCACGGGTCGACGACGCCGTCGAGGCCGTGCTCGCCGCCGAGCCCGATCGAGGCGGCCTCGAGCGCCTCACCGAGCTTGCGGGAGGTGATCCCGAGGACCCCGGCGATCTCGGACTCGGTCGCCTCGCGGCCCAGCTCGTCGCGCAGCCGCGTCGAGGCCAGCTCGGCGTCGCGCTGGGTGCGGCGCACCGAGCGCGGGATCCAGTCGTGGGCGCGGATCGAGTCGATGATCGCGCCGCGGATGCGGTAGACGGCGTAGGTCTGGAAGGTCAGGCCACGCTCGGGCTCGAACTTCTCCACCGCGTCCATCAGGCCCATCACGCCGTCGGAGACGAGGTCCTCGACGTCGACGTACGACGGGAGGCTGCGACGCATCCGGTTGGCCACGTGACGCACCAGCTGCAGGTGCTCGACGACGAGGTCGTTGCGGTCCTGGGGTGCACCCTCCGTGCGGTAGGTGTGCCACACGGTGTCGGTCTCGATGATGCTCATCCCCATGGTCCTTTCAAGCTGTCGAGGTGCGGTGGGAGGCTCTTGGGAATAGTTTCAACTAGGCAACGGGACTTCCACAGGCGTTCTACGAGACGAGGCCCTTCGACCTTGAGGGCTGGGACCCTGCTGGTCGCGCCTCGGACGCCGATACTCGTTCCAGAGGGACGTTTCCGCAGGTCAGAGGCCGTGTTACCAAAGTGACTCGTGTGACTCACGCCGGGGCGTGGTCCAGACCAGGACCCCCGGAGGACCGTCGACGACGGTGCGACCACGTGATCGGTCACGAAAACCAACAAGACGGGCATCAGAGCGAGACGCTCCGGTAAAGCCGCCGCTCGATGCCGTCGGCGCACGAGGGGCGGTCGCGGCCCGGGGCCGGCCGAGCAGCCGGCGGTCAGGCCAGCGAGGCGGTCATCAGCTCGCGCAGCAACCGGGTGGCGCGGCTGCGCAGCTGGCTGACGCGGGACTCGGTGACCCCGAGGACCTGGCCGATCTCGGCCAGGGTGAGGCCCTCGAAGAAGTACAGCGCGATCACGACCTGGTCGCGCTCGGGCAGCCCGCGCACGGCGTGCATCAGCAGCTGGCGGGTGCCCTCGTCCTCGAGCGCGTCCTCGATGCCGGGGCCGGTGTCCCCGATGGCGTAGAGCTCGTCCTCGCCCACCAGGCCCAGCTGGGTCTGCTTGCCGAGCACCTCGCGCAGGTCGCGCACGCTGATCTCGGCTCTCCCGGCAAGCTCGTCGTCGTCGGGCTCCCGGCCCAGCTCGTGGTGCAGGGCCACCCGGGCGTTCTCGATGTCGCGCAGCCGGGTGCGGACCGAGCGCGGCACCCAGTCCGCGGAGCGGATCGAGTCGATGATGGCGCCGCGGATGCGCGGCACGGCGTAGGTCTGGAAGGCCCACCCCCGCTCGGGGTCGAACTTCTCGATCGCGTCCATCAGCCCGAAGATGCCCTCGGAGACGAGGTCGGCCGACTCGACCGAGGACGGCAGGCCGGCGCGGATCCGGCCGGCGACGTACTTGACCAGAGGGGCGTACTGCAGCACCAGCTGGTTGCGCAGCTCCGGATCACCGGTCGCCTTGTAGTCCGCCCACACGGTGTCCATCGTCGCGGTCACGGTCATGATTCATCCCTGGTCGGTCGTGTCGTCCTGCCTGCGAGACGCTAGTCGCGGCGGACGGCCTGGGGATGAGATCGACCAATCTCGTCGAACGGCGCATGGACCACCCGGTCGGAGGGTAGGCCCTGGTGGCGGCTACTCGTCGAGGAAGCTGAGCTCGGAGAGCAGCTGCTGCTGACGACGCTGCGTCTCGACGTGCTGCTGGCGGGCCCGGTCCTCGGCCGCGGCCAGCTCGGCCGCCTCGGCCTCGGTGAGCTCGTCGCCCCGCAGGACCCGCGCGAGGGCCTGGCGGTCGGCCTCGTGCTGCTCCTCGGGGGTCACGGGAGGCAGTCTAAGCCACGAGGAAATGACGAACGGCGCGCCGCGGACCGAGGTCCGCGACGCGCCGCCGGCGCGCTGTGGGTCAGCAGGTTGCGGTGCCGGTGAGAAGCCCGCCCTTGGTGCTGTCGTAGTAGAACGTGGTGCCGGTGTGGCCGGTGTTGCTTCCGGTCAGGCAGTACTTCGTGGCGTCGGCCTGCTTGATCGTGAGCGTCGTGCTGCTCGTCTTGTTGAAGTCGGCGAGCGCCACGCTCGCGTAGGTCTGCGCGTCGACGAACTTCGTCTCCATCACGGTGGCGGCGTTCTTCAGGTCCGACTTGGTCGCAGCGTCCGCGGCCTTCTCGCGCTGGCTGAGGAAGGCGGGGATGGCGATCGCGGCCAGGATGCCGATGATCACGACGACGACGAGGAGCTCGATCAGCGTGAAGCCGGCGTCCTTCTCGTCCATCGACTTGTTGAGGCGCTTGAGCATGAGGGGTTCTCCGTTTCGGGGGGTGGAGCCGGGTGGGTGGGGGGTCCGGGCCGCTGAGTGCGACCCCGTGCGTGACACCAGAGATGTCGGGGCAGAGGGCCGTTGCCTTGAGCCTGGTCCAGACCAGTCACCGCTGGTCCGCGACGGGAACCCGCAGGTCAGCGGGCGCACACGCCGCACGGCCCCGGCGAGGGCTCGCCGGGGCCGTGCGGGTGCTGGTCACGCGCCTGGTGCTGCGCTACGGGAGCGGTGCGCTCAGTACGCCGCCTGGATCTCTCCGAACGACTTCTGACCCCACGAGGACTGCACGGGGTCGAGCATGTACGGCGGCGGGGAGTACTTGAGCCGGCTGTCGTAGTTGTAGTCCTTGAGATAGCCGGTCGCAGCTCCGCTTCCGGTGGAGGTGCCCACGGCCCCACGGAATACCTGTGCGATGGAGCCGTAGACGCTGAGCGTGCCCAGGTTGCTGCCGTACTGGTAGTACTGCACGCCGAAGCTGTGCCGCAGGGCGAGGATCGAGGCGTTGACGGACACGCTGCTCGTGTTCGCGCTCGGCAGGTCGCTCCAGACCCCGGTCGAGGACTTCTTCACCGGGTGGTAGACCTGCACGGAGTTCTCGGCGATCAGTCCGAGCGCGTCGGTGCCGTTCTGGCCTCCGGCGTAGGTCAGGTCGCCGGTGACCACGATGCTGTTGTCGGCGGCGATCGTGGTGCGACCGCGCAAGGGGCCCTCGGCGTAGACCGTGCCGTAGCGGCAGTTGTACTCACCGAGCAGGCGGTTCTCGTCGTTGGAGACCGGCAGCCCGTCGCCGATCGACCCGGCGGTGCAGGCACCGTTCGTCGCGATCGGCTGGTCGGCGGGCGCCGAGGTCCCGGTCGGCACGTCCTGGACCAGGATCAGCTTGTTGTCCGGCACGTTGATCGTCGCACCCGACCCGCTGCGCAGGTCGGTGGCGGTCCCGCAGCCCGGGTTGAGCGTCGAGGCTGCGCTCCACCGGCTCCACACGGTCATCCGTGGTGTCGATCCGACCGTGCTCGGCAGGAACTTGATCCGGGTCGGGCCGGTGTAGAGGCACCCGAGGTTGTTGGTCCGTCCCGGGGTGACGTACTGCTGGAGGTCGCTGGTCGAGTCCTGCGGCGTCTGGGTCTTGCGCCAGCCGATCCCGCGTTGGAACGTCGGTGAGCCGGTCCCGGTGGCGCGGTAGCACTGCGTCGCGGGCTTGGCCGGACCCGTGCCGGGGTTGCACTTGGGGTCCGAGGTGGTCACCGTGCCACGGAAGGTCGCACCCCCCGCGATCAGCAGGGTGTCGTTGCTGTGCACCGGTCCGTTGATCACGTCGCCCGGCGCGAACTGGATGTCGCGGCAGTAGCTGGTGTCACGCGGCTTGGAGCTCACCGAGGTCGGCTCCCAGAAGTAGTGCGTGCACTTGTCGGCGGCCTGCGTCGCACTGCTGTAGACCGCGTCGTTGGCCGGGTCGATCGTCTCGTAGATGGTGAAGTAGAGGAACTCGCCGAAGCCGTCGCGGCGCAGCAGCACCCGCACCGTGCGCCTGCTGTCACCGGCCCGGCCCGTCACGGTCAGCTCGATGACGCCGTTGACGGGCGTGTTCGTCGTGACCGCGTCGTAGTGGAAGCTGGCCTCGTAGGTCTGCCCGGCCGAGCCCGGGACGGTCACCCAGCCCGTCGCCGTGCTGGCGCCCCAGCCGCAGGGTGCCGAGCTCGTGTAGGCCCGCTTCATCGCCACGTTGGTGCAGTCGGTCGTGCGCCAGTAGTTGTCGTCCTGGTTGAGCCGGGCGAGGTAGTCGTCCACCCCGGCCTGGGCGGCCGCCAGGGACTGGTTGAAGTAGCGCGACTTCTGCACGACCCCCTGGGT
Organism: uncultured Actinomycetota bacterium; assembly: GCA_963740745.1. Lineage (GTDB taxonomy): Bacteria > Actinomycetota > Actinomycetes > Propionibacteriales > Nocardioidaceae > Nocardioides. The sequence continues at coordinate 139,430 of CAVUFK010000011.1, forward strand.
CTGCGTCGCGTAGCCGAGCGCCACGCTGACGAGGACGAAGAGCGTGCTCATCACGCCCACGACGAGCAGCAGGGCTGAGCCTTCGTCCCGGGCGCGGTGCCGCAGGTCGGTCGTGGCGTGCGACGGGCGCGTGGTCATGTCGTGGACTCCCGGGCGTTGATCTCGGCGTTGGGCAGACGGACGCGCTGCACGGCCACGGCAGTGGCGTAGCGGGCCCCGGTCTTGGAGCGGACCTGGACCTGCACGTCGATGCTCGAGATGCGAGGCAGGTCGGCGGCCGGCACGGTCGTGCCGGCGATCGGTCCACCGTCGAAGTCGAGGTAGGTGAAGACGGCCGGCGAGGGCCACAGCAGGCCTCGGGCGGCCGTGCGGACAGCGGCCGCGCAACCGGCAGCGCCGACCGTGCAGTAGGAGTAGCTCCCGTCGGCGGCGACGGCCGGGGCCTGGGTGGTGACCCGGAGCATCCCGGTGGCACTCGTCGTGGTGGGGTCCTGCACCACCTCGAGCGTGGTCTTGGTCGGACCGCTCGCCGGTGTTGTTGAGGTTGGCGTAGAACGTGATCTTCGTCGACGTCGCGGCCACGACGGCGTTGTCGCCGCAGGTCGCGCACGACGTGGCCAGCTGTCCGGGGAGGACGGCGGTGCGCAGGGACTTGGAGATGTTCGCGATCGCGACCTCGCTCGAGGTCGAGTTGTCGAGCCGGGTGCTGATGCCGTCGACGGACCTGGTCGCGAGGATCGCGATGGAGGCGATCATCGTGGTGAGGATCGAGAAGAGCCCGATCACGACCAGCAGCTCGGCGAGCGTCAGGCCGGCGTCCAGCGGCCGGCCGTCGCGCTCGGCCCGCTCGCGCGCGGCGCGGAGCCGCCTTCGGAGACCCGTCACGACACTGCCACCGTGGGGGGGTCACCGTGCCGCCGGTGGCTGGGGCGCTGAAGCAGGACGGTGCTGCTCAACGTCTGCAACGACGACCACAGCTGCCAGGTGCCGTACGGAAGGCTGGTGCGCAGGGTGCCGTCGTCGCCGGTCCTCCCGAGCGACGAGGGACGGGCTGCCGGCGCAGCCGTCCTGGCGCGCCCGGACCAGGCTGTTCGGGAAGAGGCCCTCACCGTCAGGGCGGCGAGGCGTACGTCGCCGCTCGAGGTGCCTCCCGGCTCGGTCGGCACCGGGATCCAGCCGCGATCCGGGCGCCGCCACCACTGCCTGCGCAGTGGTCTCCAACCAGTCGATGTTCACGTCGCTGTCGACGTCCTTGCCGCCGAGGAACCCCACGTCGTTGACGCCGGAGGCGAGGTCGAGGTCGACGGTGATGGTCCGCCACAAGCCGAGCCCGCAGCGTCTTCGGAAGAGCCACGGTCCGGACCACCGTGCCGCCCAGCGTCACGTTGAGCTCCTGCCCCGTCTTGGCCGTCTGGTAGCTCAGGGTGATCGTGGTCGTGCCGGCGGCCGCACGGCTGATGTAGATCTGGTCGACCTGGGCGTTCTTCTTGTTGTCGAAGTCGACGTAACCAGTGCCGGAGTACCCGGGCTGGGTGCTGGAGACCTTGGCGCCACGGCTCGCGGCGCCGGTCTCGGCCTCGACCCGGACCGGCCCGGTCGGGGTCGACGGCGCTCCGTTGCCCGGGAACTCCGGGTCGTTGTCGGGGCAGCTGCCGGCGAAGAGCTGGTAGCCACTGGGGAACGGGTAGAGGTTGGTCAGGGTTCGGGGGTTGCCGGCGCCACCGATCGACACGGGTGCCGACGGGGCGCAGGGCGCTGTTGGCCACCGTGACCGGGATCGAGCCGAGGTCCGTGCGGGAGTCCGAAGCTGGGGTCGGTGACGAAGGTCGCGTTGATGGTCGCCGCCCGGTCGTACTCGACGGTGGTGCGGGAGAGCTCGCCGGCGCCGATCGTGACGGTCTGGGCGGCGGTGGTGTCCCCCGCCTGGTTGACGTAGCCGGGGCTGCTCAGCGTGACCTGGTAGGTGCCGGGCGTCAGGAACGGCAGCAGCACGCACCCGTCACTGCCCGTGGCCCCCGTCTTGGTCGACGGCCCGCTCGCGGTGGCGGTGATCCCGGACAGCGGCCGACCCGCGCGGTCGACGACCTTGAGCCCGATGTGGCCCGCGCCGGCGGCGTAGGTGCCCTTGCGCGGGGTCATCGTGGTGTACATCGTCACGGGCGGCCGGCTGCCCAGCGTCGGCCAGGACACGTCGACGCGGACCTTGAGGTAGGCCAGCTCGGTGCCGGTGCCGTCGTCGCAGGTCGAGGCGGCCGAGCCGGCCACCGAGGCCCACTGCGTCGTGCGGGTCACCGTGTACGGCACGTTGTTGACGACCAGGGGTTGGCCCACCGTGCCGCCGCTGCAGCGGGCTCGGGTTGTCGGACCGGCCGATCGTCAGGCGGTTCGGTCCCTGGGTCGGGCTGGAGAAGACGTCCCGGGTGACCTCGAGCTCGCGGCTGGCCAGGTTGGTGGCGGTCAGCCGGGTGGAGTCCTCGTTGCCGAGCTTGATGCCGGCACCCAGCACGCTGAGCACCGCGGTCGAGAAGGTCAGGAAGAGGGTGAAGGCGACCATCACCTCGATCAGGGTGAAGCCACCGTCCGTCGTGGCGGCGCGACGGTGGGCCGCCGCGGGGCGCGGTGGTGGGGTGCGCATGTCGGGGTCCGCCTACTCGATCAGGTCGAAGATGGAGAACATCGGCATGTACAGCGCGACGATCATGCCGCCGACGACGACGCCGAGGAACCCGATCATCAGCGGCTCGATGAGCGAGGTCAGGGCGTCGGTCGTCGCCTCGACCTCCTCGTCGTAGAACTTCGCGATCCGCGCGAGCATCTGGTCCACCGACCCGGACTCCTCGCCCGAGGAGATCATCTGCACGGTCATGCCCGGGAAGATCGGGTGCCGCGCCAGCGGTCCGGCCATCGCCTCGCCCTGCGAGACCGAGGCCCGCACGTCGTAGAGCGCGTCGGCGATCACCGTCGACCCGGAGGTCTCGGCCACGATCTCGAGCGACTGGAGCACCGGCACACCGGCGCCGAGCAGGGTGGACAGGTTGCGGGCGAAGCGGGCGAGCGCGATCTTGGCGAACAGGTCGCCGAAGACCGGGAGCTTCATCTTCAGCGGGTCCACGACGCGGCGCACGCTCTCCTCGCGCCCGAACTTGCGCCACCACGCCACGCCCGCGACCGCGAGGACGACGCAGACGGGCAGCACGAACTTCATCGAGTTCGACAGGGTGACCAGCACCTGGGTGGGCAGCGGCAGCTCGCCGCCGAGGTCGTCGAACATCTTCTCGAAGATCGGGACGATGAACAGCAGCATCCCGATGCACATCAGCAGGGCCATGATCAGCACCACGACGGGGTAGGTCATGGCCGACTTCACCTTGCCGCGCAGCTTGACGTCGGCCTCGAAGGTCTCGGCGATCTGCTTCAGCGCGCCGTCCAGGAAGCCACCGGCCTCGCCGGCGCGGGTCATGTGGATCATGAACGGCGGGTACGTCTTCGGGTCGGCGGCCAGCGCCGAGGACAGGCTGTGCCCGGACTCGACCGCCTGCTTGAGGTTGCCCAGGGCGAGCTTGAGCCCGGCGTGCTCGGTCTGGTCGTGCAGGATCGTCAGCCCGCGCAGCAGGCTCAGCCCGGCGTCGACCATGGTGGCCAGCTGGCGGGCGAAGACGGCGAGGTCCTTGGTCTTGACCCGGGGCGTGCCGAAGCTGATCTCGCGGTTGAGACCCTTGCCCATCTCCTTGACCTCGAGGGGCACGTAGCCCATCGCGATCAGCTTCTCGGCGACCGCCTTCTCGTTGTCGGCGCTGACGGTGCCTTCCTTGAAGCGGCCGTCGTCGTCACGGACCTTGTAGGCGTAGGTGCTGGCCATCTCTGCGTCCGTTCGGTTCAGGCCCAGCCGGCAGGCTGGGCGAGGGAGGCGGCGGCGGCGCTCGCGCGGGCTGCGCCGTGGACGTGGGTGCCCGCGCCGACGGGGCCGGCGGAGGCGACGAGGGCGAGGAAGTCCTCCTTGTTGGAGCAGTGCTCCAGGCCGTCCTCGCGGCTGATCTTCCCCGCGCGGACGTGGCCGGCGAGGTCCGAGTTCAGCGTCCGCATGCCGTCCTTGAGCCCCGACTGGAGCGCACCCGGGATCTGCTGGAGCTTGTCGTCGCGGATCATCGCCCGGATGCCGGAGTTGCAGACCATGATCTCGACCGCGGCCACCCGGCCCTTGCGGTCGGTGGTCGGCACCAGCGACTGGCAGACCACGGCCTGGAGGGTGGCGGCGAGCTGGGTACGCACCTGCTGCTGCTGGCCGGAGGGGAAGACGTCGACGACGCGACTGATGGTGTCCTGGGCCGACTGCGTGTGCAGGGTGGCGAAGACGAGGTGGCCGGTCTCGGCCGCGGTGAGGGCCACCGAGATGGTCTCGAGGTCGCGCAGCTCGCCGACCAGGATCACGTCGGGGTCCTGGCGCAGGACGTGCTTGAGCGCCTGCTGGAAGCCGTGGGTGTCGGCGCCGACCTCGCGCTGGTTGACCAGACAGCCGTGGTGGTCGTGGAGGAACTCGATCGGGTCCTCGACGGTCATGATGTGACCGCGCCGGGTGCGGTTGACCTGGTCGATGATCGCGGCCAGCGTCGTCGACTTGCCCGACCCGGTCGGCCCGGTCACGAGCACCAGGCCGCGCTTGAGCGTGGCGAAGCTCGCGATCACCTCGGGCAGGCCCAGCTCCGGGAGCGCCTTGATCTCCCAGGGGATCAGCCGCATGACGGCACCGATCGACTCGCGCTGCCAGTAGAGGTTGACGCGGAACCGGGCGAAGCCGGGCACGGTGTAGGCGAAGTCGAGCTCGCGGGTCTCCTCGAGCACCTTGCGCTGCCGCTCGGTGAGGATCGCGTAGAGCGCCTCGCGCAGCACGTCGGGCAGCAGCACCTCGTAGCCCTCGATCGCGGTCATCTCGCCGCGCAGCCGCATGGTCGGCGGCGCGCCGGCGGTCAGGTGCAGGTCGGAGGAGCCGCTGTCGGCGACCGCACGCAGCAGGTCGTCGAGGGGCAGCATGGGCGCCTTCGGAGCGGGCTCGTAGGCCAGCTCGTCACCCCACGACACGGAGCACCTCCTCGATGGTGGTCTTCCCGGACAGGACCTTGGCCCAGCCGTCGTCGCGCAGCTCGCTCATGCCCTGCTCGCGCGCCACACGGGCGATGTCCTCGGTCGGCGAGCGGCGTACGGCGAGGCGCTCGATGTCCTCGCCGACGTCCATCACCTCGTGCAGCGCCATCCGGCCCTTGTAGCCGGTGCCGCCGCACGAGGTGCAGCCGCCGGGCTTGTAGAGCGGGCCGGAGTGGCCCTCGGGCAGGGTGAAGTTCATCGCGTGGAGCTCCTCGGGGTCGGGCTCGAAGGCCTGCTTGCAGCGGGGGCACAGCGCGCGGCAGAGCCGCTGGGCGACCACGCAGTCGAGGGCCGAGCCGACCAGGAAGGGCTCGATGCCCATCTCGATCAGACGGGTCATCGCCGACGGGGCGTCGTTGGTGTGCAGGGTGGAGAGCACGAGGTGGCCGGTCAGCGAGGCCTCGACGGCGATGTGGGCCGTCTCGTGGTCGCGGATCTCACCGATCAGCACGATGTCGGGGTCCGAGCGCAGGATCGAGCGCAGGGCCGAGGCGAAGGTCAGGCCGGCCTTGACGTTGGTCTGCACCTGGTTGATCCCGGGCAGCCGGTACTCCACCGGGTCCTCGACGGTGATCACGTTGACCAACGGCTGGTTGAGGATGTTCAGCGTGGAGTAGAGCGTCGTGGACTTGCCCGACCCGGTGGGTCCGGTGACCAGGATCATCCCGTAGGGCTTGGTGTAGGAGCGCTCGAAACGCTCGAAGTTCTCCCGGCTGAAGCCGAGGTCGTCCAGGCTCAGCTTGGTGTTGGTGTTGTCGAGCACCCGGCAGACGATCTTCTCGCCCCACACGGTGGGCAGGGTCGCGACGCGCAGGTCCATCCGCTTGCCCTGGTGCTCGACGCTCATCCGGCCGTCCTGGGGGATCCGCCGCTCGGCGATGTCCATGTCGGACATGATCTTCATCCGCGAGATGACCCCGTTGAGGATGTTGCGCGGTGCCCGGTGGGCGTCGCGCAGCACGCCGTCGATGCGGTAGCGCACCCGCACGTCACGCTCGGTGGCCTCGATGTGGATGTCGGAGGCGCGGTCGGCGATGGCCTGGGTGATCAGCAGGTTGACGAAGCGGACGACCGGCGCGTCCTCGGTGACCTCGGTCAGGGTCTCGAGGTCGCCGGCGCTGTTGTCGGTGACGACGAGGTTCGTGGTCAGGTCCGCGAGCTCGCCCTCGGCGCGGTAGGTCTGGCTGATCCGGAACTCGATGTCCTCGCGCGCCGACAGCACGAAGACGACCCGGCGTCCGACGAGGCGGGCGATGTCGTCCTTGAGCTGGAGGTCGTTGACCGAGCGCAGGGCGACGGCGACCGCGAGCGCCTGGCCCTCGAAGCCGACCGGCAGGACACCGGCGCGCCGGGCGAACTCGGCCGGCAGCAGCGCGGTCGCGGCGGCGTCGAGGGTGTGCTCGGCGAGGTCGACGAAGCTCAGCCCGGCTGCTCTCGCAGCCAGCGCGAGGAGGTCGTTCTTGACCACGGCGCCGCTGGCGACCAGGTTGGCGATCACGTCGCCGGGGGTGTCGGCCATCGCGGTCGCCTGCGCCACCTGCTCGGGCGTCACGAGACCGGCGCTGAGCAGCTCGTGGGTGGTCACGCCGGACGCCTGGCCGATGCGACGTGGTGGCGGTGCAGAGGTCGGGGGGGCCGCGGGGTCCATCAGCGTCATGGGGGCCTGCTCTGAGGGGTGAGGGGAGGTGGTCGCACGACCCGCCACGGGAGGCGGGAGCACGGCCCGCTGTGCGGGCTGGCGACGCGGTGGGGTGCGTCAGCCAGAACATCGACCGGATCCCCGTGCTCCTTGAGGGGTCGGCGCCAACCCGTTCCGGAGCGGCCGTGTGCCTGCGCACGGTCCCCGCACCGAGGTCGAGGATCGGGCCGGCCCCGCGGCTCAGCGGCAGGTGAGCAGCTGCCGGACCTGCCAGCCCTGGTCGCCGCGCGCGAGGAGGAGCACGCCGGCGACGTCCGGCCCCTCGTCGCGGAGCACGGCGACGACGGCGGTGCTGTCGTCGCGGTCCACGAGGACGGGCGCGCCGTCGACGCGTGCCCCGAGGACGCCGCCGCCGAGGATGCCCTCGGCGGCCTCGAGCGGGTCCGCACCGCCGAGCGACTCCGGCGAGCCGGACGGCGTCGCGAGGGGGACGACGCCCTTGCCGCGGGTGAGGTCGCCGCGGGTCCGGGGGTCCTCCTGGCAGGCCGCCACCGCGTCGCGCACCTCCGCCGGCACCGCGGACGGGTCCGCGGGCGAGGCGAGAGCGGGAGCGGTGTCCCCCGCGCTGTCAGCGCCCGACGTGCTCGCCCCGCAGCCCGAGGTCGTCACGACCAGGGCCGGGGCGAGCACCGCGAGCAGGAGCAGCCGACCTCGTCGACCGCCCGCCTCAGCGGCGTCTGCGGTAGGCACTGTTGATCGTGTGCTTGTCGTGCTTGCCCAGGCTGCGCCAGGCCCGGGCCCGGTTGGGCCGCCAGATCGGGCACATCGTCTGGTAGGCGCCACGCTTGTCGCACTGCTTCGACTTGTTCTCGTAGTGGCCGTACCAGCCGGTCGCGTGACCGAACTCGTGGGTGAGCACGGCCGGGCCGTCGAAGGCACCGGCGGGCGGGCCGCTGCGACCGTACGACGCGGCGTACCGGCTGTTGATGATCATCGTGAAGCCGACCATCCGCTTGCCCTTGAAGCAGCCGGGGGTGAACCCGAGGATGCCGTCGGGGAAGCCGTTCTCGGGGCCCATGTAGTCGCGGAAGACGGCGTTGGGGCCCTTGCAGGGGCTGAAGGGGCCGTTGATCTGCTTCACGCCGCGCAGCACGAAGCGCGGCGACCGCCCGCGGGACCGGTCGTCCCACTGCGACTCGGCTCGGCGCACCCACTTCTTGGTGGTCCTCGGCTTCATGCTGCGGTCGAGGACGTAGCCGACCTTCGAGCTCGGCTTCCACTCCTGGGTGTAGAACTGCCCGGGTCGGTGACCCGATGCGCTCGGGGAGAGCACGCCGGCGAGCACCACGGCGTTGACCACGACGAGGGTGACGACGACGGCGCGGGTGACGCGCGCGGACCTCATGATGCGCACCAGGCCAGGACGTGGGGGCGGAGACCGGACTCGGCCTGCTCGAAGACCACGGCGGCGACCTCGTCACCGGTGGCGTCGCGGACGGGGACGACGAGGCCCTCGTCGCTCTGCTCCCCGGCGCCGACGTCGACGGCGTCCTCGGTGCCGACCAGGCCCTGGTCGACCAGCGTCTCGACGGCCCGGGTCGCGTCGGCCGCCGTGCGCACCGGCGCCGCGGTCGCCTTCCGGGCCTCGGCACGCGCGACCTCGCGCACGTCGCCTGGCCCGGCGTAGGTCAGCTCCCCGACGGCGACCTCGTCGGCACAGGTCAGGCCGGTGCGGGGGTCCGTGGTGGCCGAGCTGTCTGGACCAGGTGCGGGTGAGTCTGCCTGCACGGCCGCCGAGACGGCCAGCTGCAGGGGAACGGCCAGCGCGAGGGCGCAGACGAGGGCCGTGGGGCCCGAGGGTCGTCGCACGAGGAGTCTCCAGGGATGCGGGGCTTGCGGGGCGGCGGGCAGGGGGTGGAGCGGAGCCTCACCTTCACCGTCGACCGGGGACAAGTCAAGCCCCTGAGGGATCTCAGCCGAGCACGGCCAGCGCGGCCGAGGGATCCTGGCGGTAGCGCAGCACCAGCGCCCGGGTCGTCTCCTCCAACCGCGCGAACAGGGCCGCCCGGTAGTCGGTCAGCCGGGCCTCGGCGTCGCGGAGCCGGATCTCGACGTCGTCGCGCTCGACCCCGTCGACCGGGCCCGACCAGACGTCGACGAGGTCGGGCAGCTGGGGAAGCGGGGTCTCGGCGTGCACCCGCATCAACGCCGTGCGCGCGGCCCCCGACCCCGTGTCGCCGAGGATGCGCACCAGGTCGGCCAGCGAGACCGAGCCGTCGACGCCACGACCGGCGGCCAGCAGGTCGAGCCGTGCGTGGACGAGGCGCCGCCAGTACGACGCGCGGTCCTCCTCCTCGCGCAGGCGCTGCCGGTAGGCCCGCAGGTCGGTCAGGCTGAGATCGACCAGGCCGGGGCCGGCCGGAGGTCGGCGGGGCTCGCGGACCGCGGAGATCAGGGGGGCGGGGGGGTTCAGCAGCTCGGTCACCGGGCTCCTTCGAGGGAGGGTCGGGCTGCGGGGGGCGGGGCGGACGGGCCGGTGTGGGCGGCCGGGGGGGTCCACCCCGTACGCCGCAGCATGACGGCGAAGTCGTGGGGGTTGGTGGCTGCCATCGTGCCAGTGCGGAGGTCGATCGTCCCCGACATCACCAGCTTCAGCAGGTGCTGGTCGAAGGTGAACATCCCGGAGTACTCCCCGTCGGCGACGATGTCGGGGATCTCACCGGTGCGCTCCGGGTCGGCCACGGCCTCGGCGAAACGGGCGTCGCGCACGGCGACCTCGAGGGCGACGGCCCGGCCCTTGCCGTCGGCCGTGGGCACGAGCCGTTGGCAGACCACGCCCTCCAGCGAGGCGCTGAGGGCTGCGCGCACCCGGTGCTGCTCGTGCGGCGGGAAGAACTCACCGATCCGCAGCACGGTCTCCTTCACGTCGGTGGTGTGCATGGTGCTGAGCACCATGTGCCCGGTCTCCGCCGCGGACATCGCGGCCTTGACGGTCTCGGCGTCGCGCAGCTCCCCGATCAGGATCACGTCCGGGTCCTGGCGCATCGCCCCCTTCAGCGCCGAGGTCCAGCTGACGGTGTCGCTCCCGAGCTCGCGCTGGGTCACGACGGCCTGCTTGTCGCGGTGGAGGACCTCGATCGGGTCCTCCAGGGTCAGGATGTGCACCGACCTGCGCTCGTTGATCGCGTCGACCATCGCCGCGAGCGTGGTCGACTTGCCCGAGCCGGTCGGCCCGGTCACGAGCACCAGCCCACGCGGGCGCAGGGCCAGGCGCTGGACGACCTCGGGCACCCCGAGCTGGCTCAACGGGATCGGCTCGGCGCCGATCAGACGGAACACCGCCCCGTCGCTGCCCCGGGCCCGGAAGCCGTTGACCCGGAACCGTCCGACCCCCGAGAGGCTCACCGCGAAGTCGGCCTCCCCGGTCTCCTCGAAGCCGGCCAGCACCGACGGGTCCATCGCGCCGCGCACCATCGCGGTGACCTGCTCCGAGGTCAGCGGCGCGCTGCCCCAGGGGACCAGCGAGCCCCGGACCCGAGCCCGGGGATGACCGTGGCTGCGCAGGTGGAGGTCGGAGGCGCCCTCGCGCACCATCGCCTCGAGGAGGACGGCGAGCGGGGCGGGCACGGTTTCCATCAGGGCTCCTGGTGGTCAGGGAGAGGTCGGGGCTCACGGGCGTCGTCGGGTCGGCGCCGTCCCCTGGGTCGTCGGCTCCCCCGTGTCCGGGCTGAAGGTCCGGTCGCGATCCTGTGGCGATCGCGGCAGGAACCCGGGCTCAAGAAGAGGCGGGCGGGCGCCGATGGAACTTCTCGAGCGCCCGTCGGACGGCGGGAGACCTCAGGTGAGGCTGTCGCACCACGTCCGGCTCCCCCGTCCGGTCGGGCCCGGGCCACCACCCCGGCCCCCGCTCGACACCTCGCACCCCAACGACTCACGCCGCACCACGTGCACCACCCCCACCCACCCCACAGCGCGGAGACCTCCATGCCCACCACCGTCGGTCTCGACATCGGACGCACCGCCGTGCGTGCCGTCGAGCTGCGCCCCGGACGCCGTGCCTCCGTGCGCCGCTCGGGTCGTGTCCCCCTGCCCCTCGGCGCCGTCGAGGGCGGCTCCGTCGCCGACCCCGGCGCCGTCACCGAGGCCCTGCGCGGGCTCTGGAAGGAGACGCGGATCAGCAACACCCGGGTCCGGCTCGGCGTGTGCAGCGGCTCGGTGCTCGTGCGCCAGATCGAGCTCGACTGGATGCCGCCGGCCGACCTGCGCCGCGCGCTGCGCTACCAGGTGGCCGACCTGCTCCCGGTGAGCATCGACGACGCCAACATCGACCACGTCCACCTCGGTGAGCACGAGGCCATCGACCCCGCCACCGGCGCCACCCGGCGGATGGTCAAGATCCTGTTGATCGCCACCGCCCGCGGCGCCGTCGACGAGCTCGTCCACGCCGTCCGGGCCGCCGGGCTGCGGCCGGTGACCGCCGACCTGTCGCCGCTCGCGCTGGTGCGCGCCGCCGCCGTGGCGGCCAGCCGGTTCCCGTCCGCCGCGGACGACGACGAGGCCGCGATGGGCGTCCAGCGCACCGAGGCGGTCGTCGACGTCGGCGCCGACAAGGTCTCCGTCGCGGTCCACACCGGTGGCGTCCCGCGTTTCGTGCGCGTCGCACCCGGCATCGGGGGCGAGTCGTTCACCCGAGCGATCGTCGAGGCCACCGGCCTGGACTGGACCAGTGCCGAGGAGGCCAAGACCGCGCTCTCGCGCACCGGCAGCCACACCGCACCCGCCGGCGACGAGTCGGCCGTCGACCTGCTCGCCGTACGTCGAGCGGTGCGCGAGGCGACCGAGCGCCTGGTGCTCGACATCCGCACCACGCTGGACTTCCACGCCGGCACCGACCCCGACCACGTGCCCACCCGGGCCGTGATCACGGGGGGTGGGGCCCGCCACGCGGACTTCCTGGCCCTGTGCTCGCGCCACCTCTCGATGCCCGTCACCCAGCTCGACCCGCGCTCGGTCGCGTCGCTGCGAGGCGGCGACGACGACGAACCGGGGACGACGCCGCTGGCCGACGACGACCTCCTGGTCTCGCTCGGGCTGTGCCTGGGAGCGACGGCATGAAGGCCCCCTCCCTCGCCCGGGCCGAGAAGACCGGACCCGGCGACGCCGTCAACCTGCTCTCGCCCTCGTTCCTCGAGGAGCTCGCCGTCCTGCGCCTGCGCGGGCAGATGCTGCTGGGCGTCGGCCTGGTGCTGCTGCTCGTGGTCAGCGGGTGGGCCTTCCAGGTCCTCAGCCTGCGCACCGCCGAGGCCAGCCTCGCGGGCGAGGAGGCCGCGGCCACCACACGCCAGGCCCAGATCAAGGAGCTCGCCCCGGTGCAGGGCTACGTCACCGGGGTGGCCGCTCGTGCCACCGACGTCCAGACCGCGATGAGCACCGACATCTCGTTCTCCCAGGCGCTGCTCTCCCTCGTGCGCGCCGCGCCGACGGGGGTCGACTTCGACTCCGTCGCCGTGACGTTGTTGACCGCCGACCAGGCGGCCGTCGACGGTGGTGCCGCGGCCACGACGACCGATCCTTCGACCGCCTCCGCCACCACCCCCGCCCCGGCCGCCGCGGACGACCCCACGCGCGGACTCAGCGGATCGGGCTGTCCCGGGCCCGACCCGTTCGAGGCCAAGCCCTCGGTCGGGTGCCTGGTCATCAGTGGCACCGCCACCGACCGTCGCGCGGTCGGCCAGCTGGTCCAGCGCCTCTCGAGGCAGGACCTCTTCGTCGAGCCCTTCATCTCGACGACCACCACCGCCTCGACCGAGACCACCGCGGGTGTCGACGGCCTCACCTTCAACGGGACCGTCGGGCTGACCCCGAAGGTCTTCACCGGACGCTACGACGACCTGCTCGCCCAGCTCGGTCTCGAGAAGGAGACGAAGTGAACCTCAAGACGCCCAAGGCGACCAAGATCGCCGGGATCGGGGCCATGCTCGTCGTCGCGGTGCTCGGCTGGCTGGTGCTGGTCGGCCCGGCGACCTCCGCGATCGGCGAGACCAACAGCGCGGTCGCCGACGCCCAGGACCGCACCATGCTGCTGACCACGCAGCTCAGCTCGTTGCAGGTGCAGGCCGACGACCTCAGCGTGACCCGGGAGGCCGCCGACGGCCTGGGCCGGATGTGGCCGGCCACGGCCGACCAGCCCGGGTTCTTCGACGCCGTCAGCGGCGCGGCCAGCTCCGCCGGCTACCGACCCGCCGACGTCACCACGCTGAGCCCCTCCGCGCCCATCGTGGTCGGGGCCGACGGCGCGGTTCCCGACGACGCCACGGCAACCACCGACCCCGCCACCACGGATCCCGCCGCGGACCCCGCCGCCACCGAGCCCGCCACCGGGTGGGCGGTCCAGACCGTCAGCATGTCGGTCACGGGTGGCTACGACCAGGCGATCACGTTCCTGGCCAAGATCGAGGACCTGCCGCGCTCGATCCTGGTGCGCTCCATCGCCGTCAGCAGCGACAGCGGCGACCTGGTCCTCACCGTCAACGGGCTGACCTTCGTGGCCTCACCGGTCGTCGAGCCGGATCCGGCGGGCGGCACCACCGCCGACGCGACCACCGACGACGGGTCCGGCGACACCGCGGGCGACACCGCGGGCGACACCGTGGGCGACACTGCGGCCTCGGCCGCCGACGGCCCGGCCGCCACGGGCCCGGCCGAGGGCGACGGCCAGAGCGTCGACCCGGACCAGCAGGGTCTCGCCGAGGCCGCGGAGGACATCGCCCGCGACGACGCCGCGGCCGGCACGGCGGACGGCTCGTGACCCATCGGGGGCCGGGACCCGCCCCGCTGGCCTCGCTCAAGGCCAGCGTCCGCTCGGTCCTCGGGCGTGAGCGGGTCGTGGGTCCTCGGTCCGGCGCCGCCGGCGGCCCCGTGGCCGACCCCGACGTCCTGGCGACCCTCTCGACCGCCGAGCTCGGCCGTCAGCTGCGCGCGGCGATCGCCGACGGCGCCCTGGTGCTGCACTACCAGCCGCAGTTCAACGCGGTCACGGGCCAGGTGCTGGGCTTCGAGGCGCTCGTGCGGTGGGAGCACCCCGAGCTCGGGCTGCTGCTGCCGCGCGACTTCCTCCCGGCGGCCCGCGGCACGGCGCTCACCGAGCTCAGCACCCTGGTGGTCGACCGGGCGATGACCGACCTGTCCGCGCTGCGGACCCTCGCGCCCGGTGCCACGCTGGCCGTCAACGACTCCGCACACCACCTCCACGACCTCTCGCTCGTGCCGCGTCTGGTCGAGCAGGTCCGCGCCAGCGGCCACGACTGCTCCGCGGTCGTGCTCGAGCTCACCGAGCAGACCACCGCCGCCACCGCACGGACCCGGGCCCTGCTCGACACGCTGCACGAGCACCGGATCCGGGTCAGCATCCGCAGCGCCGACATCGATGACGCCGGCGCCTCCCCCTCGCTGTGGGCCAACCCGGCGGTGCGCGAGATCAAGATCGACCCCACGACGATCGCTGCCCTGCTCGACGACCCCGGTCTCGAGCAGCAGGCCCGCGCGATGATCAGTGCCGCCCGGGTCCTCGACGTCCGCACGGTCGCCGAGGGCGTCGAGTCCGCCGTGGCGGTGCCGCGGCTGCGCGCCCTCGGGGTCGACGTGCTCCAGGGCTACTGGCTCGGTGCCCCCGTACCGCTCGGGGAGCTCCAGCGCTCGGCGCGCTACTGGCCCGCCGTCCGACGCGACATCCAGGCCGCACGTACCGCCGTCCCGCTCAGCCGAACCCCCCGGAGGACCTCATGACCTCGCTGTCCGCGATTCCCCCGATCGCCGCCGTTCTCGGGCTCGCCGCCGTCCTCGGCGCCCTGCTCGTGCTCCGCCTGGCCCCCGCCGGGTCCACCGGCAACCACCGCCGCGACCGCGCCGACGCGACGCTGGACTCCCTCGCGCTCCAGCTCGCAGCCGATCTGCCCGAGCGCGACACCCCCGCCGAGCCCGCCGTCCTCGAGCCCTCGCCCTCGCCCTCCGTGGTCGTGCCGCTCGCGCCGCCAGCCGACGCCGAGCCGGCTCGGGAGGTGTGGGACCCGATGCCCTCCGAGGGGACAACGGATGGCCCGGCCACGTCGCTGGTGCCCGAGATCGCCGAGGTCGCGCCCGACCCCGGGGCGGCGTACGACGCACTCGCCGCCTCGTTGCACGACGCGGAGGACGGCGCCTCGATCGCGCTGGCCGACCTCGCCGGCCTGGCCGCCGCCGTGCGACGGGGCGAGTCCGTCGCCGAGGCCGACCCGACCCACGGCCCCGTGACGATGCTGCCGGCCGCGACGACCGACGCCGTCCAGCACGACGAGCCCGCCGCGCTGCGGCGTCGCGCCGCCGGCCTGCGCGTGGAGGCCCACGAGCTAGCGGCGACCGACCCGGCCGCCGCCCGCCAGGCCTGCTGGGAGGCCGACCTGGCGGCGTACGACGCCGTCGTCATCGAGGCCGCCCGCCGCTGTGGCGACACCCGCCTGGTCTCCGTGCGCCTGCGCCGGCGCCTGGCCCTCTCGCTCCTCGGCCCGCACCGCGAGCCGGAGGCCCTGGCCGCGACCACCACGCAGAGCCTGGCCGACGACGTCGCCGGCGTGCGCCGGGTGCTCGCCGAGTGCCTCGAGCCGCACGAGCGGCCCGCGCTCGTCCATGCCCTCGGCGTGCTCGACCTGGCTCCCGCCGGGCTCACCCTGGACCGCGCGTCATGACCCTGGTGCCCCTGCTCCCCCTGAGCTGGGGCCTGGCCCTCGTGGGCGGCCTCGGCCTGGTCGTGGGCTCCTTCCTCAACGTGGTCGTCCACCGCGTCCCGGCCGGGATGTCGATCGTCAGCCCGGCCTCGGCGTGCCCCGCGTGCCGCCACGAGGTCCGCGCCCGCGACAACGTGCCCGTCGTGTCCTGGGTCCTGTTGCGCGGACGGTGCCGTGACTGCGCCAGCCCCATCTCGTGGCGCTACCCCGCCGTCGAGGCCGCCACCGGGATCGCGTTCGCGCTCACCGCCTGGCGCGTCGGCGAGCCGGTCGTGCTGGTGCCCGCCCTGGTCGTCGTGGCCGCGGGCATCGCCCTGGCCCTGATCGACCTCGAGCACCAGCGCCTGCCGTTTGCGATCACCGGCGTCGCCGGCGCACTGGTCGCTCTCTCGCTCGTCGGTGGTGTGGCGTTGGGGGCCACACCACCGGCCCTGCTGCCGCTGCTGGTCTCGGTCGGGCTGTGGACCGGCGTCTACGCCACGATCTGGTTCGTCTCCGCGGGTCGCGGCATGGGGCTCGGTGACGTGGCACTCTCCCCCGTGCTCGGGCTCGCCCTCGGCGCGCTCGGCGCCGGCGCCTCCCTGGTCGGCCTCGCCGCCGGCTTCGTGCTCGGCGCGATCGTCGGAGGCGCGCTGCTCGCCAGCGGTCGGGTCGGTCGCGGCACCCGGGTCGCCCACGGGCCGTTCATGCTCGCCGGTGCCGCGATCGCCCTGCTCGCCGGTGCGCCGATCGCCGACGCCTACCTGCGCCTGGTCGGCCTGCGCTGAGGTCGGGGGCGGCCTCGTGCAGACCCGTCTAGACCTGCCCGGCCCAGCCGTCCCGCGATCCGCGTTTCGACCACGCCGAGGCGCCTGGTCGGCTTGACTGAGATCGGTGCAAGCGGGGGCTTGCCGACCTCGGAACCTCATCACCAGCTGGAGGAAGCCATGCCCCCACCCCTGCTCGTCGTCGGGCTCGACGCCGACGTGGTGAGCCGGATGCAGGACGACTTCATCTGCGGTGGGCTGCTGAACCCCGTCGTCGCGTGCCGTGACGCCCGCGACGCGACCACCTACCTCCTCGGTGCGGGAGCGGACGGGCAGCACGACGTCCCCGCTCCCCCGGCCGTCGTCGTGACCGGCCTCCGGCTGCGTCGCGGCAGCGGCCTCGAGGTGCTGCGCACCGTGCGCTCCCGGCCCGCGCTGCGGCGTACGCCGGTCCTCGTCGTCGGCGGCGACCCCGACGACCTCGAGATCGCGGAGGTCCACCGTCAGGGCGCCACCGCCTACCTCTCGGCCGCCGTGGCCGACGGGGCCCTGCTCGAGGTGATCCGCGGGCTCGGGATGCCGTGGTCCGTCGACCGGGTCGGATCGTCGTGATGGTGCGCTCGGACCCGGCGGTGTCCCTGGAGCGGGTGCGCGCCGAGGCGCGCGCCCGGGGCCGCACGGTCGTCGTCGTCGCGGCCGCGCTCTCCAACGGCGCCGACATCGCCGACGTGCACGGGCCCGCCGGGCTCGAGTGCGCCACCGACCAGGTCGCCTCACGGCTCGCTGGCGAGGACGTGCACCTGCTCCAGGGGACCGCGGTCGGTGGTCTCGTCGCGGCGGTCGTCGGCGACCGGTGCGAGGCCGAGCAGGCCGCCGAGCGGCTGCGCGGCTTCGTGACCCTGGACGGCACCCGGGTCTGGCCGGTCCTCACCGCTGCTCTGCGCCCGTGCGAGCCCGCCGACGCGACCGAGGCGGTGCTGCGCGACGTCAGGTCGACGCTCTTCGAGACCATGCGTCACCACCGCGGCACCGTGCGCTGGCACGATCCGGCGGGCCACCACGGCGCCGCTCCCGACGGCGACCTGGCGCTCGTCACCGACCTGGCGATCGCCCTCGAGGAGCATCCCGAGCAGATCACGATGGCCTACCAGCCCGTCTTCGACCTGCGCAGCGGTGCCCTGATCAGTGCCGAGGCCCTGATGCGCTGGAGCCATCCTCTGCGCGGACCGGTCTCGCCGATGCTCGCCGTCGAGGCGGCCGAGGCCTCGGGCCTGATCCACCCGCTCGGCCGCCACGTCCTCGACGTCGCCCTGGCCCAGACCGCAGCCTGGCAGGGCCGGCTGGCCCCGGCGTACCGCACGCACGTCAACGTCTCCGCCCTCGAGCTCCAGCAGCCGGGGTACGTCGAGCAGGTCGCCGCCGCGCTCGAGCGCGCCCGCGTCGAGCCGGCCGCCCTGCTGCTCGAGATCACCGAGACCGTGCTGCTGACCCAGGACCCGGCCGTGCTCGCCACGCTCTACCAGCTGCGCGCGCTCGGCGTCGGTCTCGGCATCGACGACTTCGGCACCGGCTACTCCTCGATCTCGCACCTGCAGCGACTGCCCGTCGACACGGTCAAGATCGACCGCTCACTGGTGAGCGACATCGCGACCTCGCCGGACGCCTTCGCGCTGATGCGCACCGTGATCCGGCTGGTCTCGACCAGCCAGGTCACGATCGTCGTCGAGGGGATCGAGGAGGCCGTGCAGGCCTCGCACCTGCAGGCCGTCGGCGCCTTCTTCGGCCAGGGCTACCTGCTCGGGCGACCTGTGCCCGCCGAGCGGTTCGTGGTCGACAACCCCGGCAGCGTCACCGCCTGAGACTGGCCGCTGTAACCCGGAGCTACCTCCTGTGGTGCGGCCGCACGACGCGCGACCAGAGAATGTGACTCCGGGTTACAGCCGGCGGGGCGTCACGTGCGGTCGCCGGCCTCCAGCCAGCCGCGGAACGCCTCCAGGTTGGCCGTGGACTCACCGCGCAGGTGGCGCCAGTCCCACTCCTTGCGGATCGAGGACTCGAAGCCGAGCTCGAGGATGGTGTTGAACGACTCGTCGGAGGTGGTCAGGACGGCGCCGAGCAGCCGGTCGAGCTCCTCGCCGTCGTCCTCGGCACCGGCGTCGCCGTCGAGCACGCTGAGCGGGAGCCGCCCGTCGAGGTAGATGTCGCCGTGGTGGTCGACGGCGAACGAGACGCCGTACGTGCGCAGGTTCTGCTGGAGCAGCCAGCGGTAGACCCGCTCGTGCTCCTCGTCGGGGTTGCGGCACACGAACGCGTGCACGCCGAGCGCGTGCACGCCGACGTCGAGACGCACCGGGGTCTGCAGCTTGCGCTCCCCCGGCAGTGCGAAGGAGAACAGCCCCGGGGCGGTCTCCTCGAACTCGATCCCGCCGTCGTCCAGCCACGCCCGCACCCGCTGGGAGCGGCGTTCCTGGTCGGGGTTCTGGCGACGGGGCGCGGCGGGGTGCTCGTCGAGGGTGCGGTCGGAGGGTCGGTCCAGGGACGGGTCGAGGGGGGCGTCGGGGGTCACGACGACGACTCTCGCACGAGGTGCCTCGCCCGTTCGTAGACCTCGAGCGTGCGCTGGGCGGTGGCCTCCCAGGAGAACTCGCGCGCCTGCTCGAGCGCGCCCTGCCCGAGCCGGCGCAGCCGCTCGGGGTCGGCGACCAGCGAGCCGAGGGCGCGGGCCCAGTCGTCGGCGTCGTGGCCCTCGACCAGCACCCCGCTCACGCCGTCGCGCACCACGGTGGGCAGGCCGCCGACGGCGGCCGCGACGACGGGGGTCGCGCAGGCCTGCGCCTCCGCGGCGACGAGCCCGAAGGACTCGTTGTAGGAGGGGACGGCGACCAGGCTGGCCGCGGCGTACCACTGGGCGAGCTCGTCCTGCGCGACCGGCGGCACGAAGCGGACGACGTCGGCGATCCCGAGCCCGCCTGCCAGCGAGACCAGGCTCGTGGGCCGGTCGAGTCCGCTGCCCGAGGGCCCGCCCACGATCGGCACCACGAGTCGGGCACGCAGCGACGGCTGGTGCTCGAGCAGGCGCGCGACGGCGCGCAGCAGCACGTCGGGGGCCTTCAGCGGCTGGATCCGCCCGGCGAAGAGCAGCACGACGGCGTCCTCGTCCAGCCCGAGCCGTCGGCGTACGCCGGCGGGCTCGCGCGGCACGAAGACGTCGAGGTCGACACCGGGGTAGACCACCTCGACCCGACCCGGGTCGGCGTCGTAGAGGTTGATCAGCTGCTTGGCCTCGAGGTCGGTGTTGGCCACCAGCACGTCGGCGGCCTCGACGACCTGCTCCTCACCGATCATCCGCGCCGCGGGCTCGGGGGTGTCACCCTCGGCGAGCGCGGCGTTCTTGACCTTGGCCATCGTGTGCATCGAGTGCACCAGCGGGACGCCCCAGCGGTCGCGGGCCAGGGCGCCGACCTGCCCGGAGAGCCAGTAGTGGGAGTGCACGGCGTCGTAGTGACCCGAGGGCTGGGCGGCCTCCGCGCGGAGCACCTCGCGCGCGAAGACGCAGAGCTGGCCGGGCAGCTCGTTCTTGGTGAGGCCCTCGAACGGCCCGGCGTGGATGTGGTGCACGTCGACGCCGTCGCTGAGCGCGACCACGCCCGGCAGCGAGGACCGGGTCGCCCGGGTGAAGATGTCGACCTCGACGCCCTGGCGCGCCAGGCGCCGCGAGAGCTCGGTGACGTAGACGTTCATCCCGCCGGCGTCGCCGGTGCCGGGCTGGTCCAGCGGCGAGGTGTGCAGGCTGATCATCGCCACGCGGCGTACGGCTGATGCCGCTGATCCCATGGCGTGACCTCCTCCCGGACGGGCGGACCGCGAGAGCGGGCCGCTGGTGCACCAGAGGTCCAACCAGGCGGCGGGGTCGCACATTCCCCTGCCCGTGGTCCCACAATGGGGCCATGACCACCCCGGATGCCTCCCCCCTCCCCTCCGACCGCCCTGTGGCCGTCGTCACCGGCGCCAGCAGCGGCATCGGCGCGGCCACCGCCCGCGTCCTGGCCGCCGCCGGGTTCCACGTGGTGTGCGCCGCGCGCCGCACCGACCGGGTCGACGGCCTTGCCGAGGAGATCGGCGGCACCGCCGTGACCTGCGACGTCACCTCGGCCGAGTCGGTCGCGGCGCTGGCCGAGCGGGTCGGCGGCCGCCTCGACGTGCTGGTCAACAACGCGGGCGGCGCCTTCGGGATGAGCCCGGTGGCGGAGGCCGACCCCGAGCAGTGGCGGTCGATGTACGAGGTCAACGTGATCGGCCTGATGCAGGTCACCCGGGCCCTGCTGCCCGCGCTGGTCGCCTCGGGCGCCGGCACGATCCTCAACGTCGGCTCGACCGCGGGCCGGATCGCCTACGAGAACGGTGCCGGCTACACCGCGGCCAAGCACGGCACCCAGGTCGTCACCGAGACCCTGCGCCTGGAGCTGTTCGACCAGCCCGTCCGCGTCTGCGAGATCGCCCCGGGCATGGTCCGGACCGAGGAGTTCAGCACGATCCGCTTCGGCGGCGACGAGGAGAAGGCGGCGAAGGTCTACGAGGGCGTCGCCGAGCCGCTGGTCGCCGAGGACGTCGCCGACGCCATCGGCTGGATGATCACCCGCCCACCCCACGTCAACATCGACGAGCTGGTCATCAAGCCGCGGGCCCAGGCCGCCCAGCACAAGGTCGACCGCCGCCCCTGACCGCCGAGATCCCCCCGTTCGCGGGCCGAGGTGCCGCTGATCGTCAGCCCAGGTGCCGGTGGTCGTCGGCCCGGGCTCCGGCCGAGGTACGGCCCGACCTCGCAACCCGCCGCTCGGCGGGCGGGCGGGTAGCGGGTGGCAGACTCACACCCCGTGCAGACCATCGGACTGATCGGCGGGATGAGCTGGGAGAGCAGCTCGGTCTACTACGAGGCGCTCAACCGGGGGGTGCAGGCGCGGCTCGGGGGCTTGAGCTCGGCGCGGACGGTGATGGCCTCGGTCGACTTCGCCGAGGTCGACGCGCTGCAGCGCGGGGACCGGTGGGACGAGGTCGCGACGATCCTCACCGACGCCGCCCGGGGCGTCGAGGCGGCGGGCGCGGACTTCCTGCTGCTGTGCACCACGACCTTCCACCGCGTCGCCGCGCAGGTCGAGGCCGCGACCGGCATCCCGCTGATGCACCTCGCCGACGTCGTCGCCGAGGACGTACGCCGTCAGGGTCTCGACCAGGTCGGCTTCCTGGGCACGTCGCTGTCGATGTCGGACCCGTTCTTCGTCGACCGCCTCGCATCGCACGGCCTGAGCGTGCACGTGCCCGACGAGCGCCACCACGCCGAGCTGGACGCGATGATCTACGGCGAGCTCGTCCACGGCCGCGTCCTCGACTCCTCGCGCCGCACCGTGGTCGGCCTGATCGACGAGCTCTGGGACGCCGGGGCGGGCGGTGTGGTCCTCGGCTGCACCGAGCTCGAGCTGCTGGTGCGCCAGGCTGACGCCGAGCTGCCGCTGTTCCCGTGCACGACGCTGCACGTCGCCGCTGCGCTCGACCGCGCCCTGGCCTGAGCCCTTCCCCTCCCCCACCCGCCCCGCGTCGGCGAGGACGGCTACTGCGGGGTCGGCTCCCGGCGCAGCCCGAGCGAGCCGACCGCGGTGAGGATCAGCACGGTGCCCAGCACGCCGGCCACGCCGAGCGACTCCCCGAGCAGCAGCGTCGCGATCACCACGGCGGTGACCGGCTCGAGCAGCGTGGCGACGACCGCCGCCGCCCCCGGCGTGGTCCGCAGCCCGGCGAAGAGCATCGCGTAGGCCAGCGCCATGGTCACCACACCGAGGTAGACGACCAGCAGCCAGAACGACACCGACCTGTCCCCCGAGACCCCCAGCGGCTCGCCCCGCACCCAGGGCACGAGCAGCCCGCCGGGCAGCAGCGCGAGCGCCGCCACGCCGATCGTGGCCGTGGTCATGGTCAGCGTGTCCAGCCGCTGCGAGAGCGGTCCGCCGACGTCGGCCGAGGTCGCGTACGCGACCCCTGCCGCCAGCGCACCCACCACGCCCCAGCCCGGGTTGGTGCCCGTCGCACCGTTGCCGGGGCCCGCGACCAGCACCAGTCCGAGGATCGCGACCACCACGGTCAGGACCTGGGCGACCCCCGGCAAGCGACCACGCCGTACGGCGTCCAGGACCAGCAGCAGCACCGGCGCGAGGCCCAGGCACACCACCACGGTGACGCTGACCCCGGCCGCGGGCACCGAGACGAAGAAGAGCAGCTGGAACGACGCGGTCAGCAGCCCGACCGCGACGACGCGACGCCACTGGGGCAGGACCTGGCGGGCGAACCCGCGCCGGCGACCGGTGAGGAGCACCGCCAGGACGAGCACCCCGGCGGCCACCAGCGCCCGGTAGGCGCCGGTGGTCAGCACCCCGACGCCGACGTCGTCGGCCAGGGCGACGCCGGGACCGATGGTGCCCCAGAGCACCCCGGCGGAGCAGACCAGCAGCAGGCCGCGCACGGGCGACGGCGGTGGGACTCGCTGCCCGGCCACCTAGGCGGAGGGCTGACGGAGCACGAGGTCGGCGACGGCGCGCAGGTCGTCGGTGAGGTCCTGCTCGTGCACCTCGCAGCGCGGACCGCCGAGGTCGAAGTCGTAGGTGAAGTGGTCGGGACGGGCCTGACCCAGCACGGCGGTGCGCACCTGGCCGACGTCGATGCGCGTCACGAGGGCGCGCAGCGTCGCGGCGGGCTCGTCGTCGCCGTCGAGGCCGACCTCCCCCTCCACGACCCGGCCCGCGAACCCGCCCGTGCGGCGAACCCGCACCACCCGCTCCCCGGCCGGGGACGGCTGAGGCAGGAGCGGCTCGCCCACCGAGCCCTCGACCGGCTCCACCCCGACCGTGGCCCACGCCCCGCGGACCGCGTCGGAGTGCGCGCCGGCGGCCGCGACGGTCGCCGCGGCGAAACCGGCGAAGTCGGTGCGCTCCGAGACGAGACCGCCGGTCAGGGCGGCGTACCAGACCCGACCGGCCCCCTCCCACGACGTGCCCCCGATCGCGGTCGCCGCGAGCTGGAAGGCCCGGTTGGGGATGCCGGAGTTGACGTGCACTCCCCCGTTGTCGTCGGTCGTCTCGACGTAGCCGGCCATGTCGGCCGGCTGCGGGTCCTGGCCCAGCCGCGGGTCGTCGTACGCCGTGCCCGGTGCCGCCATGTCGCGCAGACCGCGCGCCTGCACGCCCGGCAGGAACAGCTCCGAACCGATCAGCCAGTCGGCCTCCGCGGCGGTCTGACCCAGCAGGCGCTGCTCGGCGCACACCGCGAAGACGTCGGAGACGGACTCGTTGAGCGCACCGGACTGGCCCTCGTAGACCAGGCCCGCGGTCCGCTCGGTGACGGCGTGGGTCAGCTCGTGGGCCAGCACGTCGGGACTGCGCGTGAAGCGGCCGAACACCTCGCCGTCACCGTCGCCGAAGACGAGCTGGGTGCCGTCCCAGAAGGCGTTGGCGTAGTCCTGGCCGTAGTGCACGGTGAGCACCACCGGGGCGCCCGCACCGTCGAAGGAGTCGCGGTCGTAGACCTCGGCGTAGAGCGCCAGCGCCCCGCTGATCCCGGCCGCGGCCTCGTCGACCGCCGGGTCGCCCGACTCGGGATCACCGTCGGCGCGCACGAGCTCGCCCGGCAGGTCGGTGGTGCCCGCCGCGGTGTGCACCGACCAGTCGGCGTCCTCGCTCACCCCCGCCGGACGGGGGGCGGGCGCGCCCCGCGGCGCGGCCGCCCGCTGGTCGCGCAGCCCGGTGTCGAGCAGCAGCGTCTGCTGCCAGCCCAGGCGGTCGAGCAGGTAGGGAGGCACGAAGCTGCACGGGACCCGAGACCGACTCATGGCCTCATCGTGGACCACGACGCCGACACCAGCCAGCCTCGCGCCTGCTCGCTGGGCTACTCGCTCGCCGTCTCGCTGGGCGAGGCACTGGGCGAGGCACTCGACGAGGCACTGGGCGAAGCACTGGGCGAGCCGCTCTCGGCCACGTCGACCCGTGAGCACTCCTGGGCCAGCGGACGCGTCGCGTTGTCGATGTCCTCGAGCTGGTTGAGCAGGTCGACGAGCTTCTGCGGCTCGAAGTCGCGCACCGCCGACGCCGCGTCGTCGAGCAGCTTGGTCGCCTCGGTGATGTTGGCCGCGGCGTCCTCGCAGGCGCCCGGCAGCGTCACCACGGTGTCCGGGCTGGTCGCCTGGCTCGACGCCGACGGCGAGGGCGCAGGGGCCTGGGCCGCCGCGGGGTCGCCCTGCGGACCGGTGGCACGCACCACGACCGCCGCCAGCGCGAGCCCGACGAGGAACGTGAGGGCCGGCAGCAGCCGTACGCCCCAGCGCTGCCACCAGGACTCGTGGGCCTCGATCTGGGTCATGGGTTCCCTTCCCTCGGCAACAGGGCGTCGACGACGGCACCGCCCCGTGGGTGCGTCCCCGTCTCGGGGCACTCTGGTAGGACAGTGCCGTGCAGACGACCTTACGGGTAGCCGCGGACCACAAGAGCCTCCAGCTCCTCGACGCGGTCGTGCTGTTCTGGGTCGCCCTGTGGATCGTCCTCGGCGTCTGGACCGGGGTGACGCTGTGGAGCGCCGCCGACGTCGGCGACACCATCTCCAGCTCGGGACGCTCCCTGGCCTCGGTCGGTGACGGCCTCGAGAGCCTGGCCGGGGTTCCCGTCGTCGGTGAGAAACCGGCCTCCGTCGGCGCCGACCTGCAGTCCAGCGCCGTGGACATCACCGCCCGCGGCGCCGAGGTCAAGGGTCAGCTGCGCCAGCTCGGCGTCCTGCTCGGGATCGCCGTCGTCGGCATCCCGGTGACCCCGATCCTGGGGCTCTACGTGCCGATGCGGCTGCGTCGCGGCCGCGAGGTGCGCAGCATCAAGCGTCAGCTCGCCGAGCACGGCGACGACGCCGGGTTCGAGCGCTACCTCGCCGACCGGGCGCGCTCGTCGCTTCCCTACGACGCCGTGGCCACCCTCGACCCGTCCCCGGAGCACAGCGACGTCGATCGCGAGCTGGCCGACGCCGAGCTCGTCCGTCTCGGCATCCGCCGGCCGTGAGGTCCCCCGCCCCGGGGTGGGCGTGAGCGCGTCCCCGCCCGACACGGGCGGGGTCAGCGGCCTGCTCGCGCGAGCGCTGGTGGCAGGGCGCTGGCTGATCGTCCTCGGGTGGATCGGCGTCGTCCTCGCCTGCACCTCCTTCCTGCCCGCGCACCCGCCGAGCGGCGGCGGGCTCGACGGCCTGCTCTCGGGCGACACGCCGGCGGTGACGACCGAGAAGCGCTCGGTCGAGCTGTTCGGCTTCCCGCTGATCGCGCGCACGGTCGTCGTGCAGCGAGACGGCAACGGCATCTCGCCCTACCTCCAGGCCCGCACCGTCGTACGGGCGGTCGCCGTCGACCGGGGACAGGCCGGCGACGTCCGCCCGATCCTCGGTGCGCTGCCGCTGACCAACACCCTCGGGCTGTTCCCGGGAAGCAAGGAGGCCGACACGACGTCGCTGACCTACCTGCTCTTCGGGCCCGACGCCTCCCTGGGCGCGCGCACCCGCGCAGCCGAGCGCTACGCCGACGACTTCTTCGGCGACCGCGACAAGGTGATCGGGGTGACCGGCTCGGCCCCGGCCCGGTCGCTGCAGGGCAGCATCATCCGCGACTCCCTGCCCGACGTGGAGCTGTTCACGCTGATCGCGATCGTGATGATCGTCGGCTTCGCCTTCCGCTCGGCCTTCGCGCCGGTGATCGCCCTGGCCACCGCGGGGGTGGCCTACGTCGTGACGCTGCGGCTCTCGGCGTACCTCTCCGGCCGCTTCGACCTCGCCAGCCCCGACGAGCTCGAACCGGTGGTGGTCGCGCTGCTGCTCGGCGTGGTCACCGACTACGTGATCTTCTTCTGCTCCTCGCTGCGCGACCAGACCCCGCAGGTGCTGCCCGGTGAGGGCCGGGAGCGCGCCGAGGTACGCCGTGCCTCGATCGCCGCGACGACGCTGGCGATCGCGCGCTCGGGACCGATCGTCGCCGTCGCCGGGCTGGCCGTCGCGCTGGGCACCGCGACCCTGCTGGCCGCGCAGTCACCGTTCTTCCGTGCGCTCGGGCCCGCGCTCGCCTTCACCGTCACGGTCGGCCTGATCGTGGCGATCACCCTCGTCCCGGCGCTGATGGCGATCCTCGGCGACCGGGTGTTCTGGCCCTCGCGCCGCCGTCACCGGCGGGGCGTCGACGAGCCCGAGCCCGAGGAGACGGAGGAGTCGGAGGAGTCGGAGGGGTCGGGGCTGCTGGTCCGCTGGCGCCGCGTCACGCATGTCGCGACCCCGACCTGGCCCCGGGTCGTGGTCGACAAGGTGACCTCGAGCCGCCGCGCTGCGCTGCTGGTGCTGGTGCCGTGCCTGGTGGGGCTGGCCCTGTCGGCCTCGCTCGTCCTGCGCCTGGACCTCGGCGTCTCCTTCCTCGGGGCGCTGCCGCCCGACTCCTCCATCCGCGAGACCGCGGCGAGCGCGCAGGAGGGGTTCTCCGAGGGGATCCTCTCCCCGACCGAGGTCGTCGTGGAGGGCGACGGGGTCGCCGAGGACCGGGCGGCGCTGGCCCAGCTCGGCCGGGGCCTGGCCTCGCTGCCAGGGGTCGCCGGCGTGCTCGGGCCGGGCTCGCAGCCGGCGGCGGTCGACAAGCGGCTGCTGCTGGCTCCCAGCGGTGACGCGGCGCGGTACCTGCTGATCATGGAAGCCGACCCCCTCGGCGCGCAGGCCGTCGCGACCACCAACCTGATCCAGCGCACCCTGCCGGGCCTGATGCGGCAGTCGGGCCTGACCGAGAACACCGTGGCCCTGGCCGGCGACAGCGCGACCGCGGCGTACCTGGTCGCGCAGACCGAGAACGACCTGCTGCGCATCGCCGTCGCCGCGCTCGTGGCCAACCTGCTGATGCTGATCCTGTTCCTGCGCGCGCTGGTGGCCTCGATCGCGCTGCTGGCGACCACACTGCTCTCGCTGAGCGCGACGCTCGGCATCACCGGGCTGGTCTTCGACGGGATCGACCCGGGGCTGGGGCTGACCTTCTACGTCCCGTTCGCCGCGGCGGTGCTGCTGCTGGCCTTCGGCTCCGACTACAACATCTTCACCGTCGGCCACGTCTGGGAGGACGCGCGCGGCAACACCATGCGCCAGGCGATCCGGATGGCGCTGCCGTCCTCGGTCAGCGCCGTCTTCACCGCCGGGCTCGCGCTGGGCGCGAGCTTCGGGCTGCTCGCGCTGGTGCCGCTGGGACCCTTCCACCAGCTCGCCTTCGCGGTCTCGCTGGGCATCGCGATCGAGATCCTGGTCGTGCGGCTGCTGGTGCTGCCGGCGATGCTCTCGCTGCTCGGCCCGCTCGCGGCCTGGCCCAGCCAGCAGTTCAAGGTGCGCCGGGGCAGGGTCTACGGCCCGCCCGGCCGCAACGGCGAGCAGCCGGTGCGGGTGCGCGCCGTACGCCGTCGGGGCGGCGAGTAGCGCCCGGCGTACGACGGGTCAGTCGGTGTCCTGGTCGGGTGGGAACCCGCCGGTGGCGACCGGGCCCCAGTCGGTGAGCGTGATCCGCACCAGGGACTTGCCCTGGCGGCGCATCGCCGCGCGGTACTCCTCCCAGTCGTCGTGCTCGCCCGCGATGCAGCGGAAGTACTCCACCAACCCGTCCTCGGCCTCCTGGCTCGGCATGTCGAGGACCTCGGCGGTGCCGTGCACCTGCACGTAGGGGCCGTTCCAGTCCTCGGAGTGCACGACGACGCTGGTCTGCGGGTCGCGACGCAGGTTGGCCGCCTTCGCGCGCTGCGGGTAGGTCGAGATCACGATCCGACCCTCGTCGTCGACCCCGCCGCTGACCGGGCTGGCCTGCGGGCGGCCGTCCGCGCGGCGGGTCAGGAGCGTCATCTGGTGGCGGGGGCGGACGAACTCGAGCAGGTCGTCGCGGGTGACCCGGTCTGCGGTGGCGTAGTTGACCATAGGCTCAGCCTAGGCAGCCGGGCACCGGGCTGTCGCACCTTCGACGAGCTGAGTCCCGTGAGCGCGCAGACCCCCGACCACCGGGCCGACGTACCGGCCTCCGCCCCGACCGCGAGCGGCGTCGACGACGCGGCGCTGACCTCCCTGCGTCGCTGGAACCTGGCGCTCACCGTGCTGCACGGCCTCCAGGCCGTCGCCGTGCTGGTGCTCGCGACCGACTTCGCGATCACCGTGACCTCCTCGTTCCCCAGGGCCCGCCCGGCACCGCCCCCGCCGCGCCCGAGGCGCTCTTCGACGTGCGCGTCGGCTGGGCGATCGCCGCGTTCCTGCTGCTCGCGGCCCTGGACCACGGCCTGACCGGCACGGTGCTGCGCGGACGCTACGAGGCCGGCCTGCGCGCGGGGATCAACCGGTTCCGCTGGGTCGAGTACTCGGTCAGCGCGACGATCATGATCGTCCTGATCGGCTTCTACAACGGCATCACCGACCTCGGCGCGGTGATCGCGGTGATCGGCGCCAACGTCGCGATGATCCTCTTCGGCTGGCTCCAGGAGCAGATGAACCCGCCCGGTCGTGCGTCCACGACGATGCTGCCGTTCTGGTTCGGCACCATCGCCGGCGCCGCCCCCTGGGTCGTGATCGCGATCAATCTCATCGGCGCCGAGACGGTGCCCGGCTTCGTGTTCGGGATCTTCGCCTCGCTGCTGGTCTTCTTCGCCAGCTTCGCGGTCAACCAGTGGCTGCAGTACCGCGGTGTCGGCCCCTGGCGCAGCTACGCCTTCGGCGAGAAGGCCTACCTCGTGCTCAGCCTGGTCGCGAAGTCGGCGCTCGCCTGGCAGATCTTCGGTGGCTCGCTGGCGGGGTGAGGGCCGGGGCGGCTCACGCCACCGCCGGGGGTGGACTCCCGGTCGACCGGGGACGCCGCCGCGTGCCGGGCAAGACTTGGCCGACGAGCGGCAGCGTCGCCTGCCCGCACTTACCCCGGCGTACGCCGGTCCCCACGGGCGCCCCATCCGTCTCACCGGTCCCAGGAACACCCGGTCGGCCGGTGATTCCCGATGTTGTCGGCGTTTGCAAACGGCAACAAGCTCGGGAACACCCGGCCAGCCGGGTATTCCTGGGGCTGGTGGGACGACCAACCCAGCCGGGCCGCCCCGGCACCCCGGCACGGACCCCCACGCATGTGAGTCGCCTCACCCACCCCCGGCCGTACGCCGTCCGCGCACGGCGGCGGGACGGCGTACGGGAGCGCCGCCCGCGCCGGTCGCGAATCGGCGCCAGCGCCGCCCGCCCGTAGACTCGTGGAGGCCCTCGGGCCGCCCGGACTCCCCCGAACTGACCGCACGCCCCCGCACGCCCTCGCACCACCCGTCCTCGACCCTCGAGGACCCTCGACACCGCCCGGTCCCACCGGCGCCCGTCGAGCCC
>CAVUFK010000012.1:0-19808 GCA_963740745.1 uncultured Actinomycetota bacterium
TCCTCGAGATCCACGCCCGGCTGCAGACCGACTGGCACGCCGTGCTGACCCGGCAGGACCGCTCAGCGGCTCTCGCCGCACGTCACCGTGCAGAACAAGGTGCAGCCCGAGCAGGCCCGGGCCGACGCTCGCACGGCTCTCGGGCGGTGTTCACGCCGTTCACGGCGAGCGCCACCGGCCTCGCGGTTGTGGCGCTACGTCGGCGGGCCCTGGGAGCCCGCGGGGTCGTTCGACCTCGGCACCTGAGCCGGGACCTCATCGGTCCGGGCCGGCAGAGCGATCATCGGCAGGTCGACGGTGAAGGTCGAGCCGGCGAGGTGGTCTGAGCGGACGGTGACCCGCCCACCGTGCTGACGCACGACCGAGTCCACGATGATCAGGCCCAGGCCCGTGCCCTGGATCTGACGCGCCTCGGCGGTCGAGGACCGGAAGAAGCGCGTGAACAGCTCGTGCTGCTCGGCCCGGGGACGCCCAACCCGTTGTCGCTCACCTCCAGCCTCGCTCGGGGCGCCACTGGCCCCGCACCGCTGCTGTCCAGCACGCTCGTCAGCGAGCACCGGACCAGCCATCGTCCTCGGCGGACTTCACGGCGTCGCCCAGCAGGTTGACCAGGACCCGCTCGAGGTCGTCGGCGTCGCCGTGGACGCACAGGGCATGGTCGGGGACGTCGAAGTCGACGGCCAGCGATCGCTGGGCGAGCAGCGGTGCGAGGGACTCGCGCGTGCGTCGTGCCACGTCGCACAGGTCCACCGAGCTGCGCTGCCGCTTGAGACCCGAGTCGAGCGAGGACACCACGAGCAGGTCGTCGGCCAGAGCGGCGGCACGGCTGCTGTTGCGCTCGATCACGTCGAGGAAGCCGCGCTGCCGCAGGGTCAGCGGCCCGGCGGACTCGTCGGTGAGGAGCTCGACGTACCCGGCGATGCTGGTCATCGGGGTGCGCAGCTCATGGCTGACGCTGGCCACGAAGTCGGTGCGCGCGTTGCGTATCTCGGCGTTGAGCAGGTAGATCGTCGCCACGTCGGCGAGGGTCTGCGCCACCATGAGGTCGTGGCTGCTCAGGCCGCCGACGCTCCTGCGGTAGAGGTCGAGCGCCCGACCCGGCGGTCCTCGCTGCGCAGCGGGAAGGCGAAGGCGGCGCGCAGTCCGGCGCGTGAGGCCCTCTCGGCGAAGCGTGGGAAACGTGGATCACGAGCCAGGTCCGGCACGAGGATCGGGTCCTCGCTGAGGTACGCCGCCCGGCACGGGCCCTCGTCCAGCTCGCTCTGCAGCTCCTCCCACACGACGGCCGACTCGTCGCTGCCCGCGATCAGGTGCGGGTGCGCACTCCGGGAGATGAGGCTGACGCCGGCCGCGTCGACGGGCAGGAGCGCGACGGCGTGGTGGACGAGGTCCCCGAGCAGGCGTTGCACGGGGTCGTCGCTCAGCAGCGTGTGGGCGAGCTCACTGAGCACCGCGGTGAGGGGATGAGTTGCTGGCACAGGTCCTCACTCGAGCCGGTCGTACGGGTGCCGGGGTGTAGGGCCCTTGCTGCCGAAGGCGACCGGTTCGACGCCGCGACCCGCTCGGCGCAGTGCTCAGTGTCGGTGGTGGTGAGCAGGGCGAGGAACACCCCGCGGGATGGAGGCGTTCGTCCCAGCGCCGCCGACAAGGGGTCAGGAGCACGCTCGGGCGGGCTCGAGCACGAACCGCGTCAGCAGCGCGCGGTGGTCGGAGACCTCCGAGAGCAGGGTCTCCGAGCGCGTCGCCCGCCACCCGGGACCGTGCAGCAGGTAGTCGACGCGGGCCCGCGGCTCCCGCGGTCGCACCGTCTCGCCGACGCCGACCCCGACGGCGTCCCACGGGTCGGTCGCGATCCGGCGCGGCCAGGACCATGGGGGAGGAGTCGGGCTCGGAGTTGAAGTCGCCACCGAGCAGGAAGGGGCGCTCGCGTGCGCGCCTCCCGCGCGTCGATCACCGCGCCGATCGCGCGGACCTGCTGCTCGCGCAGCCGGGCGCCGCCCGGCTCGAGGTGGGTGTCGTAGACGTCGACCTGGCGGCCCTGCGACGTCCAGCGTGACCCGCAGCAGCCCGCGCTGCTCGGTGCCCGGCCGGCGAGGCAGCGCCGTGTTGCGCGTGCCCCAGCACCGGGTAGGTCGAGAGCACCGCGGTCCCGGTCCGGCGACGCGGGGTGCCCGGGATCGTCGCGGCGCGGGTGAAGTTGGTCGCGAAGACGTCGTCGATGCCGACGAGGCGAGCCAGGTCGGTCGGCATGTCGGCCAGTCCCGAGAGCGGGCGGAACCGGTGGATCTCCTGGACCAGCACGACGTCGGGGTCCCAGGCGCGGATCTCGGCGGCGACCTGGTCGATCCGGTAGCGGTTCTCGCCGGTCGATCGCGCCGTGCAGGTTGAAGGAGAGCACCCGCAGCGGCCACCGGGGCCCCCTGCGCTCGTGGGCAGGGCGCAGGACCGTGCCGGGGTCGACCGGGTCGGACGTGGGGCTCGCGGGGGTCGTGGGGGTCGTGGAGGGCCGCGGGGTGGTGGAGGTGGACGGGCTCGTCGGCCCGGCAGGCTCCGGCGCGGCTCGGCGCGCGCCGGGTCGCCGATCAGGAGGACGCCGCGGTCGACGAGGACCGCGAGCACGACGACCCCGCGACCACGACGACGGTGCTGCCCACCCAGCGCGGCATCGACGCTCCTCTCCTGCTCGGCGTGAGCGCACGGCGAGCGTGCGTCGGGCAGGATGGCGGGGTGCGGACGGTGAGCGACGACGAACGGCGGGCTCGCCTGGCCCGCCGCCACGCGGTCGCGGCCCCGCACCGGGTAGCCAGCGCCGAGGAGGCGACCCGCGCCGTCGTCGCGCTCCACGCGACCGAGCCGGCCACGGTCCACCTCTCCGTGGCGGTGCGTGTCGAGGGGTTCGCCACCGGCGACCTCGACCGCGCCCTGCACGACGAGCGCGTCCTGGCCCGCCAGCTCGCCATGCGACGCACGATGTTCGTCTTCCCCACCGACCTGTTGCCGGCGGCCTGGGGCAGCGCGTCGGCGCGCGTGGCCGAGAGCGAGCGCAAGCGGGTGGCCAAGGACGTCGTCGCCGCCGGCCTGGCCACCGACGGCGAGGTGTGGCTGCGGGAGGCCGGCGCCGCCGTGCTCGCCGAGCTCGGGTCCGTCCCGGAGGGGCTGACGACGGCCGAGCTGCGCGAGCGGCTGCCGGCGTACAGCCAGCGGGTCGACCTGCCGAGCTCGCAGCTCTCGCTGGCGCCGGGTGCTCACCTGCCTGGGGGCGGCGGCGCGGATCGTGCGCGGGACCCAACACCAGCCACTGGCGGGTCTTCCGGCCGCGGTGGCGCCGTTCGGCGACTGGCTCGGCGAGACGTCGACCCGCTCACGCCCCGCGAGGGGTACGCCGAGCTGGTGCGCCGCTGGCTGGCGGCCTTCGGTCCTGGCACCACCGCGGACCTGGTGTGGTGGCTCGGGTCGACGAAGGGCGCGGTGTCCGCCGCGCTCGAGGACGTCGGCGCCGTCGAGGTGGCGCTCGAGGACGGGACCCACGGCTGGCTGCTGGCCGACGACCTCGAGCCCGAGCCGCCGGTCGAGCCCTGGGCCGCCCTGCTGCCCGTGCTGGACCCCACCGTGATGGGGTGGAAGGAGCGGAGGTTCTACCTCGGCCCGCACGCCACGGACCTGTTCGACCGCAACGGCAACGCCGGCACCACCGCCTGGGTCGACGGCCGGTGCGTCGGCTGCTGGGTCCAGGACGCCGACGGCGTGGTCGTGCCGCACCTGCTCGAGGACGTGCCCGAGGACGGACGGGCGGTGCTGGCGGTCGAGGCCGCGCGCCTGACGACCTGGCTCGACGGGCAGCGCGTCGGCACGGTCTACCCCTCGAGCGCGATGAAGCTCGCCCGCGCCGCGACCGCGGACCGGGTCAGTCGCGTGAGCGGCGCGGGCGACGCACCACCGGTCACGACGGCTCCGAGCCGCTCGACGCTGCTGCGCGCGGTGCTGCTGGTCCTGGTGCTCGCGGGGGTGGTCGCGGCGTACCTGACGGGGGTGCTGCCGGACGTGGACGTGGTGCGCGACCAGGTCGAGGCGGTCGGCCCCCTCGGCCCGCTGGTCTACGTCGTGGCCTACGCCGTGCTGGTGATGTTCCCGACCCCGGCCAGCGTGCTGACGATCACCGGCGGGGCGCTCTTCGGTCTCGTCGAGGGCACCGCGCTGGCCATGGCGGGTGCCCTGCTCGGTGCCGTCGGCGCCTTCGAGGTCGGGCGCCTGCTCGGCCGCGACGCCGTCGAGCGGCTCACGGCCGGACGGCTCGACCGGGTCCACCGCGTCCTCGACGACCACGGCCTGCTGGCCGTGCTCGCGATCCGGCTGACACCGGTCTTCCCCTACCTCGTGGTCAACTACGCCGCCGGGCTCTCTCGCCTGACCCGTCGCGACTACGCGCTCGGCACCGTGATCGGCATCATGCCGGGGGCGATCGCCTACGCCGCGGTCGGTGCCTACGGCGCCGACCCCTGGAAGCTGTTCGTGGCGATCGTCGGCCTGGTCGTGCTCACGGTCCTCGGGGCCGCTGCGGGACGTCGGATGCTGCGGCGCGGCACGCGACGTCGAGCCCGACGCGGTGGAGCCCGGCGGGTCCTGAGCCCGCCGGACGGCGTCTACGCTGCGGGACGTGAGCCGCGCCCAGCCCGAGCAGCAGGCGCCGCCCGTGCAGCGGCTGCGGCTGCGCTACGCCAAGCGGGGCCGGATGCGCTTCTCCAGCCACCGTGACTTCAGCCGCGCGCTGGAGCGCGCGCTGGTGCGCTCGAAGGTGCCGATGGCCTACTCCTCCGGCTTCAACCCCCACCCGCGGATCTCCTACGCCGGGGCCGCGCCGACCGGGGCGGCCAGCGAGGCCGAGTACCTCGAGATCGGCCTGGCCGAGGTCCGCGAGCCCGACGACGTGCTGGCCTCGCTGGCCTCGTCACTGCCGACGGGCCTCGACCTCGTCGAGGTCGTCGACGTCGCCGGGGCTCGCACCGGCGCGCTGGCCGACCTGCTCGAGGCCAGCCGCTGGCGCCTCGAGACCGACCTCGACCCCGACCACGCCGCCGAGGCGGTCGGGCGGTTCCTGGCCCTGGGGTCGGTCCTCGTCGAGCGGATGACCAAGAAGGGCCTGCGCGAGTTCGACTGCCGCACGGCGGTGCTCGCCCTCGCGGTGGTCCCGGGACGCCCGGTGCCGCCCTCGACCTGCTGCTGCGCCACGGCGTACCGGCGGTGCGCCCCGACGACGTCGTGACCGGGCTGCAGGGCGCCGCCGGGCTTCCCGAGCCGGGCCACCTGCTGCTCACCCGCCTCAGCCAGGGTCCGCTCGACCCCGACACGGGCGAGGTCGTCGATCCGCTGAGTCCGTGACGCCCCCGCCCGACCCTGTCCGACCCCGCCCGACGCCGGGGCTGCGGCGGCCCGGGACGGCTCCGCCGCCGCCGTCGTGAGCCTGTCGCTGCCCGACGGTGGGACCCGTGTGCGATACTCGCCACAGATCGAGGCCCGTGGGTGACCACGCCGCCTCGGTCCGACGACGTTCTCGCCGGCCTCCCCGAGGGGTCGGCACGGCGGGTGCGAGTCGTCGCCGGGCCGCGACGCGGACCCGGGGCAGCCGGTGACAGCGGGTCTGCCCCTGGTCGCCGACCGCGGCCGGCGTACGCCGCGCTCCCGCTGACGCAGTGCCGGAGAGTGTCGCCGCCCGATGAGACTTCGCGCCGCGGTGCACCCGCCCCACGGCGTCCGACCAGGCCGGGACGCGCGCTGCGCGCCGGCCGAGGAGCAGCCATGGCTGACGACCAGAGCCCGACCACGTCCGAGACCGGCGAAGGGGCCGAGCCCGACCCGGCGGGTCGACGAGGAGGGCGCCGGCGGCACCGCCCGCAAGCGCTCGACCCGCAAGGTCGCGGCGAAGAAGATGCCGGCGGCCGAGCCCGCCCCGCCCCCGGAGCCGACCGCCACACCCGCCGGGGCCCGTGCCGGTCCCGGAGTCCGACCGAGCCCGGGGCGAAGAGGACCGCGAGGAAGAGCCCCCGCGAAGAAGACGGTGGCCAAGAAGGCCCCCGCGAAGAAGACGGCCGCCAAGAAGAGCGCCGCGAAGAAGAGCTCCCCGGCGTCCGAGCCCGTCGAGCCCGTCGAGCCCGTCGAGGCAGCGCCTGAGGCGGACTCGCCTGCGGAGACCCCAGACCGCCGGGGGCCCGGTGCCGCTGTTCCAGGCCCCGGCCACCGCGGCGCCGGTCAAGCGTGCCCGCAAGCGCACGGTCAAGAAGGTGGGCCCGGCCGCGTCCGCCCCGGCGGAGGAGACCGCACCGGTTGCGGACGGGCTCGCGTCCGGCGAGACCGTCGATACCGACGACGAGGCCCTCAGCGCGGCCGAGACGACCGACGACGTGACCGCTCCGGCCACGCAGGACGACGTCGACGGCGCGCCGGTCGAGAGCGTCTCCGGCACCCAGGAAGACTCCGACTCCGACTCCGACTCCGACTCCGACTCCGACTCCGACACCGAGGGTGACGAGTCGACCGGCGGCCGTCGTCGTCGCCGCCGCGGCGGGCGTCGCCGCCGCAAGTCGTCCTCCGCGGAGGGCTCCGGTGACGAGGGCCCCGAGGACACCGAGGAGCACCGAGGGCTCCGAGGACACCACGGACGCCGGCTCCGGTAAGACCAAGGGGTCCGGACGCGGGTCCGGTCGGGCGAAGTCCAAGGACACCGACGACACGAGCGAGTCGAACGAGTCCGGCGACGCGGGAGACCCGAGCGACGACACCGGCTCCAGCGGGTCCTCCCGTCGTCGTCGTCGCCGCCGCCGCGAGGGTGACGACGGAGGCAACGGCGGGTCCAACGGTGGGGGCAACGGCGGGGGTGGGGGCAACGACCCCCGCAACACCGTGACCCGGGTGCGCAAGGGACGCTCCGCCGAGGACGAGATCACCTCGATCTCGGGCTCCACCCGCCTCGAGGCGAAGAAGCAGCGCCGCCGCGAGGGCCGCGA
The DNA here is from genome assembly GCA_963740745.1 of uncultured Actinomycetota bacterium. Classification (GTDB taxonomy): domain Bacteria; phylum Actinomycetota; class Actinomycetes; order Propionibacteriales; family Nocardioidaceae; genus Nocardioides. The sequence continues at coordinate 6,999 of CAVUFK010000012.1, forward strand.
TGCCGGGCGTCGCCGGGCTCCGATCGTCAGCGAGGCCGAGTTCCTCGCGCGTCGGGAGTCGGTCGAGCGCACGATGGTCATCCGCCAGCGCGACGACCTCACCCAGATCGGCGTCCTCGAGGACAAGGTGCTCGTCGAGCACTACGTGGCCCGCGAGTCGCAGACCTCGCTGATCGGCAACGTCTACGTCGGTCGCGTCCAGAACGTGCTGCCCTCCATGGAGGCCGCGTTCATCGACATCGGCAAGGGCCGCAACGCGGTGCTGTACGCCGGCGAGGTCAACTGGTCGGCCCTGGGCCACAAGGACGGCGCCCCGCGCAAGATCGAGTCGGTGCTCTCCTCCGGCCAGACCGTGCTGGTCCAGGTCACCAAGGACCCCGTGGGCCACAAGGGCGCCCGGCTGACCAGCCAGGTCAGCCTGGCCGGCCGCTTCCTGGTCTACGTCCCCGACGGGACGACCAACGGCATCTCCCGCAAGCTCGCCGACACCGAGCGGACCCGCCTGAAGACCCTGCTCAAGGAGATCGTCCCGGACAGCGCCGGCGTGATCGTGCGCACGGCTGCCGAGGGCGCCAGCGAGGACGAGCTGACCCGCGACGTCGAGCGGCTCAAGGCCCGCTGGGAGGACATCGAGTCCAAGGTCGCCAAGGGCAACGCCCCGCAGCTGCTCTACGGCGAGCCCGACCTGACCCTCAAGGTCGTGCGCGACCTGTTCACCGAGGACTTCGCGCGCCTGGTCATCCAGGGCGACGACGCCTGGGAGACGGTCCAGAGCTACGTCGCCCACGTCGCGCCCGACCTCGAGGAGCGCCTCGAGCGGGACGAGAGCGACGTCGACGTGTTCGCGACGTACCGCATCGACGAGCAGATCGCCAAGGGCCTGGACCGCAAGGTCTGGCTGCCCTCGGGCGGCTCGCTGATCATCGACCGCACGGAGGCGATGACCGTCGTCGACGTCAACACCGGCAAGTTCACCGGCTCCGGGGGCAACCTCGAGGAGACCGTGACCAAGAACAACCTCGAGGCCGCCGAGGAGATGGTGCGCCAGCTGCGGTTGCGCGACATCGGCGGCATCATCGTGATCGACTTCATCGACATGGTGCTCGAGTCCAACCGCGACCTCGTGCTGCGCCGGCTCGTGGAGTGCCTGGGACGCGACCGCACCCGCCACCAGGTGGCCGAGGTGACCTCGCTCGGCCTGGTCCAGATGACGCGGAAGAAGATCGGCACCGGACTGGTCGAGGCCTTCAGCCACGCCTGCCCGCAGTGCCAGGGACGTGGCGTCCAGATCCAGGACCGGCCGGTCGAGCCGCGCGGCTCCGACGACGACGACCGCCGTGGTGGCAACGGTGGCGGTCGCGGTCGGGGTCGTGGCCGCGGCTCGGACAAGTCCGGGGCCGAGGGTTCCTCGGACAAGTCCGGCTCCGGGCGCACGGGCTCCGAGCGCACCGGGTCCGAGAAGGCCGGCCGGGCGCCCTCGCCGGCCATGGTGGCCGCCATGGCGCGTCCCGACCGCCCCGCGTCCGAGGACCGGGAGCCCGAGCAGCGACGCCGTAGAGCCCCAGGCGAGCACGACCGACCCCGCGGTCGCACCCGTCGAGGCGGCGTCCAGCCCGGCTGAGACCCCCGCCGTGACCCCGGCGGAGCCCAGGTCCGAGGAGGCTCCCGAGACGACCCAGGAGCCCGCCGAGGCCCCCAAGGTCGTGACCCGCAGCCGCCGGCGCAGCGCCAGTCGGCCCGCAGGCCAGCCGGCGGGGGCCGAGGCCGTCGTGCTCAGCGTGCCCGTGCCCCCCGAGGTCGACTCGACCGGTGAGGCCGACACCACTCCGGAACCGGACGCCGCCGGCCCCGCACCGAAGGTGGTCACCCGGACACGCGGCAGCCGGGCCCGGCGTGCGCCGTCGACCACCCCGCTGCACCCCTCGCCACGCCTCCGTCCACGCCCGAGGCGGACGCCGGGACCGGTGGCGACGTGGCGAGCCTGGCTGAGGCCATGCCGTCGATGGGCAGCATCGGGGCCCCCCGGGAGTCCGGGCTGGTCGAGCCGGGCACCGCCGAGTCCGAGCCCGGTCGCGACGCGTCGCCGGAGGATGACGACGAGGGAGCGGGCACGAACGGCCCGGTCCAGGACCGCCTCCCGCGCATCTAGCGCGGACGGCGTTTTGCCGCGACGGCGCCGGGTCCGTAGTATCAACCCTCGGCACACTGCTGTGTGCCGTCTCTGCAGGGCATCGGCTGCTCGTCCCCGGCTTCGACCGGGCACCGGGTGTGCCCGGGTGCCGCAGACATGACGTGACCAGAGACCGACGAAGGAGACCGCGGTGTACGCGATCGTGCGCGCTGGCGCCACCCAGCACAAGGTCGCCGTGGGCGACGTCATCTCGATCGACAAGGTGCTCACCGACGTCGGTGACTCCCTGACGCTGCCGGTGGTCATGGTCGTCGACGGCGAGTCCGTCACCTCCACGGGCCTGTCCGACGCCTCGGTCACCGCCGAGGTCCTCGGCGCCGTCAAGGGCCCCAAGATCGTGATCCAGAAGTACAAGAACAAGACCGGCTACAAGAAGCGCCAGGGTCACCGTCAGAAGTACACCCAGGTCAAGGTCACCGACATCTCCGTGTGACCCCGCCCGGTCCGCGCCCAGCCGCGCGGGTCGCTCCCGTTGGCACCACGTCCGAGGAGGACACAGAGCACATGGCACACAAGAAGGGCGCCGCGTCCACCAAGAACGGCCGCGACTCCAACTCCCAGCGCCTCGGCGTCAAGCGCTTCGGCGGCCAGGCCGTCAACGCCGGCGAGATCATCGTCCGCCAGCGCGGCACGCACTTCCACCCCGGCAGCGGCGTCGGCCGGGGCGGCGACGACACCCTGTTCGCCCTGGTCCCCGGTGCCGTCGAGTTCGGCCGCAAGCGCGGCCGCAAGGTCGTCAACATCGTCCCTGGGCAGTGACGCCCCCGCCTCGGTCCTCGTGGACCGGGGCCGCCGGGGTCCCAGGCCCCGAACCCCGACCCGAGGGTCGGCTCCGAAGGCGCTCCTGACCGGAGCGCCTTCGCTTCATTTCGAGAGGAATCACCGATGGCAGTCCCCACCTTCGTCGACCGCGTCCGGCTCTTCGTCAGCGCGGGCCGCGGTGGCAACGGCGTCGCCTCGGTGCACCGCGAGAAGTTCAAGCCGCTCGGCGGTCCCGACGGCGGCAACGGCGGACCGGGCGGGTCGATCATCCTGCGCGTCGACCCCGACGTGACCACGCTCGTGGACTACCACCACAGCCCCAAGCGCAAGGCCGACAACGGCGGCCAGGGTGCCGGTGCGCACCGCAACGGCGCCCACGGCGGTGATCTCGTGCTGCCGGTCCCGGACGGCACCGTCGTGACCCACGCCGACGGCACCCCCGTCGCCGACCTCGTCGGGCCCGGCACCGAGCTCGTCGTCGCCGCCGGCGGGCGCGGGGGTCTGGGCAATGCAGCCCTGGCCTCGAGCAAGCGCAAGGCGCCCGGCTTCGCCCTGCTCGGGGAGCCCGGCGAGGAGATCGAGGTCGTCCTCGAGCTCAAGGTCGTCGCCGACATCGGCCTGGTCGGGTTCCCCAGCGCAGGCAAGTCCAGCCTGGTCGCGGCCATGTCGCGGGCCCGGCCCAAGATCGCCGACTACCCCTTCACGACCCTGGTCCCCAATCTCGGCGTGGTGACCGCCGGCGAGACCACGTTCACCGTCGCCGACGTGCCCGGGCTGATCGAGGGCGCCAGCGAGGGACGGGGCCTCGGCCACGACTTCCTGCGCCACGTCGAGCGCTGCGCCGCGCTGGTCCACGTGATCGACACCGCCACGATCGAGCCGGGACGCGCCCCGCTCGACGACCTGGACGTGATCGAGGGCGAGCTGGCCTCGTACGGGGGGCTGGCCGACCGGCCCCGGCTCGTGGCGCTGAACAAGGTCGACGTGCCCGACGGTTCCGACATCGCCGACATGGTCCTCGAGGACCTGCACGCCCGCGGTCTCCGGGTCTTCCCGGTCTCCGCGGCCTCCGGCGCCGGGCTGCGCGAGCTGGGCTTCGCGATGGCCGAGATCGTGCTCGCCGCCCGGGCCGAGCGGGCCGTCGCGGTGACCGAGCGGATCGTGCTGCGTCCGCCGTCGGTCGACGGCGAGGGCTTCACGGTCAAGGAGACCGGGGCCGGTTGGCGGGTTCGCGGCACCAAGCCCGAGCGCTGGGTGCGTCAGACCGACTTCACCAACGACGAGGCCGTCGGCTTCCTCGCCGACCGCCTCAACCGGCTCGGGGTCGAGCGGCGACTGCTGCAGCTCGGCGCGGAGGAGGGCGACACGGTGCTGATCGGGGACCCCGCGGACGCCGTCGTCTTCGACTTCAAGCCCGGCCTGGACGCGGCCGCCGAGGTGCTCAGTCGTCGCGGCGAGGACTCCCGGTTCGAGGAGTCTCGCCCAGCGGCTCGCCGTCGTCGCGCGATCGACGACGCGATGGGCGGCCGCGGGGAGAACGAGACCCGCGCCGACGTCGCCCGCCGACACGACCGAGGCCCCTCCTCCTACGAGATCGGCTCCGAGCAGGACCCCGACCGTGACGACCTCGACTGAGGGTCTTCCCGTCCACGACGGTGACGCCGCGCCGAACGCCGAGTCCGGCGCCGAGCCGCGAGCCGAGGTCGTCGGCGCCGCGCGCGTCGTGGTCAAGGTCGGCTCCTCCTCCCTGACCACCGCGGCCGGTGGCCTGGACCCCGACCGGGTGCGGGCGCTGACCGACGTCCTCGCCGGGCTCCGCTCCCGCGGTGTCGAGGTCGTCCTGGTCTCCTCGGGGGCCATCGCGGCGGGCCTGGCCCCCCTCGGGCTGCGGCGGCGTCCGAGCGCGCTGCCGGCCCAGCAGGCGGCCGCCTCGGTCGGGCAGGGGATCCTCGTGCACCGCTACACCGAGGAGCTGGCCCGCCACGGGCTCACGGCGGGCCAGGTGCTGCTCACCGCCGAGGACGTCATCCGCCGCTCGCACTACCGCAACGCGCACCGGACCTTCGCCAAGCTGCTCGAGCTCGGGGTGCTGCCGATCGTCAACGAGAACGACACGGTCGCGACCACCGAGATCCGCTTCGGCGACAACGACCGCCTCGCGGCACTCGTGGCGCACCTGGTCCACGCCGACCTGCTGGTGCTGCTCTCCGACGTCGACGGCCTCCACGACGGGCCGCCCGGCGAGGAGGGGGCCGTCCGGGTCCCGCTGGTCGAGGCGGTCGAGGAGCTCGCCGACGTCCGCCTGGGTCGGGCCGGGGCGGCCGGCCTCGGCACCGGGGGGATGGCCACCAAGGTCGACGCCGCCCTCATCGCGACCGGCGCCGGCATCCCGGTCGTGCTCGCCGCGGCCGACCGGGCCGCCTCCGCCGTCGCGGGCGCCGACGTCGGCACGCTGTTCCGGGCCACCGGTCGTCGGCGGCCGACGCGGCTGCTCTGGCTGGCCCACGCCACGCAGCCGCACGGCAGGCTGGTCCTCGACGACGGGGCGGTGCGTGCGGTCACGCAGCGAGGCACGAGCCTGCTCGCGGCCGGCGTCACCGCGGTCGACGGCAGCTTCGTCGCGGGCGACCCGGTCGACCTGTGCGACGCCACCGGCGCCGTCGTCGCGCGCGGGCTGGTCGCCTACGACGCCGGCGAGCTGCCCGCGCTGCTGGGCCGTTCCACACCCGAGCTGGTGCGCGAGCTCGGCGCCGGCTACGACCGAGAGGTCGTGCACCGCGACGACCTGGCGCTGCTGTGATCCTGATCGACCCTCGAGCCGCCGGTGGGGTCGGTAGTTTCGCCCCATGAGGTCCCGGTCGGTCGCTGCCTACTGGGTCGTCTTCTCCCTGCTCCTGGTCCCCGCCGGGGTGCTCACCCTGGTCCGGCTGACCGACCCCGCCTCCGAGGTGGGGGTCCAGCTGCAGGCATTCACCTCCTACGCCGTGGTGCCCTACGTGCTCGCGCTGGTGCTGCTCGGCTGGGGGTCGTGGCGCTCCGCGAGCCGGCACGCCACGCTGCTCGTGCCGGTGGTCCTCGTCGTGGGTGGGCTGGTGCTGCACCTGGTGTGGCTGGCTCCGCTCCTGCTCGGCGAGCAGCGGGCACCCGCCGCCGGACGCGGGGTGTCGCTGATGTCGACCAACCTCTTCTTCGGTCGCGGCGACGGCGCCGAGGTGGTGCGCGAGGTCGCCGGTCGCGGGGTCGACGTCCTCGTGGCCAGCGAGATCACCCAGGACACGCTGGCCGAGATGGAGGAGGCCGGGCTCGACACGGTGCTGCCGTACCGCGCCGGCACCCCGGGCTACGCCGTCGAGGGGACGATGGTCTTCTCGCGCAGCCCCGTCGAGCCGGTGTCGGCCATCTCCGGCACGACGTTCGCAAACCTCGTGGTGCGCACCGAGGGGATGACCCTGGTCGCGGCGCACCCGGCGGCGCCGCTCGACCCGGTCGCCTGGCGTGACGACCACGCCGCGATCCTGGCCGCCGTCGTCGACGGCTCGCCCGACGTGATCGCGGGCGACCTCAACGCCACGCTGGACCACGCCCCGCTGCGGGCGCTGGAGACGGCCGGCTACCGCGACGCCGCGGAGCTGCTGAACGCCGGCCTGGGTCCGACCTGGCCGGCCAACGGCCTCTACGGACCGCTGGGCTTCCTGCCGCCGTTGGTGCCGATCGACCACGTGGTCGTCTCGTCGGGGTGGACGGCGACGCGGCTGGAGCGGGTCGAGATCGCCGACACCGACCACCTGGCGCTCGTAGCGGATCTCGCGAGGGCGGGGTAGGCCACCCGGGGGTGTGCTGGCGTAGGTCCGCTGGGGCCGGAGTCGTAGGCTGACCGGTGCGATGTCCGAGCCCAGCACCCGCCCCCGGGAGACCGTCTACCTCGACCACGCCGCGACGACCCCCATGGTCGACGAGGCCGTCGAGACGCTGGTCGAGCGCGTGCGCGACCTCGGCAACCCCAGCTCGCTGCACGCCTCGGGGCGCCGCTCCCGGCGCGTCGTGGAGGAGTCGCGCGAGTCGATCGCGCAGTCGTTGGGCTGCCGGCCCGGTGAGGTCGTCTTCACCGCCGGCGGCACCGAGTCCGACAACCTGGCCCTCAAGGGCCTGTTCTGGGCCCGTCGCGCCGACGACGGCCGGCGGACCCGGGTGCTGACGACCGCGGTCGAGCACCACGCCGTCCTCGACCCGCTCGACTGGCTGGTCCGCAGCCAGGGCGCCGAGGTCGAGCTGCTTCCCGTCGACGCCGATGGTCGCCTCGACCTCGAGGCCCTGCACGCGAGCGTGGAGCGCGACCCGGCCTCGGTCGCCGCGATCTCGGTGATGTGGGCCAACAACGAGGTCGGCACGGTGCAGGCCCTGCCGGAGGTCGTGGCGCTGGCCGCCGAGCACGGCATCCCGGTGCACACCGACGCCGTCCAGGCCGTCGGAGCGCTGGAGGTGGACTTCGCCGCCAGCGGGGTCGACGCCCTCACCATGAGCGGGCACAAGGTCGGGGGCCCCTACGGCGTCGGCGCGCTGCTGGCGCGCCGCGAGCTCACGATGACCCCGCTCGTGCACGGCGGCGGTCAGGAGCGCGACGTGCGCAGCGGCACCCTCGACCCGCCCGCGATCGCGTCGCTGGCGACCGCGGTCGAGCTGGCCGTCAAGCGCCGCAGCGAGCACGCCGAGCGGGTCGCGGCGCTGCGCGACCGGCTCGTGGAAGGCGTGCGCGGGGTGGCGCCGGACGCCGTGCTCAACGGGCCCGCCCTCGGCGGGGGAGTGGGGACGCCCGTCGACCGGCTCCCGGGCATCGCCCACCTGTCCTTCCCCGGCTGCGAGGGTGACTCGCTGCTGATGCTGCTCGACGCCCGGGGCATCGAGTGCTCGACCGGGTCCGCCTGCTCCGCGGGCGTGCCGCAGCCCTCCCACGTGCTGATCGCGATGGGTCGCGACGAGATGGTCGCCCGCAGCTCGCTGCGCTTCTCGCTGGGCCGCACGACCACCGAGCGTGACGTCGACGCCGTCGTGGAGGCGATCGGACCGTGCGTGGAGCGCGCCCGCGCGGCGAAGCGGTGAGCGGGTCGGCGGAGCCACCGACCGAGCCGCTGCGGGTCGTCGCCGCGATGTCGGGAGGGGTCGACTCGGCGGTCGCCGCGGCCCGGGCGGCGCAGGCGGGCCACGACGTGACCGGCATCCACCTCGCGCTCTCCCGCAACCCGGCGTCGTACCGCTCGGGTGCGCGGGGGTGCTGCACGATCGAGGACGCGAACGACGCGCGCCGCGCGGCGGACGTGATCGGGATCCCGTTCTACGTCTGGGACCTCTCGGAGCGCTTCCACGACGACGTCGTGGAGGACTTCGTCGACACCTACGCGGCCGGACGCACGCCGAACCCGTGCCTGCGCTGCAACGAGAAGATCAAGTTCGCCGCCGTGCTCGACCGCGCGCTCGCGCTGGGCTTCGACGCCGTGGCCACCGGTCACTACGCGACCCTGCGCCCCGCGCCGGACGGCGGCGTCGAGATGCACCGTGCGGTCGACGCCGGCAAGGACCAGTCGTACGTGCTCGGCGTGCTCGACCAGCACCAGCTCGGCCACTCGCTCTTCCCGCTCGGCGACACCCCCAAGCCTGAGGTACGTCGCGAGGCCGAGCGGCGCGGGCTCCTGGTGGCCGACAAGCCCGACAGTCACGACATCTGCTTCGTCGCCGACGGGGACACCTCCGGGTGGCTCTCGGAGGAGCTCGGCGACCGCGCCCCCAACCGGGGCGGGGACATCCTCGACGACGCCACCGGCGAGGTGCTGGGTCACCACGAGGGCACCTGGGCCTACACGGTCGGTCAGCGCAAGGGTCTGCGGCTGGGACGACCCGCACCCGACGGGAAGCCGCGGTTCGTGCTCGACATCGAGCCGGTGACCGGGACGGTGACCGTGGGCTCGAGGGAGCGTCTCGCCGTCGACGGCCTCGCCTGCACCGGTCCGCGCTGGTGCGGAGCGACCCCGAGGCTGCTGCGCGGCACCGTCCAGCTGCGCGCCCACGGGGCGGAGCTGCCCGCGGTCGTGCGGGTCGACGGGGACCGGGTCGACGTCGAGCTGCTCGAGCCCGCCTCGGGTGTGGCGCCGGGCCAGACGGCGGTCTTCTACGACGGCTCCCGCGTCGTGGGAAGCGCCCGGATCGACGCCACGCGCGCCGTCGACGGCGTACGCGGGTGAGCCTCGCGACCGGCGTCGGCTCGATGCCGGGTGACGACCAGCACGCCTTCGAGCTCGCGGTCGGGATCGCGCTCGACCTGCCCGACCTGCCGTTCCTGCCCGAGGTCCCCGGCCGGGGCGCGGCCGCGACGATGACGGGGCGGGGGCTCGGGGTCGTGGCCGAGCTGGGGGCCGACCTCCAGCCGGCGGGGTGGCGGCTCACCGGCCAGTCGGCCTCCGGGATCGACCAGCGCCGGGCGCGCAGCCTGCTGGCCCAGGACCTCGACCTGCTCGAGGAGCGGGCCCAGGGCCTGACCGGGTCGTTCAAGATCCAGGTCTGCGGGCCGTGGGCGCTCGCCTCGACCGTCGAGCGGCCTCGCGGGGGTGCCGTCCTGGGCGACCACGGGGCGAGGCGCGAGCTGGCCCAGGCTCTCGGCGAGGGACTCGGCGAGCACGTGCGCGACGTACGTCGCCGGGTGCCGGGGGCCACGCGCGTGGTGGTCCAGCTCGACGAGCCCACGCTCCCGGCGGTGCTCGCCGGGCGGGTGCCGACCGCCTCGGGCCTGCACACCCTGCGCAGCATCGACCTGCCGGAGGTCTCCGACCTGCTGGCCGGGGTGCTCGAGGTGGTCGTCGCGGCCGGAGGCGAGCCGTGGGTGCACTCCTGTGCGGCGCGAACCCCGTTGGACCTGCTGCGCGGCGCCGGCGCACGCGGGCTCTCGGTCGACCTCGACCAGCTCGCCGCCGAGGACCACGAGCTGCTGGCCGAGGCGCTGGACGCCGGCGAGAGCGTCGTGCTCGGCGTGGTGCCGGGCCGCGACCCCGCTCACCAGCCGGGCGACAAGGAGCTCGTGGTCCGCGTGGAGCGTTGGCTCGACCTGGTCGGCCTCGACCTGGAGACGGTGGGCCCGAGGCTGGGGCTCTCGCCCTCCTGCGGTCTCGCGGGTGCGTCAGGGGCCTGGTCGCGCGAGGCCCTGCGGCTGCTGACGTCCGCGGCGCGCAGCCTCACGCCCTGACCCGGCGCCGCGGGACCCTCAGGCCTGCGCGGGACGATCGGGTCGCGGACGGGTCCGCAGGCGACGGGCGACGACCATCGCCGGCACCCCGAGCAGGCCCAGCAGGAGGGCGAAGGGGAGCAGGGCGCCGGTGGTGGTGGCGAGGACCGAGCCGACCCGGGCGAGCGCCTGCCAGCCACCGCTGAGTCCGTCGACGAAGGCGACCCGGTCCTGCACGGGTGCCGGGCCCGCCTGGGTCTGCTCGAGGTAGACCGTGATCGTCGAGAGCGTGGTCTGGTCCTGCAGGTAGGCCAGCTGCCCCTTCAGCGAGTCGAGGTCGGCCTGCCGCCGGCTGAGCTGCGCCTCGATGGACACGATGTCGGCGATGTCCTCGGCCCGGCCGAAGAGCACCTCGATCCGCTCCAGGCTCTGCTCCTGGGCGCGTACCCGGGCCTGGGTGTCGATCACCTGCCCCGTGACGTCCTCGGCCTGGCGGGTCGACTGCGTCACCCCGCCGAGCTCGCCGATGCCGGTCATCGCAGCGTCGAACTCGTCGCTCGGGACCCGAACCTGGACCCGGGACCGGGACACGCCACCGTCGTCGTCGGCCGTGGTCTTCTCGTCCGCGACCGAGCCCCCGACGGCGTCCAGGATCTTGTCCAGGTCGAACCGCGCCGCCGCGACGTCGTCGCTGCCGACCGTGAGGGTGCCGGTCTGGATGATGGCCGGCTCCGCCGCCGGGTCGGGCGTGGCGCCGCTCGCCTTCCCCCGGAGGGCCGCGGGCCGGGCCCCCGAGACGAGGCTCTCGGTCGACGCCTGGTCGGAGCCGGCGCCGCCGACGTCGCCGATCGCGCTGTCGGCGCTGACCGCGCCGGAGGAGGACGAGCCCGAGTCGTCCGAGGAGCAGCCGGTGAGCGCGAGCCCGGTCGCGGCGAGGAGGGCAGCAACCACGGACGGCAGGCGCTTCACGGTGATGGTCATGCCGCTGGGACGGCTCCAACGCCCCGCCGGTTCCTCGCCGCACCAGGCCCCGGCACCACACCTCCGACGATGGTCGAAGAGCGTGCCGCGCTGATGGTGGCTCAGGGCGCGCGCTCGCGGGCGCCCGAGAGCCCGTGAGCCGAGCAGCGGCCAAGGCCAACCGAACCCACTGTGGAAACCCTGGCATGGGAACTGGTGTTCGGATATCATAGATCCATGGCCACCGCACCCACCCCCGAGCAGCACCTGCTCGACACCCTGCGCGCCGACGAAGCCAGGGTCCGCGCGGCGGAGGTCCGCAAGATCCGCACCGCGATGGAGTGGGCGATCGCCCACGAGGTGCATGTCGCTGGACGACGCGACGTTCCACGCCGGGTTCGGTGAGCACGGCCTCACGCTGGCCGGGCCGGGTGCGCCGCTGATCGGGGAGGCCGCGGTCACCGAGCTCGCGGTCGCGCTGGGGCTGTCGACCGAGGCCGGGAAGCGGCTACCTCGGGTGTCATCCTCGAGATCCGGTACCGCCTGCCCGGCTGTGGGAGGCCGTGCTGTCCGGCCGGTGTGCGTGGTGGCGGGCCAAGACCGTCGCCGAGGCGACGATGATCCTGTGCGAGGAGGGTGCCGAGCACGTCGACGTCCACGTCAACGGGTTCACCCACGCCGTCTCCAACGCCCAGCTCGACCGGGTCGTCGCGACCGCCCTGGCCCGGTGGCAGCCCGAGGAGGCCGAGGCGCGGCGGAAGTCCGCGGCCGAGCAGCGTGGGGTGAACATCCACCTCCGCGAGCAGGGCGGCGACCTCTCCGGGACCGTCGAGATCGACGGCACCCTCGACGCCGCGGACGCGCTGGACCTCGAGACCGCGTTGCAGGACCGCGCCCACGAGCTGAAGCTCCTCGGGTCGACCGACACCCTGCCCGTCCGCCGGGCTGCCGCGTTGGGTGACCTCGCCCGACTGCAGTCCACGCTGACGCTGACCGATGCGGAGTCGCGTCGACGAGGACGGCAACCACGTCACCCTCCCCGCCCGGCGTGCGGTCGTGCTCTACGCCCACGTCGCCGCCGCGGCGGTCACCGGGTTCGGCTACGACGCCGCCCAGCACGGCGTCGCGACGTTCGCCAACACCCACCGGCCGGTCATGGCCGAGCAGGTCCGGGCCTGGTGCCGCACCGCCGGCAACCTCACCGTCCGGCCCGTCATCGACCTCAACGCCCACCTGCACGTCGACTCGTATGAGTCCACCGGCGACCTCCGCGAGCAGACCGCCCTGCGCGACCAGACCTGCGTCTTCCCGCGGTGCACCCGACCGGCCACGGCTGCGACCACGAGCACTGCGTCCCCTGCCCCAAGGGCTGACCTGCTCGTCGAACCAGGCCCCCATGTGTCGCCGCCACCACCGGCACAAGACCCACCTCGGCTGGTCCTACGAGACGCTGACCCCCGGCGTGTACCTCTGGACCAGCCCCCACGGACTCAAGACGCTGCGGATGCCCGAGGGGACCTTCGACGTCTCCGAGCCACCACCGGTGGCACCCGAGCCGCCACCGTTGGAGTACTCGATCGCACCGCCACCCAAGCGACGACCCCCCTCGATGATGGTCGGCCCACCACCCGACCCCGACGCACCACCCGACCCGCCACGGGTCGAGACACCCCCACCCTTCTGATCCAGC
>CAVUFK010000013.1:0-310649 GCA_963740745.1 uncultured Actinomycetota bacterium
TCGACGCGGACCACGCTGCCCGGCATCGGGGCGAGCAGGCTCCCGCTGGCCACCGCGTCGGCCGGGTCGACGAACCGCGGGACCCGGACGAGCCGGACGTGTCCCGTCGGGCCGTCGACGTCGACGACCTCGCGGTCGGGCAGGCCGCGCACCGCGACGTCGTACGTCGCCGCGACGCCGTCGGTCTCGAGGGTGACCGCGGTCGGGCTCCCGGCGAGGACGGTGTGGCCGTCGACGACGTACCCGTCGCGGGTGCCGTGCCACGCCACGCCCACCTCACCCTCGAACTCGATCCGCTGCGGCGCGCTGGTCACGTTGCGCCAGCCGACCGGGATGCCGTGCTGGACGACGCGATCCGCGCGGGTGGTCTCGGCGATCGCCAGCGCCGCCGCGACGGCGGCGCCGGGGTCGCGTGGCTCGTCGGGCGTGGGCGGGTGGTCGACGAGGAAGCTCGTGCTGACCTGCTCGTCCAGGAAGTCCCGGGAGGTCAGGACGTCGACCAGCTGGTCGCGGTTGGTGCGCACCCCGTGGATCCGCGAGCGGCAGAGCACGCCGGCCAGGCGTCGTGCGGCCGCCTCACGGGTCGGCGCGTGGACGACGACCTTGGCCAGCATCGCGTCGTAGTACGTCGAGACGGTGTCGCCCGAGGCGTAGCCGGCGTCGACGCGGACCCCGTCGGTGACCGGGATCTCGAAGGCGTCGAGCCGCCCGCTCTGCGGCTGGTAGTCGGCGGCCGGGTCCTCGGCGTAGAGGCGCACCTCGATGGCGTGGCCGTCGGGGTCGTGTGCCTGAGCACCCCGGCCGGACCGGTCTGGGGCACACGACCCCGTCTCGGCGACGGCGAGCTGGAGCGCCACGAGGTCGACGCCGTGCACGAGCTCGGTGACCGGGTGCTCGACCTGCAGGCGGGTGTTCATCTCGAGGAAGAAGAACCGGTCGGCGGCCGGGTCGTAGAGGAACTCGACCGTGCCCGCCCCGCGGTAGTCGATCGCGGCAGCGGCGTCGTGGGCGGCGCTCGCCAGCGCCGCCCGGGTGGCCTCCGGCAGGGCCGGCGCCGGCGCCTCCTCGACCACCTTCTGGTGGCGACGCTGCAGCGAGCAGTCCCTGTCGCCGAGGACCAGCACGCCGGCGTCGTCGCCGACGACCTGCACCTCGACGTGGCGGCCGTGCTCGACGTACGGCTCGACGAAGACGGTGCCGTCGCCGAACGCGCTCTCGGCCTCGTCGCGTGCCGCCGCGATCTCGCGCTCGAGGTCGGTGAGGTCGCGCACGATCCGCATCCCCCGTCCGCCACCACCGGCGGAGGCCTTGACGATCAGCGGCAGGTCCTCGGCGGTCGGCTCGTCGGGCGCCTCGAGGACGGGTACGCCGGCCGCGCGCATGATCTCCTTCGCGCGGACCTTGGAGCCCATCTCCTCGATCGAGCCCGGGTCCGGCCCGACCCAGGTCAGGCCGGCGTCGATGACCGCACGGGCGAAGGCGGCGTTCTCCGAGAGGAAGCCGTAACCCGGGTGGACCGCGTCGGCGCCGGCCCGCCGGGCGGCGTCGAGCAGGAGGTCGATGCGCAGGTAGGTCTCGGACGGCGCGTTGCCGGCCAGGCGGCAGGCGCGGTCCGCCTCGGCGACGTAGGGCAGCGAGGCATCGGCGTCGGAGTGGACCGCGACCGTCTCGATGCCGAGCCGTCGACACGTGCGAAAGACGCGGCTGGCGATCTCGGCGCGGTTGGCCACGAGCAGGCGGCGGATGGCGGTCACGGGCGGAACACCCCGAACCGCTCGGCGCCGACCCAGGGCCGGTTCTCGACCACCGACAGGCAGATGCCGAGCACCGTGCGGGTGTCGCGCGGGTCGATCACCCCGTCGTCGTAGACCATCCCGGACAGCGCGAAGGGCAACGAGGCCTCCTCGACCATCTGCTCGACAACAGCCCGCATGCCGGCGTCGCCCTCCTCGTCGTAGGGCTGGCCCTTCGCCTCGGCCGAGGCGCGGGCGACGATCGAGAGCACGCCCGCGAGCTGGGCCGGGCCCATCACCGCCGACTTGGCGCTGGGCCAGGTGAACAGGAACCGCGGGTCGTACGCGCGACCGTTCATGCCGTAGTTGCCGGCGCCGTAGGAGGCGCCGAGGATCACGCTGAGGTGCGGCACGGTGGAGTTGGAGATCGCGTTGATCATCATCGCGCCGTGCTTGATGATGCCGCCCTGCTCGTAGTCCTTGCCGACCATGTACCCGGTCGTGTTGTGCAGGAACAGCAGGGGCGTGTCGCTCTGGTTGGCCAGCTGCACGAACTGGGTCGCCTTCTGCGCCTCCTCGCTGAACAGCACGCCCTGGGCGTTGGCCAGGATCCCGATCGGCCGGCCGTGCAGACGCGCCCAGCCGGTGACCAGCGAGGCGCCGTACAGCGGCTTGAACTCGTCGAAGGCGACCCCGTTGCTCGCGCTGACCCCGTCGCAGACCCGGGCGATCACCGCACGCGGGTCGAAGGGCTCCTTGAGGTCGGCCGGGGCGAGGTCGAGCAGCTCCTCGGGGTCGGCGTCGGGCTCGGCGTACGCCGGGCGGGCCGGGGCGGCCGCGGGCTTGTCGCGGTTGAGCCGCGCCACGATCCGACGCCCGATCCGGATCGCGTCGCGCTCGTCGGCGGCGAGGTAGTCGGCGAGGCCGGAGACCCGGGCGTGCATCTCGGCGCCGCCGAGCGACTCGTCGTCGGACTCCTCACCGGTCGCCATCTTGACCAGGGGCGGACCGCCGAGGAACACCTTGGCCTGCTCCTTGACCATCACGGTGTAGTCGCTCATCCCGGGGATGTAGGCGCCGCCGGCGGTGGAGTTGCCGAAGACCAGCGCGATCGTCGGCCGCTTGTCGGCCGAGGCGCGGGTCAGGTCGCGGAACATCCGCCCGCCGGGGATGAAGATCTCCTTCTGCGTGGGCAGGTCGGCGCCGCCGGACTCGACCAGCGAGATCGTCGGCAGGCCGTTCTCCTCGGCGATCTGCGAGGCGCGGAACGCCTTGCGCAGCGTCCACGGGTTGCTCGCGCCGCCCTTGACGGTCGGGTCGTTGGCCGTGATCAGGCACTCGACACCCTCGACCACCCCGATCCCGGTCACCAGCGACGCGCCGACCGCGAAGTCCGAGCCCCAGCCGGCCAGCGGGGAGAGCTCGAGGAACGCCGAGCCCTCGTCGACGAGCAGCTCGATCCGCTCGCGGGCGAGCAGCTTGCCGCGAGCGTGGTGGCGCTCGACGTACTTCTGCCCGCCCCCGGCCACCGCCTTGGCGTGCTCGGCGTCGAGGTCGGCGAGCTTGGTCGTCATCGCCTCCCGGTTGGTCTGCGTCTCGGCGCTCATGAGGCGTACCCCAGCAGCTTGGCGGCCAGGTCGGTCAGCACCTCGGTGGCTCCTCCTCCGATCGGCAGGATCCGGGCGTCGCGGTAGTGCCGCTCCACCTCGGTCCCGTGCAGGTATCCCGCGCCGCCGTGCAGCTGCACGGCGGCGTCGCAGACGGACGTCGCGGTCTCGCACGCGGTCTGCTTGGCCAGGCACGCCTCGGCGACCACGCCCTCGCCGGCGTCGTGGCGGCGGGCGACCTCGCGGGTGTAGCAGCGCGCGACCTCGACCTGGCGGCGCATCTCGACCAGCCGGTGCCGCACGACCTGACGGGCCACGAGCGGCTTGCCGAACGTGTCGCGCTCGCGGCAGTACGCCGCGGTCAGCTCGAGCGAGCGGGCGGCGATGCCGTAGGCGTGGACGGCCAGGGCGATCCGCTCGCTGACGAACTGGGTCGCGATCTGGGCGAACCCGTCCCCCTCGCCGCCGACGAGGTTGGCGACCGGGACGCGCACGTCGGCGTACCCGAGCTCGGCGGTGTCCGAGCAGTGCCAGCCCATCTTGCGCAGGTCGCGGTCGACGGTGAAGCCGCGCGTGCCCTTCTCGACCACGAGCAGCGAGATGCCCGCGTGGCCCTGTCCCGGCTCGTGGGGCCCCCCGGTGCGGACCGCGGTGGTCACGAAGTCGGCGCGGACGCCGGAGGTGATGAAGGTCTTGGTGCCGTTGACGACGTAGTGCTCACCGTCGCGGACCGCAGTCGTGCGGATGCCGCCCACGTCGGAGCCGCCGCCGGGCTCGGTGATCGCCAGCGCGCCGATCAGCTCGCCGGCCAGCGTGGGTCGCACGAACCGGTCGACGAGGTCGGGCGGGCCGACGGCGGCGATGTGGGGCAGCGCGATGCCCGAGGTCAGCAGGCCGGCGAGCAGGCCCGAGGACGCACCGGCGGCGAGCATGCCCTCGGTCAGGTCGACGGAGTCGAGCAGGCTGCCGCCCCCGCCGCCGACCTCGGTGGGGAACGAGACGCCGAGGATCCCCTGGACGCCGGCGGCGCGGTGCAACGCACGGGGGATCTCGCCGGACTCCTCCCAGGCGTCGAGGTGAGGCACCACCTCGCGGCGCGCGAACTCGGCACCGAGCTCGAACAGGTCGGCCCGGGGGTCGGTCACAGCAGTCCCTCCTGGACCTGGACGAGCCGGCTGCGCAGCCACTCGCCGAGCGCCTTGGCCTGCGGGTCGAAGCGGGTCGAGGCCGCGACCCCGTCGCCGAGGAGACCCCGGATCACGACGTTGAGACCACCCAGGTTGGGCAGCAGGTAGACGTCGACGTCGAGCTCGGCGGCCTCGGGAACGAGCTCACGGATCTTGCCGGGGCTGATCAGCTTGGCCAGCCAGGTCACGCGCGCCGCGCGCTTCTCGACATCCCCGTCCGCGTCGTGGGCGACCCAGAGCCCGACGTTGGCGTCGCCGCCCTTGTCGCCGGAGCGGGCGTGGACGAAGGTGCCGAGCGGCTGGCGGCGGGTCAGCGAGTCGGTCGGGGCGAGGTACGGCGAGGGCCGGCGCCCGACGTCGTCGGCGCCCCGGCCGGCGCTCGTGAGGTCGGTCGGGTCGGCGACCTTCACGCGAGTGCCGTCGGGCAGCACCACCGTGTGGGCGACGTCGGCGCGGTCGACGTACGCCGCCTGGTAGACGCCGTAGGGCGACGCCTTGCCGGGCGCCCCGGTGAGGGTGAAGCCGGGGTAGGAGCCGAGGGCGAGCTCCACGACCCGGGCGGTGAACGCCTTGCCGACGGGGTCGGGCCGAGGGTCGCGGACGGTCAGCCGCAGCAGGCAGGACGCGCCCTCCTGGGTCTCGGCGTCGGCGCGGGGCGCCGGGGTCCTGGTCCAGGTGACGTCGGCGGCGCACGAGGTGGGGCTCGACCTGGGCGCGCACCCAGTCGGCCTTGGCCTCGAGGTCGAGACCGCACAGGACCAGCTCGACGCTGTTGCGCCAACCGCCGAGCTCGTTGACGCAGACCTTGAGCCGGGCGGGTGGCGCGCTGCCGCGTACGCCGGAGACGGCGACCCGGTCGGGGCCGGCCTGGGCGAGGCGCACGCTGTCGAGCTCGGTGGTGACGTCGGGGTTGAGGTAGCGGGTCGACTGCACCTCGTACACGAGCTGGGCGGTGACGGTGTCGCAGGTGACCGCGCCCCCGGTGCCCTCGGGCTTGGTGATCACGCTCGAGCCGTCGGCGGCGACCTCGGCGACCGGGAACCCGAGCGGTCGGTCGCGGTCAGGAAGGGACAGGAAGCCGGAGAAGTTGCCGCCGGTGGCCTGGGTGCCGCACTCCAGCACGTGACCGGCGACGACCGCGCCGGCGAGCGCGTCGTGGTCGGCTGAGGTCCAGCCGAAGCGGGCGACCGCCGCACCGACGACGAGCGAGGCGTCGGTGACCCGGCCGGTGACGACGACGTCGGCGCCGGCGGTCAGGGCGCGGGCGATGCCGAAGCCACCGAGGTAGGCGTTCGCCGTCAACGCGTCGGGGTGGCCGAGGTCCCCGGCACGCTCGCGCAGGTCGTCGCCCTCGACGTGGGCGACGGCCGGGTCGAGGCCCAGGCCGCGAGCGACGTCGCGAACCTTGTCGGCCAGGCCCGCGGGGTTGAGACCGCCGGCGTTGACCACGATCCGGGTGCCGTGCTCGAGCGCGAGCCCGAGCCCGTCCTCGAGCTGGCGCACGAAGGTCCGGGCGTAGCCCAGGCTGGCGTCGCGCATCGCGTCGCGCCCGAGGATCAGCATCGTGAGCTCGGCGAGGTAGTCGCCGGTGAGCACGTCGAGGTGGTGCGACTCGCCGTCGGCGCCGAGGTGGGTCGACTCGAGCATCTCGCGCAGGGCCGAGAGCCGGTCGCCGTAGAAGCCGGAGCAGTTGCCGACCCGGAGGACGTCACTCATCGGCTCGCGCCCGCCCGGGGCCCGGAGGGCCGGCGAAGCACTGCGCGATGTCGAGCCAGTGATCGGCATCGGCTCCGGTCGCGACCAGGTCGGTGTCGTCCCGGTGCACGCGCTGGGTGGCCAGGCAGGCGAGGTCGTACGCCGACCCGGTGACCCGCTGCTCGGCGTCCTCGGGCCCCCACGCCCAGGTCTCCCCCGACGGTGCGGCCAGCTCGACCCGCAGCTCGGAGGTCGGCGGCTCCTCGCCGCGGTTGGCGTAGGAGAAGCCGCGGGTGCGCACGGCGAGGTGGACGACGTGACGGACGCGGTCGTTCGGCTCGGCGGCGACGCCGAGGGCCCGGCGTACGTCGAGACCGTGGGCCCAGGTCTCCATGAAGCGCGCGGTGGCCATCGAGGCCGCCGACATCGGTGGGCCGAACCACGGCATCTTCTCCCCGGCCGGGTGGGCGCGCAGGGCGGCGGCGAGATCGTCGTGGGCGCGGTCCCAGGTGGCGAGCAGGTCGGCCGGGGGCTGGTCGGCGAGCTGGTCGGCGGCACGGTCGACGAAGGCCTCGGGCGCGGGCGCTCCGAGCGCGTCGGTGACCATCGCGTCCCACCCGGCCCTGTCGGTGACGGCGCGGGCGGCGAGGACGGCGGCGTGGTCGGTCCAGGCGAGGTGGGCGACCTGGTGGGCCACGCTCCAGCCGGGCGCGGGGGTCGGCGTGCGCCAGCCGTGGTCGGCGGTGTCGTCGAGGTCGGCGACGACCGCGCGGAGGTCGACGGTCTCGGTGTCGAGGTCGGCCAGCAGGCCGTCGAGGAGGTCGGTCATGGGCGCTCCCGCAGGGCCGCGTCGAGGACGCGCGCCCACTCGTCGAGGATCCGCGAGCGCCGGTCGGCGTCGTCGGTGATCGTGTCGGCCAGGCCGAGCCCGCGCACGAGGTCGAGGGTGGCCTGCACCAGCTCGCGGGTGCCCGGGGCCCGCTCGTCGGCGCCGAGCAGCTCGACGGTCAGGCGGTGGGTCTCGCGGCCGACGCGATGCTCGAGCGGCGAGACGGCGGTGAGCAGGGTGGGGTCGGTGCGTGCGGCTACCCACAGCTCGAGGGCCGCGGTGAAGACGGGCGAGGTGAAGTGCTCGGCCAGCATGGCCAGCACGGCGCGGGTGCGACCGGGTCCGGTGGGCAGCCGGGCCGCGGCGGCGGAGAGCTCGGCGCGGCGTACCTGCGAGAGGTGCTCGACGGCGGCGACGACGAGGTCGTTCTTGGTCGGGAAGTGGTGCAGCTGCGCGCCCCGGCTGACGCCGGCGCGCTGGGAGACCAGCGTGGTGCTGGTGCCTGCGAACCCGTGCTCGACCAGGCACTCGGCGGTCGCCTCGAGCAGCCGGGCGCGCATCACCCGGGTGCGCTCCTCCTGGGGCACCCGTGCGGGTGCGGCGCTGCTCACCGGTCCAGCATCATGGTCCGGGAACAAACAGTCAAGACTGTCGGCAAATTGTGCTGAAGCGCCCGCCGGGGGCCGTCACCCTCCTGGGGCCTCGGCGCCCCACCGGGTGACGACCTCGCGAGTGGCGTCGTCGGCGGCGAAGAGCAGCTCGACGCGCAACGAGGACAGCGTGATGCTCTGGGGAGTGCCGAACGTGGTGAACATGCTCAGGAAGGCCAGCTCGCCGTCCTCGGTGGCGTAGCGCGTGACCAGCACCGGCGGGAAGACGCTCGGGGCCTGGCCCTCCGCCACGAGCGGGGCGACCTGCTCGACCACCGGGCGCAGCTTGGGATTGCTCAGGGCCTCGTGACGCAGGTGGGTCAGGACGGCGGGAGCGACCTCGAGCACGTTGACCAGCGAGCCGCCGAGGCCCCCCGGCCCCAGCGCGAGGTCGATCAGCGTGGGGCCCACCTCGCTCCCGACCTCGGCGTCGAGCCGCTCCGCGAGCCCGGGCAGCGTCATGCTCGCCCCCGCGCGGGCAGCGAGCCGCCGGAAGGCGACGTTGCTGGCGACGATGCGCCAGTCCGCGTCGAGCACCACGGCGGGCAGCGGCTCGTGCGAGGCGATCAGATGCAGCAGCGCCCGTCGGGCCTCGGCCAGGGCGGGGCCGCCGAGTGTGCTGTCGTCGTACGCCGGGGCGTGGCCCGCCAGTCGCAGCGCCTCGTTGCGTGTGCCGAACGGGACCTCGAGCCGCTCCAACCATCGCAGCAGCAGCGTCCGGCTGGGCCGGCTGCGCCCGACCTCGACGAACCCGAGGTGACGGGCCGAGATGCCCAGCTCGAGGCTGAGCTCGAGCTGACTGAGGCGCGTGGCCCGCCGCGCCTCGCGCAGCAGCCGGCACAGCTCGCCGCGCTCCTCCTCGGCTCCCACCGCAGCAGCAGACCAGCCAGGGGCCGGTGGGGCAACTACCTGCGAGGTAGTTGCTGGCCCTACCTGTGGTGCCGACCCTGGAGACGACCACACCCACCACGGAGGAGCCCGACCATGTTCCAGATCACCGCCGCCCTCGCCGCCCTCGCACTGGTCGTCGTCGCGGTGCTCGTGTCCCGACGCCCCGGCGACCGGCCGTCCGACCCCCGGGTGCCCGCGGCCCTCTGCCTGCTCTTCCTGGCCTGGAGCGTCCTCGCGGTCGTGAGCGAGGGACCGGTCGGGTTCTGGGCACTGCACACCGAGAACGCCTGGGGCAACCAGGTCTGGTTCGACCTGCTGCTCAGCGTCGGCACCGCCTGGGTCCTCCTCCGACCCCGTCTCCACGCGGCCGGCGTCTCGCCCTGGCCGTGGCTGGTGCTGACGCTGGCCACCGGCTCCATCGGCCTGCTGGCCACCATGGCCCGCCTGCTGCACGCCGAGCAGCTCACGGCCTCGGGCGCCACCGCCTCCGCGGGGTGACCGGCGCCGGAGCCGAGGACGCCGACCGTTCCGGTCGAGCTCGGGGCCCGCCCTCCCCTCCTGGTCAGGGCCGCACGTCCACCCAGACCATCCGGTGGTCCGAGCTCGGGAACGGGAAGTCTCCGACGAGGCGGAACAACGGGTCCGAGGCGACCGGCCAGAACACCCCGGAGCCGAGGACCTTCATCCCCCGGCGCGGCAGCACGTAGTCGGCGCGCAGGTTGCCCGGGGCGGGGTCGTCGGCGAAGTCGGCGGTGTCGTACGCCGGGTCGCTGACGTGGGTGAGGTTGGCGCCGCCCTGCCGTCGGCTGGCGTCGACCGCCCCGGCCGACGTCGGCCTCGGGTCGACGATCCGGGGTGGTCGAGCAGCTGCTGCACCGCACCAGGCACGGAGTCGCCGTCGTTCGGGTCGGAGTTCTGGTCGCCGGCGATCACGAAGCGGGCACTCGGCGAGAGGCCGCCGCGACCGCCCTGGTCGTCGTAGACGTAGCGCGAACGCCTGCCGCCGGAGACGTAGTCGGCCCAGAACCGGATCTCGTCGGCGTTGCGCAGGCCGTTGCGGTCCTCCGGGCCGTCGAAGGTCGGCGGGGTCGGGTGGGAGACCAGGAAGTGGACCGTGCGGCGCCCGGTGTCGATCGGCACGTCCCAGTGCGACTTGCTGGAGAGCCGGAGGTGGTCGAGCTCCTCGGGCGAGTACCAGTCGGCCGGGGCAGCGGTCTCCGGGTCGTCGGGCAGCCGGGCACCTGGCACGTCGCGCCACAGGAAGTGCTGGAAGGTGCGGACCCGGTCGGTGTCGGATCGGGTAGCGGCTGAGCACGAGCATGCCGTACTGCCCCGGGAACAGCCCGAAGCCGTAGGCGTCGTTGCCGCCGCCGACCGTGCCGTCGTTGTCGAGGTCGTAGCCGCTGGGCACGCCGGTGTTGACCGGGGCGGTGTAGGCGTAGCGGTAGGTGATCGGCCGTGCCCCGCCCTGGCCGACCTCGAGGTAGTTGCTGCGGAACAGGTCGGCCGCCTCCCCGGCCTCGTCGTAGTCGAACTCGTTGACCAGCAGCACGTCGGGCCGCTCGCGCTGGACGACCTCGGCCACCGTCGCGGCCTGGGCGTCGTCGGGCGTCGAGAGGTCGGAGACCAGCTCGCCCTCGCTCGCGCGGTTGAGCGAGGCGTTGTACGTCGCGAAGCGCACGGTGTCGTGGTGGTGATCGTGGTGGTGGTGGGTGGTGGTGAGGGTGCCGGTCCGGGCCGGCCGCGGTGGTGGGGGCCGTGGTCAGGGGCGAGGCTGCGAGGGCGGCCGCGACGAGGGCGGCGCCGACGGCCCGAGAGGTGCGCGTCATGGAGTCCACCCTGCCCGAGCGTGCCGACATCGCGACACCAACACAGGGTGAACACAGCCCCGACCCCTACGGTTCGACCCGTGGAGGTCGTCCGGCGGGTCTGGCTCGAGGTCGTCTCGACACAGCCCGCGCCGACCCAGGCCCAGACGTGGGTCGCGGTGCTCGCCGCGCTCGCCGTGGTCGCGCTGCCCGTCACGTGGCGCCGTACGCGGGTCGTGGTCACGGTGGCGCACGAGGGTGCCCACGCGGCGGTCGCCGTGCTCTGCGGACGGCGGCTGGCCGGGGTGCGGGTGCACACCGACTCCTCCGGGCTGACGCTCTCGCGGGGGCGGCCGCGCGGTCCGGGCATGGTGGCGACCGCGGCGGCGGGCTACCCCGGACCGGCGCTCCTCGGGCTCGCGGCCGCACTGCTGCTCGGCACGGGCCGGGCGCTCGCCGTGCTGTGGCTCGCCGTCCTGCTGCTCGCCGCCCTGCTGGCGTGGGTCCGCAACGCCTACGGCCTGCTCGCGGTCGGCGCCGCACTGGCCCTGGTCGGGTCGGTGACCTGGTGGGCCGAGCCGCGCTGGCAGTCGGCCCTGGCGTACGTCGGCTGCTGGTTCCTGCTGCTGGGCGCGACCCGGGCCACGCTCGAGCTGGCCGCGGCCCGGCGTACGGCCCGGGGCCGGTCCCGTCGCCGACGTCGCGGTGGCACCAGCGACCCCGACGTGCTGGCACGCCTCACCCCAGTGCCGGCGTGGGCGTGGGTCGCGCTGTTCCTGCTGCTCGACACCGGCGCGATCGTGGCGGCGGGGCGGCTGCTGCTGCTGGGCTGAGGCGGGGCTTGTCGGCTGGTTCGCGACGTTGTCGGCCTGTGCAAACGGCGACAGGTTCGGGAACACCCGGCCAGCCGGGTGTTCCTGAGACGCATGGGGCACCTGGGACGGAGCCCGCCGCTCAGTCGAGCCGCGCGACCATCGGCAGCCGGGAGCGGGCGGTGAGCCAGACGAGGGCGGCGGTGAGCACGGGCAGGCCGAGGACGACCACGCCGACCAGGCCCCACGGGATCTCCAGGTAGTGCGAGGGCTGGCTCCCCGCGATCCCTCCGCCGAGGCCCATGTCGTAGGGACGCGTCAGCGGATAGCTGATCGCGATGCCCGGCACCAGACCGACCAGCGCTCCGAGCACCGCGCCGACCAGACCCACCACGAGCGCGTACGCCGCGGCGACGCCACGCCGGGTGCGGGGGCTGGCCCCGACCGCGCCGAGGGTGGCCAGGTCCGGGCGCGCGTCGGAGAGGGCGAGGAAGGTGGCGGTCAGGGTGCCGCCCAGCATCAGCACAGCGCCGAGACCCCCGAGCACGAGCTGGACGATGCGGGTCGTCTGGTTGTCGGTGTAGCCGTGCTCGACGTAGAACGAGGCGTCCGGCGAGAGCGCCGCCACGGCCTCCGTCGCATCCTGCTCCTGGGTCGCCGACCAGCTCCCCGACACCACCAGCGCGGACGTCGTGATCCTCGTCCCGAGCGAGGTGGCCACCTCGCGCCCGATCACCATCGCCGTCGGCGCCTGGAAGGTCGGCATGGCGACCGCGTAGTACGGCACCGGGCGGACCTGCGGCGGGCCGGCCTGCTTGCCGCGCTCGCGCACCACGAGGCTGACCTCACCGCTCCCGGCTCCCGTCACGGCTCCGGGGCGGTCGGTGAAGGCCACCACGCCACCCTCGGCGAGGACCCGCTCGGCGGCCGCGCGCTGGCTGTCGTCGAGGGCGTCGAGCCCGGGCAGGTACGTCGGCAGCGTGCCGCCGTCCACCACCACGCCGGTCCCCTGGACCGGGCCGCCGTAGCCCCGGAGCAGCCGACCCTCCGGGGCGCGCAGCGACACGCCCTGCCCGGACGCGCCGACGACGCGGACCTCGGCGACCGTCGCCGACGGCAGCTGCTGCTCGATCGTGGTCGCCATCGACGGCCAGTCGACGCCGCCCGATCCGCGGCCTGCGTAGTCCACCGCCACCCCGGCGCCCTGCGCCAGCTGGGGCTGGTAGTCGTCGCGGGCCTGGGCGCCGTCGCTGGTCACCGAGATGCCGAGCGCGACCACGCCGGCGACGGTGGCGGCGACCGCGGCCACCGCCGGGACGGTGCGCGCCCGGTGCCGGGCGGCGTCCCGGGCGGCGAAGCGCAGGGCGAGCGGGAACCGCCGCGCCAGCGCCCCCACGGCCACGACGACCACCGGCACCAGCAGCACCATCGCCAGCACGCACACGATGGCCGAGCCCGCGATCAGCAGCTCGCCCGAGGACGCGGTGCTGCGCGCGCCGTACGTGGCCATCGCGACGCCGGCCGCGAGCAGCACCGCGCCGAGCACGGGCGAGCGCCGTGAGGCTCGCGCGTCGCCGCGCCGCCCCGCGAGCACGGCCACGACGTCCTGGCGCGAGGCGATCCAGGCCGGGACGACCGCGGCGAGCAGGGCGGCCACCAGGGCGAAGACGGCGACCCCCGCGAGGTGGGTCCAGACGACCTCGAAAGGACCGAACCGGTCGGCGAAGAAGCCCTGGAAGACCGGCAGCAGGGCGCGAGCCAGCACGATCCCCAGCACCACCCCCAGGGCGGCGGCGACCAGCCCGAGCACGACTCCCGCGCCGAGGACGACGCGCCGGGCGTCGCGGGGACGACCGCCGGCGGCGGCGATCAGCGCCAGGTTCCGCGACTGGCGCCGCGCCCCGACCGCGAAGGCGGGTCCGGCGAGCAGCACGACCTCGATCAGCACCATCACGACCACGAGGGCCAGCACGGTGTAGTCCGTGGCGCTGCCCGAGGAGACGTACTGGCGGATCTGCGGTGGGAGCTCGTCGTCGCTCGGCGGGTCGAGGAGCACCTCGCGCGAGGCCACGGTGGCACCCAGGTCGTTCAGGTCGAGCACCTCGGCCCAGGACACCGTCGGCCCGCCGACGAGGTAGGACGTCCCCTGACCGGTCCGCACGCCCAGGGAGCCGACCGGCCCCATCGCCACGGGGGCGTCCACGACGCTGGCGGACTCGACGACGCCCACCACCACGGGCGACCCGCCGCCCTCCACCTCGAGCCGGTCGCCCAGGCCCGGCCCGCGCGCGGCGAGGGCGGCGTTGACGACCACCTCGTCGGCCGAGCGGGGCAGCCGGCCCTCGCTCAGCGTGGCCAGCCCACGGGCCAGGGGATCACCGAGGTCGACCTCGAGCGCGCCGACGTCGGCGACCCCCTTCGAGGTCCCGACCCGGACGTCACCCTCGGCGACCCGTGTGGTCGGGGCGTCCGGGTCACCCAGGGCGCCCAGCAGCTCCTCGAGCGTCGGTCGGTCGATGCGACGCCGGGCCTGCGTCGAGAGCCGGTCGGGGTCCGGGGTCTGCAGCATCGCGCGGCCACCCGAGGCGATCGTGACCTCCGCCTGCGCGGCCCCGAGCCGACGCGCCACCCCCTCCGAGGAGGACACCTGGGAGGTGGAGACGACGGTGTCGGCCATCGTCACCGCGAGCACCGGCAGCGCGAGCATGACCAGCACCAGCACGGAACGGGCCCGCGAGCGCCGGGCGTCGCGCCAGGCCAGGCGCAGCGGCATCCGCCAGCCCCGCACCCAGCCGCGCGGCCCCCACGACGGACCGCTCATCGGCTCGCGCCGTCCTCGAGCAGCAGGTCGACCGGGGTCGTGCCGGACTCGTCGATGACGACACCGTCGCGCAGGAAGACGACCCGGTCGGCCCAGGCGGCATGACGCGCCTCGTGGGTGACCATGACGCCCGCGGCGCCGTCGTCGCAGCGGGCGCGCAGCAGCCGCAGGATGTCCTCGCCGGTCTCGCTGTCCAGCGCGCCGGTGGGCTCGTCGGCCAGGATCAGCCTGCGCGAGCCGACGATCGCGCGGGCGATGGCGACCCGCTGCTGCTGACCGCCCGACATCTCGTCGGGGAACCGCTCGGCGAGCTCGGGGATGCCGACCTCCTCCAGCGCGGTGCGGGCGGCGGCCCGGGCGGCCCGGGTGCGCTCGCCGTCGAGCTCGCGGGGCAGCGAGACGTTCTCGATCGCGGTCAGCGCCGGGATCAGGTTGAAGTCCTGGAAGACGTAGCCGATCGAGGTACGCCGCATCCGGGCCCGCTCCTTGGCCCCGAGCGAGCCCAGGTCGGCGCCCTCCACCGCGACGACTCCCGAGGTCGGCGAGTCCAGGCCACCGGCCAGGGTCAGCAAGGTCGACTTGCCCGACCCGGAGGGACCCATCACCGCGACGAGCTCGCGGGGGAAGACGCTGAGCGAGACCCGGTCGAGCGCGCGCACCTGCGTGGCACCCTCGCCGTGCACGCGCACGACCTCGTCGAGATGCAGCACGGCGTTCATCGGGTCTCCTCCTCATCGACGGTGCTGGGGGTGCGGACGGTGCCGGTGGGTCCGGTGGGTCCGGTGGGCACGGGCAGCGGGTCCGGGCGCCGCTCGCGGAGTCGCTCCCGGCCGCGCTGGAGCCACCGCGTCTCGTCCTGGCGCAGGCGGGCGGCCTGCGCCCGGCTCAGTGCGGTGGTCATGAGCGCCGCACCCCGTCCGCCTCGGCGGGGTCGGCCGAGGCCGCCGGCCCACCCGCGCCCTCGGACGCGGACGACGTACGTCGCAGCGCCGCACGCCGCAGGCGGACCTCGCAGTGGTCGAGCCAGCGCACCTCGGCCTCCGCGGCGAAGACCAGCGAGTCGAGCACCAGGCTCCATGCGAGGTCGTCGTCCGAGCCGGCGCGGGCCTTGAGCCGGGTGTAGTCCTGCATCGCCCGGATCGTCGCCGAGCGCTGCTGCTGGATCACGGCGCCGACGTCGACGCCGGGCACCGAGACGGCCAGGGCGAGCTTGATGGCCAGCTCGTCGCGGGGTGGCTGGGTCCGCGCGACCGGGGTGGTGAACCACCCGTTCACCTCTTCGCGGCCGGTCTTCGTGATCGCGTAGACGACGTGGCCCTCGCCGTCCTCGCCCTCGGCGGTGACCAGGCCGTCGCGCTCGAGACGCGACAGCGTCGTGTAGACCTGCCCGACGTTGAGCGGCCACGTCGACCCGGTCCGGCGCTCGAACTCCGCGCGCAGCTGGTAGCCGTAGCGCGGCTGCTCCTCGAGCAGCGCGAGCAGGGCCTGCTTGACCGACATCACGACCTCCTGGGCGGCGCCCTTGTGACGCCTTACCCGGTATGTATACCGGGTATCCTCCCCCTCTGGCAAGGGCGGACCGCGTACTCGTCGGTCGAATCAGCCTCCGTCCGAGCCTGCCCTGGACTAGCGTGCGCGCGACCCGTGGCGCTCCCGCCCGGACGCCACGACCCCGGAAGGTCATCGCCATGTCGAGCTACGACGCCCCCCAGGACCCGTACGGCCAGAACCCCACGGGCCAGCACCAGAACCCCTACGGCGGCGGCCCCTACGAGCAGCAGGCCCTGGCCGGCGGACCCGCCGCGGCGTACGCCGGGTGGGGCAGGCGGGTCGGCGGGTTCCTGATCGACGGCCTGGTCCTCGTGCCGTTCTACGCCGTGGCCGTCGTCGTGTTCGTGATCAGCCTCGACACCACCACCCGGACCGTCACCGACGCCAACGGGGTGCAGAGCCCCGTCGTCGAGGGCAGCGGCGCCAACGGCGGGCTGCTCGCGGTCGCCGGCCTGCTCTACCTCGCCGGCATCCTCTTCGGGATCTGGAACCAGGTCATCCGCCAGGGCCGCACCGGCCGCTCGATCGGCAAGGGCGTGGTCGGGATCAGGCTCGTCTCCGAGCGCACCGGCCAGCCGCTGGGTGCCGGGATCACCTTCGTGCGCCAGCTGGCCCACTTCCTGGACTCGATCGCCTGCTACGTCGGGTGGCTCTGGCCGCTGTGGGACGACAAGCGCCAGACCTTCGCCGACAAGGTGATGAACAGCGTCGTGGTCGTCGCCCCGAAGAGCTGACCGTCGCCCGTCCGGGCAGACTGGGGCGGTGACCACCACCCTGATCAGCGGCGCCTCCGCCGGGCTCGGCGCCGAGATGGCCCGCCAGCTCGCTGCCCGCGGCGAGGACCTGGCCCTGTGCGCTCGCCGCACCGACCGGCTCGAGGCGCTGCGCGCCGAGATCCTGGCCGCCCACCCGGGCCGCCGGGTCGGCGTACGGGCCCTCGACGTCACCGACGCCGACGCGGTGGAGCGGGTCTTCGACGAGCTCGACGAGGAGCTCGGTGGGCTGGACCGCGTCGTGGTCAACGCCGGCGTCGGCAAGGGCGAGCGTCTCGGCAGCGGTGCGCCCCAGGCCAACCGCGAGACGGCCGTGACCAACGTGCTCGGCGCGCTGGCCCAGGTCGAGGGCGCGATGCGGCTCTTCCGCGCCAGCGGCCGTGGTCACCTGGTGATGATCTCCTCGGTCGCCGCGCTGCGCGGGCTGCCCCGGACGATGGCGACGTACGCCGCGACGAAGGCGTTCGTCGCCCACCTCGTCGAGGGCCTGCGCGTCGAGCTGGCCGGCAGCGACCTCGACGTCGACCTGACCGTGCTCTACCCGGGCTACATCGCCTCGGAGATGAGCGACCAGGTCGCCCAGGACACCCCGCTGATGGTCACCACCGAGAAGGGCGTGCGCTCGATGGTCGCCGCCATCGAGAAGCGGGTCGAGTCGGCGTGCGTGCCGCGGCTGCCGTGGACCGCCCTGGCCCCGGTGCTCAAGCACGCCCCGATGCCGCTGCTACGCCGGATGGTCTGACCAGCCTGCAGCGGCCGTCGCTCACCGGTAGGTCAGGTGCTCGGCGTCGAGGTGGCCGTGCTCGTTGAAGCTCAGCAGCCGGGTGCCGGTGGAGCCGACGAGCACGCGGCTGACCGAGGAGTTCACGCACACGGTGTTGAACCGCTCCCACAGCCGGGCGGTGATCGCCGGCTCGGCGTCCTCGGGTCCGACGAGCGCGGCGGCCACGATGCCGATCGGGCCGCCGCTGGTGACGACCACGACCGGACCGTCGCCCGCGCGGGCGCACGCGTCGTCGAGGGCACCGGTGGAGCGAGCGACGAAGTCGGCGAAGGTCTCGGGATAGCCCGCGGATCCCGCAGCGGGCTCCTCGCCCAGCGCCCAGCGTCGGGTGGACTCCAGGAACACCCGCTGGAACTCGCGCCGGTCCAGCGAGGCGGTGCCGCCCTGCGGGAGGTCCGGGTGCGCGGCGACCACGCCGAGGTGGTCGAACTCGTCCCACCGCGCGTCGACGCCGACGTCATCGACGCTCAGCCCGTCGAATCCCTCCATCATCGCCTGGGTCGTCTCGCGGTGGCGGCGCATGCTGCCCCGCACGACCGCGGCCGGGCGCACCCCCTCGGCCGCGAGGTGCGCGCCGAGCAGCCGGCCCTGCGCCCACCCGGTCTCGGAGAGGACGTCGTAGTCCTCGGCGCCGAACGAGGCCTGACCGTGCCGGACGACGAGGACGAGTGCCATCCGCGCAGGCTAGCGGCCCGCGCGGGTCGGCGGCTCAGGCGGGGAACGAGCCGCCGGAGGAGGCCAGCTCGCGCAGCCAGGCGCTCGGCTCGAACCGGTCGCCGTAGGCCGCAGCGAGCTCGTCGGCGCGCCGCAGGAACGCGGCCAGGCCGATCTCGCCGGTGGCCCGGTCCTCGTAGCCGCTCATGTACTGCGCGGCGCCGCCGGTCATCGGCGGGAAGCCGATGCCCATGATCGAGCCGATGTTGGCCGCGGCCGCGGAGGTGATGACGCCCTCCTCGAAGCACCTCGCGGTCTCCAGCGCCTCCGCGAAGAGCATCCGCTCCTGCACGTCGACGAGCGGGATCTGCTGCTCGGCGACCGGGAACTCATCTGCCAGGCCCGGCCACAGCGAGCCGCGCCGACCGTCGGCGTACTCGTAGAACCCGGCGCCCTCCAGTCGCGAGGGTCGCCCGAGCTCGATCATCCGGCGTACGACGGCCTGGCCCGGGTGGTCCTTCGGCGCACGACCGGCGGCCTCCTCGGCCTCGCGGGTGGCCTTCTCGATCTTGGCCATCAGCTCCATGTTGAGCTCGTCGGAGAGCTGGAGCGTGCCGACCGGGTAGCCGGCCTGCGTGGCGGCGCGCTCGAGGCTGATCGGGTGCACGCCCTCGGCGAGCATCGCGAGGCCCTCGGTGACCATCGTGCCGATCACGCGCGAGGTGTAGAAGCCCCGGCTGTCGTTGACGACGATCGGGGTCTTCTTGATCTGCTGGACCACGTCGTAGGCCTTCGCCAGCGCCTCGTCGGTGGTCTGCTCACCGCGGATGATCTCGACGAGCGGCATCTTGTCGACCGGGGAGAAGAAGTGCAGGCCGATGAAGTCGGCCGGGCGGTCGACGCCCTCGGCGAGCTCGGTGATCGGCAGCGTCGAGGTGTTCGAGCAGAGCAGGGCGTCGGGGTTCACGTGCTCGGCGACCTCGGCGAAGACCTTCGCCTTCAGCGCGGGGTCCTCGAAGACGGCCTCGATGACCAGGTCGCAGCCGGCGAGGTCGGCCGGGTCCGCGGTCGCGGTGATCCGCGCCAGCACCGCGTCGGCCTTCTCCTGGGTGGTCCTCCCGCGCTCGACGGCCTTGGCGTTGAGGCGCTCGGAGTAGGCCCTGCCCTTGTCCGCGTTCTCCTGGCTGACGTCCTTGAGCACGACCTCCATGCCGGCGCGGGCACAGGAGTAGGCGATCCCGGCGCCCATCATCCCGGCGCCGAGCACGCCGACCTTCGTGGCCCTCCACCGCTCGATGCCCTGCGGGCGCAGCGAGCCGGAGCCGATCGCCTGGAGGTCGAAGAAGAACGCCTGGATCATGTTCTTCGAGCCCTGCTCGGTGACGAGCTTGGTCAGGTAGCGCGACTCGATCCGCGAGGCGGTGTCGAAGTCGACCTGCGCGCCCTCGACGGCCGCGGAGAGGATCGCGCGCTGCGCGGGGTAGACGGCGCCCTTGGTCTGCTGGCGCAGCAGGGAGGGGAAGGCCGGCAGGAACTGGGCCAGCGCGGGCGACTTCGGGGTGCCGCCGGGCATCTTGTAGCCCGGGACGTCCCACGGGTTGGCCCCTGCCTCGGGGTTGCCCCTGATCCAGGCCTTCGCAGCCGGGACCAGCTCCTCGCGCGAGGAGACGAGCTCGTCCACGAGGCCCTTCTCCTTCGCCTTCGCGGGGGTGAACCGGGTGCCGGGCAGGAGCACCTCCATCAGGGCGGGCTGGAGACCCAGCATCCGCACGACGCGGGTCACACCGCCGCCGCCGGGCAGCAGCCCGAGGGTCGACTCGGGCAGGCCGAGCTGCACGCTCGCGTCGTCCCAGGCGACGCGGTGGTGGCAGGCCAGGGTGATCTCGAGGCCCCCGCCGAGCGCGGCGCCGTTGATCGCGGCGACGACCGGCCGACCGAGCCTCTCCAGACGACGCAGCGACTGCTTGGTCGACTCGACCTGCGTGAACACCGCGCCGGCGTCCGACTTCGTCGTGCGCATCATGTCCTTGAGGTCGCCGCCGGCGAAGAAGGTCTTCTTCGCACTGGCCACCACCACCCCGGTGACCGACGACTCGTCGGCCTGCAGCTCACGGACCACCCGGTCGACGGCTGCGGCCATCGAGGTCCGGAACAGCGCGTTCATCGTGTTCGCCGACTGGTTCGGGTCGTCGAGGGTCAGCGTGACGATGCCGTCCTCGTCGCGCTCGTAGCGCACGGAGGTCTGCTCGGTCGGCTGGTCGGTCGGCTGGTCGGTGGTGCTGGTGCTCACGGATGTCCTTCGGGTGGCTCGGTCGGTCGTACGTCGGACGGGCGGGTCGCGCTCAGACGCGCTCGACGACGGTGGCGATGCCCATCCCGCCGCCGACGCACAGCGTGGCGAGGCCGCGGCGCAGGTCGCGACGCTCGAGCTCGTCGACCAGGGTGCCGAGGATCATCGCGCCGGTGGCGCCGAGGGGGTGGCCCATCGCGATCGCGCCGCCGTTGACGTTGGTGACCTCGTGGCTGATGCCCATGTCGCGCATGAACCGCATGGCCACGGCGGCGAAGGCCTCGTTGATCTCCCACAGGTCGATGTCGTCGGCGGAGAGCCCGCACTTGGCGAGCGCCTTCCGGGCGGCGGGGGCGGGCCCGGTGAGCATGATCGTCGGGTCGGCGCCGGAGACGGCGGCCGAGATGATCCGCGCCCGCGGGGTCAGCCCCATCGAGGTGCCGGCCTCCTCGGAGCCGATGGCCACGATCGCGGCGCCGTCGACGATGCCGGAGGAGTTGCCGGCGTGGTGGACGTGGTCGATCTTCTCGACCCAGTGGTACTTCTCCAGCGCCACGTTGTCGAAGCCGGCGTCCTTGCCGATCCCGGCGAAGCTGGGCTTGAGGCCGGCCAGTCCCTCGGGACTGGTGTCGGGGCGCACGGTCTCGTCGTGGTCGAGGACCACGAGGCCGTTGACGTCGAGCACGGGGATCACCGAGTGGGAGAAGTAGCCGTTGGCCCACGCCTTGGCCGCGCGGTGGTGCGACTCGGTCGCGTAGACGTCGACGTCGTGGCGGTCCCAGCCCTCGAGCGTGGCGATCAGGTCGGCGCCGATGCCCTGCGGCACGAAGCCGGTGCTCAGCGCGGTGGCCGGGTCCATGGCCCACGAGCCGCCGTCGGAGCCCATCGGCACCCGGCTCATCGACTCCACACCGCCGGCGAGGATCAGGTCCTCGAACCCGCCGCGCACGCGGGAGGCGGCCTGGTTGACCGCCTCGAGGCCTGAGGCGCAGAAGCGGTTGAGCTGCACGCCGGCGACGGTCTCGGGGTAGCCCGCGGCCAGCGCGGCGGTCTTGGCGATGTCACCGCCCTGGTCGCCCAGCGGCGAGACCACACCGAGCACGACGTCGTCGACGCGGTCGACGTCCATCGACGGGTTGCGCTTGCGCAGCTCCTCGAGCAGGCCCACGGCGAGGTCGACCGGCTTGACCTCGTGCAGGGAGCCGGCGGCCTTGCCCTTGCCACGCGGCGTACGGATGTGGTCGTAGACGAATGCCTCTGCCATGACGTCCTCCCAGGAACGGGCTCGCGGTCGCCCGTCGTCGGGCCCCGACCCCGATTGTGACACCATCGCTGTCATCATCGTCAAGGCAGGGTCAAGTCAGGGTCGAGGCAGGGTCGAGGCGAGGAGCAGGTGAGCGAGACCGACGTACGCCGTCCCGGCCTGCTGACCCTCGAGGAGCTCACCGCGCGGGTCGGGATGAGCGTGCGCAACGTGCGCTTCTACACCTCGCGCGGGCTCGTGCCGCCGCCGGTGCGACGCGGGCGGTCTGGCTTCTACGGCCCCGACCACGTCGGTCGCCTCGAGCTGGTCCAGGAGCTGCAGAGCCACGGCTTCACGCTGGCCGCGATCGAGCGCTACGTGGCCGGCATCCCGGCTGACGCCAGTCCCGAGGACATCGCGCTGCGCCGCGCCATGCTCGCGCCGTGGCAGGCCGACCTGCCGGTGCGGATGACGCTGGCCGAGCTCGAGAGCCGCGCCGACCGCGCACTCGGGGCCGACGACCTCGCCACGCTGTCCTCGCTCGGCATCGTGCGGGCCGTGGACCCCGAGCACCACCCCGGCCACTACGAGGTCGCCGTCTCCCAGCTCTCGGTCGGCCTCGGCCTGCTCGAGGTCGGCTTCCCGCTCGCCGCGGCGCAGGCGGCGGCGCAGGTCTACGCCGCCCACGGCCGGGCGATCGCACGCGAGCTCTACGAGGTGTTCCGCACCCAGGCCTGGCCGGTCTACCGCGAGTCCGGCGCGACGCCGGAGTCGGTGCAGGACGTCGTCGAGCGACTCAAGCCGCTGTCGATCAACAGCCTGGTGCACGCCTACGAGGTCGGCATGGACGAGACCAAGCGCGCCAACATCGCCGAGCGCACCCAGGACCGCTCGGGGGAGGCACCCCCGGCCGGCTCTGCCTAGGCTGGGCGGATGAGCGAGCCACCTGCGGTCCTGGTCACCGGCGCCACCGGTTTCGTCGGGGCCCGGCTGACCACCGAGCTCACCCGGCGCGGCGTCGTGGTCAGTGCGATGACCCGGCGCCCCGACGACTACGACGGCGAGGGCAAGGCCGTCTACGGCGACGTGGCCGACCGCGAGAGCCTGGAGGCCGCCCTCGAGGACGTCGACGTCGCGTTCTACCTGGTGCACTCCCTCGACGACCGCGACTTCGAGGCCAAGGACGCCGAGGCGGCGCGCACCTTCGGCACGGCCGCGGCGCGGGCCGGCGTACGCCAGATCATCTACCTCGGCGGTCTCGGGTCCGACGACGACGACCTGTCGGCCCACCTGCGCTCGCGCCGCGAGGTCGAGGGTCTCCTGGCCGAGGCCGGCGTGCCGGTCACCGTCCTGCGCGCGGCGATCGTCGTCGGCGCCGGCGGCATCTCGTGGGAGATCACCCGACAGCTGGTCAAGAACCTGCCGGCGATGATCGTGCCGAAGTGGGCCAAGACGATGACGCAGCCGATCGGCATCGACGACGTGGTGCGCTACCTCGCCGGCGTGGTGGACCACCCCGATGCCCTGGGGCGGGTCTTCGACATCGGCGGGCCCGAGCCGCTGAGCTACCTGCAGATGCTCGAGCAGGCCGCCGAGGTGATGAACGGGCGACGGATGCCCGTGGTCACCGTGCCGCTGCTGACGCCCAAGCTGTCGTCGCACTGGATCTCGTTCGTCACCGACGTCGACACCACCACCGGCAAGAACCTGATCGACTCGATGGCCACCGAGGTCGTCGTGCGCGACCACGCCATCCGCGACCTCGTCCCGGGTGAGCCGATGGCCTACCAGGACGCCGTACGCCAGGCGTTGGCCGAGTCCGAGCGGCCGGTCAGGGCCTGACCGGCCGACAGCCGGTGGCTCAGGCCGTGCCGAAGATGTAGGGCAGGGTGAGCAGCATCGTCAGCGACCACGCGACGTGGGTCAGGATCGGTCCGAGGATGCCGCCCGACGCACGGCGCTGGAGGCCGACGAGGATCCCGAGGAGGACGGCGGCGAAGCTGAGCATCAGGTTGCCGGTCGCGGCCGTGGCCACCGTGTAGGCGACCGAGGACCACACGACCGGGTACTTGGTGATGGCGGCGTAGAGCGCACCGCGGAAGAAGAGCTCCTCGGCGATGCCGTTGAGGGCGGTGACGACGATCAGCACGGGCAGGTAGCCCTGGTTGGCGTAGTCGATGACCGAGGCGACCTGGGCGGCCAGCCACGGGATCTGCGCGACGATCAGGCCGCCGACGACGAACACGCCGGCCAGCCCGAGGCCCAGGGCGAGGGGCGTCAGGATCGGGCGTCGGCCCATGCCGAGGCGCCACCCCGGGGTGCGGCGCGGCCGAGGTGCAGCGGGCCCGAGGAGAAGGCGCCGACCAGCCAGACGCAGGCGAGGACCAACGAGGACGCCACGAACGCGTTCCCGCCGGGTGCCAGGCGCAGCGAGAACCCGAGCACCACGGCTCCGAGGAGCACGAAGCCGGCAGTGATCAGCTGGCGCTTGCGCAGGTCACGCTGACTCTGGCGGTGGTCACGGGGGACGACGTCCCACAGCGCTCGTTGCAGCCAGGCCCGCACGTCACATCACCTCTCGGAGCCTGACTCTACGAAGCCGGGCCGCCCGCGGATCACGCGGGCAGCCCCGGCCACGACGGTTGGTGCGTGGTGGAGCAGAGGGACTACTTGGTGTTCTTGCCGCCGCCGGTCAGACCGTCCTTGAGGTCCTTGCCCGCGTCCTTGACCTTCTCGACGCCCTCCTTGACCGAGGCCGACGACTGGTCGGTCTTGCCCTCGGCCTCGAGGCTCTCGTTGCCGACCGCCTTGCCGGTGCCCTCCTTGACCTTGCCGCCGAGCTTCTCGCCCTTGTTGTCTGCCTTGTCGCCGATGCCCATGTCGTCCTCCTTGGTCGCAGCACTCTGCCGCTCCTCCCCCACACAACCACCCGCCCCCCCGGGCACACTCCCCCGTAGGGAGGACGGTCCCGTGGTCCTGGTCACGCCGGGCGCCTGGTCAGCAGCGAGCGGCCAGCTCGACGAAGCGCCGCAGCAGCCGGGACGGCTCGGTGACGCGGGCGCCCCGTACGGCCTCGACGAGGACGGAGGCGGTGTGTGGCTCGAAGTAGCCGTGGTGGCGGTAGACCTCGATCCGGGTGCACAGACCCTCGAGGTCGAGCTCGGGGTGGAACTGCGTGGCCCAGACGCGTCGCCCGATCCGGAACGCCTGGACCGGGCAGGCCGGCGACGAGGCGAGCAGCTGCGCCCCCTCGGGGAGCCGGGAGACCGCCTCCTTGTGGCCCAGGAAGACGTCGAAGGCCTGCGGGAGGGCCCCGAAGAGCTCGTCGGTGCGCCCGTCGTCGGTCAGGGTGACCGTGACGGCGCCGATCGGCTCGGCGTACGCGCGGTCGACGACTCCCCCGGCGAGCCGACCCAGGGTGCCGATGCCGTAGCAGGCCCCGAGGAAGGGGAAGTCCGCGGCGACCACCTCCTCGGCGAGGTCGGCCAGCCGCGCCTCGACGCGGCGCTGGACCGCGGACTTGGTGTCGTCGGGGTCGGAGACGTTGAAGGGCCCGCCGCCCAGGACGATCCCGGAGAGCTCGTCGAGGTCGACCTCGCCGAGATCCTCGGCCTCCAGCCGGACCCGACGCCAGTCGGTCGGGTCGAGGCCCGAGAAGCCGACGACGGCGTCGTACTCCCCGTCGGCGGCACGGTCCTCCGCGCGGGTGCCGAGGAAGAGGAAGGGCCGCACGGCGTCAGTCTGCCCGACCCGGTCGGCCGGGTCTCAGTCCGCCTGCACCGCGGCCCCGCGCTCGACCAGGCCGTCGACGTCGGCGACGCCCCAGGCGGTGAGCGCGGCACGGGTGTGCTGTCCGGCCTGGGCGGGGGGCGGGGAGCCCAGGGTGGCGGCGGTGCGGGAGAAGCGTGGCGCGGGGGCGGGCTGGTGGCGGCCGTCGTGGACGACGTAGGTCCCCCGCGCGGCGAGGTGCGGGTGCTCGCGGGCCTCCGAGAGTCGCAGCACCGGGGCGACGCAGGCGTCGGTGCCCTCGAAGACCTCGGTCCACTCCGCCCGGGTCCGGCTGGCGAACCGCTCGGTGATCAGCGCGCGCATCTCGTCGTAGCGGTCGAGGTCGGCCTGACCCGGGCTCTCCCCGGCGATGCCGAGCAGGTCGAGGAAGGCCGCGAAGAACTGCGGCTCGAGCGCGCCGACGCTCATGTGCTCGCCGTCGGAGGTGGCGTAGAGGTCGTAGTACGGCGCGCCGCCGTCGAGCAGGTTGGCCGCCCGCTCCTCGCGGAAGATCCCCGCCTCGACGTAGGAGGCCGTCATCGCGTTGACGTGGGCGGTGCCGTCGACGATCGCGGCGTCGACGACCTGCCCCTGCCCGGACAGCCGGGCCTCGAGGAGGGCGGCGAGGAGGCCGATCACGAGGTACGTCGACCCGCCGGCGAAGTCGCCGACCAGGTTGGTCGGGAAGTGCGGGCGCGCCGGGTCCTGGCCCAGGCCGAACAGCGCGCCGGTCAGGGCGACGTAGTTGAGGTCGTGGCCGGCCGCGTGCGAGAGCGGGCCGTCCTGGCCCCACCCGGTCATCCGGCCGTAGACCAGGCGCGGGTTGCGGGCGTGGCAGTCCTCAGGGCCGAGCCCGAGTCGCTCCGTGACGCCGGGGCGCATGCCCTCGAGCAGGATGTCCGCGGTCGCGACGAGGTCGAGCACGGTGGCCACGGCCTCGGGCTGCTTGAGGTCGAGGGCGACGCTGGGGCGGCCGCGGTTGAGCAGGTCGTGGGCGCCGCCGGACAGCGCGGAGCCGCCCGGGCGGTCGATGCGGATCACGTCGGCCCCGAGGTCGGCCAGGATCATCGCCGCGTGCGGCCCCGGCCCGATCCCCGCGATCTCGACGACCCTGACCCCCCGCAGCGGACCCGTGCCCTGCCCCAGCTCGATGCTCATGGCGGCATCCTGGCACTCGCGCCGGGCGGGAGGACCCAACCGGGCAGGACGGCGTACTGGTCGGCTGTTTCGTGAGCCTGTCGGCCTTTGCAGAGGCCGACATGCTCGGGAACACCCGGCCGGCCGGGTACTCCCGCAGCCCTGCCAGCCACGTCAGTCACATCAGCCCCACACGCCCCAGGCCCGCCAGCCTCAGGCGGGCAGCACCCGCCGCAGGAACTGCCGGGTCCGCTCCTCGCGGGGTGCGCCGAGCACCTGGGACGGCGGGCCCTCCTCGAGGATCCGGCCCTGGTGCAGGAAGCAGACCCGGGTGGCGACCTCGCGGGCGAAGGACATCTCGTGGGTCGCGAGCACCATCGTGGTGCCCTCGGCGGCCAGCCCGCGCACGATCTCGAGGACGTCACCGACCAGCTCGGGGTCGAGGGCGGCGGTGATCTCGTCGAGCAGCAGCAGCGACGGACCGGTGCACAGGGCGCGGACCAGGGCGGCGCGCTGCTGCTGGCCCCCGGAGAGCCGGTCGGGGTGCTTGTCGGCCTGGTCGGCCAGGCCGAAGCGACCCAGGAGATCCCGCGCCCGCTCCTCCGCCGTACGCCGCTCCACGCCGTGCACGCGGCGCGGCGCCAGGGTGCAGTTGTCGAGCACGGTGAGGTGCGGGAACAGGTTGTAGGCCTGGAACACGGTCCCGATCTGCGAGCGCACCTCCCGCTGGTCGACGCCGGGGTCGGAGATCTCACGACCCTCGAGCAGGATCCGCCCGTCGTCGATGTCCTCGAGCAGGTTCACGCAGCGCAGCAGCGTCGACTTGCCCGAGCCCGACGAGCCGATCAGGCAGACCACGTCACCGGCGCCGACGGTGAGGTCGACGTCGTCGAGCACCACCTTGTCGCCGTAGGACTTGCGCAGCCCCCGCACCTCCAGCAGCGGGGCACCCGCCCGCGGCTCGCTCATCGCACGCCCGCCCGCTCCCGCTCGGCGTAGCGCCGGCCGAGCCAGTCCGTCAGGCGCGCCAGCGGCACGGTCATCACCACGAAGAACACCGCGACCACGACGTACGGCGTGAAGTTGAAGTTGAAGTTCGCGTAGTCACGCGCGGAGAACAGGGCGTCGAAGAGCGAGACGGACGCGACCAGCGAGGTGTCCTTCTGCAGCGAGACGAAGTCGTTGAGCAGGGGCGGCACGACCCGACGTACGGCCTGGGGCACGACCACGAACCGCATCGCCTGCGCGCGCGAGAGCCCGAGCGCGTCCGCGCTCGCGACCTGCGAGGGGTGCACGGACTCGATCCCGGAGCGGAACACCTCGGCGACGTAGGCGCTGTAGGAGATGACCAGGGCGACGGTGGCCCAGAAGAAGATGCTGTTCGGCACGCCCTGCAGGCCCAGCGAGGGCATCCCGAAGACGAGCAGGAAGACCAGCACCAGGGTCGGGATGCCGCGGAAGACGTCGGTCCAGACGGTGGCGATCATCCGCACCGGCACCAGCAGGGGCGCCCGCGACTGGCGGGCCAGGGCGATGGCGAGCCCCAGGACCAGGATCAACGGCTCGGCGATGAGGAACATCCGGACGTTGAGCCACAACCCGTCCAGGATCGCGGGGAACGACGCGCGGGCGTCGAGGGGGCTGAAGAACGCCGCCTGCACCGACGGCCAGCCCGGCGAGCGGGTCACGCCGAAGGAGAGCCCGCCGAT
Organism: uncultured Actinomycetota bacterium; assembly: GCA_963740745.1. GTDB lineage: Bacteria > Actinomycetota > Actinomycetes > Propionibacteriales > Nocardioidaceae > Nocardioides. Next base: position 27,943 of record CAVUFK010000013.1, read on the forward strand.
CACCAGCACGGTGGCCGCCGTGGCGATCGCGACCGAGCGCCACCGGTGCCGCCGGCGTACGCCGCGTCGCTCGAGCTCGCGCTCGCTCGGGGTCCAGGCGTCGGCCGTGCTCACGCGTCGGTCACCGAGCAGGTCACTGGAGGACGGGGACGTCGACCGAGTCCGAGAGCCACTGCTGCTGCGAGCTGGTCGATGGTGCCCTCCTCGGTCAGGGCCTCGAGGGCCTGGTCGACGCAGGGGGTCAGCGGGGAGTCCTTCTCCAGCAGCATCCCGAACTCCTCCTGGTCGCCGGTGTCGGGCTGGAACTGACCGACGATCGTCGACTTCGCGATCTCGACGGCCGAGATGTAGAAGGCGGTCGGCAGGTCGGCGAGGATCGCGTCGACCTGGTCGTTCTCCAGGGCCTGCTTGGCCACGTTGGTGTCGTCGAAGACCAGCGGCTCGGCGTCGGGCTGGATGATGTCGCGGATCGCGGAGAGCGACGTCGTCCCCGTCTGGGCGCCCAGGCGCAGGCCCGTGAGGTCGGCCAGGCTGGTCGCCTCCGCACCGGCGGTCCCCTTGAGCGCGATCACGGCCTGGGAGGCGGCGTAGTAGCCGTCGGAGAAGTCGACGACCTTCTCGCGTGCCGGCGTGATCGAGATCTGGTTGATGTCGAGGTCGAAGGTCTTCGGACCCGGCGCGTAGGAGGAGTTGAAGGCGACCTTGACCCACTCGACCTGCTCGCGGCCGAAGCCGAGCTCCTCGGCCACCGCGTAGGCGACCGCCGACTCGTAGCCCTGAGCGTTGGTCGGGTCGTTGTCGACGAACCACGGCTCGTAGGCCGGCGAGTCGGTCGCGACCGTGAGCTGGCCGGGCTTCTTGAGCGCGAGCTGGTCCGGCGCGCAGTCGTCCGCGGCGGCGGAGTCGCTCGCCGCCGCGGTCGCCGAGCCCGAGCCCGAGTCCTCGACCGGTGCGCAGGCGAGCGTGGCCAGCAGGAGCGGGGCGGTGACGAGGGCGGCTCGGGCCCGACGGTGCAGCAGCATGGAGGAATCGTAGGGCGCCCCGGGACGGCGTACTTGTCGGCTGTCTCTCGAGCTTGTCGGCATCTGCAAAGGGCGACATGCTCAGGAGTACCCGGCCGGCCGGGTATTCCCACCCCAGGCCCGGCTTGCAACTCGTTGCATAGGTGCGCCACACTGACCGGCATGGCGTTGGAGCACGTGCTGCTGGTCGCCCTGCGCGAGCAGCCGGGCTCGGGGCTGGAGCTGACGCGCCGCTTCGAGCGCAGCCTGGGCTTCTTCTGGCACGCCACGCACCAGCAGATCTACCGCGTCCTGGCCCGGATGGTCACCGACGGCTGGGTCGAGTCCGAGACGGTCGCGCAGAGCGGGCGTCCCGACAAGCGCACCTACGCCGTGACGACGGCCGGCGAGCACGCCCTTGCCGCCTGGCTCGCCGATCCGACCCCGATGGAGGCCTTCCGCAGCGAGGTCGCGGTCAAGCTGCGCGGGGCCTCCTACGGCGACCGCGCGGCCGTGCTCGCCACGCTGCGCGACCAGCTCGCCGACCACCACGCGCGGCTCGACCTCTACGCGCCAGTGGGTCACGCGCGACTACCCCGACCCGGCGGCCCTGACCGGCCGCGACCTCGACCAGTACCTCGTCCTGCGTGGCGGGGTCCGGCTCGAGGAGTTCTGGACCAGCTGGCTCACCGAGTGCTTGGAGGCACACGCATGACCGACTCGCCCTACCCGCACCTGCTCGAGCCGATCACCATCGGTGGCGACGGCACCGCCGGCTCCGGCCTGACCCTGCGCAACCGCGTCGTGATGGGCTCGATGCACACCGGGCTCGAGGACGCCTTCTGGGACATCCCCCGGCTGGCGGCGTACGCCGCGGAGCGCGCCCGCGGCCAGGTCGGGCTGATCATCACCGGTGGCTACGCGCCGACCAGGCGGGGCTGGCTCAAGCCGTTCGCCTCCGAGATGACCACGCGGCTCCAGGCGATGCGCCACCGCGAGGTCACCGGCGCGGTGCACGCCGAGGGCGGCGCGATCGCGCTCCAGGTGCTGCACGCCGGGCGCTACGGCTACCACCCGTTCAGCCAGTCCGCCTCGACCCGCAAGAGCCCGATCACCCCGTTCAAGCCGTCGCGGATGTCGACCCGGCAGGTCGACGCCACCGCCTCGGCCTTCGCCCGCTCGGTCGCGCTGGCCGTCAAGGCCGGCTACGACGCGGTCGAGATCATGGGCTCCGAGGGCTACCTGATCAACCAGTTCCTCGCCGAGCGCACCAACGACCGCACCGACGCCTGGGGCGGCGGCCCCGAGAAGCGGATGCGCTTCCCCGTCGAGGTCGTCCGCCGCACCCGCGAGCTCGTCGGCGACTTCCCGGTCGTCTACCGGATCAGCCTGCTCGACCTCGTCGAGGGCGGCCAGACCTGGGAGGAGGTCACCGAGCTGGCCCACCGCCTCGTCGAGGCGGGCGTGACGGTCCTCAACACCGGGATCGGCTGGCACGAGGCCCGGGTGCCCACGATCATCACCCAGGTGCCCCGGGGCGCCTGGCGCGAGGCGACCGCCCGGCTGCGCACCGAGCTGCGCGGCACCGGCGTCGAGGTCCCCGTGTGCGCCTCGAACCGGATCAACAGCCCCGACATGGCCGAGGAGATCATCGCCTCCGGCCAGGCCGACCTGGTCTCGATGGCCCGACCGCTGCTGGCCGACCCCGACTTCGTGGCCAAGGCCGCCGCCGGGCGTGCCGACGAGATCAACACCTGCATCGCCTGCAACCAGGCCTGCCTGGACCACGTGTTCGTCAACACCAAGGCCTCGTGCCTGGTCAACCCACGCGCCTGCCGCGAGACGACCCTCGTGCTCTCCCCCACCCGCTCGGGCGCCCGGGTCGCCGTCGTGGGCGCCGGCCCGGCCGGGCTGGCCACGGCGGTGTCCGCGGCCGAGCGCGGCCTGGCCGTCACGCTCTTCGAGCGCGCCGCCGAGCTGGGCGGTCAGTTCCGCTACGCGATGGCCGTGCCCGGCAAGGAGGACTTCGCCGAGACGCTGCGCTACTACCGCCGGCGCCTCGAGGTGCTCGGCGTCGAGGTGCGGCTCTCGACCACCGCGACGGCCGCGGACCTGACCGGCTTCGACGAGGTCGTGATCGCGACCGGCGTGGAGCCGCGGATCCCGGAGCTCACCGGCGTCGACCACCCCAGCGTGGCGACCTACGCCCAGGTGCTCTCGGGCGACGTCGTGCCCGGCCGGCGGGTCGCGGTGATCGGCGCCGGCGGGATCGGCGTCGACGTCAGCCACTTCCTGGCCCACGACCCGGCCGAGACCGACCAGGACTGGATGGACCACTGGGGCGTCGGCGACCCGTCGCTGCACGCGGGCGGACTGACCGAGCGCAAGCCGCGCAGCCCCGTGCGCGAGGTGACCCTGCTCCAGCGCAAGACGACGCCCGTGGGCCTCGGGCTGGGCAAGACCTCGGGCTGGGCGCACCGCGCGGTGCTCCAGCAGTCGCAGGTCGTCCAGGTCTCGGGGGCGACGTACGGCCACGTCGACGACGCCGGCCTGCACGTCGTCGTCGACGGTGAGCAGCGCCTGGTCGAGGTCGACCACGTCGTGCTGTGCGCGGGGCAGGAGTCGGTGCGCGGCCTCTACGACGAGCTCGCGACCCTGCCCGCGGAGGGACGCCCCCAGGTGCACCTGATCGGCGGCGCCGACCTCGCCGCCGAGCTGGACGCGAAGCGGGCGATCGAGCAGGGCACGCGGCTCGCGGCCGCCCTGTAGGTGAGGGTGTGGGGACCGGCGCGCCGGTAGCGTCGCGGTCGTGGACGCCTCCCGCGAGATGCCCGACCTGATCCGCGACCTGCCCGACGACGAGATCCGCGACGCGCTGCCGCTGAAGTGGGGCTCGGTGCCCGAGGGCACGATCCCGGCCTTCGTCGCCGAGATGGACTACGCCCTCGCCGAGCCGGTCGCGGACGCGGTGGCGAGCGCCGTGCGCCGCGGCACGGCCGGCTACGCGCCGCTCGGCGACCTCGGCGTCGGGGAGGCGTACGCCGGGTGGTCGCGCCGGCACTGGGACCACGAGGTCGACCCGGGCTCGACCGTCGTCACCGGCGACGTGATCGCCGGCATCCGCCTGGTGCTCGAGAACCTCTGCCCGCCGGGCCCGGTCGTGGTGCCGGTGCCGTGCTACCCGCCGTTCCTGGCCATCGTCGAGCTGACCGGGCGCGAGGTCGTCACCGTGGCGACCGACGTCGACGTCCTCGACCAGGAGCAGACCGCGCTCGACCTCGACGCCGTCGAGCAGGCCTTCGCGGCCGGCGCCCGGACCCTGCTGCTGTGCAACCCCCACAACCCGCTGGGTCGCGTGCCGCGCCGCCCGGAGCTCGAGGCCCTGCGCGACCTCGCCCACCGCTACGACGCGCGGGTGGTCTCCGACGAGATCCACGGCCCCCTGGTCCTGCCCGCCGGCGAGGGCGCGGCACCCCCCGCCTTCACGCCGTACGGCACCCTCGACGAGCGCGCCGTGACGGTGACGAGCGCGTCGAAGACCTTCAACACCGCGGGCCTGCACTGCGCCGTCATCGTGGCGCCGGAGTCGGACGACCAGCAGCTGCTGCGCGGCGTGCCGCTGCCGGCCAACCACGCCTACTCCCCGCTGGGGATGATCGCGGCCCGGGTCGCCTGGAACGAGGGCGACGCCTGGAGGGCGGCGCTGGTCGAGCGGCTCGCCGCCCAGCGCGACCTGCTCGAGCGGCTCGTCGCCGAGCACCTGCCCCGGGCGGCGATGCGTCGCCTCGAGGCGACGTACCTGCCCTGGCTGGACCTGCGTCCCTACGGACACGCCGACCCGGCCGCGGTGGCGAAGCGGCACGGTGTCGCGCCGGCGGCCGGCCACGCCTACCAGCCGGGCCTCGACGGCCACGTGCGCCTCAACATCGCGACCTCGCCGGAGCGGCTGACCGCGATGGTGGAGCGGCTCGCCGCAGCGGTCGCCTGAGCTACTCCTGGTGAGCGGCGAGCTGCTCGGGCGAGCACGTCTCCCCGACAGCCACTTGCTCGGCGCTCGGGCGACCGTTGCGCTCGCAGAGGTCCGGTCCGAAGAACCAGGTGTCGAGGTAGTGCGACGGCACGGCCAGCGCGGAGACGACCGCGACACCGACCAGGAATCCCTCCACTCCCTTCCATCCCATGGAAGCGACCAGGATGAGGGTGGAGAGGACGAGCCAGGCCCACATCATGGCGGGCATCCTCCAGGGTCGGTACGAAGCGCGCCGGCAGTCTGTCTCAGCCCGCGTGCTGCGGTTGCGCGGCGATCAGCCGGGCGTACCACTCGAACGAGGCTTTCGGGGTCCGCTCGAGGGTCTCGGGGTCGACGTGGACGAGGCCGAACTGCTGGGTGTGCCCGTGCTCCCACTCGAAACCGTCGAGCAGGGTCCAGGCGTAGTACCCGCGCACGTCGACACCACGGCGCACGGCCTCCGCGACCGCGTTGACGTGGGCGCGGTGGTAGTCGATGCGCGCCGTGTCGTCGACGACGCCGTCGGCACCCGGCTCGGTCCTGAAGGCGCACCCGGACTCGGTGACCACCAGCGGCGGGAGGGCGGCGCGGAAGCGGGACCGGAAGACGATCAGCCACTCCCGCAGCGCGTCGGGCACGACGGGCCGTCCCAGGTCGGTCAGCGGGTAGCCGAGCAGGTCGACGAGCCGGAACGGCACCGGCGCGTCCTCGTCGGTCGCGGCCACGCGCATGGGGTTGTAGTAGTTGACGCCGTAGAAGTCGAGGGGCTGGCGGATCGTGGAGAGGTCTCCTGGCGCGACGAGGTCGGTCATCAGCGGCGCGAGGTCGACCGGGTAGCGCCCGAGCAGCATCGGCTCGAGGAACAGCCCGTTCCACAGCGAGTCGAGCAGCTTGGTCGCGCCGACGTCGGCGGCGTCCTCGCTGGCCGGCCACATCGGGGCGTGGTTGTTGGCGCACCCGACGCTCGAGGCGCCCGCCCCGCGCAGCGCGATCACCCCCCGGCCGTGGCCGAGCAGCAGGTGGTGCGCGGCCCACAGGGCGTCGAAGCCGAGGGTGCGACCCGGGGCGTAGCGGCCCTCGGCGTAACCGACGACGGCAGCGACGTTCGGCTCGTGGATCGGCACCCAGTGCGCCACCCGGTCGTGCAGGCGCTCGCCCACGACGGCGGCGTACTCCGCGAACGCCTCGACGGTCGCGGGGTTGAGCCAGCCGCCGTCGTCCTCGAGCGCCTGGGGCAGGTCGTGGTGGTAGAGGGTGGCCATCGGCGCGATGCCGGCCTCGAGCAGGGAGTCGACGAGGCGGTCGTAGAAGTCGAGCCCGGCGGCGTTCACCGGTCCGCGGCCGTTCGGCACCACCCGGGGCCAGGCCACGGAGAACTTGTAGGAGTCGACCCCGAGGCGCCCGAGCAGCGCGACGTCCTCGGCGACCCGGTCGTAGTGGCCGGCCCCCCGAGAGCCGTCCGTGCCGTCGACCACCGCACCCGGCACGGCAGCGAAGGACTCCCAGATCGAGGACCCGCGGCCGTCGGTCCCGAGCGCGCCCTCGCTGGTCAGCGCCGACCCGGCCACGCCGAAGACGAAGCCAGGAGGCAGCACCGGGTCGGTCGAGGGGTCGGCCGTCACCCGGGAGGTCATGCGCGGGGTCAGGGGCTCCGACCCCGATGTGGTCACGGGCACAATGATGCCCGTGACCATGGACATCCGTCGGGCTAACGCGCGCTTCGCGACCCGGGAGGTCGGCCGACTGACCCGTCACCAGTTCTCCTTCGGCGAGCACTACGACCCCGATCGGGTGCGGTTCGGGCCGCTCGTGTGCCACGACGAGCACGTGCTGGGCGCGGGACGGGGGTTCACCGAGCACCGCCACACCGACCTCGAGATCGTGACCTGGGTCCTCGACGGCGGGCTGGACCACCACGACTCCCTCGGCACCGAGGCGGTCGTGCGACCGGGCACCCTCGCGGTGCTCTCCGCGGGCTCGGGCGTCGAGCACCGCGAGCTCGCCGCTCCCGGGTCGCCGTGCCGCTTCGTGCAGGCCTGGCTGACCCCCGACGAGCCGGGCGGGGAGCCGGCGTACGCCGCGACGGACCTCGCCGACGCCGACCTCCACGATGCGTTCCGCGTCGTCGCAGCCGGTCCCGACGTCGGCGACGACGGCCGGTCCCACCCGGGGGCGCTGCCCCTCGGCGTCGCGGGAGCGACGCTGCAGATCGGCCGCTTCGGTGCCGGTTCGAGCGTCGAGCTGCCGCCGGCGCCCGGCGTACGCCGCCACGTCCTGGTGAGCGTCGGCGCCCTGCTGCGCCACAGCCTCGCCGAGCCGCTCGCGGCCGGCGACGTCGTCGAGCTGAGCGGCGAGCACGTGGAGCACCCGTTCGTCGTGACGACGGCCGTGCCCACCGAGCTGATGGTCTGGACCTTCTCCGTGCGCTGACCCCTGCCCGATGTCGCCGCGCTGTGCTTGGCTGGGAGCACGCATCCGCCCAGCATTGGCCAGGCACCGATCCAGCAGGAGGCACCGTGCGCAGCGAGCTGTTCGAGACCGACCACCAGGAGGTGGAGGCGACCCAGCGCTTCACCCAGCAGAACTCCCAGATGCTGCGCGTCGCGCTCGGCGACGACGTGCTCGCGGTGAAGGGCTCGATGGTCGCCTTCCAGGGCCAGATCGAGTTCGCCCACGAGAAGGCCGGCAGCGCGATGAAGCTGCTCAAGAAGATGGTCACCGCCGAGGACAACCCGTTGATGCGGGTCAGCGGCCGCGGCGAGGTCTTCTTCGCCCACGAGGCCGGCTACCTGTTCATGGTCGAGCTGACCGGCGACGCGCTGAGCGTCAACGGGCGCAACCTGCTCGCCTTCGACGCGGGCCTGCAGTGGGACATCAACCGCACCAAGGGCGCCGGGATCATGGCGGGCGGCCTGTTCAACACCACCATCACCGGCGAGGGCACGGTGGCGCTGTGCACCGTCGGCAAGCCGGTCCTCCTCGACTGCTCCGAGCAGCCGACCTTCGTCGACGTCCAGGCCTGCGTGGCCTGGTCGGCCAACCTCGTGCCGCAGGTGGTCAACTCGATGAAGATGTCCTCGTTGATCCGGGGCGGCTCGGGCGAGGCCTTCCAGTACGCCTTCCACGGTCCGGGCTTCGTCGTGGTCCAGCCCTACGAGTGGACCCCGCCCTCGAGCCAGAGCTCGAGCTGAGGCAGGTCCGACGCCATGACCGACACGACACCGGCGGCCGCCACCGAGCTCGACGACTTCGAGACGCTCGCGGCCCGCTACACCCGCGAGCTGCGCGCGCACTGCTACCGCATGTGCGGCTCGGCCTCGGAGGCCGAGGACCTCGTGCAGGAGACCCTGCTGCGCGCCTGGCGCTCCGCGGACGGCTTCGCGGGTCGCTCCTCGGTGCGCACCTGGCTCTACCGGATCGCGACCAACGTGTGCCTGACCCACCTCGAGTCCAGGCCGCGTCGCCCGCTGCCGACCGGGCTGGGCACCGCCGACTCGCGCGCCGACGCCGAGCTGCGTGAGGACCAGGAGATCGCCTGGCTCGAGCCGATCCCCGACGCTGCGGTGGTGGTCGCCGAGCGCGACACGATCCGGCTCGCCTTCGTCGCCGCGCTCCAGCACCTGCCGGCGCGTCAGCGCGCGGTGCTGATCCTGCGCGACGTGCTGCGGTGGAGCGCCGCGGAGGTCGCCGAGGCGCTCGCGACGACCACCGTCGCGGTCAACTCCGCCCTCCAGCGCGCGCACGCGCAGATGGCCGGGCAGGGACTGAGCGCCGACACCGTCCGACCCGACCTCAGCGCCGCCCAGGAGGCCTTGCTCGAGCAGTACGTCGAGGCGTTCTGGCGCAAGGACATCGACGCGATCGTGACCCTGCTCAAGGCCGACGCGATCTGGGAGATGCCCCCCTTCACCGGCTGGTACCGCGGCGCGCGCACGATCGGCGAGCTCATCGACGGCCAGTGCCCCGGCGGCAGTCACGACATGCCGATGCTGCGCACGCAGGCCAACGGGCAACCCGCGTTCGGCCTCTACATGCGCGTCCCCGACGGCTCGTTCGTCCCGTTCCAGCTCCAGGTCGTCGACCTGGACGGCGACGCGGTGCGGCACGTCGGGGCGTTCTTCGCCCCCGGCCTGTTCGCTCGCTTCGGCCTGCCCGACCACCTGCCGGCCGACCACCGGACCTGAACCGGGCCCGAACGGGACCGGGGCCTGGACCGGGCCTGGACCGGACCTGCGGGGGAGGGTCCACGCGGGCTGGACCGGACGGCAAAGAACGCCGCGACCCCGACCCGCGACCTGACCTGGCTGCCTAGGGTCTCGACATGCTCCGCAGACCCGAACCGCCGTCGGTCACGATCCACGGCCCAGATGCCGACACGTGCGTCTCGGCCCGCCTCGACCGGGCCCGCGGTGACCTCCTCGCCGGCGAGGTCCGTGTCGCGGCACAGGGCTTCGCGCGGGTCCAGGACGCGACCCCGGCCCGTCAGGTCACCGCTCTCGCCGGGCTGGTGGAGTGCCGCCTGGCGCTGGGCGACGTCCCCGGAGCCGCCGCCGCGCTCGACCGCACCGCGCCGCTCCTGCGCCGGACTCGGGGTCGCGGCGGGTCGGGGCGGGCGCCCGGCGCACGGGCGGCCTACGCCGGCGGTCTCCTGGCCCTGGCCACCAACGACCCGGCCGAGGCCCTGATCCGCTTCCGCAGCGCCGGAGAGGCGGCCGCCGGCGTCCTCGACGAGGACCCGGCCCTGATGCCCTGGCGTGCCGAGGCGGCGCTGGCCTGCCTGCGGGCCGCCTCGATCGAGGGCGCCTGCGAGCTGGCCGGTGACCACCTCGAGGTCTCGCGCCGCCACGGCTCGGCCGCCGGCGCCGCCCAGGCCCTGCGGGCGCTGGCCGTCGCCGACGTCGAGGGTCGCCGCCTCGAGCTGCTGCGCGAGGCCCACGGTGCCCTGCGCGGGACCACCGCACGTCGGCTCGAGGCGCAGATCGACGCGGACCTCGCCGCCGTGCTGCTCCTGCACGGCGAGCCGGTCGGCACCGCGACCAACGACGAGGCGGTCGGTCGGCTGCTCGGCGTCGAGCAGTACGCCCGTTCGGAGGGCCTCGCCCCACTGCACGAGCGGGCGCGCCGTCTGCTCGCGATCGCACCGGGCACCTCACCTGTGCCGTCGTGGTCGGCGCTGGAGCAGCTCACCCCGGCCGAGCGCCGCGTGGCCGACCTCGCCGGCGCCGGCGAGACCAACCGGGCGATCGCGGAGCAGCTCGAGATCAGCATCAAGGCGGTCGAGTGGCACCTCTCGCGCACCTACCGCCGGCTCGGCATCGGTTCGCGCCGCGAGCTGGCCGCCCTGACCGGCGCCGCGACCGCACTGCCGCGGATCGGTGCCACCGGCTGACACCGATCCGCTGACCTCACCGGGAGGGCCCGGAGCGCAACCGGGCCGCCTGCTTCACCAGGTGGTCCCGCTCGGCCGCGTTGGGCGCCTCGCGAGCGGCCTCGGCGTAGAGACCAGCCGCGCTCGCGTGGTCCCCGGCCGCCTCGTGGAGGTACGCCGCGACCGCGCGGTGGCGTGGGACGGACGTCTCGACCTCGGCGAGGGCGCGCAGCCCCGCCGAGGCTCCGTCGGCCTCACCGACCGCGACGGCGCGGTTGAGCCGGGCGACCGGGCTCCCGGTGAGCCGCACCAGCTCGTCGTACCACTCGACGACCTGGACCCAGTCGGTCTCCTCTGCCCGCTGCGCGTCGGCGTGCAGGGCCGCGATCGCCGCCTGCGCCTGGTACTCCCCGAGCCGGTCGCGCGCGAGGGCGGCCTGGAGGATCGCGACCCCCTCGGCGACCAGGCCGGTGTCCCAGGTGCTCCGGTCCTGCTCGCGCAGGGTGACCAGGCTGCCGTCGGCCCGGGTGCGCGCCGCCCTGCGGGCGTGGTGCAGCAGCATCAGCGCGAGCAGACCGGCCGCCTCGGGTGCCTCGGTGAGACCGACGAGCTGGCGGGTCAGCCGGATCGCCTCGGCCGCGAGGTCGACGTCGCCGCCGTAGCCCTCGTTGAAGACCAGGTAGAGCACTCGCAGCACCGTGCTCAGGTCGCCCGGCTGGTCGAACGAGACCCCGGTGACGGTCCGCTTGGCGCGGCTGATCCGCTGGGCCATGGTGGCCTCGGGCACCAGGTAGGCGGCCGCGACCTGGCGCGTGGTCAGTCCGCCGACCGCGCGCAGCGTCAGCGCGACGGCCGAGGACGGGGTCAGGGACGGGTGGGCGCAGCGGCAGTAGAGCTCCAGGGTGTCGTCGGCGTGCTGTGCCGGCCCCGGGTCCGGTCGGCTCCCGACCGCCTCCTCGCGCACCACCCGGGACGCGTCGGCGCGGGTGAGGTCGAGGAAGCGCCGCCACGCGACCGTGACCAGCCAGGCCTTCGGGTCGCGCGGCGGGTCCGCGGGCCAGACCTCCCAGGCCCTGACCAGGGCCTCCTGGACCGCGTCCTCGGCCGTGGCGAAGTCAGCGCCGCGACGGCAGAGGACGGCAGCCACCGACGGCGCCAGCTCGCGCACCACCGTCTCGTCCATCACGCCCCCGCCCAGCCCCTGCCCAGCCCTGCCCAGCCCCTGCCCCGTTACTCGGTGACCGTGGGGGCCTCACCCAGGAACGGCCGCAGCTCGAGCCACTCGTGGATCGGCCGGCCCCCCGCGCCCGGCGCCGCGGACAGCTCACCGGCCAGCTCGACGGCCCGGTCGTGGCTGTCGACGTCGATGACCATCCAGCCGGCGATCAGGTCCTTGGTCTCGGCGAACGGCCCGTCGGTCACGGGCGGGCGGCCCTCGCCGTCGTAGCGGACGAACATCCCCTCGGGCGAGAGCGCCTGCGCGCCGACGAACTCACCCGTGCCCTCCAGCCGGGTGGCGAAGTCGTTCATGTACTGCATGTGGTCCGAGACCTCCCCGGGCGTCCACTGGTCCATCGGGACGTCGTTGACCCCCTCGGGAGCGCCTCGGTAGTGCTTGAGCAGCAGGTACTTGGCCATGGGTTCCTCCTCGGTGCGGTGCGGCCCATCATGGCCGCGCTCGACCCTGGGACGGAACCGCCCGGTCGTTCTCGACATCGCCCGCCGATGCTGCCCGCCGATGCTGTCCGCCGATCTGTTCCGGCGACCTCGCCGTCGGGTCCGGTCACCAGGCGTCGCCGGACCGGTCCTCGCAGGTCACGTCGACGGTGAGGTCCGGCACGAGAGCGGTGCCGCCTCGGCCGCCACGGCCGCCTCGCCAGATCATCAGGCCACCGTGCTCGTCGTCGGCCACCGCTCCCTGCTCGGTCCACGTGTACGACAGGCCCTGCCACCGCTCCCACCCGAGCCGCTCGTAGAAGCCCGTGGCGCGACCCGTCGAGAGCATGGCCACGGCGTGACGGGCCGCGACCTCGCCGTGGAGCCGCTCCATCACCCGCCGGCCGAGGCCCGTGCCCTGGCGGTCCGGGGCGACGGCGACCCCCTCGACGTACCCGACGACGAGCCAGGGACGGTCCGCGAACCGGATCCGACGCGGCACCACGCTCGCGTGCGCGACCAGCACCCCCGCCCCGTCGCGGGCGACCACGTGCACCCCGCCGTAGCAGTGGTCGGCGTCGTCGTCGCTGAAGCGACCACCGAAGGCGCGGTGCCAGAGCCGCCGCAGCTCGGTGCGGTCGGCCGCGTCGAGCCCGGAGCTGTCGACGACGGCCAGCTCCTCGGCGATCACGGCACCCAGACCGCGTGGTCGTGGGCGAACACGACCCGCTTCGGGTCGAAGCGCAGGAGCCGGTCGATCCAGGGTCGGGACGACGGCAGCGGCTGCTCGTGGCCCGACCCGACCGCCCGGGCGGCGAGCACCTCGGCCGAGAAGTCCGAGGCGGTGTCGTGGGACTGGCCCGCGAGCACGATCGACCCGTCGTCACACTCCAGGACGACCGACTGGTGACCGTCGACGTGGCCGGGGGTCGGGACCACGTGCACGCCGGCGGTGATCTCGCTCTCACCGTCCAGCAGCTCGTAGCGGGCGCCGGGGAAGTCGACGAGGGCCGGGACCGTGTAGCCCGCCGCCCCGGCCGCGTCCAGCTCGGTGCGCTGGCAGAAGATCGGCGTGCCGATGAACGACGGGTTCCCCCCGACGTGGTCGAAGTGCAGGTGGCAGTTGACGACCAGGTCGATGTCGGACGTCGAGAGCCCCACCGCGCCGAGCGCCTGTGCGACCGGCGTACGCCGTGGCCGGTACCACGCCTCGGTCTCGGGACCCGCGTCCCCGAGGCCGGTGTCGAGCAGCAGGGTCCCCGCACCGGTGCGGGCGACGTAGGCCAGCACGGTCTCGACCCGGGGGCTGCCGGAGGCCGTCTCCTCGCCGGGGCGCACGAAGGTGCCCAGGTCGAGTCGCGTCACGTCGGTGATGCGCATCCCGCGAGCCTACGGATGGGTGGTGATGAGCTCGTGGTGCCCGCCCAGGGTGAGCCGAGCGTCGACGCGCGGATCCGCGACTCAGGGCCGAGCCCCGACCCAGGTCATCGAGCGACCGTGGCCGTGGGTCCACGCGAGGGCCCGGCCGTCCAGCCCCATCACGAAGGTCGCGAGGTCCTCCGGCACGACCGGTCCGGTGGCGGTGATGCTCGGGTGCACCCGCTTGCCCTCGTTCGACAGCCAGTGGCAGCGGCCGTCGGCGACGAGGTCGCGCAACACGCCCTCGAGCCGGACCCGGTCGTCCGGCTCGAGGTAGGTGGTCACCGCCGAGTGGAAGACCACCACCGGGCCGTGCGGGGCGGCCCGCGCCACCGCGTCGGTGAGCGCGACGACGTCTCCGGTCAGGTCGGCACGCACGAGGTCCGGCGGCTCCCGGCGCGCCACCTCGCACGCCGTGCGGAGCAGGGCGAGCCGGTCCTGCTGCTCGGGCCAGACGAGCGTGCGCAGCCAGGCGGTCGTGTCGGCGTCGGTCACGTCCAGCGGGTTCAGGTCGAGCCCGCCGCGCCACGACACCGCGGGGGGGCGGACGGGCAGCGGCGGGTCGCCCGACACCACGCACCGCAGCCGCCCCGCCGCCCCGGTCTCCGTGCGGACCTCGGCGTCCGGGTCCTGCGCCGGGGCCCACGTGTAGTCCCACCGGTCCGGGTAGAGGCACAGCCCGGCACTCGCCCCGATCTCCAGCAGCGCGAGCGGCACGCCGTCGTGGGCGGCCGCGATCATCGCCAGCGCCGGCACCAACGTGGCCAGCCGCCCGACCTCGTTGGTCTGGGTCGCTCGCGAGGCGATCGTCCTTCGGACAGGACCGTCCGTGCCGTCGGTGAGCAGCACCTCGCGCAGCGCGGCGTACGGCGCCGGGGCCGCGAGCCCGTGCCAGCGCGCGGCGGCGAAGACGAGGTTGGGCTGCTGCTCACGATCCGTCGGCATGCCGCCCACCCAGGCCAGCACCTCGGGGTCGTCGGCCACCTCGCGAGCCCAGGCCGCGAAGCACGGCGAGTCCCCGTCGGCGTACGCCGCGAAGTCGCGGTAGCGCTCGGCGAGGTCGCCGAACAGCTCCACGCCCGACCCTCCCCGGGACTTCGGCCTCAGGCCTCGGCCGGCGGGACCGGGATCGAGACGTAGGTCGTCTCGAGGTACTCCTCGATGCCCTCGAAGCCACCCTCGCGACCGAACCCGGAGGCCTTCACCCCGCCGAAGGGAGCAGCCGCGTTGGAGACCAGCCCGGTGTTCACACCGACCATCCCGTAGTCCAGGCCCTCGGCGAGACGGATCGCGCGGTTCAGGTCGCGGGTGAAGACGTAGGACGACAGGCCGTACTCGGTGTCGTTGGCCCGCTCGATGGCCTCGGCCTCGGTCTCGAAGGTCGTGATCGGCGCGACCGGCCCGAAGATCTCCTCACGGTTGATCCGCGAGGAGGCGGGCACGTCGACGAGCACGGTGGGCTCGAAGAAGTAGCCCGCGCCCTCACGGGGCGACCCGCCGGTCACGACCCGCGCGCCGTCGCCGACCGCCTCGTCGACCAGCGAGCCGACCGACTCGACCGCGTCGGTGTCGATCAGGGGCCCGACGTCGACACCCTCGTCCTGGCCACGGCCCAGCGTGAGACCGCCCATCCGCTGCGCGAGCTTCTCGGAGAACGCCTCGGCGACCGAGGAGTGGACCAGGAACCGGTTCGCCGAGGTGCAGGCCTCGCCCATGTTGCGCATCTTGGCCGCCATCGCGCCCTCGACCGCGGCGTCGATGTCGGCGTCACCGAAGACCAGGAACGGAGCGTTGCCGCCGAGCTCCATGCTGACCCGCTGCAGTCCTGGCGCCGCCTGCTCGACGATCTTCCTGCCGACGGCGGTAGAGCCGGTGAAGCTGACCTTGCGAAGCCGGTCGTCGGCCTGGAGCGTGGTGGACAGGTCGGCGTCGCGGGTGGTCGGCACGATGTTGAGCACCCCGTCGGGCAGCCCCGCCTCGGCGAGGATGCCGCCGAGGGCCAGCATCGTCAGCGGGGTCTGCGAGGCGGGCTTGACGACCATCGTGCAGCCAGCCGCGACGGCGGGCCCGATCTTGCGGGTGCCCATCGCGAGCGGGAAGTTCCACGGGGTGATGAACAGGCAGGGACCGACCGGCTTGCGCATGGTCAGGATCCGGGTGCCGCCCGCGGGCGCCTGCATCCACAGTCCGTGGATGCGCACCGCCTCCTCGGAGAACCACCGGAAGAAGTCCGACCCGTAGGCGATCTCACCCTTGGCCTCCGCCAGCGACTTGCCCATCTCCAGGCTCATCAGGGTGGCGATCTCCTCGGAGCGCCCGGCGATCAGCTCGTAGGCCGTCCGCAGGACCTCGCCGCGCTCACGGGGCGGGGTCGCCGCCCAGCCGGGCTGGGCGGCCACCGCCGCGTCGAGCGCGCGCACGGCGTCCTCGGTCGTGCCGTCGGCTACGTCGCACAGCACCGATCCGTCGGCCGGGTCGTCGACCTCGAACCGGGCGCCGTCGCTCGAGTCCTGCCACGTCCCCCCGATCAGCAGTCGGCGGCGGTCGGTGGGCAACAGGTCTTCGCGCAGGGTGCTCATCGGTCCTTGATACGCCATCGCGATGATCTTCGGGGGCATCCGAAAGGGCCGTTTGCGCTGTGACCGCGGACGCGTATAGTGAGTACGTCGGCTTCGGAGGGAGCATCTGGAGTACGACGAGGACCCCTCGCTGACCCCATGCGGCGAGGGGTTCTTCCATGTCGGGGTGCACGGACGGTCCGCCGCGGCTCACGGCACGTCGTAGGACAACGTGAAGTCGGCGCCGCCCTGGAAGCCGAAGACCGCCCAGCGGTAGTACCCCGCCGTCACGCTCCGGCTGACCTGCTCCTGCGGGCCCGTCGCATCGCTGCCCGCGACGTCACGCCACATCGCGCCATCCCACCGCTGGAGGTACAGCTCCGGGTCGCCGCCCGTCCCGGTCAGGCACCCCGTGATCCTGCCCGCGTTGACCGGGAAGCCCTTGGTCCACGGTTGGTAGGAGTTCTCGCCCTGCGAGACCGACCCGGTGCGGGTCACCTCGCTGCACATCTCAGCCGACCCGGCGCCGGGACAGGTCGGCTCGTCGGCCCGGGCCGGCACCGCGGCGGCGTCCCAGGCCGCCCTGACCTGCTGGAAGGTCGCACAGCCCCCGTGGCCGATCGCCTTCGCCGCGATCAGCGTCGCGCGGCGCGCGTCGGTGTAGGCCCACGCGGACGTCTTCAGCAGCAGACCCTGGTAGAAGACCTGCCCGGCCTCGCGGATCCCGATCCCCTGCACGGTGCCGCCGTTGCAGGTCGACGACGCGGCGGACCCCTCGGCGAGCAGGTAGAACCAGTGGTCGAGCGGGCCGGCCCCGGCGTGGACCTCGGTGTCGGGGATCGCGGAGGTGTAGCAGGCGGGATCGCCCACCGCGGCGGGGTCGGCCAGGTTGCGCAACGCCCCCGTGCCGTACGGCGAGGCCTGCTCGCCGATCAGGTAGTCGGGATCGTCCCGCGGGTTGTCGGCGTAGGCCTCGGTCAGCGTGCCGAGGATGTCGCCAGCGCCCTCGGACAGCGCACCGGTCTCCTCGCCCGACAGGCTGCCCCCGGGCGTCGACTCGAAGACGGCGTGCCCGTTCTCGTGACCGACGACGTCGAGCGAGGTCAGCGTGCGCGCCTTGTCCCGGGAGTAGCCGTAGGCGGTGTAGCGGCCGGTGAACATGGCATCGGCGCGCTGCCACCCGACCCGGGCCGGCACGCCACTGCCGTCACCCAGGACGCCGTCGCGGCCCAGCCAGCGCGAGAGCATGGCCCACTGCTGGGCGACGGCGTAGAGGACGTCGACGCAGGCCGTCTCGAGGCTCGCCCCCCGGGCGTTGCCCCAGGTGTCGTCCGGACCCCGGTAGGCCCCGCCGGCCATCGCGCCACAGGCGACCCCGGGGCGCCGAGGATCGACCATCGCCCACCGCTTGCGGGGCTCGGCGCGGCGGTTGACGGACGTCGCGATGCTCACCCGGCCGTTGTAGTAGCCACGACCGGCACCCTGCGCGACGAGGTCGTCGGCGCCGATGGGTCCACCCGTGCGGGCATCGGTCCACACGACCTGGTCCGACGGCAGGCCGCGCAGCACCCCGCGGACCCGGGTCTGCCAGGCCAGGCGGGGCGCTGCCCCCAGGGCGTGGACGACCAGGCGCGGCTCGCCGGTGCTCCGCACCCGGTCCAGGCGGTCGCGGGCCTGGGCCCGAGCGACGTCCGTGCTGACCGCAGGCGTCAGCGACGACACGGCGACCGGTCCCTCGTGCGCGGTCGTCGCGCCGATCACCTTGCCGCTGTCCGCCACCGCGACCACGGCGTCGCCGCCGATGACCGGCAGCCCGCGAAACGTGCGCTCGTAGGCCACGTAGCGCACCCCGTCGACCCCGCCGGTCGTCGAGGCCGTCTCGAGGCCCTCACCCGGAGCCGACCCGAGCAGGCCGGTCTCGTCGACGAACGAGCGTGCGGTGCGGCGCGCGCCTGCGTCGGTGTCGGCGTCTGCGGCGGGACCGGACCGGGTGGCCGAGGACGGCGCCGCGGCGCGCGCGGCCGGTCCGTCGTCGCGGGCCACCACGGGATCGGCCGCCACGGCGAGCACCAGGGACAGTCCCCCGGCGAGCAGCCCGGCGCGAGCGAGTGGTCGGGGGTGGTTCAGGGGTCGCAGGATCCGACGGACGGACGGTGCCATGAGGTTCTCCCGAGAGAAGAGCGCGGTCATCAGCTGTCGCACGGGGGAGCACCGCGCCTCCACGATGTGGAGAAGTTGTCGGGACGGCTACGCGCCATCCACGACTCGACCACTGTACGCCCTCATACCCCCCGGGGTGTCAACGAAACGGCAACATCATCCGCGCGGGGAGCGCAGGAAGGCCTCGAGGACCGGTCCGGCGGTGCCCGACCCGGAGTCGCCGCGCTCGACGTACACGGCGACCGCGAGGTCGCCCTGGGCGCCGACCATCCACGCGTGCGTGGCGATCGCGCCACCGGCTCGGGGATCCTCGAACTCCGCGGTGCCGGTCTTCGCGATCGCCGGCGGCCCGGGCAGGTCGGCGAGCAGCACGCCGCTGCCCTCGGTGACCACGGCGCGCAGCATCGAGCGCAGCTGCTCGGCCTCCTGGCCGGTCAGGGGCGCGGGAGCCGGCGCGTCGTCGGCCCGGGTCGTGTCGTCGGCCTCCTGCCCCACGACGAGGTGCGGCACCACCGTGTCGCCGGCCTGGACGGAGGCGACCACGCCGGCCATCGCCATCGGGGAGGCGAGCACCGTGCCCTGGCCGATCATGTCCGCGGCCAGCTCGGTCTCGGAGCCGGGGCGCTCCACCTGGCCGAGGTACGCCGGGAAGCCGAGGTCGTGGTCGACCCCGAGGCCCAGGCTCGCCGCGGCCCGCGCGAGCGCGTCACCTCGGACGTCGTCGCGCTGGCCGATCAGCGCGGTGTTGCAGGACCGGGCCACCGCGGTGCGCAGGTCGATGCGGCCCAGCGAGCCGGCGGGGTAGTCGTCGTAGTTCTCGAAGCGCTTGCCGTCGACGTCGATCGAGGACGGGCAGTCGACGGCCGAGGTCGGGGTGAGACCTGCGCGCAGGAGGGCCAGGCTGCTGACGGCCTTGAAGGTCGACCCGGGCGGCACCTGCGCGAAGGTGGCCAGTGGCTGGCCACCGCTCCCGGGGCCCTCGGCCGCGGCCAGGACCGCACCGTCGCTCGGACGCACCGCGACCAGGGCGCTGCCCCCGGCCGCGGCGGGAAGTCCGGCCAGCAGCGACTCGGCCCGGGTCTGCGCGGCCTGGTCGAGGGTCAGCCGTAACGGTGTGCCGCGCTCGGGTCGCACCCGGAACAGGGTGCGCTCGCGACCGTCGGAGGCGACCGACGCCACGACGACACCGTCCTGCCCGCGCAGCTGCTCGTCGTAGCGGGCCTCGAGGCCCGAGGTGCCCGCGACGTCACCGGCGCGGTAGAGGCCCGGGTCGTCGTCCACCATCTCCTCGGTCACCGGTCCGACCCGGCCCAGGATCGAGGCGGCGAACTCGCGCGTCGGCGCGAGCGGCACCTGCGCGCCGATGATCCGCGCGCCGTCGACGCTGCCGACGGCGCTCCGGACGGTCGCCGTCACGTCGGCGTCACGCAGGGAGATCGCCTCCACGAAGGCCTGGTCACCGGCGGCGCGGACGGCCTTGACGAAGGCGGCGACGTCGACGTCGGCCGCCTGCGCCACCGCGCGGGCCGAGGCGACGGCCCGGGCGGGCCGCACCTGGGTCTTGTCCAGGCCGAAGCGGTTCACGGTGCGCTCGGTGACCAGCCGGCTGCCGCCGGCCCCGAGGACGTCGCCCCGCCGGGCCGCGACCCGGGACAGCGACAGGGTGCTGGCTGGTCGCAGCGAGGGCTCGACCACGGCGCGGGAGAAGTCCACCTCCCACTGCTCGTCATCGTCGGAGTCGGTGACCAGCCGCAGCGGCGCCGCGCTGGTGTAGGTCCAGGTCTGCGCGTCCGTGACGGGCCAGCTCCAGTCCAGGCGCACCTCGGCGGCGTCCGGGCTCGCGCCGGGGACGACCTGGCCCACACTGACGCGCGGGCTGGTCCCGGCGCCCTCGACCAGGTCGGCGACAGCCTCGTCGTAGGACTCCTGCGCCGCCACCGGGTCGCCCTCCAGCGCCACCGCACCGAGGTCGCCGCTGCTGAGCCCCTCGGCGAGCGCGGTCGCCGCAGGTCGCGGGTCGGGACCCTCGTCCGGACCCGGGCCGGACTCGCCGGTGCACGCGACCAGAGCGGGTGCCAGCACGGCCGCGAGGAGCAGAGCATGCGAACGGTGGGCCATGAACCCAGTCTGGACCGCCGATCACCGCGTGTGGCGGCGCACCCACCGGTCGAGGTCGATGCCGTGGCGTCGTGCTGCTCGTCGGGCCCGGGGCGTGTCGAGGTCGGGGACGTCGACCACGGCGGGCTCGATGCCGCGGTCGAGATCGGCGTACGGGCGCTGCGCTCGCGCGATCGAGGCCGCGGTGACCCGCGGCGCGCGGTCGTTGCTCGCTCGCGCCGCCGGGAGCAGGGCGCGCACCGTCGCGGCGTAGCCCGAGGCGTGACCGGCGCGGTCGGGGTGGTAGCTCTCCTCGATCGGGAGGCGGAGGTCGTTGAGCCACGGCGCCCGCGCGCACACGGCGTGCCCGGTGAAGCGGGCCCGCGGGTCGGCGTAGGCGAACCCGGCGCCGATGGCCTGCTGGCGCAGCCGCAGGTTGATCAGGTCCGAGGCGCCGTTGAGG
Source organism: uncultured Actinomycetota bacterium (assembly GCA_963740745.1). Lineage (GTDB taxonomy): Bacteria > Actinomycetota > Actinomycetes > Propionibacteriales > Nocardioidaceae > Nocardioides. The sequence continues at coordinate 48,674 of CAVUFK010000013.1, forward strand.
TCGCGCCGGTCGCTGGAGGAGAAGAACGTCAGCGGGTTGCAGTCCTCGTCGCCGAAGATCCGCGGGTAGCCGACGACGACGACCTCGGCGTTCGGCGCGCGGCGGCGCAGCTCGGCGTACAGCGCCGCGACCCGGCCCGGGAGCACGTCGTCGACATAGTCGCGGGCCGCGTCGACGGCGTGCCCGCAGCGACCCAGCCACCACGGCAGGGCGCACGTGGTCAGCACGTCGGCGAAGCCGGCGTCGTTGCCGCCGACGGAGATCGTCACGTAGTCGGTCGAGGCGTCCAGCGCCGGCAGCTGGACGTCGCGCACGTCGTCGACGACGGCACCGGAGCAGGCGCGCAGGTTCAGGGCGGCGCCGCGCTCGGCGGCCAGCAGGCTGGGGTAGGCGTAGGGCGATCGCAGGCAGGAGGTGCCGTCCTCCGCGTAGACCCCGGTGCCGGTGCCCGAGGAGTAGGAGTCGCCGAGCGCGACGTAGACCGGCGGGTCCGCGGCGGCCGCGCCCGGCACGGGGCCCAGCCCCACGAGGGCGAGGACGACGGCGAGCAGGAGGGCGAGCAGGAGGGCGAGGGCGTGTCCGAGACGGGTGATCACGGTCACCATGGATACCACCGGGAGCATCGCGACCACCACCCGACCTCGGTCCCGGCCCGACCCGGGGGTGGTGGGTCCCTCGACCGCGCGCGCTAGGTTCGCGCCATGAGCACCGAGAAGCTGTACTACACGACCCCCGGCATGGACGAGAGCACGGCGACCCGCGTCGTCGAGCTGCTCCAGTCGCGTCTGCACGCGTTCAACGACCTGCACCTGACCCTCAAGCACGTGCACTGGAACGTCGTCGGACCCCACTTCATCGCCGTGCACGAGATGATCGACCCGCAGGTCGAGGAGGTACGCGGGTTCGCCGACGACGTCGCCGAGCGGATCGCGACCCTGGGCGGGTCGCCCAAGGGCACGCCCGGCTCGATCGTGGAGGAGCGCGAGTGGGCGGAGTACTCCATCCGTCGCGCCGGCACCCAGGAGCACCTCGGGGCGCTCGACCTCGTCTACCAGGGCGTGATCTCCAGCCAGCGCGCCGCCATCGCCGAGACGGGTGACCTGGACCCGGTCACCGAGGACATGCTGATCGGCCAGACCGACAAGCTCGAGCTGTTCCACTGGTTCATCCGAGCCCACCTCGAGACCTCGGGCGGGCGCCTGGTCACCGAGGGTGCGAGCAACGAGGCCGAGGCCGCCTCGGCGGCCGGCGAGTCCTGAGCGGTCAGTCGCTGCGGGGGCCCTTGCGGTAGGGCTTCCCGCCACCGGATCGCGGCGGGCCCTGGTCGGGACGCAGCGCGATCAGCTTGCCCGAGATCCGGGTCGTGGCGAGCTTCTCCAGCACGACGTCGGAGAGGTTGGCGGGGAGCTCGACGAGCGAGAAGTCGGGTCGGATCGAGATCGTCCCGAAGTCGCTGCGGCCCAGCCCGCCCTCGTTGGCGATCGCGCCGACGATCTGGCGTGGCTCGACCTTGTGCCGCTTGCCCACCGCGATCCGGTAGGTCCGTAGCTCACGCCCGTCGCCACGCCCGCCCGAGCGCCCGGGTCGGCCCGTGCCGCCCGCACTGCCCGTGCCGCCGCCGTGGCCGTCGCGGTCCTGACGCGGGGCCCGCCTGGGCTCCGGGTCGGGCACGAGCAGCAGCGGGGTGTCGCCCTGCGCGGCGATCGCCAGCGCGGCGGCGACGTCCTGCTCGGGCACGTCGTGGTGCTCGACGTAGTGCTTGACCACGTCGCGGAAGAAGCCGAGGTCCTTCGAGGTCAGCGCGGCGGTGATCTGGTCGTCGAAGCGCGCCAGGCGAGTGGTGTTGACGTCCTCGACGCTGGGCAGCTGCATCTGCTGCAGCGGCTGGCGGGTCGCCTTCTCGATGTGCTTGAGCAGGTAGCGCTCGCGCGGGGTCACGAACGAGATCGCGTCGCCGCTGCGCCCGGCGCGCCCGGTACGCCCGATGCGGTGCACGTAGGACTCGGTGTCGGTGGGGATGTCGTAGTTCACGACGTGGCTGATCCGGTCGACGTCGAGCCCACGAGCCGCGACGTCGGTGGCGACCAGGATGTCGAGCTTGCCCGACTTCAGCTGGTTCACGGTGCGCTCGCGCTGGGCCTGGGCGACGTCGCCGTTGATCGCCATCGCCGAGAACCCCCGGGCCCGCAGCTTCTCGGCCAGGGTCTCGGTCTCGTTCTTGGTGCGGACGAAGACGATCATGCCCTCGAAGTTCTCGACCTCGAGGATGCGCGTGAGGGCGTCGACCTTCTGCGGGTAGGAGCAGATCAGGTAGCGCTGCGTGGTGTTGGCCGAGGTCGTCGTCTTGTTCTTGACCGTGATCTCGACGGGGTCGGTGAGGTACTTGCTCGACAGCGAGCGGATCTGCTTGGGCATCGTCGCCGAGAACAGCGCGACCTGCTTGGTCGCCGGGGTGTCGGCCAGGATCGTCTCGACGTCCTCGGCGAAGCCCATGTTGAGCATCTCGTCGGCCTCGTCGAGGACCAGGAAGCGCAGCTCGGTCAGGTCGAGGGTCCCCTTCTCGAGGTGGTCCATGATCCGGCCGGGGGTGCCGACCACGACGTGGACGCCGCGGCGCAGCGCCGAGAGCTGGACGCCGTACGCCTGGCCGCCGTAGACCGGCAGCACGCGCACGCCCTTGAGGTGGGCGGCGTAGCGCTCGAAGGCCTCGCAGACCTGGAGCGCGAGCTCACGGGTCGGGGCCAGCACGAGCGCCTGCGGGGTCTTCTGGCGCAGGTCGAGGTTGTCGAGGATCGGCAGCGCGAAGGCCGCCGTCTTGCCGGTGCCGGTCTGGGCCAGGCCGACGAGGTCGTGGCCGGCGAGCAGCGGCGGGATGGTGCGCGCCTGGATCGTCGAAGGGCTCTCGTAGCCGACGTCGGCCAGCGCCTTCAGCGTCGCCGGGCCGAGCCCGAGGTCGGCGAACGTGACCTGCTCGGGAGGCGCCTCCGTGGATCTGTCGGCAGTGGCGTCGGCAGTGGTGTCGGCAGTGGTGTCGGGGGAGGCGGCGGTGGGCACGTCGGCGGGAGCGGGGCCGTCAGCGGGGTCGTTCACCCCACAACGGTAGTCGGTGCGGGCCCATGGTCCGATTCGCGAGGGCGGCGACGTGGGTCACGCGCTTCCTGCGACCCCGGCCGGCTGGTTGACTCGACGCATGCACCTTGGCATCGACAGCTTCGTCTCGCAGGTCACCGACCCCTCGACGGGTCACGTGGTCGCGGCCGAGGAACGTCTCGCGCACCTGCTGGAGGAGATCGAGCTCGCCGACCGGGTAGGCCTCTACTCCTTCGGCATCGGCGAGCACCACCGCAGCGAGTACTACGACTCGGCGCCGCCGATCATCCTGGCCGCCGCGGCAGCGCGGACGGAGCGGATCCGACTGGGCAGCGCGGTCAAGGTGCTCAGTGCCGACGACCCGGTGCGGGTCTTCCAGCAGTTCGCCACCCTCGACCTCCTCTCGCGCGGCCGCATCGACCTGGTGGTGGGCCGGGGCTCGTTCACCGAGGCGTTCCCGCTCTTCGGCCTCGACCTCGCCGACTACGACTCGCTGTTCAGCGAGAAGCTCGAGCTGCTCCTGGCGATCCGCGACCAGGTCGAGGTGACCTGGTCAGGTCGGCACCGCCCGCCGCTCGTGCGACAGAGCATCTACCCGCGCCCGCTCCAGGACCCGTTGCCGATCTGGGTCGGTGTCGGCGGCACCCCCGAGTCCTTCGCCCGCGCCGGGCTGCTCGGCCTGCCCCTCATGGTCGCGATCATCGGCGGCGAGCCCCGCCAGTTCGCCCCGTTGGTCGACCTCTACCGCCGCGCCGGCGCCCAGGCAGGGCACCCGCCCGAGCGTCTCCAGGTCGGCCTGCACGTCTTCGGGTTCGTCGCAGAGTCGACGCAGGCGGCCAGCGACACCATCTACCCGGGGTGGAACGAGATGTTCACGACCGTCTCACGCGAGCGCGGCTTCCCGCCGCCCACGCGGGCCCGCTTCGACGCCACGGCCGGACCCGACGGCGCCTTCTTCATGGGCGACCCGACCAGCGTGGCCGACAAGATCCGCCGTACCTCCGAGCAGCTCGGCGGCGTCGACCGCCTGTCGATCCAGATGACCAACCCCCGCCTGGCCCACGACGACCTGCTGCGCGGTATCGAGCTGCTCGGCTCCGAGGTCGCCCCGCTCGTCGCCGACGTCTAGGACCCGCAAGCGGGCCGGGCGTGACCGGGTCCTGCTCTCCGACGACGGAGCCCCGACGGCGCCGGCGCTCAGGAGTAGCGGTGGCTCTTCGCGCTGTGGCCCTGCTCGCGGGTGCACGTGCGCCCGCTCATGTTGCGGTGTCCGCACAGCTCCTGGGTCGCGGGGGCGGCCGGCTCGGGGGGTGCGACCGGAGCCTTGTCCCGGGAGGCCTTGGCGGCCGGCCGGGCGGCGGTCGCACGCGCGGCCGCGGTCTCGCCGGGCGCGCCGAACCGGATCGCCGGCTGGCGGTAGCTCGGGGCGGCGCCGGGCTTGGTGCGCTCGGCCTGCCGAGCCTCACGCAGGGCCCTCATGTCATCGATCTTGCTCATCGGCTGCTCACCCGACCAACCTAGGCGGCCCCGCCGACACCGCGGTGCAGGCGCTCCGGGCGGGGCCCATTGACCGCCGTCGGACCAGCCGCCACGATGAGCGGCACGGTCGGGCTGCGACCTGCCGCACGAGCCCGACGACGACAGGGGTGGCCATGACCGAGCAGCAGAGGTTCGTCAACATCGTCGACGGCCGGGAGTCCTCCTCCGCGTCGGGCGAGACGCTGGACGTCGTCGACCCGGCGACCGGGTCGGTCTACGCCACCTCGCCCCGCTCGGGCCCCGCGGACGTCGACGCCGCCTTCACCGCGGCTGCGGCAGCGTTCGACTCGTGGCGCTGGACGGCCCCCGGCGAGCGGCAGCTGGCGCTGATGAGGCTGGCCGACGTGGTCGAGGACAAGGCCGAGGAGCTGATCGCGATCGAGTGCGCCGACACCGGCAAGCCGGCCTCGCTGACGAGGTCGGAGGAGATCCCGATGATGCTCGACCAGCTCCGCTTCTTCGCCGGCGCCGCCCGGGTGCTCGAGGGGCGGGCGCAGGGCGAGTACATGCGCGGCCACACCTCCTCGATCCGCCGTGAGCCGATCGGGCCGGTCGGCCAGGTCGCGCCGTGGAACTACCCGATGATGATGGCGGTCTGGAAGCTCGCGCCGGCCCTCGCCGCCGGCAACACGGTCGTGCTCAAGCCCTCGGACACCACCCCGGCGTCCTCGGTGTGGCTGGGCCGCGCGATGCAGGAGATCTTCCCGCCGGGTGTCGTCAACATCGTGTGCGGCGACCGCGACACCGGCGCCGCCCTCACCGCGCACCCGGTCCCGCGGATGGTCTCCATCACCGGCTCCACCCGCGCCGGGATCGCCGTCGCGACCTCGGCCGCGGCCGACCTCAAGGTGACGCACCTCGAGCTCGGGGGCAACGCCCCCGTCGTCGTGTTCGACGACGTGGACCTCGAGGCGGCCGTCGCGGGCATCCACGACGCGGGCTTCTTCAACGCCGGCCAGGACTGCACCGCGGCAGCACGGGTGCTGTGCCAGGCCGGGATCTACGACCGCTTCGTCGCGGCGCTCGGCGAGTCGGCCACCGCGACCCGCACCGGTTACGACCCCACCGACGACGACATCTTCTACGGCGCGATCAACAACGACACGCAGCTCGGCCACATCACCGGCCTGGTCGACCGGCGACCCGACCACGCGCAGGTGGTGGCCGGTGGCGAGCGGGTCGGTGAGCAGGGCTACTTCTACGCCCCCACGGTCGTCGCCGACCTTCGCGCCGAGGACGAGCTGATCCGCACCGAGGTGTTCGGACCCGTGATCACCGTCCAGCGCTTCGTCGACGAGGACGAGGCCGTGGCCCTGGCCAACGACACGGAGTACGGCCTGGCCTCCTCGGTGTGGACCACCGACGTCGGCCGGGCGACGAGGATGTCGATGCGCCTCGACTTCGGGTGCGTGTGGGTCAACTGCCACATCCCCCTGGCCGCCGAGATGCCCCACGGCGGCTTCAAGCACTCCGGCTACGGCAAGGACCTCTCGCTGTACGGCATGGAGGACTACACCCGGATCAAGCACGTGATGATCCACCACGGCTTCGAGGGCTGAGCCCCGGCGGTCGCCCGGCCGGCGGCCCGCGACGCGGCGGCCTCAGACCTCGGGCTGGGCCGCGTAGGTCCTCTTCGCGTCGCGGTACCAGCCCATCCCCCGCACGGGGTGCTTCCAGCGCGACCTCATGTCGTCGTGCGCCTGCTGGTGCGCGTCGTCACCGGCCGCGACCGCGTCCTTGAGGTGCCGGTCCTGGGCCTTGATCACGTCGTCGGCGCTCTCACCGCGGTGCTCGTGGTCGCACGGACCGCCCAGCTGGCGGCAGGTCATCGTCCTCATCGTCGGTCGTCCTTCACTCCTCGTGGCCCGGCCCGTCCGGCTCGGTGCGCTCCTGGTCCTCTGACGGTCGGCGGGCTCCGGGTGTGACCGCCTCGGCGCCGCGACGTCGTCGCAGGGCGGCGAGGACGGTGGGCTCGGCGCGGAAGTCGATGCGACGTACGACGCCGTGCTCGACCTGGAAGTCGAAGGCGACCTTGGCCTCTCCCCGCAGGAACCAGGCGGCGCCCGGACGGGTCTCGAGGAGCACCGGAAGCGCCGACTGCGCGGCCCCGTCGAACATCGCGGCCACGGCTTCGCGTCCCTCGACCCGGGCAGGCGTCCCGGCGGCGACCGCGAACGAGTCGGCCGTGACGACCACGTCCGGCGAGAGCAGGGCGAGGAGTCGGCTCAGGTCGCCTCCGCGCGCGGCGTCGAGGAACGCATCCACCACCTCCCAGTCCGGCCGGCCGGTCTCGGCCGGACCCACGGAGACCTTGGACCGGGCCCGCGACGCGAGCTTGCGGGCGGCCGTCGGGGTGCTGCCCAGGATCGCGGCGATCGTGGCGAAGTCCACCGCGAAGCTGTCGTGGAGCACGAAGGCGACCCGCTCGGACGGGCTCAGCCGGTCGAGCACGACCTGGAGCGCGACGCCGACGGTGTCGGCCAGCGCGACCTCCTCGGCCGGGTCGGTCGGGGTCGCTCCGGCGACGGGGCCGCCGAAGGGGTCCGCGCCCGCGGCGGGACCGACCGCCGCGACCGGCGTCGGCGTCCGGGCGCGGAGCCGGTCCAGGCACAGCCGGGTGGTCACGGTCGTGAGCCACCCCGGGAGGTTGGCGATCGGCTCGCCCGCGCCGGACTCGGCACCGTGCAGCCGCAGCCAGGCCTGCTGGACGACGTCCTCGGCCTCCACCGGATCGCCCAGCACGCGGGTCGCGATCCGCAGCAGCCGGGGTCGCTCCCGCTCGAAGTCCGCCGTGGTGTCCATGGGCCCATGCTCCTCCCGCGGGCGCAGGTCGCCCTCGCACGCACGACGTACGCGGGCCGCGGAACGTGACCGAGGGCCGGCCTCAGGCCAGGCCGGCGGCCAGCGTCTCGTACGCCGGCTGCAGCTGCGCCCAGCGCGCCCGCGGCTCGCAGCGTTCGCCGCCGGCGAGGTAGGACGCGAGGTCCTCGACGTGGATCTGGTCGCCCGCACCGTAGGACGCGACGTGGTCCAGCGGGACGCCGCGGTCCTCGACGACGAGCCGGGTCCCGTCGCCGTCGGCGACCAGGGTGACCTCGAAGGTTCCCTCGGGCTCGCCGTCGCCCTGCGTACGCAGCAGCAGGTGGTGCGAGGGCTCGCAGGCCTCGACCCGGATCGTGCCCTCCCACCCGCTGGCGAAGAAGTGCGCCCTCAGCTCGCCCCCCTCGCGGAGGTCGCCGTCGACCTCGCCGAGCCACCGGGCCAGCCGGGCGGGATCGGTCAGGGCCGACCAGAGGTCCTCCACGGTCGTGGTGAAGCGGTCCTCGAGGTGGACCACGCCGGTCCCGTCCTGCTCGCGCAGCACCCCCCGGACCCTTCCGGTGCTCGTGCTCATGTCGTGCTCCCTCGCTCGCGCTTGCCGCGCGCTATCTCGGTGTGCAGGGCGTCCAGGCGGTGCTCCCATTGCGCCAGGCGGGCGCGGAGCCAGTCGTCGACCTCGGTCAGCGGGTGCGGGCGCAGGCTGTAGACCCGCCGCTGGGCCTCGGACCGGACGTCGACCAGCCCGGCCTCGCGCAGCACTCGCAGGTGCCGGGAGACCCCCGGGCGCGCGATCGGCAGGAGCGCGGCCAGCTCCCCGGCCGTGGCCGGCCCGGCGGCGAGGGCCTCGAGCATCGTCCGACGGCTGTCGTCGGCGAGGGCGCGGAGAGCGGCTTCCATGCGTCTTGTGTATCGAGATAGGTACGTACCTGTCAAGGTACGCACACAACCGGGGTCTTGCGGCCAGATGCAGGGGTGAGGGTCGCCGGTGGTTGCATGGGCGCATGCGCATCTTCTTCACCGGAGGCTCCGGCAAGGCCGGACACCACGTCGCCCCGTTCCTCGCCGAGCAGGGCCACGACGTCACCAACGCCGACCTGACCCCCTTGGGCCACGACGACGTCGCCGACCTCCACGTCGACCTCACCGATCTCGGCGAGACGTACTCGGCCATGGCCGGTGCGGCCCGGGCCTCGGAGCTCGAGCTGGCCGAGAAGCCCACGTACGACGCGGTCGTGCACTTCGCCGCGGTCCCGGCGATCCTGCTGTCCTCGGACGCGACGACGTACGAGACCAACATCCTGAGCACCTACAACGTGCTCGAGGCTGCGACCCGGCTCGGCATCCGCAAGGTCATCTTCGCCTCGTCCGAGACGACGTACGGCGTCTGCTTCGCCCAGGGCGAGCGCAAGCCGCTCTACGTCCCCGTCGACGAGGAGCACCCGACGGTGCCCGAGGACTCCTACGCGATGTCCAAGGTGGCCGGCGAGGTGACGGCTCGCTCGTTCCACGCCCGCACCGGCTTCGACATCTACGGCCTACGGATCAACAACGTCATCGAGCCTCACGAGTACGAGGAGGCCTTCCCCGCCTACCTCGAGGACCCGTCGCTGCGCCGGCGCAACGTCTTCGCCTACATCGACACCCGCGACCTCGGCCAGATGGTGCAGCGCTGCCTCGAGACCGACGGCCTGGGGTACGAGGTCTTCAACGTCGCCAACGCCGACATGTCGGTCGCCGCGACGACCGACGAGATCCTCGCGCAGTTCTACGACGGCGTGGAGGTACGCCGCGAGATGGGTCGCGACGAGACCTTCTACTCGATCGAGAAGGGCCGGAGGCTGCTCGGCTACGAGCCGCAGCACTCGTGGCGCGACGTGCTGGAGGATCCCCACGCCTGACGTGTCTAGGGCCGTCGGTGCAGCCGAACCCGGTGTCGCGGTGACCGGACGGGGAGGGCGCGTCGTCGGGCGGCCGGAGCGGTGCCGGCCGACGCATCGCCGGGTGGGGACGCCGACCAGGTGGGCGACGTCGCCACGGACCCGGCGGTGATGGCCCGCGAGCGGGCTGGTCCCGAGAGCCACCCCTGCCTTCGCCTCGGCGCAGGGCAGCCCTCGGGGCCGGCGTCGTCTAGCGCCTGGTCACGACCAGTCGCGCGGCCCCCTTCGAACCGGAGACCTGGTCGGTGCCGCCGTAGACGACCTTGACCACGTGCTTGCCCGGCTGAAGCCGGGGAAGCCTGAACGTGGCCGTGAGACCCGTGCGCAGCGGCACTGCCTTGAGCTTGCGGCCTCCGTCGAAGAAGCTGACGGCACCGCCGGGGGCGGCGACCCCGCTGACGCTGACCGACGCCGTCGCGACGACACGGGTCCGCTTGCTGATCTTCGTCGCGCTGAGGCCCACGGTGGTCGTCGATCCGATCCTGGCCACGTCGACGCCGCCGCTCCGGGAGGTGCCGGGCTCGCGCCCGTTCACGTTCGCGGTCTCGACGACGCTGATCGTGCGCGCCGCGTCGTCCGCGGCGACGTAGTAGGTGGAGCCGGTGGCGCCCGCGATGGGGTCGCCCTTGCGCAACCACTGATAGCTCAGCTGGGGGTTGCCGGGCCAGGTGCCCGGCGCGACCGTGAGGCCCTGGCCGACGGCGGCCGACCCCCTGATCGTGGGCGGGTGGATCGCCACCAGGGCGTCACCCCGTGCGCCGGTGATGACGTTGCTGGTCGAGGTGCCCGCCTTGTAGCCCGACCGTGTGCCCGTCGCCTGGAGCGTGATCTTCTGACCGACGTCCTCGCTGAGGACCTCATAGGTCGGGCCGGTCGCACCGTAGATCGACGTGGCCCCGCGGAACCACTGGTAGGTGACCTGCTCGGCCCTCGGCTCGAAGGTCGGGTCGCTCGAGGTGAGCTGGGTGCCGACCTTGCCACTGCCGGCGATGCTCACCTGCGTCACCGCGACCGGGGTGTCGACGACGGTGAAGCTGCGCCTCTCCGAGACGCCGAGCGGCTGGCTGGCCGCGTCGAGTGCGGTGACGCGCCAGGTCCCGGCGCCGCCGGGCAGCGTGCTGGTGGGGGCGTAGGCGGTGGCCCTGGTCGTCACGACCTCGGCGAGTCCGCCGCCGGGACCGGTGCGCTCGAAGCGATAGCTGGTGGCCCGGTCGTCGGGCATCCAGCTGAACAGCTCACCGGCCGGGGTGAGCCGGCCGTCCGCCGCCGGCGCCAACAGCGCGGGCGGATAGCTGCGGACGTAGAAGGTGCGGTAGTCGCTCCAGGAACCCTGGCGCCCTCGGGCGTCGACGCGCCGTACGCGCCAGCGATAGGGCAGGTCGGACACCGGCAGGACGTTGGAGGGCGCCCACGACGAGTGCTTGGTCCGTTCCAGCAGCGACGACATCCCGTCGCGCTCGACCTCGAGCTCGTAGGACGCGGCGTAGCTCAACGGCGACCAGGTCAGCGTCTGGTCCTGCCCGAGGTCTCCGTTCGGGACGGGCGAGACGAGGGCAGGGACCGGTGAACGCTTCTCGAACCGTCGCGGCTCGCTCCACACCGTGCCGGTTCCCGACCCGTCGATCGCGCTGACCCGCCAGAACACCGGTCCCTCGGGATAGGTGTTGGTCGGCGAGGTGAAGGTCCGCTCGTCCACGGTGACGTTGTCGATGAGGCTCTGGAACGACGGGCTCGTCGAGGTCTGCACGACGTACTGCTGGGCTTCCATCGTGCCCGGCGTCGTCACGTCCGAACCGTCGTTGACGCCGGGTGCGCGCAACGCCGCGATCTGCGAGCTCCACCGCAGCGTGACGTCGTCGGCGACGACCTCGTCCTGCGCCGGACTCTGCAGCTGTGGTGCGATCGACTGCTTGGCGAAGGAGTGCGTCGGATAGCTGGTGACCGGCGCACACCCACGCGAGTCGCAGGGCTGCACGTCCCAGAAGTACGCCGAGCCCGCCTGGCTGTCCCGCAGCTCCTGGTACTGCAGCGGCGACCACATCGCCTCGGTGACCCGCATGTCGGTGTAGGAGGACACCGGGTTGGTGCGCTCGCGGTCGTTGAACAGCGAGACTCGGTATTCCGTGGCGCCCGGGACCGGGTCCCAGGTCAGCACCGGGGTCTGGCGCAGGGCGCTGCAGGTCGCCGGCAGCTCGGCCTCGCAGGCGTCCCGGTCGACGCCGACGCCGTACGCCGCGGTGCCGGTGTGGGAGACCGCCATGCCGGTGACCGGTTCGAACCCCTGTCCGGCGGGCAGGGGCGTGACGGCGTCCGGCCGGGTCCAGGTGAAGCGGACGGGGTCCTGCGCCAGCACGTCGGTGACAGGGCTCCGGCCGCCTACGTCGGTCGCACGGACCTTCCAGGTGTAGGTCCCTGACGACGACGGCGAGCACTGACCGGCCAGCGTGGTGTGGATGGTGGTCGCGCTGCAGATCCGAGTCCCGGAGCTGTCGAAGAGGAGCACCTCGTAGCTGCTGGCCCGCTCGATCGCGTTCCACTCGTAGAAGAAGGGCTGCCCGGCCGGCACCGCGCCGCTGGGGTAGACCAGCTCGGGCTGCTCGGGCCAGGCGCGGCGGAAGCGCCAGGGCGTGACCGGCCACGGCGCCTTGTTGTCGCTCCCGTCGACGGCGCGCACCCGCCAGAAGTACTCGTCGTTGTTCAGCGTGCCCGGCGGGGAGTAGCTCGTGCTCGGGATGCCGCTCGCGGCGTCCACCACCGACAGGAAGCTTGCGGTCCGTGCCGATCTGGAGGTCGTAGCTCGCCGCGCCCGCGACCGGCTCCCAGTCGAGGACGACGTCGCGGACGGACCGGTCGAAGCTGTCGGTCGGTGCGGTCAGGCGCGCGTCGGGCAGCCCGACCGCGCGGTACGGGCTCGGGGTGGTCCAGGCCGTGGGATAGCCGTAGCCCCGCTCGGCTCGCACCCGCCAGTAGTAGTCGCCGCTCGCGGGGAAGCTCGTCAGGTACGCAGCGGTCGCCGTCTGGGTGCGCTCCACGATCAGCTGGGGGTCGGAGAACAGCCGGTCCGGGCTGGTCTGGACGGTGTACCTCGTCGCACCGGACACCGGCTCCCAGGAGAAGCGCGGCATCTGGGGAGCCTGGAACATCGCGTCCGGCTTCGGCCCGATCGGCTCGGGCGCGAGGTCGCTCAGGCGGTCGAAGGACGAGATCGTCCAGTCCCCCGTCGTGCCTCCCGACCTGGCGCGCACCCGCCACCAGACCGTGCCCTTGGGCAGCTCTTCGGTCGGCACGTAGCGGATGTTGCTGGTGCTCACGTCGACGACCCTGGACGCGAAGTCCGCCGTGGTGGAGACCTGGACGTCGTAGCCGTTCGCGGTCGGGACGGGCTCCCAGGAGAACACCGGGATCCGACTCTCGCTCGCCTGCATGTTCTGCGGCGCGTCGACGGCGTACGCCGACCCCGGGGTCACGGACAGCAGGCCGAGGCTCAAGGTGAGACCAGTGAGAGCGGCGGCGAGGCGCGGGGCGCGACGTTGGTGGTGCGGCATGCGGTGATCTCCCAGGAGTCGACGTTTCGGCCCGCCATGGCGTGCTCGTCGTCTTCGTCGGTCGGGAGCCGGCGTCGCTTGAGCCCGCGCCGAGCCGTCGTGGGGGTGGACTGGTCCAGGAACAGGCCCCGTGTCGTGACGGACGACGCTCGTCGCCCGGGCGACTGCCCGAGCCGGTGGGGGTGGCCCCACGCCCGCCGGCCGGGCCAGACTCGTGCGATGAGCGAGCACCCCGTCCTGATGCACACCGCCATCGACGCCCTCGACGTGCGCGGCCTGGCGGAGTTCTGGCGCGAGCTGCTCGGTCTGCGCTACCGGCCCGGTGACGAGCCGCCGGTGGAGGGCCCCGACGACGAGGACTGGCTCGTCCTGCTCGACGACGGGGGCCACCGCGTCCTCGCCTTCGCCGAGGTCGGCGAGCTGGCGCGGCCGACCTGGCCCGAGTCCGGCGTCGACAAGCAGATGCACCTCGACCTGCGCGTGCCGACTACCGAGGCCCTCGAGACCCAGCGCCGGCGCGCCGAGGAGCTCGGCGCCACCCTCCTCCACGACCGCACCGACGACGACGGCGAGCCGCTCTACGTGCTGGCGGACCCCGAGGGCCACCCGTTCTGCATCCTGGTCGGACAGTCGTAGGCCACCAGGCCGCGCTCGGACGCTCCCGGGCTAGGGACCGCCCGAGTAGATTTCCCGACGTACGGCGTGCTCCGACGACCCGGGAAGTCCTGTGAACGCACCATCGGCCGGTTGGTACCAGGACCCGCAGAGCCCTCACGTGCTGCGCTACTGGAGCGGCACCGGCTGGACCGAGCACACGAGCCCGGCGTACCCGGCCTCCTCACCCGCTCCCCGACCGCTCGCACCGGCCCCCGTCCCGGCGTCCGTCCCGCCGCCCGGCCGCGACCACTCGGGTCGGTGGTACTTCGTGATCACCGTCCTCAGCGCCGGCGCCCTCTCCGGGGTCCCGTTCTTCCATGCGGCCTCGCAGCTCGACCGCCCCGCGCTGCGGACCCGCGGCGCCGTGCTCACCGGCGCCGGCGTCGCCGGCGTCGTGATGAGCAGCGCCTCGGACGACGCCTTCAGCGCTGCGCTGCTGCAGGGCCTGTCGTCGTTGCTGATCCTCGGCGTCGTCGTCGTGGCCTGCCTGATGCTGGTCGGGCTCCGGCGCGAGGTCTACGGCGCGGCGGCTCGAGACCTGACGGTCCCGTCCCCCTCCTCCAACGACCGGGCCGTGGCCGGTGTCGAGGCGGCCCGCCGGAGGCGGGCCGAGGCCCGCGCCCTGGTCGAGAAGGACCCGATGATGGCGCGCGAGCTCGGCATCGGACGGCCCGCGTCCCCCCACCCGTACGACGACGGCGGCCTGCTGGACCTGAACGCCGCGACGCCCGACGACCTGGTGCGGCTGTGCGGACTGCCCCTTGCGGAGGCCCTCGAGGTCGTCGCGGCGCGAACGTCGCTCGGCCGGTTCCTGCACGTCGAGGACGCGATCGTCTACGGCAGGATCAGCGAGGACGCGGCCGCCCTCGTGCGCGACCGCGGCATCGTCGTCAGCGATCGCTGCTGAGGCTGAGGCCGAGTCCGCCGCGGAGCCGCCGGCGCTCGCTCAGCCCTGGTACGGCGGCGCGACGCCCCAGCCCCACCGCGGCACCGGCGCCTCCTCGACCACCTCGGCCCCGGGACGCGAGTTGCCCATGGCCAGGCGCGTGCCCCACTCCAGGTAGCCGACGAGGGCCGCGCGGAACTCGGGATCCTCCGGCAGGCCTGCGTCGTCGGCCGCCAGGCTCATGGTGGAGGCGAAACGGTGCCGCTGGGCGGCGCTGATGTCGAGGTCGCGGTGGTGGCTCAGCATCCGGGCGTACCCGCCGAGCTCGCGGGTGTAGCGGTCGTCGCCGCCGAGGACCTCGACCCACCAGGTCGTGACGTTCGCGCGGTGGTGCTCGTCGACCCCGCCGGGGAAGAACCCGGCCAGGACGTCGTCGGCCTCGACCCGGTCGTAGAAGCAGTCGACGAGGCGGCGCAGGGCGGCGTCCCCGCCGGCCCAGCCGTGCAACGTCGGTACGTCGACCATGATCGGAGTCTGGCACCGCGCGGGTGGCAGGCACAGCGAATTTCGCTGCTGCCTCACCTGGGTGGCGCGGGGCACGGCGCTACCGTCGCCGGCATGACGCGCACCGCGCCCGACGACGCCTGGCCGTCCGGGTTCTTCGACCGCCAGGACGACCGCGACGACGCCGTCTTCTACGCCCCGCCGCGCCTGGTCACCCACATCGACGACGGTGCGATCGCCGCGGTCGGCGACCTGTACGACGAGCTCGGCGTACCCGGCGGCCGGGTCCTCGACCTGATGTCGTCCTGGGTCTCCCACCTCTCCCGCAAGCCGGACGGCGGGCTGGTCGCGCTGGGCATGAACGCCGCCGAGCTCGAGGCCAACCCCCTGGCCGACGAGGTCGTCGTCTGCGACCTCAACGTCGACCCGAGGCTTCCCTTCGACGACGCGAGCTTCGAGGCGGTCCTGTGCTGCGTGTCGATCGACTACCTCATCCAGCCGGTCGAGGTGCTGCGCGAGGCCGCGCGGGTGCTGCGGCCGGGCGGGGTCGTGGTGCTCACCTTCAGCAACCGGTGCTTCCCGACCAAGGCGGTCCGCGGGTGGCTGTCGACCGACGAGGACGGACGCGTCGCCATCGTCCGTGCCTACCTCGAGCGGGCCGGCTTCACGGACGTCACGACCGAGCTGCGTACCCCGCCGCGGCGGGGCCGCGACCCGCTGTACGCCGCCTGGGCGCGGACGACGTAGCCGTCTCGCCTCGGTCACCCGTCGGCGGCTGGACCGGCCGACCGGGAGGTCGAGGTCGTTGTCGTCGACGAAGGCGGTGATGTCCGCCTGGCTGGTCCGACCGTCGGCGAGCGCCTGCTTGGCCGCGATCAGCAGCTCGTTGGGAGCGGACAGCTCGAGCGCGATGTCGTCCGGGTCACGGAAGTTGAGGTGATAGCCGAGCTCCATGTCGCGGATCGGCGTGTAGCTGACTCCGAGCTCGTCGAACCGTCGCGCCCACTCCTCCAGGTCACCGCGCGTAGCCGCGGTGAGCCCGAGGTGGTCGAGGCCGGTCGTCAGCTCGGTGAAGGCTCCGCCCCGGGCGCCGTCGTGGTTCATCAGCGACAGCGTGAACCCGGTGTCGGGGTGCATGAAGATCCGGCCGTATCCGACGTCGAGCACGAGGAGGAAGTCGAGCACCTCGGTGTAGAAGCGCTGGCTCACGTCGAGGTCCGTGACCGAGAGCGACACGTGGTCGACACCGGCGAACGTCACCATCGGAGTGTCCTCTCGGGCTCGCCGGCCGCGAGGACCACGGCTCGGGGATGCGACCCCGAGCATCCTCCTCGGGTCGGCTCCCGGCAACCGCCACGCGGGTCAGGTGCCGTGCTCGGTCAACGCCGTCGGCGGCAGCCGGTCGGCCCCGAGCATCCTTTGCGGTGCAAGAGGTCAGGTCGATGCTCACTCCACCGTGACCGACTTCGCCAGGTTCCGCGGCTTGTCGATGTCGTGACCCAGCGCCTTCGCCGCGTGGTAGGCCAGCACCTGGAGCGGGATCGTCAGCAGGATCGGGTCGAGCTCGCGCTCGTTGCGGGGCACGTCGACGCGCTCGACGCTGGCGGCGCCCGCGAGGTCGCCCAGGTCGACGCCGGCGTGGGTGAGCACGACGAGCGGGCCGCCGCGGGCGGCGATCTCGTGCAGGGCGGCCACGTTGCGCTCGACCAGCTCGTCGTCGGGGACGACGGCGACGCTCGGCACGTCGGCCGAGATCAGCGCGAGCGGGCCGTGCTTGAGCTCGGAGGTCTGGTAGGCCTCGGCGTGCCGGTAGCTGATCTCCTTGAACTTCTGGGCGCCCTCGCGCGCGACGGGGAAGCCCGCGGACCCGGCCGATGAAGAACAGGCTCTCGGCCTCCGCGAGCCGCTCGGCGACCGCGGCCAGCGCGTCCTCGGTCTCGAGCACCTCCTGGATCTGCTCGGGCAGCCGCTCCAGCCCCGCGATCAGTCGGCGGCCGTCGGAGATCGACAGGTCGCGGACCCGGCCGAGCTGGAGCGCGAGCAGGGCGAACCCGACGTACATCGTGGTCAGCGCCTTGGTGCTGGCCACCGCCACCTCGGGGCCGGCGTGCAGGTAGATCCCGCCCTCGCACGCCCGCGCGATCGCGCTGCCCACGACGTTGACCAGACCGACGACCCGCCCGCCCTTGCGGCGGATCTCCTCCACCGCGAGCAGGGTGTCGACGGTCTCGCCGGACTGGCTGACCGCGACGTAGAGCGTGTCGGGCTCGATCACCGGGTTGCGGTAGCGGAACTCGCTGGCCGCCTCCGCGTCGGCGGGCACCCGCGCGAGCTCCTCGATCAGGGTCGCGCCCATCTGACCGACGTAGTACGCCGACCCGCAGCCGAGGATCTTGACCCGCCGGATCGCCCGCAGCTCGCGGGCGTCCAGCTCGAGACCGCCGAGGTGGGCCGTGCCGAACCGCTCGTCGAGCCGCCCCCGCAGCGCCCGCTCGGTCGCGGCGGGCTGCTCGAGCATCTCCTTGTGCATGAACGACTCGTGCTCGCCCGCGTCGTAGGACGCCGGGTCGATGTCGAGCGTCTCGGCCCGGCTGCCGGTCCCGGTCAGGTCCTGGCGGTACGTCGTGAAGCCGGCGGCGGTGAGCGTGGCCATCTCGCCGTCGGTGAGGTGCACCACGGTGGTCGTGTAGCGCACGAGCGCGGCGAGGTCGGAGGCCACGTGCATCTCCTTCTCCCCCACCCCGAGGATCAGCGGGCTGCCGTTGCGCGCCACCACGATCCGGTCGGCGAAGTCGGCGTGCAGCACCGCGATCCCGTACGTGCCCTCGATCCGCGCGAGCGCCTCGCTGACCTTCGCCTCCAGCGTGTCGGCGCCGGACCGGGCGACGAGGTGCGCCAGCACCTCGGTGTCGGTCTCGGAGGTCAGCTCCACCCCGGCCTCGGACAGCTCGGCCCGCAGCGCCGAGGCGTTGTCGATGATCCCGTTGTGCACCACGGCCACGCGGCCGTCGGCGGAGGTGTGCGGGTGGGCGTTGACGTCGTTGGCGGCGCCGTGGGTCGCCCAGCGGGTGTGGCCGATGCCGACCTTGCCCCCGAAGCGCGCCGGGAGGTGATCGGCGAGGTCACGGACGCGGCCGGCCTTCTTGGCCGTGCGCAGGGTCGCACTGGCCCCGGACCCGCCGAGCACGGCCAGCCCGGCCGAGTCGTAGCCCCGGTGCTCGAGCCGGCTCAGGCCCTCCAGCAGCAGGGGCGCGGCCTGCTGCGCCCCGACGTACCCGACGATCCCGCACATGGTGTCTCCTCGTCCTCGATCTAGCCGTAGACCAGGCGGCGCAGCTGCCGCTCGGTGAGCCGGGGTGCCGCGACGACGACGTCGGGCAGCTCGGCGGCGATCCGCGCGAAGATCTCGGGGTTGCGGGCCCCGTAGGTCTTCAGCTCGGCATGGCGTGTGCGCACGTAGTCCTCGACCGGGACGGCGTGGAAGGCGAGCACGTCGTCGACGACCCGGGCAGCCACCTCGAGCGGCAGACCCGTGGTCGCCGCGACCTGGTCGATGAGGCTCTGGTCGGTGCGCACGCTCGCATGCTGCCGTACGCCACGACGTTCGGCATCTTCCTGCCCGTTATCGGGCAACGAACCGCGTCCTGGACTCCTTCAGGCCAGGAAAGGAAACGGCTGCGACAGGGTGAAGCGCCGTGGTACCTTAAGTGAACAGAAGGTGAACAGGAGGTGTCCCATGTACGACTCGACCATGACCGACGCATTGACGATGCGTTGGGTGCCCGTGGTGGACGGTGACGGCCGGACGCGCCTGGAAGCCCGTTGGTCCGTCGCAGCGAACGCTGCGACCCATGCTCCGACGATGCTCGTCAGTCACGCCGCCTGACCCGTTCACCCCCGTCACGACCCGGCTCGTGGCCGCAGCAGGCCCGCCGCTCCCCGGAGCGGCGGGCCTGCTGCGTCGTCTGGCCCACCCGGTGATCACCGAGGGGCGGGAATTAAAACGGACTTTGGTCCGGTTAGGGTGGTCAAGAGTTCAACCACCTACCTCCAGGAGCAGCCATGTCCGAGTTCGACGCCCCGACCACCACCCTCGCCGACCTGACCGGTGACTACGCCATCGACCCCAGCCACACCCGGGTCGGCTTCGTGGCCCGCCACGCGATGGTCACCAAGGTCCGCGGCAGCTTCGGCGACCTCAGCGGGAACGCCCACATCGACACCGCGAACCCGGCGGCCTCGACCGTGTCCCTGACCATGCAGGTCGCCAGCGTCTCCACCGGCAGCGCCGACCGCGACGGCCACCTCGTCACCGGCGACTTCTTCGACGCCGAGACCTACCCCACCATCACCTTCGTCTCCACCGACGTCGCCCGCGACGGCTCCGAGTGGACGATCACCGGCGACCTCACCATCAAGGACGTCACCAAGTCGGTCACCATCCCCTTCGAGGAGACCGGGTCCGCGCGCGACCCCTTCGGCAACCTGCGCGTCGGCTTCGAGGGCGAGACCACCGTCAACCGCAAGGACTGGGGCCTGAGCTTCAACGTCGCGCTCGAGACCGGCGGCGTGCTGGTCAGCGAGAAGATCAAGCTCGAGTTCGACGTCTCCGCCATCCAGAGCGCCTGAGCCCCCGGCCAGGAAAATCCGGTGCGCCGCCGCGCCGGGAGGAGTTGGATCAAGCGGTGCCCGCACCGACCCTCCCGGCCGGCCTGACCACCCGCCCGCTCACGACCAGCGACCTGCGCGAGGTCGCCTCGCTGGCCACCGCGCAGGAGCTCTGCGACCTCGGCGTCGTGGAGATCGAGGAGGCGGACCTGGCCTCCGACTGGCAACGACCCGGCTTCGTGCTGTCGGAGTCCAGCGTGGGCGTCCTCGAGGAAGGCCGCCTGGTGGCCTACGCCGAGCTCGGCCACCTCGGCCGCTGCGACACCGCGGTGCACCCCGACCACCGCGGTCGGGGCATCGGGACCTGGCTCGCGTGGTGGCTCGTCGACCTCGCCCGCTCACGCGGCGTGACCACGATCGGCATGCCGGTGCCCGCCGGCTCGCCGGGCGACCGCCTCCTGCAGCACGTCGGCTTTCGGGTGAGGTGGACCAGCTGGGTCCTCGAGCTGCCACCGGAGCGCAGCATCGCGTCACGCGTGCTCCCGGCGGGGTACACGCTGCGCGAGGCCCGGGTCGAGGAGCACCGCGACGTCCACGCCACCATCGAGGACGCCTTCCTCGAGTGGTCGGACCGGGAGCGTGAGCCGTTCGCGGACTTCGCGGCGACGGTGCTGCGACGGCCCGGCGCCGCGCCCTGGCACCTGCGCGTCGCGCTGGATCCCGCAGGAGCGGTCGCCGGGGCCGCCGTCATCGCCGTCGACGCGGTGGACGATCCCGACGGCGGCCGCGCCAGCATCACCCACCTCGCCGTGTGGCGTGATCGACGCCGACAGGGCCTCGCCCAGGCGCTGCTGGCCGACGCCACGACCGCGGCTCGCCAGCACGGCGTCGCGAGCATCGGCCTCTCGACCGACTCGCGCACCGGCGCGCTCGACCTCTACGTGCGTGTCGGCCTGCGGGTCACCTCGACCTGGGTCAACCGCGCGCTGGACCTCTGAGCCACCGCGCCCTCGTCGCCTCGTGTCTGGATCACGCCGGAGCTCGACCCGCCTCAGTCGCGGAACGCGACCACGGCCCCGAGGCCGATCATCATGCTCCCGCCGGCGACGCCCAGCGCGTCCAGTCGCGAGGGCCGCCGCCCGAACCACGCCCGCGCCCGGGCGGCGGCCAGCGCCCACACGCTGTCGGAGGCCACGGCGAGCAGGGCGAAGACAGCTCCGAGCAGCAGCACCTGAGCGGCCGTTCCGCCGGCGGTGCGATCGACGAACTGCGGCAGGAAGGCCACGAAGAACACGATGGTCTTCGGGTTCGTCACCCCCACGACCACCCCGGTCCGGACCGCACCCCACGGGCTCGTGCGCCCTGGCGTGACGGACTGGTCCATCGCACGTCGCGCGTCCGCACGATGCCGGATCGCCTGCACCCCGAGGTAGACGACGTAGGCCGCGCCGACCAGCTTCACCACCGTGTACGCCGTGGCGCTCGCGGCCACCAGTGCGCCGAGCCCGACGGCGACCGCGACGACCTGCACCAGCAGGCCGAGGGCGTTGCCCACGACCGAGAGGAGCGCGTCTCGCCGGCCGACCGAGAGGGCCCGACCGATGGTGAACAGCAGGCTCGGCCCGGGCACCTGGATGAACAGCAGCGAGGCGACCGCGAAGGCGACCAGCTGCGAGGTCTCGGGCACGGCCACCTCGACGACCCGGCTCACGCCGTCTCGACCGTCGTGACCAGCTGGGTCACCGACGGGGTGGTCGGGCTCGAGGAGAACCCGAAGGACGCGGGCGGCTGCACCGGGGCCAGCCCGCCGACCGGCGAGCCGTCGAACCATCCGGCGAGGCTGACGACCCGGTGGTGGTCGGTGGCGCCGTACCACTCCCGGCGGGCGTCGGGTCCGGACCCGGTGCGGCCCCGGGTCCGAACGCCGCGCAGCAGGACCCGCGCCGCGGGGTCGGTCACCGCGCACCAGGCCGGCGCGGTCGCGACCGGCCGGGGCACCATCCGCAGCGCCCAGCCGAGGACCGGTCGAGGCCCGAGACCGATGGCCAGGCTCAGCGAGGTCGAGGCGAAGGTCATCCAGGTCTCGGCCGTGATCGCCTCCAGCGGCTCGACGCGCACCTCGTCGAAGTCGTAGGTCGAGGCGACGAAGTCGGCGACCTCCTGACGCGGGGCGATCAGCACCCGGTGGCCGTCGGCCCGCTCGACCATCGCGTCGGCGAAGGCGCCCAGCGGTGAGTCGTCCCAGTCGCCCACGACGACCCGGACGCCGCTGACGCTGCCGACCCCCGCGATGCGGCCGGTGAACTGCCAGCGCTCGGTGCTCGTCACGAGTCCATGGTGCCCGACCCCGCGGCGGAACCGACGACCGGTGCGGCAAGGCCGCTCAGCCCAGCCCGTCAGCGACTGACGAGCGCGACCAACCGGTCGGCGACCGCACACATCCCGGCCTCGTTCGGGTGGAACGAGCCGATGGTGAGCTCCCAGGACGAGCGGAAGCCGAAGACCCACGGCACCTCGGAGCCCAGCGCGTGCCTCTCGCTGATCGCCGAGATGGCCAGCAGCTCGACGCCGGATCGCTCGGCGGCCCGTCGGAAGGCCTCCCCGAGCGCTGCCTGGAGCCGGCGGAAGGCCGCCCGGTCGTCACCCGGGAACGGGGCTTCGGAACCCTCGACCGTGGACTCGCCCACGAGCGTGAGGTAGTCGACCAGGACGATCCGCGCCGACGGCGCCCGGTCGCGAGCGGCAGCGGCGATCCCGCTCAGGCCCGTGGCCACGGCTTCGACGTCCCGCTCGGTCGCCACGGGGACGCCGACCGGCAGGTCCGCGCCGAGGAAGGCCGTCATCGGCCCGTCCGGCTCGACGGTCCGCCAAGAGGCGTAGAGCATCGAACCGACGAGGTTGAGGTCGTTGCCGCCAGCGGTGACGGTCACGAGGTCAGCGTCGCGCGGGATGCCCAGCACCTGCGGGGGGTAGGTCACCCCCGTGACCGTCACCTGCGGCTCCTCCAGGATGGTTGCGGTCGTCGCGCCGGACACCGTGAGGTCGACGAGGTCCGCGCCGAGCGCCGCGGCGGCCAGGTGCGGGTAGTTGCGTGTCGACCTGAGGGCGTCCGGGTCGGCGACCGGCTCGATGGTCGGCCCCGCCGCGAAGGAGCTGCCCAGCGCGGCCATCCGCCTGATCGGTGCCATGTGGTCACTGTGGCACCCCGAGGGTCGACGGCCTCGGCGCACCCGGGGCATACCGGGCTCGCTACCGGATCGGCGCGCCCGAGATCGTGCGCGCGATGACCAGTCGCTGGATCTCCGAGGTGCCCTCGAAGATCGTGTAGATCTTCGCGTCGCGCGCCATCCGCTCGACCGGGTAGTCGCGCGTGAAGCCGTTGCCGCCCAGGATCTGCATCGCCTGACCCGTCACCGCGACGGCCGTCTCGCCGGCGACGAGCTTGGACATCGAGCCCTCGGCCGCCTCGAACCTCTTGCCCGTGGCCGCCATCCACGCCGCGCGCCAGACCAGCAGCCGGGCGGCGTCGATGCGGGTGCGCATGTCGGCGAGGGAGAAGGCGACCGCCTGGTTCTCGATGATCGGCTTGCCGAACTGCTCGCGGACCTTCGCGTAGTCCAGGGCGATCTCGTAGGCCGCCCGCGCGATCCCGATCGCCTGCGCCCCCACCGCCGGGCGGGTGCGCTCGAAGGTCGCCATGCTCGCGTTGCCGCGCGCGCCGTCGCCACCCTCGCGGGCCCTGGCCAGCCGGGCGTCGAGCTTGTCCTTGCCACCGAGCAGGCACCGCCCCGGCACGCGCACGTCCTCGAGCACGACCTCGGCGGTGTGGGAGGCGCGGATGCCGTGCTTGGAGAACTTCTGGCCCTGGCTGAGGCCCTTCGTGCCGGGCGGCACCACGAAGCTGGCCTGCCCGCGGGTGCGCAGCTCGGGGTCGACGACCGCGGTCACGACGTGGATGTCGGCCATCCCGCCGTTGGTCGCCCAGGTCTTCGTGCCGCGCAGCACCCACTCGTCGGTGGCCTCGTCGTACGTCGCCCGGGTGCGCATCGCGCCGACGTCGCTGCCCGCGTCGGGCTCGGAGGAGCAGAACGCCGCGGTGCGCAGGTCACCGGGCGTGCCGAACATGGCCGGCACCCACTCCGCGACCTGCTCGTCGGTCCCTGCCGAGCTGACCCCGGCGGCAGCCAGCGTCGTGCCGACGATCGACAGGCCGATGCCCGCGTCCCCCCAGAACAGCTCCTCCATCGTCACCGGGATGCCGAGGCCGGTCTCGTCGAAGGCCTGGGTGGCGAAGAAGTCCAGGGAGTAGAGCCCGATCGTGGCCGCCTCCTCGAGCACCGGCCAGGGGAACTCCTCGCGCTCGTCCCACTCCGCGGCCGCGGGACGGATCACGTCCGCGGCGAAGGTGTGCACCCAGTCGCGCAGCTCGAGGTGGTCGGGGCCGAGGTCGAAGCTGGGCGTCGTCACGAGCGCGAGGTTACCCGCGAGTCACCTCCACACGGGTGGACCCGCGTCCTGGCGGGCGCGGGCGCGGTTGCGCTTGAGGAGGATGAAGGCGACCACGACGAGCACCAGCGTGAGCGCGGGCTTGCTGACCACGAGCATGAAGGCCGCAGCGACCAGCAGGGCGACGAGCACGCCGCTCGGCACCCTCGGTCCTGCCCCCCGCACGGGCGGGGCCACCGGCGCCGTGGTGGCGGGCAGGTCGGTGAACAGCACGTCGAGGTCGGCGCGGGTGCGCGAGGACCAGACGGCATCCAGACGCTCGGAGTACTCCGCGTGGTCGAGGCGACCGCTGGCGTAGTGGTCGCCGAGGGCCGAGGCGGCCCGCTCGCGCTCGGGG
Organism: uncultured Actinomycetota bacterium; assembly: GCA_963740745.1. Taxonomy (GTDB): domain Bacteria; phylum Actinomycetota; class Actinomycetes; order Propionibacteriales; family Nocardioidaceae; genus Nocardioides. The sequence continues at coordinate 73,103 of CAVUFK010000013.1, forward strand.
TCACCGACCCGCAGACGGGCCTGCTGGCGCGCGACCTCGCGGGGGTCCGGCGCGCCCATCAGGACTCGACGTCCTGGTCCGGCGCGCTCGGGTCGGGGGTGCCTCGCTCCGCGACGGTCGCGTCGTCGGCGAGGATCCCGTAGAGCCGGCGGCGCGTGTCGGCGAGCACCTCGACGGCCGCGGCCCGCTGGCTCTCCGAGCCCTGCGTGACCAGCTGCCAGACCGCGCTCATCAGCGGTCCGATCTCGGGCTTGAGGTCGGCCAGCACGCCCGACCCGCTCGCGGAGGCCCCCGCGTCGGGCCCGTCCGAGGAGGCTGCCGCGAACGGCGCCCAGACCGCGGCGAGCTCGGCGGCGTGCTCCTCGACGTAGGTGCGGCCCTCGTCGGTCAGCTGCAGGCTCTTGCGGCCCTGCGACTCGTCGGTGAGCAGCAGGCCCTCGTCCTCGAGCTGCGCGATCGTCGGGTAGACCGATCCGGGGCTGGGTCGCCAGGCCTGGTCGCTGCGCTCGGCGATCTGCTGGATCACCTGGTAGCCGTTGACCGACTCGCCCCGGACCGCGGCGCTGCGCACGACGTCGAGGATGGCCGAGCGCACGTCACCGCGACGCACCTTCGGACCCTTGGTGTCCGGACCGCCGAGGCCGAACAGCCCGCTCAGCCACGGCGGGGGTCCACCGTGCCCCCCGGGTCCGCCCCGCCCGCCGAAACCACCGGGTCCGGGCGGCGTACGTCGCTGCTGGGCACCCCAGACCGCATCGATGTGCTTGGCCCACTGGCCGGGGAATCCGCTGTTGCTCATCAGGTCTCCTGTTCGCCGACGCATTCGCGATCTAGTCGCGATATATCGCGAGCGTACGCCGATCGGTCGCCCCGGACAAGCGCTTTCCTCAGTCCGCCAGCCAGGCCGCGTACGCGTCGAAGGTGTAGGGCCGTCCCAGGAAGTCCGAGACCAGGTCGGCGGCGTCGCTGGGCCCCGCCGGGAGCGAGCACCCGGTCGCGGTAGCGCGCGGCCACCAGCGGGTCGAAGAGGTCGGCCTCGTCGAAGGCGGAGAACAGGTCCTTCGCGATCACGAGCGACCACATGTAGGTGTAGTAGCCCGAGGAGTAGCCACCGAGGTGGCCGAAGCTGGCGAAGAAGTGCGTGCCCTCGAGGTAGGGGAAGGGCGAGTAGCGCTCCTGGAGCTGCTTCATCGCCGAGGTCAGGTCCGCGGGCCGGTCCTGGTGGAACCAGTAGGACACGGCGGCGTAGAACATCTGGGTGCGGGCGTGGTAGCCCTTGCCGAAGTCGTCGCCGGCGCGCATCCGCTCGACCAGGCCGGCCGGGATCGCCTCGCCCGCGGCGTCCGTGGCGAAGCTGCGCAGGACGTCGGCGTCCCAGGCCCACTCCTCGAGCATCTGGCTGGGGGCCTCGACGAAGTCCCACTCGGTCGCCACCCCGGCGAAGCGCGACCAGCGGCCGCGCCCGGCCAGCACGTGGTGCACGAGGTGGCCGAACTCGTGGAACAGGGTCACCACGTGGCTGTGCTCCATCAGCCCGCGCGAGAAGTTGCAGACCAGCACGCCCTCGGGCAACCGCCGACCCGCCACGCCGTCGGCCAGGGTGAACTGCGCGGCGTGCTTGTACTTGCCCGGACGCGGGTGCAGGTCGAGGTAGATCCGCCCGAACGGTGCGGTGGCCCGCCCGGCGCCACCGGCCACGTCCCCCCGGTCGTCGTAGACGTCGTAGCAGGTCACGTCCTCGGCCCACACCGGTGCGTCGAGCACCTCCTCGTAGCGCAACCCGAAGAGGCGACCGGTGACGTCGAGGAGCCCCTGGCGCACCTTGGTGAAGTCGAAGTAGCGCCGCACGCGCTGCGCGTCGACGCTGAGCTGCTCGCGGCGCACGGTCTCCTCGTAGTACGACGCGTCGCTCTGGCGTACGGCCGTCGCCTCCGGCTGGTCGCGCTGGTAGCGCTCGAGCAGCACCGCGAGGTCGCGGCGCATCGGCTCCTCGGCCGCGGCGGCGATCTTGTCGATGAAGGCCGGGATCGCGGGGCCCTCGCCGATCATCTTCACGTCGGCGTCGTAGGAGGCCCAGTCGTCGTAACCGACCAGCGTGGCCAGCTCGTGGCGCAGGTCGAACATCTCGCGCAGCAGCGGCTCGGTGCGGGGGTACCCACGCGAGAGGAACGCCTGGGTCACCTGGGCGCGCACGTCGCGGTCGTGGGCGAACATCCGCACCGGCACGGCGTCGGGGTAGTCGGTGGTCACGGTGACCAGCCCGTCGGAGCCGGCCGGGTGCGACTCGAGCCAGTCCTCGGGCAGACCGTCCAGCCGCTCGGGGGTCACCCGCACGGTGCGCACGTCGTCGCGGATCTGCTTGCCGAACTCCTGGTCGAGCGCGGTGAGCCGCTCGCTGATCGCGCTGACCCGGCCCCGGGTCTCGTCGTCACGGTCGACGCCCGAGCGGCGGAAGTCGGCCCGGACCTTGGCCAGGAGTCGCATGGCCTCGTCGTCGAGGTCGCTCTCGTCGAGGTCGGCGAAGACCTCGTAGAGGGTGCGGTCCAGCGAGATCTCGGTGAGCAGGCGCATCACGTCCTGCTCGGCGCGCTCGGCGGCCTCCCGGGCCCCCTCGAGGGGGTGGACGTTGCTGAACAGCGAGCCGAGGGCGGCGACGTCGGAGAGCGTCAGGGAGATCTCGTCCCACCGCTCCAGCGCCCCGAGCGGTGAGGCCGGGGGCTCGGCGCGGAGCGCCTCGATCAGGGTGCGGGCCTGCGCCAGGCCCGCGCTCGCGCGGGCGTCCAGCCACTCCTGGGCCGCGTCGAGCGCCGGGAGCGTCATCGGCTCCACCGGTTCGGCGGGCTCGTCGGTCTGGAGGGCGGCGGTCGGAGCAGTCATCGCTCCACCATGGCACGCACCGACCCACCCCCGGCTCACACGTTGCGGCGCGCGATCTCGGCGTTCAGCGCCGCCGCGAAGGCGTTCCAGGCGGCGTACGGCGCCAGGGCGGCGGCCGCCCCGGGATGTCCGCCGGCTCGCGCGCGCCGGACCAGGTCGAGCGTCGAGAGCCTCCAGCAGCGCGATCTCGGCCAGGGCCAGGCGGGGCCTGTGCGCGGTGAAGAACAACCAGCACCACCCGGCGTTCAGACCCATGTTGACCCACAGCGCCCGCTCGAAGGAGCGCCGCTCGTCCTCGTCGAGGTCGCGCAGCGCCGCCGCACCGGAGCCGGCGATCGTGGCGTAGAGCGTCGTCCAGACCGCGCCGAAGACCGCGCCGGGCGGCTCCCAGTCGGGCCGGTCGAGCGCGGTGTACCAGTCCGAGGTCGGGCTGGTGCCGAGACCGCCGAGCACGGCACCGGCCAGCACGGGCGGCACGGTGCGGGCCAGGCGCTGACGCAGCGGGGTGCGGGCACCGGAGGAGTCGCTCACCAGAACGTGCTTCCGGCGATGCCCTTGAACGGGCCCACCACACGGTCGGTGATCCAGCCGCCGTAGAAGGTGCCCGGCTGCGGGCGCACGACCTCACCGTCGACGCGACACGCCTCGACCGAGCCCGGCATCACCGCGACCAGGTCGAGCAGGCCGCGGAAGCCCGCCGTCGGCTCGGGGTAGGTCCAGGCAGCGCGGGGCGCCACGACGTCGCCGACGACGAGGTCGAAGTAGGCGGCGACCCCCTTCCACTCGCAGAAGCTCGAGCCCCGGACCGGTCGCAGGGCACCCTCGACGAAGCTGGCGGCCGGCAGGTAGTACGTCGGCGGGTGGCTGGTCTCGAGGACCCGCCAGGACTCGGTCGTGCGAGCGACGACCTCGCCACCGAGGACGACCTCGACGGTCTCGTCGCTGGGCTCCGCGCGCGGCGGCCGGGGGTAGTCCCAGACCGACTCCTGGCCGGGTCCGGGCTGGTCGGGCTCTGGTCGTCTCACGGGCTCAGTCAACCTCGTCCCGCAAGGCCGTGACGGTGCGGCGGCAGGCATCCCCGTCCTGGGGTCGCACGAGCAGCAGCAGCCCCCGGCCGGGCGGGGCCGCCAGCGCCGCCGAGAGCGCGGCCGCCTCGACGCCCCGGCAGCCGACCGGCCACCCCGGCGCGCCCGCCTCCGGGTAGGTGTCGGCGATCCCGACGACGCCGGTGCCCGGCTCCTGACCCGGCTCCCACGAGACCAGCACGACGAAGTGGCCGACGTCCCAGCCGGGGTCGCCCACGGGTGCGACGGGGCCGGTGCGCAGGTTGGCGACCACGCCGACGTCGTACGTCGCCTCGCGCAGCGCCGTGAGCAGGTCGACCCAGTGCCCGACCGGCGTGCTCGCCCCGGCCGGCACCCGCACGACGACGACGTCGGCGGCGCGGCGTACTCCCTCGGCGAGCGGGCCGGCGTCGGTTCCGGACTCCTCCGGCACTCTCGCCACGGGCAGCCCGGTCTGGCCCGCCGTCACGCCGGGGGCTCCGGTGGGTCGGAAGGCGACCTCGTCGTGCGGCCAGACCCGCGTGCCGGCGGCGAGCGCCAGCTCACCGATGGTGGGCGGGACGTCCAGGACGGCGTGCAGCGCGACGTGGGCCGCGAACGGCCCGCACAGCTGCTCGGTCTGCGGGAGCAGGCCGGCGTGCGCCGCGAGCACCCGGTGGGCGCCGGGCAGCAGCGTGCCCGCCGCGGGGCCGTCGCCGGTGGCCGTCACCTCAGTACTGCCACCGCAGCGAGGCGACGACCTCGTCGTCGGAGTGCTCACGTGCCCAGGCGTCGTCGGCGGCGCGGCAGGCGGCGAAGGCCCCGAGCAGGTCCTCGCCGAGCACCTCGCGGACCAGGTCGCTGCCGAGCAGGTTGGCCTGCTGGGCCTCGAAGGTCGTCGCCAGCGGCGCGATGCCGGCCGCCTCGCGGCGCGCGTCGTCCCAGGTGCCGACGTCCTCCTGCACCGGGTCCGGCAGGTCGAGGCCGTCCTGCACACCGGCGAGACCGGCGGCGATCACGACCGCGAGAGCGAGGTAGGGGTTGGCGGAGGCGTCGCACGCCTTGAGCTCGACGTTGGTGACCTCGGTGCCGAGCATCCACGACGGCGGCACCAGGCGCAGGGCGGCCTCGCGGTTCTCGACCCCCCAGAAGCGATAGGCGCCGGCCCAGTAGCCCGGGCGTCGCCGCAGCAGCGATCCGCTGCTCGGGGCGGTCACCGCGGTGACACCGGGCAGGTCGCGCAGGAGCCCGGCGACGTATCCGCGCCCGACGGCCGAGAGACCGTGCTCGTCGCCGCCGTTGGAGTCGTCGCCGGTCAGGGCGTTGCGGCCGGTCGCTGCGTCGGTCAGCGAGGAGTGCAGGTGCCAGCCGTTGCCGGCGCCGTCGGTCGTGGTCACCGGCGCGAAGCTGGCACGCAGGCCGTGGGCGCGGGTCGCGGCGTGGACGGTCTGGCGCACCAGCACCTGGGTGTCGGCCATCCGCAACGGGTCGGTCGCCTCCAGCGACAGCTCGACCTGCGAGCCGCCGTACTCCGCGTGCACCTGGCCCACCGCGATCCCGTTCTCCTTCAGGTCCGAGAGCAGCGAGACCACGAGCTCGTGGATGTCGAGCACCGCGTTGGCCGAGTACGCCGGGCCGCGGTGCGCCGGCTCCCACGGGACCGTGCCGCTGCCGTCGGGGGGCAGGTCGTGGGTGAGCACCATCTCGACCTCGAAACCGGCCTTCACCTCGAAGCCGGCCTCGGCGGCGCGGGCGACCTGGCGCTCGAGCACGGCGCGCTGGTCGTAGGGCCACGGGTTGCCGTCGATGCCGACCTGACGGCCGTGGACCCAGGCCAGACCGGGTTGGCCCGCGAGGGGACGGACGTCCTCGATCGTCTCGACGACGGGCACCAGGCGGACGTCGCCGGACGGTGTGGCCAGCCCCTCGTGGGCGAAGGTGATGCCGTCGTGGGAGTCGAAGACCGCGAACGCGGCCGTGACGCCGACGCCCTTGGCCATCGCGGCCGGCAGCTGGTCGAGGGGCACGACCCGGCTGCGGACGATCCCGTTGTTGTCGACCCAGCCGATGCTCACCCCGAGCACGCCCTGGGCCTCGAGACGGGCGACGACGTCGGCGGGCTCGGGCGCGGTGGCGGGAGAGCTCATGGGTCGAAACTATCGCCTCTGCCGGACCCGGGCCCTCAACCGAGGGCGTCGAGGATCTTCGTGAGGCGCGCGGCCCGGGTCTCGGGCTTCTTCGCCGAGGTCAGCGAGGTCGCGGCCTGGTTCTGCCTGGTGAACGACCACCCTCCCCAGGCACCGGAGCGGTCGGGGTCCGCGGCGAGCGCGGCGGCGAGGTCCTCGGGCACCTCGACCGTGCGCGGCGTCTCGTCCAGCACGACCTCGATCTCGCAGACGTCACCCGCGGTGAGGCCGGCGGACGCGCGACGGGCGGCGTTGACGCCGAGCAGCCAGCGCCCGCCCATCCTCGCCACCGAGGTGGCGAAGGTGGTGCCGTTCACGGTCACGGCCACCTTCGGACGTCCCCCGCCGCCGAGCTCGGCCACCTGGTCGTCGTCGAGCACGAAGGCCGTGTTGTTGCCGCCGGTCGACTCCAGGGCCGCGCTGATCCTCATGGTGACCTCCTCGTGGGGCTCGCTGGGTGCGATCATGGCCTGCCCCTGGGCCGACGTGAAGCCACCACGGCGTACATTCGCGTCACGTGCAGCTCCGTGGCCTCGTCGCCGACACCCGGCCCCTGCGCAACGACCACTTCCGCCGGCTGTGGCTGGCCAACATCGTCACGGTCATCGGGGCCCAGCTCACGGTCGTCGCCGTCCCGGCGCAGATCTACTCCGAGACCGGCTCCTCGGCGTACGTCGGGCTGACCGGGCTGTTCGGGCTCGTCCCGCTGGTCGTCTTCGGCCTGTGGGGCGGTGCGCTCGCCGACGTCTTCGACCGCCGGACCCTGCTGGTCGTCAGCACGACCGGACTGATCGTGACGAGCGCGCTGTTCTGGGCCCAGGCGGCGTACGGCGGGGGTGGCGGTGCGCGCGTGTGGCTGCTGCTCGGCCTGTTCTCGGTGCAGCAGGCCTTCTTCGCGATCAACCAGCCGACCCGCTCGGCGATCCTGCCCAAGCTGCTCACGCCCGACCTGCTGCCGGCGGCGAACTCGCTGAACATGACCGTCTTCCAGGCCGGGGCGATCGCGGGCCCGCTGGTCGCGGGCGCGCTGATCCCGGTGCTGGGCTTCGAGTGGCTCTACCTGATCGACACGATCACGCTCTTCGCGACGCTCTCGGCCGTGCTCCGACTGCCGCCGCTCGCCGTCGACCGCGAGCCGGGCTCCGGGCCCGCCCGCACCCCGGGCGTGCGCTCGGTCGTCGAGGGTGTGGTCTACCTGCGCACCCAGCCGGTGCTGATGATGAGCTTCGTCGTCGACATCATCGCGATGGTCTTCGGGATGCCGCGGGCGCTGTTCCCGCAGATCGCCCACGAGTCGTTCGCCGGGCCCGAGGAAGGTGGCCTGGCCTTCGCGCTGCTGTTCGCGGCGATCCCGATCGGCGCGGTCGTCGGGGGCGTGCTGTCGGGCTGGGTCTCGCGGGTCGACCGTCAGGGCCGGGCGGTGATCGTCGCGATCCTGGTGTGGGGCGCCGCGATCGTCGGCTTCGGCGTCGCCGTCGGTCTGGCCGGCCTGGGCGGCGGCTGGCAGGGCCCGATGCTGCTGGTCGCGGTGCTGATGCTCGTGGTCGGCGGGGCGGCCGACATGGCCTCGGCGGCCTTCCGCACCTCGATGCTCCAGACGGCGGCCTCCGACGCCGTGCGCGGACGGCTCCAGGGGATCTTCATCGTCGTCGTCGCCGGCGGGCCCCGGATCGCCGACGTCGGGCACGGCGCCAGCGCCGCTCTCATCGGCACGGCGGCCGCCTCGGCCGGGGGCGGCGTCCTGGTCGTCGTCGGCACCGTGGTGGCGGCGCTCGTCGTGCCGTCGTTCGTGCGCTACCGGCTCTCGACGGCGCGGCCTGCGATGCTCTGAGCGCCGTGCGGGGGGTCGCCGTGAGGTCGGCACCGTCCCTGCGGGTGGGTCGACACGGGCGCGCCGGCACCTAGCGTCGGGCCATGACGCGATTCGGCTACACCCTGATGACCGAGCAGAGCGGACCGCGCGAGCTGGTGCGCTACGCCGTCGGCGCCGAGCAGGCCGGCTTCGACTTCGAGGTCTCCTCCGACCACTACTCGCCCTGGCTGGCGTCGCAGGGTCACGCTCCGCACGCGTGGACCGTGCTCGGTGCCGTCGCCCAGGCCACCGAGCGGGTCGACCTGATGACGTACGTGACCTGCCCGACGATCCGCTACCACCCGGCGATCGTGGCGCAGAAGGCCGCGACCCTGCAGATCCTGGCCGAGGGCCGCTTCACCCTCGGCCTCGGCTCGGGGGAGAACCTCAACGAGCACGTCGTCGGCGAGGGCTGGCCCGCGGTCAAGCAACGCCTGGAGATGCTCGAGGAGGCGATCGAGATCATCCGCGCGCTGCACACCGGCGAGGTCGTCGACTTCAAGGGCGAGTACTTCGACGTGGCCTCGGGCCACGTCTGGGACATCCCCGAGCAGGGCGTGCCGATCGGGGTCGCGGTGGCCGGCGAGCGCGGCATCGCGACCTTCGGACCGGTGGCCGACCACCTGATCTCCACCGAGCCGGTGCCCGACCTCGTCTCGACCTGGAACGCGACCGAGGGCTGCCCCACCATCGGCCCGGACGGTGCGCGGGCCGTCGGCCAGATCCCGATCTGCTGGGGTCCCGACGAGGACGCCGCGATCGAGGTCGCGCACGACCAGTTCCGCTGGTTCGCCGGCGGGTGGAAGGTCAACGCCGACCTCCCGACCCCGGCCGGCTTCGCCGGTGCCACCCAGTTCGTGCGCAAGGAGGACGTCGCCGAGAACATCCCCTGCGGCCCCGACCTGGACAAGATCGTCGAGTCGGTCTCGGCCTTCTGGGAGGCGGGCTTCACCGACGTCGCGCTCGTCCAGGTCGGCGACGAGAGCCAGGAGCGCTTCCTGGCCGAGGCCGCCGGGCCGCTGCTGGAGAAGCTGCGCGCTGCCGCGCCCTGAGCGTGCCCCCGCCGGGCGGGTCAGGCGCTGGGGTCGGTTACGGGACGTCATACGGACGGGCCCACCCGCCCCACCCACCACGTATGACGTCCCGGCAGCAACGCGCCCCGCCCGGCCCGGACGTCATACGGACCGGCCCACCCGCCCCACCCACCACGTATGACGTCCCGGCGGGGCGAGAGGCTCCCCCTGGTCCGGCGCGGGTCAGCGCATCCTGCCCAGTCGCGAGCGGAGCAGCTCGGTGCGGTGGGCGTTGCCGGTGAGGTCGACGTAGCGCTCGCCGTAGGCGGCGAGGAGGGCGTCGTCGAGGCGGCGCACGGCGCCGGGCGGGAAGCGGTAGCCGAGGTGGTCGTTGAGACCGTCGAGGGCGGGGTCGCGCAGGACCTCGGCGAGCTCGTCGAAGGCGGTGATGCCGAGCTCGAGCAGCAGCCCGGAGATCCAGCCGTAGTGGTCGGTGCGGGACCACCCGGCGTCGTCGTACTGCCCGGCGAGGAAGGCGGCGAGCTCCCCGGCGTCGAGGCGGGGGTCGTCCGGCTCGCGCCCTCCACCCTCGCCACCGCTCTCACCACCCGGCGCCGCCGCCGCGCGCAGCCGGTCGCGGATGGTGGAGAACTCCTCGTCGGCGAGCTCGAGCAGCCCGGCGGCCAGGGTGAAGCGCCGGTCGAGGTCGCGGGCGTGCTCGGGCGGCACGCTGCCCTTGTAGCGCGCCTCGTGCTCGAACTCGGCCCACGCGTGCTGGAGCACCGTGCGCACCTGCACCTGCGCCACCAGGCCGCGCAGCGCCGACCAGCGCGGGTCGCTCTCCCGCGCCGCGTCGAGGGCGATCAGCAGGTGCCGGCTGGCGTAGCCGAACCGCCCGGCGTCGACGGTCTCCTGGCCCATGTCGCGGTCGTCCTTGACCACGACCTGGTCGCCGAGCAGGTCGGCCACGGCGGTCACGTCGCCGCGCACGTAGGTGATCACGCGCACCCCGAGCTGGTCGGTGATCTCGCGCAACGGGTCGGCGTAGAGCACGGCGTCGTCACGACGCCGCACGGCCTTCTCGGCGAACGACGTCACGCTCTTGGTGCGCCCGGTCACCGAGAGGTAGTTGATGCCGGCCTCGTCGAGCACCTCGCGGACCAGCTCGACGAACGCCTCGCCGGCCCCGACGAGCGCGGGTCGCCGCTCGGCGTAGGTCTGGACCGCGGCCCGGGACGGGTCGGGGCTCCGGGTGCCGCCATCGCCACCCCGGCGGTCGCTGCCGGCCAGCGCGGGCGTCACGATCACCCCGGTCTCCGGGTCGCCGTACGTCGCCGTGGCCTCGGGCCGGGTGTCGGCGAAGAGCGCGACGTAGGCGCACACCACGGCGTCGACCTGGTCCTCGACCACGCGCAGCTGGGACTTGCGGGTCGCCGTCTCGACCTGGCTGCGCAGCGCGGCCCACGCGTCGTCGACGACCACGACCGTCTCGACGTGCCCCACCAGCCGGAGCAGCTCGCGCCGCAGCAGCTCGAGGTCGCGGCCGGGCTTGTTCTTGTACTTCAGCGTGGTCGCGAGGTCGAAGAGGACCACGCTCGCGGCGTGGGGGTAGACCTCGATGGCCCGCCGCTCCCGGCCGCTGCGCGGGTTGGTGTCCAGTCCGAGGCGCTTGCTCACCCGCGCGGCCCGGGTGCCCCCGGCGAACTCCGGCTTGCCGGTGTTGGAGGGGTGCGTGCCGGCCTCGAAGCGGCGGAAGTCCCGGCTCAGCGCCTTCTCGGCCGGGCGGGAGCCGGTGGGGTTGGTCACGACGATGGGTGCGTCGAGGCCGACCAGGCACGGGCCCTCGGCGTACGCCGCGAGGCTCGCCTCGATCTCCTCGTCGGTGCGCACCGTCGAGACGTGCAGCAGTCGTGCGTCCGCGTCGAGGACGGCCAGGCCGGTGGGGGCCTTGTGGCCCCAGGCGAGGTCGATCCCGATGTAGTGCACGCGGTCAGACTGCCCTACGCCGCCGTCACCCCTGTCCGGTGAGCGAGGCGGGCGAGGCGAAGGCCCGCGCCACCGCCGCCCCGAGCCGGGCGTTGTGACGCACGAGCGCGATGTTGGTCGTCAGGCTCGCGCCGTCGGTCAGCTCGACGACGCGGCCCAGCAGGTAGGGGGTGATGTCCTTGCCGCGCACCCCCCGCGTCTCGGCGTCGGCGAGCGCCTGGTCGATGATCGCGCCGATCTGCTCGGCCGGGATCTCCTCGGCGACCGGCACCGGGTTGGCCACGACCACGCCGCCGGACAGCCCGAGGTCCCACTTGGCCCGCATCACCGCCGCGATCTCCTGCGCCCCGTCGACGCGCAGCGGGGCCGGGTGGCCGCTCGAGCGGGAGTAGAACGAGGGGAACTCGTCGCTGCCCTCCACCAGCACCGGCACGCCGAGCGTCTCCAGCGTCTCCAGGGTGAGCGCGATGTCGAGGATCGACTTGACGCCGGCACTGACCACGGCGACGTCGGTCGTCGCGAGCTCGGTGAGGTCGGCGGAGAGGTCGAAGGACTGCGGCGCGCCGCGGTGGACCCCGCCGAGCCCGCCGGTGACGAACACCGAGACGCCGGCGAGCGCGGCCAGACGCATCGTGGCCGCGACGGTGGTGGCTCCGTGCAGGCCCCTCGCCACGACGTAGGGCAGGTCGCGCCGACTCACCTTGGTCACGGACGCGTCGCTGGCCAGCAGCTCGAGCTGGTCGGGCGAGAGCCCGACGCACGGACGGCCGTGCAGCACCGCGATCGTCGCCGGCGTCGCCCCGCCCTCGCGCACCACCTGCTCGACCTCGAGCGCCATCGCGACGTTGCGCGGGTAGGGCATCCCGTGGCTGATGATCGTGCTCTCGAGCGCGACGACCGGTCGGTCGCGGGCCAGCGCGTCGGCGACCTCCTCGGAGACCGAGAGCATCGGGTGCGGGGCGGGGTCGCTCACAGCAGGCTCCTGACGAGGTCGTCGGTGAGGTCGGGCCGCACGGCGTGCGGCGAGGCGACGGTGAGGGCGGCCGCCGCGTGCGCGTAGGCCGCGGCGCGGGGCGGCGGGGCGCCCCGCAGCCGATCGTGGCAGTACGCCGCGAGCATCGCGTCGCCGGCTCCGGTGACGTCCACGACGTCGGCCGGCAGCGCCGGGTGGCGGGTCGTGCCCTGCGCGGTGCACAGCAGCGACCCGGCCGAGCCGAGTCGCACCCACACCTCCTCGACGCCGCGCCCACGCAGCAGCGCGCACAGGCGCGGGGACGTCGCGCTCGACGGCGCCGTCGTGGCCCGTGAGCGCGGCGAGCTCGTCGAGGTTGGGGCTCACGACGCGCACCGGGTGCGCCCCGACCAGCCCGGCGAGGGCGTGCGCCTTGGTGACCGAGACGGGGTCCAGGGCCACGTCGACGCCCGTCCGGGCCGCCCGGGCCAGCGCGTGGGCGATCGTGGGCGCGGCGAGGTTGCCGTCGAGCACCACGAGCGAGGCGGCGTCCAGGACGCTGCCGGCGCGGTCGACGTCGTCGGGACCCAGCAACGCGGTCGAGCCCATCGCCGAGACCGCGACCACGAGCTCCCCGCGCTCGTCGAGCACGGCGACGTACGACCCGGTCGGCTCCCGCCCGCGCCGCACGTGCGCGCACCCCACCCCGGCGGCCTCGCTCGCCGCGAGCACCCGCTCGCCCGCGTCGTCGGCACCCACCACCGAGACCAGCTCGACGCGACGACCGAGCCGCGCGAGGTTCTCCGCGACGTTGCGGCCCACGCCGCCTGGGCTGGTGGTGACCGAGCCCGGGTTGCTGGAGCCGTCCACGACCAGCTCGGCGCTGCGGGCGAGGACGTCGAGATTGGTCCCGCCCACCACCACGACGTACGGCTCGGCAGGCACGCGCCGAGGATAGGGGTCCACCGCGAAGGATCATCAGGACCGGTGAGTCGCGACGTCGGCGGTGGTCCCTACGCTCGACCCCGAGGACGAACGACAGGTGGAGCGATGACGGACATGATCCGGGCCGAGGGCCTGGTCAAGAACTACGGCGAGGTGCGCGCCCTGCGCGGGATCGACCTCGTCGTGCCCGAGGGCACCGTGCTGGGCCTGCTGGGGCCCAACGGGGCGGGCAAGACCACGGCGGTGAAGATCCTCGCCACCCTGCAGAAGCCCACCAGCGGCCGGGCGGAGGTGGCGGGCCTCGACGTCGTGGCCGACCCCGACGGCGTGCGGGCACGGATCGGGCTCTCGGGGCAGTACGCCGCGGTCGACGAGCAGCTGACCGGCTTCGAGAACCTCGAGATGGTCGGGCGCCTCTACGGCCTGGGGCGCAAGCGTTCGCGAGAGCGGGCGCGCGAGCTGCTCGACCGCTTCGACCTCGCCGACGCCGGCGACCGGCCCTCGAAGACCTACTCCGGCGGCATGCGCCGCCGGCTCGACCTCGCCGGTGCGCTGGTCGCGGCTCCGCCGGTGCTGATCCTCGACGAGCCGACGACCGGGCTCGACCCCCGCAGCCGGATCGGCATGTGGGAGGTGATCCGCGACCTCGTCACCGACGGCGCGACGCTGCTGCTGACCACGCAGTACCTCGAGGAGGCCGACCGGCTCGCCGACTCGATCGTGGTCATCGACCACGGCTCCGCGATCGCGCGAGGCACCGCCGACGAGCTCAAGGCCCAGACCGGCGGGGAGCGGGTCGAGGTCGTCCTGGCCGACGCCGGGCGCCGCGCCGACGCCGAGACCCTGCTGCGCGAGATCGCCGTCGGCGAGCTCCAGGTCAGCGACAACGGACGCTCGATCGTCGCCCCCGTCGACGGCGGCACCGGGGCGCTGCGGCGGGCGCTGGAGTCCTTCGAGCGCGAGGGCATCGACCTGCTCGACGTCGGGCTGCGCCGGCCCACGCTGGACGACGTGTTCCTGACCCTGACCGGACGGCCCAGCGAGACGACCAGCGAGGAGTCCGCCGACGAGACGTCGGACGACGAGCCCGCCCGGTCCACGACCAAGGAGGCCCTCCGATGAGCACCACCCGTGAGCCGGGCACCGCCCCCGACCACGTCGTACGGCGTCCGGGGCCCGCCCGCGCCCTCTCCGACGGCTGGGTCGTGGCCAAGCGCAACCTGATCAAGATCAAGCGGGTGCCCGAGGTGCTCGTCTTCGTGCTGATCTCGCCGATCATGTTCGTGCTGCTCTTCGCCTTCGTCTTCGGCGGCGCGATCCAGCCCGAGGGCAACGTGAACTACCGCGAGTTCCTGATCGGGGGGATCTTCGCCCAGACCGTGGTCTTCGGCGCGACCTTCACCGGTGCCGGGATCGCCGAGGACATGGCCAAGGGCATCATCGACCGGTTCCGGTCGCTGCCGATGTCGCCCTCGGCGGTGCTCGTGGGCCGCACCGCCTCCGACGTGGTCTACAACGTGCTCAGCCTGATCATCATGGCGCTGACCGGCCTCCTGGTCGGCTGGCGGATGCGGGAGGGCGTCCTGAACGCGCTGGGTGCCTTCCTCCTGCTGCTGCTCTTCGCCTACGCGATCAGCTGGGTGATGGCCTGGGTGGGGCTGCTGGTGCCGAGCGTGGAGGTGATCAACAACGCCTCCTTCATCGTGATCTTCCCGCTCACGTTCGTCTCCAACGCCTTCGTGCCGCTCGAGTCGTTCTCCAGCGGGTTGCGGGTCTTCGTCGAGTGGAACCCGGTCTCGGCCCTGACCCAGGCGGTGCGCGAGCTGTTCGGCAACGTCGACCCGCGCATCCCGGCGCCCGACGTCTGGTCGTTGCAGCACCCGGCCCTCTACACACTGATCTGGGTGGCGCTGATCCTCGTGGTCTTCGTCCCGGTCTCGGTGCGCTCCTACCAGCGGGCGAGCAGCAAGTGAGCGCCGACGGCGACCCCCAGGTGCCCGCCGACGCCCGGTCGCTCGTCGACCCGCTCGACGTGGTCCAGCGCTTCTGGATCTCGCTGCAGACCGGCGACCCGAGCGGCGCGAGCGCCCTGCTGTCCGACGACGTGGTGTGGACCAACACCGGTCTGCCGACGCTGCGGGGCTCGCGCGTCGGCTCCCTGCTGGAGGCCCTGGACCGGCGTGGGGTCGAGGTCGACGTCGAGATGCACCACGTCGCGGCGTCCGGGGACGCGGTGCTCACCGACCGCACCGACACGATCCGGTTCGGGCGCTTCGAGACCAGCTTCGCGGTGCAGGGCACCTTCGTCGTCCACGACGGGGAGATCGCCCGCTGGGAGGACCACTTCAGCTGGGGCGAGGCCACGACAGGGTCGGCACGCGGCGTGATCGCGCTCGTGCGCGGGGTGGTGCGCGGCCTGCGTCGCTGACCTCGGTGGCCGAGCAGTCCTGGGGCACCAGGCGGACCCGCAGCGCGTCGACGCCGTAGACGGCCGAGAGCTGGCGCCAGGGCTGGTCGTCACGGCCACCGACGACCGCGAGGTCGGGGAAGCGTGTCGCGAGCCCCCGCAGGGCGATGCGCAGCTCCATGCGGGCCAGCTCGGCTCCGACGCACCGGTGGATCCCCCACCCGAACGCGAGGTGGCGGGTGGGCTCGCGGGAGGGGTCGAAACGGTCGTCGCCGCCGGTGAGCCGTCGATCGCGGTTGGCGGCGAGCATCGAGACCCCGACGCAGTCACCCTCGGCGATCAGCTGCCCGCCGAGGCGTACGTCGTGTCGCGCGAAGCGCAGGAAGGCGACCTGCACCACGCTGAGGTGGCGCAGCAGCTCCTCCACCACCCGGTCGACCGACTCGTCGTCCCCCCGCAGCGCCGCCATCGCCTCGGGTGAGCCGGAGAGCACGAACGCCCCGAGCGCGAGCATGCTCGCGCTCGTCTCGTAGCCCCCGAGGAAGACCCCGTCGGCGATCCCGCCGAGCGTGGTGTCGTCGAGCTCGTCGCCGTGCTCGCGCAGCAGCGCCCCGATCAGCCCGGGTCCCGGGTCGGCACGCTGGCGGCGTACGGCCTCGATCAGGAACTCGCGGGTCGCGGCCGCCGCGCCGAAGACACCGACGCCACCCTGGGTGAGGTCGAAGCGCGCGGAGCCGAGCCGGTTGAAGTCGGTGCGGTCCTCGACCGGCAGCCCGAGCAGCTCGCAGATGACCTCGAAGGGGACCGGGAAGGCGAGCTCGGCGACGAGGTCGACCTCGGGGCCGGCGGCGGCCAGGGCGTCGAGACGGCGCTCGACGACCTCGGCGATGAACGGCTCGAGCCGGGCCAGACGGCGGCGGGTGAACTCCGGGGTCAGGTAGCGGCGCAGCGCGGTGTGAAGGGGGGCGTCGGTCATCCCGAGACCGCCGATCTGCTCGGAGTCCGAGCGCCCCTCCTGCGAGACGAACTGCCCGAGGTCGTTGCTCCACGACCCGGCGTCGCCGAGCACCTCGCGGGCGGCGTCGTAGCCGCTGACCAGCCAGATCCCCTTGCCGAACAGCGTGGTCAGCCGCTTGACCGGCTCCTGCGCGCGGGCCCGGCCCAGGGCCGGCAGCGGGTCGACGCCACGACGCTTCATCGGCATCGTGATGGCCGGCGGCAGGAAGCGCAACGTGCGCAGGTCGATGCCGCCGGGGCTCACCCGCCGCAGCAGCAGGGGTGCCGCGACGCGGGACAGGGTGCTCGGGATCCGCACGCTCCCAGTCCATCACGAAGCACCCCCCGCGGGCCGCACCGGGCCCGCCGAGTGCCGGTACGCGCCGCGGCGCGCGCCGGCCGGCGTGCGGTCAGCGGCGGCGCCGGTAGACCACCCACGACACAATCAGGGCCACGATCACGCCCGCCGTGACCGCGAGCTCGGTGCCGCGCTCGTCGCGGACCTCCTGGGCCTTGTGCGCGGCGCGGCCCTTGACGTCGAGCTTGTCGCCGAGCGCGTCGATGGTCTCGCCGAGGCGCTGGCGCGTCTCCTCGAGGTCGGCCTCGATCGCGGCGACCTGGTCGTCGCCGCCCGCGGTCGGGGTGGAGGGGTCCTGGGGTGACTCAGTCACGGTGACGGCCTTCCTTGACGGCGGCGACGTCACGGGCGACGTTGGCCTGGGTGGCGGGCACGGCGGGCGTGACCTGGTCGACCTGCTTCTTGCCCAGCAGGGCCACCACGCCGGCGACGGCGAGGAGCACCAGCCCCACGACGAGGGCGCTGGCCCACAGCGGCAGTGCGAGGGCCAGTGCCGCGATGGCGGCGGTGACCAGGGCCCCGAGGCCATACAGCGCGACCAGACCGGCTCCGCCGAAGAGGCCCGCACCCTTGCCCGCGTGCTTGACCGTGGCGGTGAGCTCGGCGCGGGCCAGCGCCATCTCGCCCCGGACGAGCTCCTGGGTCTGCTGCGAGAGGTCGGCGACGAGGGCGCCGATGGTCGGGTCCGGCTCGCGAGCCGGGTCAGACATCGCGCGCGGGCTGGCTCGGGTCGGGCGGGAAGCTCTCGTCGGCCTGCCCCGGCGCGCGGTCGGGGTCAGCGGCCGGGTCGAGCACCGGGCCGGTCGAGGCCGTCCCGGGCCCCGTCGCGCCCGAGGGCGGCGTGGGGTCGGCGAGGTCGGCGAGCGGGGTGCTGGTCGTCCCGGTGCTGCCCGTCCGGTGTGCTCGGTACTGCTCGAGGAGGTGCTGCTCGTGGAGGACGAGACCTTCTCCTTGGCGGCCTCGGTGGCCTGCTGCGCGGCGTCGGTGACGGTCTCCTTCACGGCGCTGGCGGCCTCGTCCTTGCGCTGCTGCACGCGGGGGTCGCGCCAGACCCTCTGGGCCTGTTGCGCGATCTGCTCGTAGCGCTCGCGGCCGGCGCGCGCGCCGAGCACGTAGCCGACGGCTCCGGCGGCGAGCAGGGTGATCTTGGCCATGACGATGTGCCTCCTTCTGATGCCCGCGGGGGTGGGTGGGTCGGCGGAACGTGTGCGGCCGGCCCCCGGTGCGGGCGTGCTCAGGACTCTCGCAGCCGGGCACCGGGCAACGCACCATGCGTCGGGGTGAGTGCCCGGCCGGAGCGCCGCGAGAACCCGGGTGGGTGTCCGCGGATCGGCGGCGGTGTCGAATGGGGCCATGACGACCGAGAACCCGTCCTCCCCCGCCCCCGACCCGGCCCGGTTGTGGCACGACGCCGTACGCCGCGTCTGCTCGCTCGTGACCACGGCCGGGGACGAGCAGATGGGCGTGACGGTCCCGGCCTGCCCGGACTGGAGCGCGCGTGACCTGCTCTCCCACATGGTCGGCCTCGGCGCCGACGTCGTGGGTGGCGACGAGCCCGACGACCACAACAGCGCGTGGACCCAGGCGCAGGTCGACGCCCGGACCGACCGCACCACCTCCGAGCTGGTCGCGGAGTGGGAGGCCCTCGCCGAGGCGATGGTGGCCTGGATCCACGAGCACGGCTCCCGACCGCTCGCCGACGTGGTCATCCACGAGCAGGACCTGCGGGCGGCCCTGCGCCAGCCCGGTGGCCGCGACACGACCGAGCTCGCCCTGGTGCGTGACCGCATGGCGGGCCGGTTCGGCGAGGCCGTGCGCAACCTGCCGCCCGTCGCACTGATCGGGCCGGGGTGGACCTGGTGCAGCGAGGGACCCGCGGCTTCGGCGCCGACCCAGGTCTCGGCGCCGGACCACGACCTCGCCCGGGCCCTGATGAGCCGGCGCACCGCCGAGCAGCTGCGGACCTGGACCAGCCGCGGCGACGTCACGGCGTACCTCGATGCCTTCGCCGGCCTCGGCCCGCTCCCGGAGCGCCCGCTGCCCGGCGAGTAACCGCGCCGGAACCTGCGCTAGACCATGTCCTCGAGCTCGACGTTGTTGGTCTCGGGGACGAACTTGATCACGAACCACAGCGAGACACCCGCGGCCAGGGTGTAGAAGCCGTAGGCGAACCACAGGCCGAGGGCGGCCATCGCGGGGAACGACGTGGAGATCGCGAAGTTGGCCAGCCACTGGGCCGCGGCGGCGACCCCGAGCGCGGTGCTGCGGATCCGGTTGTTGAACATCTCCCCGAGCAGCACCCACACCGCCGGGCCCCACGACATGCCGAAGAAGACCACGAAGCCGTTGGCGGCGAAGAGCGCCACGAGGCCGGCGGTGTCGCCGAGAACCGGGTCGCCGTCGACGATCGGGGCCTGGCTGAAGACGTAGGCCATCACCCCGAGCGTGACGGTCATGCCGGCCGAGCCGATCGTGAGCAGGACCCGACGCCCGATCCTGTCGATCAGCGCGATCGCCACGAGCGTGACCGCGATGTTGGTGATCGAGGTGATCACGGTCTGCTTCAGCGCGTCGGACTCGGTGAAGCCGACCGCCTGCCACAGGGCCGAGGAGTAGTAGAAGATCACGTTGATCCCGACGAACTGCTGGAAGACCGAGAGCGCGATGCCGATCCACACGATCGGCAGCAGGCCGCCGCCGGGCTTCCTCAGGTCGCTGAAGGAGGTCTTCCGCTCGCGGTGGATGGTCCGCTTGATCTCCGAGATCCGCTGGTCGATCCCGCCCTTGAGGACCCGGCGCAGGATCTCGCGGGCCTTCTCCTCGCTGCCCAGCGTCATCAGGTAGCGCGGGGACTCGGGGATCGTGGTGGCCAGCACGCCGTAGGCCACGGCCGGGATGACCTCGGCGAGGAACATCCAGCGCCAGGCCTCGAGGCCGAGGCCGAGCTCGTTGGCCGATCCGCCGGCCGCGGCGGCGAGGGCGTAGTCGGAGAGCAGGGCGACGAAGATGCCGGTCACGATGGCCAGCTGCTGCAGCGAGCCCATCTTGCCGCGGATCTGGGCCGGGCTGATCTCGGCGATGTACGCCGGCGCGATCACCGAGGCGGCACCGACGCCGAGACCACCGACGACGCGCCAGAGGATCATGTCGACCGGGCCGAAGGCCAGGCCGGACCCGATCGCCGAGATCGGTGAACAGCGCCGAGGCCAGGAACATCACCTTGAGCCGACCGATCCGGTCGGCGAGCCGGCCGGCGGCGTACGCGCCGACCATGCAGCCCAGCAGGGCCGAGGAGACCACGAAGCCGGTCAGGCCGGCGCCCATCGCCGAAGTCGTCGCGCATCGCGCCGACGGCGCCGTTGATGACCGCGGTGTCGAAGCCGAACAGGAGACCCGCCAGCGCCGCGACGCTGGCGAGCTGGACGACCTTGGCGGTGTGGAAGCCGCGCTCCTCCTCCGCCTGGCTGAGCCCGCCGCCGGCGCTGGTCGCCATGAGTGCCCCCTCGAGTCGCCACTGTGACGTCGCTCACGCTAGATGCGCCGGCGCGGCGCGCCACCCCTGCAGGCCCCCTGACCTGCGAGGAGGACGATGTCGGGTCCGGTAGGTCAGCGGGCCAGGTCAGCGGGTCAGCGTCAGCGGGTCAGGGACAGCACCCGGTCGTCGCCGTCCTGCACGTCGCCGCGACCGTCGGTGTTCGAGGTCGTCAGCAGCAGGCCGCCCGCGGCGCTGGGCAGCACGGTGCGCAGCCGGCCGTACTCGTCGGCGAGGTGGGCGACCGGCTGGTCGAGCGTGTCCTCGCCGTCGACCATCGGGATCTCCCACAGGCGGGCACCGCGCAGGGCGGCCAGCCACAGCGAGCCGTCCCAGGCGGTGATGCCCGAGGGGGAGGCGTCCGAGGTCCGCCAGACGGCGGCCGGGTCGGCGTACTCCTCGCCGCCGCCGCTGCCCTCGAGGACGGGCCAGCCGTAGTTGTCGCCGGCCTCGACCAGGTTGACCTCGTCCCACTCCGAGGAGCCGAACTCCGCCGACCACAGCCGGCCCTGGTCGTCGAAGGTGAGGCCCTCGACGTTGCGGTGGCCGTAGGAGTAGACGGCGTTGCCGAACGGGTTGTCGGGCGCCGGCTCTCCCTCGAGGGTGATCCGCAGGACCTTGCCCGAGAGCGAGTCGGTGTCCTGGGCGTTCTCGGGCACGCCGTTGTCGCCGGTGCCGATGTAGACGAGGTCGTCGGGTCCGATCACGATCCGTCCACCCTGGTGGTAGCCCGCGCCGGTCGGGATGCCGCCGAAGAGGACCTCCGGCTCGCCGAGATCGGTGCCGTCCCAGCTCATCGAGACGACCCGGCTGTCCTCGGTGGTCGTGTAGTAGGCGAGCATCGCGTCCTGCTCGGGCGTCATCACCAGCCCGAGCAGCCCGGCCTCGCCGCCGGGCTCGACGCCGGGCAGGGTGCGCAGCTCGGTGCTCTCCCCGCTGTCGCGGTCCACGCGCAGGATCCGGCCGGTGTCGCGCTCGTTGACGACGAGGTCGCCCCCGTCCAGCTCGACGACGCCCCACGGGCTGGTGATCCCGGTGGCCACCTCGGTGACGGACAGCTCCTGGTCGCCCGGCGTCTCGTCGTCGGTCGAGGCGGTGCGGGTGGCCTCCGAGGGCACGCTGGGCCGGCCGGTCTCCTCGGGCTGGGTGTCGCCACCGCACCCGGTGAGCAGGGCCGCGCCGAGACCGGCGGCGCCCAGGGCCGTGGCGGCGCGGTGCAGGGGTCGACTCCGGGGGGTCCGCATGGCCCCACGATCCCAGGACGACCAAGAGCCGGCTCAGGCCAGGTGCGGCCCGAGGGCGGCGAGCACCAGGTCGGGGCGCTCCTCGGCCACGAAGTGCCCCGTCGGCACCGCATGGCCGTACGCCGCCGGGAACCACGCGCGCCACGCGGCGACCGGGTCGACCTGCGCGCCGACCACGCCACGCTCCCCCCACAGCACCAGGGTCGGGACGTCGAGGGTGCGCCCGAGGTCGGCCCGGTCGTCCGCGAGGTCCGGTCCGGCGGCGGCACGGTAGTCCGCGCACCAGGCGTCGGTGACGCTTCTTCGCAGCGAGGCGACCTCGTACTCGAGGACGGCGTCGGGATGCATGCCTGCCGTGCCGCCGAGCGAGCCCAGCGCGTGGCGCAGCCAGCCCAGCGGGTCGGCCGCCAGGAGCCGCTCGGGAAGGCCGTCCGGCTGGGCGAGGAAGGTCCAGTGGAAGTAGCGACGGGCCAGCCAGGCGTCGAAGTGCGCCCAGACGTCGAGCGTAGGCAGGATGTCGAGCAGGGCCAGCGAGCGCACGGCGCCGGGGTGGTCGAGGGCCAGTCGGTGCGCGGTGCGGGCGCCGCGGTCGTGGCCGACGAGGTCGAAGACCTCGTGCCCGAGCTCGGCCATCACCGCGACCTGGTCGGCGGCCATGGCGGCGAAGGTGAGGTCGGCGTCGTGGGCCAGGCTGGCGCCGTACCCCCGCAGGTCGGGAACGACGACGGTCCGCTCGGCCGCGAGCGCGGTGCCGACGGCGTGCCACATGGCCCCGGTCTGCGGGTAGCCGTGCAGCAGGAGGACCGCCGGCCCGGTGCCGGCGCTGCGCGCCCGGATCGAGGCGCCGCCGACCTCGACCACCCGGTCGTCGAACCCGGCGAGCAGGCCACCGCCCGTCGCCGTCTCCCCACCCGCCTCAGGGACGGCGGCCACGACCCGGCCGCAGCAGCCGCAGCGGCCCTCCTGCCGCGGCCGGCGCGATCTGGGTCGCCCGCCCGTGCAGCGCGGTGAGCAGCGTGACGAAGGTGGTGTCCTGCGCCTCGGTGCGCGCGAAGGTCGTCAGGTTGAGCACCGGCTTGATCCGCTGACGCGTCACGGCCTTGGCGTAGGTGAGCTCCTTGAGTCCTTCGGGGCCGTGGATGCGCCCGAACCCCGAGTCCCCGACGCCACCGAAGGGCAACGACGGCACGCCCGCGAAGGCGATCACCGAGTTGACCGAGGTCATCCCGCTGCGCAGCCGTCGCGCCAGCTCCGGCCCCCGCGCCTTGCTGAACACCGCCGAGCCGAGGCCGTAGCGCCCGGCGTTGGCCAGGTCCACGGCCTCGTCCATGTCGCGCACCCGCGTCACCGTCACCGTCGGGCCGAACGTCTCCTCCGTGACCGCCTCGGAGTCCTCCGGGACGTCGACCAGCACGGTCGGCTGCGCGAACCGGTCGTCGACCGAGCCGGCCCCGCCGACCAGGGCCCGGCCGCCGCGGGCGAGCGCGTCGTCGACGTGGCGTCGTACGACGTCGAGCTGGCTGGTCATCGTCATCGGGCCGAGCTTGGCCTCGGCACCGTCGCCGGCATGGACCTCCCGGGCCTGGCGGGTGAGCGCCTCGAGGAAGGAGTCGGCCACGTCGTCGTGGACGTAGACCCGCTCGATGCCGATGCAGGTCTGACCGGCGTTCGAGAAGGCGCCCCATGCCGCCGCGTCCGCCGCCGCCTCGACGTCGGCGTCCACGTCGACGAGCAGGGCGTCCTTCCCGCCGGCCTCGATCAGCACCGGGGTGAGCGTCTCGGCGCACGCCGCCATGACCCGCTTGCCGGTCTCGGTCGACCCGGTGAAGGCGAGCTTGTCGACCCCGGAGCGGCACAGCGCGGCGCCGGTCTCACCGGTGCCGACGACGACCTGGAGCAGGTCGTGGTCGCCGACGACCTCGCGCAGGCTCTCGGCGAGCCACACGCCGACACCGGGAGTGAGCTCGCTGGGCTTGAAGACCACCGCGTTGCCGGCGCCGAGGGCGTAGGCGATCGAACCCATCGGCGTGTAGACGGGGTAGTTCCACGGCCCGATCACGCCGATCACGCCGAGCGGGAGGTGCTCGACGCTCGCACTGTGGTTGGCCAGCAGCAGACCGGCCGAGCGTCGCTTGCGCCCGAGCACCTTCTCGGCGTTCGCCCCGATCCAGGCGAGGTGGTCGATGGCGAGGCCGATCTCGAGGGTGGCGTCCGCGTGCGGCTTGCCGGTCTCGTCGTGGACGACGGCGGCGAGCTGGGCGATGCGCCGGGTCAGGACGCCGCGCCACTGGGCGAGCACCTCGCGTCGGGCGTCGAAGCCGATGCCCGCCCACCAGGCCGCGGCCTCCCGGGCCCGGGCCACGGCGGCCTCGACGCTCGCGGTGTCGTCGACGACGTGCGTGCCGACGACGTCACCGGTCGCGGGGTTCCTCGACTCGAGGACCTCGGGGGTCTCGGGGGGTGTGCCGGCCGTGCTGGTGGCGGCGGTGTCGGTCGACATCAGGCGGTCCTTCCTCGCAGCAGGTCGGAGGCCCGCTCGGCGATCATGATCGTGGGGGCGTTGGTGTTGCCGCGCGTGACGGTCGGCATGACGCTGGCATCGATCACGCGCAGACCCTCGACGCCGCGCACCCGCAGCTGCGGGTCGACGACCGAGCGCTCGTCGTCGCCCATCGCGCAGGTGCCGACCGGGTGGTAGAGGGTCTGGGTCTGGGCCCGGACGTGGTCGGTGATCTGGGCGTCGGTGACCTCGTGGCCCCAGCCGGCCATGGTCGGCAGGCCGGGACCGGAGACCAGCGCGGCGAGCGGGCCGCTCGCGGCGGCCTCCAGCATCGTGCGGCACCCGGCCACCATCGCGTCCAGGTCGCGCTGGTCGTCGTAGTAGCCCGGGTCGATCTCGGGGTGCCAGCGCGGGTCCGCCGAGCGCAGGCGCACCGAGCCCCGGCTGGCCACGTGCACCAGGGTCGGCGCGAGCGTGACCTTGCGGGTGGTGGGCTCGTGCAACCCGTTGTCCCAGAACCCCGTCGGCGCGACGTGGGCCTGCAGGTCCGGCGCGGGGAGCCCGTCGCGGCTGCGCCAGAAGGCGCCGCCCTCGCCGACGTTCGAGGTCAACGGCCCGGAGCCGGTGGCCTTGGCCCGGGCGAAGTTCAGCAGCGTGTTGTGCTCGGCGAGGTCGGTGGTGTCGCGGGTCTCGAAGACCAGCGGCACGGCGGGGTGGTCGTGCAGGTTGGCGCCGACACCCGCGAGGTCGGCGACGACGTCGAGGCCGTGCTCACGCAGGTGCTCACCCGGTCCGATGCCCGAGAGCATCAGCAGCTGCGGGCTGTTGACCGCGCCGCCGCACAGCAGCACCTCCGCGTCGGCGTACGTCGTGCGCGCACCGCGGCCGTGCTGGTAGGTGACCCCGACGACGCGGGTGCCCTCGATCTCGAGCCGCTCGGCGAGCGCCCCGGTGCGCACCGTCAGGTTGGCGCGGTCGGCGGCCGGCTCGAGGTAGGCCTTGGCCGTCGACCACCGACGGCCCTTGCGGCAGGTGACCTGGTAGAGCCCGGCACCCTCCTGCTCGGCGCCGTTGAAGTCGTCGGTGGGCTTGAACCCGCCGGCCACCGCCGCGTCCACGAACGCGTGGGTCAGGGGGTGGGTGTAGGCGCGGTCCTCGACGTGCAGCGGTCCGTCCTGGCCGTGCCAGGGCCCCCCGAGCCGGGTGTTGCGCTCCGCGCGCACGAAGTAGGGCAGCACGTCGTCGTGACCCCAGCCGGTCGCGCCGTGCTCGTCGCGCCACGCGTCGTAGTCGGCGTGGTTGCCGCGGATGTAGATCATCGCGTTCATCGAGGAGCACCCACCCAGGGCCTTCATCCGGGGCCAGTACGCGCGGCGGCTGTCGAGCTGCTTCTGCTCGGCGGTGTGGTAGTTCCAGTCCCACCGGGTCTGGAAGAGGTTGGCGAAGGCCGCCGGGATGGTGATGTGGTCGGCCTCGGCCGCCCCGCCCGCCTCGAGCAGGAGCACCCTGGTCGCCGGGTCCTCGGTGAGCCGGGCGGCGAGCACCGCACCGGCGCTGCCGGCCCCCACGATGACGTAGTCGAAGCTCTCACGGTCACTCACGCGGTGTCCTCCATCGATCGGGCATCACCCGGGCGTCATCCGGGGCGCTCCGGACAGGGCGCGAGACGACCGTAGACGGTGGTGACCCGGGTCACCCCCCCGCCGGGTGCCCGGCAGGGCCGCAGTGCTCCGACCCCTCAGCCCCAGACCTCCCGGACGGCGTCCACGACCTGGTCGGCCTGGCGCAGCCCGGCCCGTGCGGCACCGGCCCTCCGGGCCGGGTCGAGCACGTTGGACCCGATCGCCTCGAGCGCCGCCTCGTCGGGGGAGACCAGCGAGGCGGCGGTGGTCCCGAGCCCGTCGAGCTGCGCCTGGGGGGAGCCGGCCCGGGTGAAGGACCGCACGATCGGTGCGAGCACCACGACCCGGTCGTGGTCGCGGGCGAGATCGACGTTGGCGACCGAGCGGAACCCGCCGTCGAGGAACCGGCGGCCGCCGACGGCGACCGTGGGCCACACCATCGGCACCGCGCAGCTCGAGGCGACGGCGTGGACGAGGTCGACGTCGCCGTGGCGGTCGAGCACCACGAACTCGCCCGAGTCGGCGTCCACGGTGCAGACGCGCAGGTCGGCCTCGGGCCACTCGTGGACCGGCAGGCGCTCACGGATGACCCCGACCCGCTCGTCACCGTCGCCGGGACGGACCCGCTGGGCGAGCCGGCCGAGCCGCGCCCGCTTCGTCGTGGCGCTGCCGGGCAGCAGCAGTGGCACCGCCATCCGGGCCATCATCACCGGGGTGAGCCGGGCGGTGACCTCACCGTCGGGGGGGTCGAGCTGCCGCTCGTACAGCGCAGCGGGGTCCAGGCCGCTGCGCAGCTGGGCGCCGACCACCGAGCCGGCCGAAGTCCCGATCACGAGGTCGGCGGCGGCGAGGTCGACCCCGGCCGAGACCAGTCCGTGGATGAGCCCGATCTCCCAGGCGATGCCGGTGACACCACCGCCGCCGAGGACCAGGGCACGGGTGGGCTGCGGATCAGGACTCGGCATCGCAGAACCCTAGCGGCGCCGGCGCCGCGCACCACCGGGCCGCCTCACGGCCGGCTACGAGACCGCCAGGACCAGGGTGGTGCCGACCAGCACGACCGGCACGACCACGAGCCCGGCGCGGGCGAAGGCGACGGCGCTGATCTCGACGCCGAGCGCGCGGCAGCGCTCGCGCCACAGCAGGGTCGCCAGTGATCCCCAGACCAGCACCAGTGGTCCGACCCCCACCCCGACGAGCACCGCGAGCAGACGCACCACCGACCCGTCGGCGGTGGGCTCGAGGGCGAGGTAGGCGGGCAGGTTGTTGACGACGTTGGCGCCGAACGCGCTGGTCGCGGAGAGCCGCAGCAGGTCCCCGGTCGAGTCCCCGGTCCCGGCAGCGGCGCTCACGACGCTCCCGAGGCCGTGCCGGTCCAGGGTGTCGACGACGAGGAACAGCCCCGTCACCGTGAGCACGAGTCGCCACGGGACGAGCCGCCAGGTCAGCGAATCCCGGCGGCGTACGCCGAGCACCGCGGCCAGGACGGCGGCCGCGACGACGGCCACCACGGCGACGGCCAGCCCGAGGAGCACACCGATAGCGAAGCCGGCCACGGCGACGGCGGCCGCGACCAGGACGACTCGGTCCTCGACCGGACGCGCCGGCACCACGAGGTAGCGCCCGCGCAGGTCGCGGTGGTGGCGCACCACGAGCACGAGGACGGTCAGCAGCACGGCGGTGAAGGCCGGCAGCAGCATCCGGGCGGCGTACGCGGCGGGGTGCACGCCCAGGGTCCGCACCGCGAGCAGGTTGGTCAGGTTGGAGACCGGCAGCAGCAGGCTGGCGGTGTTGGCCAGCCACACGGTCGCCAGCACGAACGGCAACGGGGGCAGCGCGAGGCGCGCGCACAGCGACAGCACGACGGGGGTGAGCAGCACCGCGGTGGTGTCGAGGCTGAGCAGGATCGTCGTCGCGGTGGCCAGGGCGACCACGACCGCGAAGAGGGCCGCGGTGCGGCCCCGCGCGAGCCGGGCGGCCACGTCCGCGGCCAGGTCGAACAGGCCGGCCGCGGCGGCCAGCTCGGCCAGCACCGTGAGCCCGACCAGGAACGCCAGGACCGGCGCCACCCGGCCCAGGGTCGCGGCGGCCGGACCCCGGCCGAGGGCGCCGGTCAGGACCACGCCGGCTCCCGCGGCCGTCGAGGCCACCCACAGGGGCACCCGGGGCACCCGGGGCAGCGGCACGGAGGTCACCGGCTCATCCTGCCGGGGCCGAGGTCTGGACCGGGGTCCGCCGCGAGCACGGTGGTGCACGAGTCCCGGCCGTGGGCCGGACGAAGCGGCAGTGGTGCGGCCCCGAGGCGGGTCGCGGCCGGGCGGCGGCTCGGACTGGCCGACCGAGAACCCGAGCTCGCAGCGCTGCTAGAGCGTCGGCAGCCAGCTGACGTTGCCGGCCAGCACGGCGTACCCGATGAAGGCCCCGACGTCGAGCAGCGTGTGGGCGACCACGAACGGCACCACCCGGCCCCACCGGCGGAAGAGCCAGCCGAAGAGCAGCCCCATCGCGAGGTTGCCGACGAAGCCGCCGAGGCCCTGGTAGAGGTGGTAGCTGCCGCGCAGCAGCGCGGCCAGCCCGATCGCCGCGGGGTCGCCGAGGCCGAGCTGGCGCAGCCGGACCTGGACGAAGCCGAGCACCACGAACTCCTCGAGCACGGCGTTCTCCAGCGCCGCCAGGACCAGCACCGGGTACTGCCACCACTGCCCCGGCAGGCTCTGGGCGACGACGGTCAGGTTGGTGCCGAGGGCGAACGTGGCGAGGTAGAAGACCACGCCGACGGAGCCGACGCCGAGCGCGAGCAGCGCACCGAGGCCGACGTCGACGGCGGCTCGCTCGCGCAGGCTCACGCCGCCGAACCAGACCTCGCGGAGCCGGGTGCCCGAGCGCACGAGGAGGTAGGCCACCAGGGCGACGGGGACGACGGCGAAGCCGACCCGCAGCAGCTGGTAGAGCAGGTCCAGCCACGGCCGGCCGGGAGCCAGGGAGTCGTTGAGCGTGGCCGCCTGGGAGGAGAGCGCCCCGGGTGCGGTGATGGCCGCGACCAGGTTGACCGCGGCGTACACCGCGGAGCGACCCAGGGAGAGCGCCAGCACGATCGCGAGCTCGCACCACAGCAGGGCGCGGGCCAGCTCCGGCACGCCGCCCGGCACCGGGGTCGTACGCCGCCACGCCGGGACGGCGTCGGCGGCACGGGTGGTCACCGCACCAGGATGCCCCGACCGGCTGAGACCGGGCTGAACCACCCCTCCGGCTACGCTCGGTCGACGTGAGACCTGCGCCCGCCTCCCGCCTGTCCGCCGCCCTCGCCTCCTGCGCCCTCGTGCTCGCCGGCTGCCGGCTGCGGCGCCGACGACCCGGCCGACGCCTCCGGCGACGCCGTGAGCGGGATGGAGGGCATGGACATGTCCGCCATGAACGAGCCGGACGCGACGCCGGCCTACGACGTCGGCGGCGAGGTCACCTCGGGCGACTTCGTGCTTCTCGACACCGCCCCGCCCGGCAGCGAGGACGTCGCCGGGGAGGCCTGGCTGGCCCAGGGCGAGGCCGGCACCACGGTGACGATCGAGCTGCGTGGACTGGTCGCGGGTGAGGACTACGTCTCGCACCTCCACGCCCAGACCTGCGAGGAGGACGACGGCGGCCCGCACTTCGCCTTCGACGCCGAGGGCAGCACGATGCCGCCCAACGAGGTGCACCTCGGTTTCACCGCCGACGGGGACGGCACCGGCACCGCGACGGTCACCAACGACCGGCAGGTCGGGGACGACGCACCCGCGATCGTGGTGCATCCCGCGGACGCGATGGACAACCGGCTCGCGTGCGCGGACTTCTCGTGAGCCACGCGCGTCCGGCTCGTGGGAGGGCCGCGTCGCTCCTGCTCGCGGTCCTGCTGGCGGTGCTCCTCGGCGGCGCCGCCCTGGCGCTGGCCGGTCCGGCCTCGGCCCACGGCGACCTCGAGGCCGCCTCACCGGGCCCCGGCGACGACGTGGCCCCGGGGAGCACCGTGGTCACGCTGCAGCTGCCCGAGGTCGACGAGGACGCCGAGCCCCTGGTCGCGATCACCGACGAGGACGACGAGCCCGTCGCCGTCGGGACGGCGGTGGCGGTCTCGGGCGACCGGGTCTGCGCGCGGACCGACCCGCTCACCGAGGGCGTGCACACGCTGGAGTACGCCGTGCTGTCCACCGACGGCGACCGGGCCACGGGCCGCTACCAGTTCGAGGTCTCCTCGGGCGGCGATCCGGCGAGCGCGCCGGAGTGCGACGGCGCCAGCCTCGCGGCACCCGGCCAGGCCGAGACCCTGACCGACATGCAGGGAGCGGGGACGCCGGCCTGGGTCTCGACCGCCCTGGTGCCGGGTCTGGTCGCGCTGGCCCTGGTCGCCGGCGTGCTCGTCGTCGTGCGGGTCCGACGCGACCGCGCCGAGCCCGGGGAGTCGTGACACCAGGGCGGTCGACCACGCCCTCGACCTGCTCGCGCCTCAGGCGGGATCGCGGCCCCGCCCGGCCCGCGGACGGCCCCGCAGCGTCTCGACCGTGAGCAGCAGCAGTGCGAGGACGACCACGACGCTGCCGTAGGTCTCGGCCACCGTGGCCAGCCCGAACGTCGGCACCGCGACGCCGGCGGCGACGGCCGGGATCGAGAAGGCCAGGTAGTTCACCACGAACACGGCCGCGAGCAGCTCCGCGCGCCGCTCGGGCTCCGAGAGCGCGGTCACGGTCTGGTAGGCCCCGAGGAACGCCATCCCGAACCCGGCGCCCGCGACCATCTCGCTGGGGAAGAACACCAGCGGGTCACCGAGCCGGACGGCCACCACCGTGGACGCCGTGCCCAGCGCCAGGCCCGCGGCCCCGACCAGCATCGTGCGACGCGCGTCCCAGCTCCAGGTCAGCACCGAGGCCAGCGCGCCCGAGCCGGCGAAGGCCGTCACGACCAGTCCGGGCAGGAGCCGACCGCCGAGCCCGAGCACCTCGCCGGCCAGGGTCGGTCCGAGCGAGAGGAACAGCCCACCCATGGACCAGGTCGCGACCAGGATGGGCAGGACGACCACGAACTGGCGCCGTACGGCGGGGGGCACGGCGGCTCGGGGGACCAGCGAGCGCCAGGCGCCCGGGCGGCGGGCCGCGGTCTCGGGCAGGCGCCACAGCAGCGCGAGCAGCACGGTGAACGCCGCGGCGAGGACCAGGTAGACCGTCACCGTCGGCGCCGGCGCGACCTGGACGAGCAGCCCGGAGCCGAGGGCCCCGACCGCGAGGCCGAGGGTGGCGCCGACGCTGTTGACCAGGGCGCCGCGTTGCGTGCCGGGCGCCTGCAGGTCGACCAGCGCGGCGCTGGTGACGCCGGTGAAGGCGCCGGTCGCCAGGCCCTGCACGACCCGGGCGAGCACCAGGTGGCCCAGGTCGCCGGCGGCGGCGAAGACGAGCAGGCTGACGATCTCCAGCGCGACCGCACCGAGCAGCACCGGACGACGCCCGACGTGGTCGGAGAGCCCCCCGACGACGAGCAGGGCGAGGAGCAGCGCAGCGGCGTACACCGCGAAGACCAGGGTGATCGCCGCGGACCCGAGCGCGAGGGTCTCGGCGTAGACCGGGTAGAGCGGCGACGGCGCGCTCGAGGCGGCCAGGATCGTCAGCAGCGTCAGCCCGACGAGGCGGAACGCCCCCGCGTGGGTCCAGGTCCGGCGCGACGCTCGGGTGGTGGCGTCGACGACCGCGGTCTCGGGTAGGGGCACGACGGATCCAACCCCGCGAGGGGGCCGGCTGTTCCGGCCCGCGCCGCGGCAGGCTCAGGCCCCGGTGGTGCCGCGCAGCCGCTTGCGGTCGAGCTTGCCCACGCTGGTGAGCGGGATCTGCTCGAGCACGTGCACCTCGCGCGGGTACTTCACCGCCGAGAGGTGCTCGCGGGCGTAGGCCCGGACCGCCTCGGCGTCGAGCTCGCGACCGGCCACCGGCTGCACGAAGGCGACGACCTCCTCGCCGTGGACGTCGTCGGGACGACCGACCACCGCGGCGTTGGCGACGTCGGGGTGGGCCATCAGCACCTCCTCCACGTCGCGCGGGTAGACGTTGAAGCCGCCGCGGATGATCAGGTCCTTGATCCGGTCGACGACGTAGAGGTAGCCGTCCTCGTCGAGGTGCCCGACGTCACCCGTGTGCAGCCAGCCGTCCCGCAGGGTCTCCTGCGTCGCCTCGGGGGAGCGCCAGTAACCCTGCATCAGCGAGGGCCCGCGGGCGCAGATCTCGCCGTCGGTCCCGGTCGCCACCTCGCTGCCGTCGGGCGCGGTGATCCGCAGCTCGATGCCGTGCACCGCCTGGCCGACGCTGCCGCGACGCACGCCGCCGAGGGGGGTGCTGGAGATCAGCGCCGCGCTCTCGGTGCAGCCGTAGCCCTCGACGACCTCGACGTGGGGCAGGCGGCGCGCGAGCTGGTCGATCACCTCCTCGGCGAGCGGAGCGCTGCCCGAGGCCAGTCGCTGCAGGCTGGACAGGTCGTGCTCCTCGAGCGGCTGGGTCAGCAGCGAGCGCAGCATCGCCGGCACGACGGCGCCCACGTGCACGCCCTCGGAGGCGACCAGCGAGAGGTAGGCGGTCGGCTCGAACCAGCGCATCAGCACCGTCTGGGCCGGCTGCGTCGCGTGCAGCGCCATCGTCGAGACCATCAGGCCGAAGACGTGGGCCAGGGGCAGCGGCAGGATCGAGACCCGGTGGTCGGGGTGGGTGGAGTTCAGCGTCGAGGCCCACGCCGCGGCCGAGAGCGCGTCGTGGCTGAGCATGACGCCCTTGGAGCGGCCGGTGGTGCCGCCGGTGTAGAGCAGCGCGCCGAGCCCGGTCGGGTCCACGTCGGCCGCCGCGCCCTCGTCGTGCGCGGCGAGGTCGGCGAACGCCACCGGGTCGGCGAGCGCGTCCTGGGGCGGATCGCCCGCGACGACGACGTGGCGCACGCTCGGCGCGTCGGCGGCGGCGGAGCCGACCTTGGCCGCGAACTCCGGGGTCGTGATCACGACGACGGCCTCGGAGTCGCGCAGCACGTGGCGCAGCTCGTCCTCGCTGAGCAGGAACAGCACCGGGGTGGTGACGGCACCGAGCCACCAGATCGCCTGGTAGCTGGTCATCACCTCGGGGCAGTTGGCCATGCACACCACGACGCGGTCACCGGGGCGTACGCCGAGACCGGCCAGGCCGGCGGCCACCGAACGGGCCTCGGCGCCGAGCTCGGCACCGGTGCGCCGGCGGCCCTCGAAGAGCACGCCGGACTCCTCACCCCACCGGCTCCAGGCCTGCTCGGCGAGACGGGCCAGAGAGCGGCCGGTGGGCTGGGTCAGCATCTGGGAGGGCTCCACCGGACGAACCTACTGCGCCGAGGACGCGGGCCCTGCTCCCCCTGATCCGGTGCTCGGGCCGCCGCACGCGGGGGTGGCCCGAGGAGGTCAGGAGGACCCGACGGACGTCGCCGCGCGGTGCCGACAGGCTCGCGGCGCCACCGCGCCCCGGTGACGCCCGATCCGGGCCGAGCTGTGGGAGCCTCGAGGACATGAGCACGCCGGCCGGGTCGTCCGCGGTGGTCCGGACCTCGGGGCTGGTCAAGCGCTACGGGACCCTCACCGCCGTGGACGCGCTGAGCGTCGACGTGCCCCCGGGTGTCAGCGGGCTGGTCGGCTCCAACGGCGCGGGCAAGTCCACCCTGATCAAGATCCTGCTGGGCCTGCTCGAGCCGACCGGCGGACGTGCGGAGGTGCTGGGGCTCGACGTCGCCTCGGCCGGCCAGGCGATCCGCGCGCGGGTCGGCTACATGCCCGAGCACGACTGCCTGCCTCCCGACGTCAACGCGACCGCGTTCGTCGTGCACATGGCACGGATGGCGGGCCTGCCCCGCACCAGCGCCCGGGAGCGGGCGGCGGACACCCTGCGGCTCGTCGGGCTCTACGAGGAGCGCTACCGCCTGATCGGGCAGTACTCCACCGGGATGCGCCAGCGGGTCAAGCTCGCGCTCGCGCTGGTCGGTGACCCGGACCTGATGCTGCTCGACGAGCCCACCAACGGGCTCGACCCGGCCGGGCGCGACGAGATGCTGGGCCTGATCCGCCACGTGGGCACCGAGCTGGGCATCTCGATCCTGGTCACCTCCCACCTGCTCGGCGAGCTGGAGCGGATCGCGGAGCACCTCGTGGTCGTCGACGGAGGTCGGCTGCTGCGCTCCTCCTCGGTGGCCTCGGCCACCACGGACACCGCCGTGCTCGGTGTCGAGGTGACCGAGCGCGGCGCCGAGCTGGCCGACGTGCTGCGCCGGACCGGGCTCTCGGTGTCCGCCGACGGTGGAGCCCCCGGCAGCGAGCTCCTCGAGGTGTCGCTCGGCGCGACCGGCGAGGAGCCGGCCCTCGACGCGATCCGCGACGCGGTCGCCGACCTCGGCGTCGGCCTCGTCCGGCTGCAGCGGCGCCGCCACCGCCTCACCGAGATCTTCACCGACCAGGAGGCTCCCCGTGCCGACGCCTGAGCCTCCCGTGGTCCCGGCGGCGTCCGGTCCCGGCCCGTCCGGGGTCATCCACGACATCGGCTACCGCCACTTCGAGGGCACCCGGCTGACCCGGGCCGAGATCACCCGGGTGCTCTACGTCGACACGCTGCGCGGCGCGTTCGGCCTGGGTCGGTCGACCCGCTCGAAGATCATGCCGTTCGTGCTGATCGCGCTGGCGACGTTGCCGACCGTGGTGATCGCCGTGCTCGCCAGCGTGGTGGGCTTCGAGGAGCTCCCGATCGGCTACACCGGCTACCTCGGCGTGATCTCGATCCTGATCTCGCTGTTCGTCGCGGGCCAGGCGCCCGGAGCGGTCTCTCGCGACCTGCGCTTCCGCACGGTGTCGTTGTACTTCTCCCGTCCGCTGGGACGCACCGACTACGTGCGCGCCAAGTACGCCGCCCTGGCCACCGCGGTGCTCGTCTTCGTCTCGGTGCCGCTGCTGGCGCTCTACGCGGGGGCGCTGCTCGCCCCGCTGGACTTCCTCGACCAGACCCGGGGGCTGCTGCTCGGCCTCCTCGACGGCGCGCTCGTCGCCGTGGTGGTCTCCGGGATCGCGCTGCTCGTCGCCTCGCTGACCCCGCGGCGCGGCCTCGGGGTGGCGGCGGTGATCGGCCTGCTGGTCATCACCGGAGGTGTGCAGGGGGCCCTGCAGGGTCTCGGCGAGGTGAACGGCAACGAGGCCCTCGCCGGCTACTCCGGGCTGGTCGACCCCTTCGCGACCGTGAGCGGCCTCCTGGTCGGCCTCACCCCGCTGGACCCCTCCCCCGGGATGCCCGAGCCGCCCGGCCTGCTCGGCGTGCTCGCCTACGCCCTCGTGCTGGTCCTGCTCTCGGCCGGGTCGTACGCCGCTCTGGTGTGGCGCTACTCGCGGGTCTCGGTCTCGTGAGCGTCCTCGAGGTCGCCGGCGCGTCGCGCTGGTTCGGCAACGTGGTCGCGGTCAACGACGTGACGATGACCATCGGTCCGGGCGTCACCGGGCTGCTCGGTCCCAACGGCGCGGGCAAGTCGACGCTGCTGGCGATGCTGGCCGGCTTCCTGGCGCCCTCGAGCGGGACGGTCACCCTCGACGGGACCCCGACGGCGGGCGACGAGCAGGTCTACCGCCACCTCGGGCTCGTCCCGGAGCGGGAGGGCATGTACGAGAGCCTCACCGGCCACGACCTCGTCGTGGCCAACGCCCGGCTCCACGGGCTGACCGACCCGGCAGCCGCGGCCCGCTCGGCCCTGGCGGCGGTGGAGATGACCGACGCGGCCGACCGGCGGGTGTCGACGTACTCCAAGGGGATGAAGCAGCGGGTCAAGATGGCCACCGCGCTGGTCCACGACCCGGCCGTGCTCCTGCTCGACGAGCCCTTCAACGGGATGGACCCCCGCCAGCGGCTCCAGCTGATGGACCTGCTGCGCCGCCTCGGCGCGGACGGCCGCACGGTGCTGTTCAGCTCCCACATCCTGGAGGAGGTCGAGCAGCTCGCGAGCAGCATCGAGGTCCTGGTGGCCGGGCGGCACGCGGCCTCGGGCGACTTCCGCGAGATCCGACGGCTGATGACCGGGCGGCCGCTGCGCTACACGGTGCGCTCGAGCGACGACCGGGCGCTGGCCGCCGCGCTCGTGGCCGACGGCTCGGTGTCCTCGGTCGACCTGGGGAGCCACGGGCTGGCGCTGACCACGTCGGACCACGACGCGTTCGTACGGGCCGTGCCCCGCCTCGCGGTCGCGACCGACGTACGCCTGCACGAGGTGTCGCCCGCCGACGAGTCGCTGGAGAGCGTCTTCGCCTACCTGGTGGGCCGGTGAGCGCGCGGTGAACGCCGTCGTGGCGAGGCTGACCCTCGCCGGGCTGCTGGGACGACGACGCGTGCTGGTGCTCGCCCTGCTCCCCACGGTGCTGCTGGTGGTCGCGGTCGTCTTCCGGCTCGGGGCGGGCGCCGACGAGCAGGTCGGGGTCGGGGTGCTCGACGGCCTCGGGCTCGGCACGCTGCTGCCGGTGCTGTGCGTGGTGGTCGGGACGTCGGTGATCGGCCCCGAGATCGAGGACGGTGCGATCGTCTACCTGCTCTCCAAGCCGCTGCCCCGCGGCACGATCCTGCGCACCAAGCTCGCCGTCGCGATCGTGGTGACCTGGGTGCTGGGGGCGCTGCCCGGTCGGGGTGGCCGGCGTCGTGCTGCTCGGCACCGGCGACCTCGGTGCCGCCGTGGTCTACACGGTGGTCGCGGCCGTCGCGGCCGTCGTCTACTGCGCGCTGTTCGTGCTGCTCGGCGTGCTGACCGGCAACGCGGTGGTGATCGGGCTGCTCTACGCGCTGATCTGGGAGACCACCGTGGCGGGCGTGGTGCCCGGCGCCCGGGCGCTGAGCGTGCGGCAGTGGGCGCTGTCCCTCGGCGAGGCGCTGCTCGGTCCGGACGCCGCAGCGCGACTCGGGGTGGACGCCGACCTGGCGCTCCCGGTCGCCCTCGTGCTGATGGTGGCCGTCGTGCTCGGCGCGACCTGGTGGGCCACCCGCCTGCTCGGGCGCCTGGGGCTCAGCGCGCCGGAGTAGCGGCAGCGGCTCCGCGCGGGTCGGCGCTCAGGTGGGATCAGGCGGGCGGACGTCGAGGCTGCGCATGGCGGCGAGGACCGCGGCGACCCGGGGCACCTCGTGGGTGCGGAAGATCCCGGTGCCGCCGAGGTGGGCGAGGACCGCGAAGAATCCCTCGGCCGTGGTGACCTCGGCGCCGAAGAGGTCCATCGCGGCGGGCAGGGCCTGGCACACCGGGACCCCCAGGCGCCGCAGCCGGAAGGACTGGGTGAGGGAGACCGACTGGTAGCGCGCGCGGTCCATCGGGTCGGGCAGCCAGGAGAAGCCGAAGCCGATGCCCGGGTCGACGGCGACCGAGCTGACACCGAGGTCACGGGCGTGGGCGAGCCGGCGCTCGAACTGCTCGAGCATCCCGGGGACCGGGTCGGTCGCCGCGACCTCGGCCGGGTCGGCGAGCTCGCGGGCGTGCTGGCCGACGATGTGGCACAGCACGACCGAGGCGCCGTGCGTGCCGGCGAGGTCGAACATCGCCTCGTCGTCACCGGACCCGCTGAGGTTCAGCACGCTGGCGCCCGCCCTCAGGCACGCCTCGACGACCGCGGGGTGGTAGCTCTCGACCGAGGTGGCGACGCCCGCCGCGGTCAGGTCCTCGATCACCGGCACGAGCTGGTCGACCTGGCGCTGCGCTCCGACCCGTTCCGCGGTGCCGACCACGGACTCGGCGCCGACGTCGACCAGGGCGGCGCCCTGGGCGGCGAGGACCTTCCCGCGGCGGACGGCGGACTCGCGCGAGGTGGCGACGCTCTCGCGGTACCAGGAGTCGGCGGAGAGGTTCAGCACGCCCATCAGCAGCGGGTCGGCGTCGGTGTCGAGCAGGGTGTCGCCGATCCGGAACGGCTCGACCGGGTGGTCGAGGTCCTCGCCGTGCTCCTCGACGAGCGCGGCGATCCCCCGGAGCGAGATCACCCGTCGCTCCGCACGTAGCGCGACATCAAGAAGTGCTCGGCCGTGAGCACGTGGGCCAGCTCGAATCGGCGCGGGTCGGGGAGCATCTCGGTCTCGGGAGTCTTCGAGGTCCCGACCAGCATCGGGGAGAAGGTCAGGTCGGCCTCGTCGAGCAGGTCGGACGTGGCGACCTGACGCAGGAGGGAGGGTCCGCCCTCGCACACGATCCGCCACAGGCCGCGCTCGACGAGCTGGTCGACGACCCAGGCGGCCTCCACCGCGTCGCCGTCGGCTCGGACGACGTCGCAGAACCCCTCCAGGGCCGCCAGCCGCCGAGCGTCCGGGTCGGCGGTGGTGAAGACGAGCGGGCGGATCGTCGAGGCGGTGAAGTACTCCTCGCCGACCGGCAGCCTCAGCGACCCGGAGACCACCGCGATCACCGGGGCCGCGGCCTGGCCGTTGCCGTGGCGGCGCTCGGCGTCCTCGGCGGCCGCGAGGAGCGGGCCGTACGCCTCGGCCGAGAGCGTGCCGCCGCCGACGAGCACGACGTCGGCCAGGCGGCGTACGGCGGAGAAGACCTCGCCGTCGGCGTCCCCGGAGACCGACCCGCTGAGCCCGTCCGAGCCGGCCGCGGCACCGTCGAGGGTGCCCACCATCATCGAGCGCACCCACGCCCGTCCGCCGCGATCGGGCCACGGGTAGGCCTCGAGCAGGTCGTCGCGGGTCAACGGACCGGGACACGGCCCGTAGATCATCTCCACGCCGTCGACCGTAGCGGTCCCGCCGCGCTCGGGTGGGGCGTACCCCGACTCACCCGGGAGGACCCCCGCGTGCCGGTCTAGCGTCGGACGCATGACCTCCGACCAGACCACCGAGCGCGGCACCGACCAGCACACGATGCAGGACCCGACCGCGATGTACGCCCACATCAGCCACCCCGAGCAGTCCCAGAGCGGGCCCGGCCTCGACGCCGACCTCGACGACCGCGCCGACCTCGGGGAGGAGACCTACCGCGGCAGCGGCCGCCTGATCGGTCGCAAGGCCCTCATCACCGGCGGCGACTCCGGGATCGGCGGTGCCACCGCGATCGCCTTCGCCCGCGAGGGCGCCGACGTGGCGCTGTCCTACCTGCCCGAGGAGGAGGAGGACGCGCAGCGCATCGCCGGCCTCGTCGAGGCCGAGGGCCGCACCGCCCTGACGCTCCCCGGCGACCTGACCGACCCGGCGTACTGCCGGGACCTCGTGGCGAAGGCCGTCGAGGGCCTCGGCGGCCTCGACATCCTCGTCAACAACGGTGGCAAGCAGCAGAACGCCGACTCGTTGGGCGAGATCAGCGACGAGCAGTTCGACGAGACCTTCAAGACCAACGTCTACGCGATGTTCTGGATCACCAAGGCGGCGCTGCCGCACCTGAACGCGGGGGCGTCGATCATC
Source organism: uncultured Actinomycetota bacterium (assembly GCA_963740745.1). Taxonomy (GTDB): domain Bacteria; phylum Actinomycetota; class Actinomycetes; order Propionibacteriales; family Nocardioidaceae; genus Nocardioides. Next base: position 112,028 of record CAVUFK010000013.1, read on the forward strand.
AACACCTCCTCGATCCAGGCCTACCAGCCGGCCCCGATGCTGCTGGACTACGCGCCGACCAAGGCCGCGATCAACACCTTCTCCAAGGGACTCGCCGAGTCCCTGGCCCCGCAAGGCATCCGGGTCAACGTCGTCGCGCCCGGTCCGATCTGGACGCCGCTGCAGACCGCCGGCGGCCAGCCCCCGAGCGCGCTGCCGGACTTCGGCAAGGAGACCGGACTGGGCCGTCCCGGGCAGCCCGCCGAGCTCGCCCCGGCCTACGTCTTCCTGGCCTCGAACGAGTCCAGCTACGTGGTCGGGGAGACCCTGCACGTCAACGGTGGGATGCCGACTCCCTGAGCATCCACGCGCGACAGGGCCCGCCCCCGGACCTCCGGGGGCGGGCCCTGTCGTCGTGACCCGTCAGGCCTCGATCGCGGCCTTCTGGGGCTCGGCCGAGGTGATCGTGATCTTCTGCGGCTTGGCCTTCTCGGCCACCGGGACGACCAGACGCAGCACGCCGGCCTCGTGGGTCGCCTCGATCCGCTCGAGATCGAGGTTGTCGCCCAGCACCAGCTGACGGCTGAAGATGCCGGTCGGGCGCTCCGAGGCCAGCCGCTCGCTGTCCTCGCCGCGCGGGGTGCGCTCGGCGCGGACGGTGAGCACGTTGCGCTCCACGTCGAGGTCGATGTCGTCGCGGTGCACACCGGGGACGTCGAGCTCGATCACGAAGCGGTCGCCCTCGCGCCAGGCGTCCATCGGCAGGGCCGCCGGCATCGGTGCCGTGCGGTGCTGCCCGCCCAGCAGCTGCTGGGTGAGTCGGTCGAAGTCGCGGAACGGGTCGGTGGTGCGCAGCAGCATGGTGGGTCCTCCTTCAGGATCGGGTTTGGCACGGACACCGCAGCGGTGTCCGTACCTGAATCAACGAGTACAGGTTTGTTATATTCCGGCCCTGATGATTTCTCAAGTCCTCACGGGAGTTTCTTGATGGCCGTCGACGACGCAGTGTTCGCGATCTCCGTCGCGGCACGGATGGTGCGCATGGAGGTGCAGAACCTCCGGGTCTACGAGCGTCGCGGCCTGCTGAGCCCGGAGCGCACCGACGGGGGCACCCGGTTGTACTCCGAGGCGGACGTCGCGATCCTGCACCGGATCCGTGACCTGCTCGCCGACGGCCTCAACCTCGCCGGGATCGCGCGCGTGCTCGACCTCGAGGCGCGCCTCGCGCGCTCGCAGCTCGAGATCGACGGACTGCGGGAGCGGATGCGGACGGACCCGTGACCGGGCCGGGGTGAGGCACGCCCCGACCACACTGCGAGGATCGAGCGGTGTCCGCGGCAGGAAGCTCTCCCGACGGCGGGCCCGCCGCCACGGCGCGCGAGCGCTTCCGGCACGGCGTCCGGCTCGGCCTGCCGTATGCGGCGGTGGGCTTCTTCCTCTCCCTGTCCTTCGGGGTGCTCGCGCTGCAGGCCGGGTTCAGCGTCCTCCAGGCCGTGGTGACCGCGGCCCTGGTGTTCGCGGGCTCGGCCCAGTTCGCAGCGCTGGCGATCGTGGCCTCGGGCGGCACCGTGCTCGCCGCACTCTCGGCGGCCGGGCTGATGAACGCCCGCTTCCTGGCCATGGGCATCGCCCTCGCGCCGTCGCTGCCCGGCGGCCCGGCCGCGCGGGCCGCGCAGGGCCAGGCGGTCGTCGACTCCTCCTGGGCGCTGGCCAACCGGGGCGACGGCACCTTCGACCGCTGGTTGCTCTTCGGGACGACGCTGCCGCAGTACGTCGCCTGGGTCGCGGGCACGCTGGTCGGCTGCTTCGCCGGCGGTCTGCTGGGTGACACCGACGCCCTCGGACTGGACGCGATCTTCCCGACGTTCTTCCTCGCGCTCGTGATGATCGAGCTGCGCGACAAGCGGGTACGGCCGATCGCTGTCGCGGGCGCCGTGATCGCCCTCGCCCTGGTGCCGGTGACCCCACCCGGCGTACCGATCCTCGCCGCGTCGCTCGCCACGCTGCTGGCGCTGCGGCAGCGCAGCACCGAGCCGGGGTCCACGGCGTGAGGATCTGGTGGGTGGTCCTCGGCCTGATCGCGATCACCGCGGTCGTCAAGGCGGCCGGGCCCGTCGCCCTCGGTGGTCGTGACCTGCCTCCGTGGTTCCGACGACTCACCGCCGTCGCGGCACCGGCCCTGCTCTCCGCGCTGGTCGTGACCTCGGTGCTCGCGGACGGGCAGCGCTGGAGCGTCGGCGCCGACACCGTCGGGGTCGCCGCCGCCGGGGTCGTGCTGTGGCGTCGCGGGTCGGTCGTGCTGGCCGTCGCCGTCGCCGTGGCGGTCACGGCTGGGCTGCGGCTGGTGGCGTGAGACGGGTTCCGACGAGGCGAGGCTCAGGGAGGGGACGGCGCCGGGCCGCCCGGACGACCATCCACCAGTGGCTCGGAGGTGGGAGCTAGCGCCGCTCCTCCAGCTCGTCGAGCATGCGATGGCCGCGCTGGACCACCCCCGCGACGACGTCGTGGCGACCGTGGCGGACCGGGACCTCGAGGCTCACGAGGACCTGCGTCGCGGCGAGGACGGTCGCCGCGTCCCAGCCGACCAGGGCGAGGGCCCTGTCCCACAACCGCCTCCGGACATCGTCCATCGGGTCCGGGAAGGCCTGCCAGACGAGGTTGACGAGATCAGTCGCCCGCGTGCCGCTTCCCGCGTTCCCGAGGTCCACGAGCGCCACGACGAGTCCGTCGTGGACCAGGACGTTGCCGGGGTTGAGGTCGGTGTGGCACATGTCCGGCGCCTCCCCTGGCGGTGGGACGTCGGCGCACAGCAGCCGCAGGCGCTCGACCAGCGCAGACACCTCCGGGGAGTACGCCGGCAGCCCGGCGACAGCCGTCGACAGGCTGGGCGCCAGGTCGTGGCCGTGCTCCCGGCCGGTCGCGAGCCGCCAGGCGTAGGACCAGTGGTCGTAGGGCTCGGAGGCCTGGTCGGCCTGGAGCTCGACGACCACCATCAGCTGCTCGACGATCGACGGGGTCAGCTGCCGCACGGGAGCCGCGTCGACGAAGTCCGTCACGTGCCACACGTGCGTGGCGGTGGCCCCCACCCCGAGCCACGCCGGGGTGGGGTAGCCCTGCCCGCGCATGTGCTCGACGACTCTCCGGGCGCGCCTCGTCTCGTCGAGGTGACCGGGGTGTGCCCGGGGTGCTGCCTTGAGCACCGCGCGCGCCCGACCGTCGACCTGGACGAGGTAGGCACCCCCGTTGACGCCTCCGGGCAGGCGGCCGAGAAGGGTGACCTCCGCCCCCACCACGCTGGTCACGTCGCGGAGGACCTCGGCCGGCAGCTCGTCGGGACGGGTGGCTCGGATCATGGCCGGGGCGGACCGCTCACGGTCTCGGACGTCTCGGCCCGCTGCAGCTCGTCGACCTGGTCGAGCGCCGCCGACCCCCACCCGGTCGGGTCGTCCCCGGCCGGCACCATCACGAGGGAGGTCCACAGCACGAGGACGGGCCACCAGGCCGCCTCCTTCGCGGTCAGCGGGCGGATCGACTCGTAGCCCTCGAGGAGCTGCGCACGGACCGCGGACGAGACCGGCGCCCAGTCGTGGAACTTTGTCCCGAGCATCACCGCCGAGCGCGCCAGCTCGACCACCCGGTGGTCCGACCTCGCCTCCTCGAAGTCGAAGACCGCCGTGACGTCCTGCTCGGCGCACAGCACGTTGGCGGCTCGGAAGTCGCCATGGACCAGCTGGACAGGGAGGGGCTCGGACGGCGCGTCCGCGAGCAGCGCCCGCAGAGCATCGACGCTACGCGTGGGTACGTGCTCGGGAGCGGTCTCCAGCCACGTGCTGACCCTTGCCCGGAGAGATCGAGGCGGCGCCGGCGCTGGGACCCGCTCGAGGTCGGGGTAGCGCGCGAGTGCGTCGTGCAGGCGGCACAGCGCGGAACCCGCCGCGCGGACCTGTCGGGGACTGCCGGCGTCGAGCAGGGCGCCGGCGATCTCGCGCTGCAGGCCGAGCGACGCACCGTCGAGCTCCAGCTGCACCTGACCGCCCAGCGTGGGGACGGGTGCCGAGACGGGCAGCCCTTCGTCACCGAGCCAGGTCGTCAGCCGCGCCAACGCCGCCAGCCGCGGGAACCGTGCGGGAGCGATCCCCCACTTCACGACCATCGGACCAGAGGAGGTCGCGACCCACGCCAGCGCGTTGCTGTCACTCATCGTGATCCGTGCGCACGACGAGACCTGGATGCCCCAGTGGTGCGCGAGCGCTGAGGAGACCCACGCGACGACGTCACCGGAGCGGTCGAAGCCGAAGCGGTCGCGCAGGACCTCCCCGGGGTCCCGCGACTCCCAGAGCATCTCCAGCCGCGGCGCCTGAGCCTGTGCCATGCGACGAGTCGAGCACAGGGGTCCCGACATCCCCGGGCCCCACGCCAGGTCACATGGCCATGTCGACGAAACGGGAGTAGTGGCCCTGGAATGCGACGGTGATGTCGCGGGTCGCGCCGTTGCGGTGCTTGGCCACGATCAGGTCGGCCTCGCCGGGTCGCTGCGACTCCTTCTCGTAGACGTCGTCGCGGTGCAGCAGGATGACCATGTCCGCATCCTGCTCGAGACTGCCGCTCTCGCGCAGGTCGCTCATCATGGGCCGCTTGTCGCCGCGCTGCTCGGGACCGCGGTTGAGCTGGGAGAGCGCGATGATCGGCAGCTCGAGCTCCTTGGCGAGCAGCTTGATCTGGCGGGAGAACTCCGAGACCTCGAGCTGGCGGGACTCGACCTTGCGGCCCGAGCTCATCAGCTGCATGTAGTCGATGACGATCAGCTTGAGGTCGTGACGCTGCTTGAGCCGGCGCGCCTTGGCCCGGATCTCCATCATCGTCATGTTGGGCGAGTCGTCGATGAACATCGGCGCCGTCGAGACGCGACCCATGTGGCGGGCGAGCTTGTCCCAGTCGGACTGGTCCATCTTGCCGTTGCGGATGTGGTTGAGCGGCACCTTCGCCTCGGCCGAGAGCAGCCGCATCGCGATCTCCGAGCGCGTCATCTCCAGGCTGAAGAACACGCTGGACATGTTGTTGTGGATCGACGCCGCACGGCACAGGTCCAGAGCAAGCGTCGAGTTGTGCGTCGGGATCATCGACTCACCGGCCAGATAGAGATGGTCAGCGTTGTCGACCTGCACGCACCGCACCGGCTCCGAGGGGACGCGCTCGACGCCGGTGATGTAGCGGCGTCCGATCCGAGCAGTGCTGGTGGGGCGCTCCTCCTTGTGCAGGACTCGCTTGCGCTCCAGCCAGAACACGTCGTCGGTCGTCGAGAAGTTCAGGATGTGGCAGACCGAGGACTCGGCGGCTCGTCCCATGACCCTCTTGCTCCGACGGCCGCACTTGTAGCCGAGACCCACGACGAGCTCGTAGACGTCCCTGGCCAGGCGCTCGCTCGTGACGGCGAACTGACACGAGCCCACACCCCTGACGACGGTCCCGTCGGTGTCCATCAGACCCGCCAGCAGGGCGCGACGCTGCGCCACCGACGCGCGGAGGTAGGCATGGGGGATGTGCTTGTCCCCCAGCACGCCGATCTTGCGCAGCAGCGCGGTGAACGTCGCGTGGTCGGCCGCGCCACCGCCGGTGACGTCCGAGCTCTCGTCCTCGGGGAGCTGCAGGCTGTAGAGCATGCCCCCGCGCGGGGTGACCCGGAGACCCAGCCCCTCGAGGTACATCGGGATCTCGTCGGTCTCACAGGTGATGCGCGCGCTAGCAGAGTGGCCATCGCCCAACCAGGCGCCCAGCGCGTAGGCCGGGATCGGCAGATCTGCCTCCGGTGCGTCGAGGGCTCTGGTGGTGACCACCGCGTGGTTGGCTCTCCCACTGGCGTCAGCCGTGCGTGTCTCGGCGATCTGCTGCGTCGTGCGGACCTCGGCGACGATGCGTTGGTTGCGCGCCCGGCTGTATTGACGCTCGGCGGCCCACCTCGACTTGCGCGCGGCGCGCGTCTCGGTGAGCCACTGGTGCTCGGCATCGGCCACGATCACCGAGCCGTCCGAGAAGGTCACGCGGTAGCAGGGTCGTCCGTCGAGGACGTCCGTGGCGGCGACCACGGTCGTGGGCCGGCCGTCCGCGCCGTAGAGCTGGTCCCCGACCTCGACCTCGCCCATGGTCGTCCAGCCGCTCGGCGTGGCCAGCGGGGTGTCGAGCGCGAGGGCCTTGCCCATCGCCGGCCTCGCCGCGACGATGATCATCTGGCCCGAGTGCAGACCGTTGGTGAGGTCGTCGAGGTCGGCAAACCCCGTGGGTACGCCGTACAGCCCGGCCTCGCGGTTGCCGATCGCCTCGATCTCGTCGAGGACGGGGTCCATGATCTCGGCCAGCGGCAGGAAGTCCTCGGTGGTCCGCTTGTCGGTGACCGTGTAGATCTCGGCCTGCGCGCGGTCGACGACGTCGTCGACCTGGCCCTCGCCGGCGTAGCCGATCTGGACGATCTTGGTCCCGGCGTCGACGAGGCGGCGCAGGATCGCCTTCTCGCGCACGATCTCGGCGTAGAACGAGGCGTTGGCCGCGATCGGGACGTTGGAGGCGAGCGTGTGCAGGTAGGGCGCGCCACCGGCGCGCTGGAGCTGGCCGGAGCGCTGGAGCTCGTTGGCCACGGTGATCATGTCGACCGGGTCGCCGCGGCCGAACAGGTCGATGATCGCCTCGTGGATCGTCTCGTGCGAGGGCCGGTAGAAGTCGCTGCCGCGCAGCACCTCGGAGACGTCGGCGATGGCGTCCTTGGAGATCAGCATCGAGCCCAGCACGGACTGCTCGGCGGCCATGTCCTGCGGCGGCGTGCGGCCCCCGGCCGACGTCGGCGCCTCGCCGGGAGCGTACGGCGCCGGACCGTCGCCCCAGGCCGCGAGCGACTCGTCGAACGACTCGGCGGAGAAGCGGCCGTCGGACTCGGTGACGCTCACGGCGGATCCCCTCACGATGGCGCTCAGCTGGACGTTCCCCACGCTAGGAGCGGGCGCCGACATCGCGCCGACACCGCCCTCGACCCGCCGAGACCTGGTGACCGTACGGCCCGAGAGGGGTCCGGCGACAGCACCTTGTCCACAGGTCCTGTGGATAACCAGGGACAACCCGTGGACGACACGCGACCTCCTGTGCACTGCGTGGGGAGGGACCTGTGGAACGCGCGGGCCCCAGGTCAAGAAAGGGGCCCCTGACCTGCACGAACGCATCGGAGGCCATGTGGAGGAGAAATAGTTCTAGAACGGCCTCGTTCATCTGCCGTCCATCTCACGTCCGCACCGCCGTCAGCCTCAAGCGCAGGTCGATGGTTGACTTTCCACAGATCGTCCCTAGTTTTCCACCGGCCCCGGATCGGAAGGAACCACGTGCCCGAGGCCACGCCCGCCTCCCGCCGCGCTGACCTGCGACGACACGATCGCGAGATCGTCCGGCTCGCGGTCCCGGCCTTCCTGGCCCTCGTCGCCGAGCCGCTGTTCCTGCTCGGCGACGCCGCCGTCGTGGGTCGTCTGGGCACCGTCCCCCTCGCCGGTCTCGGAGTCGCCGCGACGATCCTGCAGACCGTCGTGGGGCTGTGCGTCTTCCTCGCCTACGGCACGACGGCCAGCGTCGCGCGTCGGGTCGGCGGGGGTGACCGGGCCGGCGCGCTCGCCCAGGGCATCGACGGGCTGTGGCTGGCCACCGGGATCGGGGTCGTCGCCACCACCGTGCTCGTGCTGCTCGTCGACCCGCTCGTCGCGCTCTTCGACACCGGTCCCGCGGTCGCCGACGCGGCGGCGACCTACCTGCGCATCGCCGCGCTCGGCACCACGCCCCTGCTGCTGCTGCTCGCCGCCACCGGGGTGCTCCGCGGGCTCCAGGACACCCGCACCCCGCTCGTGGTCGCCGTGGGCGGCAACCTGCTCAACCTCGTCCTCAACGTGGTGCTCGTCTACGGTGCGGGACCGGTGGCGCCGCTCGGGATCGCGGGGTCGGCGATCGGGTCGGTCGTCGCCCAGAGCCTCAGCGCGGCAGCCCTCGTGGCGGTCGTCGTGCGCGGAGCCCGCCGCGAGCAGGCCTCGCTGCGCCCGGACCGAGCCGGGATCCTCCTCGCGGCGCGCGCGTCGGTCGCCCTCGTCGTGCGGACCCTCACCCTGCGCGCCGCCATCCTGGTCACGACGTACGCCGTCACGCTCGGGCCCGCCGCGGACCGCACGCTCGACCTCGCCACGCACCAGCTCGCCCTGACCCTGTGGGGATTCCTGGCCTTCGCCCTCGACGCGATCGCGATCGCGGCGCAGGCGATCACCGGGCGCTACCTCGGAGCCGGCGACGCCGCCACGGCGCGGGCCGTGACCCGGCGGATGGTGCGCTGGGGCGTGCTCAGCGGGGTGCTCGGCGGCGCGCTGCTCGCCGCGAGCAGCCCGTGGCTCGGCGCACTGTTCAGCACCGACCCCGCGGTGCAGCGGCTCCTCGTGCCCGTGCTCCTCGTGGCGGCGGTCGGGCAGCCCCTCGCCGGGGTCGTCTTCGTCCTCGACGGCGTCCTGATCGGGGCCGGCGACGGCGCCTACCTCGCTCGCGCGGGCATCCTCGTGCTGCTCGCCCACGCTCCCGTCGTGATCGCCGCCGGCCTGCTCGACGCAGGGCTGGTCGGGGTCTGGATCGTCTTCAGCGGACTCTTCATGGGCGCCCGGGGCGTGGCCCTGGTGACCCGTGCCCGCGGCGACCGGTGGCTGGTCACGGGGCCCGGCGCGTCGACCGCTCCCGCCTGAACGGCCCCGCGCCCCGGCGCTAGGGTTCCCCGGTCCGGCCGACGCGCGGTCACCGGCCGGGAGAGGGAGCCGATGAGCAGCGAGGCAGCCCCCGCCGAGCGCCCTCCCGCCCGACCCCTGCTCGTCGCAGCCCTGGGCTACCTGCTGATCCTGCTCGTGGTACCCGCCGGCGGGCTGGATCTCGCACCGGACCCGATCGGCTGGGCCCTGGTCGTCCTCGGGGTCAGTCGGCTGCCGCGCACCCTGCCCCGCCGCGGCCTGGTGCTCGGCCTCGGACTGACGGCGTTCGTGGTCTCGCTCCCACTCGCGGTACCGGGCGTGATCGAGGCCGTCGCCGACGTCGACCTGTCCCTGTCCTGGGCGGTCTCGCTGCCCGCGCTCGGCACGACGATCGCGCTCGCGCAGGCCCTGACCGACGCGTCCCGGGACGTCGGCGACCTCGTGGCCGCGGGCTGGGTCGCCTGGCTGCGCACCGGGGCGGTGGTCGTCGCCGTGCTGCCCGCGCTCGTCTTCGGCGCCGGCATCACCTCGCTGGCCGCGCCGACCGCGCTGCTGGCCCAGGTCGTGGCCACCGCCACCGTCGTCGTGCTGGTCGCCTACTCCGGTCGGGACTGGGCCCGGCCCGCGACCTGAGACGCGACGAGGGCCGCCCCGATGGGGGCGGCCCTCGTCGTACCTCCTACGTCGTGCTCGTGCGGTGCTCGAACCGCTCAGCCGGCGACGACGTTGAGCGTCACCGTGGCCGAGACCTCCTCGTGCAGGCGCACACCGACGGTGTGCTGCCCGAGGGACTTGATCGGGTTGCCGAGCACGATGGTGCGCTTGTCGACCTTCTCGCCCGAGACCTCGGCGACGGCGCCGGCGATGTCGGTGGGCGTGACGGCGCCGAAGAGGCGCCCGCCGTTGCCGGCCTTGACGGGCAGGGCCACCGGAGAGGACTCCAGGGTGGCCTTGACCTGCACGGCGTGGTCACGGTCGCGAACCGCGCGCGAGGTGCGGGCCGCCTTGATCTGGTCGACCTGCTTCTGGCCGCCACGGGTCCACGCGAGGGCGACCCCGCGTGGGATGAGGTAGTTGCGGCCGTAGCCGGCCTTGACCTCGACCACGTCGCCGGGGGCGCCGAGGCCGTCGACCTCCTGGGTCAGGATGAGCTTCATGTCGACTCCTCTCAGCGACCGGTGGAGGTGTAGGGCAGCAGGGCGACCTCGCGGGCGTTCTTGACCGCGATCGCGACGTCGCGCTGGTGCTGGACGCAGTTGCCGGTGACCCGACGCGCACGGATCTTGCCGCGGTCGGAGATGAACTTGCGGAGCAGCGGGGCGTCCTTGTAGTCGACGCCGGTCGCCTTCTCCTTGCAGAACTGGCAAACCTTCTTCTTCGGCTTGCGGACCACTACCTTGGCCATTGCGGTGCTCTCCTTCGATGAGCCCGGCCGGGAGTGGTGCCCTGACCGGAATGGTGGATGGATGTCTGAGTTGCCGGTGTTGCTGGGGGGCGCGTCCCTAGAAGGGAGGCTCCTCGGAGCCGACCCCGGGTGCGCCCCACGGGTCGGACTGGCCGCCGCCGGGGCCGCCGCCCTGCGACCCGCCGCCCTGGCTGGGGGCCGGGGTGGCCCACGGGTCGTTGCCGCCCCCGTAGGAGCCGCCGCCTCCGCCGCCGCCTGGTTGGCCTGGCCGCCGCCCCCGTAGGAGCCGCCGCCCTGGCCACCGCCGTCCTGACCGCCGCCGTAGCCTCCGCCGCCGCCCGAGCGCGAGGCCCGGGTGACCTTGGCGGTGGCGTACTTCAGCGAGGGGGCGACCTCGTCGACCTCGAGCTCGAAGACGGTGCGCTTCTCGCCTTCACGGGTCTCGTAGGAGCGCTGCTTCAGGCGCCCCTGCACGACGACGCGCATGCCCTTCTGCAGCGACTCGGCGACGTTCTCGGCCGCCTGCCGCCACACCGCGCAGGAGAGGAACAGCGCTTCGCCGTCCTTCCACTCGTTGCTCTGGCGGTCGAAGGTGCGCGGGGTCGACGCGATCCGGAAGTTGGCCACGGCCGCCCCGGAGGGGGTGAAGCGCAGCTCGGGGTCGTCGACGAGGTTGCCGACGACGGTGATGATCGTCTCGCCTGCCATGAGGGTCTCCTGGAGAGTTCGGGTGCGGGTTCGCTCGAGTGATCGTGCCCTGTGCCGCCGACGACCGTGATCGGTCGTCCACAGCCGGGCGCGCTCAGTGGGCGTCGGGCCGCAGGACCTTGGTGCGCAGGATCGACTCGTTCAGACCGAGCTGGCGGTCGAACTCCTTGACCGTGGCGGGCTCCGCGTTCAGCGTGACGACGGCGTAGATGCCCTCGGCGTTCTTGCGGATCTCGTAGGCGAGCCGGCGGCGACCCCACACGTCGACCGCCTCGACGCTGCCGCCGTCCTTGCGGATGACGTTGAGGTACTTGTCGAGCGACGGCTCGATGGTCCGCTCCTCGAGACTCGGGTCGAGGATGACCATGACTTCATAGGCGCGCAAAGCGTCTCCACCTCCTGTGGACTCAGATCGGCCACGGTCTCTCCGTGGCAGGAGGGCTGTGCTCGTCACCCGGGCGCCGCGCCGATCGGTCGGCCGGTGCCGTTGGGGACAGGGAAGAGTAGCAGCGCGCGGGGGCTGGCCCGAAATCCTTCTGCGAGGTCCCGAGATCCTTCCCAGCGGGGCAGCGCCTAGCATCGCGGGATGCCACCAGCCGCCGGGGACCCTGCTGCCGGGGACCGGGTCGCCCTCGTCCTCGACGCCGGCGGTGCGCGCTCGGCGTACCAGGTCGGCGCGCTCGCGGTGCTGCTCCCCGAGCTCGCGCGCCGCGGCCAGCGTCCGGTGGTCCAGATCGGCACCAGCGCCGGGGCGCTGATCACCGCCGCCATGGTCGGCACCGCCCACCTCGACGCCGAGGAGCAGGCCGTCCGGCTCGCCGGCGTCCTCGACCAGGCCACCAAGCGTCAGGTGATGCGCCCGCTGTGGCGCCAGGCGCCCGTGGTCGCGGCCCGCTACGTCTCCGAGACGCTCGGCCTGTCGGGGTTCCGGCTGCGGGGGCTGTTCGGCACCACCCCGCTCGCGCGCACCCTGGGCCGCTCGATCGACTGGACCTCGCTGCACCGCAACCTCGGCGACGGGCTGGTCGAGGTCGCCGCCGTGACCGCCACGGCCGTGCGGACGGGCCAGGTCGTGCTGTTCGCCGAAGTCCCCCCGCGCCGCACTGCCGACGCCGCCCGCCGCGCAGCACCGCCGCTTCGTCGGCACCCGCCTCGACGTCGAGCACCTGATGGCCTCCTCCGCGATCCCGGTGCTCTTCCCCTCGGTGCGCGTCGACACGCCGAAGGACAGTGCCGGCTGGTACGTCGACGGCGCGACCCGCCGCCGCAGCGTCGTGGCGCCCGCGTTGGAGCTCGGCGCCGACCGGGTCGTCGTCGTCGGCAGCGGGAGCCTCGAGCAGCCGCCCCCGGACGCCGAGCAGGACCGCGTGGCCGTCGACCTCGGCGACGGGGGCGCGACCCTGCTCGGGGCGGTGATGGACGACCCGCTGCGCCACGACCTGCGCCGGCTCGCCGAGGTCAACGAGCTCGCCGCCGATCCCGCGCTCGCCCCGCGCCTCGACGAGCACCGCGCCGAGCGGGGCCGTGCGGCGTACCGCGTCGTGCCGTACGTCGCCGTCGCGCCGCAGCGCGGTGACGAGCTCGCGGGGATCGCGATGGAGGTCTTCCGCAGCAACCACGGGAGCCTGCGCGGCACGCTCGGCGACCCCGACCTGCAGGTCATGCACCGGTTGATGGGCAGCGACAGCCCGTTGCAGGGCGAGCTGCTGACGCTACCTGCTCTTCGATCCGGACTTCTTCGACGAGGCCGCCGGGCTCGGTCGCCGCGACGCCCAGGCGTGGGTCGACGCCGAGCCGGACCTGTGGCGCACGTCGGCCGTCGGGTCCAGCGGCTGAGCACTCAGCCGCGCCGCAGCGCCATCACGGGGCACGCCTTCACGGCGCGGCGCGCATGGGCGTCCAGCACCGCAGGTACGTCGGGGTCGCGCTCGCCGGTGAGCACGACCGGGAAGCCCCACTCGTCGAGCTCGAGCAGCTCGGGCAGCAGCTCGGCGCACGCGCCGTGGCCGTCGCAGCGGGTGCGGTCGATCGAGCAGGCGGGTCATCGACAGGTCCCCTCGAGGTGGTCGCCGACGTGGTCGGCGAAGACGCCCATCGTGCTGGCCACCAGCCGCGCGGTCCCGTCGGGGTGGGCGCACGCCCCACGGCCGACGACCAGGCCCCTCAGCCGCTCGACCTCGGCGACCAGGCGCGGGTCGGCGCCAGGGACGCTGAGCCGGCGCAGCGTGTCGGCCATCCGGGGCAGGCCGTTGACGCAGGGCCCGCACTGGCCCGCCGTCTGCGCGGCGAGGTACGTCGTCACCTCGGCCGCGGCGACCAACGGGCAGTCCGCCTGGTCGATCGCCAGCAGGACGCCCGCGCCGACCGCGGCGCCGTACGGCGCGAGGCCGGACGCCGAGAGCGGCGCGTCGAGGTCGGCCCGGTCGAGCCAGGCGCCGTGGTAGCCGCCGACGAGGACCGCCCGGGTGCGGTCGAGGTCGGTGCCCGCCGCGTCGAGCACCGTGGCGACGCTGGTGCCGCGCGCCACCTCCAGGACGCCGGGCGAGGTGACCAGCGACGGCGCCGACCCCGAGATCGACGCCAGGAACGTGCCGGGGTCGGCCCGGGTGCCGACGGAGCGGAACCACGCCGAGCCGCGCCGCGCGATCAGGGCGAGGTGGGCGAGGGTCTCGACGTTGACGACGAGGGTGGGTCGCCCGCCGACGCCGCGACGCCAGACCGGGGTGTGGGGGTCCCGCGGAACGGCCGGGCCACCGTCGAGCTGGCTCACCACCGCGCTCTCCTGGCCGCCGACGAAGCCCCCACCGAGCGCCCGGACCTCCGCGGCCGGACCCGGTCGGTCGCGCGCGGCGCAGCGCACGGCGCCGGGGTCGGTGCGCTCGCCGACCGCGACCACCCGGCGCGAGGCGCCGAGGGCGTCGGCGAGCAGGTCGAGCCCGTCGAGGACCAGGTGCGGCGCGCGCTGCAGCAGCAGGCGGTCCTTGTGGCTGAGCCACTCCCCCTCCATCCCGTTGCCGACCACGACCGGTCGCCGCCGCCGGGTCCCGGCCGCCCGGGGCGCGGCGGCGATCGCGGCGAGCTTGCGGGCGGTCGGGAAGCCCGCACCACCGCGCCCGGTCAGCCCGGCCTCGTCGACGAGCGCGACGAGGGCGGGGAGCTCGAGTGCGGGGCAGGGCACCGAGCAGTGCGTGGTGCTCGGCGTACGTCGCCACCATCGCCGTGGTCAGCCGGGAGGTGCCGGTCCACGGGCTCAGGGCCGTCGTCGTCATCGGACCTTCTCCTGGTCTCGGGTGGGGACCGCGCGGCGGGGACGCGGGCAGGGACACGGGCCGGCAGGTGGCGCGACTCGCGCTCGCGACCCCGCTCGGCGTGGTGCGGGGTCAGGCGCCAGGCGACCGAGGCCGCGACGGCGCCGACGCAGACCGCGGCCAGGGTGGTCATCCACCACGACCCGGCGTCGGTGCCGTTGCCCAGGGCGTGCAGCAGGGCGACCGGCCACACGGCGTACGTCGCCCAGTGCACCGCGCGGAACACCCGGGGTCCGACCTTGTCGCGCAGCAGGCTCACCGCGGTGACCACCAGCAGGAGGTCGACGGCGAGCGTGCCGAGGCCCTGCCACAGGGGGCGGTAGGCGCCCAGGAACGGCACGACGCTGTCGACGAGCCGCAGCTGGGCGTAGGGGTCGACCAGCAGCGAGCCGACGTGGACGACGAGGAGGCCGATCGCGGTCAGGGCGGCGGTGCGGTGGACCTCGGCGAGGCCGAAGCGACCCAGGCCGAGCGCGGAGCGACCCGAGCGGGCGCTGATCCCGAGCACGAGCGAGAGCGTCAGGAGCACCAGGGCGACGATGCCGGTGCCGCGGCCGAGCGCCCAGGCGGCCTCGTTCATGCCGAACCCTCCTGCGGCCAGCCACCGACGAGGACGACCCGCCCGGTCGCCGAGACCAGCCGGGCGGGGCGGCCCCGCCCGTGCAGCCAGGCCGCGGCGTGCTCGCCCTTGACCAGGGCCGCCGTGCTCAGGGTGTTGGCCTCCACGCAGGTCGGGGCGACGACCGAGACGCTGCGCCAGGTGCGCTCGACGGGTTGTCCGGTGGTCGGGTCGACGACGTGGTGGAGCGTCCGGCCCGCGCGGTGCCAGGTGCGGCGCACGGTGCTCGACGTGGCGACGGCGGCGTCGCGGGTCAGGGCGAGGTGGGCGGCCGGGTCGTCGGGGGTGTCCTGGACCAGCACCTGCCACCCACCGTCGGGTGCGGGTCCGGCCGTGGCCACGTCCCCGCCGAGGCTGACCAGCGCCCCGGTGCCGAGCTCGTGGGCCACCCGCGAGGCGACGCGGTCGCAGGCGACCGCCTTCGCGGTCGCGCCGAGGTCGAGGCTGACACCGGCCGGGACGCGCACCTGGTCGCCGTCCAGGTGCAGGCTGCGCCAGCCGGGGACGCGGCGTACGACGGCCCGCAGCGGTCCGCCCGTCGACCGACTGCACGAGGGACAGGTCGCGGTCGTAGCCGATGGCCTCCATCGCTCGACCGACCGTGGGGTCGACCGCGCCGTCGGTGCGCTCGGCAGCGAGCAGCGCCTCGCCGAGCAGGTCGCGCAGCATGGACGAGACGGTGCGGACGACCTCGCGCTGCCCGGTGTCGGCGGCGACCTGGGCCAGCCGCGCCAGCTGCGAGACCTCGGAGTCCGCGCGGAACCGGCTGCAGGCCAGCTCGACCTCGGTGAGGACCTCGTCGGCGATGGCGCGGGCGGCGCCGACGCGGTCCGGGTCGGTGACCACGAGGCGGGCGGCGGTGCTCCACAGCGACCAGGTGTCGACGCCGACCCCGTCGAGGGTGGCCGCGCCCATGACCACGCTCATGACCCCTGGCTCGTGGCGTGGGAGGTGCCGGTGCTCGAACCGCTGACAGCCAGGGACGAGCCGCTGGTCGAGGACTGCTGGGTCGTGCTGGTCCCGGTGGCGCCGGTGCTCGTCGTCTGCGGGGTGCTCTGCAGGGCTAGGCCGCCACCGATCGCGAGGGCCGCGGTGGCGGCCCCGCCGACCAGGGCCGTGCGCACCCGGGTGCTGCGGCGCGCGGCGCGTCCGCGTCGCGCGGTGGGGTCGGTCGGAGTGGTCATGAGTCGCTTCTCTCGGGTCACGGGTCAGGAGCCGCTGGACTGGGCGTGCGGAGCGGTCTGGGTCTGGGTCTGGGTTTGGGGCTCGGTTGGGGGCAGGGCCTGGGGTTGCGCCTGCTGGTCCTGCTGGTCCGGTCGCGACCCAGGCGGAGGATCTCCCGGTGCCGCCGAGCCGAACGGGTCGAACCCGTCCTGCGGACGGGCCCCGGGGTCCACCTGGGTCCCCGAGCCGCCGGGGCCGGCGGGGGTGGAGTCGGGGGTGAGTGGGAGTCGGGAGTGGAGTCGGCCGAGGCATCGTTCGTGGTGCCGATGCCGATCGCGACAGCGGCCGCCAGGGCCGCGGCCCCGCTCGCGCCGACCACGCCACGGCGTACCCGGGTGACGCGGGTGATCCGCGCGGCTCTGCCTGCTGGCGACTGGTCCATGCCCACACTCTGCGCCCGGATCCTGTGGCTCTGCTGTGCACGCGCTGCGGGCTCGCCGTGGCTGTGGACGGACCGGGCGAGCGTTCGGGTCGGCCCGGGGGAGCTTGTCGGCCGATCCTCGAGCCTGTCGCCCTTTGCAATGGGCGACAGGCTCGGCAACACCCGGCCGGCCGGGTGTTCCTGGGGCGGGTGGGGCAGGCGTGGCCCAGCAGCCGCAGCGGACCTAGCCTGGGCCCATGAGCGTCGCGATCGGAGCCCACGTCGAGCAGACCGACCCGCTGGCGGAGGCGGCGGCGCGGGAGGCGCCGCTGGTCCAGTTCTTCCTGGGCGACCCGCAGGGCTACCAGGGCCCCGAGGTGGCCTACGCGGGCGGCGCGGCCGGGCTGCGCGCCGACGCGGAGGCCGCGGGGGTCGACCTCTACGTCCACGCGCCCTACATCGTCAACGTCGCCACCACCAACAACCGGATCCGGATCCCGAGCCGCAAGCTGCTGGCCAAGCACATGGACGCCGCGGCCGAGATCGGCGCGAAGGGCCTGATCGTCCACGGCGGGCACGTGAACAAGACCGACGACCCGGCCGTCGGCTTCGACAACTGGCGCAAGGCGATCGAGGCGACCGACCTCAAGATCCCGCTGCTGATCGAGAACACCGCCGGCGGGGACAACGCGATGACCCGCTACCTGGAGCGGATCGCCGGGGTGTGGGCGGCGATCGAGGGCGCCGAGGGTGCCGACAAGGTCGGGTTCTGCCTGGACACCTGCCACGCCCACGCCGGCGGCAACCCGCTGGAGACCGTCGTCGAGGACGTCCTGGCCATCACCGGGCGGATCGACCTGGTGCACTGCAACGACAGCCGCGACGACTTCGACTCCGGAGCCGACCGGCACACCAACTTCGGCCACGGCAGGATCGACCCCGACCTGCTGGCCGCGGTCGTGCGCGACGCCGGCGCCCCGGTCGTGTGCGAGACGCCCGGACCCGCCGAGGCCCACCGCAGCCGACTTCGCCTGGCTGCGCGAGCGGCTGTGAGCCGGTCGCGCCGGCGCCGGTAGCCTCGCCCCGTGCCCGCCCCCCTCGCCGTCCGCGCCGTCTCCGAGGACGAGCACCTCGCCTTCCTCGAGGCCCATCTCGCGGCGGGTGGTTCGGCCAGCTTCCTGCAGACGCCCGCCTGGGGCCGGGTGAAGGGCGAGTGGCGACGCGAGTCGCTGCTGTGGACGCGCGACGGTGAGGACGTCGGCGCTGCTCTGGTGCTCTACCGCCAGCTGCCGAGGGTGCGCCGCTTCCTGGCCTACCTGCCCGAGGGTCCGGTGCTGGACCCCGTGGCGTGGTCCGGCGGCGACCTGCGCGCCTGGCTCGACCCGCTGACTGCCCACCTGCGCTCCGCCGGGGCGTTCGGCGTGCGGATGGGACCGCCGGTGGTGGCACGCCGCTGGTCCGCGCGGCAGGTCAAGGACGGGATCGCCGATGAGACGGTACGCAGGCTGGGCGACCTCGCCCCGACGGTGCGGGAGCCGGTCGGGGCCCAGGTCGTCGCCGCCCTGCGCTCGCTCGGCTGGCGTCGGCAAGGCAGCGAGGAGGGTTTCGCCGCCGGCCAGCCGCCCTTCGTCTTCCAGGTCCCGCTGCGCGACGCCGACGGCGTCGCGCTGGACGAGGGCACCGTGCTCGCGGGGATGAACCAGCAGTGGCGCCGCAACGTCAAGAAGGCCGCCAAGGCCGGCGTGGAGGTCACGTCCCTGGGCGGCGCCGACGTCGAGGCGGCCCTGCCGCAGTTCCACGCGCTCTACGTCCACACCGCCGAGCGCGACCACTTCACGCCGCGCCCGCTGACCTACTTCCGCACCATGGCCGCGGCACTCGGTGGCGAGGACCCCGAGCGCTTCCGCCTGCACCTGGCCCACCACGAGGGCGACCTGGTCGCGGCCACGATCGCGATCCGGGTGGGTCGGCACTCCTGGTACTCCTACGGCGCCTCCTCGACCGCCAAGCGCGACGTGCGCGGCTCCAACGCCGTGCAGTGGGCGATGATCCGTGAGGCGCTGGCCGTCGGAGCCGACGTCTACGACCTGCGCGGCATCACCGACACCCTGGACGCCTCCGACGACCACGTGGGGCTGATCCAGTTCAAGGTCGGCACCGGTGGCGAGGCCGTCGAGTACGTCGGCGAGTGGGACCTGCCGCTCAACCAGCTGCTCTACCGCGCCTTCGACCTCTACATGCGACGCCGCTGAGCGGCGTCGGAGGAGACCCATGAGCCTGACCCTGCACGTCGACGGCGAGCGCTGGCGCACCCATCTGCGCTCGGTGGCCGAGGCGACTCCCGGGCTGACCCCGGTGACCAAGGGCAACGGCTACGGCCTGACCCTGCCCCGGCTGGCCCGGCGGTCCGGCTGGCTGGCCGACCAGGGCTTCGACGTCGACACGATCGCGGTCGGCACCTACTCCGAGCTCGACCAGCTCGCCCCCGCTTCGACGGTGACCTGCTGGTCCTCACCCCGTGGCGGCCCTTCGGCCCCGAGCTCGACCTCGACGACGCCCTGGAGCGACGCGTCGTGCACACCGTCGGTCGGGTCGCCGACCTCGACGCCCTGCTCTCGCACCGTCCCGACGCCCGGATCGTGCTCGAGCGGGCCACCAGCATGCGCCGCCACGGCTTCGACGCCGCGGGGCTGCGGGAGGCCGGGCGCCGGCTGCGCGCCCACCGCGACGAGCACCGCGGCGGCGCCGAGGTGCGGGGGGTCGCCCTCCACCTGCCGCTCGACCAGGGTTCGCACCTTGCCGAGGTGCTCGCCCTGATGGACGACGTGGTCGCCGCCGACCTGTCCACACGCACCGTGTGGATCAGTCACCTCACCGGCGAGGAGCTGGCCCGGCTGCGCACGACGTACGCCGACTACACGGTCCGGCCACGCGTCGGCACCGGCCTGTGGCTCGGCGACCGCGGCGCGCTGCGGGTCACCTCCCGCGTCCTCGACGTCCACGACCTGCCGCGCGGCACCGCGTTCGGCTACCGGGGCCGCAGCCTGCCGCGCAGCGGCCACCTGCTCGTGGTCAGCGGTGGCACCGCCCACGGGATCGGACTGGAGGCACCGACCGGTCAGGGTGGCCTGCGCGCCCGGGCGGCCACCCTCGCCCGCGGCGGCCTCGACGCGGCCGGGCTCGCGCGATCGCCGTTCACCGTCGACGGGCGCCCGCGTCTCTTCGCCGAGCCGCCGCACATGCAGGCCTCGATGCTGTTCCTGCCCGCGGGGGCGCGGGTGCCCGAGATCGGCGACGAGGTCGACGTGCGGGTGCGCTACACGACCACGACCTTCGACCGGGTGCTCGTGTCCTGACCCGGGCCCGCGTCCTCGACCGACGCGGCCCGCACGGGGTCGTGCTCGGGTCGCCACACGTCGCGGGCCACGATCGCGACCAGGTAGAGCTCGGCCAGCAGCCGCAGCACGATCGCGACCCAGTAGACCGGGGCGTCGGCCTGCGGGTCGTCGCCGACCCCGGCGGGACGCAGGTAGCCGCCGAGGTACCACCACACCGCGGCGAAGTAGAAGACCTCGCCGGCCTGCCAGATGACCTGGTCGCGCAACCGGGGCCGGGCCAGGGCGGCCAGCGGCAGCAGCCACAGCACGTACTGCGGTGAGTAGACCTTGTTGACGGCCAGGAACCCCGCCACCACGAGGAAGCCGAGCTGGGCCAGCCGGGGGGTGCGCGGGGCCAGCAGCCCGAGGGCCGCCACCGCGAGGCACCACAGCACGAAGAAGACCTCCGAGCCGAGGTTGATCGTCGAGGCCGAGAACACGTGGCCGCTTGCCTGGGAGACGACCAGCCAGAGCGAGCCCAGGTCGGCCGCGCGGTCGGCGTTGAAGGACCAGAAGACCTTCCACTGCGCCGGGCCGGTGGCGTACGCCGGTGCGTTGGTCACCACCCAGCCGAGCACGGTGCCCGCGGCGGCCAGGCCCAGGTCACCCCAGCGACGGCGACGCACGCAGATCACCAGGACCCCGCCGAGCAGGAACAGCGGGTAGAGCTTGGTGGCCGTGCCGACCCCGAGCAGCAGACCGGTGAGCAGCGGTCGACCGCGGGCCCAGGTGGCGAGCGCGCCCGCGACCATCGCGACGGCCAGCAGGTCCCAGTTGATCAACCCGGTCAGGGCCAGCGTCGGCGAGGCGGCCAGGAAGGCGGCGTCCCACGGACGGCGCCGGTCGACCAGCGTGAGGGCCCACGCCGCCAGCAGGCTCAGCAGCGCGAGCCCGACCGCGTTCACGGCGGTGAACACGACCGACTCCCGCGCGATCACGGGCTCGGAGCCCAGCTGGTCGGGGGGTGTGGCGTAGCGCGCGGACAGGTCCGGCGAGCCGACGAGCACCCGGGTGGCCCAGGCGGTGCCCCAGGCCCAGTAGCTGATGCCGGGCGGGTACTCCATGACGTCGAACCGGTCGCGCACCTGGGCGTCACCGGTGTAGGGCCACGCCACCTCCGCGAACCCGCGTCCGGAGTAGAGGTAGGGGATGTCGGAGTAGCACATCAGCGCGTAGCGCGCCTCGCCGTCCTGCCACTGCGTGCTCGCGCACGGTGCCTTCTGCACCATCCCGAGCGCGAGGACGACGGTCGCGAGGAGCAGCACGACGCCGGTCGGCGTCCACCAGCGCGAGCGACCCACCCGGGTGCCCACCGGTCCACCCACGCCCTCGCTCAGCGCCGCGACGAGCGGGTCGTCGGCGGTGGGGTGCACGGGGGTGTCCCAGCGCGCCCCGGCCGGTCTCGTCACCGGCTCACCGCGTACGGCGGGCGTCCGCCGCGAGCGCCGAGGCGGCCCCGCCCCCGCCGCCGCCGGGGTTGCCCCGTGGCGGTGCGCGCGGGCTGGGCGGGCCGGGGGTGCCGGGTCGGTGGCGACGGCGGCGGCGCCGTGGTAGGCGGCGAGGTGGGCGTGGTCGGCGCCGACGTCGAGCGGTGGCGAGGAGGGCGGCGGCGCCGGCTCGGTCGGCGGCGCCGTGGTCGGCGGCGCACTCGTGGTGGGCTCCCGGGTGGGCTGGGGCTGCTGGCTCTGCGTCGGCTGGCGGAGCCGGGGCCTGCTGGGTCGTCGTCGGGGCCGCTGGAGCCGTGCTGGTGTCCGCGCCGGGGGCGTCCCCGTCGACGTTGGCCGGCGGCGGGAACTCCAGCACGTCGGTGCCCTCGAGCGCGCGGCTCATCACCGCCAGCCAGGTGTCGGCGGGGAACGCCGAGCCGAAGTACGACGGCAGCCAACCGTCGAGCTGGTCGTCGCCGTCGCCGCGCACGTACATCACCGCGGTGGACAGCTGGGGGGTGTAGCCGACGAACCAGGCCGAGGAGACCTGGTCCTTGTCGTTGGTCGCCGTCCCGGTCTTGCCCGCCGCAGGTCGATCCAGCCCCAGCACGGTGGCCCCGGTCCCGTTCGACACGACCTGCTGCGCCGCGTACGACACGTCGTCGGCGATCGGCTCGGGGATGGCCTCGGAGCTGCTGGCCTTGAAGGCGTAGAGCTCCTCGCCGTCGGCGTCGGTGACCGAGTCGATGACGTGGACGTCGGCGCGTTCGCCCCGGTTGGCCAGGGTCGCGTAGGCGTTGGCCATGTTGATGGCGCTGACGCGGGCCCGGCCGAGGGTGATCAAGGTGTCGTCCTCGGAGAAGTCCCGGCTCTTGTTCGGGATCCCCGGGAACCGCTGGTCGGACTCCTCGGGCGGGATGCCCATCCGCTCGGCGGTGTCGTGGATCTGCTGGGGGCCGTCGGGGATCCGGTTGGACATGTCGACGAACGCGGTGTTGACCGACTCCTCGAGCGCGGTGGTGGCGGTGATCGCCGAGCCGTAGTCGTTGCCGTCGCCCGACCCCTCGTTGCGGACCTCGAGGCCGTCGGGGAACTCGTAGGGCGAGTTGCCCTCGAAGGTGTCGGTCAGGCTGAACCCGGCCTCGAGCGCCGTGGCCAGGGTGATCGGCTTCATCGTCGAGCCGACCATGCCGCCGGCCGAGGCCCAGTTGATCTGCGAGTCGAGATAGTTCTGTCCGCCGTAGAACCCGCGCAGCGCGCCCGTGCCGGGCTCGACCGAGGCGACCGCCACGTGCAGCTGCTTGTCGCTGAAGCCCTCGGGTCGCGCCTCCAGCACGCCGTCCCGAGCCGCGTCCATGGCCTGCCGGGTGAAGGTCGTGGTGACCCGCAGGCCCTGGCCGTCGATCTGCGAGTCGGTGAAGCCCAGGGACTCGAGCTCGGAGCGCACCAGGCTCAGCATGTGTCCGCGCTGAGCACCGTAGGCGTCGTCCGTGGGGATCTCGGGGAACCTCGGCAGGCGCTTCTCGGCCTGCCGGGCCTGGTCGGTCGTGATGTCGCCGGCCGCGGCCATGTTGTCGAGGACGTAGTCGAAGCGACCCTTGAGCGCACGGCGGTTGTCCTTGCCGTTGGCGGGGTCGAACTGTGAGGGGTTGTTGATCACGCTGGCCAGCACCGCGGACTGGCGCAGGCCGAGCTTCGGCGCCGGGCGGTCGAAGTAGGTCTGCGCCGCGGCCTGGATGCCGTAGGCGCCGCGGCCGAAGTAGATGGTGTTGAGGTAGCCCTCCAGGACCTGCTTCTTGGACTGGCTGCGCTGCACCTTCAGCGACAGGATCGCCTCCTTGAGCTTGCGCTTGAGGCTGCGCTCCTGGGTCAGGTAGAGGATCTTGACGTACTGCTGGGTGATGGTGGAGGCACCCTGCGTGGCGTTGCCCCGGGCGTTGCTGAAGGCGGCGCGCAGGATCCCGCGCGGGTCGATGCCCTGGTTGGTCCAGAACGACTGGTCCTCGGCCGCGACGACCGCGTCGCGCACCGAGGCCGGCATCTCGTCGTAGGTGATCGACTCGCGGTCCTGGGTGGCGAACTCGCCGACCTCGCTCCTGCCGTCGGCGTAGTAGACGAACGAGGTCTGGGTCAGGAAGTCGGCGTTGGGGTCGGGGATGTCGATCGAGCGGTAGGCCACGACGAAGGCGAGGACCGCCACCAGCGTGCCGACCAGGCCGAGCGCGAGCAGCACCGTCACGACCCGCCAGAGCCGTTGACGCCAGGTGCGTCTCGTGGTCGGGCTCGAGGAGGTGGGGCGGGGCCGCGCGGTCGCGGTGCCCTCGGCCCGGCGCTTGCCAGCCACAGTCGAGTTCTCCGTGCGTCGGGGTCGGGGGTCAAGGTGCCCGGCGGCCGGGCCGCTCCACTGTACGGCGTACGGCGCGCGGCGGTGCCTTTCGCCACCGCCGCGCGCCTGTGACGAACGCGATGTGTCGAGAGTTCGCGTCTGCCGGATATATCGCTACGATGCATTGCGTGGCGCGTCGTGGAGAGACCATCGAGCTGGCAGTCCTCGGACTGCTGCACGAGGGACCCATGCACGGCTACGAGCTGCGCAAGCGGCTGAACCTGATGCTGGGGTGGAGCCGGGTGCTCTCCTACGGCTCGCTCTACCCCGCGCTGAAGAAGATGCTGCGCAACGCGCTGATCGAGGAGACCGCGGGCCCGGTCGCCACCGTGGTCTCGCGCCGCCCGAGGATCGTCTACCGCGTGACCGACACCGGCACGGCCGAGTTCGAGCGGCTGATGACGGAGGTGGGTCCGACCGCGTGGGAGGACGACAACTTCGACATCCGCTTCGCCTTCTTCGGTCGCACCGACATGGAGATCCGGCTGCGGGTGCTCGAGGGCCGGCGTACCCGGCTCCAGGAGCGGCTGGACCGCGTGCAGAACCAGCTCGCGATGACCCAGGCCGAGGTCGACCGGTACGCCACGGAGCTCCAGCGCCACGGCGTGGAGCAGGTCGAGCGCGAGGTGCGCTGGCTCTCGGACCTCATCGACGCCGAGCGCGGCCTGCCCCACCAGGGCGGATCGGCCACGTCACCGTTCAGCACCCCGCCCCGTACACCACCCGGCGGATCCACACCGAACACAACACCAGCACCGCCGACGGCACCTTCGCCGACGCAGCAGTGACCACTAGAGAGGAAAACCCCATGGGTTCACTACGAGTCGCCATCGTGGGCGTCGGCAACTGCGCCACGTCCCTGATCCAGGGCGTCGAGTACTACAAGGACGCCGACGCCACCGCCACCGTGCCGGGGCTGATGCACGTCGCCTTCGGCGACTACCACGTCTCGGACATCGAGTTCGTGGCCGCGTTCGACGTCGACGACAAGAAGGTCGGCAAGGACCTCTCGGAGGCGATCAACGCCGGCGAGAACAACACGATCAAGATCGCCGACGTGCCCACGCTGGGCATCGACGTGCAGCGCGGCCCGACCATGGACGGTCTCGGCAAGTACTACCGCCAGACCATCGAGGAGTCGGCCGTCGACCCCGTCGACGTGGTCCAGGTCCTCCAGGACACCGGCGCCGACGTGATGGTCTCCTACCTCCCCGTGGGCTCCGAGCAGGCCGACAAGTTCTACGCCCAGTGCGCGATCGACGCCGGCGTCGGCTTCGTCAACGCCCTGCCGGTCTTCATCGCCTCCGACCCCGTCTGGGCCAAGAAGTTCGCCGACGCGGGCGTCCCGATCGTCGGCGACGACATCAAGAGCCAGGTCGGCGCCACGATCACCCACCGCGTGATGGCCAAGCTGTTCGAGGACCGCGGCGTCGCGCTGGACCGCACCTACCAGCTCAACGTCGGCGGCAACATGGACTTCAAGAACATGCTCGAGCGCGAGCGCCTGGAGTCCAAGAAGGTCTCCAAGACCCAGGCCGTGACGTCCAACCTGCACGGCGAGCTGGCGAACAAGATCAGCGACCGCAACGTCCACATCGGCCCCTCGGACTACGTCCAGTGGCTCGACGACCGCAAGTGGGCCTACGTCCGCCTCGAGGGCCGCGCCTTCGGCGACGTCCCTCTGAACCTCGAGTACAAGCTCGAGGTCTGGGACTCCCCCAACTCCGCCGGCATCATCATCGACGCCCTGCGCGCCGCGAAGATCGCCATGGACCGCGGCATCGGTGGCCCGGTGCTCTCGGCGTCGTCCTACCTGATGAAGAGCCCGCCGGTGCAGCTGCCCGACGACGAGGGCCGCCGCCGCGTCGAGGCCTTCATCGCCGGCGAGGAGTGAGCACCCGACCCTGAGGGTCCGCCTCGGCCGTACCGCTGGCTGATGGCGATCGGCGTGGCAGCGCCGACCTCGGCGGTGCTCTCGGGCCGCCGACCTCGCTGCCCGGGCGAGGGCCGCCCGGGCGTTGATCGATCGATCGACCAACCCCCAGAGCATCGCCCCGCCCCCGCCTACGTTGCTCAGCGGAAGCGGGGGCAGCGGGGGCAGCGCGCGCAGCCGTTCGGCTCGTCGGGGCCGGGCCCCGCAGGTTCCGAGAGCCCCCACGCCTCAGCGGGCACGAGTGCGGCGCCGCAGGGGCAACGGCGGCTGGTCCAGGGGGTTGGCGAGGGCGACGGCATCCATCGCGACGAGCACGTTGCGCAGGTTCGTGAGCACCCCGCCGTACTCCGGCCACAGCCGCGGGTCCAGCGGGCTCCGCGACAGGTCACGGACGAGGACCTCCAGAGCGCCGCGGGCCTCGCGCAACGGGGCGGGGTCGGCGTCCTCGATCGCCCGGCCGCAGCGACGCAGGAGGGCGGCGAACCGCTCGGTGAACATCGGATCCCAGCTGTGCTGGTCCTCCAGACCCGTCCCGAGCGTGCGGGCCAGGCTCCGGGCCTCTGCGATCGCCTGCTCCATCTGCGTCAGCAGAGCGTGCCAGTCAGCCGGGTCGCGCCACTCACGGGCCTGTCGGCGCGGGTTGAGCCGGGCGCTCTCGCGCACCTGACGGACCAGGGCCCAGGCCGTGTCGAGGTCGTCGTCGAGCGCGCGGGTGCGCTCCACCCACACCTCGACGGCCGCGGGACCGATGCCACCGTCGAGACCGTCGGCGACATCGACGAGCAGGGTGCCGATGGCGCCGTCGATGGCGTCCATGGCCGCGATCGCGCCGCGGCGGGGCAGCGGCGCCCAGACCAGCAGGTTGATGCCGATGCCCACGACGATGCCGATGCCGGTGTCGTAGAGCCGCGCGAACAGCATCTCGCTGTCGGAGGAGAAGCCGGTCGCGAGCACGACGAGCGCAGTGGCCGCGATCGTGGTCTGCTCCCCCTCGAACCAGCCCAGCAGGCCGATCGCCAGTCCAACGGTCATCACCACCGCGACGCCCGCGAGGTCGAGCCCCAGGACTTGCCCGACCGCTGTGGCGACCACCACCCCGATGACCGTGGCCCCGACCTGCCGGCCCCCCTGGGACAGCGTGCGATAGACGGTGGTGTTGACCACCAGCAAGGCCGACCACGGCGCGAGGAAGGACTGCTCGAGGTGGAAGACCCGGGTGGCCAGGACCCAGGCGACGACGGCCGCCAAGACGGTCTTGACCAGCTGGGTGATCGCGGACCAGAAGATCGGGTCGCGCACCCGCCCCCACCACCGTGTGGTCGTCCACGCCCGGCGCCCGCGCCGGGGGCCCCCGGGGCCGGCGAGGCCCGGGACGCTCACGCCGGGCCGCGCCGTTCGGACCACCAGGCGAGCAGCTCGGCGCGGGCGCGCTCGGCACCGAGCGGGCCGTGCTCGGTGCGCAGCTCGAGCAGGTGCCGGTAGGCCTCGCCGACCTCGCGACCGGGACCGACCCCGAGCACGGCCATGATCTCGTTGCCGTCGAGGTCGGGCCGCATCGAGGCCAGCTCCTCGGCCTCGGAGAGGCTCGCTATCCGCTCCTCGAGGTCGTCGTAGGTGCGGCGCAGACGCGCCGCCTTGCGCTGGTTGCGCGTGGTGCAGTCGGCGCGGGTCAGCACGTGCAGCCGGGTCAGCTGCTCTCCGGCGTCGCGCACGTAGCGACGCACGGCAGAGTCGGTCCACTCCCCCGAGCCGTAGCCGTGGAAGCGCAGGTGCAGCTCGACCAGCCCGGCCACCGCCTCGGTCTCGTCCTTGGAGAAGCGCAGCGCCTGCATCCGCTTGCGGGTCAGCTTGGCGCCCACGACGTCGTGGTGGTGGAAGGTCACCGTCCCGTCGTCGAGGAAGCGGCGGGTCCGCGGCTTGCCGACGTCGTGCATCAGCGCCGCGAAGCGCGAGACGAAGTCGGGTCCCCCGCCGAGGCGGTCCTCGAGCTCGATCGACTGCTCGAGGACGGTCAGGGTGTGCTCGTAGACGTCCTTGTGGCGGTTGTGCTCGTCGCGCTCGCGCGCCAGCGCGGGCAGCTCGGGCAGGACCAGGTCCGCCAGGCCGGTCTGCACCAGCAGGGTCAGCCCCCGCCGGGGCCAGCGCGCGCTGATCAGCTTGACCAGCTCGTCGCGGACCCGCTCGGCGGAGATGATCTCGATCCGGCCGGCCATCGCCGTCATGGCGTCCACGACCTCCGGGGCCACGGAGAACCCGAGCTGCGCGGCGAACCGCGCGGCGCGCAGCATCCGCAGCGGGTCGTCGGAGAACGACGACTCCGGGGTCCCGGGGGTCCGCAGCACCCCGTGCGCCAGGTCGACGATCCCCCCGAACGGATCCTCGAACTCGCGGTGCGGCAGCCGGACCGCCATCGCGTTCACGGTGAAGTCGCGGCGCCCCAGGTCGCCGGCCAGCGTGTCGCCGAAGTCGACCGCGGGCTTGCGCGAGGCCGCGTCGTAGACGTCGGTGCGGTACGTCGTCACCTCGACCTGCCAGGGCCCCTTGCGGCACCCGATCGTGCCGAAGTCGCGACCCATGTCCCAGATCGCGTCGGCCCAGCCCGCGAGCAGCCGCTCGGTCTGCTCCGGGCGCGCCGAGGTCGTCAGGTCGAGGTCCTGGTGCGCCCGCCCCAGCATCGCGTCCCGCACCGGGCCGCCGACGAGGGCCAGCTCGTGCCCGGCGTCGAGGAACAGCGAGCCCAGCTCGTCGAGGATCGGGCCGAGACGGTCGAGCTCGGCGTGCACGAGGCGCTGGACCTCGGCGATCTGCACCGGCGGAGCCGGCGCGTCACCGAGGTACGCGGGGGCAGCGGGGACGTCAGGCACGGGCGGGCAGTCTACGCCCGCCGGGACCGGAGCGCCGACCGGAGCGTGGGCCCGCGGGGCCGTGGCGACCGACCTGCGATCCCCTAGGCTCCCAGCGTGGTCCGACCGGCACGCCTGACGTCCTCACGCGCGCTGCTGACGACCCTGCTCGGCGCCCTCGGAGCCGCCCTCCTCTGCTTCCCGCCCGCCGGGCTCGACACCGCCACGGCGGCGCCGGCGACCGCCACGACCCCGTTGCGGATCGAGCTCGACGAGATCGCACCCTCGGTCGTGCCGCGACGGGGAACGCTGACGGTCGAGGGCTCGATCGCCAACGTCTCGGACCAGACCTGGCGCAACATCAAGCTCTACACCTTCCTGGGCGACACCCCGATCGACGACGTGGCCGAGCTGGCGGCCGCGACGGCGGTCGACGAGGACAGCCTGGTCGGGGAACGCATCGTCGACCCCGGCACCGAGGCCACCGTCGAGACGCTGCCGCCGGGCGAGAGCGCGTCGTTCACGCTGCGGGTGCCCAGCCGGCTGCTGCTCGACCAGATCAGCGGGGTCGGTGAGCCTCGGCCGGGGGTCTACTGGTTCGGCGTGCACGCCCTGGGAGCAGACGACGACGGTCGCGACGACTTCACCGACGCCCGCGCGCGCACCTTCCTCCCGCTCCAGCCACGCCGTGCCACCCCGGTCGACACGGCGATCGTGGTGCCGCTGCGGGCGCGGATCCGCCACGCGCCCGACGGGTCGCTGCGCAACCCCACGGGGTGGGGCCAGCTGTTCTCGCTGGGCGGCCGGCTGCGCGACCGGGTGGAGTTCGGTGCGGCCTCCGGCGCGGACCCGGTGAGCTGGCTGATCGACCCCGCGCTCCTCCAGGCCGCCTCGACCCTGGCCACCGGCAACCAGCCGCGCACCCTCGCGCCGTCCCCGGGTCGCAGCGGCGACGACTCGTCGAGCCCGTCACCGAGCCCGTCGGATCCCTCGTCGAACCCGCCGTCCAGCCCGCCGTCCAGCCCGCCGTCCGGCCCGGACGACCCCCCGGGCTCGACCAGCCCGACGGGCGAGCCCGACCCGGACACCTCCGGGACGGGCGACGTCTCGTCCGGTGCCGCCGCCAGCCCGGCGGCGTCCGACCCGGCGGGGGACGCGAGCGCGACGCCGTCCGCGTCGCCGGAGGCCACCGAGGACCCGGGCACCGTCCTCCCGCCCGAGACCGACCCGGCGATCGTCGACGTCGCCGAGCGCGCGCTGGCCTGGCTCGGGCGACTCACCTCCGAGGTCGGGAGCGACGAGCTGCTCGCCCTGCCCTACGGCGACGTCGACGTGGCGGCGGCCCTGACCCACGACCCGGCGACCTACGAGAGCGCGCGGGCGCAGCCGAGCCCTGTCCTGCGACGGCTCTCCGCGACGGCGGGGACGACCACCGCCCCCGTCGTGGCGCCGCCGACGGGTTACCTCGACCCCGACGTCATCGCCGCGCTGGGAGGCGGCGAGGTCCTGCTCGGCTCGGACCGGATGATCGACGGCTCGGCGCCCGGCGTCGCCGTGGTCGAGGGCCAACCGGTCGTGCTCGCCTCCTCGGGCGGCGCCGCCGGCGGACCCGGCCCGGGCCCCGCGCTGAGCTCGCTGGCCCTGCGCCAACGGATCCTCTCCGAGGCGACGCTGCGCTCGCTCGCGGTGCAGGACGCGTCGCCGGACCCGCAGAATGCGTCCGCGCGCGAGCCGGGACCCGAGCCGCTGGTCGTCGTCATGCCTCCGGGCTGGGACGCGCAGAGCGGCTCGAGCTTCTTCGCCGGCCTCCGCACCCCCGGTGTCCGGCTGACCACGCTCTCGCAGGCCGCACCGGGGGCGGTGGCCTCGCCCGACCCGACCGACGCCCCGGGATCGGGCTCCGACGGGGCTCCGGTCGCGGTCGAGGCATCGGCGGTGCGCTATCCCGCCCGTCAGGCCGGGCTGGCCCTCGGCGCCGCTCCGTTCGCCGCGGACGACGCTCTCGGCGTGGCCGCCCGCACGCTCCAGGCGATCCTGCCGCTGAACACCGAGGTGGCCGCCACGGTCGACGGCGAGGCGCTGTCGTCGCTGTCCTACTCCTCGCGCAAGCGCCCTTCGAGCGCGGTCCGCGACCTCACCGGCGCGCGCCGGTCGATCGAGGGCCTGCTCGGTGGGGTGACGATCAGCGCTCCGGACGGCGTGACGCTCTCCGGCGCGTCGGGCACCTTCTCGGCCACCGTGTCGAGCTCGCTGGACCAGCCGGTCGTCGTCCGGGTCGCCAGCCGCACCGACGCGGGCCTCACCGTCCCGGTCAGCGCGCCCATCGAGCTCGCCCCCGGCGCCCGCGCCACCGTGCCGCTGCAGGCCAACGACGTCTCGCCCGGCGTGCACGACGTCCTGCTGCGCCTCGTCGACCCCGCCGGTGACCCCCTGCCCGCCACCGACCTCGTCCCCATCCGCTCGGCCCAGGTCAGCAACGTGATCTGGCTGATCATGGGCACCGGCGTGGGCCTGCTGTTCCTCACCATCGCCGCGCGCGGCGTACGCCGCCTGCGCGCCCGGGGCGCCGAGCGGTGAGCGAGGCGAACCCGGCCGAGACCGCGCCGGAGGCGGCCCCGGCCGACACCGGGTCAGCCAGCCTGCTCGGCTCCAGCGCGGTGATGGCGGCCGGCACGATCGTGTCGCGACTGAGCGGGTTCGTGCGCACCGCCCTGCTGGCCGCCGCGCTCGGCGCGGGCCTGCACGCGGACCTGTTCACCATCGCCAACACCGTGCCGAACACGCTCTACGTCCTGCTGGCCGGCGGTGTCTTCAACGCCGTGCTCGTGCCCCAGCTGATCCGGTCGATGCGCAACGACGCCGACGGCGGGGAGGCCTACACCAACCGGGTCATGACCCTCGCGGTGCTGTTCCTGGCCGTGGTCACGGTGGGGCTGGTGGTCGCCGCGCCGCTCGTGATGGACGTCCTGCTCGGCTCGGAGTACGACGGGGCCGCGCTCGCCGCGCAGCGCAGCTCGGCAGTGGACTTCGCCCGGTACTGCCTGCCCCAGGTCTTCTTCTACGCGATGTTCACCCTGGTCGGGCAGGTGCTCAACGCCCGCGGCCGGTTCGGTCCGATGATGTGGGCCCCGATCGCCAACAACGTGATCGCGGTCGCGACGCTGGTGCTCTACCTGGTGCTCTTCGGCACGGCCAGCACCGCCGAGCAGTCCGGACCGTTCAGCACCTCCCAGGAGGCGGTCCTGGGCATCGGCTCGACGCTGGGGATCGTGGCCCAGCTGGTGATCCTCGTGCCCTACCTCGGGGCAGCGGGCTTCCGGTTCCGCCCGCGCTGGGACTTCCGCAACTCCGGGCTGGGCCACACGCTGCGCCTGGGCACGTGGACGGTCCTCTTCGTGATCGTCAACCAGGTCGCGTACGCCGTGGTGGTCCGCCTGGCCTCCAACGGCACGGCCCAGAGCCCCGAGGGAACCGGCATCACGGTGTACTCGAGCGCGTTCCTGATCATGATGGTCCCGCACTCGGTGGTCACGGTCTCGCTGACGACCGCCGTCCTGCCCCGGCTCTCCCAGCACGCCGCGGCCCGGGAGCTGGGCGCACTGGGAGGCCGCCTGCTCTCGACGATGCGCACGGCCCTGGTCGTCATCGTCCCGTTCGCCGCCGTCCTCCCGGTGCTGGCCGCCGACGTGGCCAACGTGATCTGGGGTCACGGTGCGACGGCGCAGACCTACGACCGCTACGTGCCGACGCTGGCGCTGTTCGGTGCGGGGCTGGTCTTCTTCACCGTCCACTACCTGATGCTGCGCGGCTTCTACGCCCTCGAGCGGACCCGGACGGTGTTCTGGATCCAGTGCGCCGTCTCGGTGACCAACATCGCGACCGCGGTGGTGCTCACCTCCGCCACCGGCCCCGCCGCCACGGCCCCGTCGCTGGTGCTGGCCTGGACGGCGTCGTACGCCGTCGGCTCCATGGCCTCCTTCACCGTGCTGCGCCGTTGCCTCGGCGGCCTCGGCGGCTCCGACGAGCTGCGCTTCCTGGGTCGCCTCGTCGTCGCCGTCGCGGTCCCGACGCTGGTGGCGCTCGCGCTGGTCCTGGGACTGCGCAGCCTCTCCCCCGACCCGCACTGGACGCTGTCGGTGGGTCATGTCCTGCTCGGTGCGCTCGTCGACGGCGTCGGGTTCCTCGGCCTCGCCCGGCTGCTCGGCCTGCGCGAGGTCACCGAGATCACCGACCTGGTGACCCGGCGCCTGCCCGGGAAGTCAGGGTCACGGCGGTGAACCGGTCCTACGATGGGGGTCCCACCCGAGCTGACCAGGAGGCGAGTGCGGCCATGAGCCTGTCGTTCCGCCCCGGCGACGTGCTCGCTCGGCGGTACCGCCTGGTCGACCTCCTCGTCGAGTCCGGCAGCGGACGCTTCTGGCGCGCCCACGACCAGGTGCTGGACCGCCACGTCGCGATCCACGTGATCGCGGCGGACGACCCGCGCTCGGAGGCCCTGCTGGAGGCCGCGCGGCGCTCGACGCGGGTCGTGGACCGTCGACTCCTGCGCGTGCTGGACGCCGCCGTCGAGGGCGAGGTCTGCTACGTCGTCAACGAGTGGGGCTCCGGGGTCTCGCTCGACATCCTGGTCGGCAGCGGCTCGGTGCTCGAGCCCCGTCACGCCGCGTGGCTGGTCGCCCAGCTCGCCGACGTGCTCGCCAAGGCCCACGACCGGGGGGTCTCCCACGGTCGGCTCGTGCCCGAGAACGTGCTGGTCGACCAGCACGGCGAGGTCCGGGTGATCGGGTTGTGCGTCGACGCCGCCCTGCACGGCGCCGCCTTCGACCGCACCTCCTCCGACGTCGCCGACCTCGCGGGGATGCTCTACTGCGCACTGACCGCGCACTGGGCCGGGCCGTCGCGCTCGGCGGTACGCCGGGCCCCGACCGAGCACACCCAGGTGCTGCGTCCCCGCCAGGTGCGCGCCGGGGTGCCACGGGTGCTCGACCAGGTGTGCGACGTGGTGCTGCACCCGCACGTCGGGGCCCGGGGTCCCCTGGACGAGGTCAGCGCGGCGGGGATCGGTCGGACGCTGGAGTCCTTCGTCGGCGAACCGGCCGGCGTGCCCGCGTCCCTGGCCCGGACCCTGCCGCCCGCCCGCGAGCGGTTCACGGTCACCCTGCCACCCGAGACGCCGCAGCCGGCGCGTCCCTCGCCGGCCCCCGACCCGACACCGGACCCGACCCCCGGGCCGCCCACGACCGCCGTACGACCCGAGGACGTGGCGACGCAGGCCTCCTTCCCGGCGCTGGAGGACGAACGGCCCGCCCGGCGTGCGCCGTCCTCCCCGCCGCCACCGCGCCCGCCCGACCCCCCGGCCCGGCCGCTCTTCGCCCCGGACCCTCCCGAGGGCGCGCCGTCCCGGCGCGCGCGGTCCGGTGCCGTGGCCGGGGTCGGCGGACCCGCCGCCTCCGGTCTCCCCGCGGGCGACGCCGGCCCGCGCGACGGTGCGTCCGCTGGTTCAGGCGACGCCGGTGACCCCTCCGGCTTCTGGCCCTGGGACACCGGCCCGCGCGGCGGAGCAGCCACGGACGCCTCCGGCCTGATGCCCGCGGTCCAGGACGAGGTGCCGGGTCGGTCGTGGCTGCGGCTGGCTCTGGTGATCTCGGTGCTCCTCGTGGTGCTGGTCGCCGTCGTGGTCGTCTACAACCTCAACCGCGGACGTACCCCGCTGGGTGCGGTGCCCGATCCCACGCCCTCCGCGAGCGCGTCCAGCCCCGCACCGAGCCCCACCCCCGCACCGCTCTCGCAGCTCGTGGCCACCGACCTGGACCCGCAGGGCGACGGCGGCGAGGAGAACCCCGCCGAGGCGCCGCTGTCCGTCGACGGCGACCCGGCGACGTCCTGGTCGACCTCGCGCTACTTCCAGCAGCTCGGACCGGCCGGACTCAAGACCGGCGTCGGCCTCGTGGTCGATCTCGGCGCCGACACCGCAGTGAGCACCGTGGACCTCAGCCTGGTCGGCGCCCCGACCAGCCTGACCCTCTACACGAGCGACTCGCTCCCGACCGACGTGACCGGGCTGGACGCGGTCGCCGAGGCCGGCGACGCCGGCACGAAGGCCACGCTCGAGCTCGAGCAGCCCGTCACCACGCGCTACCTCGTGGTCTGGCTGACGTCGCTGCCCGCGGTCAGCGGCGGCTTCCGTGGCGCCGTCGCCGAGATCGGCGTCCTCGGGGTCCCCGTGGACGCGTCGTGAGCGCCGCCGAGGTGCCGGGCAGGGTCCCCGACCCGGCAACGGACGAGGCCACCGACGACGCGGGTCGGCGCAGCGACGCCGCTCTCCTTGCGGACCACGTCGCCGGAGAGGCCGACGCGTTCGCCGAGCTCGTCCGACGCCACCGCGACCGGCTGTGGGCCGTCGCGCTGAGGACGACGGGCGACCGCGAGGAGGCCGCCGACGGCCTGCAGGACGGGATCGTCGCGGCCTACCGGCGCGCTGCCACGTTCCGTGGCGACGCCGCGGTGACGACCTGGCTGCACCGGGTGGTCGTCAACGCCTGCCTGGACCGGATGCGGGCGAGCCGGGTGCGTCGGGCCGAGCCGCTGCCCGAGGACCTCTCGGAGTACTCCGGCGCCTCCGAGCGGCACGCCGCCGGCTCCGTGGTCGCCGCTGCGGCACCGGCGAGCGACCCCGCGGAGTCCGCCCAGGCCTCCGAGCGTCGCGCCGTGATCCTGGCGGCCCTGTCCTCCCTGCCGGCCGAGCAACGAGCCGCCCTGGTGCTCGTCGACCTGGAGGGCTTCTCGGTCGCCGAGACCGCTGCGATCCTCGAGTGCCGGCCCGGCACGGTGAAGTCTCGCTGCTCGCGCGCACGTGCGGCGCTCCGCCCGACGCTCGAGCACCTGCTGTCGGACGAGCCGGGCCAGGCCGGCGCCGACGAGGCCCCGGGGAACCGACCGGCCACCGCAGCCGTCCCACCCACGAGGCCTCCCCGGGCGCCGCCGGGACCTCGCTGACCCGGCATCCGCCCCTCCGTCCACCACCCGCCCGCCTCACCGACCAGAAGGTCACCGTGTCCCGAGATCGTCCCGCCCCCGACGACGACGCCCTGCGCCGGCTGCTCGCCGAGGTGCGCCACGCCGAGCCCGTGCCCGACGACGTCGCGGCCCGGCTCGATCGCGCTCTCCTGGCGCTGGAGACCGAGCAGGAGACCGAGCGGGCCTCGCCACCCGACCCCGCGACCGGGCAGCCCGCCGCCGTGGTCCCCCTCCGCTCGCCGAAGCGCCGCCAGCGCCGCAGGGTGGCCGTGCTCGCCGCCGCCGCCTCCGTCGTGGCTGCGCTGGGGATCGCCCAGGCGCTGCGGACCGGCTCGGGTGCGGACTCCGCGTCCTCCACCGTCTCCGCCGCGAGCGACGCCGCCACGCAGAACCGCAGCGGACCGGTCGACCGCGGCGAGGCCAGCGGCGCCGAGAGCGGGGCCGAGAGCGGGGCCGCGCAGGCTCCGGGTGCCGGACAGCAGCTGTCCCCCGGCCCGAGGTCCGCGCCGGGCGACCGTCCCACGCCTCTGCTGCTCGGCGAGGACCCTCCCGCGATCCGTTCCGCCCGCTTCGCACGTGACGTACGCCGGGTCCGTGCGCTCGCGGTCTCCGCACAGCGGCGACAGGGGAGCTCGGACACCACGGGAAGCGACCTGGGCAGCGACCTGGGCAGCGACCTGGGCAGCGACCTGGGCGGCGACGAGGAGGCCGGGTGCCGGGTCGTACCGCTCGAGCCCGGCCGCGGGGTCGCGGTGCTCTACGACGGCGCGCCGGCCGTGCTGCTGCTGCGGCGCTCGGCGGGCGACTCGCAGGTCGTCGACCTGCTCCAGTGCGGCACCGGCCGCGTGCTGCGCTCCGTGACGCTGTCGCGCTGAGGCGCCTGCGTCGGGAAGAACCGGCCCCTACGATCGGTTGAGCACAGAACACCGTGGTGGCCGTCCCGGCCACCACTCCACGAACCGAGGAGAGAACCAGTCCGATGAGCGAGCCGCGCACCGTGATCATCGTGGGCTCCGGCCCGGCGGGCTACACCGCCGCGGTCTACGCCGCCCGCGCCAACCTCAAGCCCCTTGTCCTGGAGGGCTCGGTCACGGCCGGCGGAGCGCTGATGAACACCACCGAGGTCGAGAACTTCCCGGGCTTCCGCGACGGGATCATGGGTCCCGCGCTGATGGACGAGATGCGTGCCCAGGCCGAGCGCTTCGGCGCCGAGCTGCTGGCCGACGACGCCGTCGAGCTGGACCTGACCGGGGCCCTCAAGACCGTGCGCACGGCCACCGAGACCTACGAGTCGCGGGCCGTGATCCTGGCCACCGGCTCGGGCTACCGCAAGCTGGGCCTGCCCCGCGAGGACGAGCTGTCGGGGCGCGGTGTGTCCTGGTGCGCCACCTGCGACGGATTCTTCTTCCGCGACCAGCACATCGCCGTGGTCGGCGGCGGCGACTCCGCGGTCGAGGAGGCGACCTTCCTGAGCCGGTTCGGCTCCAAGGTCTCCCTGCTCGTGCGTCGCGACGAGCTGCGCGCCTCGAAGATCATGCAGGACCGCGCGTTCGCCGACCCCAAGATCGACGTGGTGTGGAACACGGAGGTCGCCGAGATCAACGGCGCCGACCGCCTCGAGTCGCTGACGCTGCGTGACACGGTCTCCGGCGAGCTGCGTCCCCTCGAGGCGACCGGGCTGTTCATCGCGATCGGTCACGACCCGCGCTCGGAGCTGCTGCGCGGTCAGGTCGACCTCGACGACGAGGGCTACGTCCTCGCCAAGCACCCCTCCACGTCGACGAACCTCGTCGGAGTCTTCGCCTGCGGCGACCTCGTCGACCACCACTACCGTCAGGCCATCACCGCCGCCGGGACCGGGTGCGCGGCCGCCCTCGACGCCGAGCGCTATCTCGCCGAGCTCGAGCACGTCGCCGCGACGACGGAGGCGAGCGCCGCAACGGTGGCCGAGATCGTCCAGACCGCCGGCGCCTGAGCCTGGGAACAACCCGGACCGGGGCCTGGTTGCACCGGGTACCAGCCGCCGTGCAGTCGGTTCGTCACATTCTGGCACCACCCGTCCATCCGAAGGGAACACACACGTGAGCAACATGGCCGCCGTCACCGACGCCGAGTTCGAGGCCCAGGTCCTGAAGTCCGACAAGCCCGTGCTGGTCGACTTCTGGGCCGAGTGGTGCGGCCCGTGCCGCCAGGTCTCGCCGATCCTCGACGAGATCGCCGGGTCGCACGGCGAGAAGATGTCGTTCTACAAGATGAACGTCGACGAGAACCCCGTCACCCCCAGCTCCTACCGGGTCACCGGGATCCCGACGATCAACGTCTACTCCGGTGGCGAGGTCGTCCGCTCGATCGTGGGGGCGCGCCCGAAGGCCGCCATCCTCGAGGAGCTCTCCGACTTCATCTGAGCCCCGTCGCGCTCGATGACGGCCCCCGGACCAGCCTCAGGGCAGGTCGGGGGCCGCTGTCGTCCCGCCGGGCTCCCGTGCGGTGGTACGCGCCGCACCGGTGCCTGACGGCACGGGGCGAGCCGTCGGGCGTACGACACCGCGCAGCCGCTCGAGGGCGGCCTCGACCTCGTCGCGCCAGGTGAGGACCGAGCCCAGGTCCATCCGCATCCGCGGCACGCTCGGGTGCTCGCGCACCGTGCCGAAACCGACCCGAGCCAGGAAGTCCGCCGGTGGCACGCACTCGCGCCGGCACGCCGCCGGCGTCGTAGCGGCGAAGCTCTCGACCGCGCGGACGCCACCGCGCTCGATCAGGTCCTTGGCCAGGTGCTGCACCAGCAGCCGGCCCAGGCCGTGGCCGGTGTGGGCGGCGTCGACCCCGATCGAGGCGAGCACGACCGCGTCGGCGGCGACCGGGGAGGTGGCGAACCGGTCCGAGCCCGGCACCAGCGCCGGGGGCGCGTAGAGCACGTGGCCGACCGGCTCGTCGTCGATCAGGACCACCCGCCCGCACGAGCCCCAGTCGCGCAGGACCTGCGAGAGCCACGCGCTCTTCTCCGCCGCCCGCTCACCGGCACGTTCCTGGCTGCACCCGGCCAGACGGGCGGCGTCGGCGGGGTTGAGCTCCCAGGCCACGCACGTCGTGCACGGGCTCGGTCCGGCCAGGCGGGTCGGCTCGCCCAGCGCGCGCAGCCGGTCCGGGGTGAGCGGCACCACGCGTCGGGACACGGCCTCGATGCTAGACGGTCGCGCCCCTGACCGGGGTCTGCGAGCGGCGGCTGCCCGGCGTACCTGCGAGGATGGTTCGGTGCGCCCCATCCGTCAGAGCCGCAAGCTGTTGGACGTCCGTTACGACGTGCGAGGACCGATCCTGGTCGAGGCCCAGCGCCTCGAGGCCGAGGGGCACCGGATCCTCAAGCTGAACATCGGCAACCCGGCACCGTTCGGCTTCGAGGCCCCCGAGGCGATCCTGGCCGACATGCACCACCACCTGCACGAGGCGCAGGGCTACAGCGACTCCCGCGGGATCTACCCGGCTCGCACGGCGGTCGCGCAGTACTACCAGCAGCAGGGCCTGCGCGACGCGGTCGTCGACGACGTGTTCATCGGCAACGGCGTCTCCGAGCTGATCTCGATGGTGCTCCAGGCTTTCGTCGACGACGGCAACGAGATCCTGGTGCCGGCGCCCGACTACCCCCTGTGGACCGGCGCCGTCACGCTCTCGGGTGGCGTGCCCGTGCACTACGTCTGCGACGAGACCAACGGCTGGAACCCCGACCTCGCCGACGTCGAGTCCAAGATCACCGAGCAGACCCAGGCCCTGGTCATCATCAACCCCAACAACCCCACCGGCGCGGTCTACAGCCGCGAGGTGGTCGAGGGTCTCGTCGACATCGCCCGGCGCCACGAGCTGGTGGTCTTCGCCGACGAGATCTACGAGAAGATCATCTTCGACGACGCCGTGCACCACCACGCGGCGCTCGCCGCGGGCGACGACGTCCTCTGCCTGACCTTCTCGGGGCTCTCCAAGGCCTACCGCGTGTGCGGCTACCGGGCCGGCTGGGTGCTCCTCTCCGGACCCCAGGAGGTCGCGACCGACTTCGTCGAGGGCCTCACCCTGATCGCCAACATGCGGATGTGCCCCAACGTGCCGGCCCAGCACGCGATCCAGACCGCGCTGGGCGGCTACCAGTCGATCGAGGAGCTGGTCGTGCCCGGCGGCCGGTTCTACGAGCAGAGCATGCTCGCCGACCGGCTCCTCAACGAGATCCCGGGCGTGAGCTCGGTACGCCCGCGCGGTGCCCTGTACTGCTTCCCGCGGCTGGACCCGGAGGTGTACGCCATCGACGACGACGAGGCCTTCGTCATCGACCTCCTGCGGGCCAAGAAGATCCTGGTCACGCACGGCAGCGGGTTCAACTGGGCCAAGCCGGACCACTTCCGGCTCGTCACGCTCCCCGACGTCGGGCTGCTGGAGGAGGCGATCGGTCGGATCGCCGACTTCCTCGCCACCCGTCGCTGAGACCACCCGCCCACCCTCCCGAGGAGCACCGATGCGTGACCTGACCTACCCGCCGATCATCGTGACGGCCAAGACGGGTTTCCGGCTGCTCGGGCAGCGCTTCGCCATGACCGGCACCGAGCACGTCCCGCGAAGCGGCGGTGTGCTGCTGGCCTACAACCACATCGGGTACGTCGACTTCATCTACGGCGGGCTCGCGGCGAACCCCTCGGGCCGGCTGGTGCGGTTCATGGCCAAGCGAGAGCTCTTCGACCACCGCTGGACCGGGCCGCTGATGCGCTCGCTGCACCACATCGAGGTCGACCGGGGTGACGGCGTCCGCTCCTACGAGCAGGCGCTGGGCTACCTGCGGGACGGGGAGGCGGTCGGGATCTTCCCCGAGGCCACCATCTCGCGGGCCATGGAGCTCAAGGAGTTCAAGACCGGTGCCGTGCGCATCGCGGCCGCGGCCGGCGTACCGCTCGTGCCGGTCGTGCTGTGGGGCACCCAGCGGATGATGACCAAGGACCACCCCCGGGACTTCTCGCGTGGCAAGACCATCGCCATCCGGGTCGGCGAGCCGCTGCACCCGACCGGGGAGGACCCCGCCGCGGAGACCGCCGACCTGAAGGCCCGGATGGCGGCGATGCTCGACGACGCGATCGCCGAGTACCCCACCGCCGAGCAGCCCCCGGGCTCCTGGTGGGTGCCGGCCTCCCACGGTGGCAGCGCGCCCGACCTCGACGAGGCCGCGCGGCTCGACGCCGAGGAGAAGCGCCGGCGGGCCGAGAAGCGCCGCCAGGCCCGCGAGAAGAAGTAGGCCCGGGGCAGGGCCGGTCGCCGACACCGCCCCCCGCCCCGCCCCGCCCCGCCCGCCGGGGTAGTCCCTGACACCACGGTCGTCCCGGGCGGGGGAGGACGACCGTCCCGTCAGGGACTACCTGTCGCGCAGCCTGCCCTGAGCCTGGTAGGCAAGTCGATCTAGCGACGTGTCGATGAGTCGCCTCGTCGACAGGTCGCTTTGTCGACAAAGGCTGTCGGCGCAGGTCAGCGGCCTGTACGACGCCCTGCCCGACGCCGCGACGCCGGCTCGCGTCAGATGGGACGGTCGGTGCGGTTGCGCGGGTCCATGACCTCGATGATCCGCCGCAGGTCGTCGAGCGAGGCGAACTCGACCGTGATCTTGCCCTTCGATCGACCCAGGTCGACCTTCACCCGGGTCTCGAACCGGTCGCTGAGCCGCTCGGCGATCTCCTCCAGGCCGGGCGCGGCCGGCCGTCGACGAGCCGCACCGCGCGAGCGTCCACCGCGATCACCCACCGCGACGATCTCCTCCAGCCCGCGCACGCTGATGCCCTCGGCGACCACGCGCTGGGCCAGCCGGTCCTGGAGGTCGGCGTCGTCGACCGCGAGCAGCGACCGGGCGTGGCCGGCCGAGAGCACCCCGGCCGCCACCCGGCGCTGCACGGCCGGGCTCAGCCGCAGCAGCCGCAGGGTGTTGCTGATCTGCGGCCGCGAGCGACCGATGCGCGAGGCGAGCTCCTCGTGGGTGCAGCCGAAGTCCTCGAGCAGCTGGGCGTAGGCCGAGGCCTCCTCGAGCGGGTTCAGCTGCGAGCGGTGCAGGTTCTCCAGCAGCGCGTCGCGCAGCATGTCGACGTCGTCGGTCTCCCGCACGATCGCCGGGATCCGCTCGAGGCCGGCCTCCTGGGTGGCGCGCCAGCGACGCTCCCCCATCACCAGCTCGTAGGACTCCGGGCCGACCTGACGCACGACCACGGGCTGGAGCAGCCCGACCTCGCGGACGGAGGCGACGAGCTCGGCCATGTCCTCGGCGTCGAAGACGGTGCGCGGCTGGACCCGGTTCGGCGTGATCTGAGCCGTGGGCAGCTCGGCGAACCACGCGCCCGCGACGAGGGCCGTGCCGCCCGCCGGCTCCGCGACGGACGAGGCCTCGCCCGGGCCCGCGCCCGCCGTGGTGTCCTCGCGCGCCTCCGGGGCCGCCGCGGCCTCGGCCTGGGTCGGGATGAGCGAGCCCAGCCCGCGGCCCAGCCCGCGCCGGGGAGCGGGACGGGCGCCCGCGGCGCTCACCGGGCCGCCCGCCGGTGCGCGCGCTGGCAGATCTCACGCGCCGCCTCGAGATAGCTGAGTGCGCCAGGAGAGCCGGGGTCGTACGTCATCACGGTCTGGCCGTACGACGGCGCCTCCGAGACCCGGACCGAGCGCGGGATGGCGCTGCGCAGGACCTGAGCGCCGAAGTGGTCACGCACCTCGGCGGCGACGCCCGCCGACAACCGGGTGCGGGCGTCGTACATCGTGAGCAGGATCGTGCTCACGTCGAGCAGGGGGTTGAGATGGGTCTTCACCATCTCCACCGTCTCGAGCAGCTGCCCGAGGCCCTCCAGCGCGTAGTACTCCGTCTGGATCGGGATCATCATCTCCTGCGCCGCGACCAGCGCGTTGAGGGTGAGCAGGCCCAGCGAGGGCGGGCAGTCCACGATCACGTAGTCGTAGCGCTCCTCCCCCGCCTGCTCGGGCGTACCGATCCGCGGGTCGGCCGTCAGTGCCCTCTTCAGCCGCGCCTCGCGCGCCACCACGCTGACCAGCTCGATCTCGGCGCCCGCGAGGTCGATCGTGGCCGGGACGACCTCGAGCCCGGGCAGCTCCTCGCAGGGCTGGGCGAGATCCGCCAGCGCGGCCCCGTCGACGAGGGCGTCGTACGTCGACGGGACGCCACGCTGGTGCGGCACGTCGAGCGCGGTCGAGGCGTTGCCCTGCGGATCGAGGTCGATGACGAGCACGCGCTGACCGAGCTGCACGAGGCCCGCCGCGACGTTGACCGTCGACGTGGTCTTGCCGACACCGCCCTTCTGGTTGGCCACCACCATGATCCGGGTCGCCGGCGGCCGCGCCATCGGTGGACGCGACGATGCCTGCCGGCGCGCCATCAACGAGTGCTGGGTCGCTCGGGCCAGGGGTGCCGCCTCGTCGTCGAAGCCCGGGTCGAGGTCCGCCAGATCGGCTGCGGTGCGCACCGCCGGACGAGGTGACGCCGTTTCACGTGAAACGTTGCCGCCAGGGATGTCGGTCACCAGGACCCCTTTCCTGTGGAAAACTTGGACATTCTTGTGGAAACCACGCGGGGAGCGTCCGATCGAGCGGTGGATAACTCGCAGGCGGACCTCAGTCGCGGCGGCGACGACTCCGCGCCCCACTGCGGGTGGGCCGCTGCTTCGCGCGCGGACCGACAGACGAAGGTACCGCCTCCGGCGCCCTCGGATGAACCCGGACCAACCGCACCGGGGGGCCCACCACCGGCTGTACCTCGTCCACCCGGACGGCCCCGCAGCCCAGACGCGCCAGGGCTGCGCCGGCCGCCGCGATCTCGTCCTCGGCCGATGACCCCTTCATGGCCACGACCTCGCCACCGGCGACGACCAGGGGCGCGCACCACGACAGCAGCCGTTCGACCGGGGCCACCGCCCGCGACGTCACCACGTCGAACTGCCGGGCTCCGTGCAGCTCCTCGGCACGCCCGCGCACGACCTCGACCCGCTGCGCCAGGCCGAGCGCGGCGACCGCCTCGGTCAGGAACGTCGTACGGCGCAACAGCGGCTCGACCAGGCTGATCCTCAGGTCGGGCCGCACGATCGCCAGCACCAGGCCCGGCAGGCCGGCACCCGATCCGACGTCGGCGACCGTGCAGTCGAGACCCACCGCACCAGCCAGCGCAGCACAGTTGAGCAGGTGGCGCTCCCACAGACGCGGGACCTCCCGCGGACCGATCAGGCCACGGACGACCCCGTCGTCGGCGAGCAGGACCGCGTACTCCTCCAGCGCCGCGGCGACCTCGGGCGCGAACGCGTCCAGGACGGCAGCAGGAGCCGGGGGAGGGCTCACGGTTTCACGTGGAACGTCGCGCTCCAGCCGTCACGAGGCGGGGTGCACCACGACGCACCGGCGCGGTTCGGCACCCTCGGACTCCGAGGTCAGGCCGGACTCCGCCACCGCGTCGTGCACGATCTTGCGCTCGAACGGGTTCATCGGGTCCAGCGAGACGGGCGATCCGGCCTCACGCACGTCGCTCACGGCCCGAGCCGCGACCTCGAGCAGCCGCTCGCGCTGGCGCTGGCGATAGCCACCGATGTCCAGCATCAGACGGGACCGCTCACCGGTCTCCCGGTACACGGCCAGACGGGTAGCTCCTGCAGTGCGTCGAGGACCTCGCCCTTGCCACCGACCAGGTGACCCAGGTCCGCGCCGACGATGGACACCGCGGCGCGATCACCGTCGACGTCCATGTCCAGGTCGCCGTCGAGGTCGGCGATGTCGAGCAGCTCCTCGAGGTAGTCCGCCGCG
Source organism: uncultured Actinomycetota bacterium (assembly GCA_963740745.1). Lineage (GTDB taxonomy): Bacteria > Actinomycetota > Actinomycetes > Propionibacteriales > Nocardioidaceae > Nocardioides. Next base: position 156,161 of record CAVUFK010000013.1, read on the forward strand.
ATGTCGCCCTCCTGCTCGAGGGGGTCCACCTGCTCGTCATCGGAAGCGTCGTCGGCGGCGGCAGCATCGGCGGCGGCCGGGTCCGCCGTCACGGCGTCCTCGGCCTGGGCGCCCTCGGCGGTCTCGGCGTCCTGGGGGCGGTCCTCGGTCTGGGTCTGCTCGGTCACTTCTTTCCCTTCTTGCCCGACGGACTGCCGCCGCCGGATCGTGGTCGCTGGGAGCCGTGCGGCGTGCTGGACCGCCGCTGCTCACGGGTCTGGCGCTTGGGCTGCTGACGCTGGGCCGGGCGGGCCGCCTCAGCCGGGCCCTCCACGACCGCGGACACGGTCTCCGGCACCGCCTCGCCCTTGCGGATCGCCTTGGCCCGGTCGCGCTCGATCTTCGCCGCCTCGGCCGGTGTGCCGGGCGCAGGGTTGTTGCGGATGACGTAGAACTGCTGGCCCATGGTCCACAGGTTCGAGGTCGTCCAGTACAGGAGGACACCGATCGGGAAGGCCACGCCGCCGAGCCCGAAGGCGACCGGCAGCACGTAGAGCAGCAGCTTCTGCTGCTGGGCGAACTGACCCTTCATCGCCTCGGCCGGCATGTTCTTGCTCATCAGCTGGCGCTGGGTGGTGAACGTCGTGGCCGTCATGGCGAGCACGAGGACCAGGGCGACCAGCATCACCGCCAGGTTCCCGCCGCCGGGCCCCAGACCCGCGAGTCCCAGAACGACTCCGCGATCGGGATCGAACCGAAGATCTGGGAGTCACCGAACTGTTGGCCAGCGTCGCGTTGAGCAGACCGTGCGACTCACCCTGCGACGCGGCGTTGAGCAGACGGAAGAGCGCGAAGAAGATCGGCATCTGCAGCAGCAGCGGCAGGCAGGAGGCGAACGGGTTGGTCCCCGAGTCCTTGAAGAGCTTCATCTGCTCCTCGGCCAGCTTCTGCCGGTCGTGACCGTACTTCTTGCGCAGCTCGGCGACCTTGGGCTGGATCAGCTGCATGTTGCGGCTGGACTTGATCTGCTTGACGAACAGCGGGATCAGCATGACCCGGATCGTCAGCGTCAGGCCGACGATCGACAGGGCCCAGGCAAGCCGCCGGCCGCGTCGAGCCCGAGCTGGGTGAAGAGCCAGTGGAACGCGAGCATCACCGCCGAGATCGCGTAGTACAGGGGCGTCATGATGAAGTGCCCGAGGCTGTCCAGGGTCTCCACGCGTGATCAGGCTCCTTGGTGGTCGGGAAGGGGTTCGTCGTGCCGTACGTGCCCGGGAACGTGGTCCACGCCGCCGCGCGTCCACGGGTGGCAGCGCAGCAGTCGCCGTGCGGTCAGCCATGATCCTCGCAGAGCCCCGTGAATCTGCACCGCCTCGAGCGCGTACGCCGAGCACGAGGGGTAGTACCGGCACACGTCGCCGTACAGCGGGCTGACCAGGAGCCGGTAGGCCTTGAGCAACCCGATCAGCAGGTACTTCATGCCATCACCCGCGCCGACGCCGGTCGAGCCCGTGGGCCACGCACCGGTCGAGGTCGGCGCCGAGCTGCTGCGAGGTCGCGCCCGCCGAGGCCGGCAGGGCCCGCACGACCAGCTGTGCGCCGTCCGGGAACCCGGCGAGGCGCTCGGCGGCCAGGTGGCGCAGCCGCCGCTTGACCTGGTTGCGGAGCACCGCGTTGCCCACGGCGCGCGAGACGATCAGGCCGACGACCGGTGCCGCGCCCGAGCCCGGCTCGACGAGGACCGAGACCACGAGGGTCGCGGACGCACGACGCCGCCCGCGCCGGAGCACACGACGGTAGGTCGTCGCGTCACGAAGGCGATGGGCGGCGGGCAGCACGACGGTCGGGACCTGGGGAGCGGTGCCGGGGCACCGCGTCCTCAGACCGCCAGGCTCTTGCGGCCCTTGCGGCGCCGCGCGTTCAGGATGGAGCGACCGGCACGGGTGCGCATGCGGAGGCGGAAGCCGTGCGTCTTGTGGCGACGCCGGTTGTTGGGCTGGTACGTGCGCTTGCTCACGGGCCGTCTCTTTCGGTTGCTGCGGCGCAGGAGCACCGCGGGACATCGGGGAAGATCCGGGGCAGAGGTGCACGGCATGCAGCCGGCACGGCTCGTCCTCGGATGACCTAGGAACGGTACGCGCCCGCCCGAGAGGGGGTCAACTTGCGCGCGACCGCGTCGCCGACGCTCGGACGCCCCGTCTCACGAGCCTGTGGACAAAGGTGACCGTGACGACGACTCGGGGCACGATGGACCCGGACGACCAGACGAGCGACCCGAGCAAGGGAGACCAGCGTGGAGCAGCAGGACGAGGCCCTCTCGGTGGCGTGGCGCGAGGTGGTCAGCGAGCTCCAGCCCCAGATGCAGGCGTGGTTGCGCGAGGCGCGACCCGTGACGCTGCACGAGAACATGGCGATCATCGAGGTGCCCAACGAGTTCACCCGCAGCCAGCTCGAGGGACGCCTGCGCGCCGGTCTGGAGGACGCGCTCGCCGAGCGGTTCGACCGCGAGATCCGGATCGCCGTGACCGTCAACACCCAGATCGAGCAGCCGGAGCCGGAGCCGACGTACGTCGACTCGTCGCCACATCGACTTCTCGACATGTCGACAATCGCCCCGGAGCCGGGCCGGGGCGAGGACCGGCCCTCCCGACCTGGCGAGACCCGCACCCCGGAGCCGACGGGCGAGTCGACCGGGTCGCACCGTCCGCTCGAGACTCGGCTCAACCCGAAGTACTCGTTCGAGACGTTCGTGATCGGCTCCTCCAACCGCTTCCCGCACGCGGCGGCCGTGGCCGTGGCCGAGGCTCCGGGCAAGGCCTACAACCCGTTGCTCGTCTACGGCGACTCCGGGCTGGGCAAGACCCACCTGCTGCACGCCATCGGCAACTACGTGCGCAGCCTCTACACCAACTCACGGGTCCGCTACGTCTCGAGCGAGGAGTTCACCAACGAGTTCATCAACGCGATCCGCGACGACCGGCAGGACCGGTTCAAGCGCCGCTACCGCGACGTCGACGTGCTGCTCATCGACGACATCCAGTTCCTGGAGGGCAAGACCCAGACGCAGGAGGAGTTCTTCCACACCTTCAACACGCTGCACAACGCCAACAAGCAGATCGTGCTGACCTCCGACCGGCCCCCCAAGCGCCTCGAGGCGCTCGAGGACCGGCTGCGCAACCGCTTCGAGTGGGGACTGATCACCGACGTCCAGCCCCCCGACCTCGAGACCAGGATCGCGATCCTGCGCAAGAAGGCGGCCATGGACCGGCTGACCGCACCGCCGGACGTGCTGGAGTTCATCGCCTCCAAGATCCAGACCAACATCCGCGAGCTCGAGGGTGCCCTGATCCGGGTCACGGCCTTCGCCAACCTCAACCGCCAGGACGTCGACATGACGTTGGCCGAGATCGTCCTGAAGGACCTGATCCCCGAGGGCGGGGAGCCGGAGATCACCGCACCGCTGATCATCGCCCAGACGGCCGGCTACTTCAGCCTCACCGTCGAGGAGCTGACCGGGCCCAGCCGCGGTCGCCACCTGGTGATGGCCCGTCAGATCGCGATGTACCTGTGCCGCGAGCTCACCGACCTCTCCCTGCCCAAGATCGGCGCGCAGTTCGGCAACCGCGACCACACCACCGTCATGTACGCCAACTCCAAGATCAACCAGCTCCTCGCCGAGCGGCGCCAGGTCTTCAACCAGGTCAGCGAGCTCACCAGCCGGGTCAAGCTGCAGGCTCGCAACGGGTGAACTACACCGTGCAAAGGTGTGCAGGCGTGGTGGGACGGACGTGCCCGGGCTCGGGACGGGCTGTGGACGACCCGCCACCGTGCAGGCCCGACCCGGGTGTCGTGCACAGGGAGGTGCTGCTCGCCCACCGCGTCGTCCCCAGGGCCTGTGGACGCCGATCACCGTCCCGACCTGCGCCGACGAAGCTCCTCCACAGTTTCCACCGCTCCTACGACTACCTCTGACCTCTAGTGCTCCCATCATCGGTGGACCTCGGGACGTGCCCCGACCTGTGGACGACGCGACGCCCGCGACGACGGCGGCACGGTCGGGCACCGCTGGACCGCCGCTGAACCGCCGCTGAACCGCCTTGGAGCCACGACCGGAGGATCGCTCTCGTGGAGCAGACCACCGGCGTGGCAAGATCGCGGGTCCCACGACCCCGAGACCACCCCAAGGACGCCACCGTGAAGTTCCGTGTCGAACGCGACGTCTTCGCCGACGCCGTCGCCTGGGCCGCGCGCAGCCTGCCGGTCCGGCCCAGCGTCCCGGTCCTGGCCGGGCTGCTGATCTCGGCCGACGACGACGGGCTGGTGCTCTCCAGCTTCGACTACGAGACCTCCGCGCGGGCCACGCTGCACGCCGACGTGAGCGACCCCGGCCAGGCGCTCGTGAGCGGTCGGCTGCTCGCCGACATCTGTCGCAGCCTGCCGGCCAAGCCGGTGGAGCTGACCCTCGAGGGGTCCCGCGCCTCGCTGACCTGTGGCTCGGCCCGCTTCAGCCTCCAGACCATGCCGGTCGAGGACTACCCCACCATCCCGGAGATGCCCAGCGCGACCGGGACGGTGAACAGCGACGCCTTCGCCCACGCGGTCGCCCAGGCGGTCACCGCCGCCGGGCGTGACGACATGCTCCCGGTGCTGACCGGGGTCCGCCTCGAGATCGAGGCCAGCACGATCTCGCTGCTGGCCACCGACCGGTTCCGGCTCTCCCAGCGCGAGCTCGACTGGAACCCGCGCACCCCGGACGAGTCCGTGGCCGCGCTCGTGCCGGCCAAGGTCCTCGGCGACACGGCGAAGTCCCTCACCGCCGGCAGCGAGGTGACCATCGCCCTCTCGACGGCCGCCAGCGGTGAGGGCCTGATCGGCTTCGAGGGCAGCGCGCCAGGGGGGCTGCGGCGTACGACCACGCGGCTCCTGGACGGAGAGTTCCCCAAGGTGCGCAGCCTCTTCCCGACCGAGCAGCTCACCATCGCCACGGTCGACAAGGCCGCGCTGGTCGAGTCCGTGCGCCGGGTGGCCCTGGTCGCCGAGCGCAACACCGCGGTGCAGCTCGCCTTCGCGGACGGCACGTTGACCCTCGATGCGGGCTCGGGCGACGAGGCGCAGGCCTCCGAGTCGATCGAGGCCCTGATCGAGGGCGAGGACGCTCACCACCGGCTTCAACCCGCAGTTCCTGCTCGACGGCCTCGTGGCCATCGACCAGCCCGTCGTCGAGCTCGCCTTCACCCAGGCCTCCAAGCCGGTGGTGATCACCGGCAAGGTCGACGACGGCGCCGACGACCCGGGATTCCGCTACCTGCTGATGCCGCGTCGCCTGCTGTCCTAGCCCCACCACCCACCACCGGATCCACTCGATCCTCGGAAGGATCACCATGGCGGACACCATGACCATCGGCCTCGTCGGTCTCGGCAAGATGGGTGGCAACATGCGCACCCGGATGCGCAACGCGGGGCTGAGCGTCGTCGGCTACGACCGCAACCCCGACGTCGCCGACGTGAGCAGCCTCGAGGACCTCGTCGCCGAGCTGCCCTCCCCCGCGTGGTCTGGGTGATGGTGCCTTCCGGCGACGCGACCCGCGAGACCGTCAAGGCCCTCGGCGAGCTGCTCTCCGAGGGCGACCTGGTCGTCGACGGCGGCAACTCACGCTGGACCGACGACACCGAGCACGCCGCGATCCTCGCCGAGCACGGCGTCGGGTTCGTCGACTGCGGCGTCTCCGGCGGCGTGTGGGGCCTGGAGAACGGCTACGCGCTGATGTGCGGCGGCGCGCCGGAGGACGTCGCCAAGGTCCAGCCGGCCTTCGACGCGCTGAAGCCCGAGGGGGACCTCGGCTTCGTGGTCGCCGGCAGCACGCCGGGTGCCGGGCACTTCGCCAAGATGGTGCACAACGGCATCGAGTACGCCGTGATGCAGTCCTACGCCGAGGGCTTCGAGCTGCTCGAGAAGGCCGAGCTCGTCGACAACGTCGTCGAGGTCTTCGACTCCTGGCGCGGCGGCACCGTGATCCGGTCCTGGCTGCTCGACCTCCTGGTCGCGGCGATCAAGGACGACACGCACCTCGACGCGATCGCGGGCTACGCCGACGACTCGGGGGAGGGCCGCTGGACCGTCGAGGCGGCCATCGACCACGCCGTGCCGCTGAACGCGATCGCGGCGTCGTTGTTCGCGCGCTTCGCCTCGCGCCAGGACGACAGCCCGGCGATGAAGGCGGTGGCCGCGATGCGCAACCAGTTCGGCGGTCACGCGACCCACACCGAGCCGCCCAAGGGCGGGTCGAAGGGCTGACGCCCGCCCAAGCAGGTCAGGCCAGGGCGCTGGCCACCAGTCGCACCACGGCGAAGGCGAGCCATGCCGCCAGCACGACCTGGGCCGGTCGCCGGTGCACCAGCCGCTGCAGCGACGGGCTCGGCAGACCGACGACACGGGCCCGGACGCTCAGCGCCACCAGGCTCAGCACGAGGGCGATGGTGAGCAGGCCGAAGGGGTGCGCCAGCGCGGAGTCGGTCCAGCGTCCGTGGACGGCGTACACCCAGGACCGGGTCAGGCCGCAGCCGGGGCACGGCAGTCCGGTGATCCGCCGGAAGGGGCACAGGACGGGCCCGTCCTCGACGTGGTCGGGGGAGACGAGGGCCGCGACGAGCAGCGCGGCCGTGCCGAGCCCGGCCACCCACTCCGCGTCGGCGACCCGATCACGCAGCGGGCCGACCGACCGCTCAGCGCAGCGGTCGACCGTCGACATCGGGCATCTTGCGCACGAGGACCAGGATGAGGTCGATCAGGGCCCAGATCCCACAGCCACCGCAGGTCAGGAGCTTCGCGATGCCGAGCCCCGTCTGGCCGAGGTAGAACCGGTCGACGCCCAAGGTGCCGATGAAGAACGACAGCAGGACGGTGGTCAGCCACTCGCGGTGGGAGAACAGCCCCGGCACCTCGCGGGCCGGGAACCACGCCGGGGCATCGGCGCGCCGCACCATCGTGTCGCCCCGCAGCGAACCGGAGAGCGCCATCGAGCCCAGCGACCCGAGGTCGTAGGGGCCCTCCTCTTGGCCCATCCGGGAGATCAGGAAGCCCCTAGCGCGGGGTGGCCCCGGGTGGACCCCGGGAGGAGGGGGGACCCCCCATGGGCGGCCCCGTCGGCGGCGGCGGGGGGCGGGGGCGGCGGAGACTGGCCGCCCGGGTAGTACGGGTTCGACGGCTCGTCCGGTGGCTGAGTCATGCGCGGCAGCCTAGGCTGGGTCCGCCTCCCAGGGAGACGGAAAGGACAGGCAGCGCGTGCATGTCTCGCACCTGACCTTGCACGACTTCCGCTCCTACGCCGAGGTCGACGTCGCCCTCGAGCCGGGGGTGACCGCCTTCCTCGGCCGCAACGGCCAGGGCAAGACCAACCTGGTCGAGGCCGTGGACTACCTCTCCCGGCTCGGCTCGCACCGGGTCGCCACCGACGCGCCCCTCGTGCGCGTCGGCACCGAGCGTGCGGTGGTGCGCGCCGCGGTGGTCCGCGACGGACGCACGGCCCTGCTCGAGGTCGAGCTCGTGCCGGGCAAGGCCAACCGTGCCCGGATCAACCGGTCGCCGCTGCCGCGCACGCGCGACCTCGTCGGCGTGCTGCGCAGCGTCGTGTTCTCGCCCGAGGACCTCGCGCTGGTCAAGGGCGACCCGGGGGAGCGCCGCCGGTTCCTCGACGACCTGCTGGTGCTGCGGACCCCGAGACTGGCCGGGGTGCGGGCCGACTACGACCGCGTGCTGCGTCAGCGAACCTCGCTGCTCAAGACCGCGCGGCACGCGCGAGGCGGGGCCGCCGAGGGGGCGCTGGCGACCCTCGAGGTCTGGGACGAGCACCTGACTGCCGCCGGCAGCGAGGTGTGGGCCGAGCGGCTGCGCCTGGTCGAGGCGTTGCGCCCCTACGCCGGCACGGCGTACGCCACGGTCGCCCGCGGTGCCGCGCGCGAGGACCTGGGGTTGGCCTACCGCTCCGCGTGCCCCGCCCCGGAGGGCCTCGACCCCGCACAGCCGGACCGCGAGGCGCTCGCCACGGCCCTGCGCGCCGAGCTGGCGCGCCGCCGCGGAGAGGAGCTCGACCGCGGCGTCACCCTGGTGGGACCGCATCGCGACGACCTCGTCACGACCCTGCGAGCCGAGGACGGCGAGCCGCTGCCGGTCAAGGGCTACGCCTCGCACGGGGAGAGCTGGTCGTTCGCCCTCTCCCTGCGCCTGGCCTCCTACGACCTGCTGCGCCGTGGACGGCGACGACCCGATCCTGATCCTGGACGACGTCTTCGCCGAGCTCGACGCGCAACGCCGCGAGCAGCTCGCCGGCCTCGTCGCCGGGGCCGAGCAGGTGCTCGTCACCGCGGCGGTGGCCGCCGACGTACCGGCCGCGCTCGCGGGGGCCCGGTTCACCGTGGCCGGCGGCACCGTCGTCCGGGACGAGACATCGTGACGAGGACGACGTGAGCGAGGACGACGAGACGGCCGACGAGGCCGCCCCGGGCGAGCCGCCCTGCCCGACGTCGCGCTGCCGGAGGCGGACGGGCTCGACCTGGCCCGGTCCGCGGCCCGGGCCGCCGCGGGCGCCGCCACGACGCCGGCTCGGCGGCGCCGTCGCCCTGCCTCCGGCGGTGCCGCCCCGACCTCGCGCCGGGGCCGTCCGGGGTCCGGCGCGCACCCGGACGAGCGCGACCCGCAGCTGGTCGGCTCGAGCCTCTCCCGGCTCGTCGCGGACCACGGCTGGGAGCTGGACCTGCGCATCCGCAGCGTGTTCGCCCGCTGGGAGGAGCTCGTCGGCGCGGAGGTCGCGGCCCACGCGACACCCGAGGCCTTCGACGACGGGCGGCTCGTGGTGCGTGCCGGCTCCACCGCGTGGGCCACGCAGCTGCGCCTGCTCGCGCCGTCGGTGCTGCGCCGTCTCGCCGAGGAGCTCGGGCCCGGGATCGTCACGATCGTCGAGGTCCTCGGACCGCACCGCCCGCCCTGGACGCGGGGCCGGCTCTCGACCCGTGACAGCCGGGGACCCCGCGACACCTACGGCTGAGCCCGACGGCTGACCCGGGACGGCCGACCCGGGCCGGTCGATCTGAGGCCCGAGCGCTTCGTCGTCCAGTACAGGGGTCCGGCGCACCCCCCGTCCGGCGCTCCACGCCCCCCTCACGAGCCGCACAAGGCCGTCCTGCGCGACGCGGACCGCGCCCCGTTGTGGAGCATGAGTGGCTACGAGGCCCGTGGCGGGTAGACTGGGCTGGTTGCCGTCGCGATCCGTGACGACCCGCCCCAGACGCAAGCAGAAGAGGTTGTGCGTGACCGCCGAGAACCCTCCGCCCGACGAGCTCACCGCCTCCACCCCCCACTCCGACGACCCCGGGGTGACCCCGGCCGACCCGGACGCCGACACGGGCTCGATCGCCTCGCGCGACCACGTCAGCGCCGAGTACGACGCGTCGGCCATCCAGGTCCTCGAAGGCCTCGAGGCCGTGCGCAAGCGTCCCGGGATGTACATCGGCTCGACCGGTGAGCGCGGCCTGCACCACCTGATCTGGGAGATCGTCGACAACGCGGTCGACGAGGCGCTGGCCGGCCACTGCGACCGGATCGTGCTCACGCTGCTCGCGGACGGCGGCGTGCGGGTCGAGGACAACGGTCGCGGGATCCCGACCGACACCGCGCCCGGCCAGGAGCTGCCGGCGCTGACGATGGCGCTGACGCTGCTGCACGCGGGCGGGAAGTTCGGCGGCGGTGGCTACAAGGTCTCCGGCGGCCTGCACGGGGTGGGCGTCTCGGTCGTCAACGCGCTGTCCTCGCACGTCATCGCCGAGGTGCGCAACCGCGGTCACCTGTGGCGCCAGACGTTCAGCATCGGCGTGCCCGACGGCGACCTCGTCGAGGTCCGCGCGATGGAGCCCGGCGAGCGGACCGGCACGACGATCACCTACTACGCCTCGGAGGACATCTTCGAGACCACGACGTACTCGCTGGAGACGATCACCGCCCGGATCCGCGAGTACGCCTTCCTGAACAAGGGCCTCGAGATCGTGGTGCGCGACGAGCGGGCGGAGGCCAGCGAGGTCGTCGACGCGGTGGAGGACGACACCGTCGAGCCCGACGTCGACAGCGACCGGCCCGACTCGATCCAGCGTGGCCGCGGCGAGGGCGGTGGTCTCGAGCAGGTCTTCCGCTACGACCGCGGCCTCGTCGACTACGTCGAGTACCTCAACCGGCGCAAGGAGGCGGCGACCCCCTCGATCATCTCCTTCGAGGCCGAGACCCCGGCCTCGGTCGAGCAGCACGCCAGCCTCGAGGTGGCGATGCAGTGGAACACGAGCTTCAACCAGTCGGTCCACACCTTCGCCAACACCATCAACACCCACGAGGGCGGGACGCACGAGGAAGGCTTCCGAGCCGCGCTGACCTCGCAGGTCAACCACTGGGGCGAGGAGTGGAACCTGATCAAGAAGAAGGAGGACCGGGTCTCGGGCGACGACATCCGCGAGGGCCTGACCGCGATCATCTCGATCAAGCTCGCCGAGCCGCAGTTCGAGGGCCAGACCAAGACCAAGCTCGGCAACACCGAGGCCAAGAGCTTTACCCAGCGCACCGTCAACGAGCAGCTCGGCGCGTGGCTCGAGCAGAACCCCGCCGAGGGCCGCGAGATCGTGCGCAAGTCGCAGGCCGCGGCCAGCGCGCGGATCGCGGCGCGCAAGGCCCGCGACCTGGCCCGCGACCGCAAGGGCCTGCTCGGTCGCTCCGGCCTGCCCGGCAAGCTCTCGGACTGCCAGTCGACGAACCCCGCCGAGTGCGAGGTCTTCATCGTCGAGGGCGACTCCGCCGGCGGCTCGGCCCGTCAGGGTCGCGACCCGCGGGTCCAGGCGATCCTGCCGATCCGCGGCAAGATCCTCAACGTCGAGAAGGCCCGCATCGACAAGGTGCTGGCCAACACCGAGGTGCAGTCGATCATCTCCGCGCTCGGCACGGGCATCCAGGAGGAGTACGACCCGGCCAAGCTGCGCTACCACAAGGTCGTGCTGATGGCCGACGCCGACGTCGACGGCCACCACATCAACACGCTGCTGCTCACCCTGCTGTTCAGGTTCATGCGCCCGCTGATCGACGGCGGCTTCGTCTACATGGCCCAGCCGCCGCTCTACCGGCTGCGCTGGAACAAGCCGGCCGAGCACGAGTTCGTCTACTCCGACTCCGAGCGCGACGCGCTGCTGCGCGACGGGGCCGCGGCCGGCAAGAAGCTGCCCAAGGAGAACCCGGTCCAGCGCTACAAGGGCCTCGGCGAGATGAACGCCAAGGAGCTGTGGGAGACCACGATGGACCCCGACAACCGGCTGCTGCTCCAGGTCACCCTCGACGACGCGGCCCACGCCGACGAGATCTTCTCGATCCTGATGGGCGAGGACGTCGAGCAGCGCCGCTCCTTCATCCAGCGCAACGCCAAGGACGTCCGGTTCCTCGACATCTAGGCGAGCCCAGCCACCGGGTCCTCGGACCTGCCCCCAGCCCGCGGTAGAAGCAACCAGGAAGAGCCATCGTGACCGAGACCCCCACCGGCGGCACCCCGCCCACCGGCGCCCGGATCGAGCCGGTCGAGCTGCAGACCTCCATGCAGCGCGCCTACATCGACTACGCGATGGCCGTCATCGTCGGCCGAGCGCTGCCCGACGTACGCGACGGGCTCAAGCCGGTGCACCGTCGGGTCCTCTACGCGATGTACGACGGCGGCTACCGCCCCGACCGCGGGTTCTCCAAGTGCAGCCGCGTCGTCGGCGACGTGATGGGCCAGTACCACCCGCACGGCGACACCGCGATCTACGACACCCTGGTGCGCCTCGCGCAGCCGTGGGTGATGCGCGCGCCGCTGATCAACGGGCAGGGCAACTTCGGCTCGCCCGGCAACGACTCCGCGGCCGCGATGCGCTACACCGAGTGCCGGATGGCGCCGCTGGCCATGGAGATGGTCCGCGACATCGACGAGGAGACCGTCGACTTCCAGCCCAACTACGACGGCCGCTCCGCGGAGCCGGTCGTGCTGCCCTCGCGGTTCCCCAACCTGCTGGTCAACGGCTCGGCCGGGATCGCGGTCGGCATGGCGACCTCGATCCCGCCGCACAACCTGCGCGAGGTCGCCGCCGGCGCGCTGTGGGCCCTGGAGCACCCCGACGCGACCAAGGCCGAGCTGCAGGACGCACTGATCGAGCGGATCAAGGGCCCTGACTTCCCGAACGGCGCCACGATCGTGGGTCACACCGGGATCGAGCAGGCCTACCGCACCGGGCGTGGCTCGATCACCCAGCGCGCGATCATCGACGTCGACGAGGACGCCCGCGGGCGGACCTGCCTGGTCATCACCGAGCTGCCCTACATGGTCAACCCGGACAACCTCGCGCTCAAGATCGCCGAGCTCGCCGACTCCGGCCGGGTCCAGGGCATCGCCGACGTCCGGGACGACACCTCGGACCGCACCGGTCAGCGTCTCGTCGTCGTGCTGCGTCGCGACGCCGTGGCCCGCGTCGTGCTGAACAACCTGCTCAAGCACACCGAGCTGCAGACGAACTTCAGCGCCAACATGCTCGCCCTGGTCGACGGCGTTCCGCGCACCCTGAGCATCGACGCGTTCATCTCGAACTGGGTCGAGCACCAGGTCGAGGTCATCCGCCGCCGCACCGAGTTCCGGCTGCGGCGGGCCCAGCAGCGCGCCCACATCCTGCGCGGCCTGGTCAAGGCGCTCGACATGCTCGACGAGGTCATCGCCCTGATCCGCAGCTCGCCCGAGGTCGACGACGCCCGCCAGGGGCTGATCGAGCTGCTCGACGTCGACGAGGACCAGGCCAACGAGATCCTCAACATGCAGCTGCGCCGGCTCGCGGCGCTCGAGCGGCAGAAGATCATCGACGACCTCGCCGAGCTCGAGCGGGTGATCGCCGATCTCGAGGACATCCTGGCCAACGTCACGCGCCAGCGCACGATCGTCTCCGAGGAGCTCGCCGAGATCGTCGAGCGCTACGGCAACGACCGGCGCACGCAGATCATCGCCGCCGAGGGCGACCTGTCCATGGAGGACCTGATCCCGGACGAGGAGCTGGTCGTCTCGATCACCCGCGGCGGCTACGCCAAGCGCACGGCGCGGGCGCTCTACCGGACCCAGAAGCGCGGCGGCAAGGGCGTACGTGGGGCCGCCCTGCGCGGCGACGACGTCGTCGAGCACCTGATGGCCACGACGAACCACCACTGGCTGCTGTTCTTCACCACCGCCGGTCGGGTCTACCGCACCCGCGCCTACACGCTGCCCGAGGCCTCGCGAGACGCGAGGGGCGGCCACGTGGCCGGTCTGCTGAGCTTCCAGCCGGACGAGTCGATCGCGCAGGTGCTCGCGATCCGCGACTACGAGCAGGCGCCGTACCTGGTGCTCGCCACGCGCAGCGGCCTGGTCAAGAAGACCCGTCTGGGCGACTACAACTCGCCGCGGCAGGCCGGCGTCATCGCGATCAACTTCCGCGAGGACGACGACGAGCTGATCGGGGCCGAGCTCGCCAACGCCCAGGACCACATCCTGCTGGTCTCCCGGCGCGGGCAGGCCATCCGGTTCGTGGCCGACGACACCCAGCTCCGGCCGATGGGTCGTGCCACCTCGGGCGTCTCGGGCATGAAGTTCCGCGGCGACGACTCGCTGCTGTCGATGTCGGTCATCCCGGCCACCCAGGTCGCCGCCGAGGAGGCCGCGGGGTTGTCCGAGGTCACCGAGGACTCTCCCCAGATCGAGGTCTCCGACGCCGAGGTCGAGGCGGTCAAGGCGCAGTACGTCTTCACCATCACCGACGGCGGGTACGCCAAGCGGACCGGGATCGGCGAGTACCGCAGCCAGTCCCGCGGTGGTCTCGGGATCAAGGCGATGGCGCTGGCCAACGAGGACCGCGGCGGCCTGGTCGGTGCGTTCATCGTCGAGGACGGCGACGAGGTGCTCTCGATCACCGCCAACGGCCAGGTCGTGCGCAGCCCGATCAACGACGACTTCCGCTCGACGGGGCGCTCGACGATGGGCGTGAAGTTCGTCAGCTTCAAGGCCGGCGACAGCGTCGCGGTCGTGGCCCGCTCGGTCGAGGCGAAGGTCGAGGACGAGGTCGAGAGCGAGAGCGGGACGGACGCTCCGGACGCTCCGGGAGTCGTCGGCTCGTCGGATTCGCCCGGTGCTGACACAATCGATGCGACCGACGAGGCCGACGGCTCCACGCCGCAGGCCGATGGCGATGCCGGTGAGCCCACCGGCGGAGGCGAGAGCTGATGAGCGACAGCACCACGGACACCCGATCGACCTCGACCGGGGGAGGGTCCGACCCGTCGCGACCCTCCGGTGACCACGCGGCACCCACGCCCGCCTCGGACGACACCGCGATCCGCCCCCCGCTGGTGGAGCGGATCCAGGCCAAGCTGTCCGCGGCGGCCGAGGAGCACCGGGCCAGCTCGACGGCCAAGGCGCAGCACAACGTCGCGACGACCTCCGCACCCCGTCCCGCCAATCGCGCGCCCCGGCGGGCGCGGCTGCGGCTGACCCGGATCGACCCGTGGTCGGTGATGAAGACGTCGTTCCTGCTCGCGATCGCCTTCGGCATCGTCACGGTGGTCTCCGTGGCGATGATCTGGTCGGTGCTCGACGCCGCCGGGGTGTGGACCTCGATCAACCAGACCATCCAGGACAGCGTGGGCGGCCCGGACACGGCGAACCTCGACGTGCGCAACTACGTCGGGACCTCGCGGGTCCTCGGGTTCACGATGATCGTCGCGGCCGTCGACGTCGTGCTGATCACCGCGATCGCGACGCTCGGTGCGTTCCTCTACAACATGTCCGCGGCGCTGCTCGGCGGTATCGAGCTGACCCTCGCCGAGGACCAGCACTGAGTGCTGCCGGTCGCACCCGTCCCGCTGTGGGACGCCCTGCTCCGGTGCGGTAGTCTCACCGCTCGGTCGTCGCCTCGGCGGCGGCCCTTCGCGGGCCTATAGCTCAGACGGTTAGAGCGCTTCCCTGATAAGGAAGAGGTCACAGGTTCAAGTCCTGTTAGGCCCACCGCAGCCATCGGACCACCCGCCGGTCCTCCCGGCCCGAAGTTGGAGTCAGCATGAAGAAGGTCGTCCTCGTCCTGGCCGCCGCAGCCGGCGCCCTCGTGGCCAAGCGCAAGATCGACGACGGCAAGGCCGAGCAGGCCCTGTGGGCCGAGGCCGTCGACCCCGTCGAGCGCTCCTGAGCGGAGCCCGACCACCAGGGGCCTTGGCGCAATTGGTAGCGCACCTGCTTTGCAAGCAGGGGGTTAGGGGTTCGAGTCCCCTAGGCTCCACCGGCTGGGCGACCAGCCCGACAACGGTGTCGCCGCACAGCGTTGCGGTTTCCCACGGTATGTGGGTAAGTCGTCACCCCCCGGCACAAATCTGCCACGGGAGTGAGCAGCTGCCCACATCCCTTGGGAAACCGCGAGGCCCGTCTCGACCCGTCGCGTCCGGACGTGGGTACCCGTGGAACGTTCACCGGGCGGCACGCGGGGGCGTTGCGCAGGGGCTCCTCCGTAGGCTGGTGACGTGCGCCTGCTGCTGAGTCCCCGGATGCTGGGCGCGCACCTGCTCGCGCTGGTCCTGGTGGCCACCGCCGGCGCGCTCGCACTGTGGCAGTACGACGCCTGGCAGGCACGTCGTGCCGCCGACGCCGTCGACGTCACGGCACTGACCGCGAGACCACTGGTCGACGTGATGGGACCTGACGAGCCCTTCCCGGGCGGCGACATCGGCCAGCCCGTCACCCTCGCCGGAACGTGGTCCGACCAGGGCAGCGTGGTCGTGACCGACCGTGAGCAGGACGGCCGGACCGGCGTCTGGGTGGTCACCCCGGTCGACGTCGAGGGCGTCTCCTCGGCCATCCCGGTCGTGCGGGGCTGGGCGGCGGGCGCGGACGACGTACCGGCTCCACCCACGGGTGCCGTGACCCTGACCGGCTACCTCCAGCCCTCCGAGGGTCGCACGGTCACCGACCCCGACCCCTCCGACGACGCCCTGCCCCAGCTGCGCACGGCGGACCTGCTCCAGCGCGTCGACGGGGACCTCTACGGGGCGTACGTCGTCGAGGCGGGCCCCCGCCCGGGTGACCCCGCCTCGACCAACACCGGCAGCGACGGGCTCGAGCGCGCTGACGTCACCCAGGTGCCCGCCTCGAGCCAGTTCACCGCGCTGCGCAACCTGCTCTACGCCATCGAGTGGGTCGTCTTCGGCGCGTTCGCTGCCTTCGTGTGGTGGCGCTGGGTGCGCGACGTGCTCGCCGAGCAGAGCGCGCAGGACGAGGCCCCGGGACGGGGCGACGGGGAGTCGGCCGAGCCCGAGGAGCACCCGGTAGGTTCGAGTCCGTGAGAGGCGCGCTGACCCGCTACCGGGTGATGGCAGGCATCGTCGGCGTCCTGCTGGTCGTCCTGATCCTGATCGGGGTCCCGCTGAAGTACCTGACGCCCGAGACGAGCAACCCCCAGCAGCTGGGCGAGTGGATCACGACCTACCTCGGCAT
The DNA here is from genome assembly GCA_963740745.1 of uncultured Actinomycetota bacterium. Classification (GTDB taxonomy): domain Bacteria; phylum Actinomycetota; class Actinomycetes; order Propionibacteriales; family Nocardioidaceae; genus Nocardioides. The sequence goes on from CAVUFK010000013.1 coordinate 172,684, forward strand.
CGCCCACGGCTGGCTCTACATGATCTTCCTGGTCACGGCCTTCTGGCTCTCCCGCAAGGCGGGCTGGGACCTGCCGTTCACGATCGTGACGCTCCTGTGCGGGACGGTGCCGCTGCTCTCCTTCTGGGCGGAGCGGCGGGCGACGGCCCGCGTGCACGCCGAGCATCCCGACACCGAGCCGGCCCCGGTCTGAGCGCGAGCCCGCGATGACGACCGCGTTCGTCCTCGGCGGCGGAGGCGTCCTCGGCGCCGTCGAGGTCGGGATGCTGCGTGCCCTGCTCGAGCGCGGCATCCTCCCCGACCTCGTGCTCGGCACCAGCGTCGGCGCCCTGAACGGCGCCCTGGTGGCCCAGCAGCCCGAGCCCGGGGTGGTCGACCGGCTGACCGGCCTGTGGCGCACCGCCGCCGAGTCGCGGGGGGAGGTCTACGGCGACCGCCCGCTGCGCACGGTCCGTCGCGCGCTGTCCACCGGGACCCACCTCTACTCCGCCGGGCCGCTGCGCGCCCGGCTGGCCGCCGAGCTGGGCGAGGCCACGTTCGCCGACCTCGCCGTCCCGCTCCAGGTGTGCGCCTCCAGCATCGAGCGTGCCGCCGAGCACTGGTTCTCGACCGGACCCGTCGCGCCGGCGGTGATCGCCAGCGCGGCCGTCCCCGGCCTGCTGCCACCAGCGCGCGTCGGCGACGAGCACTACCTCGACGGAGGCATCGTGAACTCGATCCCGCTCGGGCGTGCGGTCACGCTCGGAGCGACCCGCGTCTTCGTGCTCCAGGTCGGACGCATCGACCGGCCGCTCCGGGTGCCCCGGCGCCCCTGGGAGGTCGCGCGGGTGTCGTTCGAGATCGCCCGGCGCCACCGCTTCCACCGCGAGCTCGCCGAGGTCGAGGCTCGGGCCGGGCGAGGAGCGGGTCGCCTGTCACGTGCTGCCGGCCGGGGGGACCTCCTCCCGCGACGACACCCTCACCGCCTCCCGGGACTTCTCCGGCGTCGAGCAACGGATCGAGGCGACGTACGCCGCCAGCCGCGCCTACCTCGACGAGCGCGGCCTCGGGGGTTGACGGCCGAAAGCGCAATGTTTGCGCACCGAGAGCGCACTCTCGGCGCGCAAGGGCTGCGCTTTCGGCACGCAAAGTTTGCGCTGTCGGCGGCGTAGGGTCGCGGCCATGAGCTGGACCAGCCCGGTGGCGCGCCGGACCTGGCTCGTACGCCGCCTGGTCGTGGCCCCGCTCGTCGTCGGGCTCGCCGTCCTCGCCTGGACGGCGCTGCCGCTGTGGCTGCTGCTGGCCGCCCTCGTCTCACCCGTGCTGCCGGGGCGGTGGCGCGCCCTGAGGCTGTTCTGGCTCGCGGTGGTCTGGCTCAGCCTGGAGACGCTCGCGCTGGCGGTGATGCTCGGCTGGTGGCTGGCCAGCGGCTTCGGGCGGCGGCTGCGCACGCCGTACTGGGAGGGCGTGCACTACGACCTCGCCCAGGCGCTGACCTGGGTGCTCTTCGCCGAGGCGCGCCGCGTGCTGAGCCTGACGATCCGTACCGAGGGCCCCGCACCCGACGTGCACCCCGGCTACGCGCTGATCGTGGCCAGCCGCCACGCCGGCCCGGGCGACTCGCTGGTGCTGGTCCACGCGCTGATGCACGACTACCGGCGCGAGCCGCGGGTGGTGCTCAAGGACACCCTCGGGTGGGACCCGCTCGTCGACGTCCTGCTCGACCGCATCCCCTCACGCTTCGTGACCTCCGGCGACGGGGTCGAGGAGCAGGTCGCGACGCTGGCCGCCGACCTCGACGACGACGACGCGTTCGTGATCTTCCCCGAGGGTGGCAACTTCACCCCCGGCCGTCGACAGCGCGCCATCGACCGGCTCCGGGAGCGAGGGCTCGCTCCGATGGCCGAGCGCGCCGAACGGATGCACCACGTGCTCGCCCCACGGCCCGGCGGTCTGCTCGCGGCTCTCGAGGCCAACCCGCGTGCGGACGTCGTCCTCGTCGCCCACACGGGTCTCGACCACCTCGCCAGTGCACGCGACCTGTGGCGCGAGCTGCCGATGGACAAGCAGATCGTGATGCGCTGGTGGCGGGTGCACCGCGCCGAGGTGCCGGCGGGCCACGACGAGCAGATCGAGTGGCTCTACGACTGGTGGCAGCGCATCGACGACTGGGTCGCCCAGAACCAGCCCTGACCAGCCCTGAACGCGCCCCGATCAGCCCTGATCAGGCCTGGTGGTCGTCGCCCTCGAGGTCGACCGACTCGGCCGGCCCGTCGGGCGTGGTCGCCGTGTGCGGGGTGCCGGCGGCGTCGGCGAGCGCCTCGTCCGGCGAGGAGCCGGCGGAGTCGTCGACGTCGGGCGCGGCCTCGCTGTCCCCGGTCTGGCTGGCGGCCGCGGGAGAGGTCTCCTGCGCGGGGGCCGCGGGGGAGGACGTCGTCGGGGTCGACGACGGCGCGGGCGGCGGGGTCGGGGTGTAGGACGACTGCCAGCTGTCCTCGCTGCTCGACTGCAGCTTCTTGGCCACGAAGGCGGCTCCGCCGGCGACCGCGCCGAGCACGAGCAGGGTCTTGAGCTTGGAGCGCTTCTTCTTCACCGGCTCGCCGCGCAGCTCGGCGACCTTCGCGTCGGCGAGCTCCTTGACCGCGGAGGCCTTCGAGCCGGCCGCGGCGGAGCCGGCGGCGACCAGGGGGGCGGCCTTGGTGCGCGCCGCGGAGATCTCCGAGCTGAACGGGGCGGTGCGCTCGCGCACGTCGGCGAGGTAGGGCGCGGCCTTGTCCTTGGCGTCGGCGAGGTAGGGCGCGGCCTTGTCGCGAGCGTCGGAGACGTACGGAGCCGCCTTGTCACGTGCCTCGGCGAGGTAGGGGGCGGCCTTGGCCCGGGCGTCGGCGAGCGCGGGGCCGGCCTTCTCGCGGGCGTCGGCGAGCGCGGGGCCGGCCTTGTCGCGGGCATCGTTGAGGGCCGGGATCGCCGTGTCCTTGACGAAGTCCCCGGCGGAGTCGATCGCCGACTCGACGTGGGGCCGGACGGCGTCGACGTAGTCGCTCGCCTGGTCGAGCAGCGTCTTCTTCTTGCGCAGTGCCATCGCAGAGGTCCTTCGAGAGTGGTCGGGTGATGAGTCGGCTCGACCTCCATCCCATCACGGCCCGCGCACGGGCTACCACCCGCCACGGCAGGCAGGGTCGGAGCCGCTTGGCGATCATGGCAGGATCGAGCAGCGTGTCCGGCCACCCGCACGGGTGCGGGCACGGCCACCTCCCGAACCGAAAGGCACCACCTCACCATGCCGAAGCAGGCCATCATGACCACCAACCGCGGTGTGGTCACCATCAATCTCTTCCCCGACCACGCGCCCGAGACGGTCACCAACTTCACCGGCCTCGCGACCGGGGAGAAGTCCTACGACGACGGCAAGGGCGGCTCCGGTCCCTTCTACGACGGCCTGGCCTTCCACCGCATCATCGACGGCTTCATGATCCAGGGCGGCTGCCCGCTGGGCACCGGCACCGGCGGGCCCGGCTACACGTTCAAGGACGAGCCGCACCCCGAGCTCGTCTTCGACAAGCCCTACCTGCTCGCGATGGCCAACGCCGGGCCCGGCACCAACGGCTCGCAGTTCTTCATCACCGTCGGCAAGACCCCGTGGCTGAACTTCAAGCACACCATCTTCGGTGAGGTCGCCGACCAGGCCGGCCGCGACGTCGTCGACGCGATCGCCAAGGCCCCGACCGGCCCCGGCGACCGCCCGCTGGACGACGTCGTGATCGAGACGCTCGAGGTCGTGGACAACTGACCCAGCAACCCCAGCCCTCCTCGCCCGGTGCGGGGGTGCCGGTCTGCTACCGCCACCCCGACCGGGAGAGCCACATCCGCTGCCAGCGCTGCGAGCGGCCGATCTGCCCTGACTGCATGAACGAGGCGGCCGTCGGCTTCCAGTGCCCCCAGTGCGTGGCGGAGGGGAGCAGGAGCGTACGGACGGCCACCACGACGTACGGCGGCAAGCGGCCCGTGCGTCCTGGCCTGGTCAGCCAGGTGCTGATCGGGATCAACGTCGCGGTCTGGATGCTGCTCGTGGCCACCGGCGGTCGGGGGTCGCCGGTCGCCTTCGAGCTCGTGCTGATCCCGCAGCGGGTCGCCGAGGGTGCGGTGTGGCAGCTGCTGACCAGCGCGTTCGCCCACCTCGACGTGCTCCACGTCGGGCTGAACATGTTCGCGGTCTACCTGCTCGGCCCCCAGCTCGAGGAGCTGCTCGGGCGGGCGCGGTTCCTCGCGCTCTACCTGGTCTCGGCGCTGGCCGGGTCCGCCCTCGTGATGTGGGCCGCCCCGCCGTTCGGAGCGACGCTCGGGGCCTCCGGCGCCGTCTTCGGTCTCTTCGCGGCCTACCTCGTGGTGGCCTTGCGCCGCCGCGCGAACCTCCAGCCGATCCTCGTGGTGATCGGCATCAACGTGCTCTTCACCGTGGTCGGGCGCGGGTTCATCTCCTGGCAGGGCCACCTCGGTGGCTTCCTCGGCGGCCTGCTCGTCGCCGGTGCGCTGTTCTACGCCCCGCGCGAGGGGCGGGCCCGCTGGCAGTGGGCCGGCGTCGGTGCGACCCTCCTGCTCGCGCTGGCCGCCATCGTGGCCCGCGTCGCCGTCCTCGGCTGAGCCGCGCACCGTTGTCCACACCTGTGGAGCAACCGGTGGATAACTACACCGGTGTCGTTCGTCCGCGAGGTCCGGTCCGGGTCTACTCCCAGCGGGTGGCGTAGACGAAGCCGACGGCCATCGCGGTGACCCCGACGAACAGGTTCTTCTGGCCGAGGTCGCCGAAGACGGGCAGCGCGGTGAGGTCGTTGCTGATCACGTAGAACGTGCAGATCCAGGCCAGGCCGAGCAGGAAGCAGCCGAGCATGCCGACCACGACGCCCCGGCCGCGACCCAGCGGGGTCGAGGGGTGGGCCGCGACGACCAGGCCGAGGAAGAACGCGCCGAAGCCGATCAGGTAGTTCCAGTCGGCGAGGTCGCCCATGAAGGCGGGCCCGCCGGGCGAGGCCGGCTCCGAGCCGATCGTGGTCGGCCCGACCCGCACCGCGAGGTAGTAGTAGGCGATCCAGGCGATCCCACCGAGCACGAGCACGAGGCCCAGCACGGTGCGCACCGAGAGCACCGGGGGGCGCTCCGGGTCGGCCAGCTGCAGGGGCTTCACCTTGGACACAATCGACTCCTTGTGAGCGGGCGGCGCATGGGTGGCGCCAGGGGAACGGGGCTACCTTAGTCGTCGTGAGTGAGCCTGCCGCCCCGAACGCCCGCCCGACGGCAGGTCGACGACCCGTGCTCGGCGGCTGGCGCATCGCGACCCCGGCCGTCGTGGTGGTCAGCGGGCTGCTGTTCGCGGTGAGCGCGTCCAACTCCGAGGGCACCGACCTGCGACCCGGGCGCTACCGGGACCTGGCCAGCGTCGTCGACGGTGAGGCGCGGGCCTACGACACCCTGGCGACCCGGGTCAGCGACCTCACCGCGGAGGTCGACTCACTCTCGGCGTCGGTCGGCTCGCGTGAGGTCGACCGGATCGGTCGGCGCGCGGACGCCCTGGAGGACCCGGCCGGCCTGGTCCCGCGCAGCGGACCCGGGGTCAGCGTCGTGCTCTCGGACGCCTCGACCGAGGTCGTCGACCGGGCCAGCGAAGCGGGTGTCACGGACTTCAACAAGCTCGTCGTGCACCAGCAGGACATCCAGGCGGTGGTCAACGCGATGTGGCAGGGCGGCGCCACGGCGGTGACCGTCCAGGGCCAGCGCGTGGTCAGCACCACCGGCATCAAGTGCGAGGGCAACGCCGTCCAGCTCCAGGGCATCCCCTACGCCCAGCCCTACCGGGTCGAGGCGGTGGGCGACCCCGAGGACCTGCTCGGGGCCATCGACACCGACGCCTACCTCCAGGGCTACCGCGACGACGCGGCCAACCCCGCCGTGGCCGTGGGCTGGGACCTCCAGCTCGAGGCCGACGTGGCGGCGCCGGCGTACGACGGGCTGCTCGACATCACCTACGCCGAACCCCTGACGACCGGCTCGCGTCGGCGCTAGGGGGACGCCCGGACGACGTGGCGGACGAGCGTCCCGGCGAGGGGCTCGGCAAGGGGCTCGGCGCCGGCGCGACCGACGGCGTCACGCTGGCGCCCTCGGCCTGGGCGCCGCCGCCGTTTCCGCCGCCGTTTCCGCCGCCGTTGCCGCCGCCGTTTCCGCCGCCGTTGCCGTTGCCCCCGCCGTTGCCGTTGCCGTTGCCGGGCGCGGTGGAGCTGGGGCTCTCGGTCGGGCTGGGGCTGGTGGTCTCGCTCGGGCTGTCGGTCGGGCTGGGCGTCTCCGTCGGTTCGACGTAGGTCGAGACGAAGATGTTGATGTCGCTGCCCTGGAGGGCGGTCTCGCCTCCCGTGGGGCTCTGGTCGACGACGGTGCCCTTCGGCTCCTCGGTGTCCGGCTCCTCGCGCACCACGGGGTTGAAGCCGGCGTCGGTGATCGTGCGGACGGCCTCACCCTGGAGCAGTCCGCGTACGTCGGGCACCTCCTGCGGGCCGCGCGAGTAGGTCAGCATGATCGTCGCGTTCTCGTCGACCTGCGTGCCGGAGGCCGGGTTGGTCGAGAGCACCCGGCCGGCCGGCTCGTCGGAGTCCACGGCGGTGGGGTCGACACGGAGGCTCGCGCCGCGCAGGGTGGCCGTGGCGACCTTGCGCTGCTGGCCCACGACGTTGGGCACCGCGACCTGGGCCCGGCCCTCGGAGATGACGAGGTCCACGGCGGTCGTGGGCGCGACGAACCCGTCGGGATCCGGGTCCTGGGAGACGACCTTGCCCGCGGGGACCCGGTCGTCGGGCTGGCGGTCGATCGAGCCCACGCTCAGCCCGGCGTCGCCGATCGCGGCGCGCGCCTGGTCCTCGGTCATCCGGATCGTGTTGGGCACCGCGACGGAGTCGGGCGTCGACTCCATCATCCGCGGGAGCAGGAACGCCGCGGCGGCGATCACCGCAGCCGTCAGCAGCACGAGCAGGACGAGCCACCCGCGCCGGTCGGGGCGTCGGTCCTCCGGCGCCGGGAGCGGCGCCTGCGGCGGTGGGGCGGCGGGCGTGACGGTCGTCGGCGGAGCAGCCGCGGCCGGGGCGGCGTACGCCGCGGCGGGCACGGCGTGGACGGGCAGGCCGTCGAGGTAGCGCTCGATGTCGGCGCGCATCTCGGCCGCGGACTGGTAGCGGTCCTCGACCCGCTTGGCCAGCGACTTCATCACGATCGCGTCGACCTCGGGCGGGAGGTCGGGGTCGTGGACCGACGGCGGCTGGGCCAGCTCGCGCACGTGCTGGTAGGCCACGGCCACGGGGGAGTCGCCGACGAAGGGCGGCCGCGAGGTCAGCAGCTCGTAGAGCAGGCACCCGGCGGAGTAGACGTCCGAGCGGCTGTCGACGGTCTCGCCGCGGGCCTGCTCGGGGGAGAGGTACTGCGCCGTGCCGACCACGGCGGCGGTCTGGGTCATCGTGGAGGCGGCGTCACTGATCGCGCGCGCGATCCCGAAGTCCATCACCTTGACGTCGCCGGCCGGGGTCAGCATCACGTTGCCGGGCTTGATGTCGCGGTGGATGATGCCGGCGCGGTGGGAGTAGTCGAGGGCCGCGAGCACGCCGCTGGAGATCTCCAGCGCCCGCTCGGGCAGGATCTTGCGGCCCTCGCGCAGGATGTCGCGCAGGGTGCGGCCCTCGACGTGCTCCATCACGATGTAGGGCTGTGCGACGCCGCTGCCGTCGCCGGCCGGCTCCTCACCGGTGTCGTAGACACTGACGATCGAGGGGTGGTTCAGCGACGCCGAGGACTGCGCCTCACGGCGGAAGCGGGCCTGGAAGGTCGCGTCGCCGGCGAGGTCGGTGCGCAGGCGCTTGACGGCCACGGTGCGCCCGAGCCGCGAGTCGACGCCCTTGCGCACCTCGGCCATGCCGCCCCGACCGAGCAGCTCACCGAGCTCGTAGCGGCCGCCGACGACCACACCCTGCCCGCTCACGCCTTCTTCCCGCCCTTGTCCTTGCCCTTGTCCTTGCCGTCGTTCTTGCCCCGCAGGTCCTTCGCGACCTTCTCGACTCCGAGCCCGGGGCCGTGCCACGGCTGCTGGTCGGGGACGTCGCGTCGCCCGGAGCGGGCGTGCTGGGAGCCGGGGTGCTGGCGGCGGGAGAGGTGGTGGGCGCGGACGGGCTCTGGTCCGGGCTCGGCGAGGGATCGGGCGCCGGCCCCGCGAAGCTGAGCGTGACGGTCGTGCCCTCGGCGACCTCGCCCGTCGGGTTCACCCCGGTGACCTCGCCCTCGGTCAGGCCGCCGTCGTTGGCGACCTCGTTGCGCGTGACCTGCAGCCCGAGTCCCTCCAGGTCGCCGGCAGCGTCGTCGACCGGACGCCCGACGTAGTCACCCTCGTTCACGCTGACCGTGGTGGGCGTCGGGCTGGCCTCCTGGGTCGGGCTGGCCTCCTGGGTCTCGCTCTGGCTCGGTGAGGCCGAGGCCGAGGCGGTGTCCGAGGCGGAACCGGTGCCCGGCTCCGTGGTCCCGGAGGTCTGCCCCCGCACCACGAAGATCACGAAGAAGATCAGCAGGACGAGGAGGAACCCGGCCACGACGAGCAGCAGCACCGAGGACCGGCTGTCGCTTGCCGTGCCGTCGCCGGCCGGCGTGACGGGCAACGGAGCCGGGTCGCTGACCTGCGACTCGAGGGTGGACGGGCCGTCGTCCGCGACGACCCCTGCCGGGGCGGCCGGCATCACACGGGTGCCCTCGCCGGCGCCGTCGGTGGCCCCGGCCGCGGCGGCGGGCAGCACCGCGGTGGCCGGGTCGCGCAGCGCGGCGGCGAAGGCCGCCCCGTCGGGGAACCGGTCGGCGGGGTTCTTGGACAGCGCGGTGCGCACCACGGCGGCGAGGTCGGCCGGGACGTCCGTGGGCAGCTCGGGCACCGGCTGCTGCAGGTGTGCCAGCGCGGTCGCGACGGGGGAGTCGGCCTCGAACGGGCGTCGCCCGGCGAGACACTCGAAGGCGACGACACCGAGGGCGTAGACGTCCGAGGCGGGCGTGGCCGGCTCGCCCCGGGCCTGCTCGGGCGAGAGGTACTGGGGGGTGCCCATGACCTGACCGGTGCGGGTGATGGCCGTGGCGTCCGCGGCCCGGGCGATGCCGAAGTCGGTGATCTTGATCCGTCGGTCGCGGGTGACCAGCAGGTTGGCGGGCTTCACGTCGCGGTGGATGATCCCGGCGGCGTGGGCGGCACCGATCGCGGTCGCGGACTGGGCCAGCAGGTCGCGCAGCACCTCGCGGTCGACGTGGCGCCCGGAGCGCCGGCCGTCGCTGAGCAGGGCCGAGAGCGGCTGGCCGTCGACGAGCTCCATGACCAGGTAGGGCCGCGGCGTGCCGGAGCCGTCGCCCCGCCCGGTGCCGAGCCCGTCGAGGGTGCCGGCGGTCTGGGCCTCGCCGACGTCGTAGACCGCGGCGACACCGGGGTGGTCCAGCGCGGCCGCGTGCTGCGCCTCGGTGGCGAAGCGGGAGCGGAACGTCGCGTCGTCGGCGTACTCGCTCTTGAGCACCTTGACCGCGACCTGGCGGCCCAGCGTCGTGTCGGTGGCACGCCACACCTCACCCATGCCGCCGGTCGCGATGCGCGCGTCGAGGCGGTAGCGGCGGCGGTCGTCGGCGTACCGCTCGGGGCCGATGCCCCCCGGGCCGTGGGGGGGCGGCTGCTGGTCGGTCACGGCTGGATCACTGCTTGCATCACTGCCTTTGCGATAGGTCCGCCGAGCTGCCCGCCCGCGATCTCACCGCGGGGGATGTCGGCCTTCTCGATCATGACGGCCACCGCAACCTCGGGGTTCTCGGCGGGGGCGAAGGAGGTGAACCAGGCGTAGGGGGGGACGTCCTCCTGACCGCTCTGGGCGGTCCCGGTCTTGCCCGCGACGCTGATCCCGGGGATCGCGGCCGGGCTGGCGGTGCCCTCGTCGACGGTGGCGACCATCAGCTCGGTGAGCTGGTTGGCGGTGTCGGCCGAGACGGCGCGGGAGAAGTCGTCGTCCGGCGTCTTCTCGAGCACGTCGTACTCGGCGGACTGGATCTCGTCGACGACGTAGGGCCGCTTGACGATCCCGTCGTCGGCGATGCCGGCCGCGACCATCGCCATCTGCAGCGGCGTGGAGCGCACCTCGAACTGGCCGATGCCGCTCTGACCCGTCTCGGGGGCGTTGGCGTCGGTCGGGTAGCTCGAGGTGGCCTGGGGCCCGAGGTCCTCGAGGTAGCGCTGGTTGAAGCCGAACGCCTCGGCCTGGTCGGCCATCGCGTCGGCCCCGACCTCGACGGCGAGCGCGGCGAAGGAGGTGTTGCAGGAGTTCTCCATCGCCTGCACGAACGGGATCGTGTCGCTGCCGCAGTCGCGGCCCTCGTTGCCGATCTGACCCGTGGCACCGGAGGTGTCGGGCAGCTGGTACGTCGACCCGCCGGGCACCTGGTCGTCGGCACGGTAGCCACCGCTCTCGATCGCCGCGGCCGCCGTGACCAGCTTGAACGTCGAACCGGGCGGCAGGGTCTGCTGGATGGCCCGGTTGAGCAGCGGCTGGCCGTCGGCGTCATTGAGCTCGGCGTAGCGCTTCGTCACCGCCTCGAAGTCGTGGGAGGCCAGCTCGTTGGGGTCGTAGGTCGGCAGGGAGACCATGGCCAGGATCTTGCCGGTGGCCGGCTCGATGGCCACCACGGAGCCGCGCACGTCTCCGGGCAGGGAGGACAGGCCGTCGTAGGCCGCCTGCTGGGCCTTGGCGTTCAGCGTCAGCTGGACGTTGCCGCCCTTGTTGCCCTCGTTGGACAGCAGGTCGACGAGGTTCTTGACGAAGAGCCGGTCGTCGTTGCCCGCCAGCACGGCGTTCTGCGACTGCTCGACGCCGGTGGCGGAGTAGAAGGAGAAGTAGCCGGTGACGGGGGCGTACATCAGGGGCGAGGGATAGGTGCGCAGGTAGTCGTAGCGGTCGTCGCTCGGCTTGCTCTCGGCCACCGGGTTGCGCCCGACCAGGATCGCGCCCCGCTCCTGGGAGTAGGCGGCCTCGATGACCCGCCGGTTGAGCGGGTTCTCGTCGAGCGACGAGGCCTGCCAGAACTGCAGGTAGGTCACGTTGACCATCAGCGCGGCGAACAGCACCAGGCAGAAGACGGAGATCGTGCGGATCGGCTTGTTCACTGGGGGATCTTCACCACCTGGGTCGCCTCGTCGTCGGGGCGCTCCTCGACCTTGGACAGGTCGGGGATCGGGCGACGGGCCTGGTCGGAGATGCGCAGCAGCAGCGCCACGATCACCCAGTTGGCCACCAGCGAGGAGCCTCCGTAGGACAGGAACGGGGTGGTCAGGCCGGTGAGCGGGATCAACCGGGTGACGCCGCCCACGACGACGAAGACCTGCAGCGCGAACACCCCGGCCAGGCCGGTGGCCATCAGCTTGCCGAAGCCGTCGCGCGAGATGACCGCGGCGCGCAGGGCGCGCTCGACGATCAGGCCGTAGAGCACGATCACGGCCAGGACGCCGGTCAGGCCGAGCTCCTCACCGATGGAGCTCACGATGAAGTCCGACTCGGCGTAAGGCACGCGCTGCGGGCTGCCCTCGCCGAGGCCGCGTCCGATCAGGCCGCCCCACGCCATCCCGAACAGTCCCTCGACCAGCTGCCCGCTGCCCGGGGTCTGGTCGTAGTACTTCATCGGGTCCAGCCAGATGTCGACGCGGTTCTGGACGTGGCCGAGGAACTCGTAGGCCACCGCGGCGCCGCCGAAGAAGAGGGCACCGCCGACGACCAGCCAGCCCGGGCGCTCGGTGGCCACGTAGAGCATGACCAGGAACAGCCCGAAGAACAGCAGGCTCGAGCCGAGGTCGCGCTGGAAGACCAGCACGCCGAGGCTGACCAGCCACATCGCGAGGATCGGGCCGAGGTCGCGCCCGCGCGGCAGGTCGACGAACAGCACCCGGCGACCGGCCAGTGCGAGGGCGTCGCGGTGCTGGACGAGGTAGCCCGCGAAGGCCACCACGAGCAGGACCTTGGCGACCTCGCCGGGCTGGAGGCCGAACGGGCCCAGACGGACCCAGATCTGGGCCCCGTTGACCCGGTAGCCCAGGCCGGGTACCAGCGGCGAGAGCAGCAGCAGGATCGCGGCCAGGCCGGCGGTGTAGGTGAACCGGGAGAGCATCCGGTGGTCGCGGAGCACGATCATGGTCAGCGCGAACAGCACCACGCCGACCGTCATCCAGGTCAGCTGCTGGCGGGCGAAGGTGCTGCCGTCGGCGAGGTCGAGGCGACGGATGACGGCCAGGCCGAGGCCGTTGAGCGCGGCGACGACCGGCAGCAGGACCGGGTCGGCGTACGGCGCCACGAAGCGGACCACGACGTGCGCGCCGACGATCAGGCCGGCCAGCCAGCCCCCGTAGCCGACGATGTCGGCGGGCACGGTGCTCTCCACGCCGAGGCCGACCGCGGCGTAGGCGCCCACGCCGACGGCGAGGGCGAGCACGAGCAGGAACAGCTCGGCTCCGCGGCGGCGGCGGTGGACGAAGCCCATCAGGGCTCCGGGCTGCGTGGTCGACATCAGCCGGCGCTCCCGCCGGTGTCGCTGGTCCCGTCCGTCGTGGGCGGACCCTGCTCCTCGGCCAGGCTCTGGACGGCCTCGCGGGCCGAGCCCAGACCGCCGACGTCGATGCCGCTGCGCACGCGACCGGCGTCGAAGTCGGAGAGGCGGGACAGGTCGACGTCGGAGACCTCGTAGGGCTGCGAGAGCGAGAGCCCGGGAAGGTCGGCGTTGACGCCGCGGTAGATCGTCACGACGCCCTCGCTCTCACCGACGTAGTACTGCCGCTGGCTCCAGGCCCAGGCCGCGGAGGCGGCGATCCAGACGATGCCGACCAGCACGGCGGCCACGAGCAGGCGCCGCAACCAGGCCATCCGGCGCGGCGGGCGTGGGGCGTAGCGGGCGGCCTCGGGATCGAGCGGGTCGTTGACGTGGCCGTAGGCCGGCACCTCGGAGGCGAGCTCGGCGTCGACGGGCTCGAGCTCGCCGGTGTCGCCGGACCGGTGGCCGCGGAACAGCCCGATGCTGCTGCTCAGGCCGCCGCGTCCGCTCCGTCGGCGCAGCTCGGAGGCGGCACCGACCAGCAGCGGCTCGAGGTCGGCGTACGTCGGGTCGTCGGCCGTGGCGGCCTCGGGCATCACGTCGGCGACCAGGCAGGTCACGTTGTCGGAGCTGCCGGCCTCGAGGCTGGCGCGGACGAGCTCGACGGCGGCGTAGTCGGGGGTCCCGTCACCGAGGATGTCGGCGAGCTTGGCCTGCCCGAGCACCCCGCAGGCGCCGTCGCTGCACAGGAAGAGGCGGTCGCCGGGCACGACCTCGAGGACGAAGAAGTCCGGCTCGAGGTCATGGACGCCGTCGACGGCCTTGAGGATGACGTTGCGGTGCGGGTGGGTGCGGGCCTCGTCCTCGGAGATCCGGCCCTCGTCGACGAGGCTCTGCACGAAGGTGTGGTCGGTGGTGAGCTGGGAGAGCTCGCCGTCCCGGTAGAGGTAGGCGCGGCTGTCGCCGACGTGGCCGATCCCGATCCGGGTGCCGTCGAAGAGGGCGACGGTCGAGGTCGTGGACGTGCCGTTCAGGGCGGGGTCCTCGTCGACCAGGCGGCCGATCGAGCGGTGGGCCATCTCGAGGCCGTGGGCGACCCGGTCGAGCAGGTCACCGAGGTCGTCGGGCGGGTCGTCGAGCTCGCGCAGCGCCTTGACGGCCGTGGCGGAGGCGATGTCACCGCGAGCCGCGCCGCCGACACCGTCGCAGACGGTGAGCAGCCAGGGGCCGGCGTACCCGGAGTCCTGGTTGTCCTTGCGCACGCGCCCGACGTCGGAGATCGCGGAGTAGTGCAGGACCAGCGGCTCGGTGCTGCGCTGGGGCTGCGTGCCGCTCTCCTCGCCGCTCACTTGCGCAGCTCCAGGATGGTCTTGCCGATGCGCACCTGGGTGCCCAGCGTCAGGGTGGTGGGCTGGGTGATCCGCGAGGATCCGATGTAGGTGCCGTTGGTGGAGCCGAGGTCCTCGACGTACCACTGGTCGCCGGCCGCCGCGATCCGCGCGTGCCGGGTGGAGACGTAGTCGTCGTCGAGCCGGATGGCCGCGTCGGTGCCACGTCCGATCAGGATCGGCGCCTGGGCGAGGTCGACGGTGATGCCCTCGTTGGGCCCGGCGGTGACCGAGACCTGCGTGGGCGAGCCGCGCCGCGGCTTGGCGGCCTTCTTGCCACTGGCGGGACGGGGACCGGCGCCGCCGGTGCGCGCCGCCTCCGGGACCCGCGCACCGAACATGTCGGAGCGGATGACCGAGATCGCCGACAGCACGAAGATCCACAAGATGGCCAGGTAGGCCACGCGGACGAGGAAGAGCGTGAGCTCGGACATCAGGCCATCGCTCCTCGGTCGCCGTGCTCGTCGATGACGGAGACGGTCAGGGTGGTGCTGCCGGCGCGGACCACGGAGCCGTCGCGCAGGGAGGCGCGGGTCACGCGGTGCCCGTCGACGGTGATGCCGTTGGTCGAGCCGAGGTCGTGGACCTCGATGCCGAGGTCGGAGCCGTGCCCGCTGACGCTGAACTCGGCGTGGCGACGGCTGATGCCCGGGTCGTTGATGCGCAGGTCGGCCTCGGAGCCGCGTCCGATCACCAGCCCCGGGGTCGTGAGCGGGTGGCGCGTCCCGTTGACCTCCAGCACCGCGCTCGCGCGGCCGGCCTGGGTGGCCGTGGCGTGGCCGGTGACCCGGCCCTCGGCGCGGCTGCGGATCCGGAAGCGTCCGGTGGTCAGGTCGTCGGCACCGACGAACTCGATCGAGATGGGTCCGGGGAAGGCGTAGCCCTGGGTGGCGGCGTGCTCCTCGAGCTCCTCGGCGAAGGTGTCGGCGAGCGCGTAGCCCTCGAGGCGCCCGAGGTCGACGCCGGACATCTCGACGACGAAGACGTTGGGCACGACCCGACGGGTGCGCGAGACGATCTGGGCGTTGTTGTCGACCTCGCGCTGCAGGGCCGCGGAGATCTCGACGGGCTGGACCTCGGAGCGGAAGGTGCGGGCGAAGGCCCCGGAGATGATCTGCTCGAGGCGTTGCTCGAAGCGCTGCAGGCCGCCCATGTCTCGCCTCCTCTGTCCCCGTGTTGCCCTCTGGTGCACTCGTGGTCCGTCGCTCCGGCGCGACACATCGACCCGGCGGGTCGGGCCGGGGTCGCTCGATCGTATCGGGGCGGCCCCGCTTCACCCCGCATCCCGGTGGGCCGCGAGGCACGGGCCGTTGGCTCGGACCGGGGGTGTTCGCCCAGGGAGAACGCAGGAACAGCGGTGCCGAGGTCGCAGGTTGAGTCGATCGCACTCAACGTGCACCCGTGCCCCCTGGAGGAACCATGTCCGTGACCGAGCTCCCCGTCCTGTTCGTCCCCGACCTCGTCGTGCTGCCCGGGATGGTGGTCTCGGTCGAGCTCGACGACGCGGCCCGCGCCACCGTCGACGCCGCCCGTGCCAGCAGCGAGGGTCGGCTGCTCGTCGCCCCGCGGCTCGAGGACCGCTACGCCTCGTACGGCGCGGTGGCCACCGTGGAGCGGGTCGGGCGCGTGCCGGGCGGCGGCGACGCCGCGATCCTGCGCGCCGAGCAGCGTGCGCGCATCGGTTCTGGTGTCACCGGGCCCGGTGCCGCGCTGTGGGTCGAGGCCGAGACGGTCGAGGCGGCCGAGCTCGACGAGGCCGCCCGGGCCCACGTCGCCGAGCTCGCCGAGGAGTACAAGCGCCTCGTCGTGGCCACGCTCCAGCGGCGCGAGGCCTGGCAGCTCATCGACCAGGTGCACCGGGTCACCGAGCCGGCCGCCGTCGCCGACCTCGCCGGCTACGCGGCCTACCTCAGCGCCGAGCGCCGCCGCGAGCTGCTCGAGACCCCCGACGTCGCCGTGCGGCTCGAGCTGGTCGTGGCCTGGACGCGCGAGCACCTCGCCGAGGCGGAGCTGACCGACAAGATCGGCCACGACGTGGCCGAGGGCATGGAGAGGAGCCAGCGCGAGTTCCTGCTGCGCCAGCAGCTCGCCGCGATCCGCAAGGAGCTGGGGGAGGGCGAGCCCGAGGGCGCGGACGACTACCGCGCCCGGGCCGAGGCCGCTGACGTCCCCGACGCCGTGCGTGAGGCGATGCTGCGCGAGGTCGACAAGCTCGAGCGCGCCAGCGACCAGAGCCCGGAGACGTCCTACCTGCGGACCTGGCTCGACACGGTGCTCGACCTGCCCTGGTCGGTGCGCACCGAGGACACCACCGACGTCGGCGCGGCCCGCGCGGTGCTCGACGCCGACCACCACGGCCTGGACGAGGTCAAGGACCGGATCACCGAGCACCTCGCGGTGCGAGCCCGGCGCGCCGAGCGCGGCCTCGAGGTCGTCGGCGGGCGGGGATCCGGCGCCGTCCTGCTGCTGGCCGGTCCTCCGGGCGTCGGCAAGACCTCGCTCGGCGAGTCCGTGGCGCGGGCCCTGGGGCGCGAGTTCGTCCGCGTCTCGCTCGGTGGGGTGCGCGACGAGGCCGAGATCCGCGGCCACCGGCGCACCTACGTCGGTGCCTTGCCGGGCCGGATCGTCCGGGCGGTCAAGGAGGCCGGGTCGATGAACCCGGTCATCCTGCTCGACGAGGTCGACAAGGTCGGCGCCGACTACCGCGGCGACCCGGCCGCGGCGCTGCTCGAGGTGCTCGACCCGGCGCAGAACCACACCTTCCGCGACCACTACCTCGAGCTCGACCTGGACCTGTCCGACGTGCTGTTCCTGGCCACGGCCAACGTGGTCGAGCAGATCCCGGACGCGCTGCTGGACCGGATGGAGCTGGTCACGCTCGACGGCTACACCGAGGACGACAAGGTCGCGATCGCCCGCGACTTCCTCGTGCCGCGTCAGCTGGAGCGCGCGGCCCTGAGCGCGGACGAGGTCACGATCACCGACGACGCGCTGCGCGAGCTGGCCTCGAACCACACCCGCGAGGCCGGCGTGCGCCAGGTCGAGCGTCTGGTCGCCAAGGTGCTGCGCAAGGCCGCCACCCGGCTGGCCACGACCGACGCGGAGCGCGTCGAGGTCGGGGTCGAGGAGCTGCGTGAGCTGATCGGTCGCCCGCGGTTCACCCCCGAGTCCGCCGAGCGCACCTCGGTGCCCGGCGTCGCGACCGGCCTGGCCGTGACCGGTCTCGGTGGGGACGTGCTGTTCATCGAGGCCTCCGCGCACGAGCCGGGCACCGGTGGTGCACCCGGGCTGACCATGACCGGCCAGCTCGGCGAGGTGATGAAGGAGTCCGCGCAGATCGCCCTGACCTACGTGCGCTCGCACGCCGACGAGCTCGGGGTCGACCCCGCCTTCTTCGACCGCGCCGTGCACGTCCACGTGCCGGCCGGGGCGGTGCCCAAGGACGGGCCCTCGGCGGGGATCACGATGGTCACCGCGCTGACGTCGCTGGCGACCGGACGCCCGGTGCGCTCGGAGGTCGGGATGACCGGCGAGGTCACGCTCAACGGCCGGGTCCTGCCGATCGGCGGGCTGAAGCAGAAGCTGCTCGCGGCCCAGCGCGCCGGCCTCACCGAGGTCTTCGTGCCGCTGCGCAACGAGCCCGACCTCGACGACGTCCCGGCCGAGGTGCTCGAGGCGCTGAGCGTCCACGTGGTCGGCGACGTGCGCGACGTCGTACGGGGCGCGCTCGCCGACCCGGCAACGGGGGCCGGCGCGGGCGAGGACGTCGCAGCCTGAGCGGGCGCCGGGACCGGGTTGGGCAAGTCCCGCGGCCTGGGATAGCCTGAGCCCGCTTCTGGCGCGAGTGGCGGAATAGGCAGACGCGCACGGTTCAGGTCCGTGTGTCCGAAAGGACGTGGGGGTTCAACTCCCCCCTCGCGCACCACCACGACAGCCCCAGGTCTCCGACCTGGGGCTTCGTCGTTGCCGAGCCTGCACCGGGACCATCAGCGCCGCTCGACCTCGTAGAGCACCTCGGCGCGACGGAAGCCGAACCGGTCGTTCACGGCCAGCATCGGGTCGTTGTCGAGCGCGGTCCAGGTGTGGATCCACTGCGCGGTCGTCGCGGCCGGCAGCGTGGCCAGCGTGCGCAGGTTGGCCGCCTTGAGGGCCGCACCCAGCCCGTGGCCCCGGTGCTCGCGCAGCACCAGGGTGTCGTCCTGGGTGAGGTGGTGGACGGGCTCGGTCGACGGCACGAAGAGCGTGCTGTAGCCGACGGGGTCGCCGGCGCTCCCCGCCAGCGCGAGCGCGGTGAGAACGGTCCAGCTGCGCGCCTGCCGCTCCTCGCTGGCGCGCTCGTCCTCGACGGTGTGCACGACCGGGTCGCGGGCCAGCTCGCCGGTGGGGACGTCGAGCGACATCGCCGTGCGCAGGTCGGCGAGCCCGGTGACGTACGCCGGCGGGCAGGGGCCCTGCCACGTCTCGACCCGGTAGCCCTCCGCGACCGGGCCGAGGCCGGCCAGCCGCTCGGCGGGCACCGGCAGGTCCAGGACGAGGTGGTGCTCGGTGTGGGCGGTGACGAAACCGCGTGTGGTCGCGAACCGGCCACCGGGCCACGACTCCAGGCTCTCGCCCGCCGGCACGTTCACCTCGGCCTGGAGGATCGAGCGCCCCTCGGCCTGCGACCGGGCGACCGCCCAGTCCCAGAGCAGCGCGCCCACGCCCTGCCTCCGGTGGCGCGGGGGCACGACGACCTCGACCTCCGCGGTCTCGACGTCCGAGCGCAGCGGCAGCTCGAGCAGGAGGGCGCCGAGGCACTCCTCGCCGTCCCAGGCCCCGACGGCGAGGCGGCGACGCACCGGCGAGGGGGACGACAGCGAGGCGACGAAGCTCTCGAAGGACGAGACCGAGGCGCCCGTGCGCCCGTCGAGCGCGCCGGCCTCCAGAGCGGCGTACCAACGCGCGAACGCCTCGCCGTCGCGCGGGAGGACCTCGCGGACCTCGTTCATGCGGGAGCCTCCTCGCCGTCGGGGGCCCAGTCGTCGGGGGCCCAGTCGTCGTTGAAGCCCCCGAGGCGCGGGTGCCACATCTCGTCGCCGGTGTGCTGGGTGAACTCGACCTTGAGCTGGTCGTCCTCGAGACCGGCCGCGGCGCCGACCAGGGCGACGAGGTGGCGGGCCAGCCGGCCTCGCTGCGCGGCGTCACGGCCCCGGCGTACGTCGCACATCACCAGCCCGGCCGGCACCGGGTCGCCCTCGGTGCAGCGCCACACGCCGCCCGCTCCGAGGTCGTGCACCGAGACCGTGATGATCTCGGGCGAGACCTCCATGATCTCCGCGTAGGCCCGGCCGAGGGCTGCGGCGAGCTCCTGCTTGGCGGCGAGGTCGAGACGGACGGGCACGTCGATCTGGAGGGAGGGCATGCGCCCCAGTCTGGACGGTGCCGTCCGGGGTCGCAGGGATCAGCTCGCCCCGATGGTCAAGGTCGACACCGGCAGGTCTAGTCCCCGGGACGCCCGGGGTAGTCCGAAGGGGTGATTTGCGACTTGTTCCCGAGATCCGAGCCCGAGCGGCCTGTGATGGTGCACGTCCAGGATGGATTCGAGAGAGGACGCAAGGATGCGATCAAAGACGTGGGGGTGGGCAGCGACGTTGCTGGCAGCCACCTCCGTGGTGGGGTCCACGGGGCCGGCCCACGCCGGCCCCGAGAAGGACCGGGCGCCGGTGTCGGTCGACGCCAACGCGATCGCCTCGCTGTGGGGCGACGACGACAGCAAGGAGGGGAAGAGGGCCCGCGAGAACGGCGCCTGGAACGCGGCGCTGGACGACGGCTCGATGTTCTCCCTGACGGCCGCGAACGGCATCCAGCAGGCGTGGGCGCGGGGCGCCACCGGTGAGCACGTGACCGTGGCGCTGGTCGACACCGGCATCGCGCCCGTCGCCGGGCTGAACGCCCACGACGGCAAGGTGATGGACGGCCCCGACCTGTCCTACGAGAGCCAGGCCGACGGCACCCGCTACGTCGACGGCTTCGGTCACGGCACCCATCTGGCCGGCATCATCGCGGGCGAGGACGAGCACTACGACCCCAAGCAGCCGTCGCCCTACCTGTTCGGCGGGGTGGCCCCGGAGGCGCAGCTGCTCAACATGAAGGTGGCGACCGGTGACGGCGGCACCGACGTGTCGCAGGTCATCGCCGCGATCGACTGGGTGGTGGAGCACCGCAAGGACGCCGGGATGAACGTGCGGGTGATGAACCTGTCCTACGGGACCGACTCGGTGCAGTCCTGGCAGGTCGACCCGTTGGCGCGCGCCGTGGAGCGTGCCTGGAGGAGCGGCATCGTCGTCGTCGCGGCCGCCGGCAACGGGGGAGCGGAGTCCACGAGCCTCACCATGCCGGCCGCCGACCCGCACGTGATCGCCGTCGGGGCCGTCGACCACCAGGGGACGCCGGGGACCAGCGACGACGTCGTCGCGGACTTCACCAGCGCCGGGAGCTCCGCTCGCCGTCCCGACGTCCTCGCCCCGGGGAAGTCGGTCGTCTCGTTGCGGGTTCCCCGGTCCTTCGCCGACACCGAGCACCCCGAGGGGGCCGTGAAGAACGACGGTCAAGGCCGCTTCTTCCGCGGCAGCGGGACCTCGCAGGCCGCGGCCGTGGTGACCGGTGAGGTCGCGCTGCTGCTCGACGAGAACCCGTCCCTGACACCGGACCAGGTCAAGGGACTGCTGATGGGCACGGCGCGTCCGCTCCAGGCCGACCGCAACGCCTCCCAGGGAGCCGGCGTCGTCGACGTCGTCGCGGCCCTCGACTACCTCAAGAGCAAGCGGCCGGTGCCGGCGGCCACCACGGCGACCCTGCCGTTCTCCACCGGTCTCGGCTCGCTCGAGGCGGCCCGCGGCGGCGAGCACGTCGTCGACCCGGCGACCGGGGACATGCTCGTCGGCGAGTACGACGCACTCGGCACTGCGTGGACTCCGCAGGCGTGGGCCCAGGCGCAGGAGCGCGGCGCGAGTGTGGGACGAGGGCACGTACCACGGGCAGACGTGGGCCGGCCGCAAGTGGGAGAAGAAGAAGCTCCTGCCGGCGGTCTGGACCGGGCGTGTCCTGGAGTGGTCTGCCGTGGAAGGACCACACCTGGTCCACCGACCAGTGGGAGGCCCGCACCTGGCGGGGCAACTCCTGGCGGGCCCGCACCTGGCGCGCCGACAACTGGGTGGCGCGCACCTGGCGCAGCAACGGCTGACGCCGGTCCCGAAATACGCTCAGCCGCGGCGGTCGGGCCGATCGAGCGATCGACCGGCCGCCGCGGCTGGGCCGATAGGAGGAGAACCATGTTCCGTGGACTGCTGGGCGCACCTGCGCGGGAGACCCTGCGGGTCGTCGCCCTCACCGGTGCCCTCGTGGTGGTCTGCGCTGGCCTGTGCGTCGCGATCGCGCTCGTGAGCCCACCGGCCCGGCTGGGCTTCGCGATCCCGTGGTGGGCGTTCGCGGTGGCGTTCGCGCTCACCGAGTCGGCCGTGCTGCACGTGCAGACCCGCAGGGAGGCCGAGACCGTCTCGATCAGCGAGCTGCCGCTCGTGGTCGGCCTGTTCTTCGCCGAGCCCACCGACCTGCTCGTCGGTCGCCTCGTCGGCTCACTCGCGATCTTCGTGCTGGTGCGACGCTCGTCGCTGCTGAAGACCAGCTTCAACACCGCCCTCGTCGCGACCGAGACCTTGGTCGCGGTCCTCGTGTTCTCCTCGCTCGCCGGCGGCGAGGCCGCGATCGAGCCGCGACAGTGGGCCGCGGCGCTCGCGGCCGCGCTCGTCGCGAACGCGACCGGCGCCGTGGTCCTCGGCCTCGTCATCGGGATCTACGAGGGGCAGATGAGCCTCCGGTCGTTGGCGACGGGGGCCGTGACCGGCCAGGCCTTCGCCCCGGGTGTGGTCGTGCTGGCCCTCGTCGCGGTCATCTGTCTCGATGCGGGCGGGTGGGAACCCGCCGTGGTCGGTGCCGCCGTGGTCGTGCTGACCCTGTGCTACCACAGCTACTCCTCGCTCTTCGACCGTCACGTCAGCCTCGAGCGCCTCTACGACTTCAGCCAGGCCGTCGGGCGTTCCTCGGAGAAGGACGTGGTGCTCACCCTGGTGCTCGACGAGGTGCGCGAGCTCCTGACCAGCGAGCACGCCCGCCTCGTCGTCGGCGCCGGGGGCGCGCACTCGCAGATCGTCCGGATCGTGATGGGCGAGCACGGCGAGCTCGAGCAGACCTCTCCCGGCCACGACGCGGAGCCCGACTGGGTCGAGGAGCAGGTCCTCCTCGACGGGCGGGCCGTCGTCCTGGGGCGACGCAGCCGGGGGGCTCGGCAACGGGCATGGCTCAGGGCCAACGGGCTGCGCGACGCCGTGGCCGTTCCGCTGCACGGCACCGACGGCGTCCTGGGCATGCTCCTGGTCGGGGAGCGACTGGGCGAGGTGCGCACCTACAACGACAACGACGTGCTGCTCCTGGAGACGGTGGCCAACCACGCCAGCGTCGCGCTGCAGAACGGGCAGCTGATCGAGCAGCTGCAGCACGACGCCCTCCACGACGCGCTGACCGGGCTGCCCAACCGCAAGCAGTTCCAGCGCGAGCTCGAGGCGGCGCTCGGAGCCCGGACCGAGGACGCCGAGTCCGTCGCCGTCGTGATCTTGGACCTCGACGGCTTCAAGGACGTCAACGACACGCTCGGGCACCACCACGGCGACCTGGTGCTGACCGAGGTGGCCGGCCGGCTGCTGCGCTCCGTGGGCGACCGCGGGTGCGTGGCACGCCTGGGTGGTGACGAGTTCGCGGTGCTGTTCCCGCAGACGAGCCGGGCCGCGACCCTGGCGGTCTGCCAGCGCATCATCACGGGCATGCAGGGCACCATCGAGATGGGGGACATGCTGTTCGAGGTCGGTGCCTCGTTCGGCATCGCGCACGGTGCCGACGCCGACTTCACCGGCTCGACGCTGATGAAGCAGGCCGACCTCGCGATGTACGAGGCGAAGTCCTCGGGACTACGGGTCTGCGAGTACACCGCGGGCAGCGAGACGACGGCCGCGCGGCGCCTGACGCTCGCCACCGAGCTGCGCGCCGCCATCGCCGCCGGCACGGTCGAGGTCCACATGCAACCGCAGGAGGACGTGTCGACCGGTGAGGTGCACAGCGTCGAGGCGCTGGCCCGCTGGACCCACCACGAGCTCGGCGTCGTCTCACCGGTCGAGTTCATCCCCGTCGCCGAGCGCAGCGGGTTGATCGGGCCCCTCACGACGGCGGTGCTCGACGTCTCGCTCCAGGCAGCGGCCGGCTGGGCCGGCGTGCCGGTCTCCGTCTCCGTGAACCTCTCCCCCCGCAGCCTGCTCGACCCCGCCCTGCTCGACAACGTGAGCGACGCCCTCGAGCGCTGGCACGTGCGCGCCCCAGCTCCTCGTCCTGGAGGTGACCGAGGGGGCCGTGATGACCAACCCGGACCGGGCGATCGCGCTCCTCCACAGGCTCAAGGAGCTCGGGGTCCGGCTCTCGATCGACGACTTCGGGACGGGCTACTCCTCCCTGTCCTACCTCAAGGAGCTGCCGGTCCACGAGGTGAAGATCGACCGCAGCTTCGTGACCGGGCTCGCCACGAGCAGCCAGGACCTCGCCATCGTCCGCTCGATCACCACCCTCGGCTCCGAACCTCGGCCTCGACGTGGTCGCCGAGGGCGTCGAGGACCAGGCGACCTACGACCTGCTCGCGACGCTGGGCTGCACCCGCATCCAAGGCTGGCACGTCGCACGCCCGATGCCCGTCGACGACCTCACCGAGTGGCTCGCGAGGCGTACGGCGCGTCCGTTGCTCGACTCCGCGGTGGTGCTGGTCGACTAGGAGCGCCGCGACCAGCCCCGCACCACGGCTCGTCGAGCTCGCGCACGACGCTGCGGCTAGGTTCGGCGTGTGATTGACCTCGGCCCCCGTTCGCAGGACCCCCAGGCCTTGGCCGACCTCGCCGCGGCGGTGATGTGGCCCGCCGATCGTGCGAGCCGGGCGCTCGGCATGGAGCTGCGCTCGGTCGGCCCCGGCACGGCCTGCGTCGCGATGCTGGTGCGACCCGACATGGTCAACGGGTGGGGCAGCGCCCACGGTGGCCTCGTCACCGCCCTCGCCGACAGCGCGTTCGCCCTGGCCTGCAACTCCCGTGGCACGGTCACCGTGGCGGCCGGCCTGGACGTCAGCTTCCTCGAGGCCGCCCGCGAGGGCGACCTGCTGGTCGCACGAGCGACCGAGCGGACCGTGCGTGGTCGTTCCGGGATCTACGACGTCACCGTGACGCAGGAGGACGGCACCGTGGTGGCCGAGCTGAGGGGACGGAGCCGCTCGCTGGGCCGGCAGATCACCGCACCGGCGCAGTAGGCGGGACCGGCCCTCAGAAGTCGCCGGCGGACTCGTGACCCGGTTTGCGGGAACCGCTGCGCTGTCGCAGGTGAAGGCCGCGGGCCAGGCGGATCGCGGGTCGGACGGCGAGCTGGATGCTGCCGATGAGGAAGAGCCAGGTCCCCGCCTCGGTGGTGGAGGGGGAGAAGAACAGCACGCTGCCGACGATGAACCAGATCGCGATGAGCAGGTCGTTGAGGATCGAGGCGAGCTCGTAGCGCTGACGCAGCACGACCTCGTCGTGGGTGAACGGGATGTCGATGTCCATGCCCGTCAGGCTAGGACGCAGGTCTCCACCCGGTCCGGCTCGAGCCGGGTGGCGACGCCGGTGACCGATCCACGGCACGATGGCGTCATGAGCACCCAGTCCGGCACCCCCTCGACCGCCCCACCCGACGACGAGGACCCGACGACGCCCGAAGACTCGCACGGCGAGGCGCCGGACGCGACGCCGGACGCGACGCCCGCGCCGCCGGCTGCGCGGGACCAGGCGGTCGCCGAGCGACCGGCCCGGGAGACGCTGCGGGCCGGGGTGATCGGCAAGGCCGTCACCTGGAGCGCGACCTGGTCGGCGCGGTGGCTGCTGATCGCCCTCGGCCTGGTGCTCCTCGGCTTCGTGGTCAAGGAGACCTGGAGCATCCTGCTGCCCCTGCTGCTGGCCCTGATCGTGGCCAGCGTGCTCCAGGCGCCGGCCCGCTTCCTGGAGCGACGCGCACACCTGCCGCGGGCGGCGGCCGCGGCCGCCGTCATCGTCGCCGCGGTCGCGCTGCTCGGGGGCACCATCAGCCTGCTCGCCCCGACGGCGAGCGACCAGGTCGTCGAGCTCTCGCTGAGCGCGTCGTCGGGACTGGGCCGGATCGAGGACCTCGTGCGCTCCAGCGGGGTCGGGGTCACCGACGCCCAGATCGAGAACGCGGTCGCCTCCGTGCAGGAGCGCCTGCAGTCGAGCGCCTCGACGATCGCCAGTGGCGTGCTCGTCGGGCTCTCCGCCGTGCTGAGCGGGCTGATCAACCTGGTGATCACGCTGGTGCTGGTCTTCTTCATCCTCAAGGACGGCCACCGCTTCCTGCCCTGGCTCGACCGCTGGTCGGGCCCGGCTGCCGGCCACCACCTCGCCGAGGTCTCCACCCGGGCCTGGACCACCCTGGGCACCTTCGTACGTACCCAGGCGCTGGTCGGCCTGATCGACGCCGTCTTCATCGGCGCCGGACTGCTCGTCCTCGGCGTGCCGCTCGCCCTGCCGCTGGCCGTGCTGACCTTCCTCGCGGCGTTCGCCCCGATCGTCGGAGCCGTGACGGTCGGCGGCCTGGCGGTGCTCGTGGCGCTGGCCGCCAACGGGTGGGTGACCGCTCTGCTGGTGTTCCTGATCGTGCTCCTGGTCCAGCAGCTCGAGGGCAACGTGCTGCTGCCCTGGTTGCAGGGGCGCAGCCTCGACCTGCACGCCGGCGTGGTGCTGCTCTCGATCGTGCTCGGCTCGACGCTGTTCGGCGTGATCGGTGCGTTCCTGGCCGTGCCGGCCGCCGCGGTCGGCGTCGTGGTGGCGCGCTACCTCAACGAGCAGGCCCGCGCGGTCGACGGCCCGGTCGAGGCCCCACAGGACTAGCACCGGACTAGCGAGGCCCGACCGGAGGTGGGTGCACGACCCGAGCCGGCGAGCACTGACCGGCGTCATGCGATCCGCACGGTCGTCACCCGCGACCATGACGACGCCCCGCTCGTGGACCCCCATCGGTGACGGAACGGCCATCGAGGCCGGGAGCTCGACGAGGCTGAGGATCCGCCGCGGGCGGTTCCTCGTCGGGAAACGTCCGGACCTCGCCGTACTCCTGCCGTGTCGCCTGCAGGCGCCCCTCGAGGAAGGCCCGCTCGACCGAGTTCTCGGTGAGGAACAGCGCCTCCGAGAACGCCTCCCCGGCCTCCGCGTGGAGACCCAGCCGTCGCAGCTGCTCGGCCCGGGCGGCCGGGAGGTAGCGGTAGCCCGCGAGCTGGGGCTCGGCCGCCAGCGCGTCCAGCGCCGCGAGTCCCGCCGCCGGCCCGGACGCGAAGCCCACGGCCACCGCGCGGTTCAGCGCGACGACGGGCGAGGGCCAGATCTGGACCAGCACGTCGTAGAGGCCCACGACCTCGGCCCAGTCGGTGTCCTCCCAACGAGGCGACTCGGCGTGCACCGCGGCGATCGCCGCCTGGAGTGCGTACCGAGACGGTGGTCGGGCGGCCAGCGCCTCGCGGACCAGGGAGATGCCCTCCGCGATCACGGCCCGGTCCCATCGCTCGCGGTCCTGCTCCTCGAGCAGCAGCAGCCGCCCGTCGGGCGCCGTACGCGTCTCCCGCCGGGCATCGGTGAGCAGCAGCAGCGCCAGCAGGCCGGCCACGGCCGGATCCCTGGGCAGCAGCCGGCGCAGCATCCGGCAGAGCTGCAACGACCGCTCCACCAGGTCGCGACGCACGAGCTCGTCCCCGGCCGGCACGGTGTGGCCGGTGGTGAAGAGCAGGTGCACCACCGACAGGACTGCCTCGACCCGGTCGGGCAGCTCGGCAGCCGTCGGCACCCGGTACGGGACCCGGGCAACGGCGATCTTCTTCTTCGCCCGCGTGATCCTGGCGGCCATCGAGGACTCGCTGACGAGGAACGCCCGTGCCACCTCGGCGGTGGACAGGCCGCACAGCAGCCGCAGGGTCAGGGCGACCTGCGCCGGCTGGTCCAGCGCTGGGTGGCAGCAGGTCACGACGAGCCGCAGCCGGTCATCAGGGATCCAGGACTCGCGCTCCTCGACGACGAGCTCCTCGGGCCCGGGAGTGGACACGTCCTCGACCAGCAGGGGCAGGTGCCGAGTCTCCACGCCCTGGTGCCGTACGACGTTGAGCGCACGACGCCGCGCCGCCGTGGTCAGCCACGCGCCGGGGCGGGCAGGGATGCCGTTCGTCGGCCAGTCGACCAGCGCGGCGGCGAAGGCCTCCTGGGCGCACTCCTGCGCCCGGTCCAGGTCGCGCGTGACGCGCACCGTCGCCGCGAGCACGAAGGCCCACTCGCGACGGTGCGCGTCAGCGACGGCGGCGGCGACGCCCGGGCCGCCGGCGTGGCCCACGTCCGTCCCCCGTGCGTGCCGAGGCCTCAGCCGCCCATGGCGACGACAGGCCGGACCTCGACGCCACCGAAGCGCGCCGGGACGGTCTTGGCCACCGCCAGCGCCACGTCCAGGTCGGGGGCGTCGATGAGGTAGTAGCCGCCGAGTGCCTCCTTGGTCTCCACGAAGGGGCCGTCGGTCACCTCCGAGGCGCCCCGCACGCTCGTCGCAGTGGCGGTCGGGTGCAGCCAACCGCCGGTGAGGAGCGCCGCCCCGTGGCCCTCGACACCGGCGGCGAAGGCGCCGTGAGCCTCCTGGACCTCGCTCATCACCTCAGGCGTCGCGGTGGCGTAGCTGGCCTCTGCCTCGTAGATCAGGATCAGGTACTGGGACATCTCGGTTCCTCTCGGTCGGGGCCTGACTGCCAGGCCCTACAGCACTTCGACACGCCAGCTCTGCCCGGATCGACAGCATCGCACCACTTTCTTCCTGACGATCCCCCGTGGGACCCGGTGGGCCGGTTCGAGGCGGAGGCTGCGCCCACGCGCTGCGCCCACGCGCTGCGCCTGCGGGGAGCAGGCGACCACGATGCGCCGCGACGTCCAGCTCTCGTCAGCACAGGTCACCCGTGAGGTAGTGCTGGAGGGTGTGCGCGAGCGGTGGCTCGAGCACCGCGCGGTTCGCGTCGGTCAGCACCTGCAGGCCGACGACGTGGCGGGCGAAGGTGAAGCCGACGACCTGGGACATGACGAGTCCGGCGCGCAGCTCGGCGTCGTCGACGCCGAGGTGGGTGGCGATGGGCACGAGGAGCTGGCGGGTGAGTCGCTCGCGCACGAGCTCAGCGGCGTCGGGTTGGCTGGAGGCGGAGCGGATCATCCCGAGGACGCGGTCGCGCAGCTCCGGGGCGCCGAGGATGTCCAGGATGATCGTGGCCAGCGCCGCGCCGACGCGGGTGCGGTCGCCCTGGAGGATCCGGGGGAGCACGACGTCGGGGTCGAGCGGAAGGTCGATCACCTCGACGAACAGCTGCTGCTTGGAGCCGTAGAAGTAGCTGACCAGGGCCACGTCGACACCGGCACGCTCGGCGATCTGTCGCAGGCTGGCGTGGTCGTAGCCGTGCTCTCCGAACAGGGCGCGCGCGGCGCGCGCGACGTCGTCGCGCGCGGTGCTGCGCCCCCCACGGCGCCCGGGACGTCCGGCGCGGGTCTCGGTTGTCGGGTGCCTCGGCTCGGTCGTCGGTCGTGGCTCCGGTGGTGGCTCCGGCGGCTGCACAGCCGTCGCGCGTGCTGGGCATGGATCTCCTCGAGGTCTTGACAACCGTAACTCATTGGCCGTTGAATACTTAAATCAGCAGTTGATGAATTAAGGAGCCATCGTGTCCACCGACCTCAGCCCCCGGCGTCGTACGGCCCTGCTCGTCGTCATCGCCGTGTCCCTCATGACGGTGGTCTCGGCCGTGAGCGGCCTCAACGTCGCGCTGCCGAGCCTGCAGCGCGACACCGGTGCCACCCAGAGCGAGATCCAGTGGATCGTCGACTCCTACACCCTCGTCTTCGCCGGGCTGCTGCTCGCGGTCGGCGCGCTCGGTGACCGGATCGGTCGCAAGCCGGTGCTGCTGGCCGGCCTCGCGGTCTTCGGCGTCGCCTCCGCGTTCGGGTTGTTCCTCAGCGATCCGAGCACCCTGATCGCGGTGCGCGCGTGCATGGGCGTCGGTGCGGCGGCGATCATGCCGGTCACCCTGTCGGTGATCACCACCTCGTTCCCGCCCGACGAACGGGCCAAGGCCGTCGGCGTCTGGGTCGGGGTCGCCGGCGGTGGCGCGGTGATCGGGCTGTTCGGCTCCGGCATCCTGCTGGAGTTCTTCGAGTGGAACTCCTTCTTCGGCCTCAACGTGACGCTGGCCGTGCTCGGTCTCGTGGGCGGTGCCCTGGTGGTGCCCAACTCCCGCGACGAGCACCCGCCGGCGCTGGACCCGGTCGGCTCCGTGCTCTCGCTGGCTCTGGTGGGAGGTCTCGTCCTCGGGTTCATCGAGGGCGGCGAGCGCGGTTGGGGCGACCCGTTGGCCGTCTCCGGCTTCGTCGTCGGCGGCCTGGCGCTCGTGTGCTTCGTGCTGTGGGAGCTGCGCCAGGAACAGCCGTTGCTCGATCCGCGCCTGTTCCGCCTCGCCGGGTTCAGCACGGGAACCCTGTCGATGACGGTGCAGTTCTTCGCCAGCTTCGGCTTCTTCTACATCGGCCTGCAGTACCTGCAGTACGTCGCCGGGCTGAGCCCGCTGCAGGCCGCGTGCGCTCTGCTGCCGATGCCGATCGTGCTGATCCCGCTCGCCCGACAGGCGCCCCTGCTCGCCCAGCGGTTCGGGACCAACCGCATCGCCGGGTCAGGGTTGCTCCTCGCGGCCACCGGCATGGTGCTGCTGTCGCTGGGGATCAGCACCGACCTGGTCTACTGGCAGTTCGGGGCGCGCGCTCGCGGTGTTCGCAGCCGGCATGGCCCTGTCGAGCACCCCGGCGACCATGGCGATCACCTCCTCGCTGCCGCCCACCAAGCAGGGAGTGGGATCGGCGGTCAACGACGTCTCGCGCGAGCTCGGCTCGGCGCTGGGCATCGCGATCCTGGGCAGCGTCCTGAACTCGCAGTACCGCGACAACCTCGCCCCGGCCGTGATCGACCTGCCCCCCGATGTCGCCGAGGCCGCCACGTCGTCGCTCGCCGCGGTGCAGCAGAGCGCCGGCCAGCTGGGTGAGGCTGGGCCACGCCTGCTGGCGGCCGCGCAGCAGGCGTTCGTCGATGCGACGGGCGGATCGCTTCGTCGTCGCCGCGTGCGCTCTCGGCGTCGCGGCCGCCATCGTCTTCTGGCGGGCACCCGACGCCGAGGAGCTCAACGAGGGGCTCGCCGAGGCCGAGCGCGAGCCGATCGACGCGGCGTGACCAGCTCGAGACCGACCCAGCGGCTCCCGAGGAGCGTGCAGCTCGCAGACGCTGCGCTGCGCTCGGCAGGTTCGCGACCTCGACGATCACGTTCCCCACGCGGCACCACGCGTACCTGGTCGACGATCTGCACCGGTGAACCGCTCCTGAGGCGGCGTCCGAGGCTCAGCTCGTCTCGGAAGCCGCCAGTGCGCCGCCGCGGATGCCGACCCTCATCCGTCGACGGACATCTCCCCGAGCTCGGACCACTGCGTGCCCTCGACCTCGGCGTTGATGATCCTGGGCGTCGAGGCGAGGTAGGCGGGCAGCTCCTCGGTCGCCTTCTCGAAGTGGTCCGACTGCACGTGGGCGCCGCCGGCGTCGCCGTCACGGAAGGCCTCGACCAGGACGTAGTCGTTCGGGTCCTCGACGCTGCGCGACCAGAAGAACCACAGGCAGCCGTCCTCGTCGTTGCACGCCTGGGTGAACTCACGCGAGATCTCGGGCCAGTCGTCGGCGTGCTCGGGCTTGATGGAGAAGACGGCGGTGATGAAGATCAAGGGGGCTCCTTCGGTGGGGTGCTCGTGTGGTGCTCAGGGCACGAGGATGGCGCGCCCGCGCACGCGGCCGTTGTCGAGGTCGTCCACGGCGGTGGCGAAGTCGTCGAGCGCGTACTTCTGGGTGTGCAGCGTGACCGCGCCGCGAGCGGCGAGCGCCATCAGGTCGCACAGGTCGTTGTAGGAGCCGACCAGGTTGCCGATGACGTTCTTCTCCTCCGAGATCAGGTCGATCGTGGGGACGTCGACGTTCTCGCCGTACCCGACGACGTGGTAGTCACCGGCGCGTCGGGTCATCGCGATGCCCTGCGCGGTGGATCCGCCTTCGCCGACGAAGTCGACGACCACCTCGGCGCCGAAGCCACCGGTGAGGTCCAGGACCTCCTCGACCTGACGGCCCTCGGCCACGACACCGTGGTCGGCGCCGATGTCGAGGGCGAGCTTGAGGGCGTCGGCGTTGCGGTCGACGACGATCAGCTCGGCCGGGGTCAGGGCCTTGAGGACCTGGATGCCGATGTGACCGAGCCCGCCGGCCCCGATCACGACGCACCGGTCGCGCGGCGTCAGCCGCCGGGCTGCCTTCGCCGCCGCGTGGTACGCCGTGAGCCCGGCGTCGGCGAGCGCCGCGACGTCCGCGGGCTCGAGGGACTCGGAGATCTTCACGACGCTGCGCGCGGTCGTGAGCAGG
Source organism: uncultured Actinomycetota bacterium (assembly GCA_963740745.1). Lineage (GTDB taxonomy): Bacteria > Actinomycetota > Actinomycetes > Propionibacteriales > Nocardioidaceae > Nocardioides. Next base: position 204,273 of record CAVUFK010000013.1, read on the forward strand.
TAGTCGGCGTACCCGCCGTGGGTGTCGATGCCCGGGAACACGCTGGCCTCGCAGTGCACGTCGTCGCCGGAGCGGCAGGCGCGGCACAGCCCGCAGGTCGAGAGCGGGTGCAGGATCACCTGGTCTCCCTCGGCCAGGTGGGTCACGGCCGACCCGACCGCGTGCACCCAGCCGGCGTTCTCGTGGCCGATCGTGTAGGGCAGCGTCACCTGGGACTTCTCGGCCCACTGTCCCTCGAGGATGTGCAGGTCGGTGCGGCACACGCCGGCACCGCCGATCTTGACGACGACGTCGAGCGGGCCGGTGGGCTCGGGGATCGCGACCTCGGTCATCTCCAGGCCCTGGTGGTAGCCGACGACCTGGACGGCTCGCATGGTGCTCATCAGTGCTGCTCCTCGTGCTGGCTGGCGTCTGGCTGGCGGTCTGGCTGGTGCGGGTGGTCAGGCTGGTCAGGGGCACGAACGTCTCGTCGTCGCGGGGGGCCTGGTCGACCTCGGAGCCCGGGTAGCGGGTGCCGAGCAGGCCCCGGCAGAAGTGCGCGTTGCCGTCGATCGAGATCCGCGTCGAGCGGGCTCGCCGGAGCGCCATCGGCACGTCGACGGGCGTGGCGCCCTCGTGGTCGACGAGCACGAGCGCCGCGCCGTCGACGGCCAGGCCGAGAGCCTCACGCCGACGGATCAGGGCGTCGCGGTCGTGACCGGTGGGCAGGTCGGCGAGACGGACCTCGCCGAGGCTCTCGAGCGTGCGGTCGGGTCGGGCCTTGAGCAGACCGGTCAGGCAGCGCTCCGCGGCGGCCGTGTGCGCCTTGCGTCGGAAGATCTCGCGCAGCCCGTCGAGGCTGTCGTCGGCCTCGACGCCGAACGTGCCGCGGTAGCCCGCGTCGGCGGCCAGACCGGTGTTGATCCGCTCCGAGTCGTGGTGGTCGTCGAGCTCGACGACCAACCGCCGCTCCTCGAGCCCCGGCAGCGCGAGCAGCACGTCGCGGGAGTCGGAGGCCATCAGGTAGGCGAAGCTCGGCGAGCAGAAGGACGTGGGCAGGCGCAGGTGCACCTCGAGCCGGTCGGCGTCGATCGCGACCGAGCGCACGAAGCCGAGGTCGGTGATCGGCTCGTCCAGCTCGGGGTCGAGCACGACGTCGAGCGCGCGGCGTACGTCGTGCTCCGCGAGCGGCGGCGCGAGGGTCCCGGCCGTCATCGAGCGCCCACCAGGTCGGCGTCGACGGCCCCGGGCTCGCGGGGGCCGGTGGCGGTCTCGTCGGCGTCCGGGACGCGCAGCTCGACGGGGACGTCGAGGTCGTAGAGCGCGGCCGCGTTGAGACCGAGGATCTTCTTCTTCACCGTCGTGCTGAGCTCGGAGTACTCGTCGAGGTCGCTCGGGATGGAGAAGTCCACGAACGACTCGACCAGCCACTTCGGCGTCCAGATGGCGTAGTCGCTGGAGAACAGGATCCGGTCCTCGCCGATCCAGTAGAGGAGCTCGCCGAGGATCTGGGCGAAGTAGCGCGGGCGGGTGTGGATGAAGGGCATCGCGACCGCCAGGCCGCCGTAGACGTTGGGCTCCTGGGTGGCGATCCAGCAGAAGTCCTCCAGGCGCGGCAGGCCGACGTGCTCGACGACGAAGTTGAGGTCGGTGAACTCGCTGGCCACGTGGTCGACGTCGGCGACGTCGAAGGCGTCGCGGTCCAGGGGTCGGATGGTGGGGCCCTTGTGGACGTGGATGTTCTTGATGCCCAGCTCGCGGCAGGCCTCGAAGTAGCGCAGCGCCCACGGGTCGTCGAGCTTCCAGCCTCGCGACTCGCCGTGCCAGGCCGCGGTGTAGAGCTTGACGCCCTTGAGGCCGAAGCGCGCGGCGTCGGCGTGCAGCTGCTCGAGGCCCTGCTCGCCGTCGCGGGGGTCGAAGAAGTGGTTGTACGTCAGCTGGTCCGGGTGCGAGGCGGCGAGAGCCGAGGCCTCCTCGGTCTGGCCGAAGCCGGACGTGTAGAACTCGCCGAGGTGGGCCGGCTGGAAGATCGCGTGGTCGACGTAGCCGTCGGTGAAGAGGTCCTTCATCAGCCGCTCGCCGCCCTGGTAGAGGTACTCCTCGTAGGACCAGACCTCGGACTCGGGCGAGAGGTTGCGGTGGTAGTCGTAGAAGCAGTCGATGAACTGCTTGCCGTGGATGTTGCGCTGGTTGGCCTCGCGGGCGTCCCACAGCGCCACGTGGGAGTCCACGATGAAGTAGCTCTCGCCGTCCTTGGTGTACATCTCTGCCTCCGTCTCGGGCCGTGGCCGGCGCCACGGACCCTCCCGACGCTAGGTCCGGCGGTCGGGCCTGCCGAGGGGGTCCGCGTCTCACTTTGAGACAGGGGTCACACGTCCGGGCGTACGCTGGCCCTCGCGGAGGTGGTCATGGCGGACGGGACCGACCACGAGGCGCTGCCGGAGCGGGCGCCGAGGCGCCTGGTCGCGTCCTGGCGCCGCAGCGAGGACTACGGCGTACCGCTCGAAGGGGCGCAGCCCAGCTTCTGCGGCGACATCGACACCGACTCGCTGTTCTCGCTCTGTGGTCGTGAGGTGCTCGGCGAGCTGCACCGGTCGTTGGCCAGCGAGCCGATCAGCCTGATGCTCACCGACGCCGCCGGGCTGGTGCTCGAGCGTCGCTGCGGCGACCACGGCCTGCTGCGCGCGCTGGACGCGGTGCACCTCGCCCCGGGCTTCTCCTACGCCGAGCGCGAGGCCGGCACCAACGGCCTCGGCCTCGCGCTGGCCGACCGGGTCGCGACGCTGGTGCGTGCCGAGGAGCACTACGCGCTGAGCCTGCGCACCTACACCTGTGCCGCCGTGCCGGTGCTCGACCCCGTGACCGGCCGGCTCGAGGGCGCGGTCAACCTGACGACCTTCTCGGACTCCTCCTCCGAGCTGCTGCTCGCCCTGGCTCGTTCGGCGGCCGGGACGACGACCGCGCTGATGGCGGCGCGCTCCAGCGGCAGCGCGGTGCGGGAGGCCTCGCGCGGCGAGGTCTTCCGGGTGGCGGTGCCGCGCCTGGAGCCCGGCTCGGGCAGCGTGGTCGAGCTCTCCGCGTCGTGGCGGGACGCAGTCGGTCGGATGCGGGTCGCGATCGCGGACGGCCGGTCGGTGGTCGCCGTGGGTGAGCCCGGCAGCGGACGGACGACCGCGCTGGCCCAGGCCGTGCGCCAGGTGCGCCCGCGCGACCGGGTGCTGGCCGCGCGCACCCCCGCTGCCGACGACGTCGGGTCGTGGCTGGACCTCTGGTCGCCGGAGATCGGCAAGGAGCACACGACCGTGCTGCTCGGGGAGGCCGACCGGCTGCCGGCCTGGGCGGCGGACCGTCTGCATGAGCGCTTCGCCGATGCGGCGAAGGGCACGTGGTGCCTGGTCGCCGAGCGGTTCGAGGACCTGCCGGCCCCGCTGGCGGGGCTGGTCGGCGTGGTGGCGGTGCCGCCGCTGCGCGAGCGCCCCGAGGACGTCGTGCCGCTCGCGCGGAACCTGGCCCGGCAGGTTCGCGGGCGTGAGATCGACCTGACCACGCGGGCCCAGCAGGCGCTGCACGACCACGCCTGGCCCGGCAACGTCGCCGAGCTGCGCCGGGTCGTGCGGGCCGCGGCGAGCCGCACCGACGAGGTCGACGTGCGGCACCTGCCGGCCGACGTGCTCTCCGCCTCGGGCCACCGGCTGAGCCGGATCGAGGCCTTCGAGCGCGACGAGATCGTGCGGGTCCTCACCGGCCCCGGCGTCACCATGGCCGACGCGGCGACGGAGCTCGGGATGAGCCGGGCCACCATCTACCGCAAGCTCACGCAGTACGGCATCCGCCTGCCCCGCTGAGGGTCCGACCGATCCCGGACCGGGCCGCGTTGGGGGCAACCCGTAGCGTCGCAGCCCATGACCCCCGTGCGCCGCTGGCTGGTCACGCTGTTCGTGACGCTCGCCGTCGTCAGCGTGCCCCTGGTGCCCCGGCTGCTGCCGGTCTCGGACCCGGGTCTCGACACGGCGACGCTGCTGGCCCGGGTGCAGGACTCCCGCGACGAGCCGTTCTCCGCGCTGGTCGAGACCGCCGGCACCCTCCAGCTGCCCGACGCCGGAGCGATCGACAGCGTCGGGGCCCTGCTCGGCGAGCAGAACCGGTTGCGCGTGTGGTGGGGGGACCGTGACACCTGGCGCGTCGACCAGCTGCTGACCGCTGGCGAGTCCGACCTGCACCACGACGGAGCGTTCACCGTCGAGTACTCCTACGAGGCCCAGGAGGCCCGGGTCAGCCGGGACCCCGACATCCGGCTCCCGCGCAGCTCCGACCTCGTGCCCGGGGAGGTCGCCCGCCGCTTCCTCGGCGACCTCGACCCGCGGGAGGCGACCGCGGAGGACCAGCTGAGCCTGCTGCCCGCACGCCGGGTCGCCGGCGTCGACGCCGCCGGCCTCCGGCTGCTGCCCTCGCGCGACGACCGCACCTCGACGATCTCCCACGTCGACGTGTGGGCCGACCCCTCGACCGGCGTGCCCCTGCTCGCCGAGGTCTGGGCGGGTGAGGAGTCCTCACCGTCCTTCACCAGCACGGTGCTGGAGTGGTCGCCCGGTGCGCCCGCCGACGGGGTGGTCGGCTTCCGGCGTACGCCGGGCACCGACGTGCAGCGCGTGGACGTGCTCGACATCGCCGACGCCGCGAGCCAGTACGCGCCGCTGCGCCCGCCCGCCGAGGCCGGCGGCCTCGCCCGCACCGAGAGCTCGCGCCGGGCGGTCGGCGTCTACGGCACCGGGTTGCGCCAGGTCGTCGCGATCCCGCTGCGCGACCGCGAGGCCGACCCCCTGCGCGAGCAGGTCGCGGCCACGCCGGGCGCGGTCAACCTGCGCAACGGGGTCTCGGCGCAGCAGGGCCCGCTGGGCCTCGCGGTCAGCGGTCGGGCCGGCGACGGCGGCTGGCTGGTGGCCGGGAGCCTGCAGCCCGACGCGCTCGACGCCGTGCTCGGCGACCTGCTGCGCGGCACGACGTACCTCGGGGAGGGCTGATGGGTGCAGCGCCGATGATCGCGACCCAGGGCCTGACCAAGCGGTTCGGCAAGGTCGCCGCCGTGACCGACCTCGACCTCGACGTGCGCGAGGGCGACGTCTACGGCTTCCTGGGACCGAACGGCTCGGGCAAGACCACCACGGTGCGGATGCTGCTCGGTCTCGTGCTGGCCACCCGCGGCGAGATCGAGGTGCTCGGGCGGCCGATGCCGTCCTCGGCGGGCGACGTCCTGCCGCAGGTCGGCGCGATGATCGAGGGCCCCGGGGCCTACCCGCACTTCTCGGGCAGGGTGAACCTCGACCTCTTCGACGCGGCCGGCACCCGGGGCGAGGGCGGTCGACGCGGTCGGCGCCGCCGGGTGGAGGAGGCGCTCGAGCGGGTCGGTCTCGGCTCGGTCGACCGGCGGCCGGTCCACGCCTACTCGCTCGGGATGCGCCAACGGCTCGGCCTGGCCCAGGCCCTGCTGCGCAAGCCGCGCCTGCTCGTGCTCGACGAGCCGACCAACGGCCTCGACCCGCAGGGCATCCGCGACATCCGTGCGCTGCTCGGCGAGCTCAACGCCGCCGGCACCACCGTGCTCGTCTCGAGCCACCTCCTCGCCGAGATCGAGCAGACCTGCACGCGGGTCGGCGTGATCGACCGTGGGCGCCTGGTGCTCCAGGACGACCTCGACCGGGTCCAGGGACCGACCGGACGGATGCTGGTGCGCACGACCCGGCCCGACCTGGTGCGCGAGCTGCTGGGCGCGCGGTGCGAGACCGACCCGATCCGAGGAGCGCACGACGAGGCCCCGGAACGCCACGGCGACCTGCTCGCCGTGCGTGAGGCCGACCCCGCACGCCTCGTGGCCGACCTGGTCGGGGCCGGGGTGCCGGTGCTCGAGGTCACCGTCGAGCGGCGCACGCTCGAGGGCGTCGTGCTCGAGGCGACCGGGGCGGGGTCCGACGACTTCTCGCGCGTCGCGTCGCCGGGACGGAAGGGGGCGGCATGATCCGCGTCGAGCTGGTCAAGCTGCTGCGAAGCCGCCGGACCTGGGTCACGGTGCTGCTCATCGACGCGCTGCCGAGCCTGGTCGCCGTGCTGCTGGCGCTGACCGCGATCGGGCCGCGGCCCGGCACCGGTCCGGCGTTCCTCTCCGCGGTGCTGACCGACGGCACGCTGTTCCCCCTGGCGGCGCTGGCCATCGTGCTGCCGCTCTTCCTGCCGATCGCGGTGTCGCTGGTCGCGGGGGAGTCGGTGGCCGGTGAGGCCCAGCAGGGCACGCTGCGCTACCTGCTCGTGCGCCCGGTCGGGCGGGCCCGGCTGCTCGCGGCCAAGCTGATCGCCTCGATGGCCTTCGTGGTGATCACGATCGTGGTGGTCGCCGTGACGGCGTACGTCCTGGGGGTGCTGCTGCTCGGCAACGGCGACGTGACCGCGGGCTCGGCGGTCGTCCCGGGCAGCTCGACCAGCGTCTCAGGCACGTCGCTGACCACCCCCGAGCTCATCGGCCGCACCGGCCTGGCCCTCGCCTACGCGATGCTGTGCATGCTCGGCGTCGCCGCGATCGCGTTGTTCTTCTCGACCCTCGCCGACTCCCCGCTCGGCGCCGCGCTGGGCACGATGGCGGTGCTGATCGCCTCCACGCTGCTGTTCACCCTCGACGCCTCCGACGCCGTGCGCGACTACCTGCCGACGCGCTACTGGCTGGCCTTCGTCGACCTGTTCCGCGACCCCATCCTGTGGCGTGACGTCGTGCGTGGGGTGCTGCTCCAGCTCGGGTACGTCGTGGTCTTCTTCGGGGCGGCCTGGGCCAACTTCGCGACCAAGGACGTCAGCGACTAGGGCCCGCCGTCAGCCGCACACGCTCGGCCCGGGCACCTGCGGGCGACCCGTGCCGAGCTCGTCCCGGACGATGTTGATCACGCTCGGGTCGGACGGCACGTCGCTGTGCCCGACGCGGAGCGTCGGGCAGACGTCCTGGACGGCGAAGGAGACCGCGCCGTCCAGACGCCCCGAGGTCGGGGGCACCACGGTCTGGTCGTCGGTGGTCCACAGCGCCACCCACTGCGGGCCCGCCGGGGTCTCGTCACCGCGGTTCAGGTCGGTGAGCAGCTCGCTGTCGGGGGCCAGCTGACGGCACGCCTCGGGGCACGACGCCGCGCCGAGTCCGGCGGCGTCGCCGGCGAGGTCGGTGCCGTGGTGGGGCGAGGACAGCGTCACGACCCGGCGCACGAGCTCGTCGCCGCCGAGGTCGGCGACCATGTAGCGCGCCACCACCCCGCCCGCGGAGTAGCCGACCACGTCGACCGACGGCGCCCCGCCGTCGACGGCGTCCTGCGCGGCCTGCTCGACGAGGGCCGCGTGCTCGCGCAGGTCACCCCGGCCGTCCCCGGGCGGCGCGATCACCTCGACCGTGCGGCCCTCGGCCCGCAGGGCCTGCGCGAGGGGGTCGAGCCCGGCCGCGGCGCCGCCGTACCCCGGCAGGAGCAGGACGGGGCCGACCTCGTCCTGGGCCACCGGCGCCGCGGCGCGCTCACGCCCGAGCACCGTCGTGACGGCCACGGCGAGGACGACCATCGCGGCCACGGCGACCGCGCTGACCACCAGGCGGCGGCGGGCGGGGGAGAGGGAGGCGAGCACGGCACCAGTGTCCTCCCGGGGCGTCTGGATCGCTCGGCGGCCGCCGTCGTCCGCCGGCCCAGACCACCGCCGCATCCGCCCAGTTCGCCTGCGCCGCGCCGCGAGCGCGACTAGCGTGCGAGTCACCCATCAGGACACCGACTCCCCCGGTCGGCGCCCGATCACCACCCCCACCCCCACCCCCGATCCCGCCCCGGCGGGCAACCTCAGGACACCCCCCATGCCCTGGAACACGCTCGACCCGCGCCACCGCCGCGACCGCGGCACTGCGCTGTTCCACCGCGGCATCGGCGTCGTCGTCCTCGGCATGGGCGTCGGTGCGGCCACGATGCTCTGGCTCGCCCTGACCCTCTCGGACCCCGAGTCGCTCGAGCCACCGAAGGGCGGCGCGGTGCTCGGCGCCTGGCGGGTCCTCTACGCCGACCAGGCACCGTCGCTCCAGGTCATCCTCGTGGCCGTGGCCGTCGCCCTGCTCGCGGCCGCCGTCGTGGCGGGCGCCGAGCAGCACATCGCCAACCGCTACCGGCGCTCGAACACGCCGCGCTCGATCCCGCTCGCGCCGAAGATCGTGATGCGCGAGACCGCCGGCGTCTTCCACGGGCCGGTCACCGTGACCGTGCTGATCCCCGCGCACGACGAGGAGGCGTGCATCGCAGCCACGCTCGCCTCCCTGCGTGACCAGGAGGAGCCACCCGAGCGGATCGTCGTCGTGGCCGACAACTGCTCGGACGCGACGGTCTCCATCGCACGCCGGGCGGGGGTGGAGGTGCTCGAGACCGTGGGCAACGAGGCCAAGAAGGCCGGCGCGCTCAACCAGGCGCTGCGGGAGGTGCTGCCGCGTCAGGGGGAGAACGACCTCGTGATGATCATGGACGCCGACACCGTGCTCGACGCCGGGTTCCTGCGGATCGCGCGCTCGCGGATGGCGGCCGACCGCGCCCTGATGGCGCTCGGCGGGCTCTTCTACGGCGAGCCCGGCGGCGGCATGATCGGACAGTTCCAGCGCAACGAGTACGTGCGCTACTCCCGCGACATCCGACGGCGCCGCGGCCGGGTGTTCGTGCTCACCGGGACGGCGTCGCTGTTCCGGCCACGGGCCCTGCGGATGGTGGCCGACTCCCGCGGCCGGCTGATCCCGGGCACCTTCGGCGACGTCTACGACACCGCGGCGCTGACGGAGGACAACGAGCTGACGATCGCCCTGAAGTCGCTGGGGGCCCTGATGGTCTCGCCGCCCGAGTGCACGGTGGTCACCGAGGTGATGCCGACGTGGCGCGCCCTGTGGAACCAGCGGCTGCGGTGGCAGCGCGGGGCGCTGGAGAACCTCGGCGCGTACGGGATGGCTCCGCAGACGCTGCGGTACTGGGCCCAGCAGCTGGGGATCGGCTACGGGGTGATCGCGTTGATGTCCTACGCCGTGCTCGTGGGGGTCACGGCGCTCTCGCTCGACGTCTGGGTCTGGTACCCGTTCTGGATGGGCGCCGGTCTCGTCTTCGTCGTCGAGCGGATCGTCGGCGTCTGGGGCGGCGGGCGCGATGCCCGGCTGCTCGGCCTGGCGCTCCTGCCCGAGCTGTTCTACGCCGCGTTCCTCGACGTCGTCTACGTCAAGGGCGTGCTCGACATCGCTCTGCAGCGCGAGGCGCGCTGGAAGCACGTGTCCCGGCCGGTGCGGGTCGAGGCCGAGGCTGGGCCGCTCGTCGGGGCCGGTGCGCGGTGAGCGCCACGCTGCTGGGACAGGTCGTGGACGTGACCGTGCTGGGGATCGTGCTTCCCGAGAGCACGCTTCGCGCGACCTGGTTCGCCGTGCTGGCGGCCTTCGTGGCCATCAACACCGTGATGTACCTGGCCCTGGCCGTGGCCAAGATCCTGCCCAAGGTCCACCCCCGCGACTGGCTGCCGCGCGGCTACGCCCGCTCGCAGGAGCGGGGCATCTACCCCGACGGGCGTCCCCCGGCCGGCTAGGACTCGACGGTGCCCGCCTCACGGCACCTCGGCGACGTGGACGCGGAGGAATCCCGGGGGAGCCGTGGGGTCGTCCTGGGGTGCGACCCCGCCGTGCTCGGTGACCTCGGTGCCCGAGGGGACCGGGCTCCAGCTGCCCGCGGACGGAGTCGGCGGCCCGGTGCGTGCGGTCCTCGACCTTGGCCGAGGTGGCCGCGTTGCTCTTCAGCTGCGGTGTGTCGACGGTGTCGCGTCCGGCCCCGACGGCGTACGCACCGCGTGTGGTGAGGGCTCCCGCCCAGACGTCGGACGGGTGGTCACGGCAGCCCTCGGGCCCGGCTGGCTAGGGTCGCGGACATGATGGTGACGCAGGTCCTCGATGCTGCGCTCGACCGCTCGGTCCTGCTCGGCTACACCCGGATCGGCTCGTCGGTGCGGCGCCGGTTCTGGGCCGAGGACGCGCCCGCGGGTGCGTTGCGCGACCGGCGGGTGCTGGTCACCGGCGCCACCTCCGGCATCGGTGAGGCCATGGCGATGTCCTTCGCCCGGCTCGGTGCGACGGTGCACGTGCTGGGGCGCACCCAGGAGAAGATCGACCGGGTCCTGGCCGATCTGCGCCGCGAGGTCCCGGGGGTCGAGGCGGTCGGCGAGCGCTGCGACGTCAGCGACCTCGACGCCGTCCGGGCCTGGGCGTCGGACTTCACCGGTCGGGTCGAGGCGCTGCACGGCCTGGTGCACAACGCCGGGGTGATGACCGCCGAACGCACGGAGACCGCGCAGGGCCACGAGATGTCGCTCGCCGCGCACGTGCTCGGGCCGCACCTGATCACCGAGCTGCTGCGCGGCGCGCTCGAGGAGGGCGGTCGCCGGGGCGGGTCGTCGGTGGTGTGGATGAGCTCGGGCGGGATGTACACCTCCTCGCTGCGCGAGGACGACCTCGAGTACGTCGAGGGCTCCTACGACGGCGTCCGCGCCTATGCGCGCACCAAGCGGATGCAGGTCGTGCTCGCCGACGCGTGGGCGGCGCGGCTGAGCGGCACGGGCGTGCTGGTCGCCTCCATGCACCCCGGCTGGGCCGGGACCCCCGGGATCACCGAGTCGCTGCCCGGCTTCGAGAAGGTCATCGGTCCGCTGCTGCGCACGGCGCAGGACGGCGCCGACACGGCCGTGTGGCTGGTCTCGGCACGGCCCTCCGCCGACGGGCCGCACCACTTCTGGCACGACCGGGCCCTGCGCCCGACGACGTACCCCTGGCAGCGCGAGGACGCCGCGTCGGCCGTCGAGTCGTTCCTGGCCCAGGTCAGCGCGGCGACCCGGACCGACGCCTGGCCCGTGACCGCCGGGTCCGGACGGTGAGTGCGCCGGCGCACGAGCCGGGGGAGGGCGCGGAGCGGCTGGCCGAGCCGCTGCGGTCGCGGTGGAGCCCGAGCTGGTTCGACGAGACGCGAGGCCTGTCGCCCGACGAGGTCACGACCCTGCTCCAGGCGGCACGCTGGGCACCGAGCGCCGGCAACTCGCAGCCGTGGACGCTGCTGGTCGCTGAGCGCGGCAGCGACTCCCGCGCGGTGGTCGACGCCGCGCTGAGTCGTGGCAACGCGTGGGTACGCCGGGCCGCACTCGTGGTCGTGACGGTCGTGCGGGTCGCGAACGACCCCGACGCGCCGAGCGACGCCAAGCCGGCGCGCGACCCCGTCGCCGCGGCGTTCGACGTCGGCCAGGCCGCTGCCCACCTGACCCTGCAGGCGCAGGCGACCGGGCTGGCCGCGCACCAGATCGCGGGGTTCGACAAGGACGCCGTCGCCGCCGGCCTCGGCGTCCCGGACCACTGGCGGGTGCTGAGCGCCGTCGTGGTCGGTCACGCCGGTGACCCGGGTGCGGTCCCCGACGACGAGCGCGAGCGGGAGGCCCGCCCCCGCGCGCGCCGGCCCCTGGCCGAGGTCGCCGTCAGCCGGTGGGGCGTGCCCTGGGGCGGGTGAGGTCGCTGGGGCTCATGTGACACTCGGAGTACCCGGCCGGCCGGGTGTTCTCGAGCCTGTCGGCCTTTGCAACAGCCGACATGCTCGAGAACTGGCCTCCCAGCTCCGACCGCGGACCCGACCTCAGCGAGCCGAGCCGAGCCGGTCGACGAGGCCGCGGTACTGCCGTGCCCGACGAGCGGTGCGGCGCAGGTGCAGCGGCCACCACAGCAGCAGCACGAAGCTGACCACGGCCAGGTAGGCGCTGAGCCCGGAGCGCCCGGCCACCTGGGCGGCCGCGGCCAGCAGGATCAGCAGGAAGCCGGTCGTCCACAGCAGGGGCGCGGCCGCGCGGTCCTCCTCGGCGCGCCGGTGCTGGAGCGGGACCTCGCGCCGCCAGGCGTCGAGGTCGGCGTCCCCGGGCAGCGTGCCGTCGGAGAGGGCGCGCGCGAGCAGCGCGCGCTGCCCGCTCGCGCCGGTGTCCTGCCCGCCCAGGCGCTGCTCGGTGCGGCGCTGGACGACGACGACCGCCGCCACGATCGCCGAGCCGAGGAGGAGCGGCACCCCCGCTGCGGCGGCGAGGCTGCCGTACGTCGGAGACAGGTTGATCACCGCCAGCGCGACCACGGCGCCCAGCACGAGACCGGTCGTCCGGGCCCAGGAGCGGGCCCGTGGCCACGACCGGGGGCTGACCCGCTCACCCGGGGCGCGTGCGTCCGCTCGGCTCATGGGGCCATGCTCTCCCGACGCACCGGCGCGCGCCACCTCGCGTCGCGTCGGTCGCGTCGGTCGCGCCGGCGCCGCGGAGCGTGTTGACCTTCCCCATGACGGGGGCATGTCCGGTGACCCCGACCGGCACCCGGGCTCGGCCCGGCGTCCGTCCGCGACCAGCGCTGATCCGGTCCTCCGAGGCCGCACCGGCCGCGGTCGGCCACGTCGCGACCTGACGTTTGGCAGAATCGGGGTCATGACCTCCCTCCACGACCACCACGCCACCGCCATCGACGGCTCCGACGTCGACCTCGCGACGTACGACGGGAAGGTCGTGCTGGTCGTCAACACCGCCTCCCAGTGCGGCTTCACGCCGCAGTTCGAGGGCCTGCAGAACCTGCAGGAGTCCTACGCCGACGACGGCTTCAGCGTCCTCGGCTTCCCCTGCAACCAGTTCCGCGAGCAGGACCCGGGCGACGACGCGACGATCAAGACCTTCTGCGAGAGCTCCTTCGGGGTGACCTTCCCGATGTTCTCCAAGGTCGACGTCAACGGCGAGGACGCCCACCCCGTCTACCAGTGGCTGCGCTCGGAGAAGGGCGGGATGATGGGTGACAAGATCAAGTGGAACTTCACCAAGTTCCTCGTCGGCAAGGACGGCCAGGTGATCAAGCGCTACGCGCCGACCACCAAGCCCGAGAAGATCACCGGCGACATCGAGAAGGCCCTCCAGGCCCAGGCCTGAGCGCCCGATGACGAAGTTCAGCGCCGACACCCAGGCCGAGGCGGTCGTCCGCGCCACCCGGCAGGAGATCTGGGACCTGCTGGTCGACCCCGACAAGATCGCCGCGATGACGCCGTTCGTGACCGGGATCGAGGATCGCGGCGAGCACTGGGTCTGGTCGATGACCAAGCTGCCGGTGCCCAGGACGACGCTCTCGCCGACGTTCACCGAGCGGATGACCTACGACGAGCTGGAACGCATCGACTTCACCCACGAGCCGCCTGAGGGGGAGAAGGAGAGCACCGGCGTCGAGGGCTGGTACGAGCTCACCGAGCTCGAGCCGGAGGGTGACGAGAAGGCCGCGACCCTGCTGCGAACCTCGTTGGAGATCACCGTCGACCTGCCGATCCCGAAGGCGATGAGCCCGGCGGTCAAGGCCTCGATGAAGACCGTGATCAACCAGATGGGCAACAAGTTCTCCCAGAACCTGCTCGACGAGCTGGGCACGACCGAGCGCTGAGCCACGCCCCGCCGTGGGGTGGGGATGCCCGTCCAGTACGACGCTCAGCACGCCCGCGCACGCCCCGCGCACGCCCCGCGCACGCCCCGCCGACCCGCGACGCCCGGGTCTGGTCGTCGTGTTCGCGGCCGCCGCGCCGCGGCGGACTTGCCGGTAACCGCGCACCCGGTCCAGGGTGGCGGGGTGCCCAAGATCGCCACCACCTCGTCGTACTCGATCACCATGCGGCTGCACACCGAGCCCGACCACTCCGTGGTCGGATCGGTGGCCACCGTCATCGCGGAGCGGGGTGGGATCGTGATGGCCGTCGACGTCGCGGAGTCCAGCAACGCCCGCCTCGTGGTCGACGTCACCTGCTCGGCCATCGACGCCGACCACGCCGAGCAGCTGCGGGTCGCGGTGGACGCGATCGACGGCGTCGAGGTCTACAAGGTCTCCGACCGGACCTTCCTGCTGCACATCGGCGGCAAGATCGAGGTCACCTCGAAGGTGCCGTTGCGCAACCGCGACGACCTCTCGATGGCCTACACCCCCGGGGTGGGCCGGGTCAGCCGGGCGCTGGCCGACAACCCCGCCGACGTGCCGCGCCTGACGGTCAAGGGCAACTCGGTGGCCGTGGTCACCGACGGCTCGGCGGTGCTCGGCCTGGGCAACATCGGTCCCGGCGCGGCGCTGCCGGTGATGGAGGGCAAGGCGGCGCTGTTCAAGCGGTTCGCCAACATCGACGCCTGGCCGATCTGCCTGGCCAGCCAGGACACCGAGGAGATCATCAAGGCCGTCGAGATGATCGCCCCCGGTTTCGGCGGGATCAACCTCGAGGACATCGCGGCGCCGCGCTGCTTCGAGATCGAGAAGCGGCTCCAGGAGAGCCTGGACATCCCGGTCTTCCACGACGACCAGCACGGCACCGCGATCGTGGTGCTCGCCGCCCTGACCAACGCGCTGCGGGTGGTGAGCAAGAGGCTCCCCGACGTCCGGGTCGTGGTCGCCGGAGCCGGCGCGGCCGGCAGCGCGATCGTGACCCTGCTGCTGGCCGCCGGCGTGAGTGACGTGGTGGTCTGGGACCGCGAGGGATGCCTGTCCGGCGACGACGAGTCGCTGCCCGAGGCCAAGCTGCGCCTGGCGCGGGCGACCAACCCCCGCAAGCTCCGCGGCGACCTGCGCACGGGCCTGACCGGCGCGGACGTCTTCATCGGCGTCAGCGCGCCCAACGTGCTGGACCCCGAGTGGATCAAGGACATGAACGAGAAGGCGATCGTCTTCGCGCTGGCCAACCCCGACCCGGAGGTCGAGCCGGGGGACGCCGGCCAGTACGCCGCTGTCGTGGCCAGCGGCCGGTCCGACTACCCCAACCAGATCAACAACGTGCTGGCCTTCCCGGGCGTCTTCCGCGGTCTGCTCGACGCGCGCGCCACCGACGTGACGGTCGAGATGATGCTGCGCGCGGCCGACGCGATCGCGCACGTCGTAGGTGACGACGAGCTCAACCCGACGTTCATCATCCCCTCGGTCTTCGACGCCGACGTCCCGAAGGCGGTGGCCCGGGCGATCGCCGGTCGGCACGCGAGCCTCGACGACGGAGGAGCTGCCGACCCGGCCTGAGACGTGAGCCTGCTCACTGCACTGAGTGTGACGGGCTGTCTCGACAAGAAGAAGAGGGTTGTCAATCAGGTTGACAATCGCTACGTTCCTGTCAATCAGACGGTGGCTCCCCGCCGTCGTGACAGGAAGGTCATCCTGCGATGGCGACTCCCCTCACTCCCCTCGTGGAGCGCACGGCCCGGCTCACGGCGCTGATCCCCAGCAAGCGCGGCACCGGCCAGACGGTCTCGGTCGCCTCCACCGTGGGCTGGAAGGACCAGAAGCGCTACCTGTGGCTGATCGGCCTCGTCGTGCCGTCGCTGGCCTTCATCGCCTACGGCGCGTGGCTGGCCACCGGGAGCACCGTCTTCTTCTGGGTCGGGCCCTTCGTGATCCTGGTCCTCGTCCCCCTGATCGACCTCGTCGCCGGTCTGGACCGGACCAACCCGCCCGAGGACCTGATCGAGGCGCTCGAGGAGGACCGCTACTACCGCTGGGTGACCTACCTCTTCCTGCCCGTGCAGTACGCCGGCTTCGCGCTCGCGATGTACGTCATCGCGCGCGGTGACCCCCTCGGCACCGGGGGCGAGATCGGCCTCGTCGGCTCGATCGGGCTGGCCGCGACCATCGGCTGCATCGGTGGCATCGGGATCAACACCGCTCACGAGCTCGGCCACAAGCGCGAGGCCAACGAGCGCTGGCTGTCCAAGGTGGCGCTGGCGCAGAGCTTCTACGGGCACTTCTACATCGAGCACAACCGCGGTCACCACGTGCGTGTCGCCACACCCGAGGACCCGGCCTCGAGCCGGCTCGGGGAGAGCTTCTACGCCTTCTGGCCGCGCACCGTCTCCGGCTCGCTGCGCTCGGCGTGGGCGATCGAGACGCAAGCGCTACGCACGCCGCGACCAGCACCCCTTCCGTCCCGGCAACGACGTGCTCAACGCCTGGGTCATGTCCGCGGTGCTGTGGGGTGCCATGGTGCTCTGGCTGGGTCCGGTCGTGGTCCCGTTCCTGCTGATCCAGGCCGTGATCGGGTTCAGCCTGCTCGAGGTCGTCAACTACATGGAGCACTACGGGATGCTGCGCCGACGCGTCGGCACCGCCGAGCGCCAGCGCTACGAGCGCGTCGACCCCTCGCACTCGTGGAACTCCAACAACATCGCCACCAACGTGCTGCTCTACCACCTGCAGCGCCACTCGGACCACCACGCCAACCCCACGCGGCGCTACCAGACGCTGCGCGACTTCGAGGAGAGCCCCGTCCTGCCGACCGGGTACGCCGGGATGATCGTGCTCGCCCTGGTCCCGCCGTTGTGGCGTCGGGTGATGGACCCCCGCGTCCTGGCGCACTTCGACGGAGACGTCACGCGCGCCAACATCCACCCGCCGAAGCGCGCGAAGGTGCTCGCGGCGTACGGCGCGCACCTCGACGCGGCCTCGGCCGACGCGAGCGCGGCGCGTCCGGTCGCCGTGGACACGACCCCCGGCGCCGTCGTCGACGACGAGGTGCTCGCGGCGAGCTGCCCGGGCTGTGGCCACACCTACGAGGTCGAGGTCGGCAACGAGCTCGAGGGCCTCGCGGCCGGCACGGCCTGGGCCGACGTGCCCGACGACTGGACCTGTCCCGACTGCGGCGTGCGCGAGAAGGTCGACTTCGTGCCGGTCAACGCGACCGCCGCGCGGGACGGCCGCGCGGGACGGGCCGGGGCCCGGGCCGACGAGGGTGCCGCCTGATGCGCATCGTCGCCGACCGGGAGACCTGCGAGGGTCTCGGCATGTGCGAGGCGATGTCGGAGCTGTTCGCCGTGGGCGACGACGGTGTGGTCGAGATCGCCGAGACCGAACCGCCCGAGGACCAGCGCGCCGACGTGCAGGCCGCGGTGGACGCGTGCCCGGTGCTCGCACTGCGCCTCGAGGGCTGAGCACCCTGGTGCCATGAGCGAGCTCCGCCTGGTCGTGGTCGGCGGTGGACTGGCCGCGCTGCGGGCGGTCGAGACCGCGCGACGCGAGGGTCACACCGGGCCGCTCACGCTCGTGTGCGGCGAGGACCGGCCTCCCTACGACCGACCCCCACTGAGCAAGGCCGTGCTCGACGGCACGGCTGGGACCGGCGCCTTCCGCTCGGCGGCAGAGCTGCGTGACGAGCTCGGCGTCGACCTGCGGCTCGGGGTGCGCGCGGTCTCGCTCGACACGGCGGCGCGACGGGTCGGGCTCGACGACGACACGGGCGTGGACTACGACGCGCTGGTCGTCGCGACCGGGTCGCTGCCGCGGCCGTTCCCGGGCGACGACCTGGACGGCGTACGCCACCTGCGCACCGCCGCGGACGCCGAGGCGATCCGGGACGGGCTCGAGGCCGGCGCCCGGATCGTGGTCGTGGGCGCCGGCTTCATCGGGGCCGAGGTCGCCTCGGCCGCGCGGGCGCGGGGGCTGCCGGTCACCGTGCTCGAGGGCGCGCCGACCCCGCTGGTGCGCTCGGTCGGACCCGACGTCGGGGAGCTGGTGGCGGGGCTGCACCGCGCCGCCGGGACCGACCTGCGGCTGGGGACCGGCGTCGCCGGGCTGGTCGAGGGCGAGGGTGCGCGACGCGGCGCGGTGGTCGGCGTACGGCTCGAGGGTCGGCCTGAGGGTGGGCTCGAGGGTGGGCTCGAGGGTGGGGAGGTGCTGCCCGCCGACCTCGTCGTGCTCGGCGTCGGCGTCGCTCCGGCGACGGCGTGGCTGCGCGGGAGCGGACTGGCACTGCACGACGACGACGGCGGCGTGCTGTGCGACGCGACCCTGGCCGCGAGCGCGCCCGGGGTGTGGGCCGCGGGCGACGTCGCGCACGCGCCCCATGCGCTCCTCGACGGCGACCTGATCCGCCTCGAGCACTGGACCAATGCCGCCGAGCAGGGCGCGGCGGCGGCCCGCCACGCCCTCGACCCGGGCGCCGCGGTCGCGCTCGACGCGGTGCCGTACTTCTGGTCGTTCTGCTACGGCCGGCGCCTGCAGATGGTCGGCACCGCACGGTCCGACGAGGTGGTGCTGCTCGACGCGGGGCCGGAGCCGGCGGCCGGTGCGCACGGTCGCGGCACTCGCCCTCTACCGGCGTGGGGAGCGGTTGGTCGGGGCGCTGGCCCTGGACGGACCGCGGGTCGTGATGAAGTTCCGCCGCCGGATCGCCGATCGCGGTTCGTTCGCCGACGCGCTGGCCGCAGCGCACGAGCTGCTACCCCAGGTGGGGCGGTCTGCGGTGAGGTGAGTCGTCCTGGTTGCTCCTAGAGTGAGCGCGTGCGCGTCAACCCTCGCCTCCCTCCGGCCGTCCCGCTGCGCGACCGTGTGGTCTCCGCGGCGGTCGCGCTGACCTCGAGCGGTGGCTGGGCCCGGGTGACGATGGCCCGACTCGCCGACGAGGTCGGCGTGAGCCGGCAGACGGTCTACAACGAGATCGGCTGGAAGCCGGCGCTGGCCGAGGCGCTGGTCGCCAGTGAGCTCGACGCCTTCCTCGGCGTCGTCGGTGACGCCTTCGACGCCCACCCCGAGGACCTCGAGGCCGCGGTCGTGGCCGCGGCCTCGCGGGCGTCCTCGAGCACGCCGAGGACAACGTGCTGCTGCACGCTGTCGTCTCGGCGACCCACGGTGCGGACACCGAGCTCCTGCCGTTGCTCACGACCCACGCCGGCTCCCTGCTGGCGGCGGCCAAGGCCGTGGTCGCGCAGCGGGTGACGGGCTACCAGGTGCAGCTGGAGGACCGCGAGCTCGACGCCGGGATCGACATGGTGGTCCGCGTCGTGCTCAGCCACGTGATGGCGCCCAGCGCGCCCCCGGAGCGCACGGCCGCGGACATCGGCTGGGTGGCGCGCAAGGTGCTGCGCGGCTGACGGCGGACGGCTGGCGGGCGGTGGGGCCGCGGCGGGCGGCCTGGGGAGCTTGTCGGCCTCTGCGTGAACTTGTCGCCGTTTGCACAGGCCGACAGGCTCGGCAACACCCGGCCAGCCGGGTGTTCCTGGGGCCAGCGGGGCCAGTGGGATCGGGCCGGAAGGCGGCGGGCCAGGTTCAGGACCAGCCACCGTCGTGGCTGATCACCTGGCCGCAGACGAACGCCGAGCCGGGCGAGACGAGGTAGAGCGCGAGCTCGGCGGTCTCGACGGGCTCACCGATCCGCTGCGCCGGCACCTCGCGACGCAGCTTGTCGGCCATCCGGGGGTCGGCGAGCACCTCGGGCGGGTAGTAGGTCTCGTTGGCCACGAAGTTCTGCGCGATCGCGTTCAGCCGCACGCCGTCCGCGGCCAGCTCGTGCCCGGCGCTGCGCACGAAGGCGTTCTGCGCGGCGCGGGCGGTGACGTAGGAGATCGCGTGCGGTCGCATCCGCCGCAGCGGGGCCGAGGAGGTCACGGCCACGATCGCCCCGCCGCCGCGCTCGCGCATCGGACCGGCCGCGGCGCGCACCAGCCGCATCAGCGGGTGCACCATCGCCTCGAAGCCGGCCAGCCAGCGCTCGTCGTCGATGTCGCCCAGCGACGCGGCGTACGCCGGCAGGTCGAGGTTGGCGACCACCGCGTCGAGCGGTCCGCCCGCCTCCGCCCGCGCGACCAGCGCCGCCGGAGCGGCGGGTCGATCAGCGGGTCGGGGTCGGCCACGACGTCGGCGCCCTCGGCGGCGAACAGCTCGGCAGACCGCCGGGCCCATGTAGGTCGTCGCGCTGGTGACCAGCACCCGTCGGCCCTCGAGCCGTCCAGCCACCCGTCCCGTCACGGGCCGATCATCCCAGGACGCCCACGCCCTCGAGGATCAGCAGCACGCCGAAGATCGCGAACAGGGCGGCGGCGCCGTAGGTGATCGACCTTCTCGGGGAGCTTCTTGCCGAGCATCGCGCCGACCACGATGGCCAGGGCGTCGGCGGCGACCATGCCGACGGTGCTGCCGATCCAGGTGCCCAGCCAGCCCTCGCGGGTGGCCAGGGTGATCGTGGCGAGCATGGTCTTGTCGCCCAGCTCGGCGAGGAAGAAGGCCACGCCGACGGCGACGATCGCCAGCCCGGTCGAGCGGCGGGCCTTGTCGGCCTCCTCGTCGGTGAGCTCGTCGCCGCGCAGGGTCCAGGCGGCGAAGCCGAGGAACGCGATCCCGGCGACGACCGCGATCGGGCCCTGCTGCTCGGCGAAGGCGTCGCCGATGACGTAGCCGATGCGCGACGGAGGCGAGGTGGACGACCGCGGTGGCGACGGTGATGCCGATCAGCACGTCGCGGGTGCGGTAGCGGGTGGCGAAGGTCATCGCCATCAGCTGGGACTTGTCGCCGAGCTCGGCGACGAAGATGACGGCGGTGCTGAGCAGGAAGGCGCTCATGGGTTCCTCTCGGCCCGGACGAGGAGCCCGGGACCGGACGCTTCGACCGGGCGCGTCGATGGGTCGGTGCGCTGCGGCCGAAGGTCTCGTCCGCCGCCCGACCCGCGTCTCCGCAGCCCGGTGGGCCTGCCGCACCGGACCGGCGTACCGGTCAGTGTGTCGATGCGACTGT
The DNA here is from genome assembly GCA_963740745.1 of uncultured Actinomycetota bacterium. Lineage (GTDB taxonomy): Bacteria > Actinomycetota > Actinomycetes > Propionibacteriales > Nocardioidaceae > Nocardioides. The sequence continues at coordinate 224,825 of CAVUFK010000013.1, forward strand.
TGAGGACTACTCCCCTTCGTGGGTCATCCTCGCATGTGGTCCTCGGCGGTTGCGAACGGCGTCTAGGCTCTGCACCGGAGGGTGGACATGCGTACTCGTCGTGGGGTCGGACTCGCAGCAGGCCTGGTGGCCGCGCTGGCGGTCGCTGCGTGCAGCGTCGACCCGTCGACGACCGCGACCGAGCCCGGCGCCTCGGCCTCGGCCGACCCCGCGCAGGTCGACGACACCGAGGGTGCCGCCGCCGACACCGGTCGTACGCCGGCCAAGGCCGACGCCGGTGCCGGCAAGACCGGCGCGGGCAGCACGTTCGTGGTCGCCGACCCCGCCCACGCCGTCCCCCTGCCGGGACCGCGCGACAGGAGCCAGGCGATCGCCCCGCCGGACGTGATGGTCTACAACGCCGAGGAGCCGCTCAGCGACGAGGTCGTCCAGCAGATCTCCGACCTGGAGGGCGTCGAGAGCGTCTCGCGGCTCTCGATGGCCCAGGTCTCGCTGGAGAACCGCGTCTACACCGTCGCGGCGGTCGACCCGGCGTCGTACCGGCTCTTCACCGACCCGGTGAGCGCTGCGTCCCAGCAGCAGTGGGACCGCGTCGCCGGGGGCGAGGTGTCGCTGACCAACGACAAGTCGCGTCCTCGACCGGCTGCCGATCGACGACGACGGCTACCTGCGGCTCTCGGTCGGGCGACTCCTCGGCCGACATCCACGTCGGCACCTACGCACCCCAGGTCGTCGACGTCGACGCGGTGGTCAACACCGCGTGGGGCGACGAGCTCGGCATCCCGTCCGGCAACGCGCTGATGGTGCGTACCGGGACCACCTCGCCCCAGCCGCTGCGGCCGAGGATCACCCGGATCGTCGGCGGCACGGCCACGATCCAGGACCTCGACGTCGTCGCGCGCGAGGGGCTCGACCCCAAGGCGACGCAGACGGCGTTCACCGTCGGCGGGGCCTCGGCGGCGATCGGGACCTTCCGCTACACCGCGATCGGCGGCGGCCGGATCCAGCCCGAGCAGAGCTGGGTCGACTCCCACATCAGCACCGAGGAGGTGCCGATCCTCGGCGCGGTGACCTGCAACCGCTACATCATGCCGCAGCTGCGAGCCGCGCTGACCGAGATCGTCACCCGCGGCCTGGCCGACAAGATCCACCCCGGGGAGTACGCCGGCTGCTACTACCCGCGCTTCATCGCCGGCTCCACGACGCTGTCCAACCACTCCTTCGGCACCGCCCTCGACCTCAACGTGCCGGGCAACCAGCGCGGCACCGTCGGCGAGATGGACCGCAGCGTGGTCGCGATCTTCAAGAAGTGGGGCTTCGCCTGGGGCGGCGACTGGAACTTCACCGACCCGATGCACTTCGAGGCCGACCGGATCGTCGACCCGCGCTGACCACCGGGCCACCGCTGGCTGTAACCCGGAGTTACGTCATCTCGGCCGGCGTCGTGCGCGCGGTCCAGAAGAAGTAGCTCCGGGTTACAGCTGACGCTGCGGCCGGGGCGCGGACCTCGCTCAGGCGAGCCGCTCGTGCAGGATCGCGGCGGTGCGCGCCATCGTGGTCCGGGCGCGGGTGAGGTCCTCGGTGAGGAAGTAGTGGTCGACGCCGGGTGTGGTGTCGTGCCAGAGGACCTCGACCCCGGCGTCGGCGAGCATCCGGGCGTACTCGTCCCCGTCGGGGCGCAGCGAGTCGCGCTCGGCGGTCAGCACCACCGCGGGCGCGAGCCCCGAGACGTCGGCGGCGCGCAGCGGGGAGGCGTACGCCTCGTGCCGGGTCGCCGGGTCGGGGAAGTAGACGCGCCGCACCAGCGCCCGCAGCGCAGGCGAGATCGTGGCCGGACCGCGCGGGGGGTCGGTCGCGACGTCGAGCGCGGGCACCGCGAGGAGCTGCATCCGCGGCTGCTCGTGGCCCGTGTCGCGCAGCTGGAGGCACACCGAGGCGGCCAGGCCGCCACCGGAGGAGAACCCGCCCACCGCGAGCCGTCGCCCGTCGACGCCGAGCCGCTCGCCGTACCCCGACGCCTCGCCGCGCAACCAGGTCACCACGTCGGCGCACTGCTGCTGAGAGACCGGGTACGTCACGTACGGCCCGGTGGTGAAGTCGACGTTGACGACCGCGATGCCGGCCTCGGCGACGAGGTAGCGGCACCAGAAGTCGTCCATCTGGGGGTAGCGCATCAGCCACGCGCCGCCGTGGAAGTTCACGTACGTCGCCCGCGGGCCGTCGGCCTCGCTCCAGGCCGGGTCGGTGTAGACGAAGACCGGGACGTCGCCGTGGCGGGTCGGCACCAGGCTGCGGCGAGGCTGCGGGAGCCCCTCCCCGGCGAAGTAGAGGTCCTTGCCGTAGCGCACCGTCCACCGGGCCGTGGCGTGCATCAGCGTGGCGGTCGCGCGGTCGGAGATCTTCATGCGGGTCGCCTCCCGGGGTCGTTCGACGCACAGGCGCGATCGGACGGGTAGGAGGCTAGCCTGTCGCCTCATGCGCGCAGCCCAGGTCGTCAGTCTCACGGGTCCCACCGACGTGGTCGTCCAGGAGGTGCCGGACGCGACCGCCGGCGAGGGCCAGGTCCTCGTCGAGGTGCACAGCGTCGGGACGTCGTTCCCGGACCTGCTGCTCTCCCGCGGCGAGTACCAGATGAAGCCCGACCCGCCGTTCACGCTCGGCGTCGACGTCGCGGGCGTCGTGGTCTCCGGCGCGGGCTTCGAGCCCGGCCAGCGCGTCTGCGCCGTGCAGGGCTACGGCGGCGCGTCCGAGCTGGCCGCGATGCCCGTCGAGTCGACCTTCGCCCTGCCCGACGAGCTGAGCTTCGACGAGGGCGCAGCGATCCCGATGAACTACCTCACCGCCCAGTTCGCCCTCGGCGAGCGCGGCCAGGTGCGTGAGGGCGAGACCGTCCTGGTCCACGGTGCGGCCGGTGGGGTCGGCACGGCCACGATCCAGGTCGCCAAGGGCTACGGCGCCCGCTCGATCGCGGTGTGCTCGACGCAGGAGAAGGCGGACGTCGCGCGCCAGGCCGGCGCCGACGAGGTGGTCCTCCTCGAGGGCTGGAAGGACGCGGTCAAGGAGCTCACCGGGGGCAACGGCGTCGACCTGGTGATGGACGTCGTCGGCGGTGACGTCTTCCTCGACTCGCTGCGCTCGCTCTCGGCCCAGGGCCGCCTGCTCGTGGTCGGCTTCGCCGCCGGCCAGGGCATCCCCGAGGTCAAGGTCAACCGGCTGCTGCTGAACAACACCGACGTGCGCGGCGTCGGCTGGGGCGCCTACGCGATGGCCCGCCCCGGATACATGCAGGAGCAGTGGGCCGAGCTCGAGCCGATGATCACCGCCGGTCACGTCAAGCCGCCGGTCGGTCGCACCTACGCCTTCGAGGAGTTCGGCCAGGCCCTGGTCGACATGGACGAGCGGCGCACGCTGGGCAAGGGTGTCGTCCACGTCCGTGACTGACGGGTCGGGCGACGCCTCGATCGCGGCCACCCACGGCCAGGCGGCGTACGCCGTCCGGCTCGAGCAGGGCCCGACCGGCGCGCTCGCGGTCGCGGCGGGCGCCGACGTGGCGGTGGTGGTGGACGTCCTGTCCTTCACCACGACGGTCGGTGTCGCGGTCGAGCGTGGCATCGAGGTGCTGCCGTACCCCTGGCGCGACGAGCGGTCCGCGTCGTACGCCGCCGCGCGCGGCGCGGTCCTCGCGGTGGGTCGCCTCGAGGCCCGGGACCGATCGAACCCGGTGACGCTGTCCCCGGCCGCGATGGCGCAGGTCGAGGGCGTACGCCGGGTGGTGCTGCCCTCCCCGAACGGCTCCACGATCTGCACCCTGCTGGCCGGCTCGGGGGCCGAGGTCGTCGCGGCGAGCCTGCGCAACGCCTCCGCCGTGGCCGCGACGCTAGCGCCGCGGCTGGCGGCAGGAGAGGTCGTCGCCGTCGTCGCCGCCGGCGAGCGCTGGCCCGACGACACGCTGCGTCCGGCGGCGGAGGACCTCTGGGGCGCGGGCGCGGTGCTGGCCGCGCTCGCCGACCGTGGCGTGGGCGGGCTGAGCCCGGAGGCCGCGCTCGCCGTCGCGGGATGGCGGGTCGTCGCCGACGACGTGGCCGCCGCGCTGCACTCCTGTGCCGGGGGCCGCGAGCTCGCCGTGAAGGGCTTCGCCGAGGACGTCGACGTGGCCGCCGAGGTCGACGCGAGCACGGTGGTGCCGGTGCTGCGCCAGGACACGTTCGTGCGGGACGCGACCGGCGACGGCCCCACCCCGGCTCCAGGGTGTGACCACCCCTGCACTGCCGGTTAGGGTCGATCGGATGAGCATCCTCGATGACGCCCGCGAGGGCATGGACACCGACATCCGTCCGCAGGACGACCTGTTCGGCCACGTCAACGGCACGTGGTTGGAGGACGTCGAGATCCCCTCGGACCGCTCGAGCTGGGGGCCGTTCGTGCAGCTGGCCGACGCGGCCGAGGCGCACGTGAAGGAGATCATCGAGGACTTCGCCCGCCAGAGCACGGACAGCGAGGAGGGCGCCACGGCGGAGACCGACGGGGCCGGGGTGGGCGAGGCCCGCAAGATCGGCGACCTCTACGCCTCCTTCATGGACACCGACGCCGTCGCGGCGCGCGGGCTGGACCCGGTCCGCCCGATGATCGAGGCGACCCGCGGGCTGCGGGACGTCCGTGACCTCGCGGCGTTCCTCGGCGAGCTCGAGCGGATCGGGGGGCACGGTCTCTTCGGCTCCTACGTCGACACCGACGACCGCAACTCCGACCGCTACCTGTTCCACCTGACCCAGGGCGGGCTCGGGCTGCCCGACGAGTCCTACTACCGCGAGGAGAAGTTCGCCGAGACCCGGGAGGCCTACGTCGCCTACCTGGCGCGGATGCTGACCCTGGCCGGCCACCACGACCCGGCCGGCGCCTCCGCCGCGGTGCTCGCGCTGGACACCCGGATCGCCGAGGGCCACTGGGAGCGCTCGGAGACCCGCGACGTGCAGAAGACCTACAACCTGCGCACGCTGGCGGAGATCAAGTCGGCCTGCCCGGCCTTCGACTTCGACGCCTACGTCCGCAACCTCGCGGGCCCCGACGTCGACCCCGCCCCGCTGCTGGCCGAGGCCTGCGTGCGCCAGCCGTCGTTCTTCGAGCACCTCTCCACCGTGCTCGAGACCAGCGAGCTCGACGACTGGAAGTCCTGGCTGCTCGTGCGCGTGCTGCGCTCGGCCGCGGCGTACCTCACCGACGACTTCGTCGAGACCAACTTCGACTTCTACGGCCGCACCCTCTCGGGCACGCCCGAGCTGCGGGCGCGCTGGAAGCGCGGGGTCTCGCTGGTCGAGGGCGGCCTCGGCGAGGCGGTCGGCAAGGAGTACGTCGCCCGCCACTTCCCGCCGCACGCGAAGGCGGCGATGGACGACCTGGTGGCCAACCTGCTCGCGGCCTACCGCTACTCCATCGAGCGGCTCGACTGGATGACCGAGGAGACCAAGCAGCGAGCGTACGAGAAGCTGGGGACCTTCCGGCCCAAGATCGGCTACCCCGAGACGTTCCGCGACTACTCCGGTCTCGAGATCCGCGCCGACGACCTGATCGGCAACGTGCACGCGATCGCGGCCTTCGAGACCGACCGGCACCTGCGCAAGATCGGCTCGCCGGTCGATCGCGACGAGTGGTTCATGCTGCCGCAGACGGTCAACGCCTACTACAACCCCGGCACCAACGAGATCTGCTTCCCCGCCGGCATCCTGCAGCGCCCGTTCTTCGACGTCGACGCCCACCCGGCCGAGAACTACGGCGGCATCGGCGCCGTGATCGGCCACGAGATCGGCCACGGCTTCGACGACCAGGGCGCGCAGTACGACGGCACCGGCAACCTCAACGACTGGTGGACCGCCGACGACAAGGCCGCCTTCGAGGTCAAGTCGAGCGCGCTGAAGGAGCAGTACGACGACTTCGAGCCGCGCAGCCTGCCCGGTGAGAAGGTCAACGGCTCGCTGACGGTCGGGGAGAACATCGGCGACCTGGGCGGGCTGACCATCGGCCACACCGCGTACGTCATCTCCACCGGCGACGACGCATCCCGCGAGGACCGCCGCCGGCTCTTCCTGAACTGGGCCTACGTGTGGCGGACCAAGCGCCGCACCGAGCAGGAGCGGCAGTACCTCACCATCGACCCGCACTCCCCGCCGGAGTTCCGCGCCAACATCGTGCGCAACCTCGACGAGTTCCACGAGGTGTTCGAGACCACCGAGGGCGACGGGCTGTGGCTCGACCCCGCGGAGCGGGTCCGGATCTGGTGAGCCCGGGCCGTTCTGCTGTGGGCGGAACGGCGTGACGCGCGGGCCGGCACCGGCCTAGCGTGGGGTGATGGGTGAGCTGGTGGCGTTCGGTCCACGACGTACGTCGGAGCGCGGCACGACCGAGCCGCTGTGGCGCGAGCTGGTCGGCGCCGAGCTGCGAGGTCGCCGCCGTGAGCGCGGCGAGCGGCTCGTCGACGTCGCCCGGCGCGCGGGGGTCTCGACGCAGTACCTCTCCGAGATCGAGCGTGGTCTCAAGGACCCGTCCTCGGAGATCCTCGCGGCGGTCACCGGCGCCCTCGCGCTGCGGGTCGTCGACCTGTCCGCGCGGGTGGCGCGCGGCACCGGGGCGGCTCCCGGCGGTCCGCTCTGCCTGGCGGCCTGAGCCGGTTCATCCCCGCGACTCCAGCACCGCGTCGACCAGGCCGTAGGCCACGGCGTCCCCGCCGGTGAGCACCAGGTCGCGCTCGGTGTCCTCGCGCACCTGGACCGCGCTGCGCCCGGTGTGGCGGGCGAGCACCTCCTCGAGGACCGAGCGGACGCGGGCGACCTCGTCGGCCTCCAGGATCAGGTCGGGGATCGTGCCGCGACCCTGCGCGGCCGGCTGGTGCAGGACGGCCCGGGCGTGCCGCAGCATCGAGCGCTGCCCCGGCTCGCCCCCCGCGAGCAGCACGGCCGCTGTCGCGACCGCCTGGCCGACGCACGTGGTGGCGACCGGCGAGCGCACGAACTGCATCGCGTCGTAGATCGCGAGCATCGCGCTGATCGAGCCGCCCGGTGAGTTCACGTAGAGGTTGATCGGAGTCTCGGGGCTCTCCGACTCCAGGTGCAGCAGCTGGGCGATCAGGACGTTGGCGACACCGTCGTCGATCTCGGAGCCGAGGTAGACGATCCGGTCGGCGAGCAGCCGGCTGTAGAGGTCGACGGTGCGCTCGCCGCGCGAGGTGGTCTGGGTGACGTAGGGGATCGTGTAGCTCATCGCGCGGCTCCCGCCCCGGCCAGGCCGACGCGTGCCGGGCCGGACGGAGCGACGTCCTCGACGTGGCTCACCACCCGGTCGACGAAGCCGTAGTCCAGGGCCTGCTCGGCGGTGAACCACCGGTCGTGGCGCGAGTCGCGCTCGATGGTCTCGAGCGGCTGGCCGGTGTGGGAGCTGATCAGGCCGAGCACGGTGTCCCGGGTGTGGCGCAGGTCGTCGGCCTGGATCTCGATGTCGCCGGCGGTGCCGCCGATGCCGGCCGAGCCCTGGTGCATCAGGATCCGCGCGTGCGGCAGGGCGAAGCGCTTGCCCGGGGTGCCGGCCGAGAGCAGGAACTGCCCGGCGCTGCACGCCAGCCCCATCGCCAGGGTGCTGACGTCGTTGGGGACCAGGCGGATCACGTCGTGGATGGCCAGCATCGCCGGGACCGACCCGCCCGGCGAGCTGATCCACAGCGCGATGTCGCGGCGCGCGTCCTCGGCGGAGAGCAGCAGCAGCTGCTGGCACAACCGGTTGCCGCCGGTCTCGTCGAGGGCGGTGCCGAGGACCAGGATGCGCTGGTCCATCAGGCGTCGGACGAGGTCGTCGTCGATGGGCAGGGGTGGGCTCGTGTCGCTCATGCTCCGAGCCTCGCCCTCGCCCGGCCCACGGACCAGGGTGTGCTGCTGCGGGCGGATCCGCTCGCAGCAGCACGTCCGCGGCCCGGTCTCAGGCGCTGCCCTCGCAGCTGGCGATGACCTCGAAGCGGTGGCAGAAGTCGCTGCCGCGGCCGCCGTTGCCGGTGTCGCGGCCGGGGCCTCCGTCCAGGTCGTCGGCCCTCGGGCCTCCGCCGAGGGTGTCGTCACCGAAGAACCCGACGAGGCGGTCGCGCCCGGGTCCCCCCTCGAGCTCGTCGTCGCCGCGACCGCCGTCGAGGACGTCGTCGCCGGCACGGCCACCGACGTAGTCCTCACCCAGCCCGCCGTCGATGACGTCGTCGCCGGCGCGGCCGTCGGCGTGGTCGTTGCCGCGGCCGGTCTGGACGACGTCGTCGCCCTTGCCCGCGTTGACCCACTGGACCCCGTAGCCGGTGCGGATCGTGTCCGCACCCGGTCCCCCGTAGATGTCGGCGTACGACCCCGCGTCGGATTGGATGACCAGGTCGTCACCGCCCGCCCCCACGATCTCCGAGCCGGTCCCGATGCTGCGGATCCTGTCGTCGCCGGGTCCGGCGTAGGCCAGGGCGGCCCCGCAGATCAGGTCGTCTCCCGCGCCGGAGTGCACCTCCGCGGCGCCGGTCGCGACGATCACGTCAGGGCCGTCGGTGCCGACGAGGTAGCCCTCGCCGACGATCGTCGCGGGCTGGCCGAAGCAGGTGGGGCCGTCCGCCGGCACCTGAGGTGCCTGCGCCAGCGCGCTCGGTGCCAGGGTCACGACGGTGCCGGCGCAGGCCGCCGACAGGGCGAGGGCGCCGAGGGCGAGTCCGGTGCGGGGGGTGCGGGTCGAGGTCGTCATGGTGTGTCTCCAGTCGCTGATCGGGGTGCTGGTCGCTTGCTCGTGGGGGAGACGCAGCGCAGACGGGGAAGGTTGCGAAGCGGGCCGGATCGGTGCGGCATGCTCGGGACATGCGCCGCTTCGTGCCCGTCTCCGCCACGCTCGCCCCCGTCGCCCTGATCGGGGGCTGGACCTGGGCCGCGACGCGGCAGCCGGCGGCGTACGACGCCACCAGCGACACGATCAGCGCGCTGGCCGCGTTGGGGGCGAGCGACCGCTGGATCATGACCGCCGGCCTGGTGGTGCTCGGTGGCGCGCACGTGGCGACCGCGTTCGGGCTGACCGAGGCGCGCCCGGCCGGCCGGGCGGTGCTCGCGCTCGGTGGGGTCACCGCGATCGGCGTGGCCATCGCCGCGCAGCCCTCGCCCGCACACTTCCCGGTGGCGACCGCGAGCTTCGTGGCCCTCACGGTCTGGCCGGCTCTCTCCGGTCTGCCGACGCCCAGGGTCGCCTGGGCGGCCAGCGGCGTCCTCGCCGCGCTGATGGTCTGGTTCGGCCTCGAGCTCGACGGCCCCAGGGTCGGCCTCGCCGAGCGGGTCGTCGCCGGGGCGCAGGCGCTGTGGCCGCTCGCGGTGGCCGGGGTGGTCGCGGCCCGGGCGCGTCGGACCCTCCCCGACTGAGGACGGCCGGTGCCGTCCTCCACAGGCACGGGGGGCGGGCGGCACCGGGTGTCGGCCCGCGCTCGTAAGGTCGGGCCCATGACCCTCCCCGAGCCACCGAGATTCGACGAGGCGACGTGCGCGGCGGTGCTCGCGCACATGAACGACGACCACGCCGGCGACAGCCTGCGCATCGTGCGCACCCACGGGCACCCCGGGGCGAGCGCGGCGGAGCTGACCGGGATCGACGAGCACGGGGGCACCTGGCACGTCACCGAGGGCACGGCCGAGGCCACGCTCCGCCTCTCCTGGCCCGGCGGACCCGCGGTGGAACGTGCCGATCTCCGTCGCGCGGTGGTCGCGCTGCACGAGGAGGCGCTGCGCCTGCTCGACTCGCCGCAGGACCACCGGTGAGCGCCGGGGCCGCGACCGCGGCCGAGCCCGCCACCGACGACGTACGCCGCGCGGCGCGCGCGAGCGCCGAGGCGCACCTGCGCGCGCTGGTCGGGCGCGAGGACGCCGTGCTGCGCGAGGACCAGTGGAGCGCGATCGAGGCGCTGGCCGTGGACCAGCGCCGCGCCCTGGTGGTGCAGCGCACCGGCTGGGGGAAGTCGGCGGTCTACTTCGTGGCCACGCTGCTGCTGCGCGAGGCCGGGCGGGGACCGACCGTGATCGTCTCGCCGCTGCTGGCCCTGATGCGCAACCAGATCGCCGCAGCCGAGCGCGCCGGCATCCGCGCGGTGACGATCAACTCCACCAACGCCGAGGACTGGGGGCCGGTCCACGACGCGATCCGCGCCGGCGAGGTCGACGTGCTCCTGGTCAGCCCCGAGCGGCTGAACAACCCCGGCTTCCGCGACGAGGTCCTGCCCCGGCTGGCGGCGACGTGCGGGCTGCTGGTCGTCGACGAGGCGCACTGCATCTCCGACTGGGGCCACGACTTCCGTCCCGACTACCGCCGCATCCGCACCCTGCTCGACGAGCTGCCCGACGGCATCCCGGTGCTGGCCACGACGGCGACGGCCAACGAGCGCGTCACCGGTGACGTGGCCGAGCAGCTCGGCGGCCTGGAGCGTCAGGACGTGCTCGTCCTGCGAGGTTCGCTCGACCGCGAGTCGCTGCGCCTCGGCGTGGTGCGGCTGCGGACGCCGCAGCAGCGTCTGGGCTGGCTGGCCGACCACCTCGCCGAGCAGCCCGGCTCCGGCATCGTCTACTGCCTCACGGTCGCGGCGACCCAGGAGGTCGCCGACTACCTGCGCTCACGCGGGCACGACGTCGCGGCGTACTCCGGGCAGACCGAGGCCACCGAGCGGCAGGGTCTCGAGGCCGACCTCGCCGGCGGACGGGTCAAGGCGCTGATCGCGACCAGCGCCCTCGGGATGGGCTTCGACGCCACGCTCGGCTTCGTGGTCAACCTCGGCGCGCCGTCCTCACCGGTGGCCTACTACCAGCAGGTCGGCCGCGCGGGTCGCGGCACCGACGAAGCCACCGTGGTCCTCCTGCCCGCGATCGAGGACCGCGACATCTGGGCCTACTTCGCCTCCCTCGCCTTCCCGCGTGAGGAGCTGGTGCGCCAGACGATCGACGCGCTCGAGGCCGAGGGCCGGCCGATGAGCACCGCCGCGCTCGAGACGCGCGTCGAGCTCAACCGCACCCGCCTCGAGACGATGCTCAAGGTCCTCGACGTCGACGGCGCCGTACGCCGCGTCCGGGGCGGCTGGGAGGCCACGGGACGGGAGTGGGTCTACGAGCAGGAGCGCTTCGAACGGGTCCGCGAGGCGCGCGAGGCCGAGCAGCGCGCGATGCTGGCCTACCTGGAGACCGACGAGTGCCGGATGCGCTACCTGCGCGAGCAGCTCGACGACCCCGAGGCGGCCGACTGCGGGCGCTGCGACAACTGCGGCGGTCTGAGCCTCGACACCGGCGTCTCCGAGGCGGCGCTGGCCGAGGCCGACGCCCGGCTCGCGCGACCGGGCGTGCCGATCGCGGCCCGCAAGATGTGGCCCACCGGGCTGCCCGCGATCGGGGTGCAGCTGAAGGGCAAGATCGCCGAGCCGGCCGGCGAGGGTCGGGCCGTGGCCCGGCTGACGGACCTCGGCTACGGCCAGGCGCTGCGCGAGCTGTTCCGCCCCGGCACGGAGGACGGCGCCGTCCCGGTGCCGCTGGTCAAGGCCGTCGTGGAGGTCCTCGGCGACTGGAGGCCCCACGTCGAGGCGATCGTGGTCTGCGAGTCCGCGACCCGCGGCGCGCTGACCGCCGACCTCGCCGCCGGGCTCTCCCGCTACCTCAGCGTGCCGGTCGCGGCGCGGTGGGCGGTCGTCGACGAGGGCGTCGAGCCCGGGCGCGGCGCAGTCAACTCCGCCCAACGCGTCGCCGCGGTCGGCCGCCGGTGTGACCTCGTGGTCGACGACGTCGAGGCGCTGCGGGGTGCCTCGGTCCTGCTCGTCGACGATCTGGTCGTCACCGGGTGGACGCTGACCCTGGCCGCTCGCGCGATCCGGGCGGCCGGTGCGAGCGGCGTCGTGCCGCTGACCCTGGCTGTGCAGAGCTGAGGGGGCCTGATGGACGGATCCGACGACCTGGCCGCGGAGACCCGCCGGTTGCTGTCCTTCGCCGAGGGCTCCCGTCACCCCGACGGCGGCTTCGGGTGGCTCGACGACGACGGACGGCTCGACGAGGACCGCCCACGCGAGCTGTGGATCACCGCCCGGATGACCCACGTCTTCGCCCTGGGCCACCTGCTCGGCGTGGACGAGGCCGGCGACCTCGCCGACCACGGCGTCGCCGCGCTCGCGGGGGTCTTCCACGACGACGAGCACGGTGGCTGGTGGGTTCGTCTCGATCGCGACGGGACGCCCGGGGTGCGGGACAAGACCGCCTACGAGCACGCGTTCGTCGTGCTGGCGGCGTCCTCGGCGACAGCCGCCGGGCGGCCCGGTGCGGAGGCGCTCCTGGGCGAGGCGCTGAGCGTGCTCGACCGGTTCTTCGAGGCCGGGCACGCCATGGTCGCCGAGCAGTGGGACGCCTCCTTCACCGAGCTCGACGACTACCGCGGCCTGAACGCGACGATGCACTCCGTGGAGGCGCTGCTGGCCGCGGCCGACGTCACCGGCGACCCGCGCTGGCGCGAACGCGCCACCGCGATCACCCAGGGGGTGGTCGGCGAGCTCGCCCCCGCCCACGGCTGGCTGCTGCCCGAGCACTTCGACCCCACCTGGTCGCCGCTGCCCGAGCTCAACCGCGACCAGCCCGCGCACCCCTTCCGGCCCTACGGCGCGACGATCGGGCACAGCCTGGAGTGGGCGCGCCTCGCACTGCAGGTCCACGCCGCGGACGGAACCGCGGCCACCGAGCACCTCGTCGAGCACGCCGAGCGCCTCGTCGACACCGCCGTCGAGCACGGCTGGGCACCGGACGGCGCCGACGGATTCGTCTACACCGTCGACTGGGACGGCACGCCGGTCGTGCGCGAGCGGATGCACTGGGTCGCCGCCGAGGCCGTCGCGGTCGCCGCCGCGCTGCACACCGCCACCGGCGACGAGCGGCACCGGGTGCGCTACGAGCAGTGGTGGGCCCACGTCGAGGACTGGTTCATCGACCGCGAGCGCGGGTCGTGGGTCCACGAGCGGTCGCCCACGGGCGGGCCGAGCTCGTCGACCTGGGAGGGCAAGCCCGACGTCTACCACGCCGTGCAGGCCTGCCTGCTGCCCCGGCTCCCGCTCGCGCCGGCACTGGCCGCGCGACTGCGCGACGTACCGCTGCGGCTGTGAGGCCAGCGCCGGCGTGCGACACGATGGCGCCATGCGCCACGGAATCACGATCCTGCCCGAGCTGCCCTGGGCCGAGGCCGCGCCGCGGTGGCGGGCCGCGGAGGAGATGGGCTTCGACCACGCCTGGACCTACGACCACGTCGTGTGGGCCGGTCTGCCCGACTCCCCGTGGTACGCCGCCGTCCCGACGCTGACCGCGGCGGCCCTGGTCACCTCGACCATCCGGCTCGGCACCTTCGTCGCCTCGCCGAACTTCCGGCACCCGGTGCCGACCTTCCGTGAGGTCCAGGCCCTCGACGACATCTCGGGCGGCCGGTTCCTGCTCGGCGTCGGCACCGGTGGCGACCTCGACTCGCGCATCCTCGGTGTCGACGACCTGAGCGTGAAGGACCGGGTCGACCGGTTCCAGGAGTTCGTCGACCTGCTGGTGCGGCTGCGCACCGAGGACCACGTCGACGCCGACGGGCGGTGGTTCGCAGCCGTCGGCGCCCGCACGCTGCCGCGCCTGCACGGCGTACCCCTGCTCGTGGCCGGCAACGGCCCCCGCTCGGTGCGCTACGCCGCCCGCACCGGCGACGGGTGGGTCACGACGGGGCCGAAGGTCGAGGCGCTCGAGGACTGGTGGGCCGGCCTGGACGCCGCGCGCACCACGCTCGACGAAGCACTGACCGCTTCCGGGCGCGACCCGGGTTCGTTCCCGCGCTACCTCAACCTCGACGCAGCCCCGCAGTTCTCCCTCGAGAGCCTCGGGGTCTTCGAGGAGATGACCGGTCGGGCCGGCGAGCTCGGCTTCACCGACGTGGTCACGCACTGGCCCCGCGCCGAGGGCCCGTACGCCGGCGAGGAGGCGGTGCTCGAGCAGGTCGCCGCCACCCTCCAGCTGTAACCCGGAGTCACGTCATCTGGGAGCGCGTCGCGCGGCCGCGCCAGAAGATGTAGCTCCGGGTTACAGCTGGGGTCGGCGGCTGGTGGGTGGGGGCTTCCTCAGAGGATCCAACGCAGCAGCAGGACCAGCGCGACGACGCCGAGCACCAGCCCGACGACCAGCGGGAGCAGCACGAGCCCGGCGGCGGCGGCGAGGTAACCGGGGGTGGGCTGAACCTCCGCGGTGCCCGCCCGTCCGTCGGCGACGGCCCGCTCGAGCAGCCGGATGTTCTTGCGGTTCGCCCGGTGGGCGACGTCCGCGACGTCACCGGCGAGCGGGATCAGCCCGAGACCCGCGTCGACGAGCAGGTTGCCCCCCATCCGGGCGAGGGTCGGCACCGGTACGCGGGCCCGGACGGCGTCGAGGAGGATCACTCCCGAGATCGCCGAGCCGGCGAGGTCGCCCACCCCGGGCACGAGGCCGATCACGGCGTCGAGGCCGAGGGTGACCTCCGTGCCCGGGATCCGGACGGCGTCGTCCATGATCCGGGCCAGCATCCGGCTGCGCCGCAGGTCCACGCCGTCGGCGTCGGGCGGTGGCGGGGACTGGCTCATCGCTCCATCACCGCCCCATCATCAGCCAGTCTGCGCGAGGATGGGCCACCACCCTCACTCCAGGAGCTCGCGTGCCGTCGTACACCCGGGGCCCTCGCGCCCTGCCCCGTCCCCGCGCCCCCCTCGCCCGGCACGCCGTCGTCACGGCGGCGCTCGCGCTCGCCCTCACCGGCTGCGGCGGGTCGTCAGACCCGGCGACCGACTCCAGCGCCGACCCCTCGGCCGCGGCGTCGCCGAGCGAGTCCGCCGACGCCGTCTCGCCGGAGGATGCCGCAGCCGCGCTCCAGGACGCCGTCGACGCCACCGTGGCGGCGCGCGCCTTCACCGTCGAGGGAGACGCCCAGCTGACCATCGCCGACCAGGACCTCCGTCTGCGCACCAGCGGGTCGGTCGACTACGACGCGGTGATCTCCGACCTCACCCTGGGCGTGGACCAGGCCGGGCAGTCCTCGGAGATCTCGATCCTGGCCGACGGGGAGACCCTCTGGGCGAAGGTCGAGGGTGACAACGCTCCCACCCTGCCGCCCGGCAAGAGCTGGATCGAGGGGCCGGCCGACCAGCTGGGCGCGTCCTCGGCCTTCGAGCCCGGGGGAGTGCTGGGTGTGGTCCTCGTGCTGCGCGGGTCCACCCAGGCCGAGGTGAGCGGCACCGACGAGGTCGACGGCGTGCCCGTGACGGAGTACACGACCACGCTGACCTACGACGACGCGGTCGCCGCGGTGGGGCCCGACGCCGACACCCTGGAGTCCGCCTTCTCGCTCACCGGGGCCGCGTCCTCACTGCCCTTCGACGTGACGGTGGCCGTCGGCGAGGACGGCGTCATCCGCGACCTCGACCTCGAGCTCGACGGGGGAGACGTGCCGGCGGACGGCTCGTACGTGCTGAGCCTGCGTGACGTCGGCACCACGCCGGAGCCGCCGGCCGCCCCCGCACCCGCGACGGTCCTGACCGGGCAGCCCGCGGACCAGCTGCTCTCCCAGCTGATCCAGCCCTGACCCAGCCCTGATCGACCGGCGCCGCGTCGGGCGACGTCGGCGGCGCGGGCTAGCGTGGCCGAGCCCCGTCCGCCCGGCCCGAGAGAGTCTGCCGTGAGCTTCGTGCCCGTCACCGGTCCCGCCCGGTTCCGTCCGGGCACCCCACCGCGCGAGGGCGTCGTGGAGTTCACCGCGGACGGCGGGGGGCGCACGGTCGAGCTGCCGGTGCGCGCCGCGCTGCCGATCCTGACCAGGGCCCACACCCGTGGCGACCTCCACCCCAGTGTCGCCCTGCTCAGCGGTTCCGCGCTGCTCGGCATGCGTCTCGTCGCGGCCGGCAAGCTGCGCCCCGACGACGACGGCACCTGCTGGCGGATCGCCCCGCTCGAGGCCGCGGACGAGGACCGGGTGCGTCAGCTCGCGACCGCCCGCGCCCACGACGGGCTCGACGAGCACGGGGCCCAGGTGGTCGTACGCCGGCTGCTCGACGCCGTCGCCGACTCCCTGCCCCGCAGTGCTCCCGGGCCCGGGTCGGTGCGCGCCGCCTCGGTGATCTCGAGCGGGCCCTCGACCGGCCCCGCGAGCACCCCGCGCGAGGCCGCGACCGGGGAGGAGTTCCAGCACCGCCTCCAGCGGCGTCTCGAGCGGCTGCGCGACCGGTCCCGCCCCGACCGACCGACCGCGACCGAGCTCGACCGGGCCCGACCCGGGCCCGTCGCGCGTGACGACCGCCCCCAGCTGGTCCGGGTCTCGCTGCGCGTCGAGGCGGACGAGGAGGACCTGACGGCCGGCTCGCTGCGCCTGGTCCTCCTGGTCCACGACGAGCGCGACCCGCTGCACCTGTGCGAGGCCGCGACGCTGTGGGCGGAGTCGGGCCCGGACGCCTCCCACGGCTTCGGCGACCGCGCGCGCACCCACGCCGCGATCGCGCTGCGCTCGGCCGCCGAGGCCTGGCCCGTGCTCGACCGGCTGCTGGACGCGCCGGTGCCCGACCAGGTCACGCTCGACACCGACGAGATCCACAGCCTGCTCGAGGACGGCGTCGCGGCGCTGGCCTCCCGCGGGGTCGACGTCCTCTGGCCGCGCAACCTCGGACGCGACCTCACCGCGACCACGGTGCTCGACCAGGACCTCGACCCCCGCCACCCCCAGGACCGTGGGCCAAGCACCGGGCCCGGCCCCTACGAGGAGCCGCTCCAGCAGCCGCTGCTCGGGGCGGACTCGCTGTTCGCGTTCCGCTGGCAGCTCGCCCTGCACGGCGAGGACCTGACGGCCGAGGAGATGGACGCGCTGGCCGCGTCGACCTCCCCGCTGCTCAAGCTGCGCGGCAGCTGGACCGTCGTCGACGCCGCCACCGCTCGGAAGGCGCGTCGCCGCCTCCAGCGTCGGGTCGACCCGGCGACGGCCATCGCCGCGGCCCTGACCGGCACGGCCCAGCTCGCCCCCGCCCCCGGCTCGGTGGGTGGTGCCCCGACCGAGACCCCGGTCGTCGTCGGGGCCTCCCTGCTCCGGGTGCGCGACCGGCTGCGCGACGCCGCCACGACCGACCCCGTCCCGACGCCCGCGGCGCTGCAGGCCCAGCTGCGCGACTACCAGCGCCACGGCCTGACCTGGCTCGCCGAGCTGACCGGCCTGGGCCTGGGTGCCTGCCTGGCCGACGACATGGGCCTGGGCAAGACGATCACGCTGATCGCGCTGCACCTGCACCGCACCGAGCGCGGTGCCGTGGGCCCGACCCTGGTCGTCTGCCCCGCCAGCCTGCTCGGCAACTGGGAGGCCGAGATCCGCCGCTTCGCCCCCGGGGTCGAGGTGCGCCGCTTCCACGCCGGGCGCCGCTCCCTCGACGGGCTGACCCGGACCGACGGGACGCAGGTGCCGGTCCTCGTCGACGTCCCGGGCGAGCCGCTCGGGCGCGGGTTCGTGCTCACCACGTACGGCACCATGCGCCGCGACGCCGCCGAGCTCGGCGGCGTCGACTGGGACCTCGTGGTCGCCGACGAGGCCCAGCACGTCAAGAACGCCCGCTCCTCGACCGCCCGGGCGCTGCGCACCCTCGGCTCCCGTGCCCGGGTGGCCCTGACCGGCACCCCGGTCGAGAACGACCTCAGCGAGCTCTGGGCGATCCTCGACTGGGCCATCCCGGGTCTGCTCGGCAGCCGCAACGCGTTCCGCAAGGTGTGGGCGGCGCCGATCGAGTCGGGCCTCGAGCCGACCAAGGCGCGTCAGTTCGCCGACCTGATCAGCCCGTTCCTGCTGCGCCGCCGCAAGTCCGACCCCGGCATCGCCCCGGAGCTGCCGGAGAAGACGGAGACCGACCACCCGCTGCGCCTGACCCGCGAGCAGGTCGTGCTCTACGAGTCGTTCTGCCGCGACACCCTCGAGCGGATCGCGGTGGTCGACGAGACGACCCGGCGCGGCCTGGTGCTCGCGCTGCTGACCGGGTTGAAGCAGATCTGCAACCACCCGGCCCACTTCCTCAAGCAGTCCAGCGGGCGCCTGGCCGGGCGCTCGGAGAAGCTCGAGCTGCTCGACGAGCTGCTCGCCACGGTGCTCGCCGAGGACGGTGCGGTGCTCGTCTTCACCCAGTACGTCGCCATGGCCCGCCTCCTCGAGCGGCACCTCACCGACGCCGGCGTCGGTCACCAGCTGCTGCACGGCGGGACGCCGGTGGCCCACCGCGAGCAGATGGTGGCGCGCTTCCAGGCCGGGGAGGTGCCGGTGTTCCTGCTCTCGCTCAAGGCCGGCGGTACCGGTCTCAACCTCACCCGCGCCGACCACGTCGTCCACCTCGACCGGTGGTGGAACCCCGCCGTCGAGGAGCAGGCCACCGACCGGGCCTACCGGATCGGCCAGACCCGGCCGGTCCAGGTGCACCGGATGGTCGCCCAGGGCACCATCGAGGAACGCATCGGCGAGCTCCTGGCCCGCAAGCGCTCGCTCGCGGACGCCGTGCTGGGTCGCGGTGAGGCGGCGCTCACCGAGCTCGACGACGCCGAGCTGCGCGACCTGGTCACCCTGCGTCGATGAGATGCCGATGAGATGCCGATGAGCGTGCCGATGAGCTGCCGATGAGTCTGGTCCACCCGCGCATCGGCCCACGCCGCGGACGAGCCTGGGCCCGCACCTGGTGGGGCAAGGCGTGGCAGCGCGCCGTCGAGGAGGCGGCGTACGACGAGGTCGACCTGCGCCGCGCCCGCACCCTCGCCCGGGGTGCCGCGGTCGGCGGCATCGTGGTCGACCCCGGCAGGGCCCGGTCGGCGGTCGAGGACCGCGACGACCTGTGGAGCGTCGGCCTCGAGGTGCCCGTGCTCGACGTCGACGCCCGGGCGGCGCTGGTCGAGGTGGTCGCCGCCGAGGTGGGTCGGGTCGCCGCGCTGCTGGCCGGTGACCTGCCGCACGACCTCGTCGAGCACGCCGAGGAGGCCGGGGTCGAGCTGCTTCCCTACGGTGGCGAGCTGGTCGCGAGCTGCACCTGCTCGGCCTGGGTTGACCCGTGCCCGCACGCGCTGGCCGTGCTGCTCCAGCTCGGTTGGCTGGTCGAGGACGACCCCCTGCTCCTGGTCCACCTGCGTGGCGTCGAGCGCTCCGCCCTGCTGGCCGACCTGCACGAGCGTGCGGGGGCGGGCCTCGCCGACGGCGACGCCCGAGGTGCGTCGGTGCGCGAGCAGGACGACCTCCTGCTCGAGACCGCGGTCGAGGCGGCCGAGCAGGCCGCCCGGTGGCTGGCCGACCTCGACGACCCGACCGACGGGGGAGGGTGCGCGCAGCCGGACGGGCCGGGCAGGATCGGCTGATGAGCATCGATGCCACCGGCGAGACGCCCTCCGGGCCCGACCACGACGATCGCGACGTCACCGATCTCGGGCCCGACGACCTGCCCGGCCTCGGCGATGTCCTCCGACCCGACCAGGAGACGGCGTTCCGTCGCCTCGAGCTGGTGCGGGGCCTGTGGGGGCTGGCCGTGCTCGTGGCGCCCGGCCGGTTCCTCTCCGCCGTCGGCACGGGTGGTGACCAGACGATGGTCGTGATCGGCCGGATCCTCGGCGCGCGGCACCTCACCCAGGCCGTGCTCTCGGGGGCGCGGCCGAGCCCCGAGGTGCTGGCCATGGGGGTGTGGGTCGACGCGGTGCACGCGCTGACCGCGCTCGGGCTGGCCGCCGTCTCACCGAGCCGCACCGGAGTGGGCCTGGCCGACGCGGTCGGCGCGGCCGGCTGGGCCGCGGCCGGCTACTACGACCTCGTCAACCCGCGCTCGGTGCAGCCGGCCCACACCCGCCGCCGCGACGCCCTCGCCCGGTGGACCCTGGCCCGGGTGCCGGCGGGTCGGCGGCTGCGGGAGCGGGCCGACCACGAGCGGGGTCGCACGCAGGACTAGCCGAGGCCGAGCGAGCGCCGGGCCATCGCGGCGAGCACCGTGGCCATCTCGACGTCCGGCAGCAGGGCGCTGTGCGGGGTGGAGTTGATCAGGCCGAACACCGCGTGCGCCCGGGCACGGGCCTCGCCGAGCGCGAGACCGGGCTCGACCAGGCACAGCTGGGTGGCCCACAGGTCGACGTACTCACGTTGCAGGCTGCGCACCTCCTCGCGTGCGTCGTCGGGCAGCGAGGACCAGTCGCGGTCCTGGACCACGATCAGGGCGCGGTGGCGCAGCGCGAAGTCGACGTGGAAGTCGACCAGGGCCGCCACGGCGTACGCCGCCCCGCCGGCCGCCGCCGCGCGTTCGCGGCCCGCGCCGAGCAGGTGGCGGCTGATCGAGACCAGCATCTCGGCGAGCACGGCGTCCTTGCCGGCGAAGTGCTTGTACAGCGCCGGCCCCGAGATCCCGCAGGCGGCGCCGATCTCGGTGACCGCGACGCCGTGGAAGCCCCGTGCTGCGAACAGCTCCGCCGCGGTCGCGAGGATCTGCTCGCGCCGCCCCGGTGCGCTCGTCTGCTGGGCCACCCCCGCAGGTTAGTGCTCGTTCACCGCGGCGTCTCGTCAGCGGTGCTTGCTCACGGTTCGGTCACGAAAGGGCCCGACCACACCCCTGGGGAGGACGGGTCACCGGTCCCTACGTCTACGGTGGCCCCTGGAGCCGGAGCGGGTGCCGCCATCGCCGAGGCTCGCGCACGATGGACGTTTTCCGGGCGGACGAGCCGGAAGGACTCCAGCGCGATGTCGAGCATGCAGAGCTACCTCAAGGAGCACACGAACCCACCCGTCTTCATCGGGTCGGCCGTCGTGGTGCTCTCGTTCCTGGTCTGGGGGGTCGCGTTCCCCTCCAACATGGCGAGCGTCTCGGCCTCGGTCCTGGGCTTCATCACCTCGAACTTCGAGTGGCTCTACATCTTCGGGGCCACGGGGTTCGTCGTCTTCGTGATCGGGCTGATGCTCAGCCGCTACGGCTCGATCAAGCTGGGGCCCAACGACTCGGTCCCGGAGTACTCCAACCTGTCGTGGTTCGCGATGCTCTTCACCGCGGGCATGGGGATCGGGCTGGTCTTCTACGCCGTCTCCGAGCCGGTCTACCACTTCCTGAACCCGCCCACCGGCGAGGCCGGGACCCCGGAGGCCGCGCAGAACGCAATGAACTACACCCTCTACCACTGGGGCGTGCACCCCTGGGCGATCTACATCGTGCTGGGCACGTCGCTGGGCTACTTCTCCTTCCGCCGCGGCCTGCCGCTGCGTCCGGCCTCGGCGTTCTACTCGCTGCTGGGCGAGCGGATCTACGGCTGGCCCGGTGCGGTCGTCGACATCCTGGCCGTCTTCGGCACGCTCTTCGGCCTGGCGACCTCGCTGGGCATCGGAGGCCAGCAGGTCGGCGCCGGTCTCAACGAGCTCTTCGGCGTCCCCAACACCACGCTGACCCAGGTGCTGATCATCGCCGCGATCACCTCGGTCGCCGTGGTCTCGGTGATGCTCGGTGTCGACAAGGGCATCCGGAACCTCTCGCTGGCCAACCTGTGGCTGGCCTTCGCGCTGCTGGTCTTCGTCTTCGTCTTCGGCCCCACCCGCGACCTGCTCAACGTGCTGGCCGCCAACGCGGGCACCTACGTGCAGACGCTGCCGAGCCTGGGTCTGGAGACCTTCCCCAACGGCGGGGAGCAGGCGCAGTCGTGGCAGAACTCCTGGACGCTGTTCTACTGGGGCTGGTGGATCTCCTGGGCGCCCTTCGTCGGGATGTTCCTGGCCCGGATCTCCTACGGCCGCACGATCCGGTCCTTCATCGCCGGTGCGCTCTTCGCTCCGGTCGGTGCCTCCATGGTGTGGCTGACGGTCTTCGGCGACTCCGCGCTGCGGCTCCTGCTCGACAACCCCGACAACCCGGTCAACCGGGCCGGCGCCGAGGCGCCGCGCAGCCTGTTCCTGCTCTTCGACCAGCTCCCGGTGCCGGGCGTCCTGGCCACCGCGGCCTCGGTGCTCGTCGTCGTCGTGGTCGTCCTCTTCTTCGCCACGTCCTCGGACTCGGGCTCGTTGGTGGTCGACATCCTCACCAATGGCGGCGACCCGAACCCGCTGTGGCAGCAGCGTCTGTTCTGGGCGATCGCGGAGGGTGCTGTCGCGGCCGTGCTGCTGATCGCGAGCGCGGCGTCGGGCACCGATGCGCTCGGGGCGCTCCAGGCGGCCTCGATCGCCGCAGGCCTGCCGTTCTGCGTGGTGCTCGTCTTCATGGCCTTCGGGCTGATGAAGGGCCTGCGCGACGAGAAGATCGACCGTCCGGGCATCTCCGAGCCGCCTCCGCTCGCCGGCCTGCGGGAGTACGCCGAGCGCACCCGCGGCCCCCGGGTCGACTCCGAGGAGCCGACCGAGCGGGCATCGGACGAGACCGTCGACCGGCGCGACGAGGACGAGCGGCCGGAGGTCTCCGCGGCACGCTGATCGGCGTGCCGGACGTCCGCTGCTGTGCTTCGTGCTCCGCCTTCACCCGGCGACGAGCACGACCCCCAGGGTGACCAGCACGCTCGCCGCGACCCGCCATCTGCCGAACGGCTCGCCGAGGAGCACGGCGCCGATCACGGCCCCGACGACCACGCTGGACTCCCGCAGCGCCGCGACCGGGCCCAGCGCGCCCCGGGTCTGCGCCCACAGCACCAGCCCGTAGGCGGCCAACGACAGCACGCCGCCGGCCAGCCCGACGGCGAGGTGGGGTCGGGCCTGCGTCCACAGCACCCGGCGGCGGGTCGCGAGCGCCACCATGGGCAGCACCGGGCCCTGGAGGAGGAACAGCCACCCGGTGTAGCCGACGACGCTGCCCGCGGCGCGCACCCCGAGGCCGTCGACGGTCGTGTACGCCGCGATGGTGACCCCGGTCGCCACGGCGGCGACCAGCGCGGGCCGTGCCGCCCGGGTGGGCCGCCCGCCCGCCAGGACGAGCATGGCGAGGGCGGTGGAGATCGTCACGACGCCGACCAGGCCGAGCGACGAGAGCCGCTCGCCGGCGACCAGTGCGGCCGCCAGCGACACCAGCAGCGGGGACGTGCCCCGGGCCAGTGGGTAGACCTGTCCGAAGTCGCCGAGCCGGTAGGACCGCATCAGGGCCAGGTTGTAGAGCACGTGCAGCACCGCGGAGGTCGCCAGGTACGCCCAGCTCGCGGGGTCCGGCGGGGGCGCCGTCAGCGCCATGAGCGCACCACCGGCACCCACCCCGACCCCGATCAGGGCGAAGCCGACCATCCGGTCGTCGATGGCGTGCGCGAGCGCGTTCCAGGTGGCGTGCAGGACCGCGGCGAGCAGCACCGCGGCGACGAGGGAGAGGGGCACGATCGGCTCCGGGGGTCCGGGCCCGACGTCGGCGGGCACGTCGGGGCAGGCGGGATGGACCCCCTCCGGGCTTTTGTCCCCTGGGTCTGGGCGAGCACCAGCCGGTGTGCCGGGTCGTCCTGGCGCCGCTCGGACCAGACCCGGGCCGTTCCCGTCCTGCTCGGACGGTGCGGGCGGCGGAACCCTAGGCGCAACCACGTGCTGGGCCCAGCCTAGACCCCGGCTGGTCTCGACGCGGTGGTTAACGATCGCTAACCTGGCGCGGTGACCACCGACCTGCGCTCGCTGACCGCCGACCTCCGCGAGCGCCTGGCCGTCGTACGCCGCGGCGGCGGCGAGGCCGCGCGCGCCAAGCACGTCGCCCGCGGCAAGCTGCTGGTGCGCGACCGGGTCGACCGCCTGCTCGACCCCGGCAGCCCGTTCCTCGAGCTCAGCGCGCTCGCCGCGACCGGGATGTACGACGACGCGGTCCCGGCCGCCGGGGTCGTGACCGGCATCGGCCGGGTGGCCGGCCGCGAGGTGGTGGTCGTGGCCAACGACGCCACCGTCAAGGGCGGCACCTACTACCCGATGACGGTCAAGAAGCACCTGCGTGCGCAGACCATCGCCGCAGAGCACCGGCTGCCGTGCGTCTACCTCGTGGACTCCGGCGGGGCGTTCCTGCCGCTGCAGGACGAGGTGTTCCCCGACCGCGACCACTTCGGGCGGATCTTCTTCCACCAGGCCCAGATGTCGGCGCGCGGGATCCCGCAGGTCGCCGCCGTGATGGGCTCGTGCACCGCCGGCGGCGCCTACGTCCCGGCGATGAGCGACGAGTCGGTGATCGTGGCGGGCCAGGGCACGATCTTCCTCGGCGGTCCGCCCCTCGTGAAGGCCGCCACCGGCGAGGTCGTGACCGCCGAGGACCTCGGTGGCGGCGACGTCCACGCCCGCACGTCCGGGGTGGTCGACCACCTCGCCGACGACGACGAGCACGCGCTCGACCTGGTCCGTTCCATCGTGGCCACCCTCGGGCCGTCCGCCGCGCACGGCCCCGCCCCGCTCCCGGTGGAGGAGCCGCTCGAGGACCCCGCCGGCCTCTACGACGTGGTGCCGGTCGACGCGCGCACGCCCTACGACGTGCGCGAGGTGATCCGCCGCGTGGTCGACGGCTCCCGGCTGCACGAGTTCAAGCCGCTCTACGGCGAGACGCTCGTCTGCGGCTTCGCCCACGTCCACGGCCGGCCGGTCGCGATCCTGGCCAACAACGGCATCCTGTTCAGCTCCTCGGCGCTGAAGGGCGCGCACTTCGTCGAGCTGGCCAACCAGCGCGGCATCCCGCTGCTGTTCCTGCAGAACATCGCCGGCTTCATGGTCGGTCGCGACGCCGAGAACGGCGGGATCGCCAAGGACGGGGCCAAGCTGGTCACCGCGGTCGCCTCCTCGGTCGTGCCCAAGCTGACCGTGGTCATCGGGGGCTCCTACGGCGCCGGCAACTACGGCATGTGCGGGCGCGCCTACGACCCTCGCTTCCTGTGGACCTGGCCCAACGCGCGGATCTCGGTCATGGGCGGCGAGCAGGCCGCCTCCGTGCTGGCCACGGTGCGCCGCGACGGGATCGAGGCCCGCGGCGAGGAGTGGTCGGCCGAGGACGAGGAGGCCTTCAAGGACCCCGTCCGCGCGCAGTACGAGGAGCAGGGCTCGCCCTACTACTCCACCGCCCGGCTGTGGGACGACGGCGTGATCGACCCCGTCGACACCCGCCGCGTCGTCGGCATGGCCCTCGCCCTGGCCGCCCAGGCCCCGACCCCCGAGACGCCGGCCTTCGGCGTCTTCCGGATGTGATCGCGATGTCCGAGCAGACCAGCCCTCAGACCCAGCGCTTCTCCTCCGTCCTGGTCGCGAACCGCGGCGAGATCGCCTCCCGCGTGATCCGCGCCTGCCGCGCGGCCGGGCTGCGCAGCATCGCCGTCTTCTCCGACACCGACGAGCACGCGCCGTACGTCGGGCAGGCCGACGCCGCCGTCCGGATCGGCCCGACCCCGGCGGCCGAGTCCTACCTCTCGGTCGACCGGCTGCTGGCCGCCGCCGCGGAGTCCGGCGCCGAGGCCGTGCACCCGGGTTACGGGTTCCTCTCCGAGAACGCCGCCTTCGCCCGCGCGGTCGTCGAGGCGGGCCTGGTCTGGATCGGACCGGCGCCCGAGGTGATCGAGGTGATGGGCCGCAAGGACCGGGCCCGCGAGATCGCCGAGCGGGCCGGCGTCCCGGTCACGCCCCGCCACGGCGAGACCGACGTGCCCGACGACGCGTTCCCGGTGCTGGTCAAGGCGGCGGCCGGCGGCGGCGGCAAGGGCATGCACGTCGTACGTCGTCCCGCCGACCTCGCCGACGCCGTCGCCCGCGCCCGCCGCGAGGCCCGCTCGGCCTTCGGCGACGACACCCTGCTCGTCGAGGCCTACGTCGAGCGTGGTCGTCACGTCGAGGTGCAGGTCGTCGGCGACGAGCACGGCGGGGTGGTGCACCTCTTCGAGCGCGACTGCTCCGCGCAGCGCCGCCACCAGAAGGTCGTCGAGGAGGCCCCCGCGCCCGACCTCGACCCGGCCGTGCGTGAGCGGCTGCTGAGCTCCTCGGTCGCGCTGTGCGAGGAGGTCGGCTACACCGGCGCCGGCACGGTCGAGTTCCTCGTGGACGGCGACGCGGCGTACTTCCTGGAGATGAACACCCGCCTCCAGGTCGAGCACCCCGTCACCGAGGAGGTCACGGGTGTCGACCTGGTCGCCTGGCAGCTCGCCGTCGCCCAGGGCGAGCCGCTGCCGCGCACCCAGGACGAGATCACCTGCACCGGCCACGCGGTCGAGGTGCGGGTCTACGCCGAGGACCCCTACGCCGGGTTCGTGCCGCAGACCGGTCGGGTCGAGCGGCTCCTGCGACCCGCGGCCGCGCGCGGCGAGTGGGGGATCGCCGAGGGCAGCACCGTCGGGACGGCGTACGACCCGATGCTGGCCAAGATCATCGCCACCGGTGAGGACCGCGCGACCGCGCTGGCCGCGCTCGGGGCAGCCCTGGAGCAGACCGCCGTGCTCGGGGTGCGCACCAACCTGGGGTTCCTGCACCGGCTGGTCGGCAGCGAGGCGTTCGCCGCGGGCGAGGTGCACACCGCGTGGCTCGACGGGCCCGGGGCCGAGGCACTGCTCACGGCGCCGTCCCTGCCCGACGTCGCCCCCGGGCTCGCCGCGCGCGCCTGGGCGGCCGCGCACCTCGTCGCGGGGAGCTCGCCCTGGGACGGGCTCGACGGGTGGCGCAACGGCGCTCCGCCCGCCCCGCTGGTCGTCGCGCTGGTCGACGGCGCGGGGGCGACCCACGTCGTCGACGTCGCGGAGCCGGGGGTGCCGGCGGCCGTCGAGGAGGGGGCGCTCGTGGTGGCCGACCGGGCCGGCGCCTGGGTCGTGCTGGACGCCGAGACCTGGCGCCTGGACCGGCCCGACCCCGCCCGCCGGCCGGTCGCCCCGGTCGGCGAGGCCGACGTGGTCGCGCCGATGCCGGGCACGGTGATCGAGCTCGCCGTCGCCGAGGGCGACGCGGTCGTCGCCGGGCAGCGCCTCGGTGCGGTCGAGGCGATGAAGATGGAGCTGCCGCTCACCGCCCCGCACGACGGCACCGTCACGCTGCTGGGCGCCGCCGTCGGCGACCAGGTCACGATGGGCCACGTGCTCGTCCACGTCGAGGAGGCCGTCTCGTGAGCCCCGCTGCCGGCGCGGACGTCGTACGGTCGGGTCCGCGGACACGGAGGAGCCCGTATGACGTCCCGACGCGGCGCCAGGGTCGGCGCCGGTGCCGGTGCCCCGAGGCTGCGCCACCCCGGACGTCATACGGTCTGGTCCTCGGACACGGAGGCCGCCGTATGACGTCGCCACGCGCCCTGCCGATGACCTTCGCGCAGCCGGGGCTGCCCGAGCGGGTGACGATCTACGAGGTCGGTCCGCGCGACGGTCTGCAGAACGAGTCGGCCACGATCCCGACCGAGGTCAAGGCCGAGTTCTGCCGGCGGCTGCTCGCGGCCGGGCTGCCGGTGGTCGAGGCGACCAGCTTCGTGCACCCCCGCTGGGTCCCCCAGCTGGCGGATGCCGCCGAGCTGATGACCGGTCTCGTCGACGTCCTCGGCGACGCCGCACGCGCGATGCCCGTCCTCGTGCCCAACGAGCGCGGCCTCGACCGGGCGCTCGAGCTCGGGATGCGCCACGTCGCGATCTTCGGCTCGGCCACCGAGACCTTCGCGGCCAAGAACCTGAACCGCACCCTGGACACGCAGCTGGAGATGTTCGCCCCCACCGTGGAGCGCGCCCGCGCCGCCGGCTGCGACGTGCGGGCCTACGTCTCGATGTGCTTCGGCGACCCCTGGGAGGGCGCAGTGCCGATCGAGCAGGTCGTCGCGGTCGGCCGCCGGCTGCTCGACCTCGGGGCCTCGCAGCTCAGCCTCGGCGACACGATCGGCGTGGCCACGACCGGCCACGTCACGGCGCTGCTCGCCGCCTTCGTCGACGCGGGCGTCGGCGTGGACCGCCTCGCGCTGCACTTCCACGACACCTACGGACAGGCGCTGGCCAACGTGACGGCGGGTCTGCGGGCCGGCGTGACGACGTACGACGCCTCGGCCGGCGGGCTCGGCGGCTGCCCGTACGCCGAGAGCGCGACCGGCAACCTGGCCACCGAGGACCTCGTCTGGCTGCTCGACGGCCTCGGCATCGGCCACGGCGTCGACCTCGACGCGCTGGTGGCGACCAGCGCCTCGATGGCGCGTCACCTCGGCCGTCCCAGCCCCTCGGCGGTCGTGCGTGCGCTGGCCGGGACGGACGGGGCCGACCCGCCCGCCCAGCCCGGCGACCCCGGCGGTGCGGCACAATCGGGGCCGTGAGTCGCACCGATCCCCGCCGGGTGTTCCTGCACGTGGGCGCCCCGAAGACCGGGACGACCTACCTCCAGGACCGCCTCGGCCTGAACGCGAGGTCCCTGGCGACCCACGGGGTGCACGTGCCGACCCGCTCGGCCCTGGTCAGCCCCGGGCTGTTCCAGTTCCGGGCCGCGCTCGACCTGCTGGGCCAGGACTGGGGCGGCGCGCCCGGTCACGCCGAGGGGTCCTGGGAGGCGCTGGTCAAGCGGGTGCAGGAGGTTCGGGGCACGGTCGTGATCAGCCACGAGATCCTCGCCCCGGCCGGTTCGGCTGCTGTGGCCCGCGCCAAGCGCGACCTCACCGCCGACGGCTCGCAGCTGCACATCGTCTACACCGCTCGGGACCTCGGCCGCCAGGTGCCGGCCGCCTGGCAGGAGTCGATCAAGCAGGGCCGGACCTGGGCCTACCGGCGCTTCGTGCGACGCCTGCGCAAGGGCAAGCCCTGGTTCTCGCGTGCCTTCGACCTGCCGACCGTGCTCACCGAGTGGAGCCACGGGCTGCCCCCGGAGCAGGTGCACGTGGTCACGGTGCCGCCCAGCGGCTCGCCCGGCGACCTGTTGTGGAACCGCTTCTGCGGCGTCGTCGGCATCGACGTGGCCTGGGCGCCCCGGCCCAGCGAGAAGCGCAACGCCTCGCTCGGCGTCGCCGAGACCCAGGTGGTGCGCACGCTGAACCGCAAGCTCGAGCGTCGTACCCGCCGCGACTTCGACTACGACCACCTGATCCGCGGCCTGCTCGCCGAGGACGCCCTGGTCCAGGGCCGCACGTCCCCGCCGGTCCGGATGCCGCCGGCACTGCTGGAGTGGGCGCAGGGCGAGACCGCCCGCTGGCGGGAGTGGATCGAGGCTGCCGGCGTCGACGTCGTCGGCGACCTCGCCGAGCTGGACCCGCGCCCGGTCGACGAGGAGACGTGGGTCAACCCCGACCGCGTCTCGAACAAGCGTCAGCTCCGTGCCGCGATGACCGCGCTGGCCGCGATGACCGAGGAGGCCGCGCGCCGACCCGCGCCGGAGCAGAAGCTGGTCCAGCGCGTGCGGAGCGAGGCCTCGCGCCGGCTGCGCCGACGCGCCGCCCCGTGAGGACGTCGTGACCCCGGCGCCCGGGACCTCCGGCGCCGAGCGTGCCCGCGCCTGGGTCGCCCACCTGAGCTCCGGCGGCACCACCTCGTGGCAGGCCTGGCGCGCGGGGGGTACGCCGTCCCGGGACCCCAGCGACCCCAGCGACCCCAGCGACCCCGGCGACCCCAGCGACCCGGTGGAGCCGCTCGTCCTCCTCGGTGGCTTCCTGCCCGGCGCCCAGCAGCTCGAGCTGCTGCGCCGCACGACCCTCGTCGCGGGTCACCGGCTTCCCGCCGAGCTCTCCGAGCGGGTGCTGCGGGCCAGTCCCTACGGGCGCGGGCTGCCGGACCTGCCCCTCCCGGGCGGGGCCGCCCCGCCCTTCGGCCCGCCCCCCGTGGACCCCGGCGCGCTCGCGGCCGGAGAGCTGCTGCGCTACGCGAGCCTCCTGCTCGCCGATCGCATCGCCGAGCTCGCCGCGCAGCGGCCGGCGGCACCGTCCGTCGGGGGTGGGCGGCCCCGGCTCCTGCGCCGCGGCTACCGGCTCGTCGGCGACCCCTGGGCCGCCCCGGCCCTGCGCGCCGCGCTGACCCGCCGCGGGCTGCCGCCGGGTGGTCGTCGGCCTCAGGTGCACGTGCTGGCCGGGCCGCTCGAGGTGTTGCTCGCCTCGACCTGGACCCACCGCGTCCTGACGGGAACACCCCCGGCGTGGCCGACCTGGGTCGCCGAGGTCGCCGGCCGCCGCCGCGGCGGGCTCCCGCCCGGTGCCGACGCCGTGGGGACGGCGCGGGTCTGGGCCGACCGGGTCGGGGTCGGGCGGGTCAGCGTGGTGACCCGCCCCGCCGAGGCGGCGCGGCTGCTGTCGCCGCGCCGGCTCGGGCGCCGCGACCCCGTCGACGTACCGGTCCCGCTGCCGGCCGACGCCGTCGAGCTCGTCCGGCAGGTGCGCGGCGCGCTGGAGGTGGTCAGCGCACCCGAGGTGCGCACCGACCTGGTCACCCGCGAGCTGGTCCCGCTGCTCGCGGCGCTGCCGTCCTCCGGGGACGCCGCGCGGCTGGGCGTCCCCGACCAGCACCGGCGGTGGGTGCGACGACGCTCCGAGCGGGTCCGCCGCCGACTGCTGGGGGCTGGCTACGCTGTCGAAGGTCAGCCCGACGACCTGCTGGTGGGGTCCGGCGGGACGCCGCCCGGCGCCCTGCCCTCCCCCGAGGGCGTCCTGCGGGTCGCCTGCGAGGTCCTGGTGGCTGACGCGGAAGGAGGGCGGGTGCGGTGACGCGCCGAGTGCTGCTCCACGTGGGCACGCCCAAGACCGGGACGTCCTACCTGCAGGACGTGCTCTTCCGCAACCGCGAGCGGCTGCTCGAGCACGGCGTGCTCTACCCCGCCGACCGCTTCGACGCGCACTTCCTGGCCGCGCTGGACCTGATGCGGCTGCCGTGGGGCGGGCTCGAGGTCGAGGCGCAGGGCTGCTGGGACGCGCTCGCGGCGCGGGTGCGCGCACACCCGGGCACGACCGTGATCAGCCACGAGATCCTGGCCCGGGCCACCCCGGCGCAGGTCGACCGGGCGCTGCGCTCGTTCGCGGTGGACGGGGAGGCGCCGGAGGTCCACCTGCTGCTCTCCGCGCGCGACCTGGTGCGCCAGGTCCCGGCCGAGTGGCAGGAGAACGTCAAGCACCGCGCCACCCTGGACTACGCGACGTTCCTCGCCGAGCTGCGCGAGCCGGAGCGCTCCTCGCGCATCGCGAGCTGGTTCTGGGCGGTCCAGGAGGTGCCCGACATCCTGGACCGGTGGGGCGCCAGCCTGCCGCCGGAGCGGGTGCACGTGATCACCGTCCCCCCGCCGGGCGGCTCACGCACGCTGCTGTGGCAGCGGTTCAGCGCCGCCTTCGGTCTCGACGACCTCGACCTCGACCTCGACGCGTCGCGGGCCAACCCCTCGCTGGGCGTCGCCGAGACCGCCCTGCTGCGCCGGATCAACGTGCACAGCAACAAGACGCTGCGACCCGCGCACTACCGACCGCTCGTGCGCGAGCTCCTCGCCCACCAGACGCTCTCGCAGCGCACCGACTCGCCACGGCTCTCGCTGCCCGACGACCTCACCGTGTGGGTCCGCGGGCTCGAGCAGCGCTGGGTCGCCGAGCTCGCGGGCCGTGGCTACGACGTCATCGGCTCCCTCGACGACCTGATCGGCTCACGGGGGAGCGCGTACGTCGACCCCGACCACGCCGACCCCGAGGCGGTGGCCGACGCGGCGGTGTGCGCGCTGGGCGCCGTCCTGGCCGACGACGGGCGGCACCTCGACGAGCTCGACCGGCTGCGCCGCGTCGAGCACGACCTGCACCGCGAGCTCGACGACGTCCGGGCGGCGCTGGAGCGCTCCTACCTGCGCCCGTCCTACCTGGCCCGCGGGCGGATCGTGCAACGGCTCGAGCACGGGCGAACCGGTCGGGTGCTGATGACGGTCTACCGCGGCGCGCGAGGCAGGAGCTCGCGGTCGGCGTAGCGACCGATGCGCCAGGTGGAGTAGCCGTCGGCGCCCGCGCCGACCACACCACCGACCACGGGGACCCGGCGTCCGACCGTGACGGCCAGGCGCTTGCCGATCACCCGGGTGACCAGGGCCGAGCCGACCTCCTGCGAGACCCGGGTGTCCAGGCCGGAGTCGCGCACCGGCGCGGTGGCCAGGGCCATCGGTGGGGCCGGCAGCTTCTCGCGGCGCACGAGGTCCTCGACGCTGTCCTCGCCGAGCAGGGTCACCAGGATCGCGTTGCGCACCCGTGGGTCCTCGAGGTCGTAGCCGCGCAGGTGGGCGATGCCGGCGATCATCCGGCACTGGATGAGCGCGAGGCCGGTGATGTTGGTCGGGATGGTCACCGCGGTGGTGACCAGGCCGCCGAGGTTGGTCACGAAGCCCTGCGCGCCGGCGTAGCGCACGTGGTTCTCGATGACCTCGTGCACCGCCTTCTCGCGGTCGCCGTCCTGCTCCTCGAGCTGCTTGTCGGCGGCCGCTGCGGCCCCCGGCAGCGGGCCGACGCCGTTGACGGCCCGAGCGAGCGCCTCGCGGATGAACGACGTCGTCAGCCCGGGCGCGAGCCCCGTGATCCGCGGCGCGAGCTGCTTGCCCAGCTGATTCTTGACCACACCCATGGCCCGATCCTAGAGGGGGCGCGTCCACCCCCCTGCCCGGCGGCAGCGCTACCGTCCGGGTGTGCCCGTCGAGCCGCCTGCCACCGGTTGGATCTTCGGCGACCCGTCGAGCGCCGACGACCTCGACGACCTCGTCGCGATCGGTGCCGACCTGCAGCCCGGGACGCTGCTCGAGGCCTACCGGCGGGGCATCTTCCCGATGCCGGCCGGCCGGCCCGGCGACCCGATGTACTGGTTCAGCCCGGTCAGCCGCGGGGTGCTGTTCCCGCGCGACCTGCGGGTCCCGCGCTCGTTGCGCCGCTCGATGCGCGACTTCGAGATCCGGGTCGACACCGCCTTCGACGAGGTCGTGGCCTGCTGTGCGGACCCGGCGCGTCCTCACGGGTGGATCAACGCCGAGATCGAGGCGGCCTACTCGCGCCTGCACCGGCTCGGGTGGGCGCACTCGGTGGAGGCCTGGCAGGGCGACCGGCTGGCCGGGGGGCTCTACGGGCTCGCGATCGGGGGGCTGTTCGCGGGCGAGTCGATGTTCCACCGGGTCCGCGACGCCTCCAAGGTGGCCCTGGTCGGGCTGGTGCAGCTGCTCGAGGACGACCCACGACCCGACGCGCCGCGACCCGACGACCTCGCCACCGCGGGCCCGGCCGGTCGGAGCGCCACGACGCGCCTGGTCGACGTACAGTGGTCGACCCCGCACCTGGCCTCGCTGGGCGTGACCGAGATCGACCGGGACGACTACCTCAGGCTGCTGCCTGCGTTGTTCGCCACGCCACTCCCGGAGTCCTTGGCGGGGCCGGACACGACGTGAATGAATGGACCGGCAGCACCACCGGACGCCCGCGGCACGACAGGAGCACCCGATGACCCGTCCCGGTCGACCTCGCTCCGCCCTGCTGCGCCGACCGGTGGCCGCCGCCGTGCTGGTGCTGGTCGCGGTGGGCCCGGCCGGTCTGCTGGCCGGCTGCGGAGCGCCCCAGGACGCCTCGACCGAGAGCTTCTGCTCCGCGGCGCGCAAGGTGCAGAGCGCCGGCGACCGGGCCGACAACGCTGCGGAGGAGATCGAGGCGGTCAAGCAGGCCTACGCCGAGCTCGAGGACGTCGGCACCCCCGCCGACATCCCGCAGCAGGCGCGCGACGGCTTCGAGGTGATCGGTCAGGCCGTGGGGGCGATCCCCGACGACGCGAGCCAGGCCGATCTCGAGCAGGTCGACGAGCGGGTGGGCGCCGCGGGGCAGGACAAGGTGGCGGCGTTCTTCCAGTACGTCTCGACCGCGTGCACCGGGGCGCCGCAGTGACCGCGCGACGCACGCCGCTGGCACGGCGCCGCCGGTCCTCCCGGACCGCCCGGACGGCGGTCGTCGCGGTGGCCGGGCTCGCGCTGAGCTCGTGCAGCGGCGGCACCGAGGTGGCGCAGGGGGCGAGCGTCAACGAGTTCTGCGAGGCCTTCGCCAGCCTCCAGGACGGTCTCGGTGACCTCCCGAGCGCAGGGTCGGCCGACGACCAGGCCGCGGCCGCAGGGGCCCGGGTCAAGGACTGGGCCGACCGGCTGGCCGAGGTCGGCACCCCGGCCGACATCTCGGAGGAGGCGCGTCGCGGGCTCGAGGTCGTCGTCGAGAGTGGGCAGGACCTGCCCGGCGACGCCGGTCCCTCCGACCTCGCCGAGCTCGACGGCTCCTACTCCGCCGAGGACAGCCAGGCCGCGGACGCGTTCGGCTCCTACGCCGACGAGACCTGTGCCTCCGCGCTGCCGACCGAGCTCCCCGCCGGCTTCCCGACGGTGCTGCCGAGCGGCCTCCCCTCGGACCTGCCCGGACTGCCCGGCGACCTTCCGGACCTTCCGAGCGAGATCCCCAGCGGGGTCCCGAGCGAGCTGTTGTCGCAGCTGCCGAGCGGAGTGCCCACCGAGCTGCCCAGCGGAGTGCCGACCGACCGGCTCCCGACCAAGGTCCCGAAGCTCCCGACGGTGCCGTCGCTGCCCTAGCGGTGCTTCGCCGTGGTCAGAGGACCCGGGGGTCGTGCCCGGTCTCGCTGACCATCGGCCGGGCGGCCTGCTCCCAGGCCAGCATCCCGCCGTCGAGGTTGACCGCGTCGTAGCCCTGCGAGACGAGGTGCTCGACCGCCTTGGCCGAGCGACCGCCGACCCGGCAGGTGACGAGGACCTGCTGGCCGGAGGGCACCTCGCCGAGGCGGTCCGAGAGCTCGCCGAGCGGCACGTGCAGGGCACCCTCGATGTGGCCTGCCTCCCACTCGTGCGGCTCGCGGACGTCGAGCACGGGCAGCTCGGCGGGCAGGGGGTCGGGGACGTGCGCGACGTCGGTGCTGGGGATCTGGGTCACGGACCCACTCTAGATAGTGCCGGCTGCCGGCTACTTGAGGAACTTGCTCGTGCGCCGGTCGGCCAGCGGCCTGCCACCGGTCTGGCAGGTCGGGCAGTACTGCAGCGAGGAGTCGGCGAAGGACACCTCGCGGACGGTGTCGCCGCAGACCGGGCACGCCTGCCCCGTCCGACCGTGCACGGCCATGTTCGACTTCTTCTCGCCCTTGAGCTCGCTGGCGGCCACGCCCCGGTTGCGCTCGACCGCGGCGCCGAGCACGTCGCGGATCGCGGCGTACAGCGTCTGCGACTCCTCCTCGCTCAGGCTGCTCGCCGGCTTGTACGGCGACATCCGCGCCGCGTGCAGCAGCTCGTCGGAGTAGGCGTTGCCGATCCCGGCGATCGTGCCCTGGTGACGCAGCACGCCCTTGACCTGCTTGCGGCCCTCGGCGCTCAGGATGGCCTGGAAGGCCTGGAGCGTGAAGTCGTCGGTGAGCGGGTCGGGGCCGAGGCTGGCGATGCCGGGCACCTCGAGCGGGTCCTTGACGACGTACGCCGCCAGCGACTTGCGCGTGCCGGCCTCGGTCACGTCGAGCCCGGCCTCGGGCTCGAGGACGATCCGCATCGCGATCGGCGACTTGTTGCTCGGCTTGGGCGGCGTCGCGGGCACCTCGTCGCGCCACCGGACCCACCCCGCTCTCGCGAGGTGCATCACCAGGTGCAAGCCGGAGGCCTCGATGTCGAGGAACTTGCCGTGCCGGGTGACGTCGTCGACCAGGGTGCCCTCGAGCGCGCTCAGCGGGGGGTCGTAGGTCTTCAGCGCGCTGAACTGGGCCAGGTGGATCGTCGCGATCGCGCGACCCTCGAGACGGTGGCGCAGGTCGAGGGCGAGCGCCTCGACCTCGGGCAGCTCGGGCATGACGTCCAGTCTAGGGAAGACCGCGGAGCAGGCGGGAGGAGGCTTTGTCGACAAGTCTCTTCCCGGCGGACCACTCCGCGGGGCAGGATAGGGGGGTGCCCCTGCCGCACCCGCTCCCCGAGAACGGGTCGATCTTCCTCGACCCGCGTGGCGGCGAGCGCGCGATGCGGGTCTCGTGGCACTCCGAGAAGGGCATGGTCGTGCTCTCGCTGTGGCGCGAGAACCTGTGCTCGGCGTCGTTCCGCCTCGGCCTCGAGGAGGTCGCCGCGCTGATCGAGGTGCTCCAGTCCGGCCTCGGCCAGGCCTACGCCGCCGGCCGCCCCGCTGCGGCGGGTGCTGCGGCCCGCCACCGCTCCACGGGATAGGTCCTGACGGAACGGTCGAGAATCGGCGGTCCCGACGACCGTTTCGCCAGGGACTACCGCGGCCCGTCGTGGCAGGATCGCCCCCGTGCCGGACGACTTCGTCATCGCGCGCAACCCCGACGGTGACTCGACGCTGCCCTACCTGCTGCGCGTGCCGCTCGGTGAGCACGGCGTGGTGCTCAAGGCGCGTGACGTGTGGCCGCGCACGCAGAAGGTCTACTGCCACCGGGTCGAGGAGTGGCCGGCCGACGCCGAGATCGTCCAGCGGGTCGCCACGCGCTCGTGCGTACGCCGCGGTGCGGCGGTCGACCTCGTGCTCGACCGGGGGCGGGAGAACCGGTCGCAGTTCGTCTTCGCCCAGGTCAAGGGCGGTCGGTCGGCGATCTTCTGGCAGACCGCGCGCACCCGGAAGCAGGCGCGACCCGCGGTCGCCGTACCGTCCGCGCGGGCCGCTGGACTGGCCGACCTCCAGGTCACCGTCGACTCCCACGAGCGCTACGCCTACGCCTTCACCGACCGGCAGGTGAGCGTGACCAGGGCGGCACTGAGCGCGGGCGACTACGGCGTGGTGCGCGACGGGGTGCTGCTGGCCTCCGTCGAGCGCAAGAGCCTGGTCGACCTCGCCGCGTCGCTGACCAGCGGCAAGCTGAAGTACCAGCTCGCCGAGCTGGCCGGCCTGCCGCGCGCGGCGCTGGTCGTCGAGGACCGCTACTCGGCGGTCTTCAGGCTCACCCACGTGCGCCCCGCCGTGGTCGCCGACGGGCTCGCGGAGTGCCAGGTCGCGTGGCCCCAGGTGCCGATCGTGTTCTGCGAGACCCGCAAGCTGGCCCAGGAGTGGACCTACCGGTTCCTCGCAGCAGCGGAGGTCGCGTCCCGGGCCGAGACCACCGGGGAGGACCGGGTCGCCGATCTCGTCGCGCCGCCCCCACTGGCCGCGGCGCCGCCGCCGGCGGCGGTCGTCCGCACGTGGGCGCGCGCGCAGGGCATGGACGTCTCCGACCACGGACGCGTCCCCGCCGCCGTGACCCAGGCCTTCGTCGCCGCGAACCCGCGCCCGTGACGGCGCACGAGCAGGGTCCGGGCGCGCGGCGGGGCCGACCGGGCTACGACCTGGAGACGGTCCTGCGCCGCGCCGTGGACCTGTTCAACCAGCAGGGGTACGACGCCACCAGCATCGGTGACATCGCCCGCGACCTCGGGTTGACCAAGTCCGCGATCTACCACCACGTCCCGAGCAAGGAGCACCTGCTCTCGGCGGCTCTCGAGGAGGCGCTCGCCGAGCTCACGACCGCCGTCGACGTGGCGGTGGACGCCTCGGGAGGGGTGGCCGCGAGCGATCGGCTGCGTGCGGTGGTCCACGCCTCGGTACGGATCCTGGTCGACCACCTGCCGGCGGTCACCCTGCTGCTGCGCGTGCGGGGCAACAGCGAGGTCGAGGTCGTTGCCCTGCAGCGGCGCCGGGTGCTCGACGACAAGCTCACCGCGCTGGTGCGCGAGGCGGCCGCGGAGGGCAGCGTGCGTGACGACGTCGCTCCCGAGGTGCTCGGGCGGCTGCTGTTCGGGATGGTCAACTCGCTGGTCGAGTGGTACCGCCCGGGCGGCCCGGTCGATCCCGACGTGCTGGCCCGCTCGGTGGCCGACCTGGCCTTCGACGGCCTGCTCAGGCGTCGAAGTCGACCGTGACGGTGTCGCCGAGCGGTCGTGACTGGCAGGTCAGCACGAACCCGCGCTCGACCTCCTCGTCGTCGAGGGCGTAGTTGCGGCGCATGTCCACCTCGCCCTGCGTGACCCGGGCCCGGCAGGTCCCGCACACGCCACCCTTGCAGGCGAAGGGGAGGTCGGTCCGGGTGGCGGCGGCGCCGTCGAGCACCGAGCGGTCCGGCGCCATTGCCGTCGTGGTGGACCGACCGTCGAGGACGACGGTGACCTCGCAGACCTCGCCCTCGACGACCGGGTCCGTGCGATCGAGCTCCGGCGGCGGCTCGTCGACGTAGAACAGCTCGAAGTGCACCTTGTCGTCGGCCACCCCCAGCTCCTCGAGCACCGAGCGGGCGTCGGCGATCAGCCCGAAGGGGCCGCACAGCCAGACGTGGTCGAGACCGTGGAGGGGCACCAGGGCGGTGAGCAGGGCGCGCAGCCGTCCGGCGTCGAGGCGCCCGGAGAACAGCTCGACGTCGCGCGGCTCCCGGGAGAGCACGTGGACGACGTCCAGGCGGGCACCGTGGCGGTTCTTCAGGTCGGCGATCTCCTCGGCGAACATCACCGAGCCGGTGGTGCGGTTGCCGTAGAGCAGGGTCACGCGCGCGTCGGGGTGGGCCAGCACGGACGTGGCGATGGAGAGCATCGGCGTGATCCCGGACCCGGCCGCGATGCACAGGTGACGTCCGCCGTCGGCCGGCTCGGCGGTGAAGCTGCCGGTCGGGGTCGCCACCTCGACGAGGTCACCGACCGCGACCTCGCGCACCAGCCAGCGCGAGAAGAGCCCGTCGGGGATCTCGCGGACCCCGACCCGGGGTCGGGCACCGGTCGGGGCGCAGATCGAGTACGACCGACGGTGCTCCTGGCCGTCGATGGTGCGCCGCAGGGTCAGTGACTGCCCGGCCCGGAACGCGAACTCCTCGCGCAGGTGGTCGGGCACCTCGAACGTGACGGCGGCGGAGTCGTCGGTGAGGGCCTCGACCTGCGCGACCCGGAGCTCGTGGAACCGCGCTCGCGCGGCCCGCCCGGCGGGGGTCGAGCCGGCGGGGGTCGAGCCGGCGTCGGCCGTGGTCATCCTCAGATCTCCTTGACGTGCTCGAACGGCTCGAGGCACTCGGTGCAGCGGTACATCGCCTTGCACGCCGTGGGGCCGAACTCCGAGCTCAGCTCGACCCGGGTGGACCGGCACCGCGGGCAGGTGAGCGCCCGGCGCACGGGCAGCAGGTTCAGTGCGACCGGGCCCTCGTTGCGGGGAGCCGGGCCCGGCGGGGAGATGCCGTGGTCGGCCAGCGCGGCCCGGCCCCGGTCGGTGATCCAGTCGCTCGACCAGGCCGGGTGCAGGCTGACCGCGACCTCGACCTCCCTCCAGCCGTGGTCGTGGAGGACGTGCACGAGGTCGTCGCGCATGGTGGCCATCGCAGGACACCCGGAGTAGGTCGGCGTGATCGTGACGACCACCCGGCCGTCCCGCTCCTCGACCTCGCGCAGCACCCCGAGGTCGGCGAGGGTGAGCATCGGCATCTCGGGGTCGGTGACCGACGCCGCCACGTCGTGCGCGCTCACCACCGGCCTCACCACCGGCCTCACCACCGGCCCGTCGGGTGGGCGCGGGCCACGACCTGCATCTCGGCCAGGAGCCGGCCCATCGCCTCGGTGTGGCGCCCGTCGCGACCGCTGCCGCCTCCGACGGACCCGGTCGGACGGACGTCGGGGCGCTCCACGTCGGAGACGGAGAGGACCTGCTCGAGCAGGACGTCGACCTCGTCGGCGGTCGACGCGGGGTCGACGCCCACGCCCTGGTCGGCCACGGTCCGCTCGACCGGATGGGTGCGGACCAGCTCGTCACGCAGGGGCCACACCAGGTCGAGACCCGCCACCAGCCGGCGCCGCGACTCGGCGGTTCCCCGGGCCAGGGTGAGGAACCAGCGGCCGGCGTAGTCACGGTGGTAGGTGACCTCCTTGACGCCCTTCACCGCGATCGCGCTCAGCACCCGGTCCGAGCTCGTGGTCAGGCGCTGCAACAGGGCCAGGCGGTGGGTGGAGAAGACCAGGAGCCGCGCGATCGTCGCCGCGAAGTCGCCGTTCTCGGCCTCGACCAGGCGCACGTTGCAGAAGGCGGACTCGTCGCGGAAGAAGGCCAGCGCGTCCTCGTCCGGCACCGGGGACCCCGGCGGCAGGGCCGGCACGAGGTCCGCGTCGGCCGCCGCGGCCCGGGCCAGCAGCAGCCGGGCCTGCCCGAGGAGGTCGAGGGCGATGTTGGCCAGGGCGATGTCGTCCTCGAGGTCGGGGGCGTTGCTGGCCCACTGCGAGAGCCGGTGGCTGTAGACCAGGGCGTCGTCGCCGAGCATCAGGCAGTACCGCGCGAGCGCCCCGGCGTCGACCCCGTCGGGGATCGTCGTGTCCACGCCCGCGAGCGGGTCCTCGAAGTCCTGACCGAAGGCCCACTGGGCGTCGTCGCCGCCCTCGCTCAGGCCGTCGTAGACCGATTCGTCGTTCATCGCGCGCTCACATGTGAGGGACGTCGTCGGGGATGGAGTAGAACGTCGGGTGCCGGTAGACCTTGTCGCCGGCCGGCGCGAAGAGCGGGTCCTTCTCGTCCGGGCTCGAGGCGACGACCGCGTCGGAGCGGACGGCCCAGATGCTCACGCCCTCGTTGCGCCGGGTGTAGACGTCGCGGGCGTGGCGCAGCGCCATCGCGTCGTCGGCGGCGTGCAGCGAGCCGACGTGCACGTGGTTGAGGCCGCGCTTGCCGCGTACGAACACCTCGTAGAGCGGCCACTCGGCGTCCGGGGCCTCGCCCAGGGCGGTCTCGACACCCTCGAGCGGTACGGCGCCGTGGCCGCCGTCGGCGGCGAAGTCGCGACCCTCCCCGCTCGTGGGCCCGCCCGTGGACCCGCTCATCCGTGCTCCCGCTGGGACGCGGCGAACGCCGTCGCGGCCTCGCGCACCCAGCCGCCGTCCTCGTGGGCGCGACGGCGGTGGGCGATCCGCTGGGCGTTGCAGGGCCCGGATCCCGTGACGACGGCGTGGAACTCCTCCCAGTCGGGCTGGCGAGAAGTCGTGGTGGCCCCGCTCGTGGTTCCAGGCCAGGTCCGGGTCCGGCAGGGTGACCCCGAGGCGCTCGGCCTGCGGGACGCTCATGTCGACGAACTTCTGGCGCAGCTCGTCGTTGGTGTCGCGCTTGATCCCCCACGCCATCGACTGCGCGGTGTTGGGGGAGTCGCCGTCCGGAGGGCCGAACATCATCAGCGCCGGCCACCAGAACCGGTCGACCGACTCCTGGACCATCGCGCGCTGCGCGTCGGTGCCCGACATCATCGTCATCAGCAGCTCGTAGCCCTGCCGCTGGTGGAAGGACTCCTCCTTGCAGATCCGGATCATCGAGCGGCCGTAGGGGCCGTAGGAGGTACGGCACAGCGGCACCTGGTTGGCGATGGCGGCCCCGTCGACGAGCCAGCCGATCGTGCCCACGTCGGCGTAGGACAGCGTGGGGTAGTTGAAGATCGATGAGTACTTCTGCTTGCCCGAGATCAGCTTCTCGGTCAGCTCCTGGCGCGAGACCCCGAGGGTCTCGCAGGCGGAGTACAGGTAGAGGCCGTGGCCGGCCTCGTCCTGGACCTTGGCCAGCAGGATCGCCTTGCGGCGCAGGGAGGGCGCCCGGGTGATCCAGTTGCCCTCGGGCTGCATGCCGATGATCTCCGAGTGCGCGTGCTGGGCGATCTGGCGCACCAGGGTCGCGCGGTACTTCTCCGGCATCCAGTCGCGCGGCTCGATCCGGTCGTGGCGCCCGATGGTGGCCTCGAAGGCCTCCTGCCGCTCCTGCTCGTCGGCCGGCGTTGTCTCGGCTGTGGCCGTCATGGTGCCTCCGCGGGACCTGGGAATGATTACAGACCGTTCGGTCAGTAACACTGTGGCACGGTCGTCCCGATCGCGCAACGGTCGCCGGTCCTCATTCCCCCGCCCCTGCCCGCGGCCGGACCGACGGCCGCCGCGCCTCCCGCGCTCGTCACCCGGCGGGGCGGCGTGTGCGCAGAATGGACCCATGGGGTCGAGGCCGGACGTCGTCGCGCACCGTGGGGCGAGTTGGGACCTCGCCGAGCACACCTTCAAGGCCTACGTCGCGGCGATCGAGGCGGGCGCCGACGGTCTCGAGTGCGACGTGCGGCTCACCGCCGACGGACACCTCGTCTGCGCGCACGACCGGGACCTGCGGCGTACGGCGTCGAGGCGCGGGGCCATCTCGACGATGAACCTCGCCGACCTCGAGGAGCTCGACTTCGCCAGCTGGAAGAACCCGTGGGCCGAGATGGACGACGAGGCCCCGGAGCCCGACCCGAGCACCGACGGGCTGCTGACCCTGCGCAAGCTGCTCGAGCACGTCGCTGCCCTGGACCGCCGCGTGGAGGTGGCGATCGAGACCAAGCACCCGACCCGCTACAGCGGGCTCGTCGAGCGGCGGCTGTGCGAGATGCTCACCGACTTCGGCTGGGACCGCCCGGGCTCCCCGGTGCGGGTGATGAGCTTCTCCTTCGCCGCGCTCCAGCGCTTCGAGCGGCTCTGCCCCGACGTGCGGCTGGTGCAGCTGATCGACAAGCCGCGGCAGTGGAAGGTGCTGCGCCGGGTGATCGGCGACGACTGGATCGTCGGTCCCGGGATGAAGCTGCTCGACGCCCACCCCCGGCTCGGGCCCAAGATCGCGCGCAGCGGCCACGAGATGCACGTCTGGGTCGTCAACACCCCCGACGACCTGCGGGCCTGCCGCGACCTCGGGGTGACCACCGTGATCAGCGACCGGCCGGCGTACCTGCTCGACCTGCTCGACGGCGAGGAGAGCGCGGCCGGATAGGTTCGCGTCATGGCGAAGAAGAACCGGACCAAGCAGCGCGACGCCCTCAGCCTCCGGCGCCTCCGCACCCGGCGAGGTCGGGCCGCGACAGCCCTGCCCCTGCGGGTCGGGCAAGCGCTACAAGGCCTGTCACGGGGCACCCGGCGGCGCCGACGTCTACGTCGCGCGACCCTTCGACGGTCTCGCCGGCGAGTGCGACCTGGTCGCACTGCGTGAGCTCGTGCCCGCCGCGACCGCACCGCTGAGCCTGGTCGGCGAGGCCGCCGAGCTCGCCGGCGACCGCACCGTCACGGTGTGCACGCTGCTGCCCGGTGCCT
This sequence comes from uncultured Actinomycetota bacterium, assembly GCA_963740745.1. Classification (GTDB taxonomy): domain Bacteria; phylum Actinomycetota; class Actinomycetes; order Propionibacteriales; family Nocardioidaceae; genus Nocardioides. The sequence continues at coordinate 267,764 of CAVUFK010000013.1, forward strand.
CGCCGGCGATGGTGCGCGACTCCGGGGACGTCTGGCTCGGCCTGCAGGTCCAGCACGGTTTCGGCGACCCCTCGCGCGACCTGGCCGCGGTGCTGCTCGCCGCGCTGGCCGCCGAGCCCGGCGTGGTCGGCCTGACCAGCCCGCCGGGACCGGGTCCGCGGCTGCAGGACCTGCTCGCCGACGAGCCGCTCGCGGTCACCGTCCACGACGGCTTCGACTACTGGCTGGCCGACGTCGACGAGAGCGAGCGGGCCGGCATGAGCGAGGTGCTCGCCGACGCCAACGACGCGGTGGCGCCCACCGCGCGGCTCGCGTCGGTCGAGGCGGCGTACTGGACCCGGATGGGCGCCAAGGAGCACCTGCGCTGGGTGCGACCCGAGCCCGAGGACCAGCTGCTGACCGCCCTCGCGCGGCTGCACGCCGCCGGTCGCGACACGCTGGTCGAGGGGGGTCGATTCGTCGGGATGTTCCGGGCCCACGGGTTGCTCACGCCGGTGTGGGACCTCGCGGTCGGCACCGGTCCCGAGGCCCTCGAGGACGCGGTCGTCGACCTCGGCGCCGCGCTCGACGAGGCACTCGCCCAGACCGCCGACCAGACCGCCGACCTGACCGCCGAGGAGCGCTCGGCGCGCGAGGGCCTCGCGACCCGTCAGGTCACCATCCGCTGAACCGGCTCAGTCGCGGGCCCGCAGGACCCAGGCGGGCAGGCGCGAGTAGCCCTTGACCGAGAGTCGACGCACCCGCTTGAGGCGGTAGGCCGAGCCGGCGCCGGCGGTCGGTCCCTGGTCCGGCTCGGGATGGCGGTCGCAGAGCAGGTCGTGGCAGCCCTGGTCGACCAGCACCGTGCCGGGCCGGGCGGCCGAGGTCAGCCGGGAGGCGACGTTCACGGTCGGGCCGAAGACGTCACCGAGGCGACTCACGACGTCGCCGTGGGCCAGCCCGGCGCGCACCGCGGGGAACCGGTCGTCGTCGTCCTGGCCCCGCGCGGTCATGGCCAGCGCGAGGTCGGCCGCTGCCGCGGGGTCCTCGGCCACGAGCAGCACCTCGTCGCCGATGTTCTTGATCACGCGGCCGCCGGCGTCGGTGGCCATGCCGGCGCACTGGTCCTCGAAGTACTCGATCCACTCCACGAGCTCGGACTGCTCCAGCGAGCGGCTCTGGGCGGTGTAGCCGACGATGTCGACGAAGCAGACCGCGAGCGTGCCCGTGCTGCCCTGCGCTGCGGTGGTGAGCAGCCGGTTGCCGGCGCTGGCCAGGTGGCGACGCCACACGTAGGACTGGAGCCGGTCGATGTCGGGCAGCACGTGGTCGGCGAGGTCGGTCATCGAGCCGATCGCGTCGCCGCCGTTCTCCTCGCCCCGGTCGACCGCGAGGCCGGCCAGCAGGGTCGTCTGCCAGTCCGCCAGCCGGGCGAAGCTGCGACCCCAGGTGCGTACGAGCGCCGCCTGGGAGTCGGCGTCGACGACACCGGCGCTGCTCAGTCGTCTGCTCAGCCGCAGGGCCTCGACGTCGGCGGGCGTGAACGCGACGTCGTCGTCGCCCACGTGGGCGAACCCGAGCAGGCGCCAGAGCTGCTCGGACATCTCCAGGCCGACCTCGGCCCGCTCGGCGACCTCGCGCCGGGTCAGGCTGGGGGCCTCACCGAGCAACAGCTCCTCGAGCTTGTCGGCCGCGCTGAGCAGGTCGTCGGGGTCGAGGTCGTCGGCCGCCTCGGCCAGCCCGGCCGTCGCGTCGGTCTGGTCGGCCCCGCCGGTCTGGTCGGTCTCGCCGGTCTGGCCGGTCTGGTCCGAGCTCACCCCAGGCGCTCCCGGGCGACGGCGTCGAGCGCCCCGGCGAAGCCCGGCATCTCCGCGCACAGCTGGTTGACGGCCTCGGCGGTGAAGTGGATCAGGTCGAGCTCGGTCGAGCGCCACGATGGTCGCGGTGCGCAGCGAGTGGTTCACGATCGCGGCCTCGCCGACGATGTCGCCCGGGCCGAGGCGGGCGATCTCGGTGCCCCCACGGCGCACGGACACCTCGCCGCCGACGATGACGTAGGCCTTGTCGGCGGGGGTCTTCTCCCAGATCGGCGACCAGCCCGCCGGCAGGGTCGTCCGGCGGCCGGTCGCGCTGATCCGCGCGACCTCCTGCGGGGTGAAGGTGTCGAAGAACGTGCCTGCCATGGGTCTCCTCCAGCGGTCGGTCCCGGACGGGTTGCTGTCCCAACGACGCGGCCCGCCCGGTGGTCACGCCGTTCGGGACGTGACGCGCGCGACGCTCCGCGGCTCAGGTCGGGAGCGGCTCGCGGGCGACGGGGCAGCTCATGCAGCGCGGCCCGCCCCGGCCCGAGCCGAGCTCGGCACCGGAGATCGCCACGACCTCGATGCCGGCGGCCTCGAGGCGGGCGTTGGTCTCGGTGTTGCGCTCGTAGGCCACCGCCACCCGGGGGGCCAGGGCGAGGGTGTTGTTGCCGTCGTCCCACTGCTCGCGCTCGGCGGTGACCGGGTCCAGGCCGGTGTCGATCTGGTGCAGCGCCTCGATGCCCATCGCGCTCGCCGCCGCGTGCAGGAACGGCTCGGCCCCGGCCACGCGCAGCACGACCGCCCCGTCGTCGTCACGGCCGTCGGCGGTGACGGCGTACGCGGTCAGGGAGTCGGCGATGTTGGGGTACATCACGATCTTGTCGACGTCGACCATCGTGCAGACCGTGTCGAGGTGCATGGTCGCGCGCTCCTGGGTGATCGGCACGGCGAGGACGGTGTGGGCGAGGTCGGACTCGAGGGCCTGACGCGCCAGCCGCTCGGCGCCGGCCGGGGTGGTGCGCTCGCCGACGCCGACCGCGATCACGCCGGGGGCGAGCAGCAGCACGTCACCGCCCTCGACGTGCTCGAGCTGGTGGCCGTGGAAGCGCGGCGTGCCGGCGAAGCGGGGGTGGCGGCGGTAGATCAGCTCGGTCAGCTGCGTCTCCCGCTTGCGGGCCGGCATCGCCAGCGAGGTGATCGCGACCTGGTCACGCACCCAGAACGAGGAGTCCCGGGTGAACAGCAGGTTGGGCAGGGGGTCGACCAGGAACGCGTCGTGCGGCAGCAGCGAGGTGACGAGGCCGAACCCTCCGCGCACCTCGTCGTTGCGGATGCCGGCGGTCAGGATCCGCGTCAGCTCCTCGGGCGAGGCCTCGGTGAGCCGTCCGTGGAGGTAGCCGCGCATCGTGTCGCCGAGGTCGAGGCCGGACAGGGCGGTGCTGATCGCGGTGGTCCGGGCCTCGTCGTCGGCGAGGGTCTCGGTGAGCAGCTCGGTCAGGTAGAGGACCTCGACGTCGCGGGCGCGCAGCGCCTCGGCGAACGCGTCGTGCTCCTCCTGCGCGCGGGCCACCCACGGGATCCCGTCGAAGAGCAGCGCGTCGTTGTTGCCCGGCGTGAGCCGTTGCAGCTCCGGGCCGGGACGGTGCAGCATCACGGTGCGCAGCACCCCGACCTCGCTGTCGGCGCCGAGGGGGGTCGCGGGGGTCGAGGGAGCGTGCGCAGGTCCGGCGTCGTTCATGGTCGTCACCCTAGGGGTACGCCGCCCCGGGTCCGGGTCGACGTCGGGCCCAGCGTCGGGCCCAGCGTCGGGCCCAGCGTCGGGCCCAGCGTCGGCCTCAGCGTCGGGAGGGGTCGGCGGGGTAGACGCCGAGCACGGTCACCTCGTGGGTGAAGAACGCCAGCTCCTCCAGGGCCCGGGCCAGCCCGGGCTCGTCCGGATGGCCGTCGACCTCGGCGAGGAACTGCGTCGCGGTGAACGCGCCGTCGACCATGTAGCTCTCGAGCTTGGTCATGTTCACGCCGTTGGTCGCGAAGCCGCCGAGCGCCTTGTAGAGCGCGGCCGGCAGGTTGCGCACCCGGAAGACGAAGCTGGTGACCACCGGCCCGGCGCCCTGCTCGGCCGCCCGCGGCCGCGGGGAGAGCACCACGAAGCGGGTGGTGTTGTGCTCCTCGTCCTCGACGTCCTCGCGCAGGATCTCCAGGCCGTAGATCTCGGCGGCCAGCCGGGGGGAGATCGCGGCCTGCGTCGGGTCGGCGGCCTCGGCGATCTCGCGGGCGGCGCCGGCGGTGTCGCCGGAGATCAACGGGCTCAGGCCGAGCTCGCGGATCACCTTGCGGCACTGGCCGAGGGCGTGCACGTGGCTGTGGACGGTCTTGATCGTGGCCAGCGACGCTCCGGGTGCGGCCATCAGCATGAACTGGATGCGCAGGAAGTGCTCGGCGACGATGTGCAGCCCCGAGCCGGGCAGGAAGTGGTGGATGTCGGCGACCCGGCCGGCGATGGAGTTGTCGATCGGGATCATCGCCAGGTCGGCCACGTCGTGGGCCACGGCGGCGAAGACGTCCTCGAAGGAGGCGCACGGCACGGCCTCGAGGTCGGGGTAGTGCTGGGCGCACACGGCGTGGCTGTTCGAGCCCGGCTCGCCCTGGTAGGCGATGCGTCGCACGTTCGTCACCGCGCCAGTCTAGGGTCGGACCCGTGCTCGTCTGGTCGGTGCTCCTCGCGGTCGTCGCGCTGCTGGCAGTGCTCGCGTCGGCGCTCTCCGTGGTGGCGCTGCGCCGCACGGTCGGACGCTCCGGATCGGTGGGGTCCGGGCTGGACGCCGTCCCCGAGGACGTCCACGGGCTGCGTCAGGAGGTCGCCGCGCTGCGCGCCGAGGGCAAGGCGGCGCTGCGTCACCTCGCCGTGGTGCGCTACGACGCCTTCGCCGACATGGGTGGGCACCTGTCGTGGTCGCTGGCGTTGCTCGACGACGGCGGCCACGGCGTGGTGCTGACCTCGATCCACGGGCGCAGCGAGGCGCGCACCTACGCCAAGAACATCGCGGCGTGGTCGTGCGAGCAGACCCTCTCCCCGGAGGAGACCGAGGCCGTCAGCCACGCGCGCTCCTGAGCCACCCGAGGGGTGCACTCAGGTCGGGTCCGCGACCAGCTTCTCCAGCAGCAGCCGCAGGCGTTCGCGCTCCGAGGTCGCGAGCCCGCCGAGCGCCCGGTCGAGCACGGCGTCCGCGGCGCCGGTGGAGCGCGGTCAGCGCATGCGACGCGTCCGCGGTCACGTGCAGCAGGTGCGTACGCCGGTCGCCGGGCGCCGCGCGTCGCTCGAGCAGCCCACGCGCCTCGAGGTCGTCGACGAGCTGGACGACGCGGGCGGGACTGATCGCGAGATGGCGGGCGAGGTCGGTCTGCGCGACGGGTCCGGTCGCGAAGAGCGCCACGAGCGAGCCGAGGTGCCGCGGCTCCAGGCCGATCGGGGCGAGCGCGTCGACGAGCTCGCGGTGCTGGTGCTCGTGCAGACGGACGATGAGGAAGCCGACGCTGGAGCGCAGCTCGGCCGGCACGGTGGCGGCCAGCAGTGGGTCGTGACGCGAGCGAGGAGGGCGGTGAGCTCGGCGTGCTCGGGGTCGGACAGCCCGGCGGTCAACGCGACGGTGGTGGCGTCGAGGTGGGCGGCCCACCGGCGTACGGCGTCGGCGGCCGCGGGGGTGCGGGTGAGCAGCCAGGAACGACGGTCGGCGGGGTTGCGCACCCGCGCGACGAGGCCCTGCGCGACCAGGTCGCGCGGCCACGGTGCCGACGGTCGTCCGCTGACCGCGGTGGCCTCGGCGAGGGCCTGCTGGGAGCGCGGCTCGCCGTCGCCGAGGACGTGCAGGGACGGCGAAGGCGTGGACGTCGACCCCGCGGCGGAGGGTCTCGGCCAGCCGGCGGCCGCCACGCATCCGGGCGCGCCACAGCAGGTGGCCGGTGTGCTGCGCGAGCTCGGGCAGCATGAGGCTCCTCACATCGGCAGACGGTTGATCGTTAAGGACTTGACGATACCCCATCGGGCGGAGGATCGTCCCTGCCATGCGGGACCTCACGACACCACCACGCCCACCCACCGCGACGACCCCACCTCGTCTGCGGGTCACGGCGGTGGCCACCTGAAGCCGCCGAGCGAGGGCCACTCGCAGTGGTGGACCCTGGTGGCGGTCGCGACGGGCGTCTTCATGCTGCTGCTCGACATCACGATCGTCAACGTCGCGCTGCCCGACATCCAGAGCGAGCTCGACGCCTCGATCTCGGACCTGCAGTGGGTCATCGACGCCTACGCCCTCAGCCTGGCCGCGCTGCTGCTCACGGCCGGCTCCCTGGCCGACCTCTACGGTCGGCGTCGGGTCTTCGTGATCGGCCTGTGGCTGTTCACCGCTCGGCTCGGCGGCCTGCGGCGATCGCGCCAGACCGTGCTCGCTGCTGACCCTCTCGCGGGCCTTCCAGGGCATCGGCGGAGCGGCGATGTTCGCCACCGCCCTGGCCCTGCTCGCCGGGGCCTACTCCGGGCGCGAGCGCGGCATCGCCTTCGGCGCCTTCGGCGCCGTCACCGGGGTCGCCGTGGCCGTCGGCCCGGTGCTCGGCGGCGTGCTCACCAGCGGGCTGTCCTGGCGCTGGATCTTCTGGGTCAACATCCCGCTGTGCCTGGTCGCGGTCACGGTCACCCTGCGCCGCGGTCGACGAGTCGCGCAACCCGCGGGCCGGACGACCCGACTGGATCGGCTTCGTCACCTTCTCGGGCGCCCTGGCGGCCCTCGTCTACGGCACCATCGAGGCCGGCCAGCGCTCCTGGGGCGACACCCTGGTCGTCTCCTGCCTGGTGGCCTCGGCGGTGCTGCTCGTGCTGTTCGTCGTCACCCAGCTGCGGGGCCGCGACCCGATGTTCGACCTCGGTCTGCTGCGCAAGCCGACCTTCACCGGCGGCCTGATCGCCGCGTTCGGGGTCTCGGCCTCGATCTTCTCGGTGCTGGCCTACCTCGTGATCTACCTGCAGAACGTGCTGGGCTACTCCGCGGTGCAGACCGGCGTCCGGCTGCTGTTCCTCTCCGGAGCGTCCTTCTTCGCCGCCGCCACCGCGGGCCGGCTCACCGAGAAGGTGCCGGTGAAGTGGCTGATCGGGCCGGGTTTCGTGCTCACCGCGGGCGGGCTCTTCCTGATGCTCGGGATCCAGGACGACTCGAGCTGGACCCACCTGATCCCGGGCCTGCTCGTCGCCGGCGTCGGGATCGGGATGGTCAACCCGCCGCTCGCCTCGACCGCCGTCGGGGTCGTCGAGGTGGCCCGCTCCGGGATGGCCTCGGGCATCAACTCGACGCTGCGCCAGGTCGGGATCGCCACCGGGATCGCCGCGCTGGGCTCGATCTTCAGCCAGCAGGTCACCAAGGCCGTCACCGGCGACCTGCAGGGCAAGGTGCCCGCGGCCGCCCTCGACCCGCTCACCGCGGCCCTGTCCGGTGGGCAGGTCCAGATCGCGGCGCGTGCCGCCGGCGAGCAGGCCGCGCAGTCCGGCGGCGCCCAGGCCGGGGCCCGCGCCCAGGCCCTCGTCGAGCAGGTCGGCACCGCCGCGGTCGTCGACGCCCTGAACCACATCCTGCTGATCGCCGCGATCATCGCCGCCGTGGCCGCGGTCTCCTGCTTCGTCCTGATCCGCCAGCGCGACTTCGTCGGCCACGGCCAGCCCCCCTCCTGACCGCCGACAGCGCAAGGTTTGCGTGCCGAGGAGCGCAAGGTTTGCGTGCCGAGGGCGCAGGTTTGCGTGCCGAGGGCGCAGGGTTTGCGGCCGTAGGCTGGGCTCGTGGACTCCCGCCAACCGCCGGTGGCCGCGGTCGAGCTGGACCCCGAGCACGGCCTCGACCCGGACGGCTGGCCCGCCGAGATCCCGGCGGTGGCGCAGCTCGTCCGCGAGGGTGGCCTGCCGATCGGGCCGGCGTCACGCTGCTCGTCGGCGAGAACGGCTCGGGCAAGTCGACCCTCGTCGAGGGCGTGGCGATGGCCTTCGGGCTCTCACCCGAGGGCGGGACGGCGTACGGCACCCACTCGACGCGTGACTCTGAGTCCGAGCTGTCCAGGGCGCTGCGCATCAGGCGCGGTCGCGGAGCCGGTCGCTGGGGGTTCTTCCTGCGCGCCGAGACCATGCACGGCTGGTACACGTTCCTCGAGGCCAACCCCGGCTCGAACCCGCACGAGCCGCGCTTCCACGAGATGAGCCACGGCGAGTCGTTCCTCGCCGTGCTGCGCAGCCGCTTCGACACCCCGGGCTTCTACTGCCTCGACGAGCCCGAGGCGGCGCTGTCCTTCTCCTCGACCCTGGCCCTGATCAGCACGCTCCACGCGGTCGTCGCCGAGGGCGGCCAGGTCCTCTGCGCCACGCACTCGCCGGTCCTCGCGGCGATGCCCGGTGCGACGCTCCTCGAGGTCGGCGAGTGGGGCTACCGGCGTACGACGTGGGCCGAGCTCGAGCTCGTCGAGCACTGGCGGCGCTACCTCGACGCGCCGCAGGCCTATCTGCGTCACCTGCTCGACTGAGCCTCGTGCGTCACGAAGATCGCGCCCTCGACAAGCAGAATGTGCGCTTTCGGCCAGCAAAGGCTGCGCTCTCGGCGGGGAGCTAGCGGGGGACGCGCACCAGCACCCGGCCGTGGATGCACTCCATGCGCAGCTCGCGGCCGGCGGCGATCACGTCGCCGTCGAGCTGGCGGGGGGTCTGGTGAGGCGGTGCGGATGGTCACGGTGCGCCCGGTCATCCGGCTGCACCAGCTCGTCGCTGCGCCGCCAGCGCGAGAGCACCCGCAAGGCCAGCGGGATCCACGACCAGAACCGCTTGGGGTGCAGCAGCACGACGTCGAGCAGGCCGTCGTCGATGGCGGCGTCGGGCAGCAGCGGCATCCCGGCCTGGAGCGAGCCGACGTTGCCGACCACGATCGTGCGCGCCCGGGTGCTGACCGGCTCCCCGCCGTCGAGGCGGATCTCGACCCGGATCGCGGGGTACATCATCGAGCGCAGGCCCGAGACGCACGTAGGCCAGCCAGCCCACCCGGGCCTTGATGTCCTCGTTGACGCCCTCCATGATCGCGGCGTCGAAGCCCATCCCGGCCATCACCATGAAGTGGGTGTCCTCGATGTCGTCGCCGCTGACGGCGACCATGTCGATGGCCTGGTCCTGACCGGTGAGCGCGACGTCGACGGCGGCGCGGATGTACAGCGGCAGCGGCCAGGTTGCGGGCCAGCAGGTTGCCGGTGCCGGCCGGGACGATCCCGACCGGCACCCCGGTGCCGGCCAGCTCGGCGCACACCTCGCGCACCGTGCCGTCGCCGCCGCAGACGATGACCAGGTCGGCGCCGTCGACGGCGGCCTGCTCGGCCTGCCCGGTGCCGGAGTCCTCGGGGGTCGTCAGGTGGAACGACCGGCTCCGACCAGCCCGCCGCCGCGCGCCATCGAGGCGACCATCGCGCGGAAGGCGCTCTCGTCCTCGACCTTGCTGGGGTTGAGCACCACCGCGAGGTCGCGGGTGCTGGCCCGACCTGCGGCAGCGGGGCGCTGCGCCGGGCGTGGCTGCGCGGCAGCGGGCGAGTACGCCGCGAGCCCGAGGCAGGCGCCAGGCCAGGCCCAGCAGCACGCCGCCGACCACGTCGGTGGGGTAGTGACGACCCAGCAGCACCCGGTCGAGCAGGATCACCAGCCACACCAGCGACCAGCAGCCCGACGAGCAGGCGGCGTACGCCGGCCGCGCCGCACCAGCATCGCGACCACCACGAGCGACCACGGCGGCCAGCGCCGTCGCCGAGGAGGCGTGACCGGAGGGGAACGCCTTGCTCGAGCAGCAGGAGCTCGGGGTCCTGCCACGGCGGGCGGTCACGGCCGACGGCGAGCTTGATGGCCGGTCGTGGCCAGCGAGACCACGACCATCACCCGAGCACGTAGAACGCCGGCGCGCCGGTGCCCGCGCAGCCCAGCGGCAGCGCGAGGGCCAGGTGTCAGCACCGTCATCCCGACCGTGCCGAACGCGAGCTCGACCACGCGCAGCGGCCCGCCAGCCAGGGCTGCGCCGGCCGTCCAGCGCTCGGCCCGCTGCCCGCGGTCGTCGAGCGCGACCAGCCAGGCCCAGGCTGGTGTGACGCCGAGCACGAGCACCCCGAGCAGCACGGGCAGCGCGACGCCCCACAGCGAGCGTCGCGTCTGCGGGAGGGTCGCTGCACGGCGCTCCTCGCGGGACGGGTCGGCGCGGCCCGGGGGCCGGCCGGACGGCACCTCAGGATAGGGTCACCCGGCCCCCCGGGCCTACCGACGGGAATCGTCGTCGAGGCGGCGCGGTCCCGGCGGCTAGCCTGGCCCCATGATCGACCCCCGCATCCTGCGAGACGACCCCGACCGCGTGCGCGCCGCCCAGGCCAAGCGCGGCCTCTCCGACGAGGTCGTCGACCGCGCGCTGTCCGCCGACGAGCAGCGACGCTCCGCGATCGCCACCTTCGAGGCCCGTCGCGCCGAGCAGAAGCAGCTCGGCAAGCAGATCCCGACCGCCCAGGGCGAGGAGAAGCAGGAGCTGCTGGCGCGCACCAAGGAGCTCTCGGGCGAGGTCAAGGCGGCCGAGGCGGCCCAGGCCGAGGCCGAGGAGGCCTGGCGCGCCGCGCTGATGGAGATCCCCAACCTCGCCGAGCACGTCGTCCCGGCCGGCGGCGAGGACGACTTCGCCGTCCTCGAGACCGTCGGCACGATCCCCGAGCTCGACTTCGAGCCGCGCGACCACGTCGAGCTCGGCCGGATGCTCGGCGCGATCGACCTCGAGCGCGGCGCCAAGGTCTCGGGCTCGCGCTTCTACTTCCTGACCGGCATCGGCGCGCGACTGCACCGCGCGCTGATCGCGATGGCCCTCGACATGGCCGCCGAGCAACGGCTTCATCGAGGTCGTGCCGCCCTCGCTGGTCAAGCCGCGCGCCATGGAGGGCACCGGCTTCCTCGGCCAGGCCGCCGACGACGTCTACCGCATCGAGGGCCAGGACCTCTACCTCGTGGGCACCTCGGAGGTGCCGATGGCGGCGTACCACTCCGAGGAGATCCTCGAGGGCGCCGCGCTCCCGCTGCGCTACGCCGCGGTCAGCCCGTGCTTCCGCAAGGAGGCCGGCTCGCACGGCAAGGACACCCGCGGCATCTTCCGGGTGCACTGGTTCGACAAGGTCGAGATGTTCGTCTACACCACCCTCGAGGACGCCGAGGCCGAGCACCAGCGGCTGCTGGAGTGGGAGAAGGAGTTCCTCGACAAGCTCGAGCTCGCCTACCGCGTGATCGACGTCGCCGCCGGCGACCTCGGCACGTCGGCGATGCGCAAGTTCGACTGCGAGGCCTGGATCGTCAGCCAGGGCCGCTACCGCGAGCTGACCTCGACCTCGAACTGCACCGACTTCCAGACCCGCCGCCTCGACACCCGCGGGCGCTTCGCCGACGGCACCGGCCCGGTCGCGACCCTCAACGGCACCCTGTGCTCGATCAACCGGCCGATCATCGCGCTGCTCGAGACCCACCAGCAGGCCGACGGCTCGGTGCGGGTGCCGCAGGCGCTGCAGCCCTACCTCGGTGGCCTCGAGGTCCTGAAGCCGGTCACCGCGTGAGCGCCGAGCCGGACCCCGGGCCGAGCACCGCCTGGCAGCCGCGCCTGGTCGCCCTCGACATCGACGGCACGCTGCTGCGCTGGATCCACGGCGAGGGCACCACCCTCGAGCAGGTCTCCGACCGCGTCCGCGACGCCGTACGCCGGGCGCAGGACGCCGGCGCCCACGTCGTGCTCTCCTCGGGCCGCTCGCCCCGACGGGATGACCGGGGTGGCCGACCTGCTGGGCCTGCACCGCGAGGACGCCGAGCCGCTGTGGGTCGTCGCGAGCAACGGCGCGGTCGTCTTCCGCTACCCGCCGCTGGAGGTCGTGCACGAGGAGACCTTCGACGCCGGGCCCGCGGTGCGCGCGATCCTGGAGCGCCACCCCGGGGCGCTCGTCGCCGTCGAGGAGCGCGGCGTGGGCTACCGGGTCAACCGGCCGTTCCCACCCGGGGAGCTCTCGGGCGAGCTGATCCCGACCGTCGGTGGAGCGAGATGGTCGCCGACCCGGTCAGCCGCGTGATCATCCGCGACCCCGAGGCCACGGTCGAGGACTTCGTCCGCCTCGGCGAGAGCCTCGGCCTGCACGGCACCGACTACGTCGTGGGCTGGACGGCCTGGCTCGACCTGTGCCCGCGCCGGGCGTCTCGAAGGCCTCGGGCCTCGAGCACGTCGCCGACGCGCTCGGGCTCGAGGCGGCCGACGCGCTGGCCATCGGCGACGGCCGCAACGACCTCGAGATGCTGCGCTGGGCCGCTCGGGGGGTCGCGATGGGCCAGTCGGTCGACGTCGTGCGCGAGAGCGCCGACCACGTCACCGACAGCGTCGACGACGACGGCGCGGCGGTGGAGCTCGAGCGGTGGTTCGGCCGTGGCTGACCCGCCGCGCGCCGAACCACGCCTGGTCGCCAGCGACCTCGACGGCACGCTGCTGGGGCGCGACGGTGTCCTCTCGCCGGCGAGCCGGGCCGTCCTGGCCGCCCTCGACGAGCGGGGCGTCCCGGTCGTGCTGGTCACCGCCCGGCCGCTGCGCTGGATGGAGGAGCTGTGGCCGGTCGTCGGCGGGCACGGGCTCGCGGTGGTCTCCAACGGTGCCGTGACCTGGGACGTCGCGGCCGCCGAGCCGGTCGAGACCCGGGCGATCGAACCCGCGGTGGGTGCCTCGCTGGTGCGTCGGATCGCGATCGCGGCGCCGCGATCCCGGTTCGGCGTCGAGCGGGTCACGGGGCTGCTGCGCGAGGAGACCTACGTCGAGGACGACTCGAGACCCGGGGTCGGCTCGGGCACGGTCGCCGCGCGCGACGCGCTGTGGCCCGAGCCGGGCCTCAAGCTGCTCGTCCAGGCCAGCGGGGTCGATCCCGACGTCTTCCGCAGCGCGGTCGCGGCGGCGGTGGGTGACGACGCCGTGGCCACCTGGACGCTGCCGGGGCTGGTCGAGATCAGCGCGACCGGGGTGACCAAGGCGGTGGGCCTGGCCGGGGTCGCCGAGCGCCTCGGCGTCGCGGCCGCCGACGTGGTCGCCTTCGGCGACATGCCCAACGACGTCGCGATGCTGCGCTGGGCCGGGCGGGGCTGTGCGGTGGCCGGTGCCCATCCCGACGTACGAGCCGCGGCCGACGAGGTCGTGGGCGCCCACGACGAGGACGGTGTCGCCGCCGCCCTGGTTGGTCTGTTCGGGCTGCCGTCTGCTCTCATGGGCGCATGCTGAGCCCCCGCCGGGTCGCAGCGGGCCTCGCTGCTCTCGCCCTGCTGGCCCTCACCCTGCTCACCGGCACGCCGGCCGCGCTCGCGGGCCCCGCCGGGGCAGCGGCGCCGGACCGGTGCGAGAGCTCGGCCAGCACGCTCTCCGACGAGGCCAAGCGGGCCCGGGCGGTGTTCACCGGCACGGTCGAGAGGTCCGACGTCCTCCCGTCGGTCGACCGCGGCCGAGCCTCGGCGAACGACGTGCAGTTCCAGCAGATGATCGCCGTCGACCGGGTCTACAAGCCGGGCGGCTCGAGCCTGATCACCTCCGAGCGCGTCGACGTGATCACCGACCGGGTCCAGGGCGAGTGCAGCCTGGGGCGGCTGGTCGTCGGCGAGCGGTACGTCGTGTTCGCCTCGGTCTCCGACGGCGACCTGGTCGCCACCGGCGACAGCGGCACCGCGCTGGCCCAGTCGAGCCTGGTCTCCGACGTCGAGCAGCTCCTCGGCAGCGGACGCCTGCCCGTCGCGCCGCCGCCCCCCGAGGCCCGGCTGACCACCGTCGACACCGCCGTGCCCACGACCTTCGCCCGGGCGGCGCTCCCCGGCGCGGTGCTCGTGCTCGTGAGCCTGCTGGGCCTGGTCGTCGTACGCCGTCTCGCGCGCTGAGCCGCTCGGCTCAGCCCCAGGCTCCGCTCAGAGGTACATCCCGCCGCTGCCCCGGTCCTCGCCGCCGTCGCCGCCCGCGGGCGGCTGACCCGGCTGGGGCTGACCCGGCTGGCCCTGACCGGGCTGACCCGGCTGTCCCATCCCCGGGGGCAGCGCCCGACGCATCTGCTCGAACTGGGCCCGCGCTGCCATCTGCTGGGCGTAGATCGCGGTCTGGATGCCGTGGAAGAGCCCCTCGAGCCACCCCACCAGCTGGGCCTGGGCGATCCGCAGCTCGGACTCCGAGGGCACGCCATCCTCGGTGAAGGGCAGCGAGAGACGCTCGAGCTCCTCGACGAGCTCAGGCGCGAGACCAGCCTCGAGCTCGCTGATCGAGGCCTGGTGGATCTCCTTGAGACGCACGCGGCTGGCCTCGTCGAGCGGGGCCGCCCTCACCTCCTCGAGGAGCTGGCGGATCATCGAGCCGATCCGCATCACCTTGGCCGGCTGCTCGACGAGGTCGGTCAGCGCGCCGCCCTCGCCGCTCCCGCCGTCGTCCCCCTCGCCGTCCCCGCCGGCCTGCACCGCCGCGCTGGCCCGGGCCAGCGCGGAGGCGGGCATGGTGCCGATCGGCTGCCCGTCGGGCCCGACGATGACGACCTGCTGCTCGGCCTCCTCGGCCCCCACGCCACCCGGGTCCTGCGGCTGTACGGACTGCTCGCTCATGACGTCACCCTAGCCAGCGGGACCGACGCCACCCCCACCCGACGGGTCGGGCTCAGAGGGTCAGGACGATCTTCCCGGTGTGGCCGCTGGCCTCCATCAGCTCGTGGGCGGCGCGGACCTCCTCGAGCGGCATCGAGCCGTGCACGATCGGGTTGACCTTGCCGTCCGCGACGAGGGGCCAGACGTGCTCGACCACGGCCGCGCAGATGGCGGCCTTCGCCGGCGCCGGCCGGGACCGCAGCGACGTGGCGATCACCGCGCCACGCTTGCCGAGGAGCGTCGCGATGTCGAGCTCACCCTTGACCCCGCCCTGCATCCCGATGACCACGAGACGGCCCTCGGTGGACAGCGCCTCGACGTTGCGGCCGAGGTAGGACGCCCCCATGTTGTCGAGGATGACGTCCGCCCCGCCGGCCTCGCGCACCACCTCGACGAAGTCCTGGTCGTGGTAGTTGATCACCACGTCGGCGCCGAGCGCGGAGCACACCTCGAGCTTCTCGGCCGACCCGGCGGTGGTCATCACCCGCGCGCCGAGCTGGTGGGCGAGCTGGATCGCGAAGGTGCCGATGCCGCCGGCGCCCCCGTGCACGAGCAGCGTCTCGGAGGCCTTCAGGCCCGCGACCATGAACACGTTGGACCACACCGTGCAGGCGACCTCGGGCAGGCAGGCGGCCGTGACGAGGTCGACCCCGTCGGGCACCGGCATCACCTGGCCGGCCGGCACGACGACCGTCGCGGCGTACCCGCCGCCTGCGAGCAGGGCGCACACCTCGTCGCCGACCGCGTGCCCCTCGACGCCCTCGCCGAGCGCCGCGATCGTGCCGCTGCACTCCAGACCGATCACGTCGGTGACCCCCGGCGGGGGCGGGTAGAGCCCGCGGCGCTGCATGGTGTCGGCCCGGTTGACCGCCGTGGCCGCCACCGTGATCGCGACCTCGCCCGGCCCGGGCTCCGGTTCGGGCACCTCACCCACCGAGAGCACCTCGGGTCCACCGGTCCCGTCCGTCACCACAGCACGCATGGCGCGAGCCTAGACCTCGGGCTCAGCCACGCAGGTCGCGCAGGTCGGCCCAGGTGTCGACGTCGCGGTGCTCGGGTCCGACCGCGGCGACCTCGGCCAGGTCGAGGCCGGCCAGGAGGCGGTGCAGCGCCATCCCGTGGCGCTCCTCGACGCCGGGCGCCACCGCGTCGAGCCGCGCGCGACCCACGACCATCGCGAGCTGGCGTCGTCCCTCGGGGTCGACCAGCACCGCACCGTCGTGGCCCGTCCCCGCGAGCACGAGGCGTCGCAGCGTGGCCGGACCCAGGTGCGGCATGTCGACGGCGACGACGGCCAGCAGGGCCGGGTCGCGCAGCAGCTGGTCGCGCCCGGCCAGCAGGGCCGCCACCGGGCCGCCGTGGCGAGGATCCTCGAGCACGAACGTGACGGGTCGCTCGGTCGGCACCGCGTGGCCGACCACGACGACCTCGACCGCGTCCACGACCGCGTCGAGGGTCCGCGCCAGCAGGGTGCGCCCGGCGAGCTCGACCGAGGCCTTGTCGGCACCCCCGAGCCGCGAGCCGCGGCCCCCCGCGAGCACCACGGCGGCGTACGGCGCCGGCGCGGGCTCGGGCGCCGGATCGATCCCCAGGTCGTCGGACACGCCGCGAGTGTGTCACCGCGCCGGCTCCCTGAGGCACCCTGGACCCATGAGTCGCGACACCCTGACCGTCTCCGTGGTCCAGCGAGCCTCCGGGTTGGATCCCGCGGCGAACCGGGCGGTGCTCGGCGAGGTCGTGCCGCAGGCGGCCGCACCGGGCGCCGACCTCGTCGTGCTGCCGGAGGCCTTCGCCCGTGACTTCGGCAGGGCCGGGTCGGACGTGAGCGCCGACGCCGAGCGCACCGACGGGCCGTTCGCCGCCGAGGTGGAGCGGCTCGCGGTCGAGCACGGCACGACGGTCGTGGCCGGCATGTTCGAGACCAGCGAGGACCCCGGTCGGCCGTGGAACACGCTGGTCCTGCGCGGGGGCGCGCGGGCCGACTACCGCAAGATCCACCTCTACGACTCCTTCGGCTACCGCGAGTCCGACCGGCTCCTGGCAGGGGCGACGACGCCGGTCGTCGTCGAGGTCGCCGGGTGGTCGGTCGGACTGATGACGTGCTACGACCTCCGCTTCCCCGAGCACGCCCGGATGCTGGTCGACGGCGGCGCCGAGGTGCTGGTGCTCCCGGCCGCCTGGGTCGCGGGGGAGCGCAAGGTCGACCACTGGCGCACCCTGCTGCGCGCCCGGGCGATCGAGAACACCGTCTTCGTGGCGGCCGCGGCCCAGCCCGGGCCCCGCTACACCGGTCACTCGCTCGTCGTCGACCCGATGGGCGACGTGCTGGTCGAGGCCGGCGACGGTGACGACGTGCTCACCGCGCGCCTCGAGCGCGCCGTGCTCGACCGCGCCCGCGAGACCAACCCCTCGCTGGCGAACCGGCGTCTGTAGCGTTGAGCGGCGTGCGTGTGAGTGACGAGACCTCGCCCGACGGCGGCGGCGCGGGCGCCGCGACGGCGGTCGAGCCCGGCGACCGGCTCCCGCAGCGGGCCCGCCGGGCGGTACGCCGGGCCCTGCCGGTCGCGTGGGTCGTCCTGGTGGCCCTGGCCGCCGCCGCGTTGACGTGCGGCGTCGTGGCGGTCGGCCCGACGTGGTTGCCGCAGGCCGGAGCCGTCGTCGTCAGCGCGGCGTACTCCTGGGCGCTGGCGGCGCGCACCGGTGGCCGCCCGATCGTCTTCGGCACGCTCGCGCTGGCCGTCGCGGTGGCGGCCGTGCTCGTCGACGTGCCGACCCTGCGGACCGGCACCGCGGTGGGCACCAGCGTGGTCGCGGCCGTGCTCGCCGTGATGGCGACCCGGCCCGCGCCGCACGTCCTGCTCGTCGTGCGCGAGAGCGTGGTCGCACTCGTCCTGGCCTGCGTGGGGGCCCTGGCCACGGTCGCCTACGGGCCGACGGTGGAGCTCACCCGCTTCGAGTACGTCAGCCTCGGGCTGGCCCTGGCCGGCGCGCTCGGCCTCGTCTACCGCCTCGGGGCCGGCCTGCACGGCCTGGGCACGCGCGGCGCCGTGGCCGTCGTCGTCGGCGGCGCCGTCCTCGTGGTGACACTGCTCTACGCCGAGCTGCTGCGGCGCTACGGCAGCCCCGAGATCGTCGACACGACCCTCGGCTGGGTGACCTGGTCGCGCGAGCACCTCGGCGCGTTCCCCCGCCCCGTCGAGACGGTGGTGGGCATCCCGGCGCTGGCCTGGGGGTGCCACATGCGGGCGCGGCGGCGCCAGGGCTGGTGGCTGTGCGCGTTCGGCACCGCGGCGACGGCGTCGACCGCGGCCGCGCTGGTCAACCCGGCGGTGAGCCTCGGCGAGGCCGGCCTGTCGGTGCTCTACGGCCTCGTCGTGGGTCTGCTGATCGGCCTCCTGCTGATCCGGCTCGACCTGGCCTCCACCGGCGACCGGGGTCGCGGTCGGCGGGCGGCGGGCGGTGCGCCCGGCGACGTACGGCCGGAACCGTCACGCACCGCGGCCCTGCAGTAGGCACCGGCAGAGGGGGCGGGATTCGAACCCGCGGCTGACATCACTGCCAGCGACCGCTTTCAAGGCGGTTCCGATCGGCCACTCCGGCACCCCTCCGTGCCACCGCCGGCGGGGCCGGGCGGCGAACCCGCACGATCCTAGACGGGACCGGTCGGGTTCAATCGAGCCATGGCGTCGCAGCAGGACAGCACCGGCACCCCGGCGGCCGACGTGCGGGTGTACCGGCTCGCGCCGGCCCTGGTCGCGCGGATGGTCGGCAGCCTGCTGGTCGTCACGGCGCTGCTCGTCTTCGCCCTCACCGGCCTCGTCTTCGCGCTGGGATGGTCACCCGACCTGATCGTGGTGCTGCTCGCGCTGGGTCTGGCTGCGGTCTTCACCCTCGGGTGGTGGCTGCGCAGCCGGGCCTGGGCGCTGCGCCTCGACGACGAGGGGTACGCCGTCCGCCTCGTGCGCGGTGCCCGGGTGCGCCGGGCCGGGTGGGCCGAGGTGCGCGAGGTCGCGACCGCGAGCCCGCGCGACATCGCCTGCCTGGTGCTGCGCCTGCGCGACGGCCGCGAGACCTACGTTCCCGTCGAGGCCCTCCAGGGCGACCGGGAGGAGCTGGTGCGCGAGGTCCAGCGACGCCTGAAGCGGGCACGACCACGCGGCTGAGGAGGCCGATTCGCCCCGCCGGGGCGGCCCTTGTAGCCTGTCACCGCTGTCGGGGAGGCGTCGCCTAGTCCGGTTTATGGCGCCCGCCTGCTAAGCGGGTTGAGGGTAAACCCCCTCTCGCGGGTTCAAATCCCGCCGCCTCCGCCAGTCGCCTGCCGGTGCTCCGCAGGGGACCGATCACGCCTGCAATGCATTTTTTCTGCATTGCAGGATTGTGCAATGCACAGACATGAGCCAACCCGAAGGTCGTGCCCGTGCCGCGCGCCGACGCAGACTGCTGCCACGAGCCCCACCGTGGGCCCCAGGGACACAGCAGAAGGCGAGCACAGACATGAACATCGCACGCAAGGTCGGCATCACCGTCGCAGCGACGGCCATCAGCCTCGGTCTCCTCGGCGTCTCCGCGCCGGCGCAGGCCCGTGACACCAGCTGGGGCTGCGGCGGCCCCTGCATCGCCGGACCCTCCAAGTGACCCACCGCCCCGCGCGGGTGGGCCGCAGCGGGGCATGAGTCACTGACGCACCACTGAGTGGGCAACTCACAAGCTGGCGCCTCGGGGCGCCGAACACACGCGAGACCGGGACCCGACCACCCCCCCAACATTGTCGGGTCCACGTCCTGGCCGGACTGGTCTCGACGACGAAGGCGGTGACTCGAACCAGACTCGAGTCACCGCCTTCCGGGTTCATCCTCACCTCGCGCGAGCGACGGGTCAACCGTCCTCGTGCGTCGGTTCCTGCCCGGAGACCCCCTGGGCGCCCATGACGTAGCCGAGCTGGAAGCGGGTTGCGGCCTCGTACTCGGCCTTGAGGTCGGCGACGTAGCCGGCGTACGTGCGCGGGCTGACGCCCAGGCGCTTGGCGCTGGCGGGGTCGGAGTGGCCCTCGATCAGCATCCGGATCGTCATCTTGCGCTGCTCGGCGGCGATGTCGCGCATCATGGTGACGTCACGGTTGGTGAAGGTGCGTCCGCGCTCCCACGCGCGCTCGAAGACGTCAACGAGGTAGGCGACCACCGCGGGCTCCCGCACGGCGATGGCCACGCGCAGGTCGTCCCCGCTCGGGATCACCGCCACGCGGCGGTCGACGATGATGATCCGGTTGAAGAACTCGTCCAGGGTGCGCACCTCGGCGCCGCGCTCGGTCACGGCGGCGACGTACTTGTGCGTCACGGAGCTGCGACGGGCGCTGTGCTGGTAGAGCGTGCGCATGGAGCAGCCGCGCTCGAGCATCTCGATGTCGCGCAGCGCCGCGGTGGCCAGCGTCTGCGGGTCCCGGCCGGTCTGCGGCTGGGCGGTGAGCACCTCCTCCTCGACCTCGGCGACGAGGCCGTTCAGGAAGGGCCCGATCGCGTCCCCTCGCAGGTAGGTCACCGGCCCCCGCGACGAGGCTATGGGCGAACGACGCCAGGTCTGGTTCAGCTGGGCGAACGTGGTGGCCCACTGCGAGGACTCGTTGAGCAGGCGGGTGCCCTCCTGGCTCAGGGGGGAGATCACGCGCGACTGGACGGCCCCCGGGTCCTGGGGCACGTACGCGCCGAGCTCCTTGTCCAGCTGGACCAGCCCGAGTCGCGCCAGCAGAGCGAACGCGTCGTGCTGGTCGGCACCCTCGGCGATCCGCTCGTCGCCGGCGTCGAGGCTGCCGGCCTGGACGACCTCGGCGAACAGCGACGCCGCCTCGGTCTCCAGCAGAGCGCGGTCGTCGGGACCGTAGATCGTCACGTGCGCACCTCTCGTCTCCCTCGGCGAATGCTGCCACAGCGCGGAACAGCCCGCCGGGTGGTCCGGCGGGCTGTCCTTGCTTCGAGCTGCTCGGTCCGAAGTGGGTGCCCCGGGGCGGGCTCAGGCCCCGAGTCGCGCCCTCAGGCCGTCGAGCTCGGTCCACAGCACGGTCGGCAGCTGCTCGCCGAACTTCTCGAACCACTCCTGGATCTGGGGCAGCTCGGCGCGCCACTCCTCGGCGTCGACGCGGAGCGAGGCCTCCAGGGCCTCCGGGGTCATGTCCAGCCCGGAGGTGTCGAGCGACTCCGGCGTCGGCACGTGACCGATCGGCGTCTCGACGGCGGCGGCCTGCCCGTCGATCCGCTCGACGACCCACTTGAGCACCCGGCTGTTCTCGCCGAAGCCGGGCCACAGGAAGCCACCGTCCTCGTCGCGACGGAACCAGTTGACGTAGAAGATCCTCGGCAGCTTGGACGCGTCGTTGTCCTTGCCCATCGAGATCCAGTGGTTCATGTAGTCCCCGGCGTGGTAGCCGATGAAGGGCAGCATCGCCATCGGGTCGCGGCGCACGACGCCGACCGCGCCGACGGCGGCCGCGGTGGTCTCGCTCGACAGCGTGGCGCCGAGGAAGGTGCCGTGGGTCCAGTCGCGGGCCTCGAAGACCAGCGGGACGGTGGTCTTGCGGCGACCACCGAAGAGGATCGCGTCGATCGGGACGCCGCGCGGGTCGTCGTACTCCGCGGCGAGGATGTCGCACTGCTTGATCGGGGTGCAGTAGCGGCTGTTGGGGTGGCTGGTCAGCAGGCCCTCGGACTCGGCGAGCGCGGGGGTCCACTCCTCGCCCTTCCACGTCGTGGCGTGGGCGGGCGGGTTCTCCAGGCCCTCCCACCAGATGTCGCCGTCGGCGGTGAGGCCGACGTTGGTGAAGACCGAGTTGCCCTTGTTGATGGTCCGCATCGCGTTGGGGTTGGTGTGCTCGTTGGTGCCCGGCGCCACGCCGAAGAAGCCGTACTCCGGGTTGACCGCCCACAGCCGGCCGTCCTCGCCGATGCGCATCCAGGCGATGTCGTCGCCGAGGGTCTCGACCTTCCAGCCCGGGATGGTCGGCTCGAGCATCGCGAGGTTGGTCTTGCCGCAGGCGCTCGGGAACGCGGCGGCGACGTACTTGACGGTGTTCTCGGGACTGGTGAGCTTGAGGATCAGCATGTGCTCGGCCAGCCAGCCCTCGTCGCGCGCCATCACCGAGGCGATCCGCAGCGCGTAGCACTTCTTGCCCAGCAGCGCGTTGCCGCCGTAGCCCGAGCCGTAGGACCAGATCGCGCGCTCCTCGGGGAACTGCACGATGTACTTGGTGTCGTTGCACGGCCAGGCGACGTCGGCCTCGCCCTCGGCGAGGGGGTGGCCCACCGAGTGCAGGGCCGGGACGAAGTCGGCGTCCAGCTCGGTCATCCGCTCCAGCACGTGGGTGCCCATCCGGGCCATCACGCGCATCGAGGCGGTGACGTAGGCGGAGTCGGTGACCTCGACGCCGAACATCGGCTTCTCGGCGTCGAGGTGGCCCATCACGAACGGGATGACGTACATCGTGCGGCCGGCCATGCACCCGGCGTAGAGCCCACGCATGAGCTCCTTCATCTCGCCCGGCTCCATCCAGTTGTTGGTCGGCCCGCAGTCCTTCTCCTCGACCGAGCAGATGTAGGTGCGGTCCTCGACACGGGCGACGTCGATCGGGTCCGAGGCGGCGTGGAAGGAGTTCGGCTTGATCGCGGGGTTCAGCCGGGTGAAGGTGCCGGTGGAGACCAGGGCCTCGGTCAGCTCGGTCCACTCCTCGTCCGAGCCGGTGCACCAGTGGATGCGCGCGGGGGTGGTCATCGCGGCGACCTCGTCGACGAAGTCGATGATCCCCTGGTGGGTGGTCGGGTGCGCCTGGGTGGTGGCCGTCATGCCGTCGTCCCTCTCGCTGTGGTCGGGCACGGGGCGGCGGTCCCGAGGACCGGCGTACGACGCCTGCGTGCCGACGATTTCTCGGGAGGCTACTCGTGGGTCACCTGCGGGACTATTGGATCGATCAACCCTCGTGGCGCAGGTCACAGACCTGTGCTGAGTCGTGGCGGGCGTCGGTGTCGTCAGGCCGGTGCCCGTCGACCGGAGCATTCGCCGGATGCCGTTCGAGATGGTCGAACGGCCCCTCGACGACCCGACGGCGCGGGCCTGGTTGGAGGTTCGACCCGCCTGTCGGCTATCCTCGACCAGTCGTCGGCCACGCCGACGTCGGGCGCCTGTAGCTCAACGGATAGAGCATCTGACTACGGATCAGAAGGTTTGGGGTTCGAATCCCTACAGGCGCGCAGCTCGATCAAGCCCCGACGGCCCCGTCCACAGGAGGCTCAGCCGGCCCCCCGGTACCCCGGAGCGCGTGGGGCTGACGACGACACCGAGGCGGGTCTGCGTCGTCAGGGTGGCGTTCGAGCTCGTCGTGCTCCGCACCGGGACCGACAGCTGCGCGGAGGCTGCCGATCACCGAGTGGTCGTGCTCGAGAGAACCCAGCACCGGAGGAAGCTCGTGCTGCGCGCCCGCTGAGGCGTCCTCGCCTCCCCCCAGGTTGACCTGCTGTCCCGGCACGATTTCCAGAACGCCGGACGGGCGCCGTGGCGTGTGCTGGACTGGACCAGTGGGCTGCGACCACCACCGCTGGGACGACTCAGCGGCCGTGGTGAGCCCCGTGGCCTACGAGGACGCTGTCGCCCTCATCCGGGAGGCCGCTTACGGAACCCTCCGCGACGCGAGGGAACACAGATGGATCAGGTATGCACGAATTCCTCAACGAGGACCAGCAGGTGCTCGGGGACATCACCGACTGGATAAGCGCCCGACTGGGCGATCGGGCGACCAGCCCCACCCCTGCGACTGCCGTCGATGTTCCGGCGGTCGGGGCCAAGGGTGTCGGGACGGCAGCGGCCTGGGCGAGCCTGCGCGACGCGATACTGCCGACCGCGTTCCCGACCGACCACCCCAGGTACCTGGCCTTCGTCGGTGGTGCGCCGACCCCGGCAGCGGTGCTGGTCGACGCGGCGATGTCGGCGGCCGCCGTCTACGGCGGAAGCCAGCTCGAGGCGGGCGCGGTCGTTGCCGCCGAGCGGGCAGCTGTTCGCTGGCTGTGCGACGTGGTGGGCTTCCCGGAGGGGGCGCACGGCACCTTCGTCAACGGCGGTTCGACCGCCAACCTCAGCGCACTCGTGGCAGCGCGTCACGGCCGGCAGGCGTCGGGAGATCGACCGCCCGGGATCATCGTCGTGGGCGCGTCGGCACACTCCTCGGTGCGGTCGGCGGCGGCCATCATGGGCTGTCGCCTCGTGGTCGCCGGGTCCGCCGACGCGCCGCTGACCGCCACTGATCTCGAGCCGGTCCTCCAGGCGCTGGACCCGGCCGATGTCGTGGCTGTGGTCGCGACCGCGGGAGCCACGAACACCGGCGCGGTCGACGCGCTCGATGGAATCTCGGCCGCCTGCGGTCGGCTCGGGATCTGGCTGCATGTCGACGCCGCCTACGGTGGTGCAGCGATGCTGGCTCCGATGCACCGGGTCCTCTTCCGCGGCATCGACCGGGCTGACTCGGTCACGGTCGACCCCCACAAGTGGCTGTTCACGCCCTTCGAGTGCGCAGCAGTCATCTACCGCGACCCGGCCGCGGCACGTGCGGCACACCGACAGTCCGCGCACTACCTGGACCCGACCATGACCGAGGACGCCGACAATCCCGCCGACTACGCCGCGCACCTGACCCGTCGTGCCCGCGGGATCCCGCTGTGGGCCTCGCTGGTCGCCAACGGCACCGACGCGTACGTCGACGCGGTGGAGCGGTGCTTGGAGACGGCGACCTACGCCGCCAAGTACGTCGAGGCCAGCACACAGCTGGCGCTCGTCACAGAACCTCAGCTGTCCGTGGTGCTCCTTCGTCGTCGCGGTTGGCGGGCCGAGGACTACAACCGCTGGTCGCACGAGGCCTGGCGCAGCGGCCTGGCACTCGTCACGACGACACGTTTCGCCGGTGAGCCCGTCCTGCGGTTGTGCTTCGTGAACCCGCTGACCTCGGCGGCGGACGTCGACGCGGTTCTGGGCACCCTCGAGCACTGAACGTCGCTGACTCGCCCAGCCCCTGTCACGCCAATCCGAGTTTGTGGTTCAGCAATGGTCTCGACCTGCCGACAGCACAGGTGACGACGCAAAGGGGAACCGATGAGACGCACAACGACGGGTGCCGTGCCGCACCCGCGCGTCGTGGCTCTGCATCGAAGGACGGCTCTGCTGCCGTGGACGGTGCTCGCCACGGCGATCCTCGTCAACGGGCTCACCGACTCGACCTCGCCGCGGGGGACCCAGACGATCGTCATCACCGCCCTGAGCATCTTGTTCCCCCTGCTCATCCTCCGCCTGGCGCTGGCCGTCCAGCTGTACCGAGCCCGGCGGACAGCACTGATCCTGCTCGGCGGGGCGCTGGCGGCGTGGGCGGTCGGCTCGATGTCGATCACCGCAGCCAGCCTGGAAGCACCGACCCACTTCCCGGCTCCGGGGGAGTGGCTGTTCCTGCTCTCCTACTTCGGGATGGCCGGCTACCTGATCCTGGATGTGGACCGCAAGCAGCTGCGCCCCTCCATCGGCTGGCTGGACGTCGCGGTGATCTGTGGCGGCACGGCCTGCCTGGCCTCGCTGATGCTGGTCACACCGATCCGGATCGCCTCCGGGCAGGAGGGGCTGCCGCTGCTGCTCGCCCTGGTCTATCCGCTGGCGGACATGATGCTGGCCGTGGTCGTCCTCGGGCAGGCCCTGTCGCGCGTGCGCACCGATCGCCGGCAGGCGATCATGTTGGGCGCGGCGTTCCTGCTGCTCGCGGCGGGCGACTCGGCTTTCGCCCTCCAGGTCTCGGCCGTCACCTACGACTTCGGTGCCCTGAGCAACGTGCTGTGGGGCGGCTCCTTCGCCCTGCTCGTCTCGGCAGCGTGCCGGCCCCCGGAGCTGGTGATCAGGGCCATGCCCAGGGCATCCGGCACCAAGCTGGTCGTCGGTGCCGGCATCATCGCTGTGACCGTGCTGGCACTGCGCCCCCACGACTCGCTCGCCTACTACATCGTGCCGCCGGCCGTCTTCACGCTGGCGGCAGTGTCCGCGCGGATGGGCCTGGCGCTGCGGGACGCCAACCGCGCCGCGGAGGCGTTCGCCCTGTCGCAGACCGACGACCTGACCAAGCTCCCCAACCGGCGCGCCGTCCGTACCCGGATCGAGCAGCGCATCGCTGACGGCCGGCCCCTGGGCCTGATGCTCCTGGACCTGGACGGGTTCAAGGAGATCAACGACGCGCTGGGTCATCACGCCGGTGACGTCGTCTTGAGGTTCGTCGCCGTACGGTTGCGCGAGTCGGTGTCCGCGGACGTCATGGTCGCCCGCCTCGGTGGTGACGAGTTCGCGATCCTCCTGGGCTCGAAGGCGGAGATCGAGCTGATGGAGATCGCCCGCCAGATCCTGGCCGAGCTCGACAAGCCGGTCTACGTGGACGGCATCGAGATCCGCCCCTCCGGCTCGGTCGGGATCGCGGTGGTCTCCGACACCGACAGCGAGGAGGGCGAAGTGCTGCGCCGCGCCGATGTCGCGATGTACCAGGCCAAGGCGACGCGGACCGGCGTGGCGTTGTACGACGCCCACCTCGACGAGTTCTCCCGTTCGAGGCTGCAGCTCGCGGAGGACCTGCGCAAGGGCATCGCGGAGGGCCAGCTGGAGGTGTGGTACCAGCCGCAGGTCGACGCGGCGACCAAGCAGATCGGCTCGGTAGAGGCGCTGGTTCGCTGGCGGCACCCCACCCAGGGACTACTGAGCCCGGTCGCCTTCCTGCCCGCCGCACGGCGCGCAGGACTGATGGGTGCCCTGTCGGACTCCATCGCCCGCACCGCCGTCCGTGACCTGCACCGTCTTCGGGAGGCCGGACTCGACCTCCGGATGGCCATCAACTGCGCGCCGCCGGAGCTGCTCAGCAACACCTTCCTGCCACGCCTCTACGCGTGCCTGGACGAGTGGGACGTCCCGGCTGACCACCTGGTCCTCGAGGTCACCGAAGACTCCTTCCTCGCCGACCCGCAGCGGGCACGGAGCATCCTGCGCGACGTGCGTCGCCACGGCATCCAGGTCTCCATCGACGACTTCGGCACCGGGTTCTCCTCCCTGACCTACCTGCGCGACCTCCCCGTCCAAGAGCTGAAGATCGACCGCTCCCTGATCCGCGACGTCGCCACCGACGAGCGCTCCCGCATGATCGTCGCCTCGACCGTCCAGCTCGCGCACGCCCTCGACATGCGGACCGTCGCCGAGGGGGTCGAGCAGGCGGTGGACTCCGCGGAGCTGGTCGCCATGGGCATCGACGTCCTCCAGGGATACCACTTCAGCCGGCCCCTGCCGGCGTCCGAGATCGAGCTCTGGGTCCGCGACTGGACGACCACCGCTGCTCTTCTCAGCGGTGCTCCCCAAGCCGTCGCGCAGGCTCGCGAGGCCGAGCTCTGACCAATCACGAGGCACCCGTGTGGTGTCGCGCGAGATCGTGACCCACCCCGGACCCCGGAGGGCGTCCACCGTGAGGTTCGAGTCGTCCGGGAGCCTGCACGGGGAGCTTCCTGACGCGGCTTGGTCCCGGGCTCGCGATCAGCTCGTCGATCTGAAGAACGAGGCCCCCGGGGCGCCGCGAGCGACCCCGGAGTGGCAGGTCCTCCCGCGACACGACGCCGACCACACGGGCCGGGCACGGTCGGCTGTGCTGTAGTGGTCGCCATCAGGATCTCCACGACGTGCGTGGAATCACAGGTCGCCAGCAACCAGGTCAGGAACGACTGCTCAGCCCACGAGCGGTCCGCATCGGTCGGAAGTGATCCCGCATGAACAGCACACCCCTACGTTTCGTGCTCGACCCTGTCGGCGACGAGCTGGTCGCGGCGCTCGACTGCGAGGCCGACGTGTTCCTCACGACCTACGGAAACACGCTCGACCAGCTCGACGAGGAGTACGGGCCCTACGCCGAGGCGACGGGTTTCATGACCCTGCTGGACGACGACTGCCGGGCGCTGGCCACCACGCGTTTCATCGCCAACGGGCGGGCCGGGCTCAAGACTCTCAACGACACGATGCGTGCCCCGTGGAACGTCGACGGGCTGAGGTCCGCCCGTGCCGCCGGCATCGACCCCTCCCGGACCTGGGACATCGCGACCGTGGCAGTGCGCCGCGGCTCTCGAGGCAGCCTGGCCGCCGCCGCGCTCTACCACGGCATCGGCGCTGCGGCCGACGCCAACGGCATCGACTCGATCGTCATGATCGTCGACGCCCGCGCACGGCGCCTGTTCTCCGCCGCCGGCCTGCAGACCACCGCGCTTCCGGGCACCGCCGAGGGCCCCTACCTGGGCTCGCCGAAGAGCACCCCCGTCTGGGCCGACCTGCGAGAGATGGTGGATCGGCAACGCAGGACGAACCCCGACGCCTACAGACTGATGTACCAAGGTGTCGGCCTCGACGGCATCGCTCTCCCGACCGACTGGACCTGGCGCCAGCGCCAGACCCCACCCAGCCGTGCCTACGCCTCCGCGACGCCGGCCGACAGGTGACTTCCGTCGAGGAGGACAACGACTCGCCCCCGGTGGCGCTCCGCGCCGAGGGGCTCGTCGGGGCCTGACGGAGGACGCCCGGGACCTCCGGGACGTCCTGGTCGTGCGGGCCGAGTCCGGCGTATCGTGGAGCCGCCGGGGGCAGACGCCTTCCGGGTGAGGGGCCAGAGGATGGATCCGGTCGAGGGTGCCGAGACGTTCCGCTCAGGCAGCGACTACGACGCCTTCATGGGCCGCTACTCGCGTGGCCTTGCCCCTGCCTTCGCCGACTTCGCGCGGGTCGCGCCCGGGCAGAGCGCCCTCGACATCGGGTGCGGTCCGGGAGCGCTGACCTCCGTGCTCGTCGAGCGACTCGGCGCGTCATCGGTGCGGGCGTGCGACCCCTCGCTCCCGTTCGTCGAGGAGTGCCAGGCCCGCCTCCCGGACGTCGACGTGCGGCTCGGCCGCGCCGAGCAGCTGCCGTTCGACGCCTCCACGCAGGACATGGTCACCGCCCAGCTGGTCCTGCACTTCGTCAGCGATCCGCCGGCGGCCGCGCGCGAGATGCGGCGCGTGCTGCGACCCGGTGGCACGGCAGCGGCCTGCATGTGGGACTCGAACCGGGGCATGGCGATGCTCCGGCACTTCTGGAGCGCCGCGGCGAGCCTGGACACCCTCGCTCCCGACGCCGACGCGCTCCGGTTCGGAGCGGAGGGCGAGATCGCGCAGCTCCTCGAGGACGCCGGTTTCGAGCAGGTCGCCGAGTCGACGCTCGAGGTCGAGGCGACCTACTCCTCGTTCGACGACCTGTGGTCCGGGTTCCTGGCCGGGATCGGGCCCGCCGGCAGCTTCGTCACACACCAGCCGCCCGCCGTCCAGGAAGCCCTCGGCCAGGCCCTGTTCGAGGAGGTGGGGTCGCCTGCCGGGCCCGTTCCGGCTCGGCGCTGTCGCTCGTGCAGCGCGGGGCTCGCTCACGCGCTCCTGAGGTGGCCGGAACCCGATCGGTACGTGGTCCCCACGGGGCCGGCTGCGAAGGGGAGCGCCGCCATCGCCCGACCCTCTCAGGGCGCGACCTCTCAGGGCCTGGGCCCGGCTCGGCGCGTGACGTCGACCGCGAAGGCGGCTGCCCGCTCGAGCGAAGCCACGGCCGCGTCCCACCACGGCGCCCACAGCTGCATCATGTGCAGCCCGCCGGGCTCCACGTGCAGGGCGACCTCCACGCCGACGGCACGGGCAGCGTCGGCGAGCAGGAGGCTGTCGTCGAGCAGGACCTCGCCGTCTCCCACCTCGAGGTACAGCCGAGGAAGCAGCCGCAGGTCGTCGAGAAGCGGAGAGACCTGCGGGTCGTCGCCGGGTCGGTCGCCGAAGCACTGACGCGCCAGCTCACGGTCGCCATCGTCGTCGACCATCGGGTCGGTCGGCTCGTTGCGCTGGCGCGTCGTCGACCGCTCGGTGCGGTCGGTGTTCGGCGAGAACAGGATCAGCCCGGCGAGCCCGACACCGCGCCGCTCGGCCTCGAGGGCCGTCACCAGGGCGAGATGTCCCCCGGCCGAGTCACCGGCGAGGACCACCGGACCTGGCGCCCCCTCGATGGCCGCGAGGGCGGTGTCGAGCTGCACCGGCCAGGGGTGTTCGGGCGCGAGCGGGTACGTCGGCATCGTGACACCCAGGCCGGTCAGCTCCGCGAGGGTCCGGCCGATGCGCTCGTGGGTCCGGGGAGAGCCGAAGACGTAACCGCCGCCGTGGAGGTAGACGATCGTGCCGCCCTCGCCGGGGAACCAGGTCGACTCCTCGTCGGCACCCGCGACGTCGTCGCCGAGCACGAGCGCGGCGAAGGCCCGGCGCTGCTCCTGCGGGCCGCCCTCGATCGGATGAGCCTCGATCCTCGCGACGACGGCCGCCCGGTCGACGGGTCCCGTGAACGGTGTGTCCACCTCAGACGTTGATCGTCTGCACTGCGCCGCCGTCGATGCGGAAGCTCGCGCCATTCACGAACGACGCGCGGTCCGAGAGCAGGCACGCGGTCACGAAGGCGACCTCCTCGGGGCGCCCACGTCGCTTGAGGACCAGGTGGGGACGCTCCTCGGCGAGGAAGCTCTCGATCGCCTCGTCCATGTCGGTGCCCCGCGACTCGGCTCGCTTCTCCATCATGCCGTCGGTCATGTCGGTGTGGATGAAGGCGGGAGCCACGCAGTTCACCAGCACGCCCTCCTGCGCGTAGACCTGGCTCATCGACTTCGTGAAGCTCAAGGTCGCCGCCTTGGAGGCGTTGTAGACGGCCTCGTCGGGGTAGGGCTGCGCGACGTTCTCCGAGATCACGTAGACGACGCGCCCCCAGCCCGCCTCCCGCATCGCCGGGATGAAGGCCTTCGCCATCCGGACGCCACTCATGAAGTCGAGGTTCCAGGCCTCGTTCCAGTCGTCCTCGGTGATGTCGTCGAGCGGGTCGCCCTTCGCGCCCGTCACCCCGGCGGCGTGCAGCATGATCCCGGGCTGCCAGTCGGCCTCGCCGCGCACGCCCTCCTCGGCGACCTTCTGGGCGCCCTCGGCGCTGGAGAGGTCGGCCACGACCGAGCGGACGCGGTCGCCGCCGTCGAGGCGCGAGACCGCGTCGGCCAGCTCGTCGCCGTCGAGGTCGGTCAGGATGAGCCGGCACCCCTCGTCGAGCAGGATCTTCGCGGTCTCGTAGGCGATGTCACCGGCGGCCCCGGAGATGACCGCCGTACGACCGGTGATGTCGAGCTTCATGATGAGGGCCTCCTCGGCTCCGCTGATCAGATCCAGCTGGGACCTCGACCCTAGGCAGCCCCCTACGGGTGACCGGAGGTCCGGGTGCTCAGCAGGGGACAAGCCCGCGCACGACGGCGCCGAGAACGACGACGTCTTCCGCGTCTGTCGCAAGCGGTCGCAGCAGGCAGCCGAGGTGGAGAAAAGGATCCCGCGGAGCCTCGTCAGGTGCCGACGACCTCGTTGCCGAGTCGGGCCGGCAGCGCCGCGCCGCCCGGCTCGACCAGCGCTCCGGCGAGGTCGAAGCCGGCCGCGGTCGTCGTCTGGTGAGGTCGACGATGGCCGCCGTCGTCGTGCGAGCGCTGTGAGCGGCGGGTGGGCCGTCTGTGAGCGGGATCGGACTCCGGCTGCCGGGGTGGGGGGCGCCTGCGATCCTGGGGACGTGAGCACCGCCGCCGGCACCCGCAGGGAGCACCAGTCCGGGCGCGCCCTCGGGCTGGCCCTGACCGCCGACCTCGTCTGCGTCCTGGCCTTCGCGGTCGCCGGCAAGGGCTCGCACGAGCCCGGCGCGGCAGCCTCGGTGGTGCTCGCGATCCTCTGGCCCTTCGCCCTCGCGGTGCTGGTGGCGCACGCGGGCCTGGCCCGCACGGGTCGGGCCACCGAGCGGCTGTGGCCGGCCGGCGTCGTCGTGCTCGCGACGACGTACGCGCTCGGCCTGGTGCTGCGGGTCGTGTCGGGTCGCGGGATCGCCCCGGCCTTCCTGGTCGTGGCGCTGGTCTTCCTGGGCGTCACGATGCTCGGCTGGCGCGGCGTACGCCGGGTCGTGGCGGACCGCCGGGCGAGGACGTCAGCCGGATCGTCATGACGTCTCCACGATCTGCCTGACGTCCCGCGTGGCCGGTCCCGACCCTTCCGCCGGCCCACGACGCCGAACGCCCCGCCCCGCCACGTGGCGGGACGGAGGCGTCGGATCGATCAGCCGCTCAGCAGCGGCGGAGGATCAGTCGTGCTTCACGTCGTAGCGGTCGGACATCATGACCTTGTCCCACACCCGGACGAAGTCGCGCACGAAGCGCGACTGGCCGTCGCTGCCGGCGTACACCTCGGCCACGGCCCGCAGCTGGCTGTTCGAGCCGAAGACCAGGTCGTTGCGGGTGGCGCGGAAGACCGGCTGGCCGGTCTCGCGGCTGTCGAGGGTGAAGCTCAGCCCGGCCTCGTCGGCCTTGGTCCACTCGAAGTCGGTGCTGGTGAGGTTGTCGAAGAAGTCCGTCGACAGGACCCCCACCCGGTCGGTGAAGACCCCGTTGTCGGACCCGTCGTAGTTGCAGCCGAGCACCCGGAGGCCACCGGTCAGGGCGGTCCACTCGGGAGCGGACAGGCTCAGCAGCCCGGCCCGGTCGAGGAAGACCTGCTCGGGGGAGACCGACGGCGCGACCGTGGTGAAGTCGTCCATCACGTAGTTGCGGAACCCGTCGACGGTCGGGGCGAGCCACGCGAACTGCGTGACGTCGGTCTGCTCGTCGGAGGCGTCCACGCGGCCCGGGGTGAAGGGCACGGTGACGTCCTCGCCGGCCGCCCTCGCCGCCTGCTCGACGGCCACGCACCCACCGAGCACGATCAGGTCGGCCAGGCTGACCTTGTCGTTGCCGGCGTTGAAGTCGTCCATCACGCCGCGCAGGCGGGCGATGACGTCGAGCGTCCGACGGTTGACGGGCCAGTCCTTCTGCGGCGCGAGGGCCAGCCGACCACCGTTGGCGCCGCCTCGCTTGTCGGTGTCGCGGTAGGTCACCGCGGCGGAGAACGCCGTGAAGGCGAGGTCGGAGACCGACAGGCCGGAGTCCAGGATCGCCTGCTTGAGCCGGCCGATCCCGTCCTCGCTGAGCGCGGGGTGCTGGGCGGCGGGCAGCGGGTCCTGCCAGATGAAGTCCTCCGCCGCGACCTCGGGGCCGAGGTAGCGCGACTTGGGACCCATGTCGCGGTGCGTCAGCTTGTACCAGGCCTTGGAGAACTCCTGGGTGAAGTACTCGAAGTCGTCGCGGAAGCGCAGGCAGATCTCGCGGTAGACCGGGTCGACCTTGAGCGCGATGTCGCTGGTCATCATCATCAGCTCGTGGTCGACGCCCTCGAGGTGGGCGTCGGGCGTCCGCGGCGCCGAGGAGTCGACCGGCTTCCACTGGGTGGCCCCGGTGTCGGGGTTCTCGATCTTCTCCCACTCGTACTTGAACAGGTTCTCCAGGTAGGAGTTGTCCCACTGGGTGGGGTCCGGGGTCCACGAGCCCTCGATGCCGTTGGTCATCGTGTACTCGGCGAAGCCCTTGCCCTCGGGGTTGTTCCACCCCATGCCCATGTCCTCCATGGGCGCGATCTCGGGCGGCGGGCCGATCTTGCCGGCCGCTACCTTGCCGTGGCTCTTGCCGAACGCGTGGCCGCCGGCGATCAGCGCGACGGTCTCCTCGTCGTTCATCGCCATCCGTCCGAAGGTGATCCGGACGTCGACGGCGGAGTCCTCGGGGATGCCGTTCTCGTTGGGACCCTCGGGGTTGACGTAGATCAGTGCCTGGTGCGAGGCCGCGAGGGGCTGCTGGAGCTCGTAGTCGGAGTCGCCGGGCTCGCCGGTCCAGCGCTGCTCGCGCATCACCATGGCGTCGAAGGACTCGGGGTTGGAGTTCTCGATGTACTCAGGACCCCAGTACGTCGCGTCGTCGGCCTCCCAGGCGTCGCGGCGGCCACCGCCGAAGCCGGTCGTCGGGAAGCCCATGACCTCGAGCGCGACGTTGCCGGCGAGGACCATCAGATCGGCCCAGGACAGGGCGTTGCCGTACTTCTTCTTGATCGGCCACAGCAGACGGCGCGACTTGTCGGTGTTGCCGTTGTCCCACCAGGAGTTGATCGGGGCGAACCGCTGGAGCGCCTGCCCGGCGCCACCACGGCCGTCGGCGATGCGGTAGGTGCCGGCGGAGTGCCAGGCCATCCGGATCATCTGCGGCGCGTAGTTGCCGTAGTCCGAGGGCCACCACGAGACCGAGGTCGTCATGAAGTGGCGAAGGTCGGCCTTGAGCTCGGCGAGGTCGATGGTGTTGAACGCGGCCTCGTAGTCGAGGTCGGCCAGGGGGTTGGCCGCGGCGCCGTCGCGGTGCAGCTGCTCGACGCGCAGGCGGTTGGGGTACCAGTCCGAGAGCGTCGGGCTGGAGGTGTAGGTGCCGCCGACCTTGTTGCCCCCGAAGGGACACGTCCCCTCGAGGACGTCGGCGTACTCGGTGTACTCGTTCATGGAGCTGGAGCCTTCCCGCTGGCGTGCCCCTGACGGGGTCCGTCGGGGTCGAGTGCGATCGTAGGAGACACAGGTCACCCCGACGCGGGGTGCGCGTCACCCCTGGGGGTGGAGCCTCCTGCCGGGCACGACGGCGTGGCGAGGGCCAGGCGCGGCCGCCGAGCAGCAGCAGGACCCGTTCGACCCGACGACGACCTTCGCCGTACGTCGCGGTGTGCTGCCCACGAGGGATGGGGCGGGCGGGCTCAGAACCCGACCGGCGCCTCGTCGCCGCCGACGACGTCGGCGCGGTAGTGCACGACGCTCGGCGGGCCGTCGAAGAACGGCCCGACGGCGCTGCGCCAGCTGCTGAAGAGCTCGGACTCGCGGAAGGTCACGGTGTGGGCCTCCAGCGAGTCCCACCCGACGAGCAGCAGGTACGTCGAGGGGGCCTCGGCCTGGCGCAGCAGCCGCGCCCACCGGTAGCCCTCGGCCTGCGCGATGGCGGTGTGCCCGGTCGCGAAGGCCGCCTCGAAGTCCCTCTCCCGGCCGGGGAGCACCCGGATCTCCGCGTGCTCGACGACGGCGAAGGTCTGCGTCATGGTCAGGACCCTGCCAGGTCGGTGCTGGCGCTGAGCTCGGCCCACTCCTCGATCTCGGCCAGCTCGGCCCGCAGCACGTCACCGACGACCTGGACGGCGTCGGAGCCGAGCAGCAGCAGCGCGGGTGCACCCGAGGTGACCGCCTCGCGCATCACCCTGGCCGCCGCCACCGGGTCGCCCGGCTGGGTGCCGTGAGCGGTGTCGGTGCCGACCCGGCGTGGTCCGACGGTGTCGGCGTAGTCGTCGATCACGACCTCCGTGCCGGTCAGCGAGCGGCCGGCGAAGTCGGTGCGGAACCCGCCCGGCGCGACCACGCACACCGCGATCCCGAGGGGCGCGAGCTCCTTGCGCAGCGAGCCGGAGAGGCCCTCGAGCGCCCCCTTGACCGCGGCGTAGTAGCCGGACCCGGCCGGCTTCACGTGCGCCCCGATCGAGGAGATGTTGAGGATCGTGCCGGAGTGGCGCTCCCGCATCCCGGGCAGCACCGCCTTGATCAGCGCGGTCGGACCGTGCACGTGGGTCTCGAACAGGGCACGCACGGCCGCGTCGTCCCCCTCCTCGACCGCGCCGCGGTAGCCGTACCCGGCGTTGTTGACCAGGACGTCGACCCCGCCGAAGCGCTCCTCGGCCCGGCGTACGGCCTCGGTGACCTGGTCGGCCTCGGTGACGTCGAGCGAGATCGCCAGGGCGCGGTCGGGGTGCGCGTCGGCGAGGTCCTGGACCCGGGCGGAGTCGCGGGCGGTCACGACGACGTCGTCGCCGGCGTCGAGCACCTCCTGCGCCAGGGCGCGTCCGAGACCGGTGGAGCAGCCAGTGATCAGCCAGGTCGTCATCAGGTCTCCTCGGGGTGGGGTCAGGCTCAGCCTGCCTGAGTCTGCCGGTGCGCCCGTGGATGGCTCCGCCGACCCCCGGCCCGGGGTGAGGGAGCGCACGTCGGGGTTACGCCCTGAGGAGGTAGTGGCGCCCCGGGGGGTGATCCCTACCGTCGAAGGCATGACCACCGTTTCTCGCACCTTCGACGTCCGTCCCTCCCCGCCGACCGTGATCGACTACCTCAAGGACTTCGGCCACGCCGAGGAGTGGGACCCGGGCACCGAGTCCTGCACCCGCAACGACAGCGGTCCGATCACCGTCGGCTCGTCGTGGCACAACGTCTCGAAGATCGCGGGGGTCAGCACCGAGCTGACCTACACCCTGGAGAAGCTCACCGACGACACGATCGTGATCGTCGGGCGCAACGAGACCGCCACGTCGACCGACACGATGACCGTCGTGCCGGCCTCGAGCGGGTCCGGCAGCCAGGTCACCTACGAGGCCGTGATCGAGATGTCGGGTGCCGCCAAGCTGGCCGCCCCGGCCGTCAAGCTGGTCTTCGAGAAGATCGGCTCCGACACCGAGGACGACATGACGAACGTGCTGAACAAGCTGGACGGCTGATGGACCTCCCCGCTCCCGTCGGCACCTTGTCCTCGGCGGTCGTCACGGCCCTGCGGGCCGACCCGCTCGTCGACGAGCGCGCCCTGCCCGGGGCGTCCGACCGCCACGACGCAGCCCTGTCGCTGTGGACGCTCCAGGAGCTGCACTACCGCGGTTTCGACGACGTCGACGACCGCCACGAGTGGCAGCCCGCGCTGGTGGCGGCGCGCTTGCGTCTGGAGGGCGACCTCGAGCGGAGACTGCGCGACGCGTGCCCGGCGCCCAGGGACTGCGACGACGTGGTGGCGGGCATCGAGGACCTGATCGCCGCCGACGACGGGCCGTCGCTGGCGCGCCACGTGCAGGTCCGCGCGACGCGCGACGAGGTCGACCACCTGTTGCGGCAGCGCTCGCTCTACCACCTCAAGGAGGCCGACCCGACCGCCTGGGTCGTGCCACGGCTGGACGCGACGGTCAAGGCCGCGCTGGTCGAGATCCAGTTCGACGAGTACGGCGCGGGCGACGCCACCCGGATGCACCACCGCCTCTTCGAGGACGGCCTGCGCGCCAGCGGCATCGACGCGGCGTACGGCGCCCACCTCGCCGAGGCGAGCACCGCGACGCTGGAGCAGAACTGCGCGATGAGCATGTTCGGTCTGCAGCGTCGACTGCGTGGCGCGGCGCTGGGGCACTTCGCTGCGTTCGAGGCGACCAGCTCGCTGCCCTCGCGCCAGATGGCACAGGGGCTGGACCGGCTGGGCTACGCCGAGGAGCTGGTCGCCTACTACGACGAGCACATCGAGGCCGACGCCGTGCACGAGCACCTCGCGCTGCGCGACGTGTGCGGCGCGCTGGTGGCCGCGGAGCCGTCGCTGGCCGGTGACGTGCTGCTCGGGGCCTGGACCTGCCTGGCGATGGAGACCGCTGTCGCGACCGACCTGCTGGACTCCTGGGCGTCGGTCGCCGCGTGAGCGACTCGGGGGACCGGCGCCCCGACGTGGTCCTCGTCGCCGGCGGCCCGATGCTGCTGCGCGGAGACGTGGTCGTCGAGGACGAGGACGGCGTCGTGCACCGCTCGACCCGCCCGGTGTGCGCGGTCTGCCGGTGCGGTCGCACCTCGCGCGCGCCCTGGTGCGACGGCACGCACAAGCTCGGTCGGGCGCGTGGCGCGGGCCGCAGCTAGGACGGACGGCGCCGGGCCCGCGGCAGCCCCGACCTCGCACGGGCCGGTCGCTCAGCTGCTCATCGCCTGGTCGCCGCTGAGCCTGGTGCTGCTGGCCTACGCCCTCGCGGGCTGGGTCAGCGCGCCGGTCGTGCTGGGCCCGGCGTCGCAGCCCAACCGTCTCGGCATCGCCGCCCACGTCACGGGTCCGGCGCAGGTCGACCGCGCCCTGGGCGGCGTGGTGCCGACGGTGTGGCTGCAGCAGCGCCTCGCCTCGGGCTCCGCGCAGTGGTACGACACCCTTGGCGCGATCGTCTACGCCACGCACTTCGTCGCGTTCCCTCTGCTCACCGCGGTCGTCTGGTTCGCGATGCGGCCGCGCTTCCGCAGCTGGATCGCCGCCGTCGTCGCCTTCACCACGATCGGGACCGCCGGCTACGTGCTCTACCCGGCGGCGCCGCCGTGGCTCGCCTCCGAGCAGGGGGAGATCGGGCCGGTCTCGCGTCTCACCGAGCGGGGCTGGGAGCTCGTGCACCTCGACTGGGTCGGTCACGTGACCGCCCTGGGACAGAGCGACAGCAACCCGGTGGCGGCGATGCCCTCGCTGCACGCCGGTGCGGCGATGCTCGTCTCGCTGTTCCTCTGGCCCGTCGTCGGCCGCCGCGTGCGGGTGGCGCTGACGGCGTACGTCCTCGCGATGGCGTGGACGCTCGTCTACACCGGGGAGCACTACGTCGTCGACGTGGTCGCGGGTTGGCTGGTCGCCGCGGCGGCGCTGGTGACGGCGCGGGCGCTCGGGCGTCGAGGCGCCCCAGTGCCTCAGCCCGAGTCCGCTTGCCGGTCCGGCTGAGAATCAGATCGACGGTGCAGCGCGAGCACCCAGCCCCGCTCGCCCTCACGTCGCCCGCTCTCGACCAGTGCGGGCGAGGACTCGTGCGCGACCGTGTCGCACTGCTCGGCGGTGCCGAGCTGGAGCAGCAGCGTTCCCCCGAGCTCGAGGTGCTCGGCGGCGACCCCGGCGCAGGCTCGCGCCAGGTCGAGCCCGTCGGCGCCCCCGTCGATGGCCAGGACCGGGTCCTCGGGGAACGTGGCGACCGACCCGCTCTCGACCCAGGGCGGGTCCGCGATCACGACGGCGAACCGCTCGTCTGCGCGCACCGCCTCCTGGAGCGGTCCGCAGCGCACCTCGACCCTCTCGACGAGGCCCGCGCGCTCGGCGTTCGCCCGGGCGAAGTCGCACGCCGCCGGGTCCACGTCGACCGCGACCAGACGGCGGCCGGACTCGGCGGCGGCCAGCAGCCCGATGTGGCCCGCGCCGGTGCACAGCTCGAGGACAGCCGCGTCGTCGGCGGCGTCCTCGAGCAGCTCGACGGCCCAGCGTGACTGCAGGGCCGTCCAGGCCCGCGGTTCCAGGACGCGCTCGTCGTACTCGATCTGCAGCGCCCCGAACGCTGCTCTCACGGCTCGAGGACCACCTTGCACGCCCCGTCGGTCTTCTTCTGGAAGATCTCGTAGCCGTGCGCAGCCTGGTCGAGCGGGAGGCGGTGGGTGGCGAAGCCGTCGACGCCGAGCGGGTCCTCGTCGGTCAGCAGCGGCAGGATCTCGGGCACCCAGCGACGCACGTTGGCCTGCCCCATGCGCAGCTGGACCTGCTTGTCGAACATCGTCATCATCGGCAACGGGTCGGCCGCACCGCCGTAGACGCCGATCACCGAGATGGTGCCACCGCGGCGGACGACGTCGATGCTGTTGTAGAGCGCCGTGAGACGGTCGACGCCGGCGCTCTTCATGATCGGCGCCGAGATCGCGTCGGGCAGCATCCCGGCGAGGCGCTGCACCAGGCGAGCCGCCGGCGCGCCGTGGGCCTCCATGCCGACGGCGTCGATGACGGCATCGGTCCCGCGGCCGTCGGTCATCGAGCGGACCGCCTCGCCGAGGTCGTCGACCGTGCTGAGGTCGATGGTCTCGGCCCCGAAGGCGCGCACCCGGGCCAACCGCTCGGGCACGAGGTCGACGGTGATCACCCGGTGGCCCCGGTGCAGTGCGATCCGGCTCGCCATGTCACCGATCGGCCCCGCGCCCATCACGGTCACCGACCCCCCGTCGGGGATGCCGGCGTACTCCACGGACTGCCACGCGGTGGGCAGGACGTCGGAGAGGTAGACGAAGCGCGAGTCCGGGGGGCCCTGCGGCACGACGACCGCGTTGGCGCCGGCGAGGGGGGCCCGCACGTACTCCGCCTGGCCGCCCGCGACCTCGCCGTAGAGCTTGGAGAAGCCGTACAGCGCGGCCCCCATGCCCTGCTCGCGCACCTGCGTCGTCTCGCACTGGGTCTGCAGGCCCTGCTCGCACATCCAGCAGCTGCCGCAGGAGATCTGGAACGGCAGCACCACCCGGTCGCCGACCGAGAGGCCCTCGACCCCACTGCCGATCTCCTCGACGATCCCCATCGGCTCGTGGCCCAGGATGTCGCCCGCGCCCATGAACGGTCCGAGGGTCTCGACGAGGTGCAGGTCCGAGCCGCAGATACCGCTCGAGGTCACCTTGATGATCGCGTCGGTCGGCTCCTCGATGCGCGGGTCGGGGACCTCGCGCACCTGCACGTCTCGCACGCCCTGCCACGTCACTGCCTTCATCGTCTCTCCCGAAGCTCGAGTCGCGCGCGGCGTACGCCGCGCGCACCCTTGACCGTAGGGAGGCCGGGGAGGGCTCTACTTCACCCCTGGTGGGGGCCCGGGGCCCCGCGGTGCGGCGCCGCACGGTTGGTGCACCCCACCCCTGAGGACCCGTGGTCCCGTGGTCCGCGTCGGCCTAGCGTCGCAGCATGCCCCGCTTCAACCGCCCCACCGTCGACCTCGCCAACCTGCGCCGGATCTCCGCGTCCAGCGCCGCGGTCGTCGCGCTGGCCCAGGGGGCGACCGCCGTGCTGGCGCTGCGCCAGGGCCGGCGCGACTACGCCGACGGGGTGTGGGGACCCGGGCTGGCCGGCGTGGCGATGACCAGCGCGCTGGTGGGCAACGGCGACCCCGTGCGCCGATGGACCCTCGCCGCGGCGACGACGGCGTGGGCGACCCGGCTCGAGCGGCTGATGCTCGGTCGGCTGCGTGGCAGCGACGAGGAGGACGAGCGCTACACCGAGTTCCTCGAGGGCGACTCCACCCCGGCGGTGCTGGGCAAGGTCTTCGGCACCCAGGCCGTGGCGCAGCTGCTGGTCTCGGCGCCGATCCAGGTCGCGGCGGCCAGCACGCTGCCGCGCTCGGCCCGACGCTGGTTGTTCCCGGTCGGGGTCGCCGTGATGGTGGCGGGGCCGTGGTCGAGGCGACCGCCGACCGCCAGAAGGCGGCGTACATGGCGCGCGACCGAGGACGAGCGACCCGACGTCCTCGACACCGGCCTGTGGGGCTGGTCGCGCCACCCCAACTACTTCGGTGACTCGGTGATCTGGGACGGCGTCTGGGTCGCCTCCGCCGCGTCGCGCCGGGTCGCTGTGGACGCTGCCGGCGCCGGTCGCGATGAGCTACCTGCTGATCTACGCCACCGGTGCCAAGCGCACCGAGGAGGAGATGGAGGAGCGGCCCGGCCTACCGCGACTACCAGCGTCGCGTCGCGTTCTTCATCCCG
This sequence comes from uncultured Actinomycetota bacterium, assembly GCA_963740745.1. Taxonomy (GTDB): domain Bacteria; phylum Actinomycetota; class Actinomycetes; order Propionibacteriales; family Nocardioidaceae; genus Nocardioides. The sequence continues at coordinate 308,525 of CAVUFK010000013.1, forward strand.
CGCCCGCCCCACGACGGCTGAGTGCCGTGGTGCACGATCGGCCGGTCGGGGCGTCAGCAGGGCGCCGCGTTGAGCAGCCAGGAGCACCCGTGAAGATCGGCATCATCATCGGTTCGGTCCGCGAGGGTCGCAAGGCCGAGAGCGTCGCGCGGTGGGTCCTCGAGGCGACCCGGGATCGCGACGACGCGACGTACGAGCTGGTCGACCTCGCGTCCTTCGGCGTGCCCGTCCTGACCTCCGGGGTCGTGCCGGCGGCCGCGGGCCGGGTCTACGACTCGGCCGCGGTCACGGCGTGGGGCGAGGCGATCGACGCCCACGACGGGTTCGTCTTCGTCACCCCGGAGTACAACCACGGCGTTCCCGGTGCCTTCAAGAACGCCGTCGACTCCCTCGGCCCCGAGTGGGTCGGGAAGACCGTCGGCTTCGTGTCCTACGGTGCCGACGGCGGCGTGCGGTGCGTCGAGCACTGGCGGGCGATCGTGGCCAACTTCCACATGCTCGACGTGCGGGCGCAGGTCGCGCTCTCGTTGTTCACCGACTTCGGTGAGACCGGCCTGACGCCGATCGAGCGTCGAGCCGGAGAGATCCAGACCCTGCTCGACCAGCTGGTCGCGCTGACCGCCAAGGTCCGCGGCTGAGCGAGGGACCTAGGTTGGAGTGATGACGATGCGCAGCGACACCCCGGTCAGCAGGTTCGGCACCGTCGAGGTCGACGACCTGCCCGAGGACCTTCGCCAGCGGCTCGCGCCGATCGTGGAGAAGTCCGGCTTCATCCCCAACATCTTCCGTGCGCTCGGGCGGCGACCGCGCCGAGCTGCGGGCGTTCCTGGACTACCACGACGCCCTGATGGACTCCGACGACGGGCTCTCGAAGGCCGAGCGGGAGCTGGTCGTGGTCGCGACGTCGGGGGTCAACGAGTGCCCGTACTGCGTGGTCGCGCACGGCGCCATCCTGCGGATCCGGTCGAAGGACCCGCAGCTCGCCGACACGTCGCGATCAACCCGCGCGGCTGCGACCTGGAGCCGCGGCCGCGCGCGATCGTCGACCTCGCGCTGGCGCTGGCCGGGACCCCGCCGCGTTCGGCGAGCGCGATCTCGCCGCGGCCCGCGACGCCGGGCTGAGCGAGGACGAGATCTGGGACGTCGGCTCGATCACCGCGCTGTTCGCGGCCTCGAACCGGCTCGCGCACCTGTTCGCGCTGCGGCCCAACCCCGAGTTCTTCACGGATGGGCCGCTGACCGCCCGCGCCGCGTCGACCCGATCGGGCGCGCTCGTCCGAGGCGCCGCCACGACCTGACCCTTCCCGGCGAGCTTCGCGGCGTACATCGCCCGGTCGGCACGCTGGAGCAGCGCGCTCGCCCGGGTGGCCGGGTCGAGGTGGGATTCGTGGCCGGGTCGCAGCGCGCGACCCCGATCGAGATCGACGGGTCGAGCCGTCGGCCCCGCACGATCAGCGGCACCGCCACCTCACCCACCAGTCGTGCGGCGACGAGGTCGGCGTCGTGGGCCTCGGGCAGCAGGACGGCGAACTCGTCGCCGCTGAGCCGGGCGACCGTGTCCGCGCCCCGTACGCCGGCCAGCAGCCTCGCCGCGACCTCGGCCAGCAGGGCGTCGCCCACGTCGTGACCGTGGGAGTCGTTGACGGCCTTCAGGTCGTCGAGGTCGCAGAACAGCACCGCCACCCCGGTGTCGCGACGGCGCAGCGCCTGGTCGAGGCGTTCGCCGAACAGCGACCGGTTGGCCAGACCGGTCAGGGCGTCGTGGGTGGCCTGGCGCTGCAGCGCGTCGCGCGCCTGGGCCAGCGCGGCGAGCAGACGGCGGCTCTCCGGCGAGCGCCAGCAGCTGCCGGGCCACGACGACGGCGATCAGGACCAGGGCGAGCACCAGACCGCTGCTCGCGTCGGAGGCCCCGGTGACCCGGCTCGCCCCCGAGGGAGGCCACGGCGACGAGCAGGGCGGCGTAGGGCAGCAGGAGCTGGAGCAGCGACCGCCGGCGCTCGGACACGACGACCTCCCCGGGACCCCGGCACGCAGTGCGGCCCCGAACCCCGCAGCCGCCACCCAGGCGAAGCCCAGACCCCACCGCCGGTGATCAGCTCGGCCGAGCTGTAGGAGCCGGCGCCC
>CAVUFK010000014.1:0-3886 GCA_963740745.1 uncultured Actinomycetota bacterium
GTCCGGGATCCGGACGAGCGGCCGGTTCTCCATCGCTTCAGCTGGCTACCCCGGGGGCACGCCAGTTGCCGGGCGGGTCCTCGACGACCAGCGCGGCCAGCTTCTCCCCCGTCGGCGGGACGAACTCGGGCACGGTGGCCGGGTCGACCCCGGTCGTGGCGGTGACGAGGAGGTCGACGAGGGCGTCGCCGCCCTGGCGCCACTGGGTGTCGCGCGAGCGGCCGTCGGCCTCGACCATGCGCAGGCGGTGGTCGGCGGCCTCCTGCAGGTGGTCGCGGTCGCCGAACTTGATGTGGAACATCCACAGTCCGGGGTCCACGGCGTACGGCGTGCGGATGCCGTGGGTGCCGGCGCTCCAATGGGCCGGGACCCACTTGATGGCGGGCTTGCACATCAGGGGCAGGAACTTGGCCAGGCGGCGTTGGCCGAGCAGCGGCTGGGTGAGGTCGAGCGGGGCTCGGAGTCGACGGCATGCACCACGTTGAAGCCGAGGGAGCCGACGGCGTCGAGGCCCTCGCCGTCCTTGGCCTCGACGTAGGCCTTGAGGTCGGCGTACTTCGCGGGGTCGGGGACGAGGAACTCGTCGGTGTCGCAGAAGAGCACGACGTCGTACAGCGTGAGCAGCGAGCGGCCGAGGTTGCCGACCATCGCCATCCGGGTGGTGTTGAACCGGCCGCCGCGGATCGGGGGCACGTGCAGGACGTCGCAGGGCAGGTCGTCGGTGGAACCGTCCTCGGAGTTGTCGTCGACGACGTAGATGTTGGCGTCACCGAACAGGCCGCCGTAGTAGCGCACCCACAGCGGCAGCATCCGGCCCTCGTCGCGGCAGAAGGTGATCGCGGCGATCCGCAGCGGCTCCCCCGGTTCACGCTCGGAGCGGTCCTGACCCTGCGGAGCCGGAGCGTCCTGGGCAGGGGTGTCCTGGTCGGCGTCGGGCTGGTCGCCCCGGCCTCGCAGGAGGTCGCGCACGCGGCTCACTCGTCGTCCTCTCGGTCGGGGGCCCCTGTGACCGCGCTGGTCTCGGCCGGGGGCTTCATCAGGCGTTCGAGCAGGAACACGAGGCCGTCGACGGCGGCCTCGAGCTGCTGCTCGGCGGTGACCTTGCGGGTGTGCACGCCGGGCACCTTGTCGGCGGCGAGCTCCTCGAGGTCACCGACGACCCTCAGGTCGAGGGCGCGCAGGCGGTCGAGCTCGTCGCGCGACTTGCGGCGCACCCAGCGCTCATCGATGCCGAGGGGGACGGTCTCGCGGCCGCGGCGCACGAGGCCCTGCTTGGCGAGCATCCCCTTGACGACGCGCTCGTACTCCTGGCGGTCGAAGCCGTGCTCGGTCAGGCGCTCGTTGACCGAGCGGAGCACGAGGGCCGAGGCGGCGTCGAGCGCCGGGTTGCTGCGCGCGTCGAGGTCGCACAGGCCTCGCGGGATGCCGGCGACCTCGCTGAACCGCTCCCAGAGCACCTCGGGCGGTGCGCCGCGGGGCGGGATCGTGATCAGCGTGAAGTGGTCGCGGCCGACGGCCTCGGACCAGGTCGCGGCGATCTCGGAGATGCGCTGGTTGCGCCAGAAGTTGCGGCCGGGCCGGCTGGTCATGTCCTCGGACCGCACGGCCTCGAGGAACTCCTCCCACGACTTCACGCCGCGGTTCTGCATGGACTCGGTCCACATCGAGGGCAGCGAGCGGGCGAGGTCGCGCGCGGTCAGCACGACCTGGAGGTCGGCGTCGGCGAAGGCCTCGCGGACGAGGTCGATCTTGGCCCGGTTGCGCGGGCCCAGGAACTCCATCGAGACGATGGCGGTGCCCGGCCAGGCGCGCACGTCGTCGACCAGCTGCTGCCAGGGGCCGTCGGGGGCCAGCGGGGCCTGCTTGGGGCCGCCGTGCGCCATCAGGTCACGGACGGCGAGGACCTGCTGGCGCCACCGGTCGCAGGCGAAGCGCAGGTCGTGCTCGGCGAGGCGCGAGCGGTTCTGGTGCAGGACGTTCTGGATGAAGCTGGTGCCGGACTTCATCGCTCCGATGTGGAGTACCACCCGCTTCGCCACACCGGGGAGCATAGGCCCCGGTGCGGCGTGCGGTCGCGACGACAGGCTCAGGAACCCCCGCCGCCGGCCTTGCGGCGGTGCATCTTCGGGCCGCCTCCGGCGACCTCGGAGCCGTGGGCCTTCTCCTTCAGCGGCTGGTCCTTCGGCACCCCACGGTCGTTGGCCTGCTTGCGCTCCAGGGCCTCACGCATCTTGGCCTTGATGTCGTCGTTGCCTTCTTGCTGCGCCATGGTTCCTCCACTGCTCGACACCCGGAGCCCCACCCTCGCACGCGGCACCACGGGCGTCGACCGGGAATCGCTCAGCCCGCCCAGGTCACCGGCAGGCCGTGGGCGGCCGCCCGACCGAGCACGCGCCGCTCGCCGCCCGGCCAGGTGGTGAGCACGACCAGGAACTCGTGGTGGCGGTGGTCCTCGCGGTGGGTCGGCTCCAGGAAGAGGTGCGCCAGCCGCGCCTCGGCCGTCGCGGTGCCGGCGAGCTGCTCGAGCCGGTCGGTCACCCGTTGCTGCTCGGCCTCGGGGAGGTACTGCCACATCACGCTGTGCCAGACCATCGTCGTCGTGCCCTCGACGAGCTCGACGGCGTCGAGGAGGTCGGCGGCACCCTGGCGGCGTACGACGGGTGGATGGCGCTGGGCCAGGGCCAGCGCGCCGCGGAGCCGCTCGTGGCGGTGCTGCTGGTCGGGCCAGACGTACGCCGTCAACGCCAGCCGGCCCTCCGTCGTCGTCGCGTCGATCGGGGCCAGGTCGCACCCCAGCGCCTCGGTGAACCTCAGGCCGGGCCACGGCTCGGGCGCGGGCCCCCGCCAGGCGGGCTGCAGCGTCACCGGCGAGGCCGGGTCGCCCGTGGCGGTGCCCCGGTCGTCGAGGAGGTGGAAGTGGTCGGCCAGCAGGTTGAGGCCCGCGGAGGCGCCGATCTCGACCAGGCGCACGGGCAGGCGCTCGTCCGGCGCCAGGTGGAGCAGGCCGCCGACCAGCGCCGCGGCCCGTCCGACCTCGTTGGTCTGCGGCGGCCGGTCGAGCCACTCCCGCACGGTGTCCGGGTCGCTGCGGAGCAGGTCCAGCACGGCCTCGGGTCCGGAGACCGGGTCCCAGTGACCGCCGACGCTCGGGTAGTACGTCGCCAGGACGCCCGCCCGCCGCTCCAGCACCAGCCGGTGCACGCTGCCGAGCAGGCGCAGCCCGAGGGCGCTCGGGCCGGGGTCGTCCTCGTGCCCCGCGAGCACGGTCGCCGTGGGTCCACCGGCCTCCACGTCGTCGGCCAGCCGCGCCAGCAGCCCGGCGTACATCGGGGACCCGAGCCGCCCGCAGGCCACCCCCTGCTGCCGCAACGCCTCCCCCGGTCCCACCCGGGCAGTCTCGCACCCCCGCGTCGGCCGGGGTCGGCGTGGTTTCGACGACGGGCCCCCCGGCCCGGCTCGACCGACGGGTGCGCCGGGCCACGGTGGTTGAGCAGGGCCCCCGCGCCCGTCGTCGAAACCCTGCTCGACCGACGCGGGCGGCGGGAAGGTCAGCGGGAGAGCAGGTCGGCGAAGCTGGGGGCGCCGAGGGGGGTCAGAGGGTCGCGGCGACCTGGGGGCAGCCCCGGGCGGCGAGCGTGTCGATCTCGGCGCCGTCGATGTCGGTGAGCAGGCCGTGGTGGGTGAAGAAGGCGAACAGGGCGCTGCCGAAGCTGGCCGCGGCGTACTCCTCCGGCTGCAGGTCGACGACCTTCGGGGCCTCGGCCTCGAGGAAGCCGCACAGCTGCGCCGGTGTCAGCGCCTTGCCCGCGTCGGCCTGGCCGTCGAGGTCACGGTCGCCCGAGGTCGCCGCACCGTCGTCGGAGGGCACCGAGCGGGCAGCGTCCTG
>CAVUFK010000015.1:0-6327 GCA_963740745.1 uncultured Actinomycetota bacterium
TCGCGGCTCGCCCGCGCTGCCTCCCGCCCGCCGGCCCGCTTCCGGATCGAGCCGTACGTCGGCCACGGTGGCGCGCACGGCGTGGTCGTCCGGGGTCGCGTGCTGGACGACCCGCACCCCTCGGAGGCCGTCGAGGGGGAGGGCCTGCTTCCCGCCGTACGCCGGACGCTGCGGGGCTTCGCGACCCACGAGCTGCCCGGCGTACCCCTTCGGGTGAGCGTGGCCGGCGCCTCCGTGGAGACCTGCACCGACGGTGAGGGCTACTTCGACGTGGAGCTCGAGCCCGACCCCGCCGCGCTCACCAGCCCGTGGTCGCACGGCACGGTCGAGCTCGCCGGCGACTACCGCGGCCTGGCCGGTGACCACCGTGCCGACGTGCTCGTGCGGGTGCCCGGCCCCGACGCCCGCTTCGGCGTGCTGTCCGACATCGACGACACCATCTTGGAGACCGGCGTGCAGCGCGCGGCCCGGATGGTGCGGCAGACGATCGCCGGTTCGGCCCTGACCAGGAGCCCGTTCCCCGGCGCGCCCGAGCTCTACCGCGACCTCGCGGGGGACCACAACCCGGTCTTTTACGTGTCCTCCAGCCCCTGGAACCTGCACGCCTTCCTGCTCGCGTTCCTGCGCCACCGCGACTTCCCGCTCGGCCCGGTCCTGCTGCGCGACCTGCTCGGCACCGCCGCCGCGGGGCGGGAGCAGAAGGCCGTGCGGATCCACCGCGTCCTCGACCTGCACCCCGACCTGTGCTTCGTGCTGATCGGCGACTCGGGGGAGCGCGACCCCGAGATCTACGCCGACGTCGTCCGCACCCACCCGGGCCGCATCCTCGCCGTCTACATCCGCGAGGTGCGCCTGGACCCCGGCGACGGTCGCGTCGAGGCGGTCTCGAGCACCTGGGACGACGACGTCCCCTTCGTCCTCGCCCCCGACTCCGACGCCGTGCGCCGGCATGCGGTGGGCCTGGGGTTGTTGTAGCGCGGGCGCTGGGCGGACGTCGGTCTGTTCGTGCGCGGGCACCTGGTCGGTCGAGCAGGGCCGCCTGCCGGTGGTTGAGCAGGGCCGCCTGCCGTCGGTTGAGCAGGGCCGCCTGCCGTCGGTTGAGCAGGGCCGCCAGGCCCGTCGTCGAAACCAGGGCTGGCGCGGCGGGCGGCGCGGCTCGGTCGTTGGTCGATCAGGCCCGCCCGGCCGTCCTCGAGCCCGAACTGGGGCACGCAGGGTGCCGCGCGGCTCGTCGGTTGAGCAGGGCCGCCAGGCCCGTCGTCGAAACGAGAGCCAAACCGACCACCCGCAGAGCCGGCCGGCGCGACGGCTTGGAAGCCTGACCTCGCGATAAGAGATCGAACTTATGTTTGATTTCCAAGGCACAGTCAGGTAGACTCGGCTCATGAGCCGGCGCCCAGCAGCCTCCCCCACCGCGGTGACACCCCGCGCGCTGCCCGGCCTCGACCAACCCGGCCTCGACCGACTCAGCCCCGACCAGGTCATCGACGAGCTGCACCGGCAACGAGCAGCCGCCCACCAGGCCGAGGTCCGCGAGATCGAGCTCGCCGTCGACTGGGCCCTGCTGCACCCGTGCCCCGAAGACGGCACCCCCGCCTCCTGGGGTGACGGCAGGCTCTTCAAAGAACAGGTCACCCCGCTCGCCGGACCGGGTGCACCGACCGTGGCGGAGTTCGCACCGGCCGACCTGGCCGCCGCCCTCGGCGTCTCCTTCAACGCGGGCCGGCAGCTGCTGGCCGACGCCTTGGAGCTGACCTACCGGCTTCCGACGCTGTGGTCCCTGGTTCACGCCGGGAAGGTGCCCGTCTGGCTGGGGCGGTCGATCGCCCGGGAGACCCACGACCTCTCCGAGGTCGCCGTCGCCCACGCCGACCGGCTCATCTGCGCGGTCCCCGCCAAGATCGGGCAGGTGAGGGCACGGCGTCTGATCGATGAGGCGCGGCTCTACCACGACCCCGACCGCGCCGTCGAAGATGAACGCCAGGCCTTGGCCGAACGGCACGTGACGCTGTCGCACTCGAAGTGCCCGGCCACCCAAGGCCTCCACCTGATGCTCGACCGGCCCGACGCTGAACGGTTCGACCACTCGATCGCCCAGATCGCGGCCAAGCTCTCGGCCCTGGGCGACGACGACGGGCTCGACGTCCGCCGGGCCCGTGCGGTCGGGATCCTCGCCGACCCCCAGCACACCCTCGACCTCCTGGCCCGTGACGTCGCCGATCGCAGCGACCCGTTCACCGCAGCGCGTGAGGCCCTCAGTGGGATCGGGCCGAAGAGCTACAGCGGCGCAGTCGACGGCACCGGCCCGGTGGGTGGCGGGACCGCGGTCCTCTACCTGCACCTGACGCCCGACGACCTGGCCGAGCACCTCGAAGCGGGCACCGGCACTGCGGTCATCGAACGCGTCGGCGCGACCAGCCTGGAGCTGGTCGAGACCTGGCTCGCGGGACGGAAGTTCACCGTCCGACCCGTCCTCGACCTCACGAACTTCTCCGGCCCCGGCACTGGCCGTGGCACTGACATCCCGCTCACCGGACCCCTGGCCCCACGCGACGGCCACGACCCCAGCCCCGCGATGCGGGAGGTCGTCTTCCTGCGCGACGCGACCTGCGTCTTCCCCGGCTGCCGGCGCGACTCCAGGGGCTGCGACCTCGACCACATCGAAGCGTGGGTCGATCCCGACGAGGGTGGACCTCCCGGCCAGACCAACCTGCTCAACCTGGCGCCGTTGTGCCGGCTGCACCACCGGATCAAGACCTTCACCGACTGGGACTACGAGCGTCTGCTCGACGGGCGCCACCTGTGGGTCAGCCCGACCGGGCACAGCTACGTCGTCGAGCCCGCTCCGCGGCACATCGCCGCCTCGGCCTGAACCTGGCTCTGGTCCCGACGACGGGCGCAGAGCGCCCTGCTCGACCGACGAGTCGTCCGTCAGGTGCTCCGCTGAACCGACCAGCGCCCCAATGAGCGGAACGCCCTGCCCGACCCACGGACCCCGCACCACCGAGCCCGAGCTAGCCCGCCGAGCAAGCGGGCGTCAGCTGCGACAGGTGCCGTCGGGGCAGCCGGCGCGGCCGCGGGAGAGGGTGGCGGCGAGGCCGAGGGCCCAGCACGTGGGGCAGCCGCGCCAGGCGACGACGCCGGGCACGGCGAGGAGCAGGGCCCACGGGTTGGAACCGGCCCAGGCGAGGGCCAGGACGACGAGCACCAGGCCGAGCACGCCGCGGACGAGGTGCTCGGCGACGGAGCGACTGGCGAAGACGCGGGTGACGGCGTCCTCCTCCATCCGGGGTGCGGCCGCGGGGCGGACGGGGGAGGTCGTGGCCATGTGAGGACGCTACCGGGCGGGCCTCAGACCGGGGGTGGCGCAGCCGCGAGCGGGGGAGGAACGTGGGGCCATGGGACACCTCCACCACACCATCGACTACGTCGAGCTCGGCGTGACCGACCTCGACTCCGCCCGGTCGTTCTACGCCGCCGCGTTCGGCTGGCAGTTCAACGACTACGGCCCGTCGTACGCCGGCATCCGCTGGCTCGACGGCGACGAGGAGGTCGGCGGCCTGAACGCGGAGAGCGCCCCGGGACGCGGCGGCCCGCTCGTCCTGCTCTTCTCCGACGACCTCGACGCCACCGTGGCCGCCGTCGAGCAGGCGGGCGGCGAGGTGGTCACCGCGCCGTACGCCTTCCCCGGCGGACGCCGGTTCCACTTCACCGACCCCAGCGGCAACGAGCTGGCGGTCTGGTCGTCTTCCTGACCTCCCCCGGAGGGCTCAGGAGCGCAGGCCGAACTCCGTGGCCAGGGTGCGGCGCAGGTCCTCGACCAGCTCGGACATGCCGCCGTGCTTCTCGATGTAGGCGTGCGCCCCCAGCCGCGCCACACGCTCGGCGGCCCCGCTGACGTCGGTGAAGGCCGAGAACACCACGACGATGGACCCGGGGGACGCCTCGCGGATCAGGGTCAGTGCCTGCAGCCCGTCCATCACCGGCATCGCGATGTCCAGCAGCACCAGGTGCGGGGTGTGGGCGGAAACGGCGGCCACGCCGGCGGCACCGTCGCCGGCCTCGGCGACGACCTCGAAGTCCGGCTCGCGGTCCAGGGTGTGCCGCAGCAGCGCGCGGATCTCCACGGAGTCGTCGACCAGCACGGTCCTGATCGGGTGGGTCATCGGGCTTCCGGTCCTGACTCTGCTGTGGCGAAATGCGAGGCACACGCTAGCGGGGGCCGTAGGTCGGGGTACGCAGAACCGCCGGTTCGACTTCGGTGCGCCGTCAGCGTAGGAAGGGGGTCCGCCCACCGCGGCGACCCCACGACGAAAAGGAACCCCCATGGACGAGACCCGCGCACGCGCGCTGCTGAAGACCGAGCGCGAGGAGGTCGAGGCGCTGCTGGCCGACGTCACCCGGTCGGGCGGCCAGGACCGCGAGAACGAGGGCGAGCACGGCGACTACGGCGACGCCGCCCAGCCGCTGGAGTCCGAGGGCGTCGACGACGCCGTCGAGAGCAGCCTCCGCGAGCGCCTCGCGGCGATCGAGCGGGCCGAGAAGCGCGTGGACGAGGGCACCTTCGGGGTCTCGACGCGCAGCGGCGACCCGATCCCCGACGCCCGGCTCGAGGTCGCCCCGACCGCCGAGCTGACCGTCGAGGAGGCCGCCCAGGACTCGAACGACCGCTGAGGCTCAGCGCCAGGCGTAGCGGCGCTCGGGCCGCCCGACCTCGCCGTAGCGCAGGCTCACCTCGACCCGGCCACGGTCGCTGAGGTGCTCGAGGTAGCGGCGCGCGCTGACCCGTGAGATGCCGAGCAGCTCCGCGGTCTCGGCCGCCGAGAGGTCGCCGTCGGCCGGGTCGCGGTGGCGCAGTGTGTCCTCGACCAGCTTCAGGGTCTCGGCACTGAACCCCTTGGGCAACGACTGCTTGCCGGTGGGTGAGGCGATGTTGAAGACCCGGTCGACGTCGGCCTGGTCGGTGTGCTCACCGGCCATGCCGGCGTACGCCTGCTGGTAGTGCTCCAGGCGCAGCCGCAGGTCGTCGTAGGAGAACGGCTTCATCAGGTAGTGCACGATCCCGCCGCGCAGCGCCCGGCGGACTGTCTCGGCCTCGCGGGCGGCCGAGATCACCAGCACGTCGACCTCGGGGGCCGCCTCGCGCAGGTCGCCGAGCAGGTCCAGGCCGCTGACGTCGGGCAGGTAGACGTCCAGCAGCACCAGGTCGGGCTGCAGCCGCGCGGCGGCCTCGAGGGCCTCGGCGCCCGTGCGGGCCGTGCCGCTGACGGTGAACCCGGGCGTGCGCTCGACGAACCCGGTGTGGATGCGGGCGACCATGAAGTCGTCGTCGACGACCAGCACCTCGATCATCGACCCACCTCTCGGAACGACCCCTCAGCAGCCTCGGACCCGGCCTCCGACCCGGCCTCGGCCGCGTCGACCGCACCGAGCGGCAGCGTCGCAGTGAACACCGCGCCCCCGTCGTTGCGCAACGTCACGTCGCCACCGCGGCGCCGGCAGACCAGACGCACGAGCGCCAGGCCGAAGCCGCGACCGCCGTCGCCGGGGATCGACTTGGTCGACCAGCCCTGGCGGAAGACGTCGTCGCCGTCGGGCACGCCGGGCCCGCTGTCGCCGACCTGCACGACCACGCGGTCGTCGTCACCGTCGACCAGCACCTCGACGTGCGGCGTCCGGCCCTCCGGGGTCTGCGCCGCGGCGTCCAGCGCGTTGTCGACCAGGTTGCCGACCACGGTGGCGAGGTCGCGCGAGAGCACGCCGTAGACCTTGGTCAGCGACGACTCGGGCCGCAGCCGCAGCTCGACGCCCCGCTCGCCGGCCAGGCTGGCCTTGGCGATCAGCAGCGCGGCGACGGTGGCGTCGTCGATCCGCGAGGTGACCTCGTCGTAGAGCGACGTCCGGCTCAGGCGTACGCCGTCGACGAACCGCACGACCTCGTCGTACTCCTCGAGGTGCAGCAGGCCCGAGATGGTGTGCAGCTGGTTGGCGAACTCGTGGGTCTGTGCGCGCAGCGTGTTGCTGGTCGCGCGGGTGGTGCCGAGCTCGCGCTCCAGGGCCGAGAGCTCGGTGCGGTCGCGCAGCGTGGTCACCGAGCCGATCACCGAGCCGTGCGAGCGCATCGGACGTCGGTTCAGCGCGAGCACGCGGTCACCGACCAGCACCAGCCGGTCCGAGCCCGCCTGGCGGCTGCTCAGCACCTCGACCAGCTGCGGGTCGAGGTCGAGCTCCTCGAGGCGCCGGCCGACGGCGTCGTGGGGGAGGCGCAGCAGCTCGCGAGCGCTGTCGTTGGCCACCGTCACCCGGCCGTCGCGGTCGAGGGCGAGG
>CAVUFK010000016.1:0-222999 GCA_963740745.1 uncultured Actinomycetota bacterium
GTACGATCCGCCAGTTCGTGCTCGGCACCCTGCTCATCCCGTTCAGCTACATCGTGATGTGGGTCTCGATCTTCGGCAACGCCGCGATCGACGAGCTCCGCGCGGGGAACGCCTCGTTCGAGTCCATCGTGACCCAGGCGACGGGTCCTGACCAGGGCCTGTGGGCGCTGCTCCAGGAGTACCCGCTCTTCCCGGTCGTCGCCACGCTGGCGATCATCGTCGGCCTGCTCTTCTACGTCACCTCGGCCGACTCCGGCGCTCTCGTCATGGCCAACCTGTCCTCGCGGCTGCGCACGGCCAACGACGACGCCGGACCGGGTCTGCGCATCTTCTGGGCCGTGGCCACCGGGGCGCTGACCCTCGCGATCCTGAGTGTGGGCAACATCTTCGCGCTCCAGTACGCCACGATCATCGTGGGGCTGCCGTTCGCCTTCGTGATGCTCGCGGTGATGTGGGGCCTCTACAAGGCCCTGGTCGTGGAGGCCAAGCGGGTCGACAGCTCGACGGGTTCGCTGCCCGGGGCCCTGTCGGGGCGCAGCGGCGGCTCGGAGACCCCGGACCCTGCCCGCCCCTCGGTGCCGTGGCAGGCACGGGTGCGGCGGGCGATGGCCTTCCCCTCGCGCGCCGAGGCCGACACCTTCCTCGCCGACGTCGTGACGCCGGCGCTCGAGGAGGTAGCCGTCGAGCTCGAGGCACAGCACGTCCCGGCCGAGGTCGCCAGCGTGGTTGACGAGTCCGGCCAGCCCGCTATCGCTCTCCGGGCGGCGGTCGGGGGCGAGCAGCCCTTCGTCTACGCCGTGCAGCACAGCGAGGTGCCCGTGCCGGCGTACGGCGGTCGCGTCCCGCGCGGCCACGAGGTCTACTCACGCCTCGAGGTGCACCTGCGCGAGGGCGGCCAGGGCTACGACGTCATGGGCTACAACCACACCCAGCTGCTCGACGACGTGCTCGACCAGTACGAGCGTCACCTGGAGTTCCTGCGGCTGCGCGACGGCGCCCCGCGCTGACCACCGACGACACCGGCCCGCCACGATCTCGTGGCGGGCCGGTGTCGTCGCGGGTGCGGACGGGTCAGGTCAGACGGCGACCGGCGCGTCCTCGTCGGTGGCCAGCTCCTCGTGCTTGACGTCGAGGAAGACCCAGACGACGACCGAGGCCAGCACCATCATCAGCGAGCCGATCAGGAAGGCGTGGGTCGCGCCCTCGGTGAAGGAGGCCTGGAAGACCGCGCCCTCGAGGTAGGACGTGCCGGTGCCCGGGATCGTGGCGGTCGGGTCGAGCCCGGCGCCGCTGAGGCCCTGCGCCAGCGGTCCGGTCACGGCCGCGGCGCGGTCGTTGATGTAGTGCAGCGACACCGTGCTCAGCGTGGCCAGGCCCAGGGCGCCGCCGACCTGCTGCATCGTGTTGAGCACGCCCGAGCCGATGCCGGAGTCGTCCGCGCGCACCCGGTGAACCGCGGTGAGCGTCAGCGGCACGAAGACCAGGCCCATGCCGATCGACATGACCACGACCCACGGCATGATCGAGCCCCAGTAGCTCACGTCCGTGCCCACGGTGCCCTGCCCGGCGAATGCCGCCAGGGTGGCACCGGGGGAGTCGTCGACGCCGATCCGGGAGAACATGAACAGGCTCAGGGCGGCCAGCAGGGTGCCGGTGCCGGCCAGGAAGCGCGGGTCCACGCGGTTGACGAGGTTCGAGGAGAGGCCTGCGCCGATCACGATGCCGAGGGAGAACGGCAGGAACGCGAACCCGGCCCGCAGCGGCGAGTAGCCCATCACCTGCTGGATGAACAGGCTCAGGAAGTAGAACATCGCGAACATCGCGGCGGGGGCGATCATCATGGCCGCGAAGCTGGCGGCCCGGGTTCGGTGCGCGAAGATCCGCAGCGGCAGGAGCGGGTGCGCCGCCCGGCGCTCGATCAGCACGAACGCCACGATCAGGGCGACGCCGGCCACGAGGCTGGCGATCGTCCCGGGGTCGCCCCAGCCGTGCTGCTCCTCGCCGGCGCGGGTCAGGCCGAAGACGATGCCGAGCAGCCCGAGGGTGCCGGTGACCGCACCGGGGACGTCGAGGCGGCCGTCGCTGGCCTCCGACTCCCGCAGCAGGCGCGGCGCGAGGGAGGCTGCGACCAGCCCGATCGGCACGTTGATCAGGAAGGTCAGGCGCCACCCGGCCAGCGAGAGGCCTGCGACGGAGTCCAGGCCGGTCAGCCAGCCGCCGAGGATCAGGCCGACCGCCGCGCCGGCGCCGGACATCGCGGCGTACACCGCGAAGGCGCGGTTGCGTGCGGGGCCGGCCGGGAAGGTGGTGGTGATCAGGGCCAGCGCGGCCGGGGACGCGAGCGCAGCACCGAGGCCCTGCAGGGCTCGCGAGCTGAGCAGCATGGCCTCGTTCTGCGCCAGTCCGCCGAACAGCGAGGCCACCGCGAAGACGGTGAGGCCGAGCGCGAACATCCGGCGCCGGCCGTAGAGGTCGCCGAGGCGGCCGCCGAGCAGCAGCAGGCCGCCGAAGGCCAGGGCGTAGCCGGTCACGATCCAGGACAGGTTGGCCTGGGCCACCCCGAGGTCGCGGCCGATGAACGGCAGGGCGATGTTGGTGATGCTGGCGTCGAGGACCACCATCAGCTGGGCGATCGAGATCAGCACGAGCGCCCAGCGCAGGTTGATCGTCTTCTCGGTCGCCTCGGGCGAGGACGGGGTCGGCGGTGAGGTCTCGTCGGGGGTGACGATGTCGGTCATGGGGTGCCTCTCGAGCTGGAGTGGGGTGTGTCGGGAGCGGCGCTTCGTCGAGCCGCGGGCAGGATGATCTGGTCGACGACCTCGGTGACGAGGTCGGGGGTCGGGTTCTCGCCGAGGACGAACGTGCGGTGCATCACGACCGAGGCCAGCACGGGGGCGAGCACGTCGAGGTCGACGTCCGGGCCGATCTCGCCGCGGTGCTGGGCGCGCTCGAAGATCACCCGGGCAGCGGCTTGCTTGGGTCCGATCACGTCGCGGCGGAACGCCGCGGCGAACTCCTCGTCACGGCTGATCGCCGTGATCACCGAGGCCAGCACGGCGAGCTGGCTGCTGTCGGTGAGACCACCCCGTGCGCAGTACGTCGCGAGCAGGTCCTCGCGCAGCGAGCCGGTGTCGACCTCGACGTGCGGGCCCTTCTGGGCCTGGAGGGCGTCGATCACCAGGCTGGCCTTGGACTGCCAGCGTCGGTAGAGCGTCGCCTTGGAGGCCCGGGCCGCCGTGGCGACGGCGTCCATCCTGAGCCGGTCGTAGCCGACGTCGGCGAGCACGGCGAGGGTGGCTGTGAGGATCTCCTGCTCGCGCTCGCCCTCGACCCGGGGACGTGCGTCGTTCGACGTGGCCACGTCACCCTCCGTTCACCTGGATGAAACGAAACTGTTTCGTTCCATCGACGACGGTACGCCGGAGCGGGGTGACGCGCAAGAAGAGCGGCTAGACCCCGAGCAGCTCGAGCGAGTGCCGGGTCGCGACGTCGTTCCACCGGGGCACCTGCCGCAGCATGTAGTGCCCCACCCGGCCCATGTCCTCGAAGGCGACGGACGCGGCGACCGGCCCGGCCCGATCGAGGAAGGCACGCGTCATCCGGGCCGAGGTGATCTTGTCGGTGCGGCCGTGCGCGGCTCGCACGTGCTTGCCGGCCAGCGCGGAGACCGGGTCGTCGCCCTGCCACCACGGCGCCAGCCCGACGACGCCGACCACGCTCGGGTCGTCGGCGACGTACGCCGCGGTCCGTCCGCCCATCGAGTGGCCCAGCAGGACCACCGGGACGTCGCCGAGCTCGCGGCGTACCTGCTCCAGGGCCGCGCGGGCGTCCTGCACCGGCGCACCACGGTTCCACCCCGCACGCGGTAGCGCAGCAGCCACGTCGAGACGCCTGCAGCGTGCGCGTCGGGGGTGATCGAGCGCTGCATCGCGGCCATCCGCCGCCAGGACGCGCTGCGCGCGTCGACCGCCTGGCGGCTGGCCTGCTTGCCCCCGTGCAGGACGAGGACCAGCCCGCGGGGGTCGCCGTCGACGTCGAGACGGGTCAGGGAGGGCTCGGGGAGGCCGGTCGCCACGGTGGCCGGGTCGGTGGCCGGGTCGGTGCGGGGGGAGGGCCCGGGGGAGGGGGAGGTCACCTCGGGTGTTCGTCGCCGACGGCGACGCGGATGGCACCCGGAAGGATGTCGGCGTCAGGCGGCAGGATGGCCCCATGAGCGCGACCCCCGACCCCGCCTCGACCGATGCCCGCGAGGAGCACCAGCGTCTCGTCGAGGACGTCGAGGACGCTCGCTGGCGCTACTACGTCCTGGACGACCCCAGCATCGACGATGCCGACTTCGACCGGCGGATGCGCCGTCTCGAGGCGCTCGAGGAGGCGCACCCGGAGCTGCGCACGCCGGACTCCCCGACGCAGAAGGTCGGCGGCGCGGTCTCGACGGAGTTCACCGCGGTCGACCACCTGCGCCGGATGGAGAGCCTCGACAACGCCTTCAGCGACGAGGAGCTCGCGTCCTGGCACGCCCGCCTGGCCCGCGACGGCGTCGAGGACCCCGCGCTGCTCGTCGAGCTCAAGATCGACGGCCTGGCGATCAACCTGCTCTACGAGCACGGCCGGCTGGTCCGCGCGCTGACCCGCGGTGACGGGCGCACCGGCGAGGACGTGACACCCAACGTGCGCACGATCGACTCGGTGCCGACCCGCCTGCACGCCAGCGACGAGCACCCGGTGCCCGACCTCGTCGAGGTCCGGGGCGAGGTGTTCCTGCCCGTGGCCGCCTTCGAGCGGCTCAACGAGGCGATGACGCAGGCCGGCAAGCCGGTCTTCGCCAACCCGCGCAACGCGGCCGCGGGCTCGCTGCGCCAGAAGGATCCCCGGGTCACCGCGACGCGCGCGCTGGGCATGGTCTGCCACGGCATCGGGGAGCGCACGGCCTTCGAGCCGACCTCGCAGTCGGCGGCCTACGACGCGCTCGCGGCCTGGGGGCTGCCGGTCTCCGACCGGGTCCGGGTGCTGGACTCGCTGGCCGAGGTGCACGACTTCGTGGCGCACTACGGCGAGCACCGCCACGACGTCGAGCACGAGATCGACGGCGTCGTGGTCAAGGTCGACGACTTCGGGCTCCAGCGCAGGCTCGGCTCGACGAGCCGGGCCCCGCGGTGGGCGATCGCCTTCAAGTACCCGCCCGAGGAGGTCAACGCCGAGCTGCTCGCGATCGAGGTCAACACCGGACGCACCGGCCGGGTCACCCCGTTCGGGCGGATGGTCCCGACCCGGGTCGCGGGCTCCACCGTCGAGATGGCGACCCTGCACAACGCGCACGAGGTCCGCCGCAAGGACGTCCGCCCCGGTGACACCGTGGTCCTGCGCAAGGCCGGTGACGTGATCCCCGAGATCGTCGGACCCGTGCTCGCCCTGCGGCCCGAAGGCCTCCCCGAGTGGGAGATGCCCACCGAGTGCCCCACCTGCGGCACCACGCTCGCGGCCCAGAAGGAGGGCGACAAGGACCTGCGCTGCCCCAACCACCAGTTCTGCCCCGCGCAGGTGCTCGAACGGGTCTACCACGTGGCCAGCCGCGGTGCCTTCGACATCGAGGGCCTCGGCTCCGAGGCCGCGCACGCCCTGCTCGCCGCGGGCGTGATCGACAACGAGGGCGACGTCTTCGACCTCGACGAGCCCCGGCTGCTGCGCACCGAGCTGTTCACCCGGGCCGCGAGGAGGAAGGAGGTCGAGTCCGGGGCCGCCGACGAGCACGGGCGGGTGCTCTCGGCCAACGGGGCCTCCCTGCTCGCCGGCCTCGACTCCAGGCGCGAGGTCCCGCTGTGGCGGGTGCTCGTGGCGCTCTCGATCCGCCACGTCGGGCCCAGCGCAGCCCGGGCGCTGGCCACGGAGTTCGGCTCGATGGCGGCGATCCGCGAGGCGAGCGAGCAGCAGCTAGCCGCCGCCGACGGCGTCGGTCCGACGATCGCGGAGGCGCTCATCGAGTGGTTCGAGGTCGACTGGCACGCCGCGATCGTCGACTCCTGGACGGCCGCGGGCGTGTCCATGGCCGACGAGCGCGACGAGTCCGCGCCGCGCACGCTCGAGGGGCTCACGATCGTGGTGACCGGGTCGCTGGAGGGCTTCAGTCGCGACTCCGCCAAGGAGGCGATCCTCAGCCGGGGCGGCAAGGCCTCGGGGTCGGTCTCGAAGAAGACCGACTACGTCGTGGTCGGGGAGAACGCCGGCTCGAAGGCCGACAAGGCCGAGCAGCTGGGCCTCACCATCCTCGACGAGGCCGGCTTCGTCGCGCTGCTCGCGGACGGCCCACCACCCGCGCCGGAGGATCCCGACGCGGCCGCGGAGACCGCTCAGGACTCGTAGGAGTTCCCACCGACCTTGATCACGCCGCGACCGAGGTCCTGGGCGACCTGGGTGCAGGACCCGCCGCCCTGCTCGCAGATGCTCGCCTCGTCGCGCGAGACCGCGATCAGTCCGCCGTCGGGTGTCCAGCCGTAGTCGGTGCCGCGACCGGGCAGGGTCGCGCTCGCCCCGGTCGCGACGTCGAGCACCGTGCCGCTGACCCGGACGTAGCCGCCGTCGGGTGACAGGACCGCGAACGAGTTCTCGGTCGACGGGACCTCGCGGACCACCGTGCCGGTCAACGCCTCGACGACCTGTCCCGGTCCGGTCGGCCGGTACTGCCGGTCACGAGGCGGCTCGAGGATGGTGCGGCCGTCGACGACGTCGGGGTAGTAGCTGGCCGGCATGCCCCGGGCGACCTGCTGCTCACCGGTGCGGTAGTCGACGGCGACGGTGGCGTCGTCGAGGCCGACGTAGACCAGGTCGCCGTCGATGGAGACCGGCGGCGCCTCCCACCCACCCCAGGTGAACGCGCCGTCGACGGGGACCGTGGACTCCCGCGAGGTGCGCACGTCGAGCACGTGGACCGTCCAGCTCGTCGCGCTGTCCCCGGCGCTCGACCAGGCCAGGTACGGCTCCGTGGCGGAGGTGTCCGGGGCGACGTCGCCGAGCTGGACGCCGAGGCTGCGCACGTCGCCCTCGGGGGTCACCAGCCCATAGTCGGAAGGCCCCCGACTGTCGGTCCACGGGCTCCGTCCGCTGCGCACCAGGACCCCGGCCGAGGTGTAGTAGAGCTGCTTGACGTCGGCCGGGATCTCGGCCCGGTGCTCGCCGGAGGTCCCGAAGTAGATCGTGCGACCGACCGCGAAGGCGCCCTGCTGCGCGAAGGAGGCGGCCGCGGAGAGGTCGCGGGCCGTCTCGGGGGCGTTCTCGACCGGCGAGGAAGGCCGGAGGAGCACCGCGCTGCCGCCGACGAGGACCGCGACGGCGGTGAGACCCGCGGCGGCGCGTCCTGCGTGCGCCCGGGTGCGGCCGCGGCGGCCGGCGGCGATGATCGCGTCCGTGGGTGCTGCGGGGATCTCGAGAAGGTCGCTCTCGGCGTGCAGCAGCCGGGTGAGACGGTCAGTCATGGGTGGCTCCTAGGGTCTGGGGCACGACGGCCTCGCCGAGCAGGTCACGCAGGCGGGCGAGCGCGTCGGAGGTCTGGCTCTTGACGGTGCCCTCGGCGATGCCGAGGGCGCGGGCGGTCTCGGCGACGCTGAGGTCCTCGTAGAACCGCAGCACGATGACGGCACGCTGGCCTCGGGCGAGGCCGGCCAGTGCCCGCTGCAGGTCGACGACGTCGCCACCGTCGTGGTTCACGTCGCGGCCGCGGTGCTCGGGCAGGGTCTCGGTGGGCAGCTCGTTGCGCCACGACCGTCGGCGGAACCACGACGCGGCCGTGTTCAGCAGCACGGTCCGGGCGTAGCCGGGTGCTGCGTCGAGGTCGCGGACCTTCGACCAGCTGGCGTAGGTCTTGGCCAGGCTGGTCTGCACGAGGTCCTCGGCGTCGGCTCGTTGGCCGAGCAGCAGGAACGCGGTGCGGTAGAGCGCGGGCCAGGTGGCGTGGACCATCGCGGCGTACTGCTCGTCGTCGGGTGTTCGGGACATCGGGCCTCCTGCAGGAGCGGGGTCACCCCGTCTGATGCCGTGGTCCTGCGGATCGGTTGGGTCGGCCCGGCACCGGTTGTCCACGGCGTCGGCGCGCTCACGCCAGCATGGTGGCACGGTCGTGGGCCGCCACGGCGAGCTGTGGACGACCGGTTACCCCGGCGGTGCTTCGGCGAGCACGGTTGCTGGCGCACCACCTGATGCACTGGTGGGCCTCGTCACGGCGTCATCGGGAACGACCCGGCAACCGTCGCATCCCGGAGGATCGATGAGCAGACACCCGACCGGCTCGGCCGCAGTGCCGTCGGTGAGCCTGGCCGCGATCCTCGACCTGCTGGCCTCCCTCGCACAGGTCGAGCGTCGCGGCGCCCGGCCGTGGCGGCTCGTCGTGCTCTTCGAGGGCGGCGCGACGCCCTGGTACGTCGCCGCGTGCCGCGCCCGGTGCGTCGAGCTCGGCATCGACTCCTCGGTCCGTTTCGTCCCACGCACGCAGGACCTCGAAGAGCTCGTGGGCACGTCCGAGGACCTCGAGAGCTCGGTCGTGCTGCTCAAGCCCTCCGCAGATCGTCGTCGGTCCCGACGTGGTGCTCGCACGCGCTCCGCGGTCACCCCCGGGACCCGGGCCGCGGCCGTGGCGCGCTACCGCTCGCTCAGCGTCGTGGCCCCCGCGCGGTGCTCGGTCGACACGGTGGCCTGAGGGTCCGGACGCACGAACGGCCCGCCGCAGCAGCGACGGGCCGTTCGGAGGTGGAGCGGCTCAGGCGGTGAGCTTGTCGCCGAAGCGCACGCAGCGGGCGACCATGTGGTCGATCGAGGCGTGGTCGTCCTCGGTCAGCTCGGCGCTCTCACCGGTGACCTTGCCGACGCCGTAGGGGTTGCCGTCCTTGAACTTGATCGGGTCGGTGTAGCCGGGCGCGACCACGATGCCGCCGAAGTGGTAGATCGAGGTGTAGAGACCCAGCAGGGTCGACTCCTGGCCGCCGTGCAGCGTCGAGCTGGCGGTGAAGCCGGCGTAGATCTTGTCGGCCAGCTTGCCGGCGCCCCACAGCGGCCCGAGGGTGTCGATGAACGACTGGAGCTGGCTGGTGATGTGGCCGTAGCGCGTGCCCGAGCCGAAGAGGACCACGTCGGCCCACTCGATGTCGTCAGGGGAGGCGGTCGGCTGGTCGGCGACCTCGTCGACGTGCGCCTTCCAGGCGTCCTGCGACTCCACGGCCTCACGCGGTGCCGTCTCGGCGACGTGCCGCAGGCGCACCTCGGCCCCGGCCTCCTCGGCGGCCTTCGCGGCGCGCAGCGCCATCGCGTGGACCGAGCCGTAGCCGGAGTAGTAGATGATCGAGACCTTGGTCATGGGGTCCTTCCCAGTCGGTTGAACGTTCAACATCCACCCTACCTCGCCCCCGGGCAGGGGGAGGCCGGGCGGCTCCTAGGATGGAAGGCATGCCTGACGCCCGGATCACCCGCGAGGAGGTGCGCCACCTCGCCGACCTCGCCCGGATCGACCTCGACGACGCCGAGCTGGACCACCTCGCTCCCCAGCTGTCCGTGATCCTCACCTCGGTGGCCTCGATCACCGGCGTCGCCGGCGACGACGTGCCGCCGACCTCGCACGCGCTGCCGCTGACCAACGTCTTCCGCGACGACGTCGTGCGCCCCGGTCTGAGTGCCGAGCAGGCGCTCGCCATGGCCCCGGCATCGGAGCAGCAGCGCTTCGCCGTGCCGCGCATCCTCGGGGACGAGCAGTGAGCTCCGAGACCGGCGTGGGCACCCGCTCGACCGCCGCCGCGATGGCCGCCGCGCTCGAGGCGGGCGGGACCACCTCGGTCGAGCTGACCCGGGCGGCCCTCGAGGTCACCGCCCAGGTCGACCCCGCCGTGCACGCCTACCTCCACGTCGACGCCGAGGGCGCGCTCGCGGCCGCGGAGGCCTCCGACGCACGTCGAGCTGCGGGCGCACCGGCCTCACCCCTCGACGGTGTCCCGATCGCGGTCAAGGACGTGCTGGCCACGCAGGGGCTGCCCACGACCTGCGGCTCGCGCATCCTCGAGGGCTGGATCCCGCCGTACGACGCCACCGTCGTGGCGCGGCTGAAGGCGGCAGGGCTGCCGATCCTCGGCAAGACCAACATGGACGAGTTCGCGATGGGCTCCTCCACCGAGCACTCCGCCTACGGGCCCACGCACAACCCGTGGGACCTCGAGCGGATCCCCGGCGGGTCCGGTGGCGGCTCGGCCGCCGCGGTCGCGTCGTTCCAGGCCCCGCTGGCCCTGGGCACCGACACCGGCGGGTCGATCCGTCAGCCGGGTGCCGTGACGGGCACCGTCGGGGTCAAGCCGACCTACGGCGGGGTCTCGCGCTACGGCCTGGTCGCCATGGCCAACTCCCTGGACCAGGTCGGTCCGGTGACGCGCACCGTGCTCGACTCCGCCCTGCTCCACGAGCTGATCGGCGGTCACGACCCGCTCGACTCCACCAGCATCGACCAGCCCGTCCCCGGCCTGGTCGAGGCCGCCCGCCGTGGTGCCGAGGGCGATCTGACCGGCCTCCGGGTCGGGGTGATCACCGAGCTCGGTGGCGAGGGCTACCAGGCCGGCGTCCGCGCCCGGTTCACCGAGTCGTTGGACCTCCTCGTCGCCGCGGGCGCCGAGGTGGTCGAGGTCTCGTGCCCGAGCTTCGTGCACGCGCTGGCGACCTACTACCTGGTGATGCCCTGCGAGGCGTCCTCGAACCTCGCCAAGTTCGACGCGATGCGCTACGGCCTGCGGGTGCTCCCCGAGGGCGTGGACGCACCCAGCGCCGAGCAGGTGATGCGGGCCAGTCGCGACGCCGGCTTCGGCGACGAGGTCAAGCGCCGGATCATCCTGGGGACCTACGCGCTCTCCAGCGGCTACTACGACGCCTACTACGGTCAGGCACAGAAGGTACGCACGCTGATCAGCCGCGACTTCGCCACGGCCTTCGAGCGGGCCGACGTCCTCGTGTCCCCGACCGCGCCGACCACGGCGTTCAGGCTCGGCGAGAAGCTCGACGACCCGCTCGCGATGTACCTCAACGACCTGGCCACCATCCCGGCCAACCTCGCCGGCGTCCCGGCCATGTCGCTGCCCAGCGGACTGGCCGACGAGGACGGCCTGCCCGCCGGCTTCCAGATCCTCGCGCCGGCCCTCGCCGACGACCGCCTCTACCGCGTCGGCGGCGCGCTCGAGGCGGCCCTGACCAAGGCCTGGGGCGGACCGCTGCTCGACCGGGCCCCGGCCCTGCCCTCCGCCTCGTCGTCCACGACCCCGTCCACCAGTGGAGAGCCGACATGAGCCAGACCACCACCGCCGGCGCCGCACGGCTGATGGACTTCGAGGAGGTCCTCGAGCGCTTCGACCCCGCCCTGGGTCTGGAGGTCCACGTCGAGCTGAACACCGCGACCAAGATGTTCTGCGGCTGCCCGACGGGGTTCGGCGCGGAGCCCAACACCCAGGTCTGCCCGACCTGCCTGGGGCTGCCCGGCGCGATGCCCGTGGTGAACCGGCTCGCGGTCGAGTCCGCGATGCGGATCGGCCTGGCGCTGAACTGCGAGATCGCCGGGTGGTGCCGGTTCGCGCGCAAGAACTACTTCTACCCCGACATGCCGAAGAACTTCCAGACCAGCCAGTACGACGAGCCGATCGCGTTCGAGGGCTTCATGGACGTCACGGTGCCGGCGCCCGAGGGGTCCGGTGCCGAGGACGAGGTGGTGCGCGTCGAGATCGAGCGCGCGCACATGGAGGAGGACACCGGCAAGTCGCTGCACGTCGGTACCTCCGGTCGCATCCACGGGGCCGACTACTCGCTGGTCGACTACAACCGGGCCGGCATCCCGCTGATCGAGATCGTCACCAAGCCGATCATGGGCGCCGGCGCCCGCGCTCCGGAGGTCGCGCGTGCCTACGTCTCCCAGCTGCGCGAGCTGATCGTCGCCCTCGGCGTCTCCGAGGCCCGGATGGACCAGGGCAACCTGCGCGCGGACGTCAACCTGTCGCTGGCGCCGACCGGGAGCGGCGGCCTCGGCACCCGTACCGAGACCAAGAACGTCAACTCCTACCGCTCGGTCGAGCGGGCCGTGCGCTACGAGATGCAGCGACACGCCGTGATCCTCGCCGAGGGTGGCTCGATCCTGCAGGAGACGCGACACTGGCACGAGGACACCGGCATCACCACCTCGGGTCGCGAGAAGTCCGACGCGGAGGACTACCGCTACTTCCCCGAGCCCGACCTCGTGCCGGTCGCGCCCTCGCGGGAGTGGGTGGACCAGCTGCGCGGCACGCTCCCGGAGAACCCCACGCTCAAGCGGGCGCGGCTCCAGGTCGAGTGGGGCTACTCCGAGCTGGAGATGCGCGACGCCATCGGCGCGGGTGCACTTCCCCTGCTGGAGGAGACCGTCGCCGCCGGCGCCAGCCCGCAGACGGCGCGCAAGTGGTGGCTCTCCGAGCTCGCCCGACGGGCCAACGACGCCGGTGTCGACCTCGCCGGCCTGGGGGTCACCCCGGCCCAGGTGGCGCAGGTCCAAGCCCTCGTCGACGACGGGACGCTCAACGACAAGCTCGCCCGTCAGGTCTTCGACGGCCTGCTCGCCGGCGAGGGCACCCCGGCCGAGGTCGTCGAGGCTCGCGGTCTGGCCGTCGTCTCCGACGACGGCGCCCTCTCGGCCGCCGTCGACGAGGCGATCGCGGCCAACCCCGACGTCGCGGAGAAGATCCGCGACGGCAAGGTCGCCGCTGCCGGCGCGCTGATCGGCGCCGTGATGAAGCAGATGCGCGGGCAGGCCGACGCGGGCCGCGTGCGCGAGCTGATCCTCGAGAAGCTGGCCTGAGCCGACCCCACCCTGGAGGAGCCGATGAGCCGCCTGCCCCGGACCCGGACCGTCGTCACCGCGACCGTGCTGAGCCTCGCGCTGGCGGGTGCGGCAGGGTGCTCCCCGGGATCCACGGGCTCGATCGGCTCCGAGCCCTCGGCGAGCGACGCCCCGAGCAGTCCCTCGAGCGCGGCCACCGGCGCGGCCGTGCTCCCGGACGGTCCGGAGTCGGCGCGGCTGGCCGCCTCGTGGCTACGGGGCCAGCTCACCGACGGACTGGTGCGCAACGAGCAGTACGACGTCGACGACGTCGGTCTCACGCTGGACGTCGCCCTGGCCCTCGAGGACGTCGAGCCCGGCTCCGCGCAGGGTGTCGCCCGCGCGATCCGGCGTCCCGGCGTGCTGCGCGACTACGTGGGCACCGACGACGGCCCGCAGTACGCCGGCGCGACGGCCAAGGCCCTGGTCTACGGCGAGGCCGCCGGGCTCGACGTCTCCGACCTCGCGGGCATCGACCTGGTCTCGCGGCTCGAGGGCCTGGTGGTCCGCGACGGGCCCTCGGCCGGGCGGGTGGCGGACACCGGGGGGACCGACTACGCGAACGTGGTCAGCCAGGTCTACGCCGCTGAGGCCCTGGGTGCGGTCGGCTCGCCGCTCGCCGACGAGGTCACGGCGTACCTGCTCGGGCAGCAGTGCGCCGACGGCTCGTTCCGGGGCGACCTCCCGCCCGTGACGGCCGCCGACCCGTCCTGCGACGCCGCCGCCAGGGCCCTGCCCGACGCCGATGCGACCGCGCTGGCCGCCGGAGCGGTGGCCTCCCCGGACGACGGGATCGTCAAGACCGAGACGGCCGTGCAGGACGCCCTCGACTGGCTCGAGCAGCGTCAACGACCGGACGGCTCGGTGGCTGGCGACGTGGGTGCGGAGCGCCCGGTGCCGAACGCCAACACGACCGGGCTGGCCGGGTGGGCTCTCGGCCGGGCGGGTCGCATCGGTGCCGCCGGCAAGGCGGCGAGCTGGCTGGTCGAGCACCAGGTGCCGGCCGGCGAGAGCGGTGCCCTGGCCGGTCAGTCCGGGGCCGTGGCCTACGACGACGCCGCGCTCGAGGCCCCGGGCGGCATCAACCGACGCACCGCCGACCAGTGGCGCCGCGCGACCGCCCAGGCGGTGCTGGCGCTCGGCTACACCCCCGGCTGAGGCCGCGTGCTTGCGCGGCGTCGTCGGCGGGTTAGGGTGCTCACGCACCACACAACTTCACGCACGTCCTGGGGGAAGCCGGTCGAAGTCCGGCGCTGACCCGCAACCGTAGGCCTCCGCGAGGAGGCGAGCCGGAGCACCCGTGGCGCTGCGTCCTGATCATTCGCTGTCGTGGAAAGCAGCGGGGATCGACCCACGGGACCCTCCTGTGCGCGAGCCCTGCTGTGTGCAGCGGGAAGGACCTCTCGTGTCACACACCCCGAACCCCTCGAAGCCCCGCTCGGCCCTGGGCCGACTCGGGCTCGCCGTCCTCGGCGGCGCCGTCGGCCTGGCGGGCACGCTCGCTGTCGCCCCGGCGGCGAACGCCGCCGCGGAGGACACCAGCGCCTCCTGGCTGGCCGGGCAGCTCCGGGGCGGGCTGATGTACAACCCGCAGTTCGGGGGCTTCAACGACTACGGTCTCACCGCGGACACGGGCTTCGCGCTCACGGAGGTCGGGGGGCAGCCTCGCGCGGTGCGCCAGCTGCGCGACGCGCTCCAGCGCAACGTCGACAGCTGGACGACCGGTGTCGACTTCGGCTCCTCCGACATCTACGCCGGCAGCACCGCGAAGGCGCTCGTGATCGCCGAGGAGACCGGCGTGAACCCCCGTCGCTTCGGTGGCCGCGACCTGGTGCGTCGGATGAACCGGCTCGTGCTGCGTGAGGGAGCCACCGAGGGTCGGATCCGTGACCGCTCGGAGGCCGACTACGCCAACACGATCGGTCAGGGCTTCGCCGTCCAGGGTCTGCGCCGCGCCAACAGCCCGCTCGCCGCCGCGGCGACCCGTTACCTGCTCGACCAGCAGTGCGACGGTGGGTTCTTCCGGCTCTCCTTCCCCGAGGAGTCCGCGCCCGAGCAGTCCTGCGGCGCCGACGGCACGCCGGACCTCGACGCCACCGCACTGAGCGTGCTGAGCCTGCAGGCGCTGCCGCGTCAGGGCCGGGCCGTCCGCGGCGCGATCAGCGACGCGACGGCGTGGATGGTCTCCGTCCAGGAGGACGACGGCAGCTTCGGGGGCGGTCCGAGCACGTCGGAGCCGAACAGCAACTCCACCGGCCTGGCGGCCTGGGCACTGGGCCAGGCACGCTTGTGCCGTCCGGCCGCGAAGGCCGCCCGCTGGGTGAACCAGCTCCGCTTCCGCAGCGGCGCGATCGCCTACGACCAGGCGGCGTACGACGTGGCTCAGGACTCGGGCATCACCCGGCAGACTCGTGACCAGTTCCGTCGGGCCACCAGCCAGGCGGCCCCGGGACTCACCTACGGGCGCCTGCGCGCCTGCCGGTCCTGACGCCGTCATGAGCCGCGCAAGCGGAAGCGGGAGCCTACGGCGCACGCTCGGCGGCCTGGCGGCCGCGGTGGCGCTCGCTGCCACCGCGGCGGTGTGCGCCGCTCCGCCGGCGGCGGCTGCGACCTGCGCCGACGGCACGGGGGTCAGCGTCGTCGTCGACCGCGCGAGCCTCGGCGGCGGCGTGTCGACCGGGTGTGACGCCGACGGCGGGGGCAAGCCGGCCTCGGCCGTCTTCCCGGGCGGGGGAGCTCCCCTCACCTACGCCAGCCGCGAGCCCGGATTCGTGTGTCGGGTCGTGGGCATGCCGCAGTCGGACCCGTGCGGGCAGGCCTCACCGGCCGACGCCTACTGGTCCCTGTACTGGTCGGACGGCACCTCGGGCACCTGGACCTACTCCAGCCTCGGCGTCGCCGGTCTGAAGGTGCCGGCGGGAGGGTCGGTGGCCTTCCGGTTCAGCACGGGCGAGAAGACCCCTCCGGCCGTGGCGGCACCCGTTCACGACACGAGCACGCCGTCGCCGGGTTCCGGCGGCTCGGGCGGCTCGGGCTCGGTCCTCGGGCTCCTCGGGCGCCTCGGGTGGGTCCGGCGGTTCCGGAGGTTCGAGCGGGTCGAGCGACGTGGGCGGGCCCGGCCCGGTCGGGGCGCCGACGGCCTCTCCGTCGAGCGCCGACCCCACGGCAGGCAGCGGCACGTCACCGTCCGCGGGAGCCGGACCCACCGGGGTGCCGACCCCGACCCCGAGCGCGGCCGCGCGACGCGACGGGTCCGGCGACCCGGGACGGACCGCCCGCAGGGCCAGGAGTGGCGACGACCGGGCCGAGCCTGTCCGCCGCGCCCGGTCCGACCGACCCTCGGCCGGCCCGGGTGCCGCCGCCAGCGACGGCACCACCGACCTGTCGGCGTCGAGCGCCACGGAGTCCTCCGAGGCGGCGACGGCCGAGCCCGACGGGTTGCCCGGCTGGGTCGCCCCCGGCGTCCTCGTCCTGCTCGCCGTCGTCGCAGCCGCGACCCTGCTGGTACGCCGCCGCAGGCTGGGCTAGGCCCGGCGAGGCGATGGCGACCGGCGTGGAGCACGGGAAGCGGCTCCCGCGCGACCTGCATCCCGTGGCCTGGTGGCTGTGGGCCGCGGGCCTGGCGGTCGCGGCCTCGACGACCACCAACCCGTTCGTGCTGCTGCTGCTGGTCGCCGTCGCGACGATCACGGTGCTCGCCCGTCGCGGGGACCGACCGTGGTCCCGGTCCTTCCGGATCTACCTGTGGCTGGCGCTGGCGATCGTGCTGATCCGGGTCGTCTTCCGGGTCGTCGTCGGCGGCGGCTACCCCGGGACGGTGATCCTCGACCTGCCCGCCGTGCCGTTGCCGGAGTGGGTCCGGGGCATCACCCTGCTGGGTCCGCTGACCCGCGAGTCGTTGCTCGGCGGGCTCTACGACGGGCTGCGCCTGGCCACGATCGTGGTCTGCGTCGGGGCGGCCAACGCCCTGGCGAACCCCAAGCGGCTGCTGCGCTCCGTCCCACCCGCGCTCTACGAGATCGGGACGGCCCTGGTGGTCGCCGTCAGCGTGCTCCCGCAGCTGGCCGACAGCGTCCGGCGCGTGCGCGCCGCGCAGAGCCTGCGACCCGCCACCGCGGCCACCACGGGTCGGGTCCGCAGCCTCCGACGGGTGCTGGTCCCGGTGCTCGAGGACGCGCTGGAGCGCTCGCTGGCCCTGGCGGCCGGGATGGACACCCGCGGTTACGGCCGCGCCGGGTCCGCGACGACCGGGCAGCGACGGACCACGGGAGCGTTGATGCTGGCCGGGCTGCTCGGTGTCTGCCTCGGCGCGTACGCCGTGCTCGACCAGACCCAGGCCCTGGGCGGGACGACCGGGCGGCTGCTGCTCGGAGGCGGCGTCGCGCTCGCGGTCGCCGGGCTGCTCAGCGCCGGTCGTCGCGTGGAGCGCACCCGCTACCGCGCCGACCGCTGGCGCGCGCCGGAGCTGGTCGTGGCCGGCTGCGGTCTCGTCGTGGCTCGCCTGGCGGTCCTGCTCGCCGAGCAGCAGGTCCCGGTCGCGTTCCCCTCGCCCGACGCCGTCCCGGCCATCACGCTGCTGGCCCTGCTCGGCCCGCTCGTCGGGCTGGTCGCCGCGATCGCGGCTCCGCCGCCGGTACTGGTGAGCACCGGCGCAGCAGGCGTCGCGGTCCGCAGCCCTGGCGAGGCGGTGGTGGCGGCGTGATCGAGCTGCGAGGCATCTCCCTGGTCTACGACGACCCCGACGCGCGCGCGCCGCGGCCCGTGCTCGACGACGTCGACCTCAGCGTCGACGAGGGCGAGCTGGTGCTGGTCTCCGGGCCCACCGGGTCCGGCAAGTCGACGCTGCTGGGCGTGGTCACCGGGCTGGTCCCGCGGTTCTCCGGCGGCCGGCTGGACGGCGACGTGCTCCTCGACGGGCGCAGCATCGTGCGCGCGCCGCCTCGCGAGCGGGCGCACGCGATCGGCTACGTCGGGCAGGACCCCGCCGCCGGCTTCGTCACCGACACGGTCGAGGAGGAGCTGGCCTACGGCATGGAACAGCTGGGCGTCGCACCGGCGACGATGCGTCGCCGGGTCGAGGAGACCCTGGACCTGCTCGGCGTCGCCGACCTGCGCTCACGCGACCTGCGCACGCTCTCGGGGGGCCAGCAGCAGCGGGTCGCGGTCGGATCCGTGCTGACCATGCACCCCCGGCTGCTGGTGCTCGACGAGCCGACCTCGGCGCTGGACCCCACGGCGGCCGAGGAGGTGCTGGCCACCCTGACCAGGCTCGTGCGCGACCTGGGGGTCTCGGTGCTCCTGGCCGAGCACCGCCTCGAACGGGTCGTACCCTTCGCCGACCGGATGTGCCTGCTCACCGGGCAGGGAGGCGCCCGCACCGGCGAGACCGCGGAGGTCCTCGAGACCTCCCCGGTGGTGCCTCCGATCGTCGAGCTGGGGCGTCTCGCCGGCTGGTCGCCCCTGCCGCTCGACGTGCGCGACGCACGCCGCCGGGCTCGTTCGCTCGAGCTCGGACCCGCGCCGGGCGCGCCGCCGGCGACGACGAGACCGAACGGGCCGCCGGGACCTGCGACAAGATCGCGGGCGGGCCACGTCGAGGTGCGCGGCCTCGTCGTCGTGCACGGCGCCACGGTCGCCGTGCGGGACGTGGACCTCGAGCTGGTGCCCGGGGTCGTCACGGCCCTGATGGGACGCAACGGCTGCGGCAAGTCGTCGCTGCTCTGGGCGATGCAGGGCAGTGGTGCCCGCCGCTCCGGACGGGTGCGCGTCGTCGGGCGCGACCCGGGCGAGCTCGCGGCACCGGGGCGCAGTGCGCTGGTGGGACTGCTCCCGCAGAGTCCCGCAGACCTGCTCTACCTCGAGACCGTCGACGAGGAGTGTGACGCAGCCGGGCCAGGGGCTCGCGAGGTGCTCGACGCGCTGGCTCCGGGCATCCCGGGCGAGCGACACCCACGAGACCTCTCCGAGGGCCAGCGGCTCGCACTGGCCCTCGGGGTGGTCCTCAGCACCGCACCGCCGGTGCTGCTGCTCGACGAGCCGACCCGCGGTCTCGACTACGCCGCCAAGGGCCGGCTCGCCCAGCTGATGCGCGAGCTCGCGGCCGAGAGCCGCAGCGTGCTCGTGGCGACCCACGACGTCGAGTTCGTCACGCTCTGCGCCGACGACGTCGTGGTCATGGCCGAGGGCGAGATCGTCTCGTCGGGGCCGGTGCGCGAGGTGGTCGCCGAGTCCCCTGCCTTCGCCCCCCAGGTGACCAAGGTGCTCGGTGCGCCGTGGCTGCGCGTGGACGAGGTGGCCGCGGCGCTGGCGGTGCCGAGGTGAGCAGCCGACGCGAGAACCGGACCCACGCCGTGCCGCTGACCCGGCGTACGGCCGCGGTCCTGGTCGTGGCCTCCATCGGGGGGCTGGTCATGCTGGGCTGGCCGCTGCTGCTCCAGCCCGGTCCGGGTGACCGGGTGGACCCACCGTTCATCTTCCTGGTCCTCCTGCCCGTGGTGCTGGTCGTGGTGCTGGCCGAGATCTCGGAGGCCGGGCTCGATCCGCGGGTGCTGGCGGTGCTGGGGGTCCTGAGCGCCGTGATCGCGGTGCTGCGCGGGATGTCGGCGGGCACGGGCGGCATCGAGCTCGTCTTCTTCCTGCTGATCCTCGCCGGGCGGGTCTTCGGGCCGGGCTTCGGCTTCGCCCTCGGGTGCACCGCGCTGCTCGCCTCGGCCCTGATGACCGCCGGCGTCGGCCCGTGGCTGCCGTTCCAGATGCTGGTCTCGGCCTGGGTCGGGATGGGTGCGGGCCTGCTCCCACGGCGCCTGTCCGGGCGTGGCGAGATCGTCGTGCTGGCGCTGTACGGCGTGCTCGCCGCCTACGTCTTCGGCGCGCTGATGAACCTGTCCGGCTGGCCCTTCCTGCTCGGGATCGGGGTGCCGGGGGTCGATGGCAACGGCATCACCTACGTGCCGGGCGCGCCGATCGCGGAGAACCTGCGCAGCTTCGCGGCGTACACCCTGATCACCTCGACCGGCAGCTTCGACACCGGGCGCGCGATCACGAACGCGGTGGCGATCGTGCTGCTCGGGCCCGCGGTGCTGACCACGCTCAGGCGCGCCGCGCGGCGGGCCACGATCTCGGGCACGGTCACCGGCCCCGCCGGCGGCCCTCGTGACGACCACCGACCGGCGAGCGACGCGGCTCGGTAGCGCGACCTCGCGGGTCAGGG
The DNA here is from genome assembly GCA_963740745.1 of uncultured Actinomycetota bacterium. Taxonomy (GTDB): domain Bacteria; phylum Actinomycetota; class Actinomycetes; order Propionibacteriales; family Nocardioidaceae; genus Nocardioides. Next base: position 20,064 of record CAVUFK010000016.1, read on the forward strand.
CTCGATGCGCAGGATCCGGTCGTCCTCCGGCCCGGCGAGGCCGGTCTCGACGTCGCTCGTCGTCACCCACAGAGACCGGTCCGGCGCGGGCGCGATGCTGCGCAGCCGTCCCAGCTCGTGCTCGAAGTAGGGCGGGGCATCCTCGCCGCCGGCGCCGGCGCCGGCGCTCTCGCCCTCGACGTCGACGGCCCACAGCCGCTCCCCGTCGAGGTCCGTGGTCCACATCCGGCCGCTGAGGTAGGCCAGGCCGCCCGGGGTCGATCCCTCGCTGTCCCAGGCCACCTCGGGGTCGGTCGAGCCGTCCTCGGAGGTGCTCGGCCCCTCGTGGTCGGGCCAGCCGTAGTCCTGCCCGCCCTCGATCGTGTCGAGCTCGTCGACCTCCGCGCCGACGTCGAGCGCCCACAGCTGGTCCTCGTCGAAGGCCAGGCCGCGCACGTCGTGCAGGCCGGTGGCCCACACCGCGGAGCCGTCGGGGTTGCCCGGGGCGGGCTCGCCGTCGCCCGTGACGCGCAGGATCGTGCCGGCCGGGAAGTCGGCCTCCGGCTCGGCCTCCGGGTCGTCCGGGCTGCCGACCGCGACGTAGAGCGCGTCGTCGGGCCCGAAGGCGATGCTCCCGCCGGAGCTGCTGTGGGGGATGTCGTCGACGACGACCTGGGGCAGGCCGAGCACCCCGTTCTCGAGCCGGGCCCGCACGACCTGGTCCCCGCGGGTGTGCGCGACGTAGAAGAACACCGCCCTGCTGCGCGGGAAGTCCGGGGCGATCGCGACGCCGCGTGCGGCGTTGTCGCCGCCGACCTGGGCGAGGGTGCCCACCTCCTGCACGATGCGCTGCCTGCCGGTGACCCGCAGCACCCGCAGGGTGTCGCGCTCGGTGACGAGCGCGTCGCCGTCGGGGAAGAAGCCCAGGCCCCACGGTGTGTCCAGCCCGGTGACGACGGTCTCGACGAGCTGCGGGCCTCCGCCGTCGCCCGGTCCGTCCGGGCGGGACCCGGAGCCCGCCGCTCCTCCCGTCGAGGGTGCGACGGGCAGCGGGACGTCCGCACCGGCCGGGGTCGGGCTGATCGTGAGGTCCGTCCGGGTGCCCTCCTGCGCGCAACCGGCGAGCACGCCGGGCACCAGCACGGCGGTGAGGGCCGCCGCGGCGGCGCGTCTCCCGGTTCGGGCGCTCACACGGCGCGCGCGACGAGCTCGCGCAGCAGCTGGTGGACACGCTCGGGCTGCTCCATCTGGATGAAGTGGCTGCCCGAGAGCTCGACGTAGCGTGGCGTGCGGGATCCGACGGGCGGCCGAGGCCATGTCGCGTGCGCCGGCGAGGAGGTCGCGAGTGGCGCCGACGAAGGTGCACGGCACCTCGATGCTGCTCAGCGAGACCCGGGCGTGCTCGGACGTGCGCAGCGCCAGGTGCATGTACCACTCCACCGGGGTGGAGAGCATCTCGGCGAAGGAGAGCGCGGCGAGCTCGGGGTCGCTCACCCGTCCGACGAAGCCCACCCGGCGCAGGGCCTCGAGCGACCGCACGCCGAAGGGGTAGCGCGTCGTGGCCGGCGACAGTGCCCTGCCAGCGAGGGTGAGTGCGCGGGCCAGGCTCACCGTGACGGTGCGCGCGAGGAGGTGGGGCACGTGCAGCGGCGCCAGCATCGTGGCGAAGGTGTCACCGGGGACGCCCGAGACCGCGAACAGTCCCGCGACCCGCTCCGGGTGCTGGGCGACGAGCTCGAAGGCGGTGTTGACGCCCATCGACCAGCCCATCACGACGGGCCGCTCGAGGGCGAAGTGGTCCATCACCGAGAGGGCGTCCTCGACGAAGTTCTCGATGCGGACGTGTTCGGGGTCGCGGGGCCGCTGGGACCCGCCGACGCCGCGGTGGTTCCACGACACGACCCGTACGCCGCCCTCGGGGTGCAGCAGGGCCGGCCAGTGGTAGGGGTTCGTGCCCAGTCCGTTGCACAGCAGGACCGTGGGGCCCGGGAAACGGTGCTCGGGGTCGTTGGTCCACGCCCGCAGGATCGTGCCGTCGTCGGAGAGGACGTCGGAGAAGGCGACGGCCGACGCGAGCGCGGCTCGGGCGGCGGAGGTCGGCATGGGCGACATTGTGCCCGAGGCCGCCCGAGGGCGGGGCGGGGTTCAGCCCTGGGCCGACCGGGGCAGGGAGGGCGGGTCCTGGGCGCGGTGCTCGAAGAACTCGACGACCTCCTCGCGCTCGGCGCGCCGCTGGGCGCAGTCAGTCGCCGCGAGCATCGCGTTGCGGCGTGCCCGCTGCTGGGACTCCACGGGCCACGCGCGCAGCCGGGTGAGGACGCGTGCGGCCGGGCGGCCGATCAGCAGGGAGGTGATCATCAAGGGCTCCGAGGTCCGTTCGAGCGAGACACCAGCGTAGGACGTGCTGAACGCACAGCACCAGCCTCGGACGTGACGTCTGGGTGAACGCTGGTCGCGAGGACCGTGAGAGCGACCACCGGCCCTGCCGCGCTGCCGGCACAGGTCGGGGCCCACTCAGCCCGCCGCCGGGGCGGGTGCCGGCCGCGGACGGGAGCGGGAGGCCGCGCGGGTCGCGCCGGCGCTGGCGACGACCACGCACAGCACCGCCACCCACTGCAGCGGGGCCAGGACCTCGCCGACCAGCACGATGCCCACGAGGGCCGCCGCAGCGGGCTCCAGGCTCATCAGGATCCCGAAGACCGAGGCCGGCAGGGTCCGCAACGCGATCAGCTCGCAGGAGTACGGCACGACCGAGCTCATCACCCCCACCACGACGCCGATGGCCAGCACGTGCGGCGAGGCGAGCGCGCCCCCGTCGAGGAGCAGCGCGGCCGGGGCCAGCCCGACGGTGGCCACGAGGCTGGCCGTGGTCAGGCCGGACAGGCCGCTCCAGCGTCGGCCGGTGCCGGCCGAGAGCAGGATGTAGCCGGCCCAGGATGCCGCGGCCAGCAGGGCGAAGACGACGCCGACCGGGTCGAGGCTCGTCGGCTCGAGGCCCAGCGCCACCACCCCGAGGCCGGCCAGGACCACCCAGGCCAGGTCGCGGACCCGGCGAGAGCCGGCCAGGGCGACGGCGAGCGGGCCGATGAACTCGATGGTCACGGCGATGCCGAGGGGGATGCGCGCGAAGGACTGGTAGATCGAGAAGTTCATCAGCCCGAGCGCGGCCCCGAACGCGAGGACCGTGCGCCAGTCGGCGGCACTGCGACCGCTCAGCCGGGGACGCGCGATCGCCAGCAGGACCACCGCGCTGGTGGCCAGCCTCAGCCAGACCAGCGTGGTCGGGTCGACCTGGTCGAACAGCAGCTTGGCGAACCCGGCGCCGACCTGCACGGAGACGATCCCGACGAGGACCAGCACGACCGGGGACGGCCCGGCCGGTGAGTTTCGCGCAGGCACCGGGTCAGGCTAGGTGAGAGCACACCTCGACAGGCACGGAGGGCACGACATGCCACAGCACGACCCCGCCACCACGCTGCTGCTGATCGGCACCCGCAAGGGGCTCTGGATCGCCCGCTCCGACGACGAGCGCCGCGACTGGACCCTCGAGGGTCCGCACCACGACATGGAGGAGGTCTACTCCGTGCTCATCGACACCCGTGGCTCGAGCCCGCGGCTGCTGTCCGGGGCCTCCTCGAGCTGGTTCGGGCCCCAGGTGCGTCGCTCCGACGACCTCGGCGCGAGCTGGCAGGAGACGGCCGGCGGTGCGGTGCGCTTCCCCGACGACGTCGACGCGAGCGTGGAGCGGGTCTGGGCCCTCGCGGCCGGGGCCGAGCCCGGGGTCGTGTGGGCAGGCTCCGAACCGGGAGCGGTGTTCCGCTCCGAGGACGGCGGCGAGACCTTCGAGCTCCAGCGCTCGCTGTGGGACCACCCCCACCGCGCGCAGTGGGGGGCCGGCTTCGGGGGCCAGGCCTTCCACACCCTCCTGCCCCACCCTGACGACCCGGCGTCGCTCACCGCCGCGATCTCGACCGGCGGGGTCTACCAGACCTCGGACGGCGGCGCGTCGTGGCAGCCGCGCAACGACGGCGTACGCGCGGAGTTCCTGCCCGAGGGGCAGCAGTACCCGAGCTTCGGGCAGTGCGTGCACAAGGTCGCGCGCCACCCCGGCCGACCCGAGCGGCTCTTCCTGCAGAACCACGGCGGCGTGTACCGCTCCGACGACCACGGTGGCTCCTGGACGTCGATCGCCGAGGGGCTGCCGGCCGAGTTCGGCTTTCCCGTCGTGGTGCACCCCCACGACCCGGACACCGTGTTCGTCTTCCCCCTCGGCGGCGCGGAGAAGCGCTACCCGCCGCAGGGCCGTGCCCAGGTCTGGCGCTCCACCGACGCGGGTGACTCCTGGTCGCCGCTCGGTGACGGGCTCCCGGACCAGTGCTTCGTCGGGGTCATGCGCGACGCGATGTGCGCCGACACCCACGACGCCGCCGGCCTGTACGTCGGCACCCGGGCGGGCACGGTCTGGGCCTCCGCCGACGCGGGCGAGACGTGGGGCACCGTGGTCGCCGACCTGCCCGACGTCATGGTCGTGCGGGCGGCGCGACTGCCCTGAACGCCCTGTCGGGGCCTGAGGTCGGGCATCCGGGAATGCGCCGGCGACGTCGTGGGACGCCCGACCTCCTGCGCACGGCACTTCTCTCGGTCGCTGGGGGGTCATCCGGTCCCGACAGACCTCGGTGGCGACCCCCGATGACGTCTGGCAGGCGGACCGGCCCGATCGGTGGGCGAGCACCCGCACCGGTCAGGGCCCCCGGTGGTCCGTGCTCGGCCGTGGACGCCACGGTCGAGGCGGCGCGGCAGGAGCTAGCCAGCGGCGGACGGTGCGACTCGCCAGCGACGCGCTACGGCGAGCTCTTGCTCTGCGGACCGACCGACACCCAGCAGGATGGTGGACACGCACCCAGGACGGGGACACGGGTCCGTTAACCGGGTCAGGCCGCCGCACGTGACCGGCAGCCGTGGACACCGCCACACCGACGGGCCGCGAACCGCGCGGCCGTCGAGCTGGGCGAGCGTCCCAGGTCGGGTCGCGCCCCGTTCGAGGCCGTCGTCCCGCACTCGTCAGGATGCCTTCGGCCGTCGGAGGAGGTAAGCGAGGATGACGAGGCCCGCGACCGCCACAGCGGTCCCGGGCCGGATGGGGCTCAGGGTCACCACGGTGCGGGCCAGCACCGGAACGCCGGACCAGGTCGGACGCAGGCGTACTCGGCCAGCGGACGTGAGGTGCATCCGTCCCAGGTCGATCCCGCCCGAGGTGAGGCGGAGCGGGATGTTGGCGAACTCGGCCACCGGGAGGGAGAAGGGCAGGTTCCCACGGAGCTCACGTCCTGGGACGCAGCGCAGGAGGGTCGCAGGGTCGGCGACCTCCAGGACCAGCCCGTGGCCGTCCGTGGACAGGTGGGCAGACGTCGACCCACGTTCGTCGCCGACCTCCACAGCCAGGTCGGCGACGAGCGCAAGGGAGGGGAGACCTCCGTCAGGCACTTGAACCGCTGGTGGCGCCGCGGTTGTCCTTGTCCGATGTCGTGATCCGGAGGGTCCCGTTCAGCTTCCAGGTCGCTCGGGCGCTCTCCGGACCGGTGGAACGCGGGACCTCGACGATCATGTCGACCAAGGTGTAGTCGATCGTGGCTTCCTTGCCGGTCAGGTACGACCACATGTCGCGGCCGAGGTCGGAGAACGACGTGGTATCAGTAGCTTCGGACATGCATACTCCTAGATTGGGTCGAACCGGACTGGGACAGTCGTGGCGGTCGAGCTCGAGGGACTCGGTCCGCGGGCAACCAGTAGATGCGAAGGTACGCCTCAGCCGAGTACCTGCGTTCACCCCAAGCCATCGCATCTCGCCGAGCAGAGCGCCCGCCGCCTGCCGTGCTCCGACCGCTCGCCGCCGACCGGCTCGGTGAGCAACCCTGGCTTACGCGAGATCCTGGCTGCCCGTACCGCTGGCGCCTCCCTGGTCCAGACCGGCTCGCGACCTCCAGCCTCGCCCCGTACCCCACCGCTCCGGGACCCGACCTAGCTCGCGGCGAGCCCGGACGGAACCTCGCCCCCGGGAGACGGCGTCACAGGACGGGGACGTGCGGCTCCCCCTCGGCCGTGGACGCCACGGGAGGGGAGCCCGCGGTCGTCTCGCCGACGACCGCGTGCAGGTCGGCACCGAACGGGCTGGGGTCCGGCACCCCTGCGGTGATCCGGGTGCCGTCCGAGCGGCGCCCCCCGATCAGCGGGGCGTCGCCGAGCGTGCCGTCGACGCGGGGGCCGTGGCCGTCGAGGTCGAGCTCGAGCGGAACGCCCGCCCCGACCGTGTGCTCGACGCCGCGCACCCACACCACGATCCGGTCGTCGCCGAGCTCGGGTGAGGCCTGCTCGACCGCGACCCGCAGGTGGTCCTGGGTCAGTCGCACGATCAGGCGGGAGCCCCTCCAGCGCAGCGGGAACTCCAGCGAGGGCCACTCCACCGGCAGACGAGGGTCGAAGCTGAGCACTCGGTCGTGGTCGCGCAGCCCGGCGAAGCCGAAGACCAGCGCGCTCCACACGCCGCCGCACGAGGCGACGTGCAGGCCGTCGACGGTGTTGCCGTGCAGGTTGCGCAGGTCGACGAAGAGCGACTTCCAGAAGTAGTTCAGCGCGACCTCGTGGTAGCCGACCTCGGCCGCCATCACCGACTGGACCACCGCGGAGAGCGTGGAGTCGCCCGTGGTGATCGGGTCGTAGTACTCGAAGTCCGCGCGCTTCTCCTCCGCGGTGAACCGGTCACCCTGCAGGAACAGCGCGAGCACCACGTCGGCCTGCTTGAGCACCTGGAAGCGGTAGATCACCAGCGGGTGGTAGTGCAGCAGCAGCGGTCGGGTCTCCTGCGGCGTGCGGGAGAGGTCCCAGACCTCACGGTCGAGGAAGTGGTCGTCCTGCTGGTGGATGCCCAGGCCCTCGTCGTAGGGGATGGTCATCCCCTCGGCGCACTCGCGCCACTCCTGGGCCTCGGCCGGGTCGAAGGACAGCCGGTGCACCATCCGGTCGTACGCCGCCCGGTCCAGGTCGCGCACCAGGTCGACGGCCGCGGCGGCGCGCTCGAGGTTGAAGCGGGCCATCACGTTGGTGAACAGGTTGTTGTTGACCACGGTCGTGTACTCGTCGGGTCCGGTGACGCCGTGGATGTGGAAGGAGCGCGACCCGTTGGCCCGCCAGAACCCGAGGTCGGCCCACAGCCGGGCGGTCTCGACGAGGATGTCGATGCCGTCGCGCACCAAGAAGCCGACGTCGCCGGTCGCGTCGACGTACTTGGAGAGCGCGTAGGCGACGTCGGCGTCGATGTGGACCTGCGCGGTGCCCGCCGCGTAGTACGCCGAGGCCTCCTCGCCGTTGATGGTGCGCCACGGGAACAGCGCGCCGGCCTGGGCGAGCTCGCGGGCCCGTGCCCGGGCGGAGTCGAGCATCCGGGCCCGGAAGTGCAGGGCGTTGCGGGCCGCGTCAGGCTGGGTGTAGGTCAGGAAGGGGCTGACGTAGACCTCGGTGTCCCAGAAGTAGTGGCCCTCGTAACCGGACCCGCTGACCCCCTTGGCCGGCACGCCCTGCTGGTCGGCGCGGGCGCTGGCCTGGGCCAGGGAGAAGAGGTTGAAGCGGGTGGCCTGCTGGACCGAGGCGGTGTCCTCGCCGGCGTCGAGGACGACGTCGGTCGAGCGCCAGAACTCCTCGTACCAGCGGCGCTGCGCGTCGCGGTAGGTCGCCTGCCCGCCACGGCGGGCGCGCTCGAGGGTGCGGTCGCAGCGGTCGGAGAGCTCGCGCACCGGTACGCCGCGCGAGGTGTGGTAGCTGACGTTCTTCTCCACCCGGATCGGGTGACCCCGGCGCGCGTCGACCCGGAAGACGGTCTTGGCCAGGTCGTCCTCGGAGTGGGTGACGACCTCGTGCTCGTCCTCGCACTCCAGGACGTGGTCGGCGCTGACGCAGATGGTCATCTCGGAGTGGGCGCAGCGGTAGCCCAGGCTCATCCGCTCCGAGGTCGCGGCATGCTTGCGGGGCAGCAGGACCCGCTCCTCGAACGAGGCGGCCTTGCGAGGGTCGACGCCCTCGCCCATGGCGGCGTCCGGCACGTGGTACTCGTCCTTGCCGTCCTGACGGTTCAGCAGCTGCGAGGAGATCACGATCGGCGCGTCACCCTCGAGCATCGTCACCTCGAGGCTCATCAGGGCCAGGTGCCGCTCGGTCATCGAGACCATCCGGGTCGACTCGACCGCGACCCGCTTGCCCGAGGGCGTGCGCCAGACCAGGCTGCGGCGCAGGACGCCGTCACGGAAGTCCAGGCTGCGCTCGTAGTGCTCGAGGTCGGCGGTGCCGAGGATCAGGGGCTCGTCGTCGACGTAGATCTTGAGGACCTTCGCATCGGGGACGTTGACGATCGTCTGCCCGGTCTTCGCGAAGCCGAACGCGGACTCGGCGTGGCGGATCGGCCAGGTCTCGTGGAAGCCGTTGACGAAGGTGCCGTGCGCGAACGCGTCACGGCCCTCCTCGGGGTTGCCTCGCATGCCGAGGTAGCCGTTGGCGGTGGTGAACAACGTCTCGGTCACGCCGAGCTCGGCGGCGCTGTGGGAGGTCTCCACCAGACGCCACGGGTCGGCGGGGAAGCGCCCGCGGTCCATCGGGTCGGCGGACGCGGCGTGGTCGATCACGAGGCGCCTCCGCCCGAGCCGTCATCAGCGGGGACGAGCTCGGCGAGGTCGTCGACCACGTGCGTGGCGCCGGCGTCGCGCAGGGCGTCGGCACCGACCCCGCGATCGACCCCGATGACGACGGGGAAGCCGCCGGCGGCTCCGGCGCGGACCCCGGAGACCGCGTCCTCCAGGACCACGCTTGCGGCGACGGCGGCGCCGACCTCGCGGGCCGCGGCGACGAAGGTGTCGGGGGCCGGCTTGCCCGGCAGGTCGCGCTCGGTGGCCACGGCCCCGGACATCACGAACGCGAACCGGTCGAGCAGACCCGCTGACTCGAGCACGGCCGCGGCGTTGGCCGAGGACGACACGATCGCCAGCGGGGTGCCGAGGTCGCGCAGGTGGTCGAGCAGCGCGACCGATCCCGGGTAGGCCGTGACGCCGTCGCGCTCGAGGACGGCGTTGAAGGCGTCGTTCTTGCGGTTGCCGAGCCCGCAGACGCTCTCGACGGCGGGGGCGTCGTCCGGGCTGCCCTGGGGCAGGTCGATGCCGCGAGCCGCCGCCAGGTCACGGACGCCGTCGTAGCGGGGCTTGCCGTCGACGTGCGCGAAGTAGTCGACCTCGGTGTACGGAGAGAGGTCGGCGTCGGGACCGGCGGTGCCGCTCTCACGCAGGCCGTCGAGCCAGTCGTTGAACATCTCGGCCCAGGCCACCATGTGGACCTGGGCGGTCGGCGTGACCACGCCGTCGAGGTCGAAGAGGACCGCCTCGTAGGCGTCCCAGGTCTGCGCGAGGTCTCTTGGCACGTTCCAAGGCTAAGGGCCCACGGCGTCGGGCACGTCATGGCGAGACTGTGGACCTGCTCATACCCACCCCGGCCCCTCGAGCGTGACCGAGCGCGAGGGCCAGACTGGCCGCATGGACGACCTCGGTGAGAGCCCCGTGACGGCCGAGCGCGTGCGCGCGCTCCTGCGTGCCCAGGCCAGACCGGCGGACAGCCTGGGGCGGCTCGAGGACCTCGCGGTCGAGGTCGCGCTGGCGGCCGGCTCGGTGCAGCCGGTGACCCGTCCCCGCCGCGCCGTGCTGTTCGCCGCCGACCACGGAGCGGTGGCGGGCGGGGTCAGCGCGTGGCCCTCGGCCGTGACCGGAGCCATGGTCGCGACCATCGCCGGCGGACGGGCGACGAGCTCGGCGCTGGCCGGTGCGACCGGCTGCGAGCTGCGCCTGGTCGACGTGGGCACGCTGGCCCCGCTCGGCCGGCCCGACTCGGCGGCGTACGCCGAACGTCCGGTGGCGAAGGGGTCGGCGGACCTCGCGCACGGGCCCGCGCTCAGCGTCGCGCAGCACCGCGCGGCGTGGCAGGTCGGCGCGACCGAGGCGCGCGCGGCCCTGGCCGAGGGTCACCGGTTGCTCGTCGTGGGGGAGATGGGCATCGGCAGCACCACGTCCGCCGCGTGCCTGACGGCGCTGCTCGCGGGGGAGGGTGACGACCTCGACGACCTCGACGACCTCGTGCGGGAGGTGGTCGGCCCGGGTGCAGGTGCCGACGACGACCTGCTGACCCGCAAGCGCGCGGTCGTCCGGGCAGCGGTGAGCCGAGCCAGGGACCTGGCCGACCCCGAGCGGGCGATCGCCGAGGTCGGCGGCCTCGAGATCTCCGCCATGGCCGGGTGCCTTGCTGCCGGTGGCGCCGGCGGCGCCCTCCTGCTCCTCGACGGGTACGTCGCCACCGCCGCCGCCCTCGTCGTGCGGCGCCTCGACCCCACGACGCCGCGACGGCTGGTCGCCGCACACCGTTCGGCCGAGCCCGGGCACGGCCGCGCGCTGGCCGCGCTCGGTCTCGAGCCGGTCCTGGAGTGGCAGATGAGGCTCGGCGAGGGCACCGGTGCCCTGGCCTGCCTCGGGCTCGTGGACGCCGCCGCGGCGCTGCTCGGCGACATCGCCACCCTCGACGAGGTCGTCGGATGAGCCCGACCTCCACGGTCCCCGTGCAAGGTCCGCGGTGGTGGGTGCCGCCCCTGCTGGCGGTGCAGTTCCTCACCCGGGTGCCGGTACGCGGTCTCGACGCGGTGGGCCCGGAGGAGGTCCGGGAGGGACTGCGTCACTGCCTGGTCTGGTTCCCCGTGGTGGGCGGTCTGGTCGCGGGGAGCACGGGTCTGGTCCTGGTGCTGGGCGCGCAGTGGTGGCCCGCGACGGTCACGGTCCTGGTCGCACTCGCCGTCGAGGCCCGGCTGACCGGCGCGTTCCACGAGGACGCGGTCGCCGACTCCTGCGACGCTCTCGGTGGCGGCACCACCCGCGAGCGGACGCTGGAGATCATGAAGGACAGCCGCGTCGGCTCCTACGGCGCGCTCGGCCTGGTCCTCGCGGTCGGCCTGCGGGCCGCGCTGCTCGTGTCGCTGGTCCAGAGCGCCACGACCGCGGTGCTGCTCGCCGCACTGCTCGCCTCGGGCGCGCTGGGGCGGTGGGCCGCGGTCACCACGATGCGTCTCGTACCGCCGGCGGTGCGCTCGGTCGACGGCGCCGGTGCCGTGGTCAAGGACATCGCCGGCGCCGCCTCGACCCGGACGTGGTTGCTGGCCGGCCTGGGCGGGTCGCCGTTCGTCGTCCCGCTCCTGGTGGTGGAACCGTGGGCCGTGCTCCTCGCCCTGCTGGGCGGCGCCGTGGCTCTGACCTGGCTGCGCCGGCTCCTGCTGCACCGGATCGGCGGGCAGACGGGCGACTGCCTCGGCCTCGCGGTCTACCTCGTCCAGCTCGTCGTGCTGCTCGCTGTGGTCACGGTCGGGTGAGTCCTGGACGCCGTCGACGTGGTGGCGCAGCCGCGCTCGGCGCTGCCGACCCCGCGCCCACGATCCGCGCCGCCGGCCAGACCGACCCGGACCGGGTGCCCGCGCACGAGCCCGCCTGCGGCGGGCGAGCGGCCGTCCGGAGCCTGTTCTCCTAGGCTGTGCCTCATGAGCACCGACGCGCCCTCGACACCCGACATCAAGCCCCGCTCGCGCGACGTGACCGACGGTCTCGAGGCGACCGCCGCCCGCGGGATGCTGCGTGCCGTCGGGATGGGCGACGACGACTTCGCCAAGCCGCAGATCGGGGTGGCGTCGTCCTGGAACGAGATCACGCCGTGCAACCTGTCGCTGGACCGGTTGGCCAAGGCGGTCAAGAACGGCGTGCACGCGGCCGGGGGCTACCCGCTCGAGTTCGGCACGATCTCGGTCTCCGACGGCATCTCGATGGGCCACGAGGGCATGCACTTCTCGCTGGTCTCCCGCGAGGTGATCGCCGACTCCGTCGAGACGGTGATGATGGCCGAGCGCCTCGACGGCTCGGTGCTGCTGGCGGGCTGCGACAAGTCGCTGCCCGGCATGATGATGGCCGCCGCCAGGCTCGACCTGTCCTCGGTCTTCCTCTACGCCGGGTCGATCATGCCCGGTCAGGTCGACGGCCGGGACGTGACGATCATCGACGCCTTCGAGGCGGTCGGAGCCTGCCTGGCCGGGAAGATCTCGCGCGAGCAGGTCGACAAGGTCGAGCGGGCGATCTGCCCCGGCGAGGGCGCCTGCGGCGGCATGTACACCGCCAACACGATGGCAGCCGTCGGCGAGGCCCTCGGCCTCTCCCTGCCCGGTTCCGCGGCGCCTCCCGCCGTCGATCGTCGCCGCGACGGGTTCGCGCACCGCTCGGGCGAGGCGGTCGTCGAGATGCTGCGCCGCGGCATCACCGCCCGCCAGATCCTCACCAAGGAGGCCTTCGAGAACGCGATCACGGTCGTGATGGCCCTCGGCGGCTCCACCAACGCCGTGCTGCACCTGCTCGCGATCGCGCGCGAGGCCGAGGTCGACCTGAGCCTCGACGACTTCAACCGGATCGGCGACAAGGTCCCGCACCTCGGCGACCTCAAGCCGTTCGGGCGCTACGTGATGAACGACGTCGACAAGGTCGGCGGGATCCCGATGGTGATGAAGGCCCTGCTCGACGCCGGGCTCCTGCACCCGGGCCCGATGACCGTCACGGGCCGCACGATGGGGGAGAACCTCACCGCGCTGGCCCCGCCGGCGGTCGACGACGACGTGATCCGTTCGCTCGACCGCCCCATCCACCGCACCGGGGGCCTGACCATCCTCAAGGGCACCCTGGCCCCGGAGGGCGCGGTCGTGAAGTCCGCGGGCTTCGACGAGTCCACCTTCGAGGGCACCGCCCGCGTCTTCGACGGTGAGCGCGCCGCCATGGACGCGCTCGCCGCCGGGCAGGTCGTCGCCGGTGACGTGGTCGTGATCCGCTACGAGGGCCCCAAGGGCGGGCCGGGCATGCGGGAGATGCTGGCCATCACCGGTGCGATCAAGGGTGCCGGGCTCGGCAAGGACGTGCTGCTGCTCACCGACGGCCGGTTCTCCGGCGGCACGACCGGGCTGTGCGTGGGTCACGTGGCGCCCGAGGCCGTCGACGGTGGACCGATCGCGTTCGTGCGCGACGGCGACCCGGTCGTGCTCGACGTCGCGAACCGCACCCTCGACGTCCACGTGGACGAGGACGAGCTCGCGAAGCGCCGCGAGGGCTGGGAGCCGCGACCGGCCAAGTACACGCGTGGGGTGCTCGGCAAGTACGCCAAGGTCGTGCAGTCCGCCGCGCACGGTGCCGTGACCAGCTGAGCCGCGGACGCACCGAGGCGGTCGCACGTCGGAGCACCGCGCGACCCGGACGCACGACGTCCGGACCGACGGCTACAGGGCCGGGTCACCCCTGCGGCGGGAACACCCGCCCCGCGCGGTGTCGTTGTGCCGGCCATGACCACACTCGCCATCATCGGAGCAGGGAGCGGCCTCGGGGCCGCCGTCGCACGTCGGTTCGGCCGGGAGGGCTTCTCGGTCGCGCTGGTCTCACGCAGCCAGAGCCGCCTCGACGCGCTCGCCGAGGACCTCGCCCAGGACGGGGTGAACGCCCAGGGCTTCACCGCCGACGTGCGCGACCCGGCCTCGGTCGAGCGCGCGCTGGCTGACGCGCAGAGCGCGCTGGGGACGATCGAGGTCCTCCAGTACAGCCCGCTGCCGGACAAGACCTACCTGCGCCCGGTGCTCGAGACCACCCACCACGACCTCGTCGCGCCCGTCGAGTTCTCCATCTACGGTCCCGTCGCCGCGGTGCACCAGGTGCTGCCCGGCATGCGCTACCTCGGGGAGAACCGCGGCACGTTCCTGTTCGTCAACGGCGGCTCGGCCGTGACCCCGAACGGTGCCGTCACCGGCACGACCGTCGCGTTCGCCGGGCTCTCGGCCTACGCCCAGGTGCTGCACGAGCAGCTCCAGGGCGAGGGCATCGCGGTGAGCCAGCTGATCATCGGCGGCGCGATCGAGCCGGGCAGCAAGGACAAGGACCCCGAGGTGCTCGCCGAGAAGCTCTGGGCGCTGCACACCGACCGCACGACGTTCCGCACCCAGGTCTCGCAGGACTGAGTCCCGGCACGACTGCCGCGGTGGTGTCGCGGTGGTGTCGCGGTGGTGTCGCGGTGGGTTCGCGGGGCTCGCGGTGGGGTAGACACGTGGCGTGTCCTCCACCATGAACCCGCACCAGCTCGACCTCGACGACCCCCTGGCCCGCCACCGCGACAAGTTCGTGGGCGCCGGGGGGTCGTTGGTCTACCTCGACGGGAACTCGCTCGGCCGCCCGCTCGCCGTCACGGCGGGTCGCCTCGCCGACTTCGTCACCACCGCGTGGGGCGAGCGGCTGATCCGCGGCTGGGACGAGGGCTGGATGGACCTGCCCACCACGCTCGGTGACCGGATCGGGGCGGCCTGCCTCGGAGCGGCAGCGGGCCAGACGATCCTCGCCGACTCCACCACGGTGCTGCTCTACAAGGCGGTGCGCGCCGCCGCCGCGGCGCGACCGGGCCGCCGCGAGATCGTGGTCGACGACGACAACTTCCCGACCGACCGGTACGTCGCCGAGGCGGTGGCCGAGGAGCTCGGGATGCAGGTGCGCTGGATCGAGGTCGACCGTGCGGGCGGGGTCGAGGCCGACCAGCTGAGCGCCGTCGTCGGCGAGCAGACCGCGGTGGTGCTGCTCAGCCACGTCGCCTACCGCTCGGCGCACCTCGCGGACATGGACACCCTGACCCGCACCGCTCACGACGCGGGCGCGATGGTCGTGTGGGACCTCTCGCACTCGGTGGGCTCGGTGCCGGTCGAGCTCGACGCGTGCGGGGCCGACCTCGCCGTCGGGTGCACCTACAAGTACCTCGACGGCGGGCCCGGCTCGCCCGCCTTCGTCTACGTCGCGCGTCGGCACCTCGACGCGCTGAGCCAGCCCGTGCCGGGCTGGATCGGGCACGCCGACCCGTTCGCGATGGGCCCGGGACACACCCCCGACCCCGGGATCCGGCGGATGCTCTCGGGCACGCCGCCGGTGGTCGGCATGCTCGCGGTGCACGACATGCTCGACCTGGTCGAGGAGGTCGGCATGGAGGCGGTGCGCGCCAAGTCGGTGGGCCTGACGACGTACGTCGTCGACCTCGCCGACGAGCTGCTCGCCCCGCTCGGGGTCGAGGTCGCCTCGCCGCGTGACCCGACGCGCCGGGGCGGGCACGTGACCCTGAGCCACCCGGCCATGCGGGAGGTGACCGCCCGGCTGTGGGAGCGGGACGTGGTCCCGGACTACCGCGACCCCGGCGGCCTGCGACTGGGACTCTCGCCGCTGTCGACGTCCTACGCCGAGGTGGCGGACGGCGTCCGCGCCGTCGAGCAGGAGGTACGTCGTGCCGGAGGCTGAGCCGGTCGCCCCCGGCGAGGTCGTCCGCGGTCGGGAGCCCGGTCCCGCTCCGCGGGTGCGGGGCACCGAGGGCCTCGCCGCCGATCCCGGCCACGGCAGCGTCGAGATCGGCGCGGTCATCCTGGCCCGGGCCTGCAGCGCACCCGGCGGCCACCGAGGCCCCTGCACCTGCTGCTCAACGAGGGTTTGCGCCACTCTGCGGTGCGGCTCGGCCTCGTCGCCGAGGGCCGCTCGCGCCAGCGCAGGGTGGTCAAGGGCCGCAACCACGACACCGACTGGTTCCGGTCCTCGACGGTGACCGGCCGGTCGTGGGTGAGGCCCGGCGACGCCGGCTCGACCCGGTGGACGTCGACGGGGACGGGCGCCGGCGACGTGGGCTCGTCGAGATCCGGACCGGTGTCGCGGCCGAGGTCGCCGCGAGCAGGCAGGTCGGGCACTAGGTTCGGTGCCGTGCCCGACACCCCCCAGACCGGCCTGCGGCGCCACGTGCGCCACGTCGAGGTCGAGGCCCCCGACGACCTCGCCACGGGGACCCGGTGGCGGGGTGTGGTCGTGCGCACCGCGCGGGCACCCGAGCTGACCCTGCTCGCCCGCAGCGGCGGCGTCGAGGAGCCGGTGAGCTGGGGGCTGCCGTCACCGCGGATGCGGCGGCGTTTCCCCCAGGGCGCGAACGCCGGCGCGGCGCGCTTCGAGGTCGAGCTGCCGGTCGCCCGCGGTCCGGTCGAGCTCGTGGTCCGCGCCGGTGACGGGCGCGAGCAGGTCGTCACGAGCTCGCAGCCGCCGGTCGCCGAGGGTGGTCTCGCCGAGCTGGCGCAGGTGCCCGTGGCCGACCGCGGCACCGCGTGGCTGCGCGAGAGCGTCCTGGCCCTGGTGACGGCCCGCCGGCGACCCCAGCTGGCCCTCGAGCACCTCGCCCGGTTGCGCGACGAGCTCGCACCGGACGCTTTCGAGGGCTTCTGGGCCCAGGTCGACGACCTCCTCTCGCCCCTCGCGCTCACCCCGAGCGGCTACCACCCCGCGCTCGGCAGCATCGAGCCGTCGACGTTCTTCGACGAGCTCGCAGCTCTGGTCGCCGCGCTCGAGGACGAGGGCCACCTGGTGTTCCTGGTCTCGGGCACGCTGCTCGGCGCGGTGCGCGAGGGTCGGCCTCTCGCCCACGACTACGACGCCGACCTCGCGGTGCTGCTCCCCGGCGACGAGCCGGACGTCGTGGTCGAGGGGATGTGGCGGCTCAAGGACTCGATGCGCGACCTCGGTCTGCTCGACGAGGACTACGAGCACGAGCAGCACCACCACCTGCGTGTCGCCCTGACCTCCGGCACCCCCGTCGACCTCTTCCCCGCCTGGGTCGCGACCGAGGAGGACGGCGGACGGCTCCACGTGTGGCCGTGGACCGCGGGCGGCCTCGCGGCCGACGCGCTGCTCCCACTCGGCCGGCTCGACCTCGCCCGCGCCTCGCTGCCGGTGCCGCACGACCCGGACGCCGTGCTCACGTGCAACTACGGCTCGGGCTGGAGCCGCTTCGACCCCACGTTCAGCTTCGACTGGGCGACTGCACGCGAGCAGCACGCCGACTACGTCCGTGCCTCCCGCCGGCGGTGGGAGCGCGAGGCGAGCTGAGCCTCGCGGTCAGTCGTCCCGCACGTCGACGACCACGCGGGCCGGGTCGGTGAGGGCGAGGACGCCCCCGGGAGAGACCTCGGCGATCCCCGCTGTGCCGGTTCCGGTGCCGGTGCCGGAGATCCTCGTCGTGGTGTCGCCGAACGGCGCGACGCCGGTGTCGAAGGGCATGCCGACCCCGAGCAGGATGACCTGGAGGAAGGCGGTGCCTCGCAGCCGCACGAGGTCGCCGGACCCCTCGGCGACCGGGCGCTGCACGTACTGCGCGCGCCAGCCCGGGCTCCCGCTGCCGTCCAGGTCGAAGACGACGCGGTCGAAGCCAGGGTGGCGACCGACGCGCACGCCACTGACCCCGAGCCCGTTGCCCGAGCTCGTGCGAGCAGCGCCCGTCGTCTCGTCGGTCGGGAAGGGCGGGATGCCCCCGCCCGGACCGGCGGGGTCGGCCGGGGCCGGCACGTTCGACCTCGGTGTCCCGGGGCGCTCGGGGCGGTGCGGACGTCCGCGGGCCCGCCGTCGCTCCGGCCGACGACCCAGCGGTCGCCGCCCCGTCGTCGCTCGAGGGGTCGCTGCACCCGGCGGAAGCGCCGACCAGGACGAGGCAGAGCAACGCGCGTGCTGCGCTGTTGATTGGCTGCGCCGCATGCCGTGCCCCGCGGGCGCACCCGTGCGAGATTGGTCCGATGGATCCACGGATCAGCTTCATCACCCTCGCGGTGCCCGACCTGCCCGCCGTCCGTCGGTTCTACCTCGGCGGGCTCGGTTGGAGCGCCGAGCTCGACCTCGACGACGTGGTGATGATCCGTGCGGGCGAACGGCTGGTGCTCTCGTTGTGGGACCGCGCCGACTTCGAGACCGAGGTCGGCCCGACGCAGCAGGGGCCCGGGGCGGTGCCGGTGACCCTCGCCCACAACGTCGCCTCGCCCGAGGAGGTCGACGCCGTGCTGGACCAGGCCCGCCGGGCGGGCGCGGCCTGGGTGAGAGCCGGTCAGGAGCGGGCGTGGGGCGGCTACACCGGCTATTTCGCCGATCCGGCCGGTTTCACCTGGGAGGTGGCTTTCAATCCGGGGCCGATCGGCGTCACAGTGCTCCCATGAGCGACGACGAGGCCACCGACCGCACCGGCGAGGACGACACGGAGCGCGAGGAGGGTGGGTCGGGCGAGCCGGACGACGCTGGGGAGGACTCCCCGGGCACCGCTGCGGACGGCGAGGGGTCCGACGACCGGACCGACGACGAGACCGACGACGGGTCCGACGACGGCGGGTCCGACGAGGAGGAGTCCGACGACCGTCCGGACCCGGAGACCATGCAGGGTGCCGTCGACCGCGTCGAGGCCCGTGAGCGCGACGACCAGAGCGTGATGACCGGCCACGACGTGGCCGCCGAGCTGCTCGAGGACTGGCGCGTCCTCACCCGCGGCCTGCACGCCCGCTTCGCCACCGGTGACTTCGCCACCGGGGCGGCCCTGGTCGCCGACGTCGCCTCGGCCGCCGACGAGGCCGACCACCACCCCGACGTCGAGCTGCGCTACCCGCACGTCGACGTGCACCTGCGCAGCCACGACGTCGGTGGCATCACGATGCGAGACGTCCGCCTGGCCCGCCGGATCAGCGACCTCGCGGGTCGCAGGGGCGCGAAGGCCGCGCCGGACGACGTCCAGGTCCTCGAGGTCGCCCTGGACACCGCCGACCGCGACGCGGTGCGGCCGTTCTGGAAGGCCGTCCTCGGGTTGTCGGAGACCGACGACCCCGACGAGATCGTCGACGGATCCGGGACCCTGCCCGCGATGTGGTTCCAGGGCACCGAGCGGCACGAGGAGCCCCGCCAGCGCTTCCACCTCGACATCCACGTGCCGCGCGAGGTCGCCGAGCGGCGGGTCGGCGCCGCGCTCGAGGCCGGTGGCACCCTGGTCACCGACGGCTACGCACCGTCGTTCTGGGTGCTCGCCGACGCCGAGGGCAACAAGGCGTGCGTGTGCACCTGGGTCGGTCACGCTGCCTCGGACGTCGTCGAGCAGGGGGAGCAGGGGGAGCAGGGGGAGCAGGACGAGCGGGGGGAGTCAGCGGACTGAGCCGCTTCGCGGTGGTCACGTGCTGGGACGCGAGTCTCAGGATGTGACCGCCGACGCGTAGTGTGCAGACGGCACCGGGGTCGTAGGTCTACGCTGGCCGCATGCACCGCGACCTTCTCGTACGCACCCGGCGCGCCGACTAGCCACCTTCGTCAGCGCGCCACCCCTCGTTGCCCGGGCAACCGAGGGGTTTTTTGTTGCACCGAGACAGCCGGACGCGAGACCGGCTCCGGAACCAGACGATGAGGAACCACGACCGATGAGCCAGCGCGTCCAGCACACGACGATGAGCACGGCCGCCTCCGGCAGCAGCGGCGACGCTGCCGGGGTGACGGGGGCCGAGAGCCTGATCCGCTCCCTCGAGGCGGCCGGCGCCGAGCACGTCTTCGGCATCCCCGGCGGGGCGATCCTGCCGGCCTACGACCCGATGATGGACTCCTCGATGCGCCACATCCTGGTGCGTCACGAGCAGGGCGCCGGGCACGCCGCGCAGGGGTACGCCGCCGCCAGCGGGCGGGTCGGGGTGTGCATGGCCACCTCCGGGCCGGGTGCGACCAACCTGGTCACCCCGCTGGCCGACGCGCACATGGACTCCGTGCCGATGGTCGCGGTCACCGGTCAGGTCGGTGCCTCGATGATCGGGACGGACGCCTTCCAGGAGGCCGACATCCGCGGCATCACGATGCCGATCACCAAGCACAACTTCCTGGTCACCGATCCCGCCGACATCCCACGCACGGTGGCGGAGGCGTTCTACATCGCCTCGACCGGTCGGCCCGGCCCGGTGCTGGTCGACGTCGCGAAGTCCGCGCTGACCGCGCAGACGACGTTCACCTGGCCCGCCGAGCTGGCCCTGCCCGGCTACCGCCCGGTGACCAAGCCGCACGCCAAGCAGGTCCGCGAGGCGGCCCGGCTGATCCTGGAGTCACGCCGCCCGGTGCTCTACGTCGGCGGCGGCACGATCCGTTCCGGCGCGTCCGCCGAGCTGCTGCGCCTGGCCGAGATGACCGGCATCCCCGTGGTCACCACGCTGATGGGGATCGGCGCCTTCCCCGACTCCCACCCGCAGCACCTGGGCATGCCCGGCATGCACGGCACCGTG
The DNA here is from genome assembly GCA_963740745.1 of uncultured Actinomycetota bacterium. Lineage (GTDB taxonomy): Bacteria > Actinomycetota > Actinomycetes > Propionibacteriales > Nocardioidaceae > Nocardioides. Next base: position 40,246 of record CAVUFK010000016.1, read on the forward strand.
GCCGCCGTCGCCGGGCTGCAGAAGAGCGACCTGCTGATCACCCTCGGCGCCCGCTTCGACGACCGGGTCACCGGCAACCTCGACTCCTTCGCCCCGGGTGCCAAGGTGATCCACGCCGACATCGACCCCGCCGAGATCGGCAAGAACCGCTACGCCGACGTGCCGATCGTCGGCGACGTGCGCGAGGTGCTCCTCGACCTGATCGTGGCCCTCCAGGCCGAGGCCGACGCCGGGCACAGCGGGGACTACGAGTCGTGGGTGGCGTTCCTGGCCGGCACCAAGAAGAAGTACCCGCTCGGCTACGACACCCCAGCCGAGGGTCTCGCGCCGCAGTACGTCATCGAGCGGCTCGGTGCCATCGCGGGCCCGGAGGCGATCTACACCTCCGGCGTCGGGCAGCACCAGATGTGGGCGGCGCACTTCATCCGCTACGAGCGACCGCGCACCTGGCTGAACTCCGGTGGCCTGGGCACCATGGGCTACTCCGTGCCGGCCGCGATGGGGGCCAAGGTCGCGTGTCCGGACACCACCGTGTGGGCCATCGACGGCGACGGGTGCTTCCAGATGACCAACCAGGAGCTGGCTACCTGCGCGATCAACGACATCCCCATCAAGGTCGCGATCATCAACAACGAGTCGCTCGGCATGGTGCGGCAGTGGCAGACGCTGTTCTACAACGAGCGCTACTCCAACACCGACCTGCACTCCAAGCGGATCCCCGACTTCGTCAAGCTCGCCGACGCCTACGGCTGCGTCGGGCTGGCCTGCGAGCGGCCCGAGGACGTCGACGCGACGATCGAGAAGGCGATGGGCATCGACGACGCCCCGGTCGTGGTCGACTTCCGGGTGCACCGCGACGCGATGGTCTGGCCGATGGTCGCCGCCGGCACCTCCAACGACGACATCAAGTACGCGCGCGACCTCGCGCCCGACTTCGACGGAGACGAATTGACATGACGAGCCGCCACACCCTCTCGGTCCTCGTCGAGGACAAGCCCGGCGTGCTGACCCGCATCGCGGGGCTGTTCAGCCGGCGCGGGTTCAACATCGAGTCGCTCGCGGTCGGGCCGACCGAGCACGCCGACGTCTCGCGGATGACGATCGTGGTCAACGTCGAGGACTCCCCGCTCGAGCAGGTCACCAAGCAGCTCAACAAGCTCGTCGAGGTGATCAAGATCGTCGAGCTCAACCCCGAGGCCTCGGTCACCCGCGAGCTGCTGCTGGTCAAGATCGCCGCCGACGCCGCGACCCGGGGGCAGGTCCTCGACACGGTCCAGCTCTTCCGCGCCAAGGTCATCGACGTCGCCGCCGAGGCGATCACGGTGCAGATCGTCGGCAACCGCGACAAGCTCGCCGACTTCCTGCGGGTCGTGGAGCCGTTCGGGGTGCGCGAGCTCGTGCAGTCCGGGATGGTCGCGATCGGTCGCGGGCACCGCTCGATCTCGGAGAAGAGCACCCGGCCCTACGCCGTGCCGACCCCACCGCGCGCCGGCTGAGCCCGGCGCTGTGAACCACCAGCACCCACCCACCAGCGACACCCACCAGCGACACCGACCAGCACCACCGATGAAGGAGATGCCCTCGTGGCTGAGATGTTCTACGACGACGACGCCGACCTTTCCCTGATCCAGGCCAAGAACGTGGCCGTGATCGGCTACGGCAGCCAGGGCCACGCCCACGCCCTGTCGCTGCGCGACTCCGGCGTCGACGTGCGCATCGGCCTCCAGCCGGGGTCCGGGAGCCGCGCCAAGGCCGAGGCCGAGGGCCTGCGTGTCGTCACCCCGGCCGAGGCGGCCGAGGAGGCCGACGTGATCGTGATCCTCGCCCCCGACCAGCACCAGAGGAAGCTCTACGCCGAGGAGATCGAGCCGCAGCTCGCCGAGGGCGACACCCTGGTCTTCGGCCACGGCTTCAACATCCGCTTCGGCTACATCACGCCCCCCGAGGGCGTCGACGTGTTCATGGTCGCCCCCAAGGGCCCTGGCCACCTCGTGCGCCGCGAGTACGTCGACGGTCGCGGTGTTCCCGTGCTCGTCGCGGTCGAGAAGGACGCCTCCGGCGACGCCTGGCCGCTCGCGCTGTCCTACGCCAAGGGCATCGGGGGCCTGCGCGCGGGCGGCATCAGGACGACCTTCACCGAGGAGACCGAGACCGACCTCTTCGGCGAGCAGGCCGTGCTGTGCGGGGGCGCGAGCCAGCTGGTGATGTACGGCTTCGAGACCCTGATCGAGGCCGGCTACCAGCCCGAGGTCGCCTACTTCGAGTGCCTGCACGAGCTGAAGCTGATCGTCGACCTGATGTACGAGGGCGGCATCGCCAAGCAGCGCTGGTCGATCTCCGACACCGCGGAGTACGGCGACTACGTCTCCGGACCGCGGGTGATCACTCCCGAGGTGAAGGAGAACATGCAGGCGGTGCTCGAGGACATCCGCAACGGGTCCTTCGCCCAGCGCTTCATCGACGACCAGGACAACGGCTCGGTCGAGTTCAACGCCCTGCGTGAGAAGGGCGCCCAGCACCCGATCGAGTCCACCGGTGCCGAGCTGCGCAAGCTGATGGCCTGGGTCAAGAGCCACGACTCGGACTACGTGGAGGGCTCCTCGGCCCGCGGCTGAGGCCGTGCTCAGCCGGCCGCGGGCAGGCGGACCGTGAAGGTCGTGCCCCGGCCGAGCTGGGAGGCCACCTCGACGTGGCCACCGTGCTGGGCCACGATCCGCTCCACGATGCTCAGCCCGAGGCCCGAGCCGGGCTGCCGCTGGGCCCAGTCGTCCTCGGAGCGGAAGAACTCGGTGAAGAGCCGACGCTTGTCGTCGGGGGAGATGCCGATGCCCTGGTCGCTGCAGCGCAGGACGACCTCGTCGTCCTCGCCGACCACGGAGAGCGAGATCCGGGTGCCCGGCGCGCTGTACTTCATCGCGTTGGAGATCAGGTTGCTCACCACCCGGTCGATCTGCACAGGGTCGCCGCACGCGACCACGGCCGCATCCGCGTCGACCTCGAGCACCTGGTAGCTGCGGTGGGCCGAGGCGGTGACGAGCTCGACGACGTCGTGGACCACCGCGGAGACGTCGACCTCCTCGCGGTGCGCCGGCAGGTCTTCGTCCGCGACCCGCGAGAGCAGCAGCAGGTCGTCGACGAGCGCGGACAGCCGCCGCGCGCCACGGTGCGCCGTGGCCAGGACCCGGCGCTCGTGCTCGGCGTCCAGCGGTTCGTCGAGCAGCTCGAGGTTGCCCAGCACCGAGGTGAGGGGGGTCTTGAGCTCGTGGGCCACGGTGGTGATCAGCCGGGTCTTGTAGCTGTCCACCTCCTGGAGCTGCTTGACGAGCTCGTGCTCTCGCTCGTAGGTCCGCGAGTTCAGCACCGCGCGACCGAGGTCCTTGCCGATGTCCAGCGCGGCCTCGGCCTCGACCTCGGTCCAGACCCGCTGTCCCGGAGCACGGTTGAGGACCACCCGGCCCAGGCAGTGGGCACCGAAGCCGAGCGGGGCCAGCAGGCTGGTCCCGATCCCACGCGCCTGCATCACCTCCTCGAAGATCGCGGCCTGGTCGGCATCGATCGTCTCCGGTGGCGGCTGACCGACGGTCATCACGATGCTCTCCTGACGCTCCCAGGCGCGCCGCTGCACCGCACCCATGGCGTCGGGCGGCACCACCGGCCGCTCGGGCACGCCGCGCATGGCGGCGAGGGCCTCGGGGGGCTCGTCCTCGTCGAGGCGGATCCACACCTCGCTCGCTCCGAAGGCGTCCTCCAGGGCGCTGCGGCACTCCTCGAGGACGCTGCTCAGCGAGAGCCTGCCCGTCGCGTGGCGTACGGCCTGGCGGGCGTCGCGAGCCAGCCGCACCCGCTGCTCGAGGTCCTCGCGGTCGACGACGGCAAGGACGGCGCGGCGAGCACGTTCGGAGTAGCGCTCGAGCCGCAGGGGGTCGTGGCGGCGGTCGTGGTGACGCGGGTCGGAGCTGTTCGCGGCGTCGTCGACGCTGCGGAGAACCAGCAGTCCCACGGTCTCCCCGTCCTCGTCGGGCAGCTCGACGACGACCGGCGGCTGACCTCCGGGATGGGTCCGGCGCAGCAGCGAGGTAGGGGTGCGCGCCCCGGTCACGCGGCCGGCGGCGACTGCGGTCCCGGCGACGGCGAGGCACTCCGACTCCTCGGCCCGGTGCAGCCACATGCTGACCTCGGCGTACGCACCGAGCTCGACCAGGCTCTCGACGACCAGCTCGGCTCCCACGAGCCCCTCCAGCGGCGCGCGGTGGGGCGCGGGGGGGTCGTCGTGGTCGCGGCCCGACGACCGGGAGCCTCTCGTCGCCGATGCGACCTGGGGGGAAGTCCGGGGCACGCAACCACCGTAGGTCCGGCGGGCTAGACATGCGGGCAACTTCAACAAACTGCGCACGATTGTTTCCGCCGGTGCGGAACAGCCCCGCGACCCGCGGCGTTCCAACGGGCGTGCGCATCGAGATCTGGTCCGACATCGCCTGCCCGTGGTGCTACATCGGCAAGCGCCGCCTCGAACAGGCGGTCGCCGCGTTCGTGGAGCACCACCCGGAGGCCTCCCCGGGCGGCACGGACCCGCTCGAGGTCCGTTGGCGCGCCTTCCAGCTCGACCCGGGCGCGCCCGCGACCCCGAGTGACGCGTCGATGGCCGACCACCTCGGGGGCAAGTACGGCGGGGGAGCGGCCGCGGGTCAGCAGATGATCGACCGGATGGAGGCCGTCGCTGCGGAGGAGGGTCTGCTCTACCGCCTCGCCGCCGCGCGACGGGTCACCACCCGCGACGCCCACCGGCTCCTGCACGCCGCCGGGCTCGTGTCCGCGACGCTCCAGGACGCGCTCAAGGAACGGCTGCTGGCGGCGTACCTCGTCGAAGGTCGCAACGTCGCCGACCACGACGAGCTGGTCGCGATCGCCTCCGAGGCGGGGCTCCAGGACGGCCTGGCCGATGAGGTGCTCCGCGGCGGGCTGCACGCGCAGGCGGTCGCCGACGACCTCGACCAGGCGCTCGCGTACGGCGTGGGCGGCGTGCCGTTCACGGTGGTCGACGGGAGGTTCGGCGTCTCGGGCGCGCAGCCCGTCGAGGTGTTCACCCAGACCCTCGAGCGGGCCTGGGACCAGGCCCACCCCTCCCTGGTGATGGCCGGCGAGACCGGCGAGGTGTGCGGGCCGGACGGCTGCACCAGCTGACCAGCCTGCCAGGTGGAGGCGCCGGTCGCCGTCTGCGGTCGTGGTGCTCGTCCAGTCGCGCGAGGAACTCCGCCCGGGTGTTCGCGAGGTCGGCCGTCATCCGGCGGCCACTCGACGCGCACCACCGAGTACGCCGCGCCGGCCCGCTCGGCCGCCCCGCCGCCGTCCACCGCGACCGCGACCAGGAACGCGTCGTCGCTGTCGAGGGCGAGGTCGGCGGTCCGGTCCGCAGCGACGGTCCCGGACACCACCCGGACCACGGCGCGGTCGTCGAGGACGATCACGTGGCCCGTCCGCGGCACCAGCCGCGGCCCGGCGTCCAGGTCTCGTGCGGCCCCCGAGCCGAAGACGGTGCCGTCCCCCGTGACCGCGTACAGCTGCGAGCCGAGGCCGGTGCCGATCAGCGAGGTCCCGTCGACGGTCCCGGTGCCGTGGGAACGGCGCGCGCCCTCGGGGGCCGAGTGCGATCCCCCGCCCGTCGTGGACCAGGGTCGAGCCGAGCACGACCTCGATCGCGGGCGGCGGGCCCGCGGCGAGCGCGCCGACGCCGACGGGTGAGCGTGAGGACGGCCCACGACACCACGGCGGCCCGCACGGATCGAGGAACCACCGCTACCTCCCGGGCCCGGACGGTCGTGGGTGAGGACCGTCCCTCGGGACAGCACCCGTGCGATGAGGACAGGTAAGCCTTACCTTGCTAAGGTCAGGCTCACCTCCACCGAAGGGACCGTCGTGCTCGCCAACTACCTGATCGGCCTGCGTGAGGGCCTCGAGGCCGCGCTGGTCGTCAGCATCCTCGTCGCCTACCTCGTGCGCACCGACCGCCGCGAGGCGCTGCGTCCGATCTGGGCCGGCGTCGCCCTGGCCGTGCTGGTCAGCCTCGGATTCGGAGCCCTGCTCACCTACGGCCCCCGCGGGTTGACCTTCGAGGCGCAGGAGCTGATCGGCGGGACCCTGTCGATCATCGCGGTCGGCTTCGTGACCTGGATGATCTTCTGGATGGCTCGGGCCGCCCGCGGCATGGGCTCACAGCTGCGCGGGCGGCTCGACTCCGCCCAGGGCAGCGCGTGGTCGCTGGTCGCGCTGGCCGTGCTCGCGGTGGGACGTGAAGGCCTCGAGACCGCGCTGTTCCTGTGGGCCGCCACGCAGGCCGCGACCCGCGGCGCGGTCGCCGCGGGCAGCGCGGCTGCCGCCCCGACCTGGCAGCCGCTCGTCGGCGCCGGACTCGGCATCGCCACCGCGGTCGTCCTCGGCTGGCTGCTCTACCGCGGCGCGATCACGATCAACCTGAGCCGGTTCTTCACCTGGACCGGGGCCTTCCTGATCCTCGTGGCCGGGGGCGTCCTCGCCTACGGGATCCACGACCTCCAGGAGGCACGGTTCCTGCCCGGCCTGACCACCCTGGCCTTCGACGTCTCCTCGGTCGTCGAGCCCGGGTCCTGGTACGCCGTGCTGCTCAAGGGCGTCTTCAACTTCTCCCCGGCCACCACCGTGCTCGAGGCGATCGCCTGGGTCGCCTACGTGGGCACCACCATGACGCTGTTCTGGCGCTCGGTGCGGGGCCGGGGCACGTCCCGTCCGGCTGCCGCCAGCCCCGAGCGGGCCGCCGCCTGAGGCCTCCCGCACCTGCCCGACGTACCGCTCCCTCGATCCGAAGGAACAACCTCGTGTCCCGACGCACCGTCCCGAGCCTGGCCGCGCTGGCCGTGGCCCTTCCCGCCCTGGCCGCCTGCACCACCAACGCGCCGAGCAGCGACGCCGACCCGGCGTCGGCGCAGGGTCGCACCGTGAGCGTCTCCTCGACCCAGACCGCCTGCGACCTGTCCGTGACGCAGGCGCCGGCCGGCACGCTGACCTTCGAGGTCGCGAACGCGGGCTCGCAGGTCACGGAGTTCTACCTGCTCGCCGAGGACGGCCAGCGCATCGTCGCCGAGGTCGAGAACGTCGGACCGTCGCTCTCGCGCCAGCTCGTGGTCGACGCCCCCGCCGGCGACTACGTCACGGCCTGCAAGCCGGGCATGGTCGGCGAGGGGATCCGGGCCGACTTCACCGTCATGCCCTCCGAGGAGGAGGTGGCGGTCCCCGCCGACGAGCAGGAGCTGATCGACGCCGCCGAGGCCAGCTACGAGACCTACGTCCAGGACCAGTCCGACCAGCTCGTCGTCGGCACCGGGGAGTTCGTCGACGCGATCCGGGCGGGTGACGACGACCTGGCCCGCGAGCTCTATCCCCGGGCCCGCGTGCACTGGGAGCGGATCGAGACCGTGGCGGAGTCCTTCGGCGACCTCGACCCCCGCATGGACGCCCGGGAGGCCGACCTCGAGCCGGGCCAGCAGTGGACCGGGTGGCACCGCCTCGAGAAGGACCTGTGGCCGCGGCGGGCTGAGGACTACACCGCCCTGAGCCTCGCGGAGCGGACCCGTCTCGCCGAGGCGCTGATGGCCGACACCGAGGAGCTCGACGAGCGCATCGGGGAGCTCGACTTCGGCGTCGACCAGATCGCCAACGGCTCGCGCGGCCTGCTCGAGGAGGTCGCCACCGGCAAGGTGACGGGCGAGGAGGAGTACTGGTCGCGCACCGACCTGTGGGACTTCCAGGCCAACGTCGACGGGGCCCGGGTCGGCTACGAGGGTGTCCGACCGCTGCTCGAGCAGAAGGACCCCGAGCTCGCCGCGTCGCTGGACCGTCGCTTCGCCCAGCTCCAGGACCTGCTCGACGAGCAGCGCACCGGCTCGGGCGACGAGACCGAGCCCGGCGGGGGGTTCGTGTCCTACGACGAGCTGTCGACGGCGGAGGTCAAGGCGCTCGCCGATGCGGTGAACGCGCTCTCCGAGCCCCTCTCACGGCTGACCGCGGCGGTGCTCGGCTGATGACCGCGGCGTTCTCCCGGCGCGGTCTGCTCGGCGGCGGTCTGGCCGCCGCCGGCCTCGCCGGGGGGTACGCCGCCGGGCGAGCCGACGCCGTGTCGGGGCCGGCAGGGTCCGCCGAGGGCGAGGGTGCCGCAAGCACGACGTACGACTTCCGGGGCGCGCACCAGGCCGGGATCGTCACCCCGGCCCAGGACCGGCTGCACTTCGCGGCCTTCGACGTCGTCACGGACTCCCGCGACGAGCTGATCGCGCTGCTGGTGGAGTGGACGGCGGCGGCCGAGCGGATGACCCAGGGCGGCTCGGCTGGTCCGATCGGACCCGTCGAGGGCGCGGGCGACCTCCCGCCCGACGACACCGGCGAGGCGCTCGGTCTGGCGGCCAGCGGGCTGACCCTGACGTTCGGGTTCGGCCCGGGCCTCTTCCGTGACGCCCAGGGCCGCGACCGGTTCGGGATCGCCGAGCGACGACCCGCCTCGCTGCAGGTGCTGCCGCACTTCCCCGGAGACCAGCTGGTCGAGACCCGCTCGGGCGGTGACCTGTGCGTGCAGGCCTGCGCCGACGACCCGCAGGTCGCCGTCCACGCGATCCGCAACCTGGCCCGGATCGGGTTCGGCACCGTCTCGGTGCGCTGGTCGCAGCTCGGCTTCGGCCGTACCTCGAGCACCACCGCGGCCCAGGAGACCCCGCGCAACCTGTTCGGCTTCAAGGACGGCACCGCCAACGTCAAGGCCGAGGAGACGACCGCGCTCGCCGAGCACGTCTGGGTCGGCGCCGAGGACGACGGCGGGGGCTGGCTGGCCGGAGGGTCCTACCTGGTCGCGCGTCGGATCAACATGACGATCGAGACCTGGGACCGGCAGAGCCTCACCGAGCAGGAGGACATCATCGGGCGCAGCAAGGGCACCGGTTCTCCGCTCTCGGGCGGCGACGAGCTCGCACCGATCGACTTCGACATGCCGGGCAGCAACGACCAGCCCGTGGTCGCGACCGACGCGCACGTGCGCGTGGTGCACCCGGACTTCAACGACGGTGCACGGATGCTGCGCCGCGGCTACAACTTCGTCGACGGCACCGACGACCTGGGGGGACTGAACGCGGGACTGTTCTTCCTCGCCTTCGTGCGCGACCCGGCGACCGACTTCATCCCCGTGCAGAACCGGATGGCGAAGGTCGACGCGCTCATGGAGTACCTCAAGGTCACCGGCTCGGCGGTCTTCGCGGTGCCGCCCGGCGTCAGCGAGGGGGAGCACGTCGGGCAGGCGCTCTTCGCCTGAGCGTCGAGCCGGGCAGGAGCCTCGGTTCGAACGCCGTGGTCGCCGACTCCACCCGAACCCTGCTGTGCACCCACCTGTCCGCAGTGGTCCTCGCCGCCGTCGCCGTCCGCGAGCGGCCCGCGGCCTGGCGCGTGAGGGTTGTGCGTGCGGGCCGGCCACGCCCCACGGGCCGCTCGACGATGGCGGGCGGAGACGCGCCGGAGCTCCAGGGACACCGGCACTCCATCTCCGCGCACGCCCCTGGATCGAGACGTCGAGCAGGCCAGCGCGGTCCGGGATCGGCGCGGTCCGGGATCGGCGCCGATCGGGTCAGGCCTCGGCAGCGGGGTCGTCCAGGCGCACCAGCACGGCGGTGTCGGCGTACGTCAGACCCTTGCGGCCCTGCGGTCCGAGCCTGGACAGGAGCTTGGTGGCCTTGGTCATCAGGCCGTACTTCTCCCTGACCTTGCGTCGGACCTCGTCGAACTCCGGACCGGACTGGACCATCTCGGCCGTGCCGTCACGGGAGACCGCGTCCTCCGACACCCGGCCGCGGGCGTCCGAGGCGGCGATCGTGACGCGGGGGTCGTTGCGCAACCGCTTGGTCTTGCCGGTTCCCATCGCGGTCCAGAACCCGACCCGCCCGTCGGCCAGTGGGACGACCCAGGTCGGGGTCGACACGGCCTCACCGCTCCTGCGGTAGGTCGTGAAGGAGATGTACTTCTCGTCGCCGATCATGGCACCGAACCTAGAGCCGTCCGGCCGCGCGGTCGAGAGGGAGTCGAGCACCCGGGAACCGGGACGGTGCTCAGGTAGGCTCGGCGGCGCACAACGGCGTGCGTCGGGTCCCCGAGTCCACTTCTCAGCGAGGAGCACCGTGCCGTCTGTGCAGGAGCGTCCGGTCGTGATCGTGGCCGACCCGCTGAGCCCGGCCGCGATCGACGCGCTCGGACCTGCCTACGACGTCCGCCACTGCGACGGCGCGGACCGCGATGCGCTGCTGTCCGCGGTCGGTGCGGCCAGCGCGCTGGTGGTGCGCTCGGGCACCCGGGTCGACGCCGAGGTGCTCGCCGCCGCGCCCCTGCTGCGCGTGGTGGCCCGGGCCGGCGTCAGCCTCGACAACGTCGATGTGCGCGCTGCGACCCAGGCCGGCGTCATGGTCGTCAACGCGCCCGCCTCCAACGTGGTCTCGGCGGCCGAGCTCACCGTCGCGCTCACCCTCGCCGCGGCGCGCAACGTGGCCCCGGCGCACGCCGCCCTGCGCCAGGGCCGGTGGCGGGGGGCCGACTCGACCGGCATCGAGCTCGCCGGCAAGACCCTCGGGGTGCTCGGCCTGGGCCGCGTGGGGGTGCTCGTCGTGGAGCGGCTGGCGGCGTTCGGCATGCGCGTGCTCGCCTTCGACCCCTATGTCCAGGCCGGACGGGCCGCCCGGATGGGGGTCCGGATGGTCGACCTCGACACCCTGCTGCGCGAGGCCGACGTGCTCAGCGTTCACCTGCCGCGCACCCCGGAGACCGAGGGCCTCCTCGGCGTCGCCGAGCTGGCCCGCGTCAAGTCCTCGTTGGTGCTCGTCAACGCCGCCCGGGGCGGGATCCTCGACGAGGACGCGCTCTTCGCTGCGCTGAAGGAGGGCCGGATCGCGGCGGCCGGGCTCGACGTGTTCGCCGAGGAGCCCTGCACCGAGAGCCCACTGCTCGGGCTCGACAACGTCGTCGCCACCCCCCACCTCGGGGCCGCCACGCACGAGGCCCAGGAGAAGGCCGGGCTCGCGGTCGCCGAGTCCGTGCGGCTCGCGCTGGCCGGCGATCTCGTCCCCGACGCGGTCAACGTCCAGGGCGGCGCGATCCACGAGGACGTGCGTCCCGGCATCCCGCTGGCCGAGCGGCTGGGCCGGATCTTCACTGCCCTCGCCGGCGAGGCCGTGCCCCAGCTCGACGTGGAGGTGCGCGGCGAGATCGCCGACCTCGACGTGAAGGTCCTCGAGCTGGCCGCCCTCCAGGGTGCCTTCGTCGACGTGGTCGAGGAGACGGTCTCGTTCGTCAACGCACCCCTGATCGCGGCTGAGCGCGGCACCGCCGTACGACTCGTCCTCGACCCCGAGAGCCACGACCATCGCAACCTGATCACCCTTCGCGGCACCCTGAGCGACGGTACCCAGGTCTCGGTCTCCGGCACGCTCGTGGGGCTGGCCCAGCGTGAGCGGCTCGTCGAGGTCAACGGGTACGCCGTCGACCTCGAGCCGACCGAGCACCTGACGTTCTGCACCTACGTCGACCGCCCCGGCATCGTCGGGCTGGTCGGCCGGATCCTGGGTGACGCAGGAGTCAACATCGCCGGGATGCAGGTCTCGCGCGAGCAGCGCGGCGGTCGGGCCCTGGCGGCGCTGTCCGTCGACTCGCCCGTGCCCGCCGAGGTGCTGGACCAGATCGCGGTCGCGGTCGAGACCGACGACGTGCGCGCGGTCAGCCTCGCCTGAGCGCTGGGACCGCGCGCGTCAGGACCCCTCCGGGGCGACGTCGAGCATCTCGTCGTACCACGCACCCTCGTCGAGGTGGCGTCGCAGCGTCGCGGGCAGCCACGGGACGACCGGCTCGGGGAGGTCCTCGGGACGGCACCACCGCACGGCGTCGCACTCGGAGACGACGCGGGGCTCCCCGGTGAAGACGGTCGCGGTGAAGAAGACGTCGAGCCCGGCGGACCGTCCCTGCTCGTAGCGGCACATGCCGACGGGGGACAGGTCGTCGGTGGCGACCGTGACCCCGACCTCCTCGAGGGTCTCGCGCGCCGCACCGACGACGAGCGGCTCGCCCGCCTCGACGTGGCCGCCGGGCAGGCCCCAGTGGCCGTCGGCGTACGAGACCCCGCTGCGGCGCGCGAGCAGGATCTCCTCGCCGCGGCGCAGCACGACGAAGGCGACGAGGTGGAAGTCGGTCACCTGCCCACTGTGACCGACCCGTTGTGCACGCGCGAGGGCAGGGGGACGAGAATTCGGCCATGACCTCCGCTGCCCGCTCCGAGCCGGTGGGCGCGGGCCGGCGCCGGGTCCCGCTCGCCGACCTCGGCCCGGTGGCGCAGTGGCGCGCAGGCCGGCTCGGACGGCGGCTCCCGCAGCTGCTCGTCGGGCTGGCGGTCTACGGCGTCTCGATCGCGCTGATGGTGCGCGCGACGCTGGGGGCGATGCCGTGGGACGTGCTCCACCTCGGGCTGGCCGGGTTCGTGCCGGTCAGCCTGGGCACGGTGATCATCGCGACCAGCGCAGTCGTGCTGCTGCTGTGGATCCCGCTGCGGGAGGCGCCGGGGGTCGGCACGGTCGCCAACGCGCTGCTGGTCGGGATCGCCTCCGACGCGACGCTGTCGGTGCTGGCGGAGCCGGACGCCCTGGGCGCCCGGCTCGCGATGATGCTGGGCGGTGTCGCGCTCAACGCGGTCGCCACCGCTCTCTACATCGGCAGCCAGCTCGGCCGGGGCCCGCGCGACGGGCTGATGACCGGGGTCGCCCGACGTACGGGCGCCTCGCTGCGGGTCGTGCGCACCGGGCTCGAGGTCACCGTCGTCGTGATCGGGCTGCTGCTGGGCGGCGTGGCCGGGGTGGGCACGGTGCTGTACGCGGTCGCGATCGGTCCGTTGACCCAGGCTCTCCTGCCGTGGGTCACGGTCGAGCTCACACCCCCGCCGGTCCCGCCGACGACCTAGCTACGAGGGCGTCGCCTGGACCGGCGACCACCGACACCTCGACCAGCAAGGGGCGGCACCTCGGCGGTCAGCGGCGGGTGGCGATGATGGCCGCGGCGTCGGAGGCGACCATCACCTCGGCGGCCGCGAAGCGGTCGTCGGTCAGCCACCGCTCGCGCACGAGGTCGACGCGGCCGTCGGAGAACGGCGGCCACTGCTCGCAGGGAACGACGTCGTCGAGGACCACGATCCCGCCCGGCTCGACGAGGCCGGCCACGACGTCCACGCCGACCTGGGCGGGGTCGGTGTAGTCGAGGAAGAGCAGCGAGAAGGGTCCCTCCGCGTGCAGGGTCGCCCCGTCCGCGGCCCGGACCTCGACGCGGTCGTCGTCGACGAAGATCTCCGCGGCCGCCTCGGCGAGCGTGGGGTCGAGCTCGGCGGTGAGGATGCTCGCGTCGCCCTGCAGCCCCGATCGCAGCCACGCGGTGCCGACGCCGCAGCCGGTGCCGAACTCCGCCATCGTGCCGGTGCGGGTGGCGGCGAGCGCGGCGAGCAGGCGGCCGGTCTCGTTGCGGCAGAACGACACGTAGCCGGCGCGCCGGGACACCTCGAAGGCCCGCGCCACCACGGGTGGGAGGTCGAGGGGGGCGCTCATGAGCGCAGTGTTCCACGCGGAGATCCGCGTCCCACGCGCTGAACCGGGCGTGACACGATCGACGGTGTGGCGCGCGACCCCGGATCGTCCCTGCTCGAGGTCCTCGCGATCCCCGCCATGGTCGGGGTCGGTGGCCTGATCGCGGTGCAGTCCGAGCTCAACGGCAGGCTGGCCGGCGAGCTCGGCTCCGGGGTCCGCGCCGGTGCCGCGGCGGCGTGCGTCAGCTTCGGCGCCGGCCTCACCGTCCTCGTGGCGCTGGTCGGTCTCTCGACGACAGCGCGGGCCGGACTGCGCCGGCTGCCCGTGGCCGTGCGTGAGGGCCGCCTGCGGCCCTGGCAGCTGCTGGGCGGGCTCGGTGGCGCCGGCCTCGTGGCCTCGCAGGGCCTGGCCGTCGGCGCGATCGGGGTCGCGCTGTTCACCGTGGCCATGGTGGCCGGGCAGACCTCCAGCGGGCTCCTCGTCGACCGGGCCGGGCTCGGACCCTCGGGGACGCAGCCGGTCAGCAGCGGACGCGTGCTCGGCGCCGCGCTCACCGTCGGGGCGGTGCTGGTGGGCGTCGCGGGACGGCTGGGCGGCTCCGACCCGGTGTCCGGCGGGGTGCTCGCCCTGGCCCTGCTGCCGCTGCTCACCGGCGGCGGCACGTCGTGGCAGCAGGCGGTCAACGGTCGCGTCTCCGCCGCCGGTGGACCGATCGCGGCCGCGTTCATGAACTTCCTGGTGGGCTTCACCGCGCTGCTGGTCCTGCTGGTGGTCGCCGTCGTGGCCCTGCCGGGTGATCTCACGGGCCCGCCCGAGACCTGGTGGCTCTACCTCGGCGGGCCCGTCGGCGTGGTGTTCATCTCGCTCAACGCCCGGCTGGTGGCGATCCACGGGGTGCTGGTCCTCGGCCTGTGCACGGTCGCCGGTCTCGTGGTCGGCTCGGTCGTCATCGACGCACTGGGGTCGGACTCCCACCTCGGGCCGCTCACGATCCTGGGAGCGGTGGTCGCGCTCCTCGGTGTCGCGGTGGCCGCGGTGTCCAGCGCCCGGGCGGCACGCGCGAGCGCGGAGCGGGGCGCGTCGGCGACGGTCAGGTCGTGAACCAGCCGTCTCGACAGGCGAGACATTCTGTCTCGAGGGCTGCACGCACTCGGGGCTCGTCGTACGGTTTCCCCACTATGCGCGCCGTCCTCGTACTTATCGAGCGCCGCGACGAGGCCCAGCAGTAATCACTGCTCCGTGAGGCCACCTCGTCGCGGTGGCCTCGAACGACGGCTTCACGACCCTCTGACGTCGCCCCTGTGGCGGGCGTCCGGGCTGCGTGCGTGATCCGCCGTACCTCGGTCTCTCCCTCCGTGCGATCCATGGAGATCCTCCGCCTGCCGCGGGGCGTCGTCAGGGCACCCGGACCCCGACCAGACATTCATCCGATGGCCACACCGGCCAGCACCCGAGGAGAGACCATGTACGACCTGTACCCCGACTGGGGCCCCGCCAGCCACCTGCCCGAGAACCCGCGCTCCCACGAGAACGTGGCCAAGGCCGTGCAGGCCGCGCTCGACCTGCGCGACCACGGTGGCCAGGGCCCGGACGACAACTAGCGGCCACTAGATTCAGCCGCATGTCGCCGACCCCCAGCGCCTCATCCAGCTCTCCCTCCAGCTCCCGGTCCGGCTCCGTCCGGCTCGCCGTCATCCCCGGCGACGGGATCGGACCGGAGGTGACCGCCGAGGCCCTGAAGGTGCTCGAGGCGGCAGCACCGTCGGGAGTGGGTTTCGACCAGACCCGCTACGACCTCGGTGCGGAGCGCTACCTCGCGACCGGCGAGGTGCTCCCGGACACGGTCCTGGAGGAGGTCCGCGGTCACGACGCGATCCTGCTCGGTGCCGTCGGCGGCAAGCCCGGGGACCCGAACCTGCCACCCGGCATCCTCGAGCGGGGACTGCTCCTGCGGCTGCGCTTCGAGCTCGACCACTACGTCAACCTGCGGCCGTCGCGGATCTTCCCCGGCGTCACCTCGCCGCTGGCCGACCCGGGTGAGGTCGACTTCGTGGTCGTGCGCGAGGGCACCGAGGGCCCCTACACCGGCAACGGTGGCGCGATCCGGGTCGGCACGCCCCACGAGGTGGCCACCGAGGTGTCGCTCAACACGGCGTACGGCGTGGAGCGGGTCGTGCGCGACGCGTTCGCCCGTGCGCAACGCCGCCCGCGCCGCAGGCTCACCCTGGTCCACAAGACCAACGTGCTCGTCCACGCCGGGGCGGTGTGGTGGCGCCTGACCCAGGAGGTCGCGCAGGAGTTCCCCGACGTCACCGTCGACTACATGCACGTCGACGCGGCGATGATCTTCCTGACCACCGACCCGGCTCGCTTCGACGTGATCGTCACCGACAACCTCTTCGGTGACATCGTCACCGACCTCGCCGCCGCCATCACCGGTGGCATCGGGCTCGCGGCGTCCGGCAACGTCAACCCCGACCGCACCGCTCCCTCGATGTTCGAGCCGGTGCACGGCTCCGCGCCCGACATCGCGGGTCAGGCCAAGGCCGACCCGACTGCCGCGATCCTGTCCGCCTCGCTGCTGCTCGACCACCTCGGGCACGCCGACGCGGCGGCCGCGGTGGAGAAGGCGGTGCTCGCCGACCTCGCCGAGCGCGAGCCGGGCTCGGTCCGCAGCACCTCCGAGGTCGGCGACGCCGTCGCCGGCCGCCTGTCCCGCCTGTCCTGACCCAGCTGCCCTGACGACCCTCCGAGAGGGGACTACCGTGCCTGCCATGCAGATCAGCACCACGCGCAACCAGAGCCCGGTCCCCGACGAGCGGCTCGCCGAGATCCTCGCCGCGCCGGGTTTCGGGACGCACTTCACCGACCACATGGTCACGGTGGAGTGGACGCCCGACCAGGGCTGGCACGACGCGCGGGTCACGCCGTACGGCCCCTTGAGCCTCGACCCGGCGACCGCGGTCCTGCACTACGCCCAGGAGATCTTCGAGGGGATGAAGGCCTACCGGCACGACGACGGCTCGGTCTGGTCCTTCCGCCCCGAGGAGAACGCGCAGCGGATGGTGCGCTCGTCGGGCCGGCTCGCGCTGCCGGTGCTGCAGCCTGCGGACTTCGTGGCCTGCGTCGACGAGCTGGTCCGCGTCGACGAGCGGTGGGTCCCGGACGGGGAGGGGGAGAAGAGCCTCTACCTGCGGCCGTTCATGTTCGCCTCCGAGGCCTTCCTCGGCGTGCGGCCGGCCCAGCACGTGACCTTCATGGTGATCGCCAGCCCGGCCGGCGCCTACTTCAAGGGCGGGGTCACCCCGGTCTCGTTGTGGCTGAGCGAGGACTACACCCGGGCCGGGCGCGGTGGCATGGGCGCGGCCAAGACCGGCGGCAACTACGCCTCCTCCCTCGTCGCCCAGCAGGAGGCCTCCGGGCACGGGTGCGACCAGGTCGTGTTCCTCGACGCCCAGGAGGGCCGCTACATCGAGGAGCTCGGCGGGATGAACCTCTACTTCGTCCAGGACGACGGGCGGGTGCTGACCCCGGCCACCGGCACGATCCTCGAGGGCATCACGCGGGCCTCGATCATCGAGCTGCTCGGCAAGCTCGGGCACTCCGTCGAGGAGTGCGGCGTGAGCATCGAGGAGTGGCGCGAGGGCGTCACGTCCGGTCGGATCACCGAGGTCTTCGCCTGCGGCACGGCCGCGGTGGTGACCCCGGTCGGGTCCTTGAAGTGGGACGGCGGCGAGGCGCCGGCGCCGGCGTCGACCGACCTGACGCTGCGGGTGCGCCAGGCCCTGGTCGACGTGCAGTACGGCCGGGCCGAGGACACGTTCGGCTGGATGCACCGCATCGTCTGAGCAGCTGCGCGGATCGCTCGCCTTCCTGCTGGCCCGCTCCGTGCGAGACGGGCAGGATGACCGGGGTGACCCACCCGCAGATGTACGACGACGACGACCCCGTCCTCGCGCGGCTGCGCTCGGCCTGCGCGAGGCTGCCGGGAGTCGCGGAGAAGGTGGCCCACGGCCGCCCCACGTTCCGGGCGGGGGAGAAGGGCAAGGTCTTCGCGGTCTACGGGGGCAGCGTCAAGATCCGGCCCGGCGAGCACGAGCGGCACCCGTACGCCGTCCTGCTCAAGCCCGACCCGGCCGAGGCGGGTGCGCTGGCCGAGGACGCGCGGTTCTTCTCGCCGGCCTACTACGGCCCCTCGGGCTGGGTCGGGATCGACCTCGACGGCGCGGACGTCGACTGGGACGAGGTCGGGGAGCTGCTCGAGTCCTCCTACCGCCAGATGGCTTCGCGCACGCTGCTCACTCGCCTCGATGCGGAGCGACCGCCCGCCTGAACCGGGCGGGGGGTCGGCCCGGTGCGGTTTCCCAAGGTATGCACCGATGTGCGCACTTCCCGGCGCAGATCTGCGCCGGGAAGCAGGGGACTGCCCGCATCCCTTGGGAAACCGCGACGCGGACGACCCGGGATCGAGCGCCCGCGCGGCTACGCTCGGCGCGTGAGCTCCCCGATCCCCGCTGCGTGGGCCGAGGACCCGGACGACCGGGACCGGCTCGCCCCGGCACGCCCGTCGGCTCCCGGTGGGACAGCGCCACGGCCCCGGGTCGGCGACTACGAGCTCCTCGCCCGGATCGGTGAGGGCGGCATGGGCGTGGTGCACCTGGCCCGGCGCCCGGGTGGAGACCGGGTCGCGCTGAAGGTGCTGCGTCCCCACATCGTGGGCGACGACGAGGCGCGGGCGAGACTGGCGCGCGAGGTCGCGTCGCTCGGGCGGATCCGCAACCGCTGGGTCGCCGAGATCGTCGACGCGGACCCGTGGGCGGTCGTGCCGTACGTCGCCACCCGCTACGTGCCGGGGCTCTCGCTGCACGACCACGTCGCCGAGGAGGGTCCGCTGAGCGGGCGCGACCTGACCTGGTTCGCCGGGTGCCTGTCCGAGGGCCTGGCCGCCGTGCACGCCGCCGGGGTGCTGCACCGCGACGTGAAGCCCTCCAACGTGCTGATGGAGGGTCGCACGCCCATCCTGATCGACTTCGGCCTGGCCCGGGTCGCCGACGACCCGCGGCTGACGCTGACCGGGTGGCTGCTGGGCACCCCGGGCTACCTGGCCCCCGAGATCCTGCACGGCGACGACGCGACACCGGCCTCCGACGTGCACTCGTGGGCCGCGACCGTCGCGTGCGCCGCGACCGGCCGCCCGCCGTACGGCCGCGGGCCCGCGATGGCGGTGATGGACCGGGTGCGACGCGGTGAGCACGACCTGGGCGTGGCCGCGCCGGGCGTCGGGCTGGTCGGCGACCTGCGTGCGGTCGTCGAGGCCGCGCTCGACCCCGATCCGTCTCGTCGACCGGCCCTCGCCGAGGTCGTGGCGTGGCTGCGTCCGCTCTCGACCCGCCCCCACGAGGAGGTCGTCGTCCCGCCGCTGGCTGCCGGCTCCCGCGCCGTGGACCTGCCGGAGATGACGGCGCCGATCGGACCGGCCTCGCTCTGGCCCGCCCCGCCCATGGCTCCCGACCTGGCTCCCGAGGTGACTCCGACGGAGCGAGCGCCGCAGACCCGGTTGCTGTCCTCCGTCTCGCCCCCGGTCGCCCCGGCCCGGGGATGGGTCTTCGACGACGACCCGCAGGCCGACGACACGAGCGACCCGGACCACACGGGCGAGCCGGGTGAGCCGGGTGTGTGGGAGCCGTGGACGCCGCCTCGTCCCGGGCTGGCCGAGCGCACGCGCAGAGCCGGCCTGCTGCTCGGGACCGGCGTGGTCGTGGCGCTCGCGGTCGCGGCGTACCCCTGGGTGGCGGTGCTGGTCGGCCTGGTCGCGCTGCACCTGCTGCGCAGCGGCTCGCTCGCGGCCAGCGCTGCCGCCGAGCGTCGCTCCCTGCGCGGCCGGCGGTGGTACGACGGGCCGCGGCTGCTGGCCGGCGCCCCCTGGGACCTCGTCCGAGCCGTGCCGGGCACCCTCGCCCTCGCCGTCGTCTCGCTCGGTGTCGCGGTCTCCACGGGGCTGGTCGGCCTGGCCCTCGTCGGTCGCGGGCCCCTGATGGTCCTCGGCGTGGGCCTCGGGGTCGCGCTGAGCTGGTGGTGGGGACCGGGCGCGGCGCGCGTGCGTCGCCCGCTCGGCGGCGTCGTGCGAGGGACCTCGCGCACACCCGCCCGCTGGCTCGCGGGCCTGATCGTGCTCGCCGTCGTCGGAGGTCTCCTGGCGGCTGCCGCGGCGGCGGGACCCGACTGGAGCCCCCTGGGCCGGCCGTCGCTGTCCGACCCGCTCGGGGGAGTCCGGCTCGGCGCGGGTGTCACCGGGGGCCACTAGCCTGCGGCGCATGGAGCGACGACCGCGGGGATCGCGCTGGCCGACACCGGTCGCCTGGCTCGCGGGCACGTTCGTGCTCTTCGTGCTCTCCCAGGTGGCCGCCGAGGTCAGTCGCAGCCACGACCAGGACTGGTCGGGGTACTGGACCTGGGTCGTCGTGCAGTTCGTCGCCACGGCGATGGTGTGGATCGTGCCGCAGGTCAGGCAGCTGGTCTCCGATGCGCGACGGCGCACCGCCGAGCAGCGCGAGTTCGATGCGCGCGTCGACATGGCGGTGGCCATGAACGACGCGCTCGACCCGATCGTCGGCCTGCTGGGGCAGATCGCCGTCGAGCCGGCCAAGCGCGAGCGCGACAAGCTACGGGCCCAGGCCGTGCCCCTGGTGCTGGCGACCTCGGCCACCCTGATCGGTCCGGAGCGCGCGCGGGCGTGCTGGTTCGAGCTCGAGGCCGGGCCGCCCCGACGTCTCGTGCCGCAGCAGTCGGTGGGCCGCGCCGGCCCGGCCAGCACCGTGTTCACCGAGGGCGAGCCCGCCGGCGACGCCGCGCTCGCGATGGTCCTCGCCGACGACGACCTGCTCGTCGACGACGTCGACGAGGGGCCGCCACCGGGCTGGGCGCCGGACCAGGAGCGCGACTACCGGTGCTTCGCCGCGGTCCCGGCCATCGCCGGCGACACGGCGTACGGCATGGTCACGCTCGACGCCCCCGAGCCCGGTGACCTGTCGCCGCACGACCTGCGGCTGCTGCGGCTGATGGCCCGCTCGCTGGCCGTCGCCCTGACGCAGGCATGAGCACTCCACCGCGGCGGGGCTGTCGGTGCCGTCTCCTAGTCTCGGTGTCGCGCGCGTGGCAGACTCGAGGAGGAGAGGGTGAGTGCGATGGCGGTCAACATCCGGCGCAACCGACGTGAGGGTCAGGTCCAGGAGATCCTCACCGACCCCGAGGGCTACTTCGCCCGTGCCCGCGACGACGCCCGCGACGAGGTCGCCCAGGAGATGTCCGCCCGCGACCGGGCCGGTGCGCGCCGGCCGTTGCTGCGCCGCCTGCGCGGTCCCGCCGGCCCCTCGCCCGCCTGAGTGGTCCGAGCGGTGAGCCGCCCCTGTCGCTCCGCCGCGCGCCCGTGGCACGATGGGGTCATGGCCCCACGGCACCGCCTCGTCATCGCCTAGCGCGTCGCGACCCGCGACGCGCCAACCTCTCGTCCGCGAGAGGTTTTTTTGTGCCCGGACCACTCACTGCACCGCCACGTCGACCCCACCGCACCACCCGCAGCCCGACCAGGAGACGATCCCGATGGATCTGCACGGCGCCTTCCACGTCTACGACACGACCCTGCGCGACGGCGCGCAGCAGGAGGGCCTGACGCTCTCCGTGGCCGACAAGCTCGGGATCGCCCGCCAGCTCGACGGTCTCGGGGTCGGCTACATCGAGGGCGGGTGGCCCGGGGCCAACCCCAAGGACACCGAGTTCTTCCGCCGGGCCCAGGACGAGCTCGACCTGCGTCACGCGAAGCTGACCGCGTTCGGGGCGACCCGGCGCGCCGGCGTACCGGCCGCCGACGACCCGCTGGTCGCCGCCCTGCGCGAGAGCGGGGCGAGCGTCGTGACGCTGGTGGCCAAGAGCCACGACCGCCACGTCGAGCTCGCGCTGCGCACGACCCTGGAGGAGAACCTCGCGATGGTGCGCGACACCGTCGAGCACCTGCGCGCGGAGGGCCAGGAGGTCTTCCTCGACGCCGAGCACTTCTTCGACGGCTACCGCGCCAACCGCGACTACGCCCTCGAGGTGCTGCGCACCGCGGCGGAGGCTGGCGCCGGCGTGCTCGCGCTGTGCGACACCAACGGCGGGATGCTCCCGACGTGGGTCGGCGACGTCGTCGGCGACGTCGTGGCGACCACCGGCGCGCGGGTCGGCATCCACTGCCACAACGACACCGGGTGCGCGGTCGCGAACACCCTGGCCGCCGTCGACGCCGGGGCCACGCACGTGCAGGGCACGATCAACGGCTACGGCGAGCGCACCGGCAACGCCGACCTGATCTCGGTCGTGGCCAACCTCGAGCTCAAGCTCGGCCGTGAGGTGCTGCCGCCGGGGCTGCTGCGCGAGTCGACCCGGATCGCTCACGCCGTGGCCGAGGTGACCAACGTGCCGCCCGCCTCGCGGCAGCCCTACGTCGGGACCTCCGCCTTCACCCACAAGGCGGGACTGCACGCCAGTGCGATCAAGGTCGACCCCGACCTCTACCAGCACATGGACCCGATGGGGGTCGGCAACGACATGCGTCTGCTCGTCTCGGACATGGCCGGGCGCGCGTCGATCGAGCTGAAGGGTCGCGAGCTGGGCTTCGACCTGTCCAGCGAGTCGCCCGAGGGCAAGGACCTGATCGCGAGGGTCACCGACCGGGTCAAGGCGCTGGAGTCGCGCGGCTACACCTTCGAGGCCGCCGACGCCTCCTTCGAGCTGCTGCTGCTCGAGGAGCTCGAGGGCCACCGGCCCTCCTACGTCG
This sequence comes from uncultured Actinomycetota bacterium, assembly GCA_963740745.1. GTDB lineage: Bacteria > Actinomycetota > Actinomycetes > Propionibacteriales > Nocardioidaceae > Nocardioides. The sequence goes on from CAVUFK010000016.1 coordinate 62,668, forward strand.
AGGTCGAGTCGTGGCGGGTCATCACCGAGACGCTCACCCACGCGACCCCGGAGGAGGAGGCGATCTCGGAGGCCACGGTCAAGCTCACCGCGGCCGGGGTGCGCTACGTCGTCACCGGCGAGGGCAACGGCCCGGTGAACGCGCTCGACGAGGCACTGCGCAGCGCCATCGGCCAGGCCTACCCCGCGGTCACCAAGCTCGAGCTGATCGACTACAAGGTGCGGATCCTCGACCAGGGCCACGGCACCGACGCGATCACCCGGGTGCTGATCGAGACCAGCGACGGCTCGTCGTCGTGGGTCACGGTCGGCGTCGGGGCCAACGTCATCGAGGCCTCGTGGGGCGCCCTGCTCGACGGGTTCACCTACGGCCTGCGCCGTCAGGGCGCGTAGCGGCGACCGGTGCTCACCGAGACGACCGCGCTCCAGCTCACCCTCGACCTCACCGGGGTCGTCGTCTTCGCGCTCTCCGGCGCGTTGCTCGCCGTACGCCGGGGGTTGGACCTGTTCGGCGTCCTCGTGCTCGGCTGGGTGGCCGGACTGGGCGGCGGCATCCTGCGTGACGTGCTGCTCGGGCTGACCCCGCCCGCCGGCGTCAGTGACGTGCGGCTGCTCGCGGCAGCAGTCGTGCCGGGGCTGCTCGTCTTCGTCGCCTACGGCGCGTGGCAGGACCTGACCGACGACCACCCCGACGTGCGGTGGAGCCGGGTCACGCGCGTGGTCCGGCTGCTCGACGCCGCCGGACTGGCCGTCTTCGCGGTCAGCGGCGCCCGGGTCGCACTGCTCGCCGGGGCGGGTGGTCTGACGGCCGTGATCGTCGGCGGGATCACCGCGGTGGGCGGCGGAGCGCTGCGCGACCTGCTCGCGGGCCGGGTCCCCGAGGTGCTCCAGCGCGAGCTGTACGCCATCCCGGCGCTGGTCGGCGCCGCGCTCGTCGTCGCCGCCGACGCAGCGGGCATCACCTCGCCGGTCACGATCTGGGCCAGCGTGCTGCTCGTGTTCGTGGTGCGTGTCGTCGCGGTGGTCAAGGACCTCAACGCCCCGCAGGCGCTGCGCAGCCGGAGCACCTGAGCGACCGGACCCGCCTCGGCCGGGACGTCGTCCGGCGCCGGCGGAGCCACCGCAGCGCACGACGTCCCGGGTGGGTCGCCGGCCGGATGCTCAGGGCGTCGCGACGACCCGGCGTACGAGGTCCTCCCAGCCGCGGCGCACCCGGTCGACCGCGAACCCGTCGAGATGGACCTGCTGCTCGACCACGGGCAGCTCGAGGGGAGCCAGCAGCGCCACGGCGAGCAGCGGCAGGTCGCCCGCGACACCGAGCTCGGCGAGCAGGTAGCGCACGTGGGTGGCGGCGAAGGAGTACGCGCCGGCCGAGCGCGAGCCGTAGATGCCGGCCGCACGGATCAGCTCTCGGTGGCCCAGCATCGTCTCGAGCCGGGTCGCGCCGAAGGCGAGCAACCGCTCGAGCGGCGGCGCCCCGGGACCGAGCGGCGGTGGGCCGGAGAGCACCGCGGACTGCCAGGAGCGCTCGGTGTGGTCGAGCAGCGCGGCCATCAGGCCCTCGCGGCTCTCGAAGCGCCGGAACACCGTGCCCTTGCCCACGCCGGCCCGGCAGGCCACGTCCTCCATGGTCACCTCGTCGACCCCGTGCTGGGCGACCAGCGTCACCGCAGCCTCGAGGAGGGCGGCCCGGTTGCGGGCGGCGTCGCGGCGCTCCGGTGGCGGCTCGTCGGCCAGCGGGAGCAGCGTGTGCGGACGGTCGGGCATGGTGGGGTGATCCTCTCAGACCGGCCGCCACCCCGGGGAATAGAAGCGGACCAGAGTCCGTTTTGGGTGGCATGACTGACACCTCTCGCACCGTGACCGTCCTCGTCGGGAGCCTGCGCGCCGACTCCGTGAACCGCAGCCTGGCCCACGCCCTGCGGGCACGCGCTCCCGAGGGCGTCATGATCGACGTCGTCGAGGACCTCGGGTCGCTGCCCTTCTACAACGAGGACCTCGAGACCGGCACCGTGCCCGCCGCGGTCCTCGCCCTGCGCGAGCGCGTCGCGGCCGCCGACGCCGTGCTGGCCGTGACCCCGGAGTACAACGGCACCATGCCGGCCGCGCTCAACAACGCGATCGACTGGCTCTCGCGGCCCTACGGCGCCGGTGCCCTGGTCGGTACGCCGTTCGCGGTGGTCGGCACGACCCCCACGCCGTACGGCGGGAAGTGGGCCCACGCCGACACCCTGCGCTCGGCGCGCATCGCCGGCGCCGTGCCGGTCGAGGAGGCCACCGTCTCCCAGCCCGGCGCCGGGGTCGACGTGCTCACCGACCCCGCCGTCCGGGCGACCCTCGACCGGGCGCTGGGCGTGCTGCTGGAGTCCGCGCAGGCCACGGCCGCCTGAACGACCCGCGCCCGCGGGCGCGTCTAGGCTGGTGGGGTGGATCCCGACCTCACGCGCCCGCTCCAGGAGTGGGGCCGGCAGTCGGGTGCAGCGGCGGTGTCGACGCCGCCGACCTCGACCCGGGTGCTGCCCCGGCGGAGCGTTACGCCGCCGAAGCCCTGGCCGCCGCCGCGTCGGTCGCTGCCCGGTGACGTGACAGCCACAGTCCTGCTCCTCGTCGGGCTCGGGCTCCTGGCCGTCGTCGCCTCCTTCGCCGGTGGGCTCGTGATGCTCACGGGCACGTCCTGCTCGCCCTCGTCGTCCTGCCTGGAGTGGGTCGTGGTCGGCACCGCCGTCGCCGTGCTCGCCCCGCCGGTGTGCTGGGTCGTGGCGCTGGCGGGGAGCATCGTGACGATGGTGCGCCGGCGCCGGGCCGTGTGGATCCCGCTCGTCGCGGTGCTGGCCTGGGTGGGTCTGGTCGCGGTGGCGCTGCTGCTCGCCGGGATCGGCACCGGGCTCGGGACCGGACGAGGGGCCGGGGCCTGAACCGTGGTCGACCGGCTGCTCCACCACCTCACGGCGCTCGAGCAGGGCGCGCTCGTGCGGGCCGGCGAGGTGAGTCCCGCGGACCTCGTCGAGCACCACCTCGACCGGGTGCGACGGCTCGACGACGTCGGCGCCTTCGTGCTCACCACGGCTGACCAGGCCCGGCAACGGGCCTCCGACCTCGGGCCGCGACCACCGCCGGGAGCAGGCCCGCTGTGGGGGGTCCCGACCGCGATCAAGGACCTCAACCTCACCGCCGGCGTCCCGACCGCCTTCGGGTCGCCGGCCTTCGCCGACCACGTGCCCGAGGTCTCCGACGCCGTGGTGCTCGCGATGGAGGCCGCGGGGTTGATCAGCCTGGGCAAGACCGCGACGCCCGAGCTCGGGTCGCCCTGCTACACCGAGCCCGAGGGACGTCCGGCCGCCGTCACCCCGTGGGACCGCTCCCGGATGGCCGGAGGGTCCTCCGGCGGCGCTGCCGCGGCGGTGGCAGCCGGACTGGTGCCTCTCGCGCAGGGCTCCGACGGCGGTGGGTCGATCCGGATCCCGGCCTCGTGCTGCGGTCTCGTCGGTCTGAAGCCGACCCGCGGTCGGATCAGTGGCGCGCCGGCGTACGGCGATCCGATCGGGCTGGCCACCGCCGGGTCGCTCGCGCGCGACGTCCGTGACGCCGCCGCGCTGCTCGACGTCCTCGCCGGGCGCCGCCCGGGCGACCCGTCCTGGGCGCCGCCGCCGTCCGACACCTTCCTGGCCGCCTGCGGGCGCGAGCCCGGCAGGTTGCGGATCGCGCGGTTCGTCGCGCCGGTCATCGCCGACGTCGAGGTCGACCCCGCGTGCGTGCAGGCCTGGGAGGACGCCTCGGCGCTGCTGGCCTCGCTGGGTCACGACGTCGTCGACGTCCCCGTACCGCTGCCGCGGGAGTCGGTCGCTGCGTTCGAGACGTGCTGGGCGGTGCTGACCGCGCTCTCGCCGGTGCCTCCGGAGCGCGAGCACCTGCTCCGGCCGCTCACCCGCTGGCTGTCCGCCCGCGGTGAGGCGGTGAGCGGCCCGGACTTCGGGCGTGCGATCGGGGCCGTGCGCCGCTACGCGGCGGGCGCGCTCGAGGCGCTGGCGCCGTACGACGCGGTCCTCACCCCGACCCTGGCCCGGCCTCCGCTCCCGGTCGGTGCGATCCGGGACGACGCCGACCCCGCGTCCGACTTCGCCGCGCAGAAGGCGTTCACGCCCTGGACCTCGGCCTGGAACGTCACGGGGATGCCGGCGATCTCGCTGCCGACGCACCAGACCGCTGCATCACCGGGAGCACCGGACGGGCTGCCGGTCGGCGTGATGCTGGCTGCCAGGCCGGCCGAGGAGGAGCTGCTGCTCTCGCTGGCCGGCCAGGTCGAGGCGGCCGCGCCCTGGCGCCACCGGCGGCCTCCCGGCTGGTGACGCGGCTCAGTCGCTCTTCGCGGCGCCCCAGCCGTGCCAGGTCTCGACCTCGAGCCACGCGCTGACCCGCGGGCGCTCGCGGTCGGGGTAGGGCCGGCCGGTGTAGTGCTGCGAGAGCCGGTCGATGTCGGCGTGGGCCCGCTCGGCGTCGTCCTCCCAGCGCACGATGGTGCCGCGCATGGAGACGTGCGTGTACCACTCGCCGTCCTTGAGCACGCTCAGCGAGACCTGCGGCCGCTCGCGCATCCAACGCAACCTGGCCCGCTCGGCGTCCATGTTGAGCAGGATCGTGCCGTCGTCCTCGAGGAGGTACCAGGTGGGCACCGCCATCGGGGCCCCGCTCGGCGTCAGCGAGGCCACGACCGAGGGATTCGGTCGGCGCAGCAGCTCGACGACGGGCTCGGGCAGGGGTGGCTTCGCCATCAGACGTCCTCCACCGCGCCGATCGACCAGATCGCCCGGAACTCCGCGGGCGACGTGGCGATCAGGTCCTCGTCGAGCTGCTCGAGCAGCACGGCGACCCGGTCACGGCCACCGGCGTGCAGCCGCAGCTCCTCGCCCTCGTCGTGACGACGACGTACGACGACGTCAGCGTCCCGGCTGAGGTCCATCAGACCGCCGAAGCAGGCGCACCACAGGTCGAGCGTGCCGCGCACGAACCGGCCCACGGGGCGGTGGTGGTGGGGCTCGATCCGCAGCACGTACACCTCGTCCGCGGCCATCGGCTCGAGGGTCTCCAGGGTCGCGGGCACGTACCTAGTCTACGGGGGCGGGCGGCCGGGCGGGTGCGGCCCGGCCGAGGCGCGGTGGTCGCGCTCAATCCTCGCCGATGCCCCGCGCGTGCAGGGCGTCGCCGGTCGCGCGGGCGTGAGCGACGACGCGGATCACCAGGGGTACGAGCCGAGCGCGGGGGTCGCGCTCGAGACCGCGGGCCAGGGCGGCGTCTCGGGTCTCCTCGGCGATCGCGATCGTGGTCGGGATCGCCCGGATCGCCAGTGAGAACGTCAGCGCGACCCTCGCCGGGTCGACGCCGACGCGCCGCAGCGGGGAGAGCGCACGGGTCAGGGCGTCGAGGATGGCGTCGACCGGGGTGGTGAGCGTGACGACCGTGGCGAGCACGACGAGCGCGACCAGGTCGCCGACCGACTCGACCGCACGCGGCCAGCCGTTCTGCCAGGCCTGGAAGGCACCGAGCAGCACGATCACGAGCAGCAGGCCGCGCAGCGTCCGGGCGGACTCGCGCAGCCCCAGCCCGGCGTAGGCCGCCAGCGCGAGCGCGGTCCCGACGGCGAGCATCGCGCTGAGCGGACCGCGGAGGACCACCACGAGGACCGCGGCGAGGAGCAGCGCGAGGAGCTTGGCCCCCGCTGGTGCCCGGTGCAGCAGCGTCGCGCCGGGCCGGTGGACCCCGATCAGCGTGCTCACGCGGAGTCCCGGTAGCGCGCGACGACCTCGGGCGCGGGACCGTCGGCGACCACCCGCCCGTGATCGACCAGCAGCGCCCGGTCGCAGCGCGCGGCCAGCTCGAGGTCGTGGGTCACGAGCAGGACCTGCTGGGGCAGGCCGAGCAGCAGGTCGCCGACCCGGCGGCTGTTGGCCAGGTCGAGCAGGGTCGTCGGCTCGTCGGCGACCAGCACCGACGGCTCGGTCGCCAGCACCCCGGCCAGGGCCAGGAGCTGGCGCTGGCCGCCGGAGAGGCCGTGCACGCTGCGGTCCCCGAGCCCGTCGAGGCCGTACGCCGCCAGCACCGCCTCGGCGGCGGCCCGCCGCTCCGTCTTGTCGCGGTGCGTGCGTCGCAGGGACAGGGCGACGTCCTCGGCGACCGTCGGCATCACCAGCTGCGCGGCGGGGTCGGTGAAGACGAACCCGACGCGGCGACGTATCTCACGCCCGTGGCGGGCCACGTCGAGACCGTCGACGAGCACCCGGCCGGAGGTCGCCGTGACCAGGCCGTTGACCAGGCGGGCCATCGTCGACTTGCCGGAGCCGTTGGCGCCCACGAGTGCGATGCGCTGCTCGGTGAGCGTCAGGCTCAGGCGGGCCAGGATCTCCAGGTCACCGTCCCCGACGGGGACCGTGACGCTGACGTCCTCGAGGTCGATCCGGCTCGGGGGGCGGCTCAGCGGGTGGCCCGGCGCCGGGGGAGCAGGTCGGGGAACGCACGATGGACGGCGGTGGCGACCACAGCCATCGCGACGTTCTTGATCGCGTCGCCGATCCAGAACACCTTGTCGACGTCGAAGGCCTGTGCCCAGGTCAGGTCGGCGCGCAGCACGAGCCCGGCCATGCCGAGAGTGTGGATGAGGACCGCGCTGGCCGCGAGCCCGCAGAGGAAGACGAGACCGACGTTGCGTCCGGACCCGCCGACCGGCAGCCGCTGCACGAGGAACCCGCACAGCGCCGCGGCCAGGGGGAACCCGATCAGGTAGCCCGAGGTGGGCCCGACCAGCACCGCCGCACCTGCGGCGCCGCCGGAGAAGACCGGTAGCCCGGCGGCGCCCAGGGCGAGGTAGACGAGAACGGCCAGGAAGCCCCGTCTGGCGCCGAGGACCGCACCGGCGAGCAGCACGCCGAACGTCTGCAGCGTGATCGGGACGATGCCGGTCACGTTGAGGGCGGGCAGGACGGCGCACACCACCACGAGGGCGGCGAAGCCGGCGACCAGCGCGAGGTCGGTGGTGCTGAGACCGCGGTCGGTACGGGGCGTCTCGGTGGCGCTGGACATGGCGGTCCTCGGGATCGGAGGGAAAGCAACCTGAACGGCGTTCAGGTTAGGGTCGTCGCACCGCCCGGTCAACGTGAGGAGGCGTGCGGTGCGCTACCACCGCGACGACGTCGTACGTCGTGCGCTCGAGGTCCTCGACACCTGGGGCCTGGCCGACCTGAGCATGCGGCGGCTGGCCGGTGAGCTCGGGGTGCAGCCCAGTGCGCTCTACCACCACGTGGCTGACAAGCAGACTCTGCTCGGGCTGGTCGCCGACGAGGTCCTCGGGCGCGGCCGCCGCCCGCCCGCACTCTCGTCGGGACGGTGGGACGAGCAGGTGGCGGAGCGGTGCCGGGCGCTGCGCGACGCCACGCTGGCCTATCGCGACGGCGCCGAGCTGGTCGCGACCGCGCGCTCGTTCGGCCTCGGCGCGCTCACGCCCGAGCGCGACCTGACGGCGCTGCTCGCCGGCGCCGGCCTGTCCGACGACCTCGCCCGCACGGCGGCGCGCACCCTGGTGCACTTCGTGCTCGGCCACGCGGGCGACGAGCAGACCCACCTGCAGGCGGACTCGGTCGGCGCGCTGTCCGGTACGCGTGGCGGTCAGGGCGGGCCGCGCGAGGTCTCGGACTTCGAGCCCGGGCTGGCGATCGTCCTCGACGGGATCCGTGCCCGCGTCCGCGCCCCCCAGCAGGGGTAGTCCCTGACACCACGGTCGTGAACGACCGCGCCCGACGACCGTGAGGTCAGGGACTATCCCAGCTCGGGGCGTCGGGGAGAGAGGTCGAGCAGCGGCCTCGGGTCGGGTGGTCGGGTCTGCCGGACCGGCGAGGGCGAGACCGTCCGGCCCGGCCGCGGCGACGCGCTGGGAGCCTTCGGCGTCCTGCCTCCGGCCGTGCTCGGCGCCGGGTCCGCGGCGGGCTCGCTCGGCGGCCCCGTCGAGCACCCCGTGAGCACCAGCGCGGCCGCGATCAGCCCGACGGTCAGCCTCACGGCTCGACCACCGCGCCCTGGAGCTCCGCGAGCAGGACGGCTCCCTCGAGGTCGACCCGGGTGCGTCGCAGCGTGGCGGCCGTGAGGTCGACCCCGTCCAGCGAGGCGCCGCGGAGGTCGGCCCCGGTGAGGTCGGCCTCGCGCACGGTCGCGCCGTCCAGCCTCGCCCCGCGCAGCACGACGTCGGTGAGGTCGGCCAGGCTCAGGTCGGCCTCGCGCAGGTCCACGCCGCTGAGGTCGGCCTTGCCCAGCCGGGCGCCGCGCAGGCCGACGCCCCGCCAGATCCCACCGACCACGCGCAGCGGGCGCAGCGTGCAGGAGCTGAACGTCGTCCCGGTGAGCTTGCAGCCCTCCAGGGTCGCGTCGAAGAGGCTGGTGCCGCTCAGCTCGCACCCGACGAACGCCGTCGCGACGTGGGTCGAGGCATTGAGCCGGCAGCTGCGGAACACGCAGTCGGTGAACGCCGCGCCCCGGCTGGTCGACTCGGTCAGGTCGACGTCGACGAAGGTGACGCCGCGAACCTGCACGGCGCCGAGGTCCTCGGCGTACCAGTCCTCGTCGCGCACCGTGTCACCCTCGGCCAGGTCCGCGAGCTCGGAGGGGGCGCTCATGGACTTCACCCTAGGCAGCGTCGGTGACAGGCTGGGTGGCATGTCGCTGAGGACGAGGGCGCACTGGTTCGAGGTCACGCTCGACTGCCCGGACCCGCCCGCGCTCTGCCGCTTCTACGAGGCGCTGCTCGGCTGGACCGTCTACACCTGCAATCCCGACGGGGCGGTCGTCGCCCCGTCGGAGACCGCCGGCTACTCGCTGGCCTTCCAGCGGGAGGAGCTCCACGTGGCGCCGGTGTGGCCGGCCGTGCGCGGGCGAGCCGCTGATGCAGGCCCACCTCGAGCTCGAGGTCGACGACCTCGCCGAGGCCGTGGCGTACGCCGTCTCGGTCGGCGCCCGCCTCCACGAGCACCAGCCCCAGGAGCAGGTCCGGGTGATGATCGACCCCGCAGGGCATCCGTTCTGCCTCTACCTCGACGGCTGAACGGGGTCCGCTCATCGAGCCAGCAGCCGGTCGCACTCCGCGACCAGCCGGGCCCGCAGCGGGGCACCCCGCTCGGCGAAGCGGGCCTGCGCGGCGGCGTAGCTCCTCTTGCCCTCGGCCGTCTCGATCGGCACCGGCTCGAAGCCGAGGTCGGCGAGGTCGTACGGAGCGGCGCGCATGTCGAGCTCGCGGATGTCCCAGGCCAGCTCGAAGCAGTCCATCACCAGCTCGGAGCCGATCATCGGGCTGAGCCGGAAGGCGTGCTTGTAGAGGTCCATCCCGGCGTGCAGGCAGCCCGGTTGCTCGAAGTCCGGCCGGTCCTCCGCGGTCGGCGCGAGCGTGTTGCGCGCTCGGGCCGGCTCGGTGAAGAACCGGAACGCGTCGAAGTGGGTGCACGCGATCCGGTGGCTCTCGACCACCTCGTCGGTGCCGCGGGTGCCGAGCCGGAGCGGCCAGCCGGCGTGGCGGGTCTCGTCCTCGGCGAGCCGGTAGACCATCGCCCACTCGTGCAGGCCGAAGCAGCCGTACGACGCCGGGCGGGCGGCGGTCGCAGCGAGCAGCCGGCGCAGCGTCGTCAGCAGCACCTCCTGGGAGCCGACGTACGTCGCCGTCACCTCCGCGTCCGGCCCTCCCGACCCACCACCTCGTAGCCCTTGAGCCCGCCGTGCGACCCGGCCCCACCCGCGAGCCGGACGCCGTACCCCGGGTGCCAGCGGCGCAGCTGCGCCGGGCGCTGGGAGTAGTAGCCGAAGAGGAAGTCCCGCACGGGGTGCTTCACGCCGGCATCGCGGCGCGCCAGGTGCGGCCCGACGTAGGCGTCGACCCGCTGCGCGTGCGCCTCGGCCCGGGCGGTCCACACCGCCTCGTCCAGCACCCCGTCCACCATCTCCACGCCCCCGACGCTACGAGACGCCGACCTCGGTAGGGTCGCGCCCGTGCGCATCGTCCGATTCTCAGCAGGTGAAGAACCCTCCTACGGCGTCCTGACGGGAGAGCTCGACGACCTCGGCCAGCCCGAGGAGGACGCGGTCGTGGTCGGCCTGGCCGGGGACCCGCTCTACGTCGGCGTCAAGCTGCTCGACGTCGAGCACCGGCTCGCCGACGTCCGCCTGCTCGCGCCGGTGCTGCCGCGCAGCAAGGTGGTCGGCATCGGCAAGAACTACGCGGCCCACATCGCCGAGATGGGCGGTGACGCGCCGGGCGAGCCGCTGATGTTCCTCAAGCCGAACACCTCGGTGGTCGGCCCGGGCGACCCGATCTTCTACCCGCGCCAGACCGAGAACCTGCACTACGAGGGCGAGCTCGCGGTGGTGATCGGGCGGATCTGCCGTGACATCCCCGCCGAGCAGGCCACCGACGTCATCCACGGCTACACGCTCGCCAACGACGTCACGGCCCGCGACCTCCAGGCCTCCGACGGGCAGTGGACCCGCGCCAAGGGCATGGACTCCTTCTGCCCGCTCGGGCCGTGGATCGAGACCGACCTCGACCCGGCCCACTTCGCGGCCGGTCAGCCGCTTGCAGACCCACCTCAACGGCGACCTCGTCCAGGACGGCAGCACGAGCGACCTGATCTTCGACATCCCGACCCTCGTCGCGCACGTCTCCGCGGCGATGACCCTGCTGCCCGGCGACGTGATCCTCACCGGCACCCCCGAGGGCGTCGGCCCGATGGAGGTCGGCGACGAGGTCGAGGTCTCGATCCCCGGCCTGGGCACCCTGACCAACACGGTGGCCCGCCGATGAGCACCCCGACCGGGTCCGCGGTCCGCGTGCGCATGGCGCCGAGCCCGACCGGCAGCCCGCACGTCGGCCTGGTCCGCACCGCGCTGTTCAACTGGGCCTTCGCCCGCCACCACGGCGGCACGTTCGTGCTGCGCGTCGAGGACACCGACGCCGCGCGCAACACCGAGGAGTCCTACGCCGGCATCTTCGACCTGTTCTCCTGGCTCGGCTTCACCTGGGACGAGGGCCCGGACGTCGGCGGTCCGCACGCGCCGTACCGCCAGAGCGAGCGCGGGGAGATCTACGCCGACGCCCTCGCCCGGCTCGGCGAGACCGGCCACACCTACCGCTGCTTCTGCACGACCGAGGAGGTCGACGCCCGACGCAAGGCGAGCGGCTCCAAGCTCCAGGGGTACGACGGGTTCTGTCGCGACCTCACCGACGATCAGGTCGCGGCCTTCGAGGCGCAGGGACGCCGCCCGGTCGTGCGCTTCCGGATGCCCGACGGTGAGGTGGGCTTCGACGACCTCGTGCGCGGCGAGGTCACCTTCCGCACCGAGAACGTGCCCGACTACGTGCTCGCCCGCGCCGGTGGCGAACCGCTCTACACGCTCGTCAACCCCGTCGACGACGCGCTGATGCAGATCACCCACGTCCTGCGCGGGGAGGACCTGCTCTCCTCCACGCCCCGCCAGATCCCGCTGTACGCCGCGCTCGCCGAGGCCGGCATCGGCACCGGCGCGCCCGCGTTCGGCCACCTGCCCTACGTGATGGGCCAGGGCAACAAGAAGCTCTCCAAGCGCGACCCCGAGGCCAACGCGCTGGGCTACCGCGACGAGGGCTTCCTGCCCGAGGGGCTGCTGAACTACGTCGCGCTGCTCGGCTGGGCGATCGCGGCGGACCGTGACGTGTTCTCGATGGAGGAGATGGTCGCGGCCTTCGACATCGCCGACGTCAACCCCAACCCGGCGCGCTTCGACCTGAAGAAGGCCGAGGCCATCAACGCCTCCCACATGCGCCTGCTCGCGCTGGACGACGTCACCCACCGGGTGCTGCCGTTCCTGCAAGGAGGCCGGGGTGCTCGGCGACCCGGTCGGCGACGCCGACGCGCAGCTGCTCGAGCAGGCGATGCCCCTGGTCGCCGAGCGGATCAACAAGCTCGCCGAGGCGCCCGCGATGCTCGGCTTCCTCTTCGTCGACGAGGTCGACTTCGTCCTCGACGAGGCGGACGCCGCGAAGCTGCTCGACGAGAACGGTCGCGAGGTCGTCCGCGCCGCCCGCGACGCCGTCGCGGACCTCGAGGTGTGGTCGACCGAGGCGATCCAGGACGCGCTCCAGCGGGCCCTGGTCGAGGAGCGGGGGCTCAAGCCCCGGGTCGCCTACGGCCCCGTCCGCGTGGCGATCACCGGACGCCGGGTCTCGCCCCCGCTCTTCGAGTCGATGGAGCTGCTCGGTCGCGAGCGCAGCCTTGCCCGGCTCGGCGCGGCGGCGGGCTGAGCCGACGCGGCCCGGAGCCGGAGCCGGGCCGCCTCACCGCGTCTCAGGGATGCTGTAGCCATGACCTCCGCACCACCGCCCCCCGGACCCACGCCACCCGGGCCGCCCCCCGGCGGCGACCCGTACGCCGCGCCGTACACGACCTCCGCCGCCGCGCCCTGGACGGGTCAGGCCGGCCGACCCGCCCAGCCGGGCCGGCTCACGCAGCCGGGCCAGCCGGCGTACGGCGTCAAGGCCGGCCCGGGCGGTCCCGGTCCGGTCGAGCCCGTGCCCTTCCACCGCATCCACCGGCTCGGGTCCTACGGCCGCAACGGCTGGTGGCGTGGTCTGGTCGGCACGATCGTCGTGGTCGCGGCGATGTTCCTGGTCGTGCCGCTGCTGCTGCTGGTCGGGTTCTTCGTCTTCTACGCCGCCACCGGCGGGGACGCCGTGGACCGCACGTTCGCGCTGGCCGACCTCACCGAGGTGACCCCGGCGAGCCTGGCCTACCTCAACCTGTCCCTGGCCGCCGCCATCCCGGTCGTCTGGTTGGTCAACCGGGTCCTGCACGGACTGCGCCCGGGGTGGCTGTCCTCGGTGGCGCCGCGGATCCGGTGGCGTTGGTTCGCCGTCAGCCTCGGCCTGGCCGTGATCGCGTTGATCGCCACGGTGCTGGTCTCCGCCGTGCTGCCGGCCCAGGGAGGCGGTCCCGAGGTGAACGGTGCGCCGAACACGTTCACCTCCACGACGCGGGACTTCCTGCTGGTGATCCTGCTGCTGACGCCGTTGCAGGCCGCGGGGGAGGAGTACGCCTTCCGCGGCTACCTCACGCAGGCGATCGGGGGGATCGTGAGATCGCCGCGGCTCTCGGCCGCGCTGGCCGTGCTGGTGCCGGCCACGCTGTTCGCCCTGGCCCACGGGGCGCAGGACGCGCCGATCTTCATCGACCGCCTCGCCTTCGGCATCGTCGCCGGGGTGCTGACCATCGCCACCGGGGGCCTCGAGGCGGGGATCGCGATGCACGTGCTGAACAACTTCCTGGCCTTCGGGCTGGCCCTGGCCTTCACCGACATGACCTCCGCGCTGAATCCGGTCGGCGGGTCCTGGTGGAACCTGCCGGTCACCCTCACCCAGTCGTTGGTCTACGCCGCGCTCGCCGTCGTGGTCGCGCGACGGATGGGGATCACGACCCGGACGACGCCGCCCGACGGCGACGGCCGGGGAGGCGTTTTGGAGGCGTCCGGGGCCCGCGTGTAAGGTTCCCGACGGCTCGTCAGCGATGCCCCGCCTCCGGGCAGGAGCGACGCCGTGGCGGTGCCATTGGGATATGGTGTAATTGGCAGCACGACTGATTCTGGTTCAGTTAGTCTTGGTTCGAGTCCAGGTATCCCAGCGAGAGATCATCCGGTCGCCGGGTGCAGGACCCCAGGTCTTGTACCGTTGGCACCGGCCGATATGATCTCTCGTGCTGTCCGAGCAGGGCAGTCGCACGATGCCCCCGTTGTGTAGCGGCCTAGCACGCCGCCCTCTCACGGCGGTAGCGCCGGTTCGAATCCGGTCGGGGGTACAGCGCGCAGGGCCCGGTCCACGAGGACCGGGCCCTGCGACACTCTGCGCCGACCCGGTGCTCGAACATCTGCAGGGCGCCGCCGCGCGACGTGGGCGCGGGGCGCCGTTCGGGCCGGTGCTCCCTCCTGAGGATGTTCCGCGATCGGCGGTCGAGCTGATGGGGCGTGCGCACGGTCATGTCCGATTCCCGCGAGACCCGGCGACGTGGACCAGGCAGGATGGACCCATGAGCAACGGCCCGGGCGATCTCGTGAGCGACCCGCCGACCGCGTCGCTCGACGCCGACGCGTGCTACCGGGCGGTCGGGGCTCGCGACCGCCGCTTCGACGGACTGTTCTGGACCGGGGTGCGCAGCACCGGCATCTACTGCCGACCGTCCTGCCCCGCGCGGACGCCCGGACGGTCGCAGGTGAGCTTCCACCCGAGCGCCGCCGCGGCGCAGGCTGCGGGGTTCCGGGCCTGCAAGCGGTGCCTGCCGGACGCGACGCCCGGCAGTCCGCAGTGGGACGTCGCCGCGGGAGCGGCCGGGCGGGCGGTCCGTCTGATCGCCGACGGGGTCGTCGACCGCGACGGGGTCGAGGGCCTGGCGCGCCGCCTGGGCTACACCTCCCGTCACCTGACCCGGCTGCTGACCCAGGAGCTGGGCGCCGGACCACTGGCGCTGGCCCGCGCCCGACGGGCGCAGGCGGCCCGGGTGCTGCTCGAACGCTCCGAGCTTCCGCTGGGCGACGTCGCCTTCGCCGCAGGGTTCGCCAGCGTGCGCCAGTTCAACGACACGGTCCGCGAGGTCTACGCCGCGACGCCGTCGTCCTTGCGCGAGCGCCGCGGGCGTGCCACGGCCGGGCGCGGTGGCGAGGGGTTGACGATGCGGATCCCCGTGCGCACCCCCTTCGCGGGGCGCGCCCTGCTGGGCTTCCTGGCCTACCACGTGGTCGCGGGCGTGGAGACGGCCGGACCGGGCTGGTACGCCCGCACCCTGGACCTGCCGCACGGGCCCGGCACCGTGCGGATCGACCTCGACGACGACCTCCACCCCGGAGGTGTCGCGCTGGTCGAGGCGCGCTTCACCCTCAGCGACGTCCGCGACACCCTGACGGCCGTGGAGCGCGTACGCCGTCTGCTGGACGCCGACGCCGACCTGCTCGCGGTGGCCGAGGACCTCGGCGACGACCCCGTGCTCGCGCCGCTCGTCGCACGCCGGCCCGGACTCCGCCTGCCGGGGCAGGTCGACGGCGACGAGACCGCCGTGCGCACCGTCATCGGCCAGCAGGTCAGCGTCACCGGGGCACGCACGGTGACCGCGCGGATGGTCGCCGAGCACGGCACGCCGGTCGAGACCGGCGTCGACGGGCTCACCCACCTGTTCCCGCGCGCCGCCGTGCTCGCAAAGGTCGACCCCGAGACCCTCCCGATGCCGCGCGCCCGTGGCCGCGCGCTGGTCGGGCTGTGCGCCGCGATCGAGGCCGGCGACGTCGTGCTCGACCGGGGCGCCGAGCGCGACGAGGTGCGCGCGGCCATGCTCGCGCTGCGCGGCATCGGGCCGTGGACGGCCGACTACGTCGCGATGCGGGCCCTGGGTCACCCCGACGCGTTCCTGCCCACCGACCTCGGGGTCCGCAAGGCGCTGCGCGACCTCGGCCACGACCCCGCCGCGGTGCTCGCGCCCGGCGGGCCCGTCGAGCGGTGGAGCCCCTGGCGCTCCTACGCCCTCATGCACCTGTGGGCGACCGTCATCCCCGAGCAGCAACCCGAAGAGAAGGAGGTCCGCTGATGTGGACCGTCATCGACAGCCCGATCGGCTCGTTGCGGCTGGTGGAGAGCCGCGGCGCGCTCACCCACGTCGAGTTCGAGCCGCACGACGCGGTGACCGACGGCCGGCCGCGCGGTGACCGCTGCGACGACGCGGAGGTCCTCGGACGCGCCCGCGAGCAGCTCACGGCGTACTTCGCGGGGGAGCTGAAGGTCTTCGACCTGCCCCTGGACCCCGCGGGCACCGCGTTCCAGCAGAAGGTGTGGACGGCGCTGTCGGCGATCGGGTGGGGCGAGAAGATCTCCTACGGCGAGGTTGCGCGCCGGATCGGGATGAGCCCCGCCGCCTCCCGTGCGGTCGGCCTGGCCAACGGCCGCAACCCGATCCCGGTGGTCGTGCCCTGCCACCGGGTGGTCGGCGCCAACGGCACCCTGACCGGGTACGCCGGAGGCCTCGAGCGCAAGCAGGTCCTGCTCGACCTGGAGTCCGACGCCCTCTTCTGACCCAGCCGAGTCTGACCCAGCCGAGGCGCCGCTGATCGTCCGTCAGGAGCCAGAGGCCGCGGCAGCGCGACGCAGCGACTCGGAGAGTCGCTCGGCTGCGGCGAGGACCGCGGGTGCGTGCATCCGGCCGGGCTGGCGCGAGAGCCGCTCGAGCGGGCCGGAGACCGACACGGCGGCGACGATCTTGCCGCCGGGGGAGCGGACGGGCGCCGAGACCGAGGCGACGCCCTGCTCGCGCTCACCGACCGACTGCGCCCACCCGCGGCGCCGGATCCCCGAGAGGGCGGCGGCAGAGAAGTGCGCCTCGTTCAGCCCACGCTGGAGCCGCTCGGGGTCCTCCCAGGCGAGCAGCACCTGAGCGGCGGACCCGGCCCGCATGGTCAGCTGCGAGCCGACCGGGATGGTGTCGCGCAGGCCGGAGGGCCGCTCGGCGGCCGCGACGCAGACGCGGGAGTCGCCCTGGCGGCGCCACAGCTGGGCGGACTCGCCGGTGATGTCTCGCAGGCGGGCGAGCACCGGGCCTGCGGTCGCGAGCAGCCGGTCCTCGCCGGCTGCGGCGGAGAGCTCGGCGAGCCGGGGCCCCAGCACGAAGCGCCCCTGCAGGTCACGGGCGACGAGGCGGTGGTGCTCGAGCGCCACCGCGAGGCGATGCGCCGTGGGCCGAGCGAGGCCGGTGCCGGCCACGAGCCCGGCCAGCGTCGAGGGTCCCGCCTCGAGGGCGGTGAGCACCAGCGCGGCCTTGTCGAGCACGCCGACCCCGCTGGTGCTGTCCATATGCTAATACTGCCGTCTCACTTGATGGGATGCAAGAGTAAGGTCGCTCGCAAGGGTCTACCGGACCGTCGTACCACGCACGCAGCAGGAGGAACAGCCATGGGCCGCACGCTGGCCGAGAAGGTCTGGGACGAGCACGTCGTCCGCTCCACCGCGGGGGAGCCGGACCTGCTCTACATCGACCTCCACCTCATCCACGAGGTCACCTCGCCGCAGGCCTTCGAGGGCCTGCGGATGGCCGGGCGCACCGTCCGTCGCCCCGACCTCACCCTGGCCACCGAGGACCACAACGTCCCGACGCTGGACTGGGACAAGCCGATCGCCGACCCGGTCTCGCGCACGCAGGTCGAGACCCTGCGCCGCAACGCCGAGGAGTTCGGCGTGCGCCTGCACCCGCTCGGCGACATCGAGCAGGGCATCGTGCACGTCGTCGGGCCGCAGCTCGGTCTGACGCAGCCCGGCATGACGATCGTGTGCGGCGACTCCCACACCTCCACCCACGGCGCGTTCGGCGCGATCGCCTTCGGGATCGGCACCAGCGAGGTCGAGCACGTCCTGGCGACCCAGACGCTGATGCAGGCCAAGCCGAGGACCATGGCAGTGACCGTCAACGGCAGCCTCCCCGCGGGAGTCACCGCCAAGGACCTGGTGCTGACGCTGATCACGCACACCGGCACCGGCGGCGGGCAGGGCTACATCGTCGAGTACCGCGGGTCCGCCATCGAGGAGCTCTCGATGGAGGCGCGGATGACGGTCTGCAACATGAGCATCGAGTGGGGCGCCAAGGCCGGGATGATCGCGCCGGACCAGACGACCTTCGACTACATCGAGGGCCGCCCCGAGGCGCCGTCCGGAGCCGACTGGGACGCCGCGGTCGAGCACTGGACCAGCCTGCGCACCGACGACGACGCGACCTACGACCAGGAGATCGTGCTCGACGCCTCGGAGATGACGCCCTTCGTCACGTGGGGCACCAACCCCGGCCAGGGCGTACCGCTCGGCGGCGCCGTCCCCGACCCGGCGAGCTTCGAGGAGGACTCCGACCGGGTCGCGGCCGAGAACGCGCTGCGCTACATGGCCCTCGAGGCCGGGACCCCGATGCGCGAGGTCAAGGTCGACACCGTCTTCATCGGCTCGTGCACCAACGGCCGCATCGAGGACCTGCGGCTGGCCGCCTCGATCATCGGCGGCCGCACCGTCGACCCCGACACCCGCGTGCTCGTGGTGCCCGGCTCGGCGCGGGTGCGTCTGCAGGCCGAGGAGGAGGGCCTCGACGTCGCCTTCAAGGAGGCGGGTGCCGAGTGGCGCGGCGCGGGCTGCTCGATGTGCCTGGGCATGAACCCCGACACCCTCGCCCCGGGCGAGCGCAGCGCCTCGACCTCCAACCGCAACTTCGAGGGTCGCCAGGGCAAGGGCGGTCGCACCCACCTGGTCTCCGTGCCGGTCGCCGCGGCCACCGCCGTGCGCGGCACCCTGTCCTCGCCCGCCGACCTCAGCTGAACGGAGCACCACGATGGACGCCTTCACCACCCACACCGGCCTCGGCGTGCCGCTGCGCCGCAGCAACGTCGACACCGACCAGATCATCCCGGCCTCCTACCTCAAGCGCGTCGCGCGCGACGGGTTCGAGGACGGACTCTTCGCCGCCTGGCGCGGCGACGCGTCCTTCGTGCTCAACCAGCCGGCGTACGCCGCCGGGACGGTGCTCGTCGCCGGCCCGGACTTCGGCACCGGCTCCTCACGCGAGCACGCGGTCTGGGCGCTGCAGAACTACGGCTTCAAGGCCGTGATCTCACCCCGCTTCGCCGACATCTTCCGCGGCAACTCCGGCAAGGCCGGGCTGGTCGCGGCCCAGGTCGACGAGAAGGTCGTGCAACGGCTGTGGGACCACCTCGAGGAGAACCCGGGCGCGTCCGTGACCGTCGACCTCGAGTCGCGCACGGTGCGCGCGGGGGAGGGACCCGAAGCGATCGAGGACTCCTTCGACATCGACGACTACACCCGCTGGCGCCTGCTCGAGGGCCTCGACGACATCGGCATCACCCTCGGCCACGACGACGACATCGCCTCCTTCGAGGCGACCCGGCCGTCGTGGAAGCCCGCCACGATCTGAGGCACGCGGCCGACGTACGCGGCACGGAGCAGCAGCACCTCCGGGCCCCACCGATCGGTCAGACGACGAGGTCGGGCATCCCACGACGCGCTCCAGCGCGTCCTCAGATGCCCGCCCCCGGCCGGCCGGTCCGCCCGAGGTGGCTGCGTCAGCGCAGGGCCAGCTGGGTGCACCACGGCACGAACCCGAGCCGCTCGGCGACGCCGAGCGACGCGCGGTTGACGAGCTGTGCGCGCCAGCGGGCCAGGCCGTGGTGGCGCACGGCGTGTCCTGCGGCGTGGGTGCCGACCATCGCCCCGAGGCCCTCGCCGCGGCATCGTGGTGCGACCAGCACCCCGACGTCGCGCGGTGCGCCGTCGAAGGGCGTGAGGTTGGCGGCCGCCACGACCCGACCCGACCGGACCACCGCGAAGCAGACGTCGACGGACGGCTCGAGGTCGGCGAAGCCGGACTCGTTCCACGCCGCCATCCCGACCTCGGCGCGCAGGGACTCGAGCCGGGTGGGCTCGCACCGCCGTACGCCGTCCACCTCGCCGGGGTCGACGTCGAGAAACGCGTGGCGGGCCGGCCCGACGACCCGCAGCCGGTGGTCACGCGCGAAGCCGCGCCAGGTCGAGGCGACGCCGCGCCGCTCGGGAGAGATCATCGCCGGGTGAGGGATCGGTGCGCCCGCCGGCCGGGACACGTGGGTCACCTCGTCGTCGCGCCAGACCACCCACCACCCGGCGTACGCCGCCAGCGGACTGGTGCTCGCGTGCTCGCGCAGCGTCGTCCTCGTCCAGAGGTCATCGGCTCCCAGGCCCAGCACGCGCGACCACCACCGGTCGACCCGGGCCGTGGAAGCGACGCTCAGACCGGGGGCCATGGCGCCAACCTACGACGGGCGGGGCGCGGGCCCGGACCGAATTCGTCCGCCCCGCCACCGCACAGGTCGTTGTGGCGGGCCGCGCGAGTCTCTAGCGTGCCCGACAGGCGTCGGGCACACGGCCCGGCCGACGGCGTCCCCAGGAGGACGATCACGTGAACAAGTCTGAGCTCATCGACACGCTCGCCGCGAGGTTCGAGGGCAACCGCAAGCAGGCGGCCCACGCCCTCGAGTCCGTCCTCGACACGATCACCCGGGAGGTGGCCAAGGGGGAGAAGGTCGCGATCACCGGTTTCGGGTCGTTCGAGAAGAAGGTCCGGGGCGCCCGTCAGGTCCGCAACCCGCGCACCGGCGAGACCCTCCAGGCCGCGGAGAAGTCCGTGCCGAAGTTCACCCCCGGCGCAGACCTGAAGAAGGTCATCTCGGGGGCCAAGCAGCTCCCCGAGCTCACGGTCGCCGCAGGCGCCTCCGCCGTCGCGGTCGCCACGGCCCCGGCCCGTGCGGCCGCCTCGGTCGCACGCAAGACCGCCTCGCGCTCCGGCTCGGCGAGCAAGAAGGTCGAGCGGGCGGCGTCCAAGGCCGAGGACGCCGGGTCCTCGGCGCAGAGCGCTGCCGCCACGAAGTCGGCCGCGAAGAAGTCCACCGCGAAGAAGGCGGCCCCGGCCACGCCGTCGTCGACCACCGAGAAGTCGACCCCGGCCAAGAAGTCGACCCCGGTCACGAAGTCGACCCCGGCCAAGAAGTCGACCCCGGCCAAGAAGTCGACCCCGGCCGAGAAGTCGACGACGACGAAGAAGACGTCCGCGGCGAAGAAGTCCCCGGCCGCGAAGACGTCCGCGGCCACGAAGTCCCCGGCCTCGAAGACCTCGTCGTCCGCGTCGGCCGCGACGAAGAAGACCGCGGCGACGAAGTCCACCGCCACGAAGACGCCGGCCGCTAAGAAAACGCCCGCCAAGAAGACGTCGGCTGCCAAGAAGTCGTCGTCCGCGTCGACGTCGTCCGCGAAGAAGACCTCGGCGGCGTCGAAGTCCCCGGCGACGAAGACCTCGGCGAGCGACGCGAGCGGATCCGGCCCCTCCAGCAGCTGACGTACGCCGGCCGGCCCCGCGCGGAGCCTCAGGCTCCGGGCGGGGTCAGCTCGTCCCAGGTCTGCGCCGCGCGGGCAGTGTGCTCACCGACACCGATGTCCAGCGCGGCACGCAGGTCCCCGAGGTCGTCGACGTCGCAGCGCAGGCCCGCGAGGTCGCCGACGATCTCCGTGGCGCCCGTGGCCAGGTGGGCCGCCCGAGATCCGATCCCGAAGCGGGGCCGGAACTCCGCCGCGTCCGCGGTGTAGAGGGTGGTGCCCATGCCGGCCGCGTCGCCGACGAAGGCGGCGCCCTCGTCCGGGGCCTGCCGCAGGGCCTCGGTCAGGTCCTCGCTGAGCAGGGCCGGCAGGTCGGCGCACAGCGCGGCGGGGCGCAAGGAGGGCCACCGGCGGTGGGCCTCGGCGACGGCCTGGCGCAGGGTCGCGTTGAGGTCGCTCGTGTCGCCGTCGGGCAGGCTGGCCGCGCCGAGCGCGACCAGGTCGCGTGAGAACAGCGCGTCGTCGGTGACCACGAGGACCTCCTGGACCGGCGCCGCCGCCAGGGCGGCGGTCACGGTGTCGAGCGCGAACGCGCCCGCGAGCTCCCGACGGCGTACGGCTGGGGCATCGAGGCGCGACTTCCCGACGGCCGGGGGTTTCACCGGCACCACGACGACGAACGACCCTGCGTACGCCCTGGCGGCCTCGCCGCGCTCGTCGGTCTCGCTCATCCCCCGATCATCCCAGCACCGCTGCGCGTCCGGGACGAGCGGGGCCTGCTCGACCCGGTAGTCTCAGCGCGCCCGGTTGGGCCCCCGCGCGTCCGCACGGGGAGACCAGGAGGTCGCACAGAGGCTAGCCCGACGACACGCGGGCCGACTGCGGAGCAGGAGGGGAGCGCGTGAGGGTCCGGACGCTGGACCAGCCCCGGGGCTGGGCCTACACGGTGGCCGCCTCGATCGTGAAGCCGGTGATGCTCGCGACCACGCGCCAGCGCTGGATCGGCGGGGAGAACATCCCGGTCACCGGAGGCTGCGTGGTCGTGCTCAACCACGTCTCGCACGTCGACCCGCTCACCGCCGCCCACCTGCTCTACGACCACGGCAGGCTCCCGCGCTACCTGGCCAAGGCCGGGCTCTTCCGCAACCGCGCGCTCGGCCTCCTGCTGCGGTCGGCCGGTCAGATCCCGGTCGAGCGGATGACCCGCGACGCGGCGACGGCCTACCAGGCGGCGGTCGAGGCGGTGCGCGCCGGGGAGTGCGTGGTCGTCTACCCCGAGGGCACGATCACCCGCGACCCCGACCTGTGGCCGATGGTCGGCAAGACCGGTGCCGCCCGGATCGCGCTCGCGACCGGCTGCCCCGTCATCCCGGTGGGGCAGTGGGGCCCCCAGGACCTCCTCGCGCCGTACGCCCACAAGCCCGACCTCTTCCCGCGCACGCTGATCACCATGAAGGTAGGACCCCCCGTGCCCCTGCAGGACCTCGTCGGCGGCACCGTCGACGCAGCCCGGATCGCGAGCGCCACCGAGCGGATCATGGACGCGATCACGGCCCTCGTCGCCGACCTGCGTGGTGAGCCGGCGCCCGCGGAGCGCTTCGACCCCCGCCAGCACGGGCTGCCGCCCCTGGGTCGCCCGGACGGTACGTCGTGAGCGGCACGGACGGCGGGTCCGGCAAGGTCGCCGTCTTCAGCGCGGGCTCCTGGGGCACCGCGTTCTCGATCGTGCTCGCCGACGCGGGCAACGAGGTGGTGCTGTGGTCGCGCCGCGAGGAGCAGGCCGCCGCCATCACCCGGGACCGGGTCAACGCCGACTACCTGCCCGGCATCGAGCTGCCCTCGCGGGTGAGCGCGACCGCCGACGTCGCGGCCGCCCTCGACGGTGCCGACGTGATGATCCTGGCCACCCCGTCGCAGAGCCTGCGGGAGAACCTCACCGCCTGGGGCCCGCACATCGGCGCGGGCACGGTGATGGTCTCGCTGATGAAGGGGGTCGAGCTCGGCAGCCTGGAGCGGATGAGCGAGACGATCGCGGACGTCACCGGGGCCGGCCCGGAACGGATCGCCGTGATCAGCGGTCCGAACCTCGCCAAGGAGATCGCCCGGCGCGAGCCGGCCGCCTCCGTGGTGGCCTGCGCCGACGCCGACGTGGCCCGCATGCTCCAGCAGCGCTGCCACACGGCGGCGTTCCGGCCCTACACGAGCACCGACGTGGTGGGCTGTGAGATCGGCGGTGCCTACAAGAACGTCGTGGCGATGTGCGTCGGCATGGCGGTGGGCCTGGGGTTCGGGGACAACACGACCGCCTCGTTGATCACCCGCGGTCTCGCGGAGACCGCGCGCCTGGCCACCCGGATGGGCGCGGACCCGTTGACGCTGATGGGCCTGGCCGGGCTCGGCGACCTCGTGGCGACCTGTTCCTCACCGCTCTCGCGCAACCGGACCTTCGGCGAGCAGCTCGGGCAGGGCCGCAGCGCCGAGGAGATATTGGCCTCCACCCGCCAGGTCGCCGAGGGCGCGAAGTCCTGCGCCTCGCTGCTCGCGCTCGCGCGAAGCCTCGGCGTCGACGCCCCGATCGCCGAGCACGTCACCGCCGTCGTCGACGGCCGCAGCACCCCGCTGGACATGATGGACGCCTTCATCAACCGCGACCCGAAGGCCGAGAAGGACTGAGCGCCGAGGGAGGCCCCCGCCTACGGCGGCTCAGTGGGTGTCGTCGATGAGACCGCGACGCTCCTGCCACCACCGCGCCGCGCCCCGCACGGCCTCGGGCTGCCCGAGGTCGGTGGCGACCTTGTCCAACCACGGGTCCTCGGTGAGACCGGCGACGTAGAGCGCACGACGGCGGTGCTCGGGGTGCTCGAGGAGGTCGTCGAGGACGTCGGAACCCACACGCTGCCCGGCGTGGGCGAGCATCACGGCGCCGCAGGCGACGCCGTCCGGGCCCATCGCGAAGAGTCCCGTGAGGTCGGCGTCGGGCAGCGGCGGCCCGAGCTGGGCGAGGCGCCAGCAGGTGCCCCGCTCGCTCGGACGAGCCTCCCGCACCAGCCAGTCGAGGACTGCCGTGCGCACCGGACCGGCCAGCGGGCTCGCCCGAAGGACCAGCGCTGCCGGCAGGTGACGCACCTGGCGTGGGTCCCACAGCAGCTCGAAGAGCAGTCGCGCCAGCACGGACCGGTCCGGGGTGTCCTCACCCGCGCGCTCGGCCAGGGTGGTCACCACCCGCCAGCGGGGGTTCGAGAGGACCGGTGCCCCGAGCGCCGTGACCTCCGGCGCGGGCACCGGACCGGTCGTGGGCGCGAGTGCCAGCACCCGCTGCCGGACCGAGGGCGGCAGGTCGCGCAGGAGCTCGAGGAGGGGAGCGAGCCGCCCGGCCTCCTGCGGCTCGCGAGCGGCGCGGCCGACGGCGCTGGCCATGGCGTCGACCACGACCTCCCACCGCTCGGGCGGACAGGCCGCGGCGGCGGGCGCCTGGCGCAGCAACGCGCCGGCGGCGCGCAGCGCCATCGGACGCGGGTCGGCGAGCAGGTCGACCGCCCACTCCAGCACCCGGTCGTCGGAGAAGTCGGCGACCGCGGTCGACGACGTCGAGGACCACCTGCGCGTGTGGCGTGGCCACGGCCTCGCGGGCCGCCTCGAGGACGAGCGAGGCATAGGGACCGGTGCGCAGCTGGGCCACCGACTGCAGGCGGGTGGTGTACGCGCTGCCGACCGAGCGGCCCAGCTCGTCGACGAGCTGGCGCAGCCAGTCGCGCATCAGCCAGCTGGGGAAGCCGCGCGCGTCGGGCTCGCCGAGAGCCCGGCTCCAGGCGAGCCAGTCGCCACCGCGCCGGGCCGGCGAGCGGAGCCGGTCGCCGAGGTCGGAGACCGCCTGGACGCTCAGCGGGGTCCCCGCGTCGCCCCGCGTGGCCGGGTCACGGTCGGCGGGTGCGCCGGGACTCGAGCGGTAGAGCACGTCGATCGGAGCCCGCAGGTGGCCCTCCGGCAGACCGAGGGCGCGCTCGTAGCCGTCCACGATGCGTCCGTGCCGCACCTTGCCGTTCTCGACCTCGCTCATCAGCCGAGCGTGCGTGCGCACGCCCTGCTCGCGCAGGGCCGTCCCCACCGCGGCCTGGCTGAGGCGGTCGGGCCCGGCCAGCCGCGCGGTGCGCAGCAGCCAGGCGGCCCGCACCGCCGCGTCGACCCGGTCACCGTCGAGTGGCGTCGCGTCGTCGAGCGGCGTCAGCGGGGCGGGCACCGGAGCCTCCGAAGGGGTCGGGAGGGAGCATCCTGGCGTCCACCGTCTCATCGACCGATGTCTCGGTGACGAGATTTCTCGGCGACGAGGGTCCGCCGGAAATACGCGGGCGGGTCTCAGACCAGGTGGTCGAGAACCCGGCGCAGGTCCGCCCAGAGGTCCTCGACGTCCTCGATCCCGACCGAGAGCCGCACCAGCCCCTCGGGGATCGTCGTCGCCTCGCCGCTCCAGCGTCGTCGCCGCTCCAGGGTCGACTCGACGCCCCCGAGCGACGTGGCGTGCACCCACAGGCGGGTCTGGCGAGGCAGCAGGTCGGCGGCCAGCGCACCCTGGGCGAGCACGACGGAGACGATCCCGCCGAACCCGGGATAGCGGACCTCGCTGAGGGCGGGGTGCTCGCGCAGCCGGCGTACGAGCTCGGTCGCGTTGGTCTGTGCACGCTCGACGCGCAGGTGCAGGGTGCGCATCCCACGCACCCCGAGCCACGCCTCCAGCGTGCCCGGCACGGCGCCGAGCAGGTCGCGGCGCTTCTTGATCACGTCGTGGAGCTCGTCGTCGCGGGTGACGACCGCGCCGATGAGCGCGTCGCTGTGACCGGCGAGGTACTTCGTCGCCGAGTGCACCACCAGGTCGACGCCGTCCTCCAGGGGCCGCTGGAGGACGGGGGTGGCGAAGGTGTTGTCGGCGACCACGTACGCGCCGGCCTCGTGCGCGGCGGCCGTGACGGTTGCGATGTCGGTGATCTCGAGGGCCGGGTTGGTCGGCGACTCCAGCCACACCAGGGCGGCGTCCTCGCAGGCTGCGACGGTCGCCGCGGTGTCGCTCGTGTCGACCAGCGTGGTCCGCACCCGCCCGCGGGCCTCGAGGTCGCCCAGGTAGGTGACGCTGCCCAGGTAGGCGTGGCGGGGCATCACGACCCGCGCGTCGAGACCGACCAGGTCCAGCACGGTCGCGACGGCGGCCATCCCGGAGGAGAAGGCCACGCACCGCCCGCCCTCGAGCGCACCGAGGACCTCCTCGAAGGCCTCCCACGTCGGGTTGCCGTAGCGGCCGTACTCGCGCTCGCCGCCCGCGACGTAGGTCGAGGCCATCGTGAGCGGCTCGTTCAGCGGGGAGTCCGGCTCGTGGCCGGGCCGCCCCGCGGTCACGGCGCGCGTGGCGGGACGCCAGCTGTCGGCGGGGGTCTCGGCGGGGGACGGTGCAGGCGTGGGCGCGTCGTCGGGCATGTGCCGATCCTAGGAAGGCTAGGGTCGTCGCGATGAACCAGGAGTCCGGGGCGAGCCCGAGCGGGTCCGACGGCGAGCGCGCGAGAGCCCACCGTCCGCGGGTGGCGGTCGTCTTCGGAGGCCGCTCGAGCGAGCACGCCATCTCGTGCGTCACCGCGGGCAGCGTGCTGGCCGCGCTGGATCCTGACCACTACGACGTCGTGCCGATCGGGATCGCGAAGGACGGCCGGTGGGTGCTGGAGTCGCCGGACCCCGAGCGGCTCCGGATCGGTGCCGCCGGCGAGCTGCCCTCGGTCGACGTCACGGGCTCGGCCGCGGTGCTCGCGGCCGGGGCCACGAGCACCGAGCTCGTCGTCACCCCGGCCGGTGAGCCCCCGCGGACCCTCGGCGACGTCGACGTGGTCTTCCCCCTCCTGCACGGGCCCTGGGGCGAGGACGGCACCTTGCAGGGCATGCTCGAGATGGCGGGGGTGCGCTACGTCGGGGCCGGGGTCCTGGCCTCGGCGGTCAGCATGGACAAGGCCTACATGAAGGTCGTGCTGGCCCAGGCCGGCCTGCCGGTGATGCCGGGCGTGACCGTGACCGCCTCGCAGTGGGCCCGGGACCCGGCCGAGGTGACCCGCCGCTGCGACGCGCTGGCCGCACCCGACGGCGGCCCGCACGCGGCCCTGTTCGTCAAGCCCGCCCGGGGCGGCTCCAGCATCGGCATCTCCCGCGTCGACGACCCCGGGGACCTCGTCCCCGCGCTGGAGGAGGCCTTCGGGCACGACCCCAAGGTGCTGGTCGAGCTCGCCGCCGACGGTGCGCGCGAGGTCGAGTGCGGGGTCCTCGAGCGTCTGCCCGACGAGCCCGGAACCGGGCCCGAGACCAGCGTGCCCGCCGAGATCCGGGTCGGCGGTGACCACGCGTTCTACGACTTCGCGGCGAAGTACCTGCCCGAGGAGTCCACCGCGCTCGACGTCCCGGCCGACCTCCCGGCGGAGACGTCGGCGCGGTTGCGCGAGCTCGCGGTGCGCGCCTTCGAGGCCGTCGGGTGCGAGGGGCTGGCCCGGGTCGACTTCTTCGTGCTCGGCGACGACGCGGGCGGAGGGCTGGGCGAGGACGAGCGCCTCGTGGTCAACGAGATCAACACGATGCCCGGCTTCACCCCGACCTCGATGTTCCCGCGGATGTGGGCGGCGAGCGGCGTGGACTACCCGGACCTGGTGGACCGGCTCGTCCGGCTCGCGCTGGCCCGGGGCACCGGCCTGCGCTGAGACCCTGCTCAGACGACAGGGCTGGACGAGGTCCAGCGACGACGTCACCGGGGCGGCCAGCTCGGCCGTCACGGCGGCCGAGCCCGAGGGCCAGTAGTCCGCCGGGATGACGACCTGCACCCGGGGGCGGTAGCCCACGGCGGTCAGGGTGACCTCGACAGGGTCGCTGCCGATCTCCTCGGGCGGGGCGAACCAGCCGACGCCGTCGACCTCCTGGCAGGTCGAGAACTGGTCGTACTCCGCGGGCTGCGCGACGCCGCAGGTCAACGTGATCGCGGGGTCGCCGTACGACGCCGTGCGTCGCGCCGTCCTCGCCCCGGTCCACCTGGGCCTGATCGGCCAGCGTGTCGGGCGCGCGGCGATCCACCGCTCGCACGCCGCGCGTGCCTGGGGCGTGAGGTCGGGCCCGCCCGAGCAGACCGGACCAGCGGGCCGGCGATCAGCAGGCAGCCGAGGACGGCGAGGCTGAGCAGGCCGCCGGGGCGGCGAGTCAGATGTGCACCACGGGACAGGTCAGGGTGCGGGTGATCCCCTCGAGGGTCTGGACCTTCGAGACGACGAGCTTGCCGAGCTCGTCGACGTTGCGCGCCTCGGCGCGCACGATGACGTCGTAGGGGCCGGTGACGTCCTCGGCGAGGGTGACGCCCTTGACCTGGGCGATCGCGGCGGCGACCTCGGCGGCCTTGCCGACGTCGGTCTGGATCAGGATGTAGGCCTGGACGACCATGGGATCTCCTCGTTGGGACGGGCACGTTGAGACGGGCACGTTGAGACGCGCACGGGGGGCGGGCGCGTCGCCGCGTGAGCGGCGTCACGGACCGGGCCAACCTACCGCGCGCGGGGCTCTGGTGGGATGGGGCCCATGTCCGGTGACGCCGCAGGTCCGAGGTTGGCCGACGTCGGTGAGTTCGCGTTGATCGACCAGCTCGTCGCGCACTTCGCGCAGGGTGAGCAGGTGCTGGTCGGGCCCGGCGACGACGCCGCCGTGCTCCGGGTCCGCAGCGGCCACGTGGTCGTCTCCTCCGACCTCATGGTCGAGGGCCGACACTTCCGTCGCGACTGGTGCTCGGGGGCCGACGTCGGTCATCGTGCGGCGGCCCAGAACCTCTCCGACGTCAATGCCATGGGGGGCCGCGGGGTCTCGCTGACCTCGGGCCTGGCGGCCCCGCCCGACCTGCCGGTCGCGTGGGTCCTCGACCTCGCTGCGGGGTTCGCCGAGGAGTGCGCCCGGGTCGGCGCGAGCGTCGTCGGCGGCGACGTGACCTCCGCCGACCAGGTCGTGGTCGCGGGCACGGTGCTCGGCGCCTGCACCGAGCCGCCGGTGCTCCGGTCGGGTGCCCGGCCCGGGGACGTCGTGGCGCTGGCCGGTCGGCAGGGCTGGGCCGCCGGAGGGCTGGCCGTCCTCACCCGGGGGTTCCGCTCACCGCGCATCCTGGTCGAGGCCTACCGGCGCCCCGAGCCGCCGTACGACGCCGGGCTGGCCGCGGCGCGCGCCGGCGCGGGAGCGATGATCGACGTCTCGGACGGGTTGCTCGCCGACGCGGGCCACCTCGCGCGCGCCTCCGGCGTCGCGGTCGACCTGCGCTCGACGACCCTCGAGGTCCCCGAGCCCCTGGTGGCGGTCGGCGCCGCGCTCGGCGTGGACCCGCTCCAGCTCGTGCTGGGGGGCGGCGACGACCACGCGCTGCTGGCCACGTTCACCTCGAGCGGCGACGTGCCGCCGGGCTGGACGGTCGTCGGGGACGTGGCCGCAGCCGGCCCCGACGGCGCCCGGGTCACGGTCGACGGAACGGTGCGCGACGGTGCTCCGGGGTGGACGCACTTCTGAGCATCGCGGTGCGGGCACCGCGGTCCGGAGACGGCGACGGGGCCGGCACCCCTCGGTGCCGACCCCGTCCACGGAGGTGCTGACCGGCGCGGCCGGTCGGGTGTCGGCTCAGCGTGTGACCTTGCCGGCCTTCAGGCACCCGGTGCAGACGTTGAGGCGCTTCGGCGTGCCGTTGACCTTCGCGCGGACCCGCTGGATGTTCGGGTCGAAGCGGCGCTTGGTGATCTTGCGCGACCAGGGCCGGTTGTTGCCGAAGCCCGGCTTCTTGGCGCAGATGTCGCAGACGGCAGCCACGGTTGACTCCTAGACTTTCGGGGGCATGAGAACGAGGTGCCCATCGAGCGGGCAACTGCCCTAGCGTATCCGACCACCGGCTCGGGATCGAAATCGCCCGGGACGCGATCGTCGGCCGCGAGCCTGGCTCTCACCTACTCTGTCACCGCGATGGAAGAGATCCCGAGCGGCGGCGTGATCGCGCTGCACACCGTGCGGCGCTTCGTCGACCTCGCCGTCGACGCGCTCGGGGAGGCGCGCGAGGAGATCGACGCGCTCAACGTCTACCCGGT
Organism: uncultured Actinomycetota bacterium; assembly: GCA_963740745.1. Taxonomy (GTDB): domain Bacteria; phylum Actinomycetota; class Actinomycetes; order Propionibacteriales; family Nocardioidaceae; genus Nocardioides. Next base: position 92,700 of record CAVUFK010000016.1, read on the forward strand.
CCCCGACGGCGACACCGGCACCAACCTGCACCTGACCCTGTGGGCCGCCCGCGAGGCGCTGCTGACCTTCCTGGAGGGCGGCGCCTCCGAGGAGGAGGTCCGCCCCGACCTCGCCCTCACCGCCCTGGCGCGCGGTGCCCTGCTCGGCGCGCGCGGGAACTCCGGCGTGATCCTGGCCGAGGTGCTCGGCGCGATCGCCCGGCGGATCGCTGCCACCAGCGCCCAGGAGACCAGCGCCACCGTCGTGGCGCAGGCCTTCGACCTCGCGGCGCGCGGCGGGTACGCCGCCGTCGGCACCCCGGTCGAGGGCACGATGCTCACCGTCCTGCGCGCCGCGGCCGACGCGGGCCTGGCCGAGCTCGACCAGGCCGGTGACCAGCGCCGCGGCGACCCCGACCGGGTCCGCGCCGGCCAGGTCGTGGTGGTCGCCGCCGCGGCGGCCCGCCAGGCCCTGGCCCGCACGCCCGAGCAGCTGCCCGTGCTCGCGGCGGCCGGCGTCGTCGACGCCGGTGGCCGTGGCATCTGCGTGCTGCTCGACGCCGCCGAGACCGCGCTGACGGGGCGCCGCCCGCGTCCGCCGGCGCCCGGCCCGCAGATCCCCGTCCGGGCAGACGGCACCGGGTCGGGGCGGGGTCGGGGTCGGGGGAGACGCTCGAGGCCCGCGTCGAGGGCGGCGGTCCGGCGTACGAGGTGATGTTCCTGCTCGACGCCGAGGACGACGCGGTCCCGGTGCTGCGCGAGCGGCTCGGTGCGCTCGGTGACTCCCTGGTCGTGATCGGCGGCGACGGGCTGTGGAACGTCCACGTGCACGTCGACGACGCGGGCGCAGCGGTCGAGGCCGGGATCGAGGCCGGCCGCCCGCACCGCGTGCGGATCAGCGACCTGGTGACCGGCACGCGGCGCCCAGGATCGGCCGCCGACGACGCGCCCGGCTGCGCGCCGTCGGAGCGCACCGCGCCGCGCCGGACCGGCCGTGCCGTGGTCGCCGTGTCGGCCGGACCGGGCCTGGCCGCGCTCTTCGCGGGGGCCGGCGCCCGGGTCGTCGAGGGCGGGCTCGGCCGGCGACCCTCGGCCGGCGAGCTGCTCGAGGCGATCCTCGACTCCGGTGCCGCCGAGGTGGTCGTGCTCCCGAACGACCCCGACTCGGCCGGCGCGGCGCGGATCGCCGCCGAGACCGCCCACACCGACCACGACGTCCGGGTCGCGGTCGTGCCCGCCGCCGCCCAGGTCCAGGGTCTGGCGGCCCTGGCCGTGCACGAGCCGGGCCGGTCCTTCGACCAGGACGTGCTGGAGATGACCGCCACGGCACGCCACGTGCGTCACGGCGCGACCACCCTCGCGGCTCGTCGAGCCATGACCATGGGCGGTCCCTGCGAGCCCGGGGACGTGCTCGGCGTCGTCGCGGGCGACTTCGCCGTGGTCGGCGACGACCTCGAGCAGGTCGCCGTCGAGGTCGTCCGACGCCTCGTGGCCGGCGGTGGCGAGCTGGTGACCGTGGTCGCCGGCGCAGCCGAGGACCCGGGCCCGGACGGGGTCGGGGAGGGGGCGGTGGCGCTCGCCGAACGGGTCGCCCGGCGTGTCCGCGACGAGCACCCCTACCTCGACGTGATGGTCTACGACGGAGGACAGCAGCGCTACCCGCTGCTGCTGTCGGTGGAGTGAGCGAGGCTTCGGTGGGAGCCGTCGTGAGGGGGAGCGCGTGATCGGTCTCGACACCCCGGTCGCCGCCGTGCTCGGGGACAAGGCGAAGAAGCGCCAGCGCGTGGTCGAGGGCCTGCACCTCGAGACCGTCGGCGACCTGCTGGCCCACGTGCCGCGCCGCTACCTGCGCACCGGTGAGCTGACCCGGGTCTCCGACCTGCGCGAGGGGCAGGTCCTCACCGTCGTCGGGCGGATCTCGAGCAGCCGGGTGCACACCTACCAGGACCGACGCACCCACCAGACGGCCTACCGCCTCGAGACCGTGCTCGACACCGACGGCGCCGCGCTGCAGATGACGTTCTTCGCCAAGAACGCCAACACCTCGCGCTGGCAGAAGGAGCGGCTCGCGGAGGGCCGTCGGGGACTCTTCCTCGGCAAGGTCGGGCGCTTCCGCGGGGTCTGGCAGCTGACCAACCCGACCATGCTGCTCTTCGGGGTCAGCGACGAGCTCGAGGAGGACCGCGGTCGCACCGCGGCGGACGCGATCGCCAACCTCTACCCGCTCTACCCGCTGACCAAGGGCGTCGAGCACTGGGACCTCCAGCGGGCGGTCACGTTCGCGCGCTCGGTGGTCGACGAGGTGCCCGACGTGGTCCCGGAGCCGGTTCGCGAGCGCTACCGGGTGCTCGACGCGCGCACCGCGCTGGACCGCATCCACGCCCCCGACGACGAGCAGCAGGTCCGCGAGGCGCAGCGCCGCTACCGCTTCGAGGAGGCCCTGGTCACGCAGGTGGTGCTCGGGCGCCGGCGCCGCGCCGTACGTCGTACCGGCGCGCGGTCCCGACCGGGCGGCGGCGGGCTGCTGGAGGCCTTCGACGCGCGGGTGCCCTTCGAGCTCACCGCGGGCCAGCGCGAGGTCGGCGCGCAGGTCGAGCAGGACCTGGCCCAGGACCACCCGATGAACCGTCTGCTCCAGGGGGAGGTCGGCTCGGGCAAGACCCTGGTCGCGCTGCGCGCGATGCTGCGGGTGGTCGACTCCGGCGGGCAGGCCGCGCTGCTGGCCCCCACCGAGGTGCTCGCCCAGCAGCACCACCGCTCGATCCGGGCGCTGCTGGGCGACCTCGTCGCCGACCCGATGAGTGCCGGGTTGCTCGGCGACGACCTCGAGAGGACCGGCGTCGAGCTGCTGACGGGGTCGATGAGCAGGACGCAACGCCGCGAGCCGCTGCTGAGGTTGGCCAGCGGGGAGTCGGGCCTGGTCGTCGGCACCCACGCGCTGCTCGAGGACCAGGTCGGCTTCGCCGACCTCGGCCTCGTCGTGGTCGACGAGCAGCACCGCTTCGGGGTCGAGCAGCGGGCGGCGCTGACCGACAAGGCCGGGAGCCCGCCGCACGTGCTGGTGATGACGGCCACGCCGATCCCGCGCACCGTGGCGATGACCGTGTTCGGCGACCTCGAGATCTCGACCCTGCGCGAGCTGCCGGCCGGGCGGGCGAGCATCCAGACGACGGCGGTCAACCTCGTCGAGCGCCCGGACTGGATCGGACGGGTGTGGGCGCGGGTGCGCGAGGAGGTCGAGGCCGGCCACCAGGTCTATGTCGTGTGCCCGCGGATCAGCGGGGACGAGCCCGAGCAGGGTGAGGCCGACCGGCGGGCGGCCGACGCGGCGCTGGTCGCCGAGCGCGCCGAACGGGCCGGCGAGGACCTCGACGAGCCGCTCCCCGGTCTCGACGTCCCGACCCGCTCGGGCTCCGGCTTCGGCTCCGGCCCCGGCGCCCTGGCCGCGGTCGAGGAGGTCGCGACCGACCTCGCCGACGGCGCGCTGACAGGGCTGCGTCTGGCGACCCTGCACGGACGCCTGACCCCCGAGGTGAAGGAGGCCACGATGAGGGCTTTCGCGTCCGGCGAGGTCGACGTGCTGGTGGCCACCACCGTGATCGAGGTGGGCGTGGACGTGGCCAACGCCACCACCATGGTCGTCCTCGACGCCGACCGCTTCGGCGTCTCCCAGCTGCACCAGCTGCGCGGCCGGGTCGGGCGCGGCGGGCTGCCGGGTCTGTGCCTGCTCGTGTCCTCGGCCGAGCCGGGCACGCCCGCCCGCGAGCGTGTCGAGGCGCTCGCGGCCACCTCCGACGGTTTCGAGCTGAGCCGGGTCGACCTCGACCAGCGGCGCGAGGGTGACGTGCTGGGGCGCTCCCAGGCCGGGCGTCGCAGCAGCCTGCACAGCCTGCGGGTGCTCCGCGACGAGCAGACCATCACCGAGGCCCGCGAGGCCGCTGAGGCCCTGCTCGACACCGACGAGGCACTGGCCGACCACCCCGACCTCGCCGCGGCCGTCGACCGGCTCGAGGCATCCTCGGCCTCGGCCTTCATCGAGAAGTCGTGACCCGGATCATCGGGGGCCGGGCCGGCGGGCGGCGCCTGGAGACGCCACGCGGTCCGGCCACGCGACCGACCAGTGACCGGGTGCGCGAGGCGCTGTTCTCGGCGCTGGAGTCGTGGTGCGGCTCCTTCGTCGGACTGCGCGTGCTCGACCTGTACGCCGGGACCGGGGCGCTCGGCCTCGAGGCCGCGTCCCGGGGGGCAGCCTCGGTCACCCTCGTCGAGCGCGACCGACGGACGGCGCGCCTGGTGCAGGCCAACCGCGACACCCTCGGGCTAGCCGACGTGCACGTGGTCGCCGCCAGCGTCCAGACCTTCCTCGCTGCGCCGCCGAGCGGCGACGAGCGGGTCGACCTCGTGCTCAGCGACCCGCCGTACCCCCTGGGCGAGGACGACCTCGCCGCGGACCTCGCCCGCCTCGACGCGTGGCTGCGACCGGGCGCGCTGGTGGTGGTCGAGCGCTCCTCCAGGAGCCCCCAGCCACGCTGGGCCGAGCCGGTGGTGGGGGAGCGTTCGAAGCGCTACGGCGAGACCACGCTCTGGTACGGTCGCGCGGCCGATCCGGCACCCGCCACCGACCCGACCGGAGACCAGACGTGACCACCCGCGCCGCGTGCCCCGGCTCGTTCGACCCCGTCACGCACGGGCACCTCGACGTGATCCGCCGCGCCGCCGCGCTCTTCGACGAGGTCGTGGTCGCCGTCGGCGTCAACGCCTCCAAGAACCGGTTGTTCACCGACGGGGAGCGCATCGACCTGCTCGAGCGGGCTACCGCCGACCTGCCCGGCGTGCGCGTCGAGGGCTTCAGCGACCTGCTGACGACGTGGTGCGCCGAGCGGGGCGTCGACGCGATCGTCAAGGGCCTGCGCGGGGGCGACCTCGACTACGAGATGCAGATGGCGCAGATGAACGCCTCGCTCACCGGGGTCGAGACCGTCTTCCTGCCCACCAGCCCGCAGTGGTCCTTCGTGTCCTCCAGCCTGGTCAAGGAGGTCGCGACCTTCGGGGGCGACGTCGCCACGTTCGTCCCCCCGCTGGTGCTCGAGGCGCTCACGGCCCGCCTCGCGGAGCGGCGCGACGACTCGGGCTGAGCGACGCCGCCCGCACCTCCGGGACACGTTTTGGCACCTCAGGGGCCCTGCGCGTACGCTCGTCGCTGATCTGCCCAGTTCGGATGTGGAAAGTGATGAGCCTGAGCACGATGGACCCGAGAGCGCCGCTCGTGCTCGACACCCGAGACCTCGGTCGACGGCCCGGGTCCATGCGCACACTCACGCGGACCGCTCCGGCGCCGGCAGATCTGGGCATCGAAGTCCTTCGTGTCGCCGAAGGAGCGCCGGTCGAGCTGGACCTGCGCCTGGAGGCGGTGATGGAGGGGGTCCTGGTCTCGGGGACGGCGCAAGCCAGCCTCGACGGCGAGTGCGTGCGGTGCCTGGAGGCTGTCCACACCGATCTCGTGGTCGACCTCCAGGAGCTGTACCTCTACGACGACCACGCCCCCGCCGGGGAGGACGACGAGGTCCGGGTGATGGAGGAGGACCTGCTCGACCTCGAACCGCTGCTGCGGGACGAGATGGTGCTGGCCCTGCCGTTCCAGCCGTTGTGCCGCGAGGACTGTCCGGGCCTGTGCCCGGAGTGCGGCGCCCGGCTGGCCGACGACCCGGAGCACGCCCACGACGACCCGATCGATCCCCGCTGGGCCGGCCTGAGCGCCCTGCAGGAACCGCGCGACGGTTCGACCTGAGACGATCAGCACCATCGCGCACGAACCCCCGCACGAGCAGGCGTCGGACGACGCCCGCGCACCCCTGAGGAGTAGACATGGCAGTCCCGAAGCGCAAGATGTCGCGCAGCAACACGCGGCACCGTCGCTCGCAGTGGAAGGCCACCGCGCCGACCCTGGTGACCTGCGCCAACCCCGCCTGCGGTCAGCCGCACCTGCCGCACCGCGCCTGTGACGCCTGCGGTCAGTACGGCGCGCGTGGCGAGCGTCGCCAGGTCCTCTGAGCCTGACGGGTCCAGAGTCCTGAGCAGCCAGTCGGCGGAGGCCGAGGGGCGGCAGGCGACCAGCTATCCGTCGCTGCGGGCCGCGCTCGGTGACCCCGTGATCGACGCGGGGCTGCTCGAGCGCGCCCTGACGCACCGCTCGTACGCCTACGAGCACGGTGGGCTGCCCACCAACGAGCGTCTGGAGTTCCTCGGCGACGCCGTGCTCGGCGTGGTCGTGACCGAGACGCTGTACACCCGCCACCCGGATCTCTCCGAGGGCCGGCTGGCCAAGCTGCGCGCCGCCGTCGTCAACGCGCGCGCACTGGCCGGGGTCGGGCGCACCATCGGGGTTGGCGACCACGTCAAGCTCGGCCGCGGCGAGGAGTCGACCGGCGGCCGGGAGAAGTCCTCGATCCTCTCCGACACCGTCGAGGCCGTGATCGGCGCCGTCCATCTCTCGGGTGGTGGCATCGAAGCCTCCTCCGCGGTCGTGCACCGCCTCTTCGACCCCCTGATGGACGCCGCCTCCGACCTCGGAGCGGGTCTGGACTGGAAGACCTCGTTGCAGGAGCTCTCCGCCGAGCTCGGTCTCGGGGTCCCGGAGTACGTCATCGCCGACGACGGACCCGACCACATGAAGACCTTCACCGCCCGCGTGCGTGTCGGCGGTGAGCTCTACGGCAACGGCCACGGGCGTTCGAAGAAGGAGGCCGAGCAGTCGGCCGCTGAGACGGCGTACGGCGAGCTGGCTCCCGCCGTCGCGCCCTGATCGAGACGACGACGCCGTGCCCGAGCTCCCCGAGGTCGAGGTGGTCCGTCGGGGCCTCGAGCGCCACGTCGTGGGCGCCGGCGTGGCCCGGGTCGAGGTCCTCCACCCCCGCCCGGTACGCCGCGACCCCACCGGGCCCGACGGCTTCGCGCTCGCGCTGACCGGGCGCACGATCACGGCCGCGCGACGGCGCGGCAAGTACCTGTGGCTGCCCCTCGACGACGGTCGCTCGCTGATGGCCCACCTCGGCATGAGCGGTCAGATGCTCGTGCAGCCGGCCGACGCGCCGCCCGAGCGGCACCTCCGGGTCCGGATGGTGCTCGACGGCGTGCCCGACGGCTTCCCGGACGGGGCCCGCGAGCTGCGCTTCGTCGACCAGCGGATGTTCGGCGGGCTGTCGGTCTCGCCCGGCGGCGGCGGCGCCGACGGCGAGGGCGACGACGTACCCCCGGAGATCGCGCACGTCGCGCCGGACCCGCTCGAGGCGGCCTTCGACGTCGAGGTGGTGGTCGGGAAGGTGCGGCGGCGCAGCGCGGGGATCAAGCGGCTGCTGCTCGACCAGGGGTTGGTCTCCGGCGTCGGCAACATCTACGCCGACGAGGCCCTCTGGCGCGCCGGGCTGCACGGTGAACGACCGGGGGAGAAGCTGACCGCGCCCACGATCCGCGCGCTGCTGGGCCATGTCGACGCGGTGATGCGCGAGGCGCTCGAGCAGGGCGGGACGTCCTTCGACGCGCTCTACGTCAACGTCAACGGACAGTCCGGCTACTTCGACCGCTCGCTGGACGCCTACGGGCAGGAGGGGAGGCCGTGCTCGCGCTGCGGCACCCCGATCCGGAGGGTGGCGTTCATGAACCGGTCGTCGTTCTTCTGCCCACGCTGCCAGCCCGTCCCGAGGCCCCGACGCCCCCGTCCTCCGGTGCCCTCGATCGTGGACTGACCCGCGCGGCGCGGTTTGACCTGCGCGGGGGCGGGTGGGACTCTGGGAGACGGTCGGTGACCCCGGCCACACCGATCCGCTGGCCCCGATCCGGGCCCCGTTCGACCGATTGAGGAACACCATGGCCAAGGCGCTGACCGGCTACCTGGGCACCGATGTCCGCGACCCGCGACTGGTGCACGACAACGCTCGCCTGCGGGCCCGTGTCGCCGAGCTCGAGACGCTCGTGCTGCGCCTCAGCGAGGAGAACGACCGCCTCGTCGACGCCCGCGCCGCCGAGCTGCTCGACCACGGCGTCTCGCTGGAGCACATGCAGCCCGCCTGACCCGCCGGTCGACGTCGATGAGCCCCGCCGCGGTCCGGACCGTGACCGTTGGCCAGGCGCGGGCGGTGGCGGCGTACGCCGCGACGGGCGGTGACGACCCGCCGGTCGACCTCGTCTCGACCGTGCACCAGCTGACCGGCCTTCCGCTGGACCAGACGAGCGCGGTCGCTCCCGCGGCCGAGCTCGTGCTGCTGAGCCGTCTGGGCTCCGAGCACCGTCCCGGCGACCTGACCGAGGCCATCGAGACCCAGCGACTGGTCGAGATCGCCGGTGCGTGGCGACCGGCCGAGGACGCGGCGCTGTACCGCGCGGAGATGGCGGCCTGGCCCACGTTCGGGCCGTGGAAGAGCTGGCACCACCAGCTCAGCGGGTGGGTGGCGGCCAACGACGGGTGCCGGCGCGACGTGCTCGACGAGCTGCGCCGCGAGGGTGCCCTCCCGGTGGGGGCGCTGCCCGACACCTGCGTGGAGCCGTGGCGCTCGAGCGGTTGGAACGACGGCAAGAACACCCGGATGCTGGTCAACCAGATGGTGCAGCGCGGTGAGGTCGCCGTCGCGGGCCGCCACGGCCGGGAGCGGGTCTACGACCTCGCCGAGCGGGTCTACCCCGACGAGCCCGTGGTTCCGCTGGCCGACGCCCTGGCCGAGCGGGACCGGCGGTGGCTGGGTGCGACCGGCATCGCCCGCGCCGGTGCGGTCTACCAGCAGGGCGAGCCGGTCGGCGGCGGCGACGCCGGCGAGGCGTGCGCGGTCGAGGGTGTCCGTGGGCGGTGGCGGGTCGACCCCGTGGCGCTGGCGGCCGTCGCGCAGGAGCACGACGTACGGGGGGAGGCGCGGACGCGGCTGCTGGCGCCGTTCGACGTGCACGTCCACGACCGCAAGCGGATGGTCGACCTGCTGGGTTTCGACTACGCGGTCGAGATGTACAAGCCGCAGCGCCAGCGGCGCTGGGGCTACTACGCGCTCCCGGTCCTCCACGGCGACGAGCTCGTCGGCAAGGTCGACGCCACCGCGGACCCCGACGCCGGCGAGCTGCTCCTGCACGCGATCCACGAGGACGTGCCCTTCGACGCGTCGCTGCAGGCGTCGGTGCGTGACGAGGTCGAGGGCCTCGCCCGGTGGCTCGGGCTCGAGGTCGCCGACCACCCGCACCCGTAGTCGCACGACGCTGCGGGTGAAGCGTCGGACCATGCCGGCCTTGATGGGGGCGCGCTGGCTCTCGGCCGTTCCCGTCCCCGTTGCCTTCTGGCGGTGGTGTCGTGGCGGCGCGCCCGGGGGCAAACTCGCAATCGACGGTGGTGGAGGAGCGCGCGCTGGCGCACGTCTCGAAACGAGAGGTGGGCATGCCGGTGGCCCCGTCACGGTGGTGTGGTGGCGGGGCTGCGGCTCGTGCGGGTCAGAAGGGTGGCGGGGTGTGGTCGGGTGGTGGGTCCGGCGGTCTATCCGGGTCGGGTGGTGCGGGAACGTGCATGGACGCGGGTCGTCGTCGCGGGGGTGGTGCGATCGAGAACGTCAGGGGTGGCGGGTCGGGTGCCAGTCGGTGGTGGGTCGGTGACGTCGAAGGTGCCTTCGGGCATCCGCAGCGTCTTGAGGCCGTGGGGGCTGGTCCAGAGGTAGACCCCGGGGGTCAATGTCTCGTAGGACCAGCCGAGGTGGGTCTTGTGGCGGTGGTGGCGCCGGCACATGGGCGCCTGGTTGGCCGAGCAGGTCTGGCCCTGGGGCCAGGGGACGCAGTGCTCGTGGTCGCAGACCTGGCCGGCCGGGTGCAGCGGGGGAAGACGCAGGTCTGGTCGCGCAGGATGGTCTGCTCACGCAGGTCGCCGGTGGACTCGTACGAACCAGTGTGCAGGTGAGCGTTCAGGTCGAGGACCGGGCGGACGGTGACGGCCCCGGCGGTGTGGCACCAGGACCTCACCTGGGTCGCGGTGACCGGCTGGCGCAGGTTCGTCAGCGTCGCGATGCCGTGCTGGGCGGGGTCGTAACCGACCCCGGTGACCGCGGCGCTCGGCGACGTGGACGTGCAGCACGACCGACCGGCGTGCGGGGAGGCGGACGGTGTTGCCGTCCTCATCGACACACTCCGCCTCGGTCAACGTGAGCGTCGACTGCAGCCGGGCGAGGTCACCCAACGCCGCAGCCCGGCGGACGGGCAGCGGTGTCCGTCTGATCCGAGGAGCTTCAGCTCGTGCGCCCGGTCGGCCAGGGCGGTCTCGAGGTCCAACGCGTCCGCAACGTCGAGGGTGCCGTCGATCGCGACGGTCCCGGACAGGTCCCCGCCGCCGCGTTCACGGAGGTGGATGTTCACGCCCCGTCCTTCGGCGGCGGCCTTCCGCTTCGCCTCGGCCTCCTCGGGCTGCCACCGCGCCAGAGCGGTGGCGACGATCCGGTCGAGCTGGGCCCCGGACACGGCGTGGGTGAACCCGTTGACGTGGACGTCGACGTGCTCGGCGCCCTCCTCGCACAGGGTCATCGTGGCCTCGGCCACGAGCCTGGCCCGCCACCACGGACACCGACCCGAGATCACGGCCTCCCACAAGCGGGGTAAGCGGTAACGGACCTCCAACGCGGCGCCGAGGAGCCGGCGTCCGCCCTCGGTCGAAGCCCCAGCGCGACCGACAGCTCGGTGACGGCGTTCTCGCCGACCAGCGGTGCACCCGGTCCGGCCAACGTCAGGCCGTGCTCACCGAACCCGGCGTGGAACGACGCGTCGTCGAAGACATCACCTCGTGGGCGACAGCCCACTCGATCGCGGCCCGGATCTTGGCGACCTCGGCGGCGCGGACGGTGGCTTCGTGGGTGCGCAGCTCATCGAGCAGGTGCTGCTCGGGGGTGGGTGCGCCGGCCATGGGTCTATGATATCCGAACACCAGTTCCCGTGCCAGGGTTCTCCACAGCCGATCCGCCGCTCGTGGGGCTGCTGCTCGGCTCGCGTCCTGTCGGGACGCGGGCGAGTGCTCGCTCCACCACCGCGGCGGGGGCTCCACGTCGCCGGCACGGCAGACCCGGGGGATCGGACGGGACCCGGCCTCCCGCACCCCGAGGTCGCCCCCCGGTATCGTGGCGCGCGCTGAGCTTCCCCGGGTCGTGCGTGCCGGCGCCCCCTCGGCACCGTCCGACGACCGACGAGCGAGGGATCTCGCGTTGTACCTCAAGAGCCTGACCCTCAAGGGGTTCAAGTCCTTCGCCTCGTCGACGACCCTCCAGCTCGAGCCGGGCATCACCTGCATCGTGGGGCCCAACGGCTCCGGCAAGTCCAACGTGGTCGACGCACTGGCGTGGGTGATGGGCGAGCAGGGCGCCAAGAGCCTGCGCGGCGGGAAGATGGAGGACGTCATCTTCGCCGGCACCTCCGGCCGCCCGCCGCTCGGTCGGGCCGAGGTCGTGCTGAGCATCGACAACTCCGACGGCGCGCTGCCCATCGAGTACGCCGAGGTCACGATCAGCCGGACGATGTTCCGCAGCGGCGGCTCCGAGTACGCCATCAACGGCACCTCGTGCCGCCTGCTCGACGTCCAGGAGCTGCTCAGCGACTCCGGCATCGGGCGCGAGATGCACGTGATCGTCGGGCAGGGCCAGCTCGACACGATCCTGCACGCGACCCCGGAGGACCGTCGGGGGTTCATCGAGGAGGCGGCCGGCGTCCTGAAGCACCGCAAGCGCAAGGAGAAGGCGCTGCGCAAGCTCGACGCGACCGAGGGCAACCTCACCCGGCTCTCGGACCTGATCGGCGAGATCCGCCGCCAGCTCAAGCCGTTGGGCCGCCAGGCCGAGGTCGCCCGCCGGGCCTCGACCATCCAGGCCGACGCGCGCGACGCGCGCGCCCGGCTGCTCGCCGACGACCTCGTCACCGCCCGCACGACCCTGCACCAGGAGCTCGCCGACGAGTCCGCCCTGACCGAGCGCCGTGGGTTCGTCGACGCGCAGGTCCTCGCCGCCCGCGAGAGCGAGGCGGCCCTCGAGGAGGCGCTGCGCGAGGACCTCCCGGCCCTGGGCCGAGCCCAGGACACGCTCGCCTCGCTCACCGGCCTGCGTGAGCGCCTGCGCGGTACGGCGTCCCTGGCCGCCGAGCGGCGCCGCAACGCCGAGAGCGCCACCGCCAACGCCCCCCAGCCCGGCCGTGACCCCGACGAGCTCGAGGCCGAGGCCGAGAAGGTGCGCGAGCAGGAGCGCGCGATCGCCGCCGACGTCGACGGGCGGCGTACGGCCCTGGAGGGTGCCGTGGTCGCCCGCCGTGAGGCGGAGGACGCTGCCGCCGAGGAGGAGCGCCGCGTCAGTGCGCTCCTGCGGGCGGCGGCCGACCGCCGCGAGGGGCTCGCCCGGCTGCACGGTCAGGTCGACGCGGCCCGCTCGCGGGTGGAGGCCGCCGCCGAGGAGATCGGCCGGCTCGGCACCGCCCGCGAGGAGGCCCTGGCCCGGGTGACCCGGGCCGAGCGCGACTACACCGCGCTCGAGAACCGGGTCGCCGGGCTCGACGCGGGCGAGGAGGGACTCGACGCCGAGCACGAGGCGGCCGTCGGTGCCCTGGACGACATCGAGGAGCGCCTGGCCAAGGCCCGCGACGAGGCCCTCCAGGCCGACCGCGACCGCTCGTCGCTGCTCGCCCGCAAGGACGCCCTCGAGATGGGCCTGAGCCGCAAGGACGGCGCCGGCGCGCTGCTCGCAGCCACCGACGAGGTCTCCGGCCTGCTCGGCTCGGTCGCCGCCCTGCTCACCGTGCGACCCGGCCACGAGACCGCCCTGGCCGCCGCCCTCGGCTCCGCGGCCGACGCCGTCGTGGTCTCCGGCGCCGACGTGGCCGTCGACGCCCTCGCCCACCTCAAGGAGGGTGACCTCGGACGCGCCGAGATCCTCCTCGGGGGCGCTCCGGCCGCCGCCACCGCTGAACGACCGACGCTCCCCGCCGGGGTGCTCTGGGCCGGCGACGTCGTCGAGTGCCCCGACGCCCTGCGCCCTGCGCTGGACAGGCTGCTGGCGGGCACCGTGCTCGTCGAGGACCTCCCCGAGGCCCGCGACCTCGCCGCTGCGCTGCCCGACCTCGTCGCGGTGACCCGCCAGGGCGACCTGCTCGGCGCCCACCGGGCCTCGGGCGGGTCCTCCTCGCAGCCGAGCCTGCTCGAGATCCAGGCCGCCGTCGACGAGGCGACCAGCATGCTCGCCGAGGCCACGGCCTCGGCGGAGCGGCTCGGCTTCGACATGTCACGCCTCGAGGCGGAGCGGCTCGAGGCCCAGCAGCGCGCCGACGTCGCCCTCGCCAAGCTGCACGAGTCCGACGCGACGCTCGCCGCCGTCGCCGAGGAGCTCGGGCAGCACGGCTCCACGGCCCGCTCGGCGCGCGCCGAGGCCGACCGGATCGCCACGACGGTCGCGACCGCGGAGGCCAAGCGCGCCGACGACCTCGCCACGCTCGAGGCCCTCCAGGGGCGGCTGACCACGGCTCGCGACGCCCCCGAGGAGGAGCCGGACACCGCCGCCCGCGAGGAGCTCGCCGACCTCGCCCGCGCCGCCCGCCAGGGCGAGACCGACGCCCGGCTCGGGCTGCGCACGGCCGAGGAGCGAGCTCGAGCGCTGCACGGGCGCGGCGACGCCCTGCTGCGCCAGGCCCGCGCCGAGCGCGAGACCCGGGCCCGCTCGGCCGCCCGTCGCGAGCAGCTCGAGCGCGAGGGCCGGTCGGCCCAGGCGGTCTCGACCGCCCTGGTCTGGGTGCTCGAGCGGCTGGAGGGCTCGCTGGTGCAGGCCACGGCCCAGCGCACGGCCGTCGAGGAGTCGAGGCGGGGCCGCGAGCAGGACCTGCTGGCCCAGCGGGCGCGGCTGCGCGACCTGACGCGTGAGCTCGACGAGCTCACCAGCACCGTGCACCGAGACGAGCTGGCTCGCGCCCAGCAGCGGATGCGCCTGGAGCAGCTCGAGGAGAAGGTGCTGGCCGAGGTCGGGCTCGACCCCGACTCGCTCGTCGCCGACTACGGACCCGACCAGCCGGTGCCGCTGCCCGAGGACGAGGCCACGCCGCCGGTCCCCGTCGAGCTCGACGAGGCCGACGACGCCGCCGAGCAGTCCGCTGAGCAGGCCGGGCGCACCACGCCGTACGTGCGCGAGGAGCAGGTCAAGCGGCTGCGCAACGCCGAACGGGCCCTGGGCCAGCTCGGGCGGATCAACCCGCTGGCGCTCGAGGAGTTCTCCGCGATGGAGGAGCGCCACCAGTTCCTCACCGAGCAGCTCGAGGACCTCCGCAGCACCCGACGCGACCTGCTCGACATCGTCCGTGAGGTGGACGGCCGCGTCGAGCAGGTCTTCACCGAGGCCTACGCCGACGTCAGCAACGCCTTCGACCAGACCTTCGCGCGACTCTTCCCCGGCGGGGAGGGGCGCTTGGTGCTCACCGACCCCGGAGACATGCTCGCCACCGGCGTCGAGGTCGAGGCCCGCCCGCCCGGCAAGAAGGTCAAGCGGCTCTCCCTGCTCTCCGGCGGCGAGCGCTCGCTGGTCGCCGTGGCGTTCCTGGTCGCCCTGTTCAAGGCCCGGCCCTCGCCGTTCTACATCCTCGACGAGGTCGAGGCCGCGCTCGACGACACCAACCTCGGCCGCCTGCTGCAGATCTACGAGGAGCTGCGCGAGAGCTCGCAGCTGCTGGTGATCACCCACCAGAAACGGACCATGGAGGTCGGCGACGCGCTGTACGGCGTCACCATGCGTGGCGACGGCGTCTCGACCGTGATCAGCCAGCGTCTGCGCGAGGCCGAGCGCGCGTGAGCCCCGCACGCCCCCGGCCCGGACCGCCGGACCGATCGGCGTACGCCGCCTGGCGCACGGTGACGACCCGCTGGCGTGACGACGACGCCTACGGCCACCTGAACAACGCGACGTACTACGAGCTCTTCGACACCGCGGTCAACGCCCACCTCTACGAGGCGACGGGGCTCGACGTCCGGGCGCTGCCGGCGATCGGGGTGGTCGCGGAGACCTCGTGCCGCTACTTCCGCCAGCTCGGGTTCCCCGAGCCGATCGAGACCGGCCTGGTGGTCGACCGGGTCGGCCGCTCGTCGGTGGTCTACCGGATCGGTCTGTTCCAGGGGCGCGACGACGCGGCCGCGGCCGAGGGGCGCTTCGTGCACGTCTACGTCGACAACACCGACCCCGCCCGACCGGTGACGGCACTGCCCGACGCGATCCGCGCCGCGGTCGAGCCCCTGGTGCGACCGCCGGCCTGACCACCGGCCTGACCACCGGCCTGACCACCGGCCTGATCGCAGGGCCGGGCACGGGTGCGTGCTTGGATTGCGCCCATGTCCGCCCTCGCCCTGATCATCGTCTCGATCGCCGTCCTCGGCGTGCTGCTGGTGGCCTCGGTCGTCGGTCTGGTCGTGACCCGTCGCCGCAAGCCGGCGCCGCTGCCCGACACCCACACCGACGTCATCGCGCCCCCGCCCACCGCGGAGGACGCCCCGCCGGTCGAGCTGAGCAGCCCGCCCGCGACGCTCGAGCCGACCCTCGAGACCCCCGAGAGCACCGCCTCGCGGCTGGTGCGCCTGCGCCAGCGGCTCGCGGGGTCCCAGGGCGGCCTGGGGCGGGGCCTGCTCGCGCTGCTGAGCCGCGAGCGGCTCGACGAGGACACCTGGGAGGCGATCGAGGACGTCCTGATCGGTGCCGACGTCGGCGTCGGGCCGACCCAGGAGCTGGTCGAGAAGCTGCGCACCCGCCTGCGGGTCGAGGGAGGCTCGGCCGAGGACGCCCGCCGGGTCCTGCGCGAGGAGCTCGTGACCCTGGTCGACCAGGGCATGGACCGGCGTCTGCAGGTCAGCGGCGAGGGCGCTCAGCCCGGGGTCGTGCTGGTCGTGGGCGTCAACGGCGCAGGCAAGACGACCACCGTCGGCAAGATCGCGCGGATCCTGGTGGCCGAGGACCGTGCGGTCGTGCTCGGGGCCGCCGACACGTTCCGGGCCGCGGCGGTCGAGCAGCTGGCGACCTGGGGCGAGCGGGTCGGCGTCGAGACGGTCCGCGGCGCCGAGGGCACCGACCCGGCCAGCGTCGCCTTCGACGCCGTACGCCGGGGCGCCGCGGACGGCGTCGACACCGTCATCGTGGACACCGCCGGGCGCCTGCAGAACAAGCAGGGCCTGATGGACGAGCTCGGCAAGGTCAAGCGGGTCCTCGAGAAGCAGGCGCCGGTCACCGAGGTGCTGCTCGTCCTCGACGCCACGACCGGTCAGAACGGCATGGTCCAGGCCCGCGTCTTCTCCGAGGTCGTCGACGTGACCGGCATCGTGCTGACCAAGCTCGACGGCTCGGCCAAGGGCGGGATCGTCGTCGCCGTCCAGCGCGAGCTCGGCGTGCCGGTCAAGCTGGTCGGCCTGGGCGAAGGTCCCGACGACCTGGCGCCGTTCGACCCCGGCGCCTTCGTCGACGCCCTCCTCGGGTGAGCCCACGACCCCGCGTAACGGGGTCGTAACAAGAACGCGCCAGTCGTTACACGCTCGGCACATGTCTCCCGCGACCGCGAAACGTCGGCTGGGAAGAGTCTGGGCACACAGGGGCCGGCTCGAGGACAGTGCTGTCCGGGACACCCGACGTCGGCCCGAGACTCACAATCCATGGAGGTTCTGTGGACGGCTATAACGCCTTCATGCTCACCGCGACGCTGCTCGTGCTGATGATGACCACCCCGGCGCTGGCACTCTTCTACGGCGGCATGACGCGCTCGAAGTCCGTGCTCAACATGATGATGATGTCGTACGCGGCGATGGCGATCGTCGGCATCCTGTGGGTGCTCTACGGCTACTCGATGGTCTTCGAGGACGACGGCACGTTCTTCGGCTCGCCCTTCGCCGCCTTCGGCCTCGACGGCGTCGGCTACGACAGCTACACCTTCGTGATGTTCCAGCTGACCTTCGCGGTGATCACCACCGCGCTGATCAGCGGCGCGATCGCGGACCGCGTGAAGTTCTCGGCCTGGCTGGTCTTCGTGCCGCTGTGGGCGACGCTGTCGTACTTCCCGCTGGCGCACATGGTCTTCGGCTGCACCGACTCCGCCCTGATCTGCACGCGCATCGGCGCCCAGGACTACGCCGGTGGCACTGCGGTGCACATCAACGCCGGTGTGGCCGGACTGGTGCTGGCCCTCGTCGTGGGCAAACGACTCGGCTTCGGGCGCAGCCCGATGCGCCCGCACAACCTGACCCTGACCATGCTCGGCGCAGCCCTGCTGTGGGTCGGCTGGTACGGCTTCAACGTCGGCTCGATCGTCTTCAGCGACGACCTCGACCCGAGCGCGCAGTTCCTCGAGGAGACCGGCCTCACCTTCGCCAACACCACGCTGGCCACGATGGCCGCGATCATCGGCTGGCTGGTCGTGGAGCGGCTGATGCACGGCAAGGCGACCTCGCTGGGCGCCGCGTCCGGCATCGTGGCGGGCCTCGTCGCGATCACCCCGGCCGCCGGTGCGGTCGACATCGTCGGGGCCCTGGCCATCGGCGTGATCGCCGGCGCCCTCTGTGCATGGGCCGTCGGGTGGAAGTTCAAGCTCGGCTACGACGACTCCCTCGACGTCGTCGGCGTCCACCTCGTCGGCGGCATCGCGGGCACGCTGCTGATCGGCCTGTTCTCGGTCAGCGCTCCCGAGGGCTCCAGCATCGCCGGTGGCGCCGCCGACGGACTGCTCTACGGCGGCGGCTTCGGCTCGCTGGTCGACCAGTTCCTCGGCGTCCTGGTCGCGGTCGCCTGGTCCGGCGTGGTCACCCTCGTGATCGCCCTCGCCATCAAGTTCACCATCGGGTGGCGCGTCGACGAGGACGCCGAGCAGGAGGGCATCGACCTCGACCAGCACGGTGAGGCGGCCTACGACCTGCACTCCGGCATGGGTGGGGGACGCGAGAGCAGCATGCGGGTCACCGACACCCAGGCCTCGTCCACGGCCACCGCCACGCAAGGAGCACGCCAGTGAAGCTCGTGACCGCGGTGATCAAGCCGCACAAGTGGGAGGACGTCCGCGGGGCCCTCGAGACCTTCGGCGTGACCGGCATGACGGTCAGCGAGGTCAGCGGCTACGGCCGGCAGAAGGGTCACACGGAGGTCTACCGGGGCGCGGAGTACGACATCGCCCTGGTGCCCAAGATCCGGATCGAGATCGTGGTCGACGACGGTGACGCCGAGGACGTGGTCGGCATCGTGGTCAAGACCGCGCAGACCGGTCGGATCGGTGACGGCAAGGTCTGGGTCAGCCCCGTGGACTCGGTGGTGCGCGTACGCACCGGCGACAAGGACGCCTCGGCGATCTGAACGGGCCGCACCCGACGCGTCCCGGGCCGGACCTCCGCCACGGGGGCCCGGCCCGGTCGTGCGTCTACGCTGCTGCCCACCGCGCCCGGGAGCGGGTCGGTCACCCCTGCAGGAGGAGCGATCATGAAGCTGGTCACCGCCGTCATCAAGCCGCACAAGTGGGAGGACGTCCGCACGGCCCTCGAAGCCGTCGGCGTGACCGGCATGACGGTCAGCGAGGTCAGCGGCTACGGCCGGCAGAAGGGCCACACGGAGGTCTACCGCGGCGCGGAGTACGACATCGCCCTGGTGCCCAAGATCCGGCTCGAGGTCGTCGTCGACGACGCCGACGTCGAGGCCGTGACCACCGCGGTGCTCACCGGCGCGCAGACGGGACGCATCGGCGACGGCAAGGTCTGGGTCTCACCCGTCGAGTCGGTGGTCCGCGTGCGCACCGGGGACCGCGACGCCGAGGCGATCTGATCGGGCGACCCGGGTGGGCAGTGCGATCGAGGAGGTGGCCTGAGGCGTGAGCGCGGCCGATCGCGCCCGGCGTACCGCCGCGGCGGACCGGCGCTGCCAGGCGGCGTACGCGGAGGCCGGCGGCCCCGGGCAAGGCGTCTGCCTGGTCGCGGTCGGCGGCTACGGACGCCGTGAGCTCGCGCCGTACTCCGACCTCGACGTGGTGCTCGTCGGCGACGACGGGGTGGACCTCGACGAGCTCGCCACCACCCTCTGGTACCCGCTGTGGGACGGGGGGCACCGGCTCGACCACGCGGTGCGCACCGCCTCGCAGATGCTGGAGTCAGCGGCCGGCGACCTGCGGGTCGCGCTCGGGCTGCTGGACCTGCGCCACCTGGCCGGTGACCCGAACCTGACCCTGACGCTGCGCTCGCGGGTCCTGGCGGCCTGGCGCCGCGGTGCCCGGGACCGGCTGCCCGAGCTGCGCACGCTCGTGCGCTCGCGCCACACGCTCCTCGGCGAGCTGGCGCACCTCTCCGTGCCCGACCTCAAGGAGTCCGAGGGCGGGCTGCGCGACGCCACGGTCGTGGCCGCGCTGAGCGCCACCTGGCTGGTCGACGTGCCGCACAGCGACCTCGAGCGGTGCCGCCAGCAGATGCTGGACGTGCGTGACCTGGTGCAGGCCGCGACGGGGCGGGCCAACGACCGGATCGGCCCCGAGGTCTGGGCCTCGCTCGCCGACGGTCTCGGCCTCGACGACGAGCGCGCGGCGCAGACCCACGTGCGCGAGCTCGGGCGTCGCACCAGCCACCTCTCCCGGCTGAGCTGGCGCCGCGTCGACGACGTCCTGGCCGGTCCGGCCCGGCCGAGCCGTCCCCGTCGGCCCGACCTGCGCCCGCTGGCGCCGGGCATCGCGATGGCGCGTGGCGAGGTCGTGCTGACACCGCAGGCCCGACCGGACCGCGACCCGACCCTGCTGCTGCGTGCCGCGGCCGAGGCCGCGGAGCACGACGCCGTGCTGGCGCCGCCGACCGCGGCCCGGCTGGCCCGGGACGGCGCCGCGCTCCCGGACCCGTGGCCGAGCGAGGCGCGCCAGGCGCTGGTGCGGCTGCTCGCCTCGGGGCGTGGCCTGCTGCCGGTGTGGGAGACCCTCGAGCAGACGGGGGCGCTGAGCGAGTTCCTGCCGGAGTGGGAACGCGTGCGCATGCTGCCGCACGCCTCGGTCGTCCACCGTTTCACCGTGGACCGCCACGTGATCGAGACGTGCGTGGAGGCCTCGGCCCTGATCCGCTTCGTGAGTCGCCCCGACGTGCTGATGGTCGCCGCGCTGCTCCACGACATCGGCAAGGGAGGACTGCGCTCGCACTCGGCCGCCGGGGAGCCGATCGCCCGCGAGGCGGCGCGACGGATGGGCTTCGAGGCCAGCTCGGTGGAGCTGGTGGCCCAGCTCGTGCGCTGGCACCTCCTGCTCGCCGAGACGGCGACGACCCGCGACCCCGACGACCCCGCGACGATCGAGCTGGTCACCGAGCGCGTGCCCGACGCGGAGGCGCTCGCGCTGCTGCGTGCGCTCACCGAGGCCGACGCCAAGGCGACCTCACCCAAGGCCTGGACATCGTGGCGGGCCGGCCTCATCCAGGACCTCGCGCGGCGTTCGCTCGCGGCGCTCGACACCGGGGCGAGCCTGCCGCCGATCAGGACGGAGGAGATCGAGGTCCCCGCGCAGGCGCGGCGCGGCGGGCTGTGGCTCGAGGTCCTCGCGGTCGACGACGGGTCGCGGATCACGGCCGTCGCACCGGACCGGATGGGGCTGCTCGCCGACCTCGCCGGCGTCCTCGCGCTGCTGCGGGTGCCGGTGCGGGCCGCTCGGATCTGGCAGCAGGAGGAGTACGCCGTGAGCGTGTGGGAGGTCTCGGAGCAGGACGTGGACGCCGCCGTGCTGCGCGAGCGCTACGACGCCGTGGTCACGGGCCGCCTCGACCCGCTCGCCCGCCTGGGGACCGGTGCGCGCGACGGGCTGGAGCCGGCGGTCGTCGTACGCCCCGAGGCCAGCGAGCACGCCACCGTGCTGGAGGTGCGCGCGGCCGACCGGCCCGGCGTCGTCCACCTCGTGTGCCGGGCGCTGGCCGGCCTCGGCGTCGAGGTGCGCTCGGCGCACGTCGACACGCTCGGTCCGCAGGCCGTCGACGTCTTCTACCTCCAGGAGGCGGGTGCGGGCGTGCTGGCCGAGACCCGGGCCGCCGACGCCGCGCACGCCGTGCGATCCGCGCTGAGCAGGGGAGCCGGTTAGTCTGAGGACCGGGCCCAAGGCTCGCGAACGCACCGTGACCGCGCGCCTCGCCCGACCCCACCCGACCTGAACGTCTTCGACTGCCGAGGGACCTGCTCCTTGTTCGCGACACTCTCCGACCGCCTCGCCGACACCTTCAAGAACCTGCGGGGCAAGGGCCGGCTCTCCGAGGCCGACATCGACGCCACCGCGCGCGAGATCCGGATCGCGCT
Source organism: uncultured Actinomycetota bacterium (assembly GCA_963740745.1). Taxonomy (GTDB): domain Bacteria; phylum Actinomycetota; class Actinomycetes; order Propionibacteriales; family Nocardioidaceae; genus Nocardioides. The sequence continues at coordinate 113,957 of CAVUFK010000016.1, forward strand.
GCTCGAGGCCGACGTCGCCCTGCCGGTGGTGCGCGAGTTCGTCGCGGCGGTCAAGGACCGCGCCCGCGGCGAGGAGGTCAGCGGGGCGCTGAACCCGGCCCAGCAGATCATCAAGATCGTCAACGAGGAGCTCGTCGAGATCCTCGGCGGGGAGACCCGCCGGCTGCGCTACGCCAAGACCGCGCCGACCGTGATCATGCTCGCCGGCCTCCAGGGCGCAGGCAAGACGACGCTGGCCGCGAAGCTGGCGACCTGGCTCAAGGACCAGGGCACCTCGCCGATGCTCGTGGCCTGCGACCTCCAGCGGCCCAACGCGGTCAAGCAGCTCCAGGTCAACGGGGAGCGGGCCGGGGTCACGGTCTTCGCGCCCGAGCCCGGCAACGGGGTCGGCGACCCCGTGGCGGTCGCGACGGCCTCGATCGCCGAGGCGCGACGCACCCTGCACGACGTGGTCATCGTCGACACCGCAGGACGCCTCGGCGTCGACGCCGAGCTGATGGCCCAGGCCGCGGACATCCGCGACGCGGTGAATCCCGACGAGACCCTCTTCGTCGTCGACGCCATGATCGGCCAGGACGCCGTCACGACCGCGCAGGCCTTCCTCGAGGGCGTCGGCTTCGACGGCGTCGTGCTGACCAAGCTCGACGGTGACGCCCGCGGCGGTGCCGCCCTGTCGATCCGCTCGGTGACCGGTCGTCCGGTCATGTTCGCCTCCTCGGGCGAGAAGCTCACCGACTTCGACGTCTTCCACCCCGACCGGATGGCCTCGCGGATCCTCGACATGGGCGACATGCTCACCCTGATCGAGCAGGCCGAGCGGACCTTCGACCAGGAGTCCGCGGCCAAGGCGGCCAGCAAGCTCAGCGGCCAGGGCGGGGAGTTCACCCTCGACGACTTCCTCGAGCAGATGCAGCAGGTCCGCAAGCTCGGCTCGATGTCGAAGATCATGGGGATGCTCCCGGGGATGGGACAGTTCCGCGAGCAGCTCGAGAACTTCGACGAGCGCGAGATCGACCGGATCCAGGCGATCATCCAGTCGATGACCCCGGCCGAGCGGGCCGAGCCGAAGCTGATCGACGGATCGCGCCGGGCCCGCATCGCCAAGGGCTGCGGGCGCACCGTCACCGACGTCAACCAGCTGGTCGACCGGTTCTTCGAGGCGCGCAAGATGATGATGCAGATGGCGCGCGGCGGCGGGATGCCCGGCATGCCGGGGATGCCGGGGATGCCGGGGTTGGGTGGCGGCAAGCGCCCGGCCAAGAAGACGCAGGCCAAGAAGGGCAAGGGAGGCAAGCGGGTCTCCGGCAACCCGGCCAAGGCCGCGCAGGAGAAGGCCAAGGCGGACGCCGAGGCCAAGGAGAAGGCCGCCTCGGCCAACCCGTTCGGCAACCCGGCCGGCGACGACGAGACCGACTACGAGCAGGCCGCGGCCGCGCTGAACCTGCCGCAGGACTTCTCGAAGTTCCTGAAGTGAGCCCGGGTCGACGGTCGACGTCCCCGGTCGACCGGGGATCGTGCCGCTCGTCGGCCGACATCTCATCCGACAAGCAGCACGTTCGCCTGCCCAGTACGCCGCCCGGCCGACGGCGTGGGGCCTGCCCGTGAGCACGGTCCTGGTCGTCGACGCCGCCAACGTCGTCGGCGCGCGTGCCCTCCAGGGCTGGTGGAACGACCGGGCGGGCGCGGCGCGTCGGCTGCACGAGGAGCTGCTGGTCGCCGACGTGCCCCAGGACCGGGTGGTCCTGGTGCTCGAGGGTGGCGCCAAGGCGGGGGTGCGGGCCGGTCGCGACGCGCACGTCACCACCGTGCACGCGCCGCGGGACGGCGACAGCCGGATCGTCTCCGAGGCCGAGAAGGCCGTCGATGCCGGCCACCGGGTCACGGTCGTCACCGCCGACCGCGCCCTGCAGGGCCGTTGCCTGCACGTCGGCGCCGAGCTCGTCGGTCCGACCTGGCTGATCGACCTGCTCTAGCCCCCCGTCAGGGCTGCGGGCCCCACGGCTCAGCTCGCCTCGGCGCACCGGTCGACGTAGCCCTCGGGCCGGTCCGCGCCGTGGTCCGCGCCGTACCACGGCAACCAGCCGCGACCGCGCAGAGGTCCTCGCCTCCGCGGCGTACTCCGAGGACGTGCGCGGTGCCACGCCGGGGTCGAGCAGGATCGCGGTGACCGCCTCGCCGAGCGCGACCTGCTCCGGCGAGTCGTGCGTCCTGGCGAGAGTGGGCCCGGACGCGGTGACGCGGACGACGTGGTCGCCGGTGCCCGCGCAGCCGTACGGGACGCCCGGGTCCTCCTCGGGGGCCTCGGGCTCCCAGACCGGCCGGGCCTCCCCGCCGTCCGCGCTGACGTCGACGCACCCGAAGACCGCGCACAGGTCTGCGGCGTCGCCTCCGGGCCGTCGTCGCACGGATGCACCCTGGACGCGGGGGCCCCGGCGGCCGGTAGGTTCGCGGCCATGGCGACCGGCGCGCAGCGCTTCCACGGACCCGTGCTCCCCGACAACGAGACCCGCACCCTCTACGTCGTCGACGGACACATCACCTACGAGGAGCCGACGGGCGCCGAGACCGTGGCGGAGGGCTGGATCGTGCCCGGGCTCGTCGACGCCCACTGCCACGTCGGCCTCGACGCGGACGGGGCGGTCGACGAGGCGACCCAGACCGAGCAGGCCCTCGCCGACCGCGACGCCGGAGCCCTGCTGCTGCGTGACTGCGGCTCTGCCGCGGACACCGCCTGGATCCACGACCGCGAGGACATGCCGCGGCTGGTGCGGTGCGGGCGCCACGTGGCCCGGACCCGTCGCTACATCCGCAACTTCGCCCACGAGGTCGAGCCCGAGGACCTGGCGACGTACGTCGCTGCGGAGGCGCAGCGCGGCGACGGCTGGGTCAAGATGGTCGGCGACTGGATCTCGCGCGAGGAGGGCGACCTCGCGCCGTCCTTCCCGGCGCAGGCCTTCGCGCAGGCGATCGCGGCGGCCCACGAGCACGGCGCGCGGGTCACGGCGCACTGCTTCGGCACCGCGGTGCTGCCCGGGCTGATCGAGGCCGGGATCGACTGCATCGAGCACGGCACGGGCCTGACGACCGACCTGATCGACGCGATGGTCGAGCGCGGCACGGCGCTGGTGCCGACGGTGATGCAGCTGGAGAACTTCCCGGGCTACGCCGAGGCGGGCGAGGCCAGGTTCCCGGCGTACGGCGCCACGATGCGCGACCTCTACGCGCGCCGCCGCGAGACGATCCTCAGTGCGCACGAGGCCGGCGTCGCGCTGTACGCCGGGACCGACGCGGGTGGTGTGCTGCCGCACGGTCGGATCGCGGGCGAGGTCCAGGCGCTGGCCGACTTCGGGCTCTCGCCGCGCGAGGCCCTCGGCGCGGCGTCCTGGCGCGCCCGTGAGTGGCTGGGCCACCCGGGTCTCGAGGAGGGCGCGTCGGCCGACTTCGTCGTCTACGACCGCGACCCGCTCACCGACCTCTCCGTGCTCGACACCCCGGCGCGGGTCGTGCTGCGCGGCCAGGTCGTCGGCTGACCCGGCCACGTCGTCGGACCGGGGTCCCTCGCACAGCGAAGGACCGAAGCTCCGCGTTCGCGGGTCGGTCCTGCGACGTGCCAGGTCAGCGGGTCGTCAGGGGTCGTCAGGGGTCGTCAGGTCGTCGGGGGCCCACCTGGCCTCGCGGGACAGGTTCGTTCCTCCGTCCTACGCAGCGGTGCGCACCATCAGGGCCACTCGCGCGACCGAGCGGGCCGGGTCGCGGTCAGGATGCCGGTGACGACGAGCACGAGCAGACCGCCCAGTCCGAGCAGGAGCGGCAGTCCCACGCCGATCAGCACGCCGCGCAGGCCGCCCACGTCGGGCGCGGGACCGATCTGGAGGGGGCCGCCGCGCGGACGGCAGGTGACCACCACGGAGGTCGCGGTCGGCGTGAACTGGGCGATGCCCTGCCACTCCTGGCTGCCGATCGACTTCGTGTACGTCGCCCCCGGTGGGGACGTGGGGACCTCCTGACCGGTCGAGGGGTCGACCAGCAGGCAGGCCGCCGGGCGAGCCGGGTCGGCCCAGACCAGACGCCGGGCTCCGTCGACCTCGACCGTGACCATCTCGCCGGGCTGGATCGTCGCGTCGACCTCGACGAGGGCGCCGACCGCCCGGATGATGGTGAGGACGCCGAGCACGACGGCCGCGAGCAGCAGGCCCGCGCCGAGCGCGAACCACCAGCGGCTCGGGCGCGGCTTGCCGGAGGCGGGCGACGACCCGGGAGGCGGGGCGCCGTACGGCGGCGGGCTGCTCATGGCCCCAGCATGATGCTCCGCGCGGACGGCCGCGTCGGTTCGGCACACCGGCTCGGTCGAATTCGGCTCGCCGCCGTGCTCCGTGGCATGATCGGCGGCTGAGTGCTGCGCGTACGGCCCCTCTCACCGTGCCCGCGGCGTCCTCGAGACGTGCCGTCTGGTGTTCCCCACCTTGCGCGGCCCGCCTCAACCACCACACGAGTTCCAAGGAGACACCACCCACGTGGCCGTCAAGATCCGTCTCAAGCGCCTGGGCAAGATCCGGGTGCCGCAGTACCGCATCGTCGTCGTCGACAGTCGCAAGAAGCGCGACGGTCGGGTGATCGAGGAGATCGGCAAGTACCACCCCAAGGAGGACCCGTCGTACATCGACGTCGTCTCCGAGCGGGCTCAGTACTGGCTCGGTGTCGGCGCGCAGCCGACCGAGGCCGTGACCGCGATCTTCGAGGTCACGGGTGACTGGCAGACCTTCAAGGGTCTGCCGGGCGCGGCCGGCCACCTCAAGGTCAAGGACGCCAAGCGCGACAAGCAGGAGCTCTTCAACGAGGCGCTCAAGGAGGCCTCGAGCGAGCCCCGCGGCGACGCGGTGACCAAGAAGGCCGCCTCGAAGAAGACCGAGGCACCTGCCGCCGAGACGCCCGCGGAGAAGCCTGCCGCCGACGCGACCCCGGCCGACGAGACCCCCGAGGGCGCCACCGAGGTGGCCGAGACCGCGGAGACCGCCGAGGTGGACGCCGAGGCCAAGGCCGAGAAGTCCGACGAGCAGTCGGACAAGCCCGCGGACAAGGTCTGAGCGGGATGCTCGCCGAAGCCCTCGAGCACCTCGTGCGCGGCGTCGTGGACAACCCCGACGACGTCTCGGTGCGCGACAAGCAGCTGCGTCGCGGCTCGATGCTCGAGGTCCGGGTTCACCCCGACGACCTCGGCAAGGTGATCGGGCGCGGCGGTCGCACGGCCACCGCGTTCCGCACCGTGCTCGGCGCCCTCGCCGGCCGCGACGGCGCGCGCATCGACTTCGTCGACGTCGACCGTCGGCGCTGAGCCCACCGCACCAGCACACCGACGACGGGTGCCGCCCCACGGGGTGGCACCCGTTCGTCGTCGGTGGTCGCTCACGAGAGGATGAGGGCGTGGAGCAGCCCGAGGAGCAGATCGAGGTCGTCGTGGGTCGGCTGGGCAAGCCGCACGGCCTGCGCGGCGAGCTCACCGTCGAGCTGCGCACCGACGAGCCGCAGCGACGCTTCGAGGTCGGTGCGACGTTGCGGGTGGAGGCCCCGGCCGGCTCGGCGTTCGCGCCGCACCGCCTCACCGTCGCCGCCACCCGCTGGCACCAGGGCGTCCTGCTCGCCTCCTTCGAGGAGGTCGCCGACCGCACCGAGGCCGAGGCGGCGCGCGGGGTCCTGCTGCACACGAGCGTGGATCCGGGGGAGCGGCCGGAGGACCCCGAGGAGTTCTACGACCACCAGCTGGTCGGCCTCGCGGTGCACGACGAGGCCGGTGCGCTGATCGGCGAGGTCGTGGGGCTGACCCACGGCGCGCAGGACCTGCTCTCGATCCGGGCCGTGGACGGACGCGACGTGCTGGTGCCGTTCGTGAGCGCGCTGGTGCCCGAGGTCGACCTCGACGCCCGCCGGGTCGTCGTGGCCGACCGACCCGGCCTCGTCGCGCCGTGGCCCGACGAGGCATGACCGGGCGTGCGCCGATGAGGCTCGACTACGTCTCGATCTTCCCCGACTACTTCACGCCGCTGGGCCTCTCGCTGCCCGGGCGCGCCGCGGCCGACGGCCTCGTCGAGGTCCACGTGCACGACCTGCGCGACTTCACCCACGACCGGCACCGCACCGTGGACGACACGCCGTACGGCGGGGGTGCCGGGATGGTGATGCGCCCCGAGCCGTGGGGTGAGGCGCTCGACGCGCTCGACGTGCAGGGCCCCGGCACCGTGCTGGTCGTCCCGACCCCCTCGGGAGCGCCGTTCACGCAGGCCGACGCGCGCGACCTCGCGACGCGGGAGCGTCTGGTCTTCGCCTGTGGTCGCTACGAGGGCATCGACCAGCGCGTGCTCGACCACGCCGCCACCCGGGTCGAGGTGCGCGAGGTCTCCCTGGGCGACTACGTGCTCAACGGCGGCGAGGTCGCGGCGCTCGCCGTCACCGAGGCGGTCATCCGGCTGCTGCCCGGGTTCCTCGGCAACGCCGCGTCCCTCGACGAGGAGTCCCACGAGGACGGGCTGCTGGAGTACCCGGTCTACACCAAGCCGGCCACCTGGCGCGGACTCGACGTACCTCCGGTGCTGCTCGGCGGCCACCACGGGCAGATCGCCGCGTGGCGGCGCACCGAGGCGGTGCGGCGCACGGCCTCGCGGCGACCGGACCTGCTGCACGCGAGCACGGTCGCGGGGGAGTGGGAGATCGTGGCGGCGGTGCCCGCCGACGCCCCCGAGCTGCACGTGCTGACCCTGGCCTGCTGGGTCGGCGAGGCCCTGGTCAACGGCGACCTGGGCATCCCGCCGCTGCACGAGGGACCCGAGGACGCCGCGGCCGGCATCGCCGGCTGGGACACCTACGTCGTGCGCGTCGCCGGCCGGCTCGTCGGGTCGGTGCGGGGCCGCCTGGCGGGGTCCACCTGGGAGATCGGCCGGCTGATGGTGGCCCCGGACCTCCAGGGCCGGGGGCTCGGACGGGTGCTGCTCGAGCACGCCGAGGCCGTCGCTGCGCCCCAGGCCACGGCGTACCGGCTGGTGACCGGCAAGGACAGCGAGGCGAACCTGCGCCGCTACCGCCGCGCGGGCTTCCGGGTGGCCGAGGTGCTCGAGGGAGCCTCGGGCCCGGCGGTGCTGGTCAAGCCCCGCCGGCCGCCCGCGCCGGCGTGATTTCTGCCCGTCCACGCCGTTGTGGCAGAATCGCTGGTCGGCCCGTCGGCCAAACCCGGACCCTCCCGAGGACCTGCTCCGGCAGGAGGATCTGCGTCGTGCTCCTGCCACAGGGGGAGCAGGCGCCACCGGCACCAGACGGGCCCGCACCACCTCGAGCACCAGCATCCCCGAACCGCGCCTGACCTGTGGCACGTGCGAGGAGAACCACCATGACCAACGTCATCGCCGATCTCGGCAGCCCCAACCTGCGCACCGACCTCCCCGACTTCCGCGGTGGCGACACCGTGAAGGTCCACGTGAAGGTCGTCGAGGGCAACCGTGCCCGCGTCCAGGTCTTCCAGGGTGTCGTCATCCGCGTCCACGGTTCCGGCATCGGGCGCACCTTCACCGTCCGCAAGGTCTCCTTCGGGGTCGGCGTCGAGCGCACCTTCCCGCTGCACTCCCCGATCTTCGAGATGATCGAGGTCGTCACCCGTGGTGACGTGCGCCGCGCGAAGCTGTACTACCTGCGCAACCTGCGCGGCAAGGCCGCCAAGATCCGCGAGCGCCGCGACGTCTGAGCGCGTCGGTCCGGTCCGGCGCTTGCGGCGTCGGGACGTGTCCGCGCCACCTACACTCACCGCGTGAGCAACGACGATCAGCCGTCGGGGACGACCCCGGAGGACCCGCAGGGCGCCCCGCCCGACGGCGGCGACGCTGCGGACGGCGACGTGCGGTCGACCGGTGTGGGAGTCCATGACGGCGTCGGCGACGAGCCGGGTGGCTCCGAGCCGTCGCGGACGCGCTCGTGGGCCCGCGACGGTGCCGTCCTGGTGCTGCTCGTCCTGGTGCTCGGGATCATCGTCAAGGCGTTCTTCCTCCAGGCCTTCTACATCCCCTCGCAGTCCATGCAGCCGGGCCTGGTCGAGAACGACCGGATCGTGGTCCAGAAGGTCTCCTACTGGCTCGGGGGCTCGCCGCAGCGCGGCGACGTGGTGGTCTTCGAGGACCCGGGCGACTGGCTCGGGGCCGACGAGCAGCCCGGCCCGGGCAACCCGGTCACCAAGGCGCTCGGCGTGCTCGGCCTCTTCCCGACCCAGGGTCACCTGGTGAAGCGGGTGATCGGCATCCCGGGCGACACGATCGAGTGCTGCGACGTCAACGGCGACATCCTGGTCAACGGCCCCCCCCACGACGAGTCGGGCTACGTCGAGACCAACGGCGCGCCGTGCAACGGGCCGATGACCGGCACCTGCGCGTGGCTCGCGGGGCCGGTGCCCGAGGGGACCGTGTTCGTGATGGGCGACAACCGCAGCGCCTCGGCCGACTCGACGGTGCACCTGTGCACCGACATGGAGACCGACTGCACCGACGTGCCCTACGTCGACGACTCCTTGATCGTGGGCAAGGTCCTGGGAGTCGTCTGGCCCTTCGGCCGCCTCGGGGTCGTGGACAACGACCCGTCGTCCTTCGACGACGTGCCCGCGCCCCCGGAACCCGCCCCCGGGTCCTGACCCCGGGGCTCGTCCGCGACCATCGACTCGTGTCCACGCTGCCCCGCGGTGCCACCGTGCGCCGCGACGCCGGTCTCTACGGCTACGAGCGCGCGCTGCGGCGCGCCGACATCTCCCCGGTGGCCGGCGTCGACGAGGCCGGGCGGGGCGCCTGCGCCGGGCCGCTCGTCGCCGGCGCGGCGATCCTGCCCGAGGGCCGCGCCGGGATCGTGCCGGGCCTGGCCGACTCCAAGCTGCTCACCGAGCGGGCCCGCGAGCGCTGCTACGAGGAGGTCGTACGCCGGGCGCTGGCCTGGTCGGTCGTGGTGGTCAGCCACACCGAGTGCGACCGGCTCGGCATGCACGTGGCCAACATCGAGGCGCTGCGGCGTGCGGTGGCCCTGCTGGACGTGACGCCTGCCTACGTGCTGACCGACGGCTTCCCCGTCGACGGTCTCGGGGTGCCCGGCCTCGCGGTGTGGAAGGGCGACCGCGTGGCGGCCTGCATCGCGGCGGCCTCGGTGCTGGCCAAGGTGACGCGGGACCGGCTGATGGTCGCGCTCGACGCCGACCACCCGGCGTACGACTTCAAGACGCACAAGGGCTACATCACCGACGTCCACACCGCGGCGCTCGACGAGCACGGGCCGTCGCCGGTGCACCGGATGCGCTTCGTCAACGTCCGCCGCGCGGCCGGTATCACCGAGCCCGTGCACAATGGGCCAGGCCGAGCACCAGCACCGGAGTCAGCACCGGAGTCAGCACCAGAGTCAGCACCAGAGCGTGAGGAGGATCCGTGAGCGCCGAGGACCTCGAGGCCTACGAGACCGAGATGGAGCTGACCCTCTACCGCGAGTACCGCGACGTGGTGGGGATCTTCAAGTACGTCGTGGAGACCGACCGCCGCTTCTACCTGTGCAACCAGGTCGACGTGAAGGCGCGCACCGAGGCCGGCGAGGTGTTCTTCGAGGTATCGATGACCGACGCCTGGGTCTGGGACATGTACCGCCCCGCCCGCTTCGCGCGCAACGTCAAGGTGCTGACCTTCAAGGACGTCAACGTCGAGGAGCTCAGCCCGGCCGAGATCGACCCGCCCAAGCCCTGAGCAAGCCTCGAGCCAGCCAACGCGACCAGCCCCTCGGGTCCACCCCGGTCGTCGAGGTGACCCTCGCGCACCGACGTCGACCTCGCCCTCGCGACCGGTCGAGGCGGGGGCGACCCGCTCCCCGGTGCTCTGCGGGTCGCTGAACGACGCGCCGGGCGCCATGCGCGTGGGCTACGACGGTCTGGCCGGCGACCGGCGGACCTGCCGGCGCTGGCCACCGAGCTCGGCGTCGGCTCGGCACCTCCCGGTCGCCCGGCCTGACCTCGACGACCGTCGCGCAGGTCAACCAGGCAGTGGCCACCCTCGACGCCACCCTGGTCCCCCTGCGCGCGGCCCCGGGCCTGCAGCTCGCCGTGGCCGACCTGATCGGTCGCAGCCCCGTGCGAGATGGGCCACGAGTCGTCCACAGGCGAGGTCCGCAGGGCCTTGTCCACAGCCACCCCTCGCTGTGCGCCGGCGGCCCGTCCACGACGCCCAGGGTGGTGCCCGAGGAGGTCGCGATGACGACGACGGCAGGCGGCTCCGCGTCGGGAGCCAGGACGGGCACCAGCGCGAGCACGGGTGCGAGCAGGCAGGCGCTGGGGGCGTACGGCGAGCAGGTGGCGCTGCGCCACCTGCTCGAGCAGGGCATGGTGCTGCTCGACCGCAACTGGCGCTGCGACGCCGGCGAGATCGACCTGGTGCTGCGGGAGGGCCGCGTGCTGGTGGTCTGCGAGGTGAAGACCCGCAGCTCGACACGCTGCGGCACTCCCCACGAGGCGATCACCGACGCCAAGCTGGCCCGCCTCGGGGTGCTCGCCGAGCGCTGGAAGACCGCCCGCGGCGTGACGCCCGACGAGGTCCGCCTCGACCTGGTCGCCGTCCTGCGGGGACGGCGCGGCCCGGCCCAGGTCGAGCACGTGCGAGGGATCGGCTGATGCCCTTCGCCACGACCCGCACCGTCTCGCTCCACGGTGCCCTGGGCCACCTGATCGACGTCCAGGCCGACGTCTCGCCGGGCCAGGTCGGCACCACTCTCGTGGGCCGGCCCGACGCCGCGCTCAACGAGGCCAAGGACCGCTGCCGGATGGCGATCATCAACTCCGAGCTCGGCTGGCCCTCGACCAAGCGGATCACGATCCTGCTCTCCCCGGCGGACCTGCCCAAGCGCGGCACCCACTTCGACCTGGCGATCGCCGTGGCGATCCTCGGGGCGGACGCCGCCGTGCCGCTCGCGGCGCTGGAGTCGACCGCGTTCATCGGCGAGCTGACGCTGGCCGGGGGGCTGCGCTCGGTGACCGGCGTGCTGCCGATGGTGATCGCAGCCGCCGAGCGCGGGATCCACCGGGTCTTCGTGCCCGAGCCGCAGGCCCCCGAGGCCGCGATGGTGCCCGGCATGGAGGTCCTGGGCCTGCGCTCGCTGGCCCAGGTCGCCGCCGAGCTGAGCGGCGAGCAGGTGCCGTGGGCGCCGCCGGTCGCGGCGCTGTCGGGCTCGCGGCTGCTGAGCTGGCGGGGCGAGGAGCGGCTCGACGACGCCGACCTCTCGGACCTCATCGGTGTCGAGGACACGCTGTACGCCGTCGAGGTCGCCGCTGCCGGCGGCCACCACCTGATGCTGTCCGGACCGAAGGGGGCGGGCAAGACCAGCATCGCCGAGCGGGTCGCGACGGTGCTGCCGCCGCTGACGCCGGAGGAGTCGCTCGAGCTGACCGCCGTGCACAGCCTCGCCGGCACCCTCGACCCCGCGCTCGGCATGCTCGTCGACCCGCCGTACGCCGCCCCGCACCACGACGCCTCCAAGACCTCGATCATCGGCGGCGGGTCGGGGCAGGTCCACCCGGGCGAGCTCAGCCGCAGCCACTGCGGTGTCCTGTTCCTGGACGAGTTCCCGCTCTTCCGCTCCGACGTGATCGAGGCGCTGCGCCAACCGATGGAGAACGGCGAGGTCACCATCGCGCGGCGCGACGAGATGGTGCGGCTGCCGGCACGCGGGATGATCCTGCTCGCCTGCAACCCCTGCCCCTGCGGGGAGTACCGCCCGACCGCGGGCGAGAACCGCTGTGGCTGCTCGGAGCTCAAGCGGCGCGACTACCGCTCGAAGATGAGCGGTCCGATCACCGACCGGATCGACATCACCCGCCACGTCGAGCCGTTCACGCCGGGGGCCCACCGCGACCCGATGGCCGTGGTCGAGACCTCGGCCACCGTGCGGGCTCGGGTCGCGGCGGCGCGTGACCGGCAGACCGCGCGGTACGCCGAGTGCGCCTGGCGACTCAACGCCCACGCCCCCGCGACGGCACTCTCCCAGCGCTGGCCCCTCGAGGACGACGCCGAGCGGCTGGTCGAGGACGCCGTGCACGCCGGTCGGCTCACCCGCCGCGGTGCGGTACGCGTGCACCGGCTCGCCTGGTCGGTCGCCGACCTGATGGCCGTGCGTCGCGGCGGCCCCGACCCGGCCCCGGACCCACACCGTGACGCGCCGCCCGACGCGCCGCCCGACGCGCCGCCCGACGCGCCGCCTGACGCGCCGCCCGACGCCGAGCACGTCTCGATCGCACTGCGGTTGCGTTCCGGCGAGCCGCTGATGGTCTCCACGCTGCAGCGCAGGGCCGGATGAGCGCGCCGGAGGCCGAGCGGCTGGCCCGCGCCGCGCTCAGCCGGCTCGCCGAGCCGGGGGACCCCCGCGTCGGTGACCTCGTCGAGGACCTCGGCCCCGAACGGCTGCACCACCTGCTCGCGGCCGAGCAGGACCTGGAGGGTCTTGGTGAGGACGTCGCCTCGCGGCTGGCCGAGCACGACCCGGCCCGCGACCTCGAGCAGGCCGAGCGGCTCGGCATCCGGTTCGTCGTGCCGGGCGACGACGAGTGGCCGGCCAGCCTGGCCGACCTGTCCCGCACGCCGGTGCTCCACCAGCGCGGTGGTGTGCCGGTGGGGTTGTGGGTCCGCGGGCCGGCGCGGCTCGACGAGCTCGAGGCGTCGGTGGCCATCGTCGGCTCGCGCTCCGCCACGACGTACGGCACCTCCGTGGCCACCGACCTGGCGGTGCACGCCGCCCGCGCGGGGATGAGCGTGGTGTCGGGGGCCGCCTTCGGCATCGACCAGGCGGCGCACCGCGGTGCGATCGTCGGCGGGGGCGTGACGGTCGCCGTGCTGGCCTGTGGAGCCGATCGTGTCTACCCGGCCGCGCACCGCACCCTGATCCAGCACCTCGCCCGCGAGGGAGCGGTGGTCTCGGAGGCGATCCCGGGCGCGGCGCCGACCCGGATCCGGTTCCTCGCGCGCAACCGGCTGATCGCGGCGCTCACGCGGGGCACGGTGGTCGTCGAGGCCGCGATCCGCAGCGGCGCGCTCAACACCGCCAGCTGGGCCGGCGGGCTGCACCGGGTCGTGCTCGGTGTCCCCGGCCCGGTGACCAGCGGGGCGAGCCAGGGCGTGCACGAGCTGATCCGGGTCGGTGGGGCCGGGCTGGTCACCTCCGGGCCGGAGCTGCTCGAGGCCCTCGGCGTCGCGGGGGACCACCTCGTCGAGGAGCCGCGGACCCCGCCGACGGCGCGGGACCGGCTCACTCCGCGTCAGCGCCAGGTGCTCGACGCCGTCCCCGTGTCGCGAGGCTCGACCATCGACTCGGTGGCCCGCGTCGCCGGCCTGGGTGTGCGAGAGGTCCAGGCCGCCCTGGGTCGACTGCGTGAGGCCGGGATGGTGCAGCAGACCGAGGACGGGTGGTGCCTGGCGCGCGGCGCAGCCGCGTGAGCGCGGCGTGGAGGCTCGAGCCGTCCGGGTCTCGGGCCGTGTGCCTGGGAACGCCCTCGGGTCCGGTGGCGTGTCTCAGGACGTCGCGGACACCGGTGTCGACCTGCCACGGCGGCGCGGGAGCCCGAGCGGAGCCGGCAGCGTTCCTAGGATGGGTTGGTGAGCGTCGAGGTGGAGGAGGTCCTGCCCGCGGCGCTCTCCCGAGCCCTGGCTGACTACGAGCGCCACCTGGTCGCCGAGCGTGACCTGGCCGCTCACACGGTGCGGGCCTACCTCGCCGACGTCGGCGGTCTGCTGCGCCACGTGGGCCGGCTGGGCTGCACCGAGGTCAGCGCGATCGACCTGCGTGCGCTCCGCAGCTGGCTGGCGCTGCAGCAGAGCACGGGTCGTTCGCGCACCACGCTGGCGCGACGCGCGACCGCTGCGCGGGTCTTCACCGCCTGGCTCGCCCGCACCGGGCGTACGCCGACCGACGCCGGCGCGAGCCTCGGCTCACCCAGGCCGCACCGCACGCTGCCCGACGTGCTCCGCGCCGACGAGGCCGCGGACCTGATCGCTGTCGCGACGCAGCGAGCCGACGACGGGACGCCGCTGGGGCTGCGCGACCTCGCGGTGCTCGAGCTGCTCTACGCCAGCGGCGTGCGCGTGGGGGAGCTGGTCGGGCTCGATGTCGACGACGTCGACGACGACCGTCGGATCCTGCGGGTGCTCGGCAAGGGCGGCAAGGAGCGCTCGGTGCCCTACGGCGCCCCCGCCGCGCGGGCCCTGCGCCGCTGGCGCGACGAGGGCCGCCCCGCACTCGTGGTCAGCGGGTCGGGCCCGGCGCTGTTCCTCGGCGCCCGTGGGGGACGGCTCGACCAGCGCGCCGTGCGCTCGGTCGTGCACCGGCGCATCGCCGAGGTGCCCGGCGCCCCCGACATCGGTCCGCACGGGCTGCGCCACTCCGCGGCCACCCACCTGCTCGAGGGCGGCGCCGACCTGCGCTCGGTGCAGGAGATCCTCGGCCACTCCTCGCTGGCCACCACCCAGCGCTACACCCACGTCACCACCGACCGGCTGCGTCAGGCCTACCGGCAGGCGCATCCCCGGGCGTGAGGGACCGGAGCGCGGCCCAGACCTCCAGCGGCGTCGGGATGCCCACGGGCAGGGCCCTGCCGCGCTCCACCGGCGCCGACCGGTCGATCGGCAGCAGTCGCACCGGACCGGCCCCGACGACCAGCAGCGGGTCGAGGTAGGTCTCGCCGCGGATCCAGCCCCAGTGCAGGCAGGTCGCGGGCCAGCAGTGCGACCCGAACGACTCCAGGACCCCGACCCGGACCCCCTCGGCGACGGCGTCGCCGACCGAGACCACCGCGTCGACCGGCTCGTACGTCGTCCGGGTCGCGCCGTGGTCGACGACCACCACACCGCGCCCCGCGATCGACCCCGCGAAGCTGATCGTGCCGGCCATCGCGGCGTGCACCGGCTGCCCCGCGGACCCGGCGAGGTCGACGCCGCGGTGACCGGCGGCGTACGGCGTCGGCGGTGGGTCGAACCGGTGGACCACGACGGGGTCGGGGCGCAGCGGCCACACCCCGATCGACCCGTCCTCGGCCGCGGCCGAGGGGCCGAGGCACACCAGCACGAGCAGGGACGGCAGCAGCACGAGCAGGGAGGCGGGACGTCGGGCCATGGGCCAACGCTGAGACCTACGAGGCCGCGCCGCGCCGCCCGACCGGCGCGCTGTGCACGAGTCGCACAACCGCGGACCTGTGCACGATTCGCGGCCACGACCGCGGCCCGGCTATTCTTGGGCGGATCGGTCCTCGGGCCGAAATTCGCACGCTCGCAGACCACGACGGGCCGTTCCTCACCGAACGGACCCCGACCGCCCGTGGGCGCCGACCCCTGGTCCCGACCACCCGCTCGCGCGGGGACGTCGGGTCGGGTCGCGCGTGAGCGTCAGGGCGACCGGCAACCGCCGGGAGCAACAACCAGACACCAACCGGAGCACGGCCCCGGTCCGTCCTGTGCCAAGGGCGGACGAACGGGCGGCGCGCTCCAGCACAGGAGAAGAACCACCATGGCAGTCGTCACCATGCGCCAGCTCCTCGAGAGCGGCGTCCACTTCGGTCACCAGACCCGTCGCTGGAACCCGAAGATGAAGCGCTTCATCATGACCGAGCGCAACGGCATCTACATCATCGACCTGCAGCAGTCGCTGTCCTACATCGACACCTCCTACGCCTTCATCAAGGACACCGTCGCCAAGGGCGGCGCGATCATGTTCGTCGGCACCAAGAAGCAGGCCCAGGAGGCGATCGCCGAGCAGGCGACCCGCGTCGGCATGCCCTACGTCAACCAGCGGTGGCTCGGCGGCATGCTCACGAACTTCTCGACCGTGCACCAGCGGATCAACCGCCTCAAGGAGCTCGACGAGATCGACTTCGACGACGTCGCCGGCTCCGGGCGCACCAAGAAGGAGCTCCTGCAGATGAAGCGGGAGCGCGACAAGCTCGACCGCACCCTCGGCGGCATCCGCGACATGGGCCGGACGCCGGCCGCGGTCTGGGTCGTCGACACCAAGAAGGAGCACCTCGCGGTCGAGGAGTGCCGCAAGCTGAAGATCCCGATCATCGGCATCCTCGACACCAACTGCGACCCGGACGAGGTCGACTTCCCGATCCCCGGCAACGACGACGCCATCCGCGCCGTCGGCCTGCTGACCCGGGTGATCGCCGACGCCGTCGCCGACGGCCTCATGCAGCGCTCGGGCGGTCGCAACGCCGAGGCCACCACCGACGAGCCCCTCGCCGAGTGGGAGCGCGAGCTGCTCGCCGGCGACGCCGACAAGGCCGCTGTCGCCGCCACCGGCGGCGACCCGGCATCGACGGGCGAGGCCACCCCGGCCGCCGAGGCCACCGGCGCGAGCTCGGAGGGCACCGAGGCCGCTGCGGCCACGGGCGCCACCGCCGAGCCCACCCCGGCCGCCGCCGCGCCGGTCGCACCCGAGGCTGACGCTCCGGCCGCCGAGACCCCGGCCGCGGAGACCCGGCCGCCGAGACGGCCGAGACCGAGACCGCCGCGGCTGCCGAGCCCACCGAGGCCCTGGCCGCGGAGCCGACCGCCGAGGCCGCCCCCGAGGCGCTCGCCACCGAGGAGCCCGCCGCTCCGGCGTCCGACGCCTGAGCCGGCTCCCCACCACCACCACAGCAGTGACCGCCGCCGGCCCCACGGGGCCGGCGGGGGTCCACGAGAGAGTCGAGGAACACTGATGCCCAGCTTCACCGCTGCCGACGTCAAGAAGCTCCGGGAGCAGACCGGCGCCGGGATGATGGACTGCAAGAAGGCCCTGGACGAGTCCGACGGCAACATCGAGGCCGCCGTCGAGGCCCTGCGTGTCAAGGGCGCGGCCAAGGCCGCCAAGCGCGGCGCCGAGCGCGAGGCCTCCGCCGGCCTCGTCGTCACCTCCGGCGGCGCCCTGGTCGAGCTCAAGTGCGAGACCGACTTCGTGGCCAAGAACGACGACTTCGTCGCGCAGGCCCAGCGCATCGCCGACGCCGCCGCCGAGGCCAAGGCCGCCGACGTGGAGGCCCTCAAGGCCGTCGAGCTCGACGGCAAGACCGTCGGCGAGGTCGTCGAGCAGCTCGCGATCACGATCGGCGAGAAGATCGAGCTCGGCCGGGTCGCCTACTTCGACGGCCCCGTCGTGACCTACCTGCACCGTCGCGCCGCCGACCTGCCGCCCGCCGTGGGCGTGCTCGTGGAGTACGACGGTGACGCCGACGCCGCCCGCGGTGCCGCGATGCAGGCCGCCGCGATGCGCCCGCAGTACCTCACCCGTGACGACGTCCCCGCCGACGTCGTGGCCAAGGAGCGGGAGATCGCCGAGGCGACCTCCCGCGAGGAGGGCAAGCCCGAGCAGGCGATCGCCAAGATCACCGAGGGCCGCCTGAACGGGTTCTTCAAGGACGTCGTGCTGCTCGAGCAGCCCTCGGTCACCGAGAACAAGAAGTCCGTCAAGGCCGTCCTCGACGACTCGAGCACCACCGTGAAGCGCTTCGCGCGCTTCGAGGTCGGCGCCTGATCGGCTAGGTTCAGCGCACCGCACTCGGAGCACGAGGAGGCCGGCCGACGAGCACCACGCTCGTCGGACCGGCCTTCTGGTTGCCCGGACCCGCCGACGTACCACCCGCGACGGCCCGCCCCACCTCCAGGAGGACTCTCCATGACCGGCTACCGACGCGTCCTGCTCAAGCTCTCCGGCGAGGTGTTCGGCGGAGGCAAGGTCGGCATCGACCCCGACGTGGTGGAGAAGATCGCCCAGGAGGTCGCCTCGGTCGTCGAGGCCGGGGTGCAGGTCGCCGTGGTCACCGGGGGAGGCAACTTCTTCCGCGGTGCCGAGCTCCAGCAGCGCGGCATGGACCGGGTGCGCGCCGACTACATGGGCATGCTCGGCATCGTGATGAACTGCCTGGCCCTCCAGGACTTCCTGGAGAAGATGGGCATCGAGACCCGGGTGCAGACCGCGATCACGATGGGCCAGGTCGCCGAGCCCTACGTGCCGCGTCGCGCGATCCGGCACATGGAGAAGGGCCGGGTCGTGATCTTCGGCGCCGGCATGGGCATGCCGTTCTTCTCCACCGACACCGTCGCGGTCCAACGGGCCCTGGAGAGCAAGTGCGACGTGGTGCTCTACGACAAGTCCGGCGTCGACGGCATCTACTCCGCGGACCCCAAGAAGGACCCCACGGCCACGAAGTTCGACGATCTCACCTACGACGAGGCGATCACCCGGGGCCTGCGGATCATGGACCAGACCGCCTTCACGCTGTGCTCGGAGAACGGCCTGCCGATGATCGTCTTCGGCATGGCCGAGGAGGGTGCCATCCTCCGCGCGGTCCAGGGTGAGAAGATCGGGACGCTGGTGCGTCCCGGCTGAGCCGCCTGGCCCCGTGTGGCCCCGTGTGGCCCAGCACGCCCAGCCGCCCGACGATCCCAGCCAGGAGACACCGTGATCAACGACATCCTCAACGAGGCCGACGCCAAGATGGACAAGTCGGTCGAGTCCACCCGCGAGGACTTCGCCTCGATCCGCGCCGGTCGCGCGCACCCCTCGATGTTCTCCAAGATCCTCGTCGACTACTACGGCTCGCCCACGCCGCTGCAGCAGCTGGCCTCGTTCACCGCCCCCGAGGCGCGGGTGATCCTGATCCAGCCCTACGACCAGGCGGCGATGAAGGACATCGAGCGCGCGATCCGCGACTCCGACCTCGGCGTGAACCCCGCCGACGACGGCCGGGTGATCCGCTGCAACTTCCCCGAGCTCACCGAGGAGCGGCGCAAGGAGTACATCAAGGTCGCGCGCACCAAGGCCGAGGACGGCCGGATCGCGGTGCGCAACCTGCGCCGGACGGCCAAGCAGGGCATGGACAAGATGGAGAAGGACGGCGACGTCGGCAAGGACGAGGTGACCGGCGCGGAGAAGCGTCTCGACGCCACGACCAAGAAGCACACCGACGCCATCGACGAGATGCTCAAGGCCAAGGAGTCCGAGCTGCTCGAGGTCTGAGACCTCGACTCGCGACCGGTCCCGATGACCTCCACCGACCGCCCCGACAGCGCGCCCGGCGCCGCCTCCGGCGTGCCCGTGTCCCCGACGGCACCCGGGCACGGGCGTGCCGGTCGCGACCTCAAGGCCGCGGTGGCCTCCGCGGTGGTCCTGCTCGCGATGATCGGGGGCACGCTCTACTTCTACAAGCCGCTGTTCATGCTGGTGGTCGCGGTCGCGGTCGTGGTGGCGGTCTGGGAGCTGCACCAGGGACTCGGGTCCCGGGGCATCGACATCCCGGAGCAGCCGATCATGGTCGGCGGCGTGGTGATGGTGGTCGTCGCGTTCGTGTGGGGCGCCGGTGCGCTGGTCACCGCGACCGCGGTCACCGCCCTCGTGGTGATGCTGTGGCTGCTGCGTCGCGGCATCGACGGCTACGTGCAGAACGCCACGGCCGCGGTGTTCACGGTCGTCTACGTGCCGTTCCTCGGGTCCTTCGTGGCCCTGCTGCTGCGCGAGGGTGGGCTGGTCGGCGCGGGCCTCGGCGACCACGGGGTGGCGGCGATCCTGGTCTTCATCCTGGTCACCATCGCCTCCGACATCGGGGGGTACGCCGCCGGGGTCACGCTCGGCAAGCACCCGATGGCGCCGGTGATCTCGCCGAAGAAGTCCTGGGAGGGCTTCGCCGGCTCGGCGGTCTTCTGCGTGGCCGCGGGGATCGCACTGGTCGTGCTGCTCCTCGACGGCCCGTGGTGGGTCGGCGTCCTGCTCGGGCTGATCACGGTCGTGATGGCCACGCTGGGCGACCTGTGCGAGTCGGTGATGAAGCGTGACCTCGGGATCAAGGACATGAGCCAGGTCATCCCGGGCCACGGTGGCCTCATGGACCGCCTCGACTCGTTGCTGGCCACCGTGGCACCGATCTGGCTGCTGCTGCACTACGCCGTCTTCTGAGGCCCGGACGGGGAGGGGGAGTCTCGGTGCTGCACCTGGTGCGTCACGGGCGGCCTCTGGTCGATCCAGCGGTTCCCGCGGCGCAGTGGGGGCTGGACCCTGCCGCGCACGACGACGTGCGCCGATTGCGGTCGCGGCTGCCGACCGGCGCCCGCTGGGTCTCGTCGGCCGAGCCCAAGGCGCGGGCGACCGCGGCCCTGCTGGTCGACGGGGAGACCGACGAGGAGGTCGGCGTCGAGGCCGATCTCGGGGAGCACCGGCGTCGGGCCGGGTGGGTGGACGACGTCGAGGCCGCGGTGGCCCGGGCCTTCGCGGCGCCGGACCGGGCGGCCGCGCCCGGTTGGGAGCCGCTCGACCGGCTCGCCGACCGGGTCGTGCCCGCCGTACGCCGCCTGCTCGCCGAGCACGTCGTCACTGCTCCGGGCCGTGACCTGGTGATCGTCGGTCACGGCACGGCGTGGACCCTCGTGGTCGCGGCCCTGACCGGCGCGCCGCCGGACCTCGAGCGGTGGCGCTGCCTGGCGATGCCCGACGTCGTCGCGGTCGTCCCGGTCGGGCTCGGGGAGGGTCCCCCGAGGATCCCCGGGTGAGCCCAGCCTGCGAGGAGTCGGCGACGCGTTGGTGGCAGCGCGACGACCCGCCGTTCCTCCAGGGTCGCCCCCCGCGGGCCGCCGGTTCGGCGTGCGGGCGCGTCGGTGGGAAGATGGGGACGTCATGACTGAGAACGCGACCACCCCTTCCCCCGCGAGGGCACCACGGCCCTGCCGCTGGTCTTCGACGAGCCCCGCGGGCGCGCCAAGCCCCCGCAGCACCTCGCCGACCTCGACATGGCCGGACGGGTCGAGCTCGCGGCGCGCCACGGGTTGCCGGCGTACCGCGTCAAGCAGCTCAGCAACCACTACTTCGCCCGGCTGGTCGACGACCCCGAGCAGATGACCGACCTGCCCAAGGCGCAGCGCGACGCGCTGGTCGAGGGCCTGCTGCCCGACCTGATGACGCCGCTGCGCACGCTGGAGGCCGACAGGGGAACGACCCGCAAGACGCTGTGGAAGCTCTTCGACGGGGCGCTGGTCGAGTCGGTGCTGATGCGCTACCCCAACCGGGTCACGATGTGCGTCTCGAGCCAGGCCGGCTGCGGCATGGCCTGCCCGTTCTGCGCGACCGGCCAGGGCGGACTGCAGCGCAACATGTCGACCGCCGAGATCGTCGAGCAGGTCGTCGCCGGTGCCCGGTCGCTCCAGCGCGGCGAGGTGCCCGGCGGCCCGGGTCGGGTCTCGAACGTCGTCTTCATGGGCATGGGCGAGCCGCTGGCCAACTACAGGGCCGTCGTGGGCGCCGTACGCCGCCTCACCTCGCCGGCCCCGGACGGGCTCGGGATGTCGGCGCGCGGCGTCACCGTCTCCACCGTCGGGCTCGTCCCGCGGATCCGCCAGCTCACCGAGGAGCAGATCCCGTGCACCCTCGCGCTGAGCCTGCACGCCCCCGACGACGAGCTGCGCAACGAGCTGGTGCCGATCAACACCCGCTCCTCGGTCGCCGAGACCGTCGAGGCGGCGTGGGACTACGCGCGCGTGACCAAGCGCCGGGTCTCGATCGAGTACGCCATGATGCGCGGCATCAACGACCAGGCCTGGCGCGCCGACCTGCTCGCCGACGTGCTCAACGGCTACGGCGACTGGGGCTGGGTGCACGTCAACCTGATCCCGCTCAACCCGACCCCGGGCTCGAAGTGGACCGCCTCGGACCCCGCCGACGAGCGTGAGTTCGTCCGTCGGCTCGAGGCCAAGGGCGTGCCCACCACCGTCCGTGACACCCGCGGCTCGGAGATCGACGGCGCCTGCGGCCAGCTCGCCGCCACCGAGTAGGGCCGAGAGCGCAGCTTCTGCGGGCCGAGAGCGCGATCTTCGCGGTCGGACGTCGTAGCGTGGCGACCATGCGCGCACCCGACCCGGACGTCGTCGCGGCGGCGGCCGCCGCCTGGATCTGGGTGCCCGACGAGGCCACCACGATCGAGACCGCCGACCACCTGCTGGTGCGGTTCCCGGACTGGTTCACCCACCAGCTCGAGCTGGCCCGGTTCACCCCGTCCGGGGACGTCGAGCCCGCCTTGGAGGTCGCTCTCACCGAGGCCCGCACCCTCGCAGCCGATGAGATCAGCTGCTGGGTGCGGCTCGCGTCACCACCGGGTCTCGACGACCTGCTGCTCGCCCGCGGGGCCCGGTTGGAGTACACCGCCGACGTCCTGGCGGTCGGTCTCGGCGACGGCGTGCCGGACCTCGGGGAGTGCTCCGAGCGGCTCGTGGTCCGCTGGGCGACCACGCCGGAACGCATCCGCGACTTCGCCGCGATCGGCGTCGAGGTCTTCGACGGCAAGCCGGCGCCCGAGGACCGGCTCGTCCTCGAGGCCGAGCGGACGGTCGCCCTCGTGGCCGCGGGCGGTGGAGGGCGGTGCGTGGCCTACCTGGACGGCGAGGCGGTCGGCGCGGCGGGCCTCTCACTGGTCGAGGGTGACGCCCGACTCTGGAGCGGCGGGGTCCGTGCCGCTGCCCGGCACCGCGGGGTCTACCGGGCGCTGCTGCGCCACCGGCTGGCGTACGCCGTCGAGCACGGCGCCACGCTCGGCATCCTCACCGGCCTGGTCGACACGTCCGCCCCGATCCTGCGCCGCGCCGGCTTCACGGCGTACGGCCAGGAGCGCTCCTACCTGGTGCCGCTCGGCGACGACCCGCACGACTGAGCCCTCGGCCTGCTTGCGGCGACACCTGGGCTGACGACGACCGGCACCTCGGCGGGTCAGACGGTCGCGAGAGCGGCGGCGTCCTCGACGGTGTCGACGAGGTGCACGTGGTGCTCCATCTCGCGGCCGCGGGCCAGCGCCTGGAGCAGGGGCCACGCGGGCAGCTCCTCGGTCCAGTAGCGCGCGCCGACCAGGATCATCGGCGCGACCGAGGCCTCGTCGGCGTAGTAGTTCTCGCACGCGTCCTGGAAGACCTCCTGCACCGTGCCGCCTGCGCCGGGCAGGAAGACGATGCCGGCGTCGCACACCTCGAGCAGGATCGCCTCGCGGGTGGCGTTGCGGAAGTACTTCGCGATCGCGGTCGCGAAGGCACCCGGCGGCTCGTGGCCGTAGTGCCAGGTCGGGATGCCCAGCGACTCGCACGGGCTCCGCCCACCGTTCGCAGACCTCGCGCGCGCTCCGCACCCAGCGGTCGACCGAGGGCCGGAAGGACGGCACCGGGCGCAGCACCTCCAGCGCCTCGTCGAGCACGCCCGCGTCGTACGCCGCCAGCCGCGCGCCCAGGTTGGCGGCCTCCATCGCCCCCGGACCGCCGCCGGTCGCCACCGTCAGCGCTGCTCCCGACGGGTCGGCGAGCAGCCGTCCGAGCCGTGCCGCGTCGGCGTACGTCGCGTCGTCACGGGCGGCGCCGTGCCCGCCCATCACCCCGACGACCCGGCGCCCGTGCAGCCAGGCGGCGAGGGCGTGGTCCATCGCGTGGTCGTGCAGCGTGCGGGCCAGCCGGGGCTCGTCGCCGTCGGCCCGCTTGGACCAGGCGAAGGCCCGCCCGTCGGTGCTGTCGCGCCAGCGGGGGGCGTCGTAGAGGTCCGCTGCGGTGTACAGGCTCGCGCGGTAGGGGTCGACCGGCACCTCGCCGAGGTCGGGGAGCACCAGAGCGCCGTGGCGCTCGACCCGGGCGGCGTCGCCGTCGTCGAAGGTGCACCCGAGGAACGCCGCGCCCTCGAGGCGGCACCGACCGAGCTCCTCGCCCCGCCCGCGCAGGTCCACGCCACGCACGCGCCACCCCGAGAGCGAGCGGGCTCCGGCGGCGAGCCTGCGGTCGAGCTCGGCTCGCGACTCGACGTCGACCGTGCGTCCGCGGGTGTGCCTCATGCGCGCACGCGTAACGGTTGCGCCGGCTCCGCAGATCGCTGCGCGCTCGACCCGACAACAGTGCGCTCTCGACCGCCGAAGCTGCGCTCTCGGCTCGCGAGGAGTGGCACCTCGGCGGCTAGCGGACGCCCCAGGAGTAGGTCTGCTTGCGCAGGCCGAGGTACATGAAGGTCTCGGTGCCGCTGACGCCGTCGATGGCGCGGATGTGGCCCGAGACGAGCTCGAGCAGGTGGTCGTCGGACTCGCAGACGATCTCGGCGAGGATGTCGTAGCGGCCCGGCGGTGACGACCACGTAGTCGACCGCCTCGAGTGCCGCGACGGTCGTCGGCGACCGGCTCGACGGGGCCGTCGACGCTGATCCCGACCATGGCCTGCCGGGCGAAGCCGAGCTGGAGGGGGTCGGTGACGGCCACGATCTGCACCACGCCGGTCTCGACCAGGCGGTGGACCCGCTGGCGCACGGCGGCCTCGGACAGCCCGACGTTCTTGCCGATGGCGGCGAACGAGCGGCGGCCGTCGGTCTGCAGCTCGGCGATGATCGCCTTGGCGGTCTCGTCGAGGGGCGCCGGGAGCGGCGTCGCGCTGGTCATGGCGGCACGCTACCGGGTGGCGGCAGTCGCTGCCGATTCCGTTGCCAACAGGTTACGTCTCGACTCGATCCCTTGTGGCAGCCGGGGCTCGTCGTGTACGATCCGAAGGTCTCTCGGACCTGCCGAAGGAGCCGCATGCCGGACCACGAACCCGCACGTCGCTCGACGTTCTCCCGCCGCGGGGTCCTGACCGCAGGCGGGGTCGCTGCCTTCGCCGGGCTGAGCGCCGCCGCGCTCGACCTGCCCTTCTTCGGGGTCGCGGGCGCCGCGCAGGACCCGATGACGTGCCGGGCCACCGACGTCTCGGCGAGCCAGCGGCAGATGATCATCTCGAACTGGACCGGCTACATCGACCCCCGCAAGAAGCCGAGCTCGACCCTGGCCACGTTCACCCGCGACACCGGCATCGAGGTCGACTACAACGTCGACGTCAACGACAACGCCGAGTTCTACGCCAAGGTCAAGAACCAGCTCGGCTCGTGCGACCCGATCGACCGCGACCTGATCGTGCTCACCGACTGGATGGCCGCACGGATGATCGGGCTGGGCTGGGTCCAGCCGCTGGACGCGAAGGCCGTGCCCAACCTGCGCGCGAACCTGATCGAGGGCTTGCGCGACAAGCCGTGGGACCCCGACCTGACCTACCACGCGCCCTGGCAGAGCGGCCTGACCGGCATCGCCTACAACGCCGCGCAGGTCGACGAGGTGGGCTCCTTCGAGGACCTGATCACGCGCCCCGACCTCAAGGGCCGCGTCACGCTGCTGACCGAGATGTACGACACGATGGGCTTCATGCTCAAGGTCACCGGCAGCGACCCGGGCGACTTCACCGCCGACGACTGGGGCAACGCGATCGACCGACTGCGCCAGGCCATCTCCGACGGCCAGCTGCGCAGCTTCGCCGGCAACAACTACCTCCAGGAGCTCTCGGCCGGCAACACGGTGGCGTGCGAGGCGTGGTCCGGCGACGTCCTCCAGGCCCAGCTCGACAACCCCGACATCAAGTTCGTCGCGCCGGAGGAGGGGTTGAGCCTGTGGAGCGACAACATGCTCGTGCCCAACCAGGCCACCCACCAGGCCAACGCCGAGGCATGGATCGACTACTACTACGACCCCCAGGTCGCCGCGAAGCTCGCCGCGTGGGTCAACTACATCTGTCCGGTCGAGGGCGCCCAGCAGGCGATGGAGAAGATCGACCCGTCGCTGGCCGAGAACCCGCTGATCTTCCCCGACGACGCAGCTGCTGGCCTCGACGTGGGACTTCAAGGCGCTCGACGACCGGGAGCAGTCCAGCTACGAGAGGGAGTGGGCCGATGTCACGACTGGCTGAGGACGGCGTGGCGGTGCAGTCTCCGGAACCCACCGACGGGCAGGGCGGAGGACAGGGCGGTGGCGACGACGCGGCGTACGACGGGCTGCGGATGCGGTCGCTGACCAAGTCGTTCGGCTCCTACACCGCGGTGCGCGAGCTCGACCTCGACGTCCCACGGGGCAGCTTCTTCGCGCTGCTCGGGCCCTCGGGCTGCGGCAAGACCACCACGCTGCGGATGGTCGCCGGCCTCGAGCAGCCGACGTCGGGCACGATCACGCTGGCCGGGCAGGACATCACCCGGGCCAAGCCCTACCGCCGTCCGGTGAACACCGTCTTCCAGTCCTACGCGCTCTTCCCGCACCTCGACGTCGCGCGAGAACGTCGCCTTCGGGCTGCGCCGTCGCAAGGTCAGCGACGTCGACGCGCAGGTCGAGGCGATGCTGGCCCTCGTCGAGCTCGAGAGCCAGGCGCGCAAGAAGCCCGCCCAGCTCTCCGGCGGCCAGCAGCAGCGCGTGGCCCTGGCCCGGGCGCTGATCAACCGTCCCGAGGTGCTGCTGCTCGACGAGCCGCTCGGCGCCCTCGACCTCAAGCTGCGCCGCTCGATGCAGATCGAGGTGAAGCGGATCCAGACCGAGGTCGGGCTGACCTTCGTGCACGTGACCCACGACCAGGAGGAGGCCATGACGATGGCCGACACGGTCGCGGTGATGAATGCGGGCGTGGTGGAGCAGATGGGCGCCCCGGCCGAGCTCTACGAGAACCCGCGCTCGACCTTCGTGGCCAACTTCCTCGGGCAGTCCAACCTGATCGCCGGCACCGTGCAGCGCCGCGACGCCGACCTGGTCACCGTCGACATGCAGGGCATCGGCGTCAGCGTGCCGGCCGCCCGCACGCACTGCGACGGCGAGCGGGCCTGGGTCGGGATCCGGCCCGAGAAGGTGCTGATCGGCGCCGAGGGCCAGGAGCTGGACGCACCCGGCAACACCATCCCGGGCGGGGTGGTCTCCGACGTCTCGTTCGTGGGCGTGAGCACGCAGTACCTCGTGCGGATGCCCTGGGGCCAGGAGCTCCAGGTCTTCGCCCAGAACACGGGGCGGCAGCGGATGTTCGCCCACGGCGAGCGCGTCGTGCTCTCGTGGCGCCCGGAGTACGCCTTCCTGCTCGACCAGTCGCAGGACGCGGCGGCCGGCGCCGACCGCGAGGGCGCGTGAGCACCACCCGCCGGGGCGCGAGGGTCGGCTACCTGCTGCTCGCCCCCGCCGCGGTCTGGCTGCTGGCCTTCTTCGTGGTCCCGTTCTACTCCCTGGTGGCCACGAGCCTGTTCGACCCGTCGGGCTCGGACTTCCGGGGTTATGAGATGACCTACGCGTTCGGCAACTACGTCGACGTCGTGCAGGCCTACTGGGGTCCGCTGGTGCGGGCGCTGGCCTACGGCGCCACCGCGACGGCGGCCTGCCTGGTGCTGGGCTACGTGCTGGCCTACGCGATCGCCTTCAAGGCCGGGCGCTGGAAGAACCTGATGCTGGTGCTGGTGATCGCCCCGTTCTTCACCAGCTTCCTGATCCGCACGCTGAGCTGGAAGCTGATCCTGGCCGACGACGGCTTCATCGTGAACACCCTGCAGCTCCTGCACGTCCTCGGCTCCGACGGGCGGTTGCTCGCGACGCCGTTCGCGGTGGTCGCAGGGCTGACCTACAACTTCCTGCCGTTCATGGTGCTCCCGCTCTACGCCAGCCTCGACAAGGTCGACCCGCGTCTGATCGAGGCGGCCGGCGACCTCTACGCCTCCCCGTTCGCCGGGTTCTTCAAGGTCACCTGGCGCCTCTCGCTGCCCGGGGTCGTGTCCGGCACGCTGCTCACCTTCATCCCCGCGGCCGGCGACTACATCAACGCCGAGCTGCTCGGCTCGACGAACAACCGCGTCATCGGCAACGTCATCCAGTCCCAGTTCACCGACGCCAACAACCTGCCCGTCGCCGCGGCGCTCTCGGTCCTGCTCTCGGTGCTGATCGTCGCGATGGTGCTGGTCTACGTACGCCGTGCCGGCACCGAGGAGCTGTTGTGAGCACCACGACCCGACCACCGGTGGCCCAGGCTCCCACGACGCACCCCGCGCCGCGGCCGGGACGGCGTACGTCGCCGGTGGCGTGGGTGCGCGAGCACCTCGTGCTGCTGCTCGGTCTGGCCGTGCTCGTCTACACCTTCGTGCCGATCGCGGTCGTGGTGCTGATGAGCTTCAACGACCCGGCCTCGCGCCTGGTCTACAGCTTCGACGGGTTCACCCTGCACAACTGGCTCAACCCGTGCGAGGACCCCGACCTGTGCCGGGCGCTCGGGGTGAGCATGCGCATCGGCGCGCTGGCCACCACCGGAGCGACCGTGCTCGGCACGCTGGCCGCGTTCGCGCTGGTGCGGCACAACTTCCGCGGACGCTCCACCTCCAACCTGCTGATCTTCCTGCCGATGGCCACCCCCGAGGTCGTCATGGGCTCCTCGCTGCTCGCCCTCTTCGTGGCCTCGGGCTTCGCGGGACAGCTGGGGTTCTTCACGATCCTGATCGCGCACATCATGTTCTGCCTGTCCTTCGTCGTCGTGACCGTGCGAGCCCGGCTCGCGGGCATGGACGACAACCTCGAGCAGGCCGCGATGGACCTCTACGCGACCCCGGCGCAGACCTTCTGGCGGGTGACCTTCCCGCTCGTGCTGCCCGGGATCGCGGCCGCCGCGCTGCTCAGCTTCTCGCTGTCCTTCGACGACTTCATCGTCACGAACCTCAACTCCGGCAACACCACGACCTTCCCGATGTACGTCTGGGGCGTCAGCCGGGTCGGCATCCCGATGCAGGTCAACGTGATCGGCACGCTGATGTTCGCGATCTCGATCCTGGTCGTGATCGGGGTCGAGGTCCGCGCGCGTCGCCGCAGCGCGACATGAGCCGCGCGCCCGAGCCGGCCGCCCTCGCGAACGCGGCACCCCGGCCGTACTGGCTCGACGACCCCGACCGGCCCGAGGCGCTCGAGCCGCTGCTCGAGGACGTCGCCGCCGACCTCGTCGTGGTCGGCGGTGGCTACACGGGCCTGTGGACGGCGCTGCGCGCGCTCGAGCGCGAGCCCGGCCGCTCGGTCGTCGTGCTCGAGGCGGGCGCCTGCGGCCACGAGGCGAGCGGCCGCAACGGGGGGTTCGCCTCGGCGAGCCTGACCCACGGGTTCGGCAACGGCCTCGAGCGCTGGCCGGAGGAGCTCGACGACCTCGACCGGCTCGGTGCCGAGAACCTCGACGCGATCGGCGATGCCGTGGCGCGCCACGGCATCGACTGCGCCTTCACCCGCTCCGGTGAGCTCACCGCGGCGACGTCGCCGCACCAGGCCGACGACCTCGCCGCGCTCGGCGAGGCGATGCGGGCGCACGGCCACGACGTGGTCCTCCTCTCGGCCGAGGAGACCCGCAAGCACGTCGACTCCCCGACGTACGTCGCCGGGCTGCTGGACCGCGACGGCACCGCGTTGCTCGAGCCCGCCCGACTCGCCTGGGGTCTGCGGACCGCGTGCCTGACCTCGGGCGCCCGGGTCTTCGAGGGCACCCCGGCGACGAGCGTGGAGCGGGACGGGACCGGGGTGCGGGTGCGGACGGCCCGCGGGTCCGTCACCGCCCGGCACGCGGTGCTCGCGACCAATGCCTTCCCCTCACTGCTGCGCCGACTGCGACCGATGACGGTGCCGGTCTACGACCACGTGCTGATGACCGAGCCGCTCGACGTCGAGCAGCTCGCCTCCGTCGGCTGGTCGGGCCGCGAGGGCCTGGCCGACGCCGGGAACCTGTTCCACTACGCCCGGTTGACCCGCGACGACCGGTTGCTGTGGGGCGGCTACGACGCGGTCTACCACTGGCGCGGCCGCATCGACCGAGCCCTCGAGCAGGGACCCACCCACGCCCTGCTCGCCGGGCAGCTCGTCGAGACCTTCCCCGGCCTGGAGGGCGTGCGCTTCAGCCACCGGTGGGGTGGCGTGATCGACACCTGCACCCGCTTCGCCGCGTTCTTCGGCACCGCTGTCGGCGGCCGGGTCGGCTACGCGTCGGGCTACACCGGGCTGGGTGTCGCCGCGGCCCGGTTCGGCGCCGACGTCGTGCTCGACCTGCTGGCAGGCGAGGAGACCGAGCGGACCTCGCTGCGGATGGTGCGGGAGCGACCCCTGCCCTTCCCACCCGAGCCGCTGCGCTGGGCCGGGATCACCGCGACCCGGCACGCGCTGGCCTCGGCCGACCGGAACGGCGGGCGACGCAACCTGTGGCTGCGCGGTCTAGACAAGGCCGGGCTGGGCTTCGACTCCTGACCGCGGCCTGCGCGTCCCCGTCCCGAGCCGGCAGCGGACCGTCGCGTTCGCCGGACAGCGGGGCGTCGAGCCGGGCATCCTCGTAGCCCTGAGGTCCGGCCGTCCGGCGGGCCCGACGTCCGTGACGGGGTCCGCAGGGGCCGGGGTGGGAGAAGATCATGGGTGCAGTGCTCTCGCGTCTGTTCATCGGCGTGCTCGGGCTGGTGCTCGGCGGAGCGCTGGGCGTCTACACCACGCTGCAGACCGACCCGACCCCGTTCACCCAGGCCGACCTCGACCGGGCCGGGTCCTCCGCAGCCACGCCGTCGGAGGTCAGCACGGGGACGGACGACGCCGTGGCGGAGGTCGCCGTCGAGCTCGACACCGCACGCGACCGGTTGAGTCGCATGCAGGCCAGCGGCAAGGCCGTGCGCAGCGATCTCGAGGAGGCCGACGCCAGGGTCGCCGAGCTGGAGAAGACGGTCGCCACCCTGCGCGCCGAGACCGCCGCGATCGCCCAGAACGCGGTCAGCGACGCCGCGAAGCAGGAGCGGCTCGCGGCGCAGACCACCGTGGTCGCGGGCACGGTGACCACCACGGTGGCGCTCGGACAGCGGTTCAAGCCGTGGCCGAAGGACTGCACCTCGATCGTCGCGCGCGTCTCCGTGCGCGTCCTCGACGCCGACGGCACGCTCGTCACGACGGCGCCGTTGACCGACTCGAGCGTGACCAGGAGCTCGGTCTCGAAGGACGTGCTGACCTTCACCTGCTCCGCGAGCTACGAGGCGACCCTGCCGGCACCGCGCTCGGAGAGCTACGGGTTCCAGGCGGTCGACATCACTGCGGCCGACCAGCCCCTCGGCAAGTCCGAGGCCGACGGCGACGCCCTCGACGAGGGCGACGCCCCCGACCTCGCCGTGAAGATCTGCCCCGGCTGCTGAGCACGCACGGACCCGGCGCGGACGGGTCTCAGAGCAGGGAGCCGGCCTTGTCGAGCACCACGCGCAGGATCTGCTCCATCTCGTCGAAGTGGCTCTGGTCGCACACCAGCGGCGGCGCGAGCTGGACGACGGGGTCGCCGCGGTCGTCGGCGCGGCAGTAGAGACCCTCGGCGAAGAGCTGCTTGGAGACGAAGCCGTAGAGCAGCCGCTCGCACTCCTCGCTGGTGAACGACTCCTTGGTGTGCTGGTCCTTGACCAGCTCGATGCCGTAGAAGAAGCCGTCGCCGCGCACGTCGCCGACGATCGGGAGGTCCTTGAGCCGCTCCAGCGTGGAGCGCAGGGCGGGCTCCTGGGCGCGGACGTGCTCCAGGACGCCCTCGTTCTCGAAGATGTCGAGGTTGGCCAGTGCCACCGCGGTCGAGACGGGGTGGCCGCCGAAGGTGTAGCCGTGGGCGAAGGAGACCTTGTCGGCCAGGAACGGCTCCATCAGCCGGTCCGAGGCGATCATCGCGCCGAGCGGGGCGTAGCCCGAGGTGATGCCCTTGGCGCAGGTGATCATGTCGGGCTGGTAGCCGTAGCGCTCGGCGCCGAAGAAGTGCCCGAGCCGGCCGAAGGCGCAGATCACCTCGTCGGAGACGAGCAGCACGTCGTGGCGGTCGCAGATCTCGCGCACGCGCTGGAAGTAGCCCGGGGGCGGGGGGAAGCAGCCACCGGCGTTCTGCACCGGCTCGAGGAAGACCGCGGCGACGGTGTCGGCGCCCTCGTTCTCGATGGCGACCTCGATCTGGTCGGCGGCCCACCGGCCGAACGCCTCCGGGTCGGAGTCGTCCAGGAAGCCGCCGGTGATCTCCTCGGCGCGGTAGACGTTGGTGTTGGGCACCCGGAACGTGGAGGGCACCAGCGGTTCGAACTGCTGCTTGAGCAGGGGCAGGCCGGTGATCGAGAGCGCACCCTGGGTGGTGCCGTGGTAGGCGATGGCCCGGCTGATGACCTTGTGCTTCATCGGCTTGCCGACCAGCTTGAAGTAGTTCTTGGCCAGCTTCCACGCGGTCTCGACGGCCTCACCGCCGCCGGAGGTGAAGAAGACCCGGTTGAGGTCACCGGGGGCGTAGCCCGCGACCCGCTCGGCGAGCTCGATGGCGGTCGGGTGCGCGTAGGACCACAGCGGCATGAAGGCCAGCTCCTGCGCCTGCTTCGCCGCGGCCTCGGCGAGCTCGGTGCGCCCGTGCCCGAGCTGGCTGACGAAGAGCCCGGCCAGGCCGTCGAGGTAGCGCTTGCCCTGGGCGTCGTAGAGGTAGGCACCCTCGCCCTTGACCATCACCGGCACGTCGGAGTGGTCGAACTGCCCGTGGCGGGTGAAGTGCATCCACAGGTGGTCCTTGGCGGCCTGCTGCAGGTGGTCGTAGTCCATGCGTTCATGATGCGCGTCGCGAGCGGCGCTTGGCAAGCGGATCCGTGCCGTGGACTCGGTCAAGACGACGGAATCCGTCGCGCGGATGCAGGCGTGCGGAGGATCCCTGCGGTGTCATACTGCTGCCATGCCCGATCTCGTGCTCCGTGGCGGGCAGCTCTTCGACGGCCACGCCCACCGGGGCCCGGCGACCGTGGTGGTCCGGGACGGTCGGGTGGCGGCCGTGACCGGGCCCGGCGAGCCGACCTCCCGCGAACGTCCGTGGTCCGCGGACGCCGAGGTCGTCGACCTCGGCGGTGGCCTGGTCGCACCGGGATTCGTCGACGCCCACGTCCACGCGGTGCAGGGGGGTCTGGAGCGGATCCGCTGCGACCTGACCGCCGAGCGGGACCGCGCGGGCTTCGTCGGCGCCGTCGGTGGGTACGCCGCGGCGCACCCCGGGGCGCCCTGGGTGCTCGGGGGCGGCTGGGCGATGGCGGCGTTCCCCGGGGGCACGCCGACGGCGGCCGACCTCGACGCCGTCGTGGCCGACCGTCCGGTGTTCCTGCCCAACCGCGACCACCACGGCGCCTGGGTCAACACCCGCGCCCTCGAGCTCGCCGGGATCGACGAGCGCACCCCCGATCCGCCGCACGGGCGGATCGAGCGCGACGAGCGCGGCCGCCCGACCGGCACGCTGCACGAGGCCGCCATGGGCCTGGTCTCGCGGCTCGTCCCCCCGACCACCGCGAGGGAGTACGACGCCGCCCTGCTCGCGGGCCAGTCCTACCTGCACTCGCTCGGCGTCACGGGCTGGCAGGACGCGATCGTCGGCGACTACGCCGGCGTCGACGACCCCGGGCCGGCGTACGTGCGGGCCGCGACCCGCGGCGACCTCACGGCGTACGTCGTGGGGGCGTTGTGGTGGGAGCGGGACCGCGGGCTCGAGCAGGTCCCCGACCTCCTCGCGCGGCGGGCGGCGCTCTCGACCGGGCGGTTCCGCGCGTCCAGCGTGAAGGTGATGCAGGACGGGGTGGCGGAGAACGGCACGGCCGCCCTCGACGAGCCGTACGTCGACCGGTGCGGGCACGCCGGCTCCGTGGCCGGTCGGGGGCACTCCTTCGTCGACCCGACGATGCTGCGCGACGCCGTGGCGGCCCTGGACGCCGAGGGCTTCCAGGTCCACGTGCACGCGATCGGTGACCGGGGCGTGCGCGAGACCCTCGACGCCTTCGCCGGCCTGCCGGCGTCGCGCCGCGGCCTGGGCCGGCACCACGTGGCCCACCTCCAGCTGGTCCGGCCCGAGGACCGCGGTCGTTTCGCGGAGCTGGGGGTCGCGGCGAACATGCAGGCGCTGTGGGCCTGTCTCGACGACCAGATGGTCGAGCTGACGCTGCCGGTGCTGGGCGAGGAGCGGGGCCGTTGGCAGTACCCGTTCGCCGACCTGCACCGGGCCGGCACCCGCCTGGTCGCCGGCAGCGACTGGCCGGTGAGCACCCCGAACCCGCTCGAGGCGGTGCACACCGCGGTCACGCGGACCTCGTGGGGCGAGGACGGTCGCGGGGGCGTCGAGCCGTTCCTGCCCGAGCAGTCGCTCGACCTGACGACCGCGCTGGCGGCTTACACCTCGGGCAGCGCCTGGATCAACCACCGCGAGCGCGAGGTCGGCACGATCGCACCGGGCATGCTGGCCGACCTCGTCGTGCTGGACCGGGACCCGTTCGGCGGGCCGTCGAGCGAGATCGGGGCGGCGGAGGTCGTGGGCACCTGGGTGGAGGGTCTGCGCGTGCACGGCTGAGCTGCGGTCGCCACAGCTCGACGAACCCGCAGGAGCGTCGCCGTGAACGCCCGCTCTCGAGGGCCCGAACCCCTCCGGGGTCCGGTACGGCTGCAGCACTCGTCGGTGGTCGCACGTCCCGGACGGCGCGTCCGCATCGATGACCGGCCAGCGCCCGCCCTGCGGGCTGCCCCGAGCAGGGAGCTGTGGCGGAGGGAGCGACGGGGCAGCGGTCGTCGTCAGTCCTGCCTTGCTCCCGCCGGGGGTCAGTGTCCGAGGTCAGGGCCCACGACCGCGACCTGGGGCGCGTAGAGCCTCATCGCGGCGAGCGCCTGCTCGTGGGCCGGCGCCGAGGACCCTGCGCACGCCCCCGCCTCGACGCGGACGTGGGCGCCCGCGTCGGCGGCGGCCAGGGCGGTGGAGAGCACGCAGCAGTCGGTGGAGACGCCGCACAGCACCAGGTCGGTGGCGCCTCCGGTCGCGGCGAGGAGGTCCTCGCCCCACTTGCCCATGGTGGGGCGAGTGACCACGGGGACGCCTCCCTCGGGACTGACGGGCAGCCCGGGCACCAGCTCCCACAGGTGGGCGGCGGCGGGGTCGAGCGCGAACGGCCAGGCCCGGTAGTAGTCGACCCACGAGCCCCCGGGCCGCGCGGGCGGGACGAACCGGGTCAGCACGACGCGGCCCGGGTGCTGCGCACACAGCTCGCGCACGCGGGGGAGCACGCCGGTGAAGCCCGGCACCTGCCAGGGGCTGCCCTCGTCGGCGAAGACCCGTTGGAGGTCGATCACGACGAGCCAGGGCTCGCTGGTCCGTCGGCCGCTCACGGGGGCTCAGCGCCCCTCGGAGCGCGCCACCGCGCCCCGCTGCGTCAGCAGGTAGCCCGCGAACCCGACGACCAGCGCCACCAGCACCCCGATCGCGGCCCCGGCCCACTCGCCGTCCTTGCCGCCGAGGGGGCCCATCAGGTAGCCCTGCCAGGAGAGCCAGCCGGCGTAGGTGTTGGTGACCAGACCCCAGCCCAGGACGGTGCCGAGCCCGAAGACGGCCAGTGTGGGCCAGCGCCAGGCGCCGTAGGCGCCGGCCGGATCGGCGAGCGCGGCCTCCTGGTAGTCGCCGCGGCGCAGCAGCAGGTCGGCCAGCATCACGCCGGCCCACGCCGAGATCGGGACGCCGAGCGTGATCAGGAAGCCCTGGAACTGCCCGAAGAAGTCGGTGCCGAAGAACAGCACGTAGACCGCACCCAGCACCATCAGCACCCCGTCGACGCCCGCAGCGACCGGGCGGGAGGCCGGCAGACCGAGCGCGAGCAGCGAGAGTCCCGAGGAGTAGATGTCCAGCAGGGCGCCGCCGACGAGGCCGAGGACCACCACGACGACGAACGGGACCAGGAACCAGGTCGGCAGGAGCGCGGCCAGCGCTCCGATCGGGTCTGCGCCGATGGCCTCGCCCAGCGTCGGGTCGGAGCCGGCCAGGAGCAGTCCGAGCCCGATCAGCACGAGGTTGGCGACCGAGAGCCCCGCGGTCGTCCAGCCCGCGACCCCGGCGCTGGACGCCGTACGAGGCAGGTAGCGCGAGTAGTCCGCGGCGGCGTTGACCCAGCCCAGCCCGGTGGCCGTCGCGACCAGCACGATCGCGCCGACCACGCCGGCGGTCGAGCCGGAGGGCAGCGAGGTGACCGCACCGAGGTCGATCCGGTCGACCACGAGCGCGAGGTAGACGACGGTGAGCACGACGCCGACGTAGGTGATCCAGGTCTGGACCCGCATGATCGTCTCGAAGCCGAGCACGCCTCCCGCCACGATCAGCACGACCACGACGACCAGGGCGAGGGCGAGGGTGACGTCGCCCCCACCGACCCCGAGCTCGCGGAAGACCGTCGCGGTGGCGAGCGCGGCCAGGGAGGTCAGCACCGTCTCCCAGCCCACGGTCAGCAGCCACGAGACCGCCGAGGGCACGCGGTTGCCCTGCACCCCGAAGGCGGCTCGGGAGAGCACCAGCGTCGGAGCGGACCCGCGTTTGCCCGCGGTGGCGACCAGGCCGGCCAGGATGCCCGCGCCGATGATGCCGATGACCGAGGCGACCAGGGCCTGGACGAAGCTGATGCCGTAGGACAGGGCGAACGCGCCGTAGCTGATCCCGAAGACCGAGATCGAGGCGGCGGTCCACGGCCAGAACAGGTCGCGCGGACGTCCCTTGCGCTCGGCTTCCGCGATCACGTTGATGCCGTTGAGCTCGACGCGACCCTGCGGCGCGGCGGGACGGGTCTCGGTCATGATGGCCTCCTTCGAGCAGCCTACGACGGCCGGTCGGGGGAGACGTCGGTCGGGCGGTCCGCTTACCGATCAAGCCGGTCCCGCGACGGATCCGGTTGGCGAGAGTGCGTGACACTACCGATTCCGAAGCGGCTGCCCTAGGGTCGCACCATGGCCGACCTGAGGTTCCGCAACGTCGTCAACGGTGAGCTCGTCGACTCGGTCTCGGGGGAGACCTACGACGTGCTGGACCCCTCCACGGGGGAGGTCTACGCGCAGGCGCCGCGGTCGGGGGCCGAGGACGTCGACCGGGCGTTCCGCGCGGCCGAGAAGGCGTTCGAGAGCTGGGGCGAGACCACCCCGGCCGAGCGGCAGCTCGCGATGCTGCGGATCGCGGACGCTCTCGAGCGGCGCGCCGAGGAGTTCGTCGCCGTCGAGAGCAGGGACACCGGCAAGCCGCTGGGGTTCACCACCACCGAGGAGCTGCCGCCGGCCATCGACCAGCTGCGCTTCTTCGCCGGAGCCGCCCGCGTGCTCGAGGGCAGGTCCGCAGGGGAGTACCTGGCCGACCACACCTCGTTCGTACGCCGTGAGCCGATCGGCGTCGTCGGCCAGGTGACGCCCTGGAACTACCCGCTGATGATGATGGTCTGGAAGATCGGGCCGGCCCTGGCCGCCGGCAACACGATCGTGCTGAAGCCCAGCGACACCACGCCCGCCTCGACGACGTTGTTCGCCGAGCTGTGCTCGGAGTTCCTGCCGCCGGGCGTCTTCAACGTCGTCACCGGCGACCGCGACACCGGCCGCGCGCTCGTCGAGCACCCGACCCCGCAGCTGGTCGCGATCACGGGTTCGGTGCGCGCGGGCATGGAGGTGGCCCGCTCCGGGGCCGACCAGCTCAAGCGGGTGCACCTCGAGCTCGGCGGCAAGGCCCCGGTGATCGTCTTCGACGACGCCGACGTCGAGGCGGCAGCCGAAGGCATCGCGGCGGCGGGCTACTTCAACGCGGGCCAGGACTGCACCGCGGCGACCCGGGTGCTCGCCGGGCCGGGCGTGCACGACGACTTCGTCGCGGCCCTCGCCGAGCAGGCGCGCGGCACCCGCACGGGGATGCCGGACGACGACGACGTGCTCTACGGCCCGCTCAACAACGCCGACCAGCTCGCCCGGGTCTCCGGCATGGTCGACCGCCTGCCCGACCACGGCAGCGTCGAGGCCGGGGGTCGCCGTCAGGGGGAGTCGGGCTACTTCTACGAGCCGACGGTGCTCTCGGGACTGCGCCAGGACGACGAGCAGGTCCAGGACGAGATCTTCGGCCCGGTCATCACCGTCCAGCGCTTCTCCGAGGAGGCCGAGGCACTGCGCTGGGCGAACGGGGTCAGGTACGGCCTGGCCTCCAGCGTGTGGACCAAGGACCACGGGCGCGCGATGCGGATGGCCAAGCGCCTGGACTTCGGAGCGGTGTGGATCAACACCCACATCCCGATCGTCGCCGAGATGCCCCACGGCGGCTTCAAGCACTCGGGCTACGGCAAGGACCTCTCGATGTACGGGCTCGAGGACTACACCCGGATCAAGCACGTCATGTCCTACATCGGCCAATGACCAGTGACCAGTGACCAGTGACCAGTGACCAGCGACCAGTGAGGAGCATCTGATGAGGATCCTGCTGATCGGCGCCGGCGGCGTCGGAGCGGCGTTCGCGGCGATCGCCGCGCGCCGCGACTTCTTCGAGGCGGTCGTGATCGCCGACTACGACGGTCCCAAGGCCGAGCGGGCCGCCGACGCCGACCCCCGCTACACCGGGTCGAGCATCGACGCCTCCGACGCCGGGTCGGTCGCCGCGCTGTGCCGCGAGCACGCGATCACCCACGTGATGAACGCGGTCGACCCGGTCTTCAACATGAGCATCTTCGAGGGGGCGTACGCCGCCGGCGCCGACTACCTCGACATGGCGATGTCGCTCTCGCGCCCGCACTCCTCGGCGCCGTACGAGCGGGTCGGGGTGATGCTCGGCGACGAGCAGTTCGCGCAGGCGGGCGCGTGGGAGGCCGCCGGACGCCTGGCGCTGGTCGGGGTCGGGGTCGAGCCGGGGCTCTCCGACGTCTTCGCCCGGTACGCCGCCGACCACCTGTTCTCCGAGATCGACGAGCTCGGCACCCGCGACGGGGCCAACCTCGTCGTCACCGACGACGAGGGCCGCGAGATCTTCGCGCCGTCGTTCTCGATGTGGACCACCATCGAGGAGTGCCTCAACCCGCCCGTGGTCTACGAGGCCGACCGGGTCGGCAGCGACGACGCGCCGGACGGCTGGTTCACCACGGCCCCCTTCAGCGAGCCCGAGGTCTTCGACTTCCCCGAGGGCATCGGCCCCGTGGAGTGCGTCAACGTCGAGCACGAGGAGGTGCTCCTGATGCCGCGCTGGGTCCAGTGCCGGCGGGCCACCTTCAAGTACGGCCTCGGTGAGGAGTTCATCGGCATCCTCAAGGTGCTGCACACCCTCGGCCTCGACCGCACCGAGAAGGTCCGGGTCAAGGGGGTCGAGGTCTCCCCACGTGACGTGGTCGCGGCCTGCCTGCCCGACCCGGCCACGATCGGGCCACGGATGACGGGCAAGACGTGCGCCGGCCTGTGGGTCACCGGCACCGGCAAGGACGGCGCGCCGCGATCGACGTACCTCTACCACGTCGTCGACAACGAGACGACGATGAGCGACTACGGCCACCAGTGCGTGGTCTGGCAGACCGCGATCAACCCCGTCGTCGCCCTGGAGCTGCTGGCGACCGGCGTCTGGTCCGGGGCCGGCGTGCGGGGGCCGGAGTCCTTCGACGCGGTGCCGTTCCTCGACCTGCTCGTCGAGTACGGCAGCCCGTGGGGCCAGCAGGAGCTTCCCGTCCGGTGAGCGAGCCCCGCGCCGTGCCGGCGCTCGTTCAGCCGACCTCGACGGCCGGGTCGGCTGCAGGACGGTCCGCGCGGCAGGCGAGGAAGGGTCGCAGCACCTCGAGCGGCATCGGCCGCCCGAACAGGTAGCCCTGCCCCAGACCGGGCCCGAGCGAGGAGACCGCCGCGTGCTGTCCTTCGGTCTCGATGCCCTCGGCGACCCAGCCCATGCCCAGGTCCGCCGCGAGCCGGGTGATGGCGGTGACGATGGCGCGGTCACCGGGTGAGGTGACCATGCCCTGGACGAAGCCGCGGTCGACCTTGATCTCGGTGACGGGAAATCGCTGCAGGTGGGTCAGGGAGGAGTAGCCGGTCCCGAAGTCGTCGAGGCTGATCCCCAGGCCACGGTCCCGCAGGCGCAGCAGCTGGTGCAGGGTGAGGTCGTCGGCCGCCAGC
Source organism: uncultured Actinomycetota bacterium (assembly GCA_963740745.1). Taxonomy (GTDB): domain Bacteria; phylum Actinomycetota; class Actinomycetes; order Propionibacteriales; family Nocardioidaceae; genus Nocardioides. The sequence goes on from CAVUFK010000016.1 coordinate 153,714, forward strand.
AGCGCGGACTCGGTGAGCTCGAGGCGCAGGAGCTGCTCGGGCACGCCGGCGTCCTCGAGCGCGGCCACGACGGTCTCGGACAGGTCCGGACGAGAGGCCTGGCACGGCGAGACGTTGACGGAGAGGTGGAGGTCCTGCCCGGTGTCGCGACGCAGCCCCGCGAGGGCGCGACAGCTCTCCCGGAGGACCCAGGCGCCCACCGGCACGATCAGTCCACTCTGCTCGGCCACGGTGATGAAGGCGGCTGGGGACACCAGCTCGCCCTGCTCGTCCACCAGGCGCAGCAGGGCCTCGAGCCCCACGACGCGCGCCGAGTGGAGATCGACGATGGGCTGGTAGTGCAGGCGGAACCGGCCGTCGTCCAAGGCGGTGCGCAGGCTCGCCTCGGTCCGCCGGTGCTCCATCGTCTCGCGATGCAGGAGAGGTCCGTAGCTCTGGCGACGGTTCTTGCCCAGGCTCTTGGCCCGGTACATCGCCGTGTCCGCCTGCTGGACCAGCTGCATCGGGTCGCGGGGTTCCACGGTGCCCGTGCTCAGCCCGATGCTCGCGGTGACCCGGACCGGGCCGGTCTCGGTCTCGACGGGCCGGGCCAGGGCCTGGGCGACCTGGGACGCGAGGAGATTGGCCGGGAGGGGGGACGGGTGCTCGTCCGAGCACAGGAGCACGACGAACTCGTCGCCACCGAAGCGCGCGACCAGGTCGCCGGGTCGCACGAGCGCGCTCACCCGGCGCGCGACCTCTCCCAGCACCTGGTCACCGGCGTCGTGACCGCGCGTGTCGTTGATGATCTTGAACCCGTCGAGGTCGACGAAGAGCGCGGCGGCGCGGGCACGCAGCCCGGCGAGGTGGGCGAGCACGCGACCCAGGTGCGCACGGTTGGCCAGGCCGGTCAGGGCGTCGGTGTCGGCCTGCTGGCGCAGCATCGTCTCCGCCGTACGACGTGCGGTGATGTCCTCCATCTGCGCGAGCAGGTACTTCACGCCGTCCCCGGCGGCCACCCAGGACAGGGTCACGAGTGCCGTGAGCACCTCTCCGTCGCGACGGACCAGGCGCATCTCCAGCCGGTGGCGACCATCGGGGGAGGCCAGGGCCGCAGCCCCGGCCGGATTGGCGAGGTGGACGTCGTCGGGGTGGAGGATCTCGGCCGCCGACATCCCGACGAGCTCCTCGGCGTCACGTCCGAGCAGGTCGCACAGGGCCTGGTTGACCTCGGCGTAGGTCCCGGTCTCGCCGAGGGTCAGACCCATGGCCAACGGCGAGAGGTCGAAGACCACGCGGAAGCGCCGCTCCGCGTCGCGCAACCGGTCCTCGACCCGGACGCGTGCGGGCTCATCCGTCGCCGATCGCGGGCCGACGGGCTCGGGCACGGGCGGGGGCTCCTTCGCGGACGTACGGGGAGGGGCACAGGGGGGCGGAGAGGTCAGGGTAGTCATCGGCCACCACGTCGCCGTCCTGAAGGCGCCTGACGCGATCATCGCCTCGGCCAGGTGAGCGCCACGACGGACGGTCCCACCACCGGTCCGAGACCAAGGCGGCACTGGTCGAGGAGGTCGTCGACGTCACCGTCGCGGGCGACGACGCGCCGGTGGCGGTGGCGGACCGCCCGGCGACGACCGCGATCCGCGAGGAGCCCGACCTCCGGGACGAGCTGCGTCCCTACGAGCATGTCGCAGTCGAGCACGTCCGCGACGTGCTCTGGACCGGCACCACGGCGTACGCCGGTGCGGCCTCAGCGGGTGCCCGAGATCGTGAAGACCGTGGTCGTGCCGGACACCTCGTTGCCGACGGCGAGCAGCGGGCGCTTGAGCGGGCTGTCCTTGCTGGGCACGAAGGCGACACCCTCCGGGCCGAGGTCACCGGCCTCGGGGGACTCCGCGTCGGCGGAGAAGTCCCGGTTGTTCACGTAGTCGACGAAGCGTGGCCGGTTCGGGTTCGTGACGTCCCACGTCATCACGCCACCGGCCCGCTCGAGACCGATGAAGGCGTAGGTGCGCCCGTTCACCCGCCCCGTGGTGACGCCCTCGGGCTCGGGCCCCTTGTCGTCGCTGCGGCTGTCGAAGGAGTCGTTGTCGTCGTTGCCCGCGTTGAAGGCCACGGCCGGGTCGACCCCGCCGGCGCCGTTGGCGACCAGCTGCTCGATCCGGCTGCCCGAGTCGTGGACGAGGCGACCGTTCGGCGTCCAGATGCTGAAGGAGCGGCCGCCGAGGGTGACGATCTCCTCGCGGCAGGCGTCGTCGCCGCTGCCGCGGATGCCGTCCTCCTCGGAGACGTTGAGCCGCCCCAGCGCGGCCTCGTCGTTCAGCGCGGCCGCGTCGGGGAAGACGTCGTCGCACAGCGGGTAGGCGCTGTCGGCCAGGCGTCCGGAGTCGACGTAGTCGCCCCACTCGCGCGCGTCGCCCTCGTTGGCGGTGACCAGGTAGGTGCGGCCGCGGGCGACGTACGTCGCGATGGAGTCGGGCTCGTAGATCCCGGTCACCGGCCACCTCTGGAGGTTCACGCCCTCGTCGCGGTTGCTGGCGTCGAAGCCCGCCTGGGTCGCGGTCCAGTCCTTGCCGCCGAGCGGGACGACCTTGCGCACCCGGGTGCTGCGCAGGTCGACCACGGCGATGGCGTTGTTCTCCTGCAACGTCACGAAGGCGCGCCGGGACCGGCGGTCGACGGCGACGTACTCCGGCTCGAGGTTGCGCGCGACCCGGTTGGCGGTGGGCTGGCCCTCGGGGACGGGCACGTCCGGCCCGTAGACCCGGACGCCCTCGGGGAGCCGGCTGCCACCGAAGGTGCGGAACCGGGCGATCCGGCTGGCGCGCTGGCGGCCGTCGAGGGCGCCGGCGACGCCGACGACGCTCACCGAGCCCTCGGGGTCGGAGGAGAAGTCGTCGGCCGGCTCGGCCTCGTTGGCCGTGACGACGCGGCGACCGTCGGGGGTGAAGGTGACCATGTCGGGCTGCACGCCGACCCGCAGCGCGCGAGATGAACGCCGTGTCGCCGGCGGTGTCGAAGAAGCCGACCCAGCCCGGCGAGACCTTGTCGGCCGACTCGACGGCGACCGCGAGGACGCCGTCGTCGACCGCGACGGAGTTGACCTGGGCCCCGTCGGTCGATCGTCGACCCGTCGGCGGCGGTCAGGCCGGCGACGTCGACCTCGCCGATCTTCGTCGGGTCGCGCGGGTCGCTCGCGTCGAGCACGTCGACCGCGCCGGACAGGGCGTTGACCACGAAGTAGCGCTGGGTGCTCGGGTCGTGCTCGACGATCTCGGCGGCCGACTCGTCGAACTGGCCGGTGGCGTGGGTGCCGGCCGGGTCCAGCACGATCACGGGTCGACCACCCGGCCCGGCGGTCGCCGGCGTGGCGACGCTGAGGGCGGTGAGGGGGTGGGCGGTGAGGGTGGTCAGGGTGGTCGCGGCGAGGGCGAGGTGACGGCGTGCGGGCATGGCCGAACTCCAGCGGAGGACGGTGAACGCACGGCGACGGGTCGGCGACCGGGCCGTGAAACGCCCGTGCGCAGAAGACCCGTGCGCACCAGACCCGCGCTCAGAAGGCCAGCGCCATCAGCTCGGCGAACAGCGCGTGCTCGTCGACGTCGAGGCCCTTGCCGCGGAACCACGCGCAGACGTTGGTGCAGTCGCGCAGCAGGAAGTCCGCGCCGGCGGTGTTGCCCACGAGGTCGACGACCTGCGGCAGGTCGATGACCACGAGCCGGTCGCCCGCGGCGAGGATGTTGTACGCCGAGAGGTCGCCGTGGACGAGCCCCTCGTGGACCAGGGTGGTCATCACCTCGCGCAGCTGCTCGAAGTACGTCGCCAGGAGCTCCGGGTCGGGCCGGGTCTGGGCCAGCCGCGGCGCGCTCTCGGGACCGTCCGGGCCGTCGACGGTGACCCACTCCATCAGGATCTCGGTCCCGTCGACCTGCACGGGATAGGGCACCGGGAGGCCGAGGCGCCAGCAGCGCACGAGGGCGTCCCACTCCGAGACCGCCCACTCGCCGGCCGCGACCTGGCGGCCCCAGGTGCTCTTGCGCTTCAGGGCCCGCTCGTCGCGGGAGCGCTTGACGCTGCGGCCCTCGGTGTAGCTCGCCGAGCGGTGGAAGGTGCGGTGCTCGGGCGAGCGGTAGCGCTTGGCGGCCATCACCACGCCGGCATCATCGGCGTGCGGGTCGGCGTGCGGGTCCCGGCGCTCGAGCAGGAAGACGTCGGCCTCCTTGCCGGTCTTGAGGATCCCGAGCTCGGTGTCGACGGCACCCTGCGAGGTCACGACCCAGTCGGGTCGGGGCTCGGGGCCGCGGCACAGCGGGTCGACCGACCACCACGTCGACCAGCGCTGGCCCTCCTCGTCGACCTCGTCGTAGGCGGTGAAGGCGAGGGTGAAACGGGGGTCGAGCGGTGGCTCGTCCCTCGCCGCGGGCGGACCGGCGAGGCCGGCCTGCTCGGGCAGGGCGAGGAGGTGCTCAGAGGTGTAGTGCTCGCCCTGCAGGTCCTCGCGACCGTGCGGGCGTCGGTGCTGACGTGACGTCATGGGTGGTGGTGCTCCATCGTGAGAAGGGGGTCGGCGCTGCGGGCAGGCCGGGGACAGTCATCGACATGTCACGACTCCTCTCGACGGTCGGGCGCACGACGCGCCCGGCTCCCGACCAGGGTGAGGCCCCCCGGGTCCGGGTGCAACACATTTTCCCGGCAGCGCGGCGCCGTCCGGCAGTAGGCTGGCGGATCGTCCGGCGCCGGCCGACGAGCCGCCCGAGGAGGCACCATGTCCCGCTCGCCAGGTCGCACCGCCCCGGGACTCGCCGCCGGGGTCCTTCTCTGCATCCCGCTGGCCCCGGGCGTGGCCGGGGCCGCCACGCACCGCCAGCCGGCGCTCCAGCCTCCCGGATCGGTCCGGGTGGTCAGCACCGGGGAGGACGGGAGGCCCGGTCGGGCCTCGAGCCGCCAGGCGGGTCTCAGCGGCAGCGGTCGATGGGTGGCACTCTCCTCGAGCGCGCGGCTCGGGCGGCGCGACCACGGGCGCGACGGGGACGTCTACCTCGCAGACCGGCGCACCGGCACGGTCCGACTGCTGAGCTGCTCGCCGCGGGGGGTCGAGGGTGACGCCAGGAGTGGCGACGCCGACATCAGCGGCACCGGTCGCTGGGTCGCGTTCACCAGCAGCGCCACCAACCTCGTCCGCGGCGGTGGTCCTGCGGGGGTCTACCGCGTCGACCGGGTCACCGGTCGCACGGTGCTGGTGGCGGCGGGCGGCCGCTCGGCGTCGATCAGCGACGACGGCGCGAGCGTGGCGCTGGTCGGCGCGGACGGGGCGGCGTACCTCGTCGACGTCGCGACCGGCGAGACGACCCTGGTCAGCCACACGGCGGCCGGTCCGACCGTCCCCGTCGGCGTCGTCGACCACCCCCGGATCAGTGGTGACGGACGCTTCGTGGTCTACGCGACCGAGTCCGAGGAGGCGGTCACCCGCGACGCCAACGGCGTCGCCGACGTCGTGCGGTGGGAGCGTTCGAGCGACGAGGCCCTCCTGGTCAGCTCGACTCCTGGTGGTACGAGCGGGAACGGCGGCAGCCGTGAGCCGGACGTGAGCGCGGACGGCGACGTGGTGGTCTTCCGCTCCTCCGCCGACGACCTCGGACCCGCCGTGGACCCCGGTGGCCACCACGTCTACGTGCGTCACCTCGCCGCCGACGCGACCGACATCGTGGACGTCGACCTCGAGGGGGAGCCGGTCATCAACGAGGAGGGGGTCTCGAGCAGCCAGCCCGCAGTCAGTCCGGACGGTGGCAGCGTCGCCTTCAGGTCCAACGGCTGGCGGATGGTCGTCGGCGCCCGGACGGACTCGCGGTGGAGCCAGGTCTACGTCCGCCACCTCACGACCGGCCGCACCGCCCTGGTCAGCCACGACCGGGGTGGCGACGGCGGTGAGACCACGTCGTGGGCCCCGGCGGTGAGCCGGAGCGGCGCGGTGGTCACCTTCGTCACCAACGCGCCGGACGTGATCGGGCACGACCTCGACGGCTACCCGACCGAGGTCCTCGCCTACCGGGACGGCGGTGCCCCTCGCGGGTGATGTCGCCGGACCGGTCCCGGCCTACCAGGTGCTCAGCAGGCGCTCAGCAGGTGCTGGGAGCAGGCAGGCCCCGGACCCGGGCCTCGATCCAGGCGAACGCCTTCGGGTAGGACTCGACGGCGCCCCCGACGTGGGTCGGGGCGACCCCCGGCCGGAAGGCCACGGTGGCGCCCTCGCGGCACCAGCGCTGGACCGCGTCGCGGTCCTGCGCGAAGTCCACGACGTCGTCGAGGCGGGTGTGGGTGACGATCACCGGCACGTCAGGCGCGACGGTGCCGACCTGCAGCGAGCGCAGCACCCGGGCGATGTCGGGTCGCGAGAGGAACGAGACGATCGAGCGGCCCGACCTCGTCAACGACGACGACTGCTGGAACGCGAACGGCGTCAGCCCGTCGGCGGTGCAGGTGCCCTTCGCCTGGCGCACCGCCAGGCGACCCTTGCGGTTGAGCAGGTCGGAGATCCCCAGGCGTGGGTAGTCCGCGTCGAGGGCGGCGACGGAGTAGAGGAGGAAGGCGGCGTACGGGCGAGCCGTCCAGCGGGGGCGCGACGCGCTCGAGGTCGGCCGGCACGGCACCGGCGTACCCGCCGGCGAGGTTCACGTCCGGGGCGTACGTCGCGTGGCGCTGCAGTGCGCCGCCGACGGCGTTGCCGCCCTCGGAGTAGCCCGCGACGAGGACCGGGGCGCTGCGCGGCACGGCGTCGGTCCCGACCCGGGTGGCCGCACGGGCGGCGTCGAGCACGTTGTTGCCCAACGCCCGGGTGTTGACGTAGGCGTGCACGCCCGGCGTGCCCAGACCCTCGTAGTCGGTGACCACCACGGTGTAGCCGCGGGTCAGGAAGCCGTCGATGAAGCCGCCCTCGTACTCCGAGCCGGCAGCGAGCTGGCGAGACGGCGCGCACCGGTCGGCCATGCCCTGGGTGCCCACCGCGAAGGAGATCAGCGGTCGCTCACCGGGCCCGGTCCAGGGGACGTCCGGGGTGAGCAGGGTGCCCGTGACCGCGCTCTTGCGCCCGTGCGCGTCCCGGCTGACGTACATGATCCGCTGGGCGTCGGCCGGAGCGGGGACCGCCTTGAGCGGATCGAGGAAGAACGTGCTCGGCTCGGCCTTGAGCACCCGGCCGGGCTTCCCGCGCAGGTCGACCGGCGGCGTGTAGAAGCCGTCGGCCGAGGCCGGGGCGGAGGCTGCTGGGGCAGCCGGCGTCGCGGAGACCGGCGTCCCGGCCTGGACGAGACCGCCGAGCGTGAGGGCGGCCGCGAGGGCGAGGGCGAGGGGCCGGATCGACATGGGGAGCTCCATGGGTCGGGGGGACTGCCTGAGCGTAGGGCGTGGACGTCCCCGGCCCGACCACGTGTGAGCGACGTCACTCACCCGAGCATCATCGACCACGGAGGACGCCATGACCACCACCCAGGAGGCCCGGACCGGGGGCGCCCTGCCGCAGGCCCGCGAGGCGACGCAGCCTTCCCGCGCGTCCACCCCGCGTCGGCGGGTGGCTACCTCCCGCTCGAGACGGCGGTCCACGACCACCTGGGGTCCCCGGTCCGAGCCTGCTCACCCCGCCGGCGTGGCTAGCGTCGTCGACATGCCTCGTCCCACCGGGCTCGCTGCCCTCGCCCTGGCCCTGCCGCTCGCGCTGTCCGGCTGCGGTCAGATGCAGGCCGACACCAACGGGAACAGCGCCGAGGGTCGTGCGCCCGGCTGCGAGGACGTCTGGGTCGAGGGCGCCGTGCTGCCCACCGACTACGAGGGTTGCGAGCAGGACGGGTCCCTCCAGCCCTCCGACCTGACCGAGTGCCAGGACGGCACCAGCCTCGCCACGTTCGACGACCTCTTCGGCCTGCTCGGTGAGAAGGTCGAGGCAGGAGGGACCGACTCCGCGGTCTACACCGCGGCCGTGGAGCGGTGCACCGGCGGCTGACTCCTCAGTCGAGGGTCGGGGGCGCCTCTCCCTCGGGCTCGGTGGTCGTGTCGTCGGGCGCCGTCGCCGCGAGGGCCTCGGCCAGCACGTCGAGGCCCTCGTGGAGCAGGTCGTCGCCGATGGCCAACGGCGGAAGCAGCCTGATCACGTTGCCCCACGTCCCGCAGGTGAGCACGACGACGCCGTGGGCGTGGCAGTACGCCGCGACCGCCTTGGTCCGCTCGGCGTCCGGCTCGGTGCCCCCGGGCCGGCACAGCTCGACGGCCATCATCGCGCCGCGCCCGCGGACGTCGGCCAGCACCGGGTGCTCTGCGGCCATCGTCGTGAGCCGGGTGGTGAGCAGCTCGCCGATCGCTCGTGCGCGGCCGGGCAGGTCGTGGGTGTGCATCTCCTCGATCGCGCCGAGGGCGGCGGCGCACACGACGGGGTTGCCGCCGTACGTGCCGCCGAGTCCGCCCGCGTGCACGGAGTCCATCAGCTCGGCCCGGCCGACGACCGCCGCGAGCGGCAGGCCGCCGGCGACACCCTTGGCCACCGTGACCAGGTCGGGCACGACGCCCTCGTGCTCGCTGGCGAACCAGGCCCCGGTGCGGCACATGCCCGACTGGACCTCGTCGGCCACGAGCACCACGCCGTTGGCGGTGCACCACGCGGACAGGGCCGGCAGGAACCCCTCGGCGGGCACGACGAAGCCGCCCTCACCGAGCACCGGCTCGATGACCAGGCACGCGGTGTTCTCCGCGCCGACCTGCTTCTCGATCGCGTCGATGGCGCGGGCGGCGGCCTCGGGCCCGCTGAGGCCGTCGCGCAGCGGGTAGGACATCGGCGCGCGGTAGACCTCGGCGGCGAAGGGGCCGAAGCCGTTCTTGTAGGGCATGTTCTTCGCCGTCATCGCCAGCGTGAGGTTGGTGCGGCCGTGGTAGGCGTGCTCGAAGGCGATCACCGCGTCGCGTCCGGTCGCCACGCGGGCGACCTTCACGGCGTTCTCGACGGCCTCGGAGCCGGAGTTGAACAGTGCGGCCTTCTTGGCGTGCTCACCCGGGGTCAGCTCGCACAGGGTGGCGCAGACGTCGACGTAGGAGTCGTAGGGCGTGACCATGAAGCAGGTGTGGGTGAACGCGGCGACCTGCTCGGTGACGCGGCGTACGACGGCCTCGGCGCTGTTGCCGACCGTGGTGACCGCGATCCCGGAGCCGAGGTCGATCAGGCTGTTGCCGTCGACGTCGTGCAGGATCCCGCCGCCGGCCGCCACCACGAAGACCGGCAGGGCGGGCGCGACGCCGTCGGCGACGTGGGCCCGCTTGCGCTCCAGGCGCTCACGCGAGAGGGGTCCCGGCACCTCGGTCACCAGCCGCCGCTCCTGGGTCAGCGTGGGTCCGCCGACCGGGGCTGGGCCGCCGGTCCGGGTGGGCAGCTCCTCGATCATGGACCGACCCTAGACCTGCTCGGGCACCCCGGTCACGCCCCGAGGCGGGCCGCGCCGGTCGACTGGGAGAGTAGGCCACGTGCAGCGACGCGACGTGGTCATCCTCGGCTCGACCGGGAGCATCGGCACCCAGGCGCTCGACCTCGTGCGGGCTCATCCCGACCGGTTCCGCGTCGTCGGCCTGACCGCGGGGGGCAGCAACCCCACCCTGTTCGAGGCGCAGGTCGCCGAGGTCCGTCAGCTCGCACCCACCGCGTTCGCGGGGCTGGGCGAGGAGGCCTCGGTGGAGGCGGCGCAGCTCCCCTGCGACGTGGTGCTCAACGGCATCACCGGGGCCGTCGGCCTGCGTCCGACGCTGGCCGCGCTCGAGGCCGGACGCACGCTGGCGCTGGCCAACAAGGAGTCGATGGTCATGGGCGGCCCGCTCGTGCTCGAGCGGGCCGTGCCGGGCCAGATCGTCCCGGTCGACTCCGAGCACTCCGCGATCGCCCAGTGCCTGCGCTCGGGCGGCTCCCGGGAGGTGCGTCGGCTGGTGCTGACCGCGAGCGGCGGGCCGTTTCGTGGAAGGACCCGCGACGACCTCGCGCGGGTCGGGGTCGAGGAGGCGCTGCGCCACCCCAACTTCGCCATGGGCCCGGTGATCACCATCAACTCCGCGACCCTGGTCAACAAGGGCCTGGAGGTGATCGAGGCGCACCTGCTCTTCGGCGTGCCGATGGACCGGGTCGACGCCGTGGTGCACCCCCAGCAGCTGATCCACTCGATGGTCGAGTTCGTCGACGGGGCGGTCGTGGCCCAGCTCGGGCTGCCGACGATGCTGGTGCCGATCAGCCTCGGGCTCGGGTGGCCGGACCGGGTCCCCGACGCGGAGCGCCCGATCGACTGGACCCGCGCGTCCGACTGGCGCTTCGAGCCGGTGGACGACGAGGCGTTCCCCGCGGTGTCGCTGGCCCGCGAGGTGGGGGAGCGCGGCGGGGTCGCGCCGGCGGTCTACAACGCGGCCAACGAGGTGTGCGTCGAGGCCTTCCGGCAGGGCCGGATCGGGTTCGTCGACATCGTCGACGTGATCGCCCGCGTGGTGACCCGTCACGACGTACGCTCGGAGCCGACGCTCTCGCTCGACGACGTGCTCGCCGCCGACGCCTGGGCCAGGGACGAAGCCCGCCGCCTGACCGGGGGCGACGGGACGGACCTCGACGCGAAGGGTGCACGGGCGTGACAGCGCTGTTCTACACGGTGGGCGTGGTGATCTTCGTGGTCGCCATCCTGGCCTCGATCGGGTTGCACGAGCTCGGGCACATGATCCCGGCCAAGAAGTTCGGCGGGAAGGTCACGCAGTACTTCATCGGGTTCGGACCGACCGTGTGGAGCAAGCGGGTCGGCGAGACCGAGTACGGCGTCAAGGCGATCCCGCTCGGCGGCTACGTCAAGATCGTCGGCATGCTGCCGCCGGACGCGGCGCACCTCGCCGAGACCACCGTCGACGAGGACGGCAACGAGGTCCACCAGGTCCGCAAGTCCAACACCGGGATGTTCACCCAGCTGATCTCGGACGCGCGCGCCGCGGAGTGGGAGACCATCACCGCCGCCGACGAGGACCGGTTGTTCTACCGGATGCCGTGGTGGAAGAAGGTCATCGTGATGGCCGGCGGGCCGACGGTGAACCTCGCCATCGCCTTCGTGATCTACCTGTTGATCTTCGGCTTCTACGGCATCCGCAGCCTCGAGCCCGAGCCCGGCGCTCCGGTCGTGGAGTCGGTCTCCCAGTGCGTGCTGCCCTACACCGCCCAGACGCTCGACTGCGGTGCGGACGACCCGGCCAGCCCCGCCTTCGAGGCCGGCCTGCGCCCCGGCGACACGATCACGACCTTCAACGGCACGTCCGTCGCCGGCTGGGACCAGCTGCGCGACCTGATCCGCGACAACGCCGGCGGCGAGGCCGTGATCGGCTACGAGCGCGACGGCCAGGAGCGGACCGGTACGACGAGCACCACCGTGCAGGCACGACCGACCTCGGAGACCGACGAGACGCTGGAGCAGGTGGGCTTCCTCGGCGTCACGCCGGTCAGCCGCGAGGTCGTCACCACCGGTGGCCCGCTGTTCACCCTGGACCAGATGGGCGACATGACCGTCGAGACGGTCAAGGCGCTCGGCACGCTGCCGGTCAAGGTCTTCGAGGTGGGCAAGGCCGTCCTCGGCCTGCAGGAGCGGGCCCAGGACAGCCCGGTCAGCATCGTCGGCGGCGGTCGCCTGGCCGGTGAGACCGTCTCGGAGCAGTCCTACCCGGTGGTCGACCGGGTCGTCTTCCTCGGAGCCCTCATCGCCGGCTTCAACTTCTTCATCGGCATGTTCAACTTCGTGCCGCTGCTGCCCCTCGACGGCGGCCACATCGCCTCCGCGCTGTGGGAGGCCGTCCGCCGCGGCTGGGCCACGGTGTTCCGCCGACCCGACCCCGGCTACGTCGACGCCGCCAAGCTGTTGCCGGTCGCCTACGTGGTCGCCTCGGCGTTGCTGGTGATGGGCATCGTGCTGATCGTCGCCGACCTCGTGGTGCCGATCCACCTGCCGACGAGCTGAGACTGCCGTCGCCGGCCGAGGCGCGCCAGTCGGCGAGCCGAGGCGCGCGGCGGGCGGGACGTCATACGAGCCGTGCCCGCAGCGGGACGTCATACGGTCCGGCCCATCCGGCGTCACCGACGCGGTATGACGTCAGAGGGCAGACCGCGGGACAGCGACCCGGACGTCATACGGGGTGGTCTACCGGCTGCGCCTGTCGAGGATGACGTCCGGCGACGGAGCGAGGCTGCGGCGAGCCGCCGGACAGCGGGCCGGCCGGTGTCCACAGCCGCCCGTCGCAGGAGATCATGCACAGCGGAGTCCGAGGCGCGGTGCGAGCCCGGGGCGCGAGCGCCAGAGTGCTGGCGTGCCTACGTTGCCGCGCCCGACGATCGACCATGATGCGTTGGTCCGCGCCCGGGAGGTGGCCGCAGAGCAGGGGTCGGTGATCTCGCGACGCCAGCTCTACGGCCTCGGGGTCAAGCGCTGGAGGGTCCGCTTCGAGGTGCGGGTCGGACGCTGGCAGAGGATCGGTGACCAGTCGATCTGCGTGCACAACGGGCCGGTGTCGTTCACCGGCCACCTCTGGGCCGCGGTGTTCCAGGGAGGTCCGCGAGCGAGGCTCGACGGCGCCGCCGCGCTCGTGGCGGCAGGCCTCGAGCGCTACCGGGTGGATCGGATCCGGGTGTCGGTGCCGCGCGGGGCACGCATCCGTCGCACCCCGCTCTACGACATCCGCCAGACGCGGCGGTGGTCTGCAGAGGACGCCGCGCGATCGCGGCTGCCGCGCACCCGTCCCGCCGTGGCCGCGGTACGGGCGGCACTGTGGGCCGGCACCGACCGCCAGGCGACGTACCTGTGCGTGCTGAGCGTCCAGCAGGGGCTCGTGAAGCCGAGGGACCTCGGAGAAGAGCTTCTCCGAATCCGCCGCGACCGCCGCCGAGGGCTGCTCCACGCGGTGGTCAACGAGCTGCTCGGCGGCGCCCGCTCGCTCGGGGAGCTCGACGTGGTGGCCGAGCTGCGTCGGCGTGGTCTGCCCGAGCCCGAGAGGCAGGTCGTGCGTCGAGACGCACGCGGCCACTACTACCTCGATCTGTTCTGGCCGGCCCACGGCCTGGTCGTGGAGGTCGACGGGATCCACCACGGGTGGGTGGAGAACGTGGTCCCGGACGCCCTTCGACAGAACTCGCTCGTGCTGACCGGTGACACCGTGCTGCGCGTGCCGTTGCTCGGGCTGCGGCTCCACCCGGAGGAGTTCTTCGCTCAGATCGAGCGGGCGCTGGCGCTGGGTGGGTTCCGCCGGGCTGCCTGAGTCGGTGGCGGCGACTCCTCGTGGCATGCGGCGCAAGCCGGTTGGGCGGTGGGACGTCATACGGCGCCGGGTGTGGCCATGGACCGCAACGTATGACGTCCCCGCCGCGACCCCGACGCATCGCCGAGGCATCGGGCGCGGTGAGTACGCTCGGAGACATGACTGCGATCAGCCTCGGCATGCCGGAGGCGCCCCCGCCGGTGCTCGCCCCCCGCCGCACGACCCGCCAGATCCAGGTGGGCAAGGTCGGGGTCGGTAGCGACCACCCGATCTCCGTGCAGTCGATGACCACGACGCTGACCAGCGACATCAACGCCACCCTCCAGCAGATCGCCGAGCTCACCGCGTCGGGCTGCGACATCGTGCGGGTGGCCTGTCCGAGCCAGGACGACGCCGACGCGCTGCCCGCGATCGCGACCAAGTCGCAGATCCCGGTGATCGCGGACATCCACTTCCAGCCCAAGTACGTCTTCGCCGCGATCGAGGCCGGGTGCGCGGCGGTGCGGGTCAACCCGGGCAACATCCGCAAGTTCGACGACCAGGTCAAGGAGATCGCCCGCGCCGCACAGGACCACGGCACCTCGATCCGGATCGGCGTCAACGCCGGCTCGCTCGACAAGCGGCTGCTCGAGAAGTACGGCAGGGCCACGCCTGAGGCGCTCGTGGAGTCCGCGAAGTGGGAGGCGAGCCTGTTCGAGGAGCACGGCTTCCGCGACTTCAAGATCTCGGTCAAGCACAACGACCCGGTCGTGATGGTGAAGGCCTACGAGCTGCTGGCCGCCGAGGGTGACTGGCCGCTGCACCTCGGCGTGACCGAGGCGGGGCCGGCCTTCCAGGGCACGATCAAGTCGTCGGTCGCCTTCGGCCACCTGCTCTCGCAGGGGATCGGCGACACCATCCGGGTCTCCCTCTCGGCCCCGCCGGTCGAGGAGGTCAAGGTCGGCCTCCAGATCCTGGAGTCGCTCAACCTCAAGCCGCGCCGCCTCGAGATCGTCTCCTGTCCCTCGTGCGGGCGGGCGCAGGTCGACGTCTACAAGCTCGCCGACGAGGTCACGGCCGGTCTCGACGGCCTCGAGGTCCCGCTCCGCGTGGCCGTCATGGGCTGCGTCGTCAACGGACCCGGTGAGGCCCGCGAGGCCGACCTCGGCGTGGCCTCCGGCAACGGCAAGGGCCAGATCTTCGTCAAGGGCGAGGTGATCAAGACCGTGCCCGAGAGCCAGATCGTGGAGACCCTGATCGAGGAGGCCATGCGCATCGCCGAGGGCATGGAGTCCGTCGACGGCTCGGCCGCGACCGTCACCGCGGGCTGACCGAGCCCTTCTCGGCCGGAAGGCCTCAGCGGTAGCCGGTCACGTCAGCGCTCTGCGAGCCCTCCATGCCGTGCTCGGCGATCAGGCGCCAGCAGTCGGGCCGCGACCCGTCGGTGTCGGTCACGTCGTAGGCGACCGCCAGGTCGTGGCTGCTCAGCCCCCTCCCGCCGTACGCCGGGTGGCCGGGGTCGGCGGCCAGCGCGGCCACCCCGCGGGCGACGAAGGTCGGCGACTCGCTGATCGCGAAGCCCGGCACGTCGCTCAGCGCGTCGCGCCAGGTCTCCTCGCGCACGCCGAAGTGCTCCAGCATCGCCTCGGAGCGGATCCATCCCGGTGTGACCGCGAGCGCGGTGACCGGGTGCGCGGCCAGCTCGGCCGTCAGGCCGACCACGATCCGCTGCACGCAGGACTTCACGAGGTCGTAGTACATCCCGACGCCCTCGCGGAACTCGCGGTTGGCCTCGAAGGTGCCGTCGGTCATCTCCACGACCAGCCCGGGCCGTTCGGCCGTCGCCGTGCGCAGCAGCAGAGGCAGCGCGTGGTGGGCGGTGAGCAGGTGGGTTCGCACGCCCATCCCCATCATCCGCCAGCCGCCGTCCGGGTCGTGCTCCCACAGCGGCTTGCCGAACTCGGCGTAGCGGTCACCACCGAAGACGTCGTTGACCAGCACGTCGAGGCGCCCGCGCTCGGCCTCGATCCGTGCGAACAGGGCAGCCACGGCGTCCGGGTCCTCGTGGTCGACCACGAGCGCCGTCCCGGAGCCCACCGCGGCCACCAGCTCCCCGGTCTCCTCGATCGTCTCGGGCCGGTCCATCTCAGAGCGTCCGGCCTCGCGGCTGGAGCGGCCGGTGGCATAGACGTGGAAACCCGCCCGCGCCAGCTCGACGGCGATCGCCCGGCCGCACCCGCGGGTAGCGCCCGCGACCAGGGCGACGGGCGCGCCAGGGGTGACGGGGGTGACGGGGGTGACGGGGCCTGACGTTGTGGCGTGGTCGGCGAGATCCATGGCCCGAGCCTGGCAGGGGCCACCGACGTCGGTCTCGCTCCCCGACCTGCCGTGCGGCACCGGCCCGCCCGACGAGCTCACCGGCGGTCTGCCCTGGAGGCCCGCCCGCGGCGCGCTGCGCGCCCGCTGGCGGTGAGCGGCAAGGTCGGCGTCCTCGCGCTCGCGTCGACGCGGCCCTGTCTCGGGCGCGAACGGTTGACAACGAAGATCGTTGGCATCGATACTCAATGCCAACGATCGTCGTTGCCTAGAGAGGGCCTCCCATGATCACGTCGCTGCGCAACCTCGACTGGTCCGTCACCCGCGCCGACCGCGTCGTGATGCGGTTGCTCCTGGTGCTCGCCGGCGTGGCCATGGGCCTCCAGTGGGTCGTCGGCCCGCTGTACTCCTGGATCACCGGTGGCGCGCTGCTGCTCTCCTCGGTGCCGGCAGCGTCCTCCGACCCTGCGACGCTCGGCAGCGGGGTGCGGGTCCACCAGACCACCTACGACCTGCTGCTGGCCGACCCCACCGCGGGCGAGCGGCTGGTCGCGCTCTTGCCCGGCCTGGTCCTCCTCGGTGTCACCGTGGGCGGCATCTGGGTTGCCTGGGGCATCCTGCGCGACCTCGCCGCGGGCGAGCTCTTCGTGCGGCGCAACGTCACCCGCCTGCGCGTCCTCGGCGTCCTGCTGATCCTGGGCTGGGGCCTGGCCGCCCTGGCGGACGGCGCCATCGGTCCGATCCTGGTCGCCGACCGCCTCGACGGGCCGTTCGCGGTGACGCTGACCCTCTCGGTGCCGGCGGTCCTCGCCGGGCTGGCCGTCGCCGTGGTCGCCGAGGCGCTCGCGGCCGGCGTCGCGCTGCGCGAGGACACGGACGGTCTCGTCTGATGCCGGTCGAGGATCCGCATCGCGTCACCTGCCACCTCGATCGGCTGCTGGACGCCGCGGGGATGAGTCTCGCTGCTCTCGCGAGCGAGGTCGGGGTGTCCGACGTCAACCTCGGCGTGCTCAAGAACGGCCGCGCCAAGGCGATCCGGTTCAGCACGCTGACCGCGATCTGCGAGGTGCTGGGGTGCACGGTGGGTGACCTGCTCTCCGTCGAGCGGCAGTCCTGACGAGGGCCGGCCCGTGGTCCGGCCGACCTTCCGGGTTGAGTCGGAGGTCGCGGTGCACGACTCGGGCGAGCGGGGGTGGTCGTCGAGCACCCCAGCCTGCCGCGCGCCCTCCCGCACTCCGCGGCCGCGCGACGCCGACGGGTCAACGCGTCCGACGCGGGTGCGGTCCCCTGCCGCGGGTGAGCGGTCCAGCACTAGGGTTCGTTGCGTGGAGCCGATCCGGCACGGGGTGCACGTGCTCGGCACGAGCGACCTCAAGGAGTTCCTCGCGCTGGCCGACCGTGATCCCGTGGTCAACGTCTTCGTGGTGCACCGTGCCCAGACCACCCGGCTGGAGCCGCGCTGGCTCGGCGGGGAGATGTGGGGCCGCTTCGTCGACGGCGAGATGGTCGCAGCCTGCCACGCCGGGGCGAACATCGTGCCGGTCCAGGCGAGCGAGGACGATGCGCGGGCCTTCGCCGAGCGGGCGCTGGGCCGCCATCGCGCCGCCTCGACCCTGGTGGGTCTGCACGCGCCGGTGCGCGCGTTCTGGAACGAGGCCGCCCTGACCTGGGGCCACCCGCGCGACCGCCGCTGGCTCCAGCCCCACCTGGTGCTCGACGGCCCGGCCGCGGTCGAGGCGGACCCCGGCGTACGGCGCACCACCAAGGCCGACATGGACACGCTGTACCCGGCCTGCGTCGCGATGTACACCGAGGAGGTCGGGGTCTCGCCCGAGGTCGGCGGCTCCGACCTCTACCGCACCCGCGTCGCCCAGCTGGTCAGCCGCGGCTGGTCGTTCGCGCGCTACGACGGCGACGAGCTGGTCTTCAAGGCCGAGGTGGCCTCGGCGAGCGAGAAGGCGGCTCAGGTCCAGGGCGTCTGGGTCCCGCGCGAGCACCGCGGTCGGGGGCTGGCCAGTGCCGGCATGGCCGCCGTGGCCGCGATCGTGCGCGCCGAGATCGCCCCGGTCGTCTCGCTCTACGTCAACGAGTGGAACGCCTCCGCCCGCGCGGCCTACCAGCGCGCCGGCTTCGTCGAGACCGCCCGGTTCTCGACCGTGATGTTCTAGGCGGAGCGTCCCACCGAGTCGGGACGGACCGCCGGGACGACGACCGGCACCTCGGCCGACGACCGCCGGCACCTCGGCGGATAGGTTCGGCGGCTGTGAGCACACCGACCCCCGCCCCGCTGCCCCTGTCCGCGCGGATGCTGGCCGCCGCGTTCGCCGGGAGCGGCGTGCTGCACCTCGTGCGCCCGCGCACCTTCGAGCCGCTGATGCCGTCCTGGGTGCCGGCGCACACCGAGGTGATCCGGGCCAGCGGGGTGGCCGAGCTCGTCTGTGCGGCCGGTCTTGCAGCGCCGGCCACCCGGCGTACGGCGGGCCTGGCCAGCGCCGCGCTGCTCGTGGTGGTCTTCCCGGGCAACGTGCAGATGGCGCTCGACGCCCGACGCAGCACGAGCGCCGCCTGGCGGGTCGGGTCGTGGGCCCGGCTCCCGCTGCAGGCGCCGCTCGTGGCGATCGCCATGCGTGTCGCGCGCGGCTGAGAGGAGAGGTCCCTAGGCGCCCTGGCTCCGCTCGAGGTCACCGGTGCGCTCGCAGGCGGCGTCGGCGCAGCGGATGTCGGCCTGGAAGCGCCGGGCGACGGCCTTGACCAGCAGGGTCGAGGAGTCCTCCCACACGTCCGCGGTGGACTGGAAGCCGAAGAAGCCGCGGGCCACCTCGTAGCGGGCCTCGATACGACCGTTGGCCCGGCCCACGGTGACCTGGTTCGGACCGGGGCCGTCGGAGAGGATGCCGACCGTGGCGATCCGCCTGCCGCCGGGCGCGAAGGCGAGCACCCGCTCGCGGCAGGACCGCGACAGCACTGTGCGGACCTCCGAGAGGGTGCGCACCGTGCTGCAGCCACCGTCGTAGGGGTCGCGGTCGAACGTCGCGATCCGGTCGTCGGCGATCGAGGCCAGGTAGGCCGACGCGCGCATCACCTGCTCGAGACGGTCCTCGGGGTAGACCCACCGGGTGGTGCCCGAGCGGCGTCCGCCGAGCTGGGAGAGCAGCAGCTGGGCGTCGTCGACATCGAGCACGTCGGCGTAGCCGGGCACGCTGTCGGCGGCGAGGATGCTCGCGTCCCCGGTGTCGACGACCAGCATCCTGGTCTCGCGACGCGTCGGGCGCCAGGTCGCGAGACGCGAGCCGTCGGCGGAGAGGGCCACCGTGCCCGGGTCGGTCCCGTCGGCCAGCTCGCGCTCGATGCCGTCGAGTCGCGCCGCGACGACGCGGTAGGTGCCTTGGCGCAGGACGCTCACGACGTACTCGTCGCCGTGGGTCCCCAGCAGGCTCAGCGCCCGTCCGCGCACCACGACGCTGCGCCGGCCGTCGACGATGCGGCGACCCTCGACGTGGGGCAGGCCGACCTCGGCGCCGCGGTCGAGGCGGCCCACGTCGATGGTGACGTCCGGAGCGGGTGGCGTGGCCGGAGCCGCCGTCGCCGGTGAGACCAGCGAGGCGGCCAGGCACCCGGTGAGGGCTGCGGTGGCGAGGAGGTGTCGCAGGGTGGTCTTCATCGTCGGTGTTCCTTCCACGGGAGCCGGGGAAGCCCCCCGACAGCAGGGAGACGCCGTCCGTGCCCGATTGGTTGCAGGAACTGGTTCGCGGGTCCCGAGCCGCCCGCCGTAGGCTCGCGCGCATGATCACCCGGATGTCGAGCCTGTTCGTGCGCACCCTGCGGGACGACCCGGCGGACGCGGAGGTCCCGAGCCACCGCTTGCTCGTGCGCGCCGGCTACGTGCGACGTGCGGCGCCCGGCATCTACTCCTGGCTGCCGCTCGGCCTGAAGGTGCTGCGCAAGGTCGAGGCGATCATCCGCGAGGAGATGGACGCCATCGGCGCGCAGGAGCTGAGCTTCCCCGCGCTGCTGCCGCGCGAGCCCTACGAGGCCAGCAACCGCTGGACGACGTACGGCGACGGCATCTTCCGGCTCCGGGACCGCAAGGGCGGCGACTACCTGCTCGGGCCGACCCACGAGGAGCTGTTCACCCTCGCCGTCAAGGACCTGTACTCCTCCTACAAGGACCTCCCGGTCTGGCTGTACCAGATCCAGACGAAGTACCGCGACGAGGCGCGGCCGCGTGCCGGCGTGCTGCGTGGGCGGGAGTTCATCATGAAGGACTCCTACTCCTTCGACGTCGACGACGCCGGCCTCGAGGCCAGCTACGCCGCGCACCGCGAGGCCTACGTGCGGATCTTCGACCGCCTCGGCTTCGACTACGCGATCGTCAAGGCGACCTCGGGGGCGATGGGGGGTTCGCGCTCGGAGGAGTTCCTGGCCAAGGCCGAGGTGGGTGAGGACACCTACGTGCGCTGCACCCGCTGCGACTACGCGGCCAACGTCGAGGCGGTGCAGGTCCGCCCCGGGCGACCGGTCGCCTACGACGACGTCCCCGCCGCGCACGCCGAGGACACGCCGGACACGCCGACGATCGCGACCCTGGTCGCGCACCTCGACGAGGCCTTTCCCCGCGACGACCGTCCCTGGCACGCGGGGGACACGCTGAAGAACGTGCTCGTCATGCTCAAGCACCCCGACGGCACCCGGGAGCCGCTGGCGATCGGCCTGCCCGGCGACCGTGAGGTCGACCAGAAGCGGTTGGAGGGCCAGCTCGAGCCGATCGAGGTCGAGACCTTCGACGAGGCCGACTTCGAGCACCACCCCGACCTGGTCAAGGGCTACATCGGCCCCGGTGCGCTGGGGGAGAAGAACGCCACGGGCATCCGCTACCTCGTCGACCCCCGCGTCGTCGAGGGCACCCGTTGGGTCACCGGCGCCGACGTCGCCGGCAGCCATGTCCTCGACCTCGTCGCCGGGCGCGACTTCACCCCCGACGGCACGATCGAGGCCGCGGAGGTTCGCGACGGCGACCCCTGCCCGACCTGCGAGGACGGCGTCCTCGAGACGGCCCGCGGGATCGAGATGGGCCACATCTTCCAGCTCGGCCGCTGGTTCGCGGAGGCGCTGGACCTGCGGGTGCTCGACGCGAACGGCAAGCTCGTGACCGTGACGATGGGCTCCTACGGCATCGGCGTCACCCGGGCCGTCGCGGCCGTCGCCGAGGGCACGCTCGACGAGAGCGGGTTGTGCTGGCCGCGCAACCTCGCCCCGGCCGACGTCCACCTCGTCGCGACCGGCAAGGACGAGGCGATCTTCGCCGCGGCCGAGCGGCTGGCCCACGAGCTCGACACGGCCGGCGTCACCGTGATCTACGACGACCGGCCCAAGGTCAGCCCCGGCGTGAAGTTCAAGGACGCCGAGCTGATCGGGGTGCCGACCATCGTCGTGGTCGGGCGTGGTCTGGTCGACGGGGTCGTGGAGGTCAAGGACCGCCGGTCCGGCGAGCGCGAGGACGTCGCCGTGGACCGGGTGGTCGACCACCTCGTCGGGCTCGTGCGTTCCTGACCACGAGGGCTCCGACCGACCTAGTATCGAAGCGATGAGCACCCCGATCCTCTACCTGCACGGGGTGGGCGACCGGGTGCGGAGCGGCGCCTGGCTGGCGGCGCTCAACGCCGCCCTGGCCCGCCACGGGATCGCGGCCCGCGAGCGCTCCGCCCTGCTGCTGGTGCCCGACTACGTCGACCTGCTGCGCGAGGGCGCACGCGTCCCGCGCACCGACCCGCCCGCGCTGACCGGCGACGCCGCACGCAGCGCAGCGGCGCGAACGGCGTACCTCGCGGAGCGGAGCGTGCTCGCCGCCGAGCTGTCCGTGCCGGCCCAGGCCGATCCCGGGCGCGTCCCCGCGCTGGTGTGGGAGACGGGTCGGCACGTGTGGGGCGTGGTCAGCGCCTCGATGCGCCACGTGGAGCGCTACCGTCGCCACGCCCACCTGCGCCACGCGGTGCTGCGCGAGGTGCTGGGCTCGCTCGAGGGCCAGCGCGGCGACCTGGTCGTCGTCGCGCACAGCCTGGGGTCGCTGGTCGCGCTCGACCTGCTGCCCCACCTGCCGACGGACCTGCGCGTGCGTCGCCTGGTCACGCTCGGCAGCCCCGCGGGGTGGCCGTCGCTGCACCGGACGACCAGTCGGGGCGACGCGGCCTTCCCCTACGACCGGGTCGGGTCGTGGGTCAACATCCACAGCCCGTTCGACCTCGTGCCGCTCGGGCGTGGCACCTCGGCGCTGTTCCCGGCCGCCGTCGACCTGCCCGCCCGGCTGCCCGCCGCGCGGCACAAGGCCGAGCTGTACGTCGGCACCGACGCCTTCGCGCGGGTGCTGGCCGGTCAGCTCGCGGTCGAGGGCGCCCGGTGAGCGAGGTCGGCATCGCGACGTACGAGCCGGCCCGATGACGATGATGGCCGCCTTCGGCGGCACCCTGGCCGAGCGCGAGGGGTGCCTGGGCCTCGGCGGGACGCACCTGGGTCACGAGGGGTGGGGGCACCTGGTGGTGCCGATGGCCGCCGGTTGCTCACGTCCGGTGGAGAGGCCCTGCTCCACGGCCACCGCGCTCACCCCGGCCGGCGCGCACCGAGGTTCCGTCCTCGGCGGTAGGTCGCGCCGGCAGGTCGCCCACGACCCCGTGCCCTAGGCTCACCCCCGTGCCAGAGGAGGGTCCCGTCGCCGGCGGAGTCGACGCCGTGATCTTCGACTGGGGAGGCACGCTGACGGCCTGGCACGACATCGACTTCCACGCCGAGTACCGCGCGCTCGCCAGCGCCGTGGTCGGAACCGAGCACCCCGTGGAGGTCTCCCAGCGGCGCTTGATGGAGGCCGCCGAGGTGGTCTGGGGTCGCTCGCGCGACGAGCAGCGCAGTGCCCGCGTCGAGGACCTCTTCGACGAGGCCGGTCTCTCCCACGACCCCGCACTGCTCGGCGAGTACTTCGCGTTCTGGGAGCCACACACCCGCACCGATGACGAGGTCGCTCCGCTGTGGACGGCGCTGCGGGAGCGGGGGATCAAGGTCGGCGTGCTGTCCAACACGCTGTGGCCCCGCGACTTCCACCGCGGCGTCTTCGAGCGCGACGGCGTCCTGGGGCTCATCGACGGTGACGTCTACTCCAGCGAGATCGCGTGGACCAAGCCCTCGCCGCACGCCTTCGCGGCGGCGATGGACGCCGTCGGTGCCACGGACCCCGCTCGGTGCGTCTACGTCGGCGACCGGCTCTTCGACGACGTCTGGGGCGCGCAGAACGCGGGCCTGCGAGCCGTGCACGTGCCGCACAGCCGGATCCCCGGCTCGCAGGTCGGCCACACCGAGGGGGTGCCCGACGCGGTCGTCCGCCGCGTCGCCGAGGTGCTCGACGTCGTCGAGCGCTGGTCCTGACCGCCGGCCCGTCCCCGACGGCCCCGACTCTTGCAACTTCCTGCAGTGCACGGAGGTGAGGGCGGCCGCTTCTTCCGCCGGCACCGGCCCGCGCCCAGGGTGGTCCCGGCGCTCGCACCAGGGCGGTCGCCGATCGCCGCCGGACCGGGCGGCCCGACGAAAGGCACCACCCGTGCGTACCCACCTCCGTCCCCTCGCCGCCACCGCGGCCTCCCTCGGGACCCTGGCAGCCCTCGCCCTGGGCGCCGCCTCGCCGGCCGCAGCCTACGACGCGTCACCGGCGGGCACGGCCCGCTCCAGCGCGACGGTCGACTGCTTCGCCCCCGGCAGCGACGGCGCGACCGGCGCCTCGGCCTCGGCACGCGGTGGCTTCGGCAACGGCCGCGACCATCGCGAGGTCACCCGGGCCGAGCAGCGCGCGATCGAGGCGCGCACCGACAAGCTGCTGAAGGGCAAGCCGGGCACGGGCAGTGGAGGGGAGCCCGGCCTCGCGCCGCAGGGCGGCACGATCCCGACGTACGTCCACGTGATGGCGGCGCGCAACGGGACGGGCGACGTGACCAACAGCCAGATCACCCAGCAGATCAGCGTCCTGAACAGCACCTACTCGGGGACCGGGTTCACCTTCACCCTGGCTGGCGCGGACCGGTTCTACAACGACGCCTACCACGCGGACCGCTCGAGCTCGAAGTACCGCTCGGCGACGCGCAAGGGCGGTGCCAACGCGCTGAACATCTGGCTGGTCGACTTCGACTACCTCGGCATCGCGACCTTCCCCTGGGACTACAGCCGCAACGGCGCGATCGACGGGATCCGGGTCAACTACGGCTCCCTGCCCGGTGGTCCGATCGCCAACTACGACCAGGGCAAGACCGCGACCCACGAGGCCGGCCACTGGCTCGGGCTCTACCACACCTTCCAGGGAGGGTGCACGACCACCAACGACGAGGTCTCCGACACCCCGGCGCAGTCCAGTGCCAGCAGCGGCTGCCCGGAGGGACGCGACTCGTGCTCGCTGCCGGGCCTGGACCCGATCCACAACTACATGGACTACTCCTACGACTCCTGCTACACCCAGTTCACCGGGGGACAGACCTCGCGGATGCAGCAGATGTTCGGTGCGTACCGCGCCTGACCCGACCTGCGGATCCAGCACCCGGCCCGTCGCGCACCGCGCGGCGGGCCGTCGTGTCGTCCACCACCCTGCCCGCGCAAGATGGGCGGCCCGGCCTGCATTCTTGCAAGTTCTTGCAATGCACACATGTGAGGTTCCCCGGCGCTCGCCCGCGGGTCGTGCGCTGAGCCATGCTCGTGCCACGAGGAAAGCACAGGGCAGCCCACACCCGCCGCCGCACTCGTGGTTCCGTGTCCCGGGCCCTCAGCGGTCCGCGTACTCGTCGCTTCCGGGGAACATCTCGGGCGTTCCCCGGAAGGCGAGTTCGCGGACCGCTGTCTCGTTCAGCGCCAGGACCGCCCAGCGCCGCTCGGCCGAGGGCGAGTTCTCCACCAGCCAGGCGTACGTCGCCGCGCAGGCGCGTTCCACGCGCAGCGCCTCGTCCTCGACGGCGGCCGGGGTCGAGAGGTCCGCGGGGGCCGCGTACGCCGCGTCGGCGGCCACCGGCTCGACGTCGCGCTGACGCAGGATCGACTCCAGCTCGTCACGGCGGTTGCGGTGGGCGACGTACGCGCCGTCGATCGTGGTCAGCAGCAGGGGATCGCTCGTGCCCGAGGTCTGTCCGCCGAGCAGGCCGTAGAGCCACACCGCCGCGTGCTCGGCGGCCAGTGCGTCCTGCAGGGCCCCGGTCCAGCTCATCGTGTGCCTCCGACCGAGCCGGGGAGCACCGCCAGTCGCTGCGCGGTGCCGGCCGACATCGAGGCCAGCAGCCGCGCGAGCGAGCCGCTCTGCGCCTGGACGCTGTAGCCGACGAGGCGACGCTGCCAGCGCTCCTCGCCGTCGCGCACCCGGGTGAGCTGGGCCCCTGCTCCGCCGGCGCTCCGGTCGGGTCGTCCTCGAGGGAGAGGCTCCCCGAGCGCCTCGGCGTGGGCGCGGTGCAGGGCCAGCAACGGCGCGAGGTCGCCGCGCAGGGCCGGGGTCGCGCGTCGCGCGGCCGCCACGGTCGCGGCCAGGGCGGCCAGCTCACCGCGCACGCTGGCCAGCAGCGCTGTGTCGTCGGCCTCCTCGGGGGCAGCCGACGCGGACCCGGAGGCGCTGTCGGAGGAGCCCGTCCGGCCCGCGCTCGCGGAGCCGGGCGAGGCGGGGCTGCCGGGGCTGTCTGGGGCTGCCGGGGCCCACGCTGCCCGCCGTGCACCCGGCGAGCCCGAGGGCACCGACCGGTCCGAGGGCGGTGATCCCGGTCAGCACGACACGTCGAGAGACCCTGCTGTCTCGGGCGTCGGGGGGGATCACCCGCGCGATGTTACCGCCGTGTGGCCGGGCCGCCCGGTGCCGCGCGGGGCACCGGACGGGCCGGCACGAGGGACCCCCGGGTCGTCCGACAAGGCGTCCACCGGGTCGCCCACCGGGTCGCCGTGCGGGCCGTCGGACCGGCGCGGTGACGGGCTAGGGTGGGGCCCCGCACCGCGGACGTCGAGACGACGCCGCGCGGTCGGTCACCGCGGCCTCCGCCGTCGTGACCCACCCGCGTCACAACAGCACAGGAGGAACCGCCCGTGGACACAGCCGTGGTCGAGCGCATCGGCCAGCTGATCGAGGAGCCCTTGGGCGCCCTGGGGCTGGACCTGGAGGCCGTCGAGCTCACCCCGGCCGGCAAGCGCCGTGTGCTGCGCGTCGCCGTCGACCAGGACGGCGGCGTCGACCTGGACCAGGTGGCCGAGGCGACGCGTGCGGTCAGCGGGGTGCTCGACGACTCCGACGTGCTCGGCCAGCAGCCCTACACCCTCGAGGTGACCTCACGTGGTGTCGACCGTCCCCTGACGCTGCCGCGGCACTGGCGCCGCAACACCGACCGGCTGGTCAAGGTCGTCCTCGCCGGCGGGAGCAGCGAGGTCGGCCGGATCGTCGCGGCCCGCGAGGACGAGGTCGACCTCGACGTCGACGGCACCGTCCGCACCGTGGCCCTCGCCGAGGTGGACCGGGCCCTGGTCCAGGTCGAGCTGAACCGACGCGCGACACCGGCGACCCCGGACGAGCCGACGGACGATGGAAGCGACGAGCCGACGGACGAGCCGACGGACGAGCCGACGGGGGAGGAGGTCTGATGGACATCGACATGAACCTGCTGCGGATGCTCGAGCGCGAGAAGGAGATCTCCTTCGACGTGCTCGTCGAGGCGATCGAGCAGGCGCTGCTCACGGCGTACCTGCGCTCGCCCGGCGCGAGCGGGGCCGCCCGGGTCGAGCTGGAGCGCAAGACCGGCCACGTCACGGTGTGGGCCACCGAGGTCGGCGAGGACGGCGAGCCCGCCGGTGAGCACGACGACACCCCCGACGGCTTCGGCCGGATCGCGGCGACGACCGCCAAGCAGATCATGCTCCAGCGTCTTCGCGACGCCGAGGACGACGTGCGCTTCGGCGAGTTCTCCGGGCGCGAGGGCGACATCGTCTCCGGCGTCGTCCAGCAGGGCCGCAACCCCGCCGACGTCATGGTCGACCTCGGCAAGCTCGAGGCCCTGCTGCCGGTCGGCGAGCGGGTGCCGGGGGAGAGGTACCCCCACGGCACACGGATCAAGGCCGTGGTGATCTCGGTGCGCAAGGGCATGCGCGGCCCCCAGATCACGCTCTCGCGCACCCACCCGAACCTCGTGCGCAAGCTGTTCGCCCTGGAGGTCCCCGAGATCGCGGACGGCACCGTGGAGATCGCCGGCCTGGCTCGCGAGGCCGGGCACCGCACCAAGATGGCGGTGCACTCCACCGTGCCCGGCGTCAACGCGAAGGGCTCGTGCATCGGGCCGATGGGCCAGCGCGTGCGCAACGTGATGGCCGAGCTCGGTGGGGAGAAGATCGACATCGTCGACTGGTCCGCCGACCCGGCGCGCCTCGTGGCCGGGGCGCTCTCGCCCGCCCGGGTCCGCTCGGTCGAGATCGTGGACCTCGCGGCGCGTTCGGCCCGGGTGGTGGTGCCCGACTTCCAGCTCTCGCTCGCGATCGGCAAGGAGGGCCAGAACGCCCGCCTGGCCGCGCGCCTGACCGGCTGGCGCATCGACATCCACAGTGACGAGGAGCAGACCGACGCCGTGACGATCGAGCCGGGGGGCGACGGGGACGGCGACGGGTCGTGAGCGCGCTCGACGCGGACGGGGAGGCGCGTTTCGTCTGATCTGGCCCGGCGTGGCTAGACTGACCCGCGGTGGTTCAACACTCGTCTCCCTCGTCCGGCACGGACCCGGTCCGTACGTGCGTGGGATGTCGTGAGCGGACCACCAAGCGCGAGCTGTTGCGGGTGAGCGTCGAGACGGGCAGTGACGGCCAGCAGGTCGTGGTGCCCGACGAGACGGGCACCGCTCCGGGACGCGGTGCGCACCTGCACCCCACGTCCCGGTGCTACGACCTCGCCGTGCGTCGCAAGGCGTTCGGCCGGGCCCTCCGGGTCCCGGGCGGGCTCTCCAGCGCGCCGGTCGGTGACTACCTCGCAGCATGCGCTCGACCACCGCAGTGACGACCAAGGAACTGGAGCAGCAGCTCATGAGCACTCGATGAGTACTTCCCGATGAGTTTGCACCAACGCTGAGGCTCGATCACCGCAGGAAGCGGGTCGGGCCAGAAGGAGAATTGTGGCCAAGACCCGAGTCCACGAGCTCGCCAAAGAGTTCGGAGTCGAGAGCAAGTACGTTCTCGAGAAGTTCAAGGAGATGGGCGAGTTCGTCAAGTCGGCGAGCTCGACCGTCGAGCTCCCCGCCGAGATGCGTTTCCGCAAGGAGTACGGATCGGAGCTGACCAAGGCCGCCCCGGCGCCGGCCGCGCCGGCGCCCGAGAAGGCCGATACCCCGGCGGCCCCGGCGGCCCCGGCGACCCCGGCCCCCGCGCAGGACAGTCCGGCACCCGCCGCGGCGGCACCGACGTCCCCGTCCCGTCCCGGCCCGAGGCCCGGACCCCGAGCCACCCCGGTCGAGGAGGCGCCGGCCCCGGCCGCGACTCCGCCCGCCGAGGTCGCCGCGCAGGCGCCGGCCGCCCCGGCCGCGGCCGAGACCCCCGCCGCGGCGGAGGCCCGCAGGCACCGCAGGCACCGGAGGCACCGGAGGCACCGGCTGCGAGGGACGCCGCGCGTCCCGGACCGAAGGCCCCGTCGCCCAAGGCGCCGGCACCCCGGCCCGTGGGCCGACCGGCCGGTGCGCCCCGGCCGGGCAACAACCCGTTCTCGTCCAACCAGGGCATGGGCCGTCGACCCGCCGCTCCCGCGCCGGGCAGCACGCCGCCCCCCGCCGGCGGCGAGGGTGAGAACCGTCCGCCCCGCCCGCCCGCGGGCCGCGACGCCGGCGCTCCTGGCCGTCCGGGCATGCCCCGTCCGAACCCCGCGATGATGCCGAAGTCGCCTGCCGCCTTCGGCAGCGGCCCCGGTGGTCGACCCGGACCCGGTGGTGGCCCTGGTCGCCCTGGCGCCGGAGGCCGTGGCGCACCCGCCCGTGCGGGTGCCGGTGCCGGTGCCCCCGGTCGCGGTGGGCCCGGTGGCCCGCCACGCAGCGGTGGCTTCGGCGGCCGGGGTCGCCCCGGCCAGCGCGGCAGCACCCAGGGAGCCTTCGGTCGCCCCGGTGGTCCCTCGCGTCGCGGTCGCAAGTCCAAGCGGGCGCGTCGTCAGGAGTTCGAGGCCATGGAGGCCCCGACCCTCGGCGGGATGCGTGTCCGCAAGGGCGACGGCGAGACCGTGCGTCTGGCCCGCGGTGCGTCACTGACCGACTTCGCGGAGAAGGTCGGCGTCGACGCAGCCCAGCTGGTGCAGATGCTGTTCTTCCTCGGTGAGATGGTCACCGCGACCGAATCGGTCAACGAGGCCACCCTCGAGCTCCTCGGCGAGGAGCTGAACTACAACGTCCAGGTCGTCTCGCCCGAGGACGAGGACCGTGAGCTGCTCGAGTCCTTCGACATCGAGTTCGGCGAGGACGAGGGCGACGAGGACGACCTCATGGTCCGGCCCCCGGTCGTGACCGTGATGGGTCACGTCGACCACGGCAAGACCAAGCTCCTCGACGCGCTGCGCAGCGCCAACGTCGTGGCCAAGGAGGCCGGCGGGATCACCCAGCACATCGGGGCCTACCAGGTCGTCACCGAGGTCGAGGACCAGGAGCGTGCGATCACCTTCATCGACACCCCGGGTCACGAGGCGTTCACCGCCATGCGTGCTCGTGGTGCCCAGGCCACCGACATCGCGATCCTGGTGGTCGCGGCCGACGACGGCGTGATGCCCCAGACGGTGGAGGCGCTCAACCACGCCAAGGCCGCCGGGGTGCCGATCGTGGTCGCGGTCAACAAGATCGACAAGGAGGACGCCGACCCGACGAAGGTGCGCGGCCAGCTCAGTGAGTACGGCCTGGTGCCCGAGGAGTACGGCGGCGACGCCATGTTCGTCGACGTCTCGGCCAAGTCCGAGCTCAACCTGGACCGGCTGCTCGAGGCGGTCGTCCTGACTGCCGACGCCTCGCTCGACCTGCGGGCCAACCCCACGCAGGACGCCCAGGGCCTGGTCGTCGAGGCCCACCTGGACCGCGGCCGCGGCCCGGTGGCCACGATCCTGGTCCAGCGCGGCACGCTGCGGGTCGGGGACTCGATCGTCGCCGGTCCCGCCCACGGGCGGGTGCGCGCGATGCTCGACGAGCACGGTGTCGAGATGGAGCAGGCTGACCCCGCGCGTCCCGCGATGGTGCTCGGTCTGTCCGCGGTGCCCGGTGCGGGTCAGAACTTCCTCGTCGTCGACGACGACCGGATGGCCCGCCAGATCGCCGAGAAGCGTGAGGCGCGCGAGCGCGCGGCCATGCAGGCCAAGCGTCGCGTGCGTCGCACCCTCGAGGACTTCATGGCCTCCATGGAGAAGGGCGAGAGCCAGGAGCTCAACCTGATCCTCAAGGGCGACGTGTCCGGGTCGGTGGAGGCTCTCGAGGACGCGTTGTCGCAGATCGACGTCGGGGACGAGGTCGGGATCCGGGTCATCGACCGCGGTGTCGGTGCCATCACCGAGACCAACGTCGACCTCGCCGCTGCCTCGGACGCCATCATCATCGGCTTCAACGTCCGGCCCCAGGGCAAGGCGACCGAGCTGGCCGACAAGCAGGGCGTCGAGATGCGCTACTACTCGGTCATCTACCAGGCGATCGACGAGATCGAGGCCGCGCTCAAGGGCATGCTCAAGCCGGAGTACGAGGAGGCCAGCCTGGGCAAGGCCGAGATCCGCGAGATCTTCCGGTCCTCGCGGCTGGGCAACATCGCGGGCTGCATGATCATCGACGGTGTGGTGCGGCGCTCGGCCAAGGTGCGCCTGCTGCGTGACGGCAACGTGGTGGCCGACAACCTCGACCTCGCCTCGTTGCGACGGGAGAAGGACGACGCCTCCGAGGTCCGCGAGGGCTTCGAGTGTGGTCTGGTGCTGCGCAACTACCAGGACATCAAGATCGGCGACGTCGTCGAGTCCTTCGAGATGCGTGAGATCCCCAGGAGCTGACGCCCCACCCGCCTGCGGCGGGACAGAGACGCCGTCCGGCTGCGCCGGCCCGGAGGCTCGGGCCGGCTTCGCCGGGCTGTTCCCTCTGTTCCGCCGGACCAGGCTCGCTCCGCTCGCGGTCCGGCGGGCTGCTGACGCAGCCTTGCCGGGTCGCGCCGCGACGGCCTCAACCCGTACGAGAGAGTGATGAGATGACCAACCCCCGGGTGCGCCGGATCGCCGATCGCGTCAAGGTCGTGGTCGCGGAGATGCTCGAGCGGCGGATCAAGGATCCGCGCCTGGGCTTCGTCACCGTGACCGACGTACGCCTCACCGGTGACAGCCAGCAGGCGACGATCTTCTACACCGTCCTCGGCGATGACGCCGACCTGACCAGCACGGCGGCAGCGCTGGAGTCGGCCAAGGGCCTGATCCGTTCCGAGGTCGGCAAGCAGCTCGGCACGCGGCAGGTGCCGACCCTGACCTTCGTCGCCGACGCGCTGCCGGAGAGCGCTCGCGCGCTCGACGAGGTGCTCGCGCGTGCCCGGGAGCTCGACGAGCAGGTCGCCGCTGGAGCGTGGCACGGCGTACGCGGGAGAGGCCGACCCCTACAAGAAGCCACGCGAGGAGGAGCTACCGAGCTCGAGGACGACGATCCCTCCGTCGCCGGCGGACCGGTCGTCGCAGCCGGGTTCGGCGACCAGTCGGACGACGCTGTGCACGACGGGGCGCACGACGGCGCGGACGATCTCGACGAGCCGGACGGCGAGGACGACTGAGGTGTCTACCCCGGGCGGTCGACCCGAGCCACCGTCGGGGCTGCTCGTCGTCGACAAGCCGGCCGGGCTCACCTCGCACGACGTCGTCGCGCGAGTACGCCGGCTGGCAGGCACCCGCAAGGTCGGTCACGCCGGGACGCTGGACCCGATGGCCACCGGGGTGCTGGTCCTCGGCGTCGGGCGGGGCACGCGGCTGCTGGGTCACCTCAGCCTGGCCAGCAAGTCCTACGAGGCGACGATCCGTCTCGGGGCGGCCACGACGACCGACGACGCCGAGGGCGACGTGCTCGAGCGCGCCGACCCGGCGAGCCTGGCGCGGCTGGACGACGACGCGGTGCGGGAGGCGCTCGGCCACCAGGTCGGCGAGCTGGACCAGGTGCCGAGCAGCGTCTCGGCGGTCAAGGTGGACGGGCGCCGGGCGCACGCCCGGGTGCGTGCCGGGGAGGACGTCGTGCTCGCCCCACGCCGGGTGAGCGTGCACTCCCTGGAGGTGCTCGACGTCCGTGAGCTTGGCGACGCCGTGGACGTCGACGTCTCCGTCGCCTGCTCCAGCGGCACCTACGTGCGCGCCATCGCGCGCGACGTGGGCCGGGCCCTGGGCGTCGGTGGTCACCTCGTCGCCCTGCGGCGCACCAGGGTCGGACCGTTCGACCTCGTCGGCGCGGCCACGCTGGACGAGCTCGCCGACCACTTCGAGATGAGCCGCCTCGGCGACGCGGCGCGCGTCGCCTTCGGCGTGCGCACCCTGGAGCCTGACGTCGCCCGTCTGGCGCGCCACGGACGCACGCTCGAGGGCCTGGGGCTGGAGGGCCTCACGGCCCTGCTCGACGGCGACGGCGAGCTGCTGGCCCTCTACGAGCCCCGTGAGGGCCTCGCTCGCCCGGTGGCCGTGCTGGTGTGAGGTGGACTTCGGCCCGCCGGGCCCCGGCCGTCGGGCCCCGGCCGCCGCGCCCGGGCCTCGCCCGAACGGGACGACCCCACGTGGGAGGCTGGGCGAGGACGAGACGGCGGAGCTGGAACGAGGAGCGTGGCGGTGCCGGTGAGAGTGTGGCGGTCGATCGACGACGTCGACGGGCAGGGGCCCCGCGTGGCCACGATCGGCAACTTCGACGGAGCCCACCGGGGTCACCAG
This sequence comes from uncultured Actinomycetota bacterium, assembly GCA_963740745.1. GTDB lineage: Bacteria > Actinomycetota > Actinomycetes > Propionibacteriales > Nocardioidaceae > Nocardioides. The sequence continues at coordinate 186,181 of CAVUFK010000016.1, forward strand.
GTCGTCCTCGGTCGCGCCCGCGAGGTCGCTGACGAGCGGGGGGCCTCCGCTCGTCGCGGTCACCTTCGACCCGCACCCGATGGCGGTGCTGCGCCCCGACCACGCCCCCTCGGTGCTGACTCCCGTCGAGCAGCGTGCCGAGCTGCTCGGCGACCTCGGGGTCGACGGCGTGCTCGTGCTCCCCTTCGACCGCGTCGTGGCCGCCTGGTCGCCTGCGGAGTTCGTCGAGCGCGTGCTCGTCGGCGCGCTGCAGGTCGAGGCTGTCGTGGTCGGGGCGAACTTCCGGTTCGGGGCGCGGGCGGCCGGGGACGTCGCCGCCCTGGACCGCCTCGGCGCCGACCACGGGTTCACCGCCGAGGGTGTCGCTCTCGACGGTGGCCCGCAGGTGTGGTCCTCGACCTACGTGCGCACCTGTCTGGCCGCCGGCGACGTCGCCGGCGCCGCCGAGGCGCTCGGTCGGCCCTTCGCGGTGCGGGGGCCCGTGACCGAGGGCGACCGGCGTGGTCGCGAGCTCGGCTACCCGACCGCCAACGTCGCACTCGCACCCGACGCGGCCGCCCCGGCGGACGGTGTCTACGCGGGGTGGCTCGTCGTCCTCGGCGCCGACGGCGGCCGCGCCGAGCGACTGCCGACCGCGATCAGCGTCGGCACCAACCCGACCTTCGCCGGTGAGCGGGCGCGCCGGGTGGAGGCCTACGTGCTCGACCGCACCGACCTCGACCTCTACGGGCTCGAGGTCGAGGTCGCCTTCACCGACCACCTGCGGGGGATGGTCACCTTCACCTCCGTCGAGCTGCTCCTGGAGCAGATGGCCGACGACGTCGCGGCCGCTCGTACGGCGCTGCTGGACGGGCAGGCCTGAGCGGTGCCCCGTCGACGCAGCCGTCGGCCCGCGCCCGACGTGCTCGCCGCGGCTGACGCCTGGTTCCTCTCCCACGGTCTGACCTACTTCGTGCCCGAGGTGCGCACCGCCGTGCGCGACGGCCTGCGACCTCGGCGGGTCGTCCCGCTCGCGCTCGCCGTCGCCGTGCTCGGGGCGGGCGGGGGAGTCGCTCCTGGCCTGGATCACCGACCAGTTCAGCACCGCCCCGGCGGTGCTGGTCTCCCTCGGCGTGCTGACGCCGCCGTGTACGCCGCGACCGTGCTGCAGCGCCCGACCGATCGTCACGTGGGCGCTGGGGCGCACCTTCGGCAGCCTGCGCTCGCTGCTGCCGATGATGACGCGCGCGCTGCCCCTGCTGCTGGTCTTCGTGACGTTCCTGTTCATCAACGCCGAGGTCTGGCAGCTCTCGGCGAGCCTGTCGACCGGCACGCTGTGGCTGACGGTGCTGCTCTTCGTCGGCCTGGCGCTCGGCTTCCTGCTGGTGCGCCTGCCCGAGGAGGTCGACGGCGTCGACGACGCCGTCGACGCCGTCTTCCTGCGACGCACCTGTCGCGGCACGCCGCTGGACGAGGCGTGCGAGGAGGTGCTCGACGACCCCGAGGTCGACCCCGTGGCCCTGGCCACCGTCGGCGGGCTGGAACGCACCAACCTCGTGATCGTGCTGGTGGTGATCCAGTTCGTGCAGATCCTGCTGCTCGCCGCGACCGTCTTCGTGTTCTTCCTGCTGTTCGGGGCGCTGGTGATGGACCTCAGCGTCCAGGCGGCGTGGACCACCAAGGACGTCGGCGACATTCACGCCGTGCCCGGGCTGAGCACGATCTCGGTGCCGCTGTTCCAGGTCTCGCTGTTCCTGGCGGCGTTCTCCTCGCTCTACCTCACGGTCTCGACCGTCACCGACGACACCTACCGCGAGCACTTCTTCGCCAGCGTGCTGGCCGAGCTCGAGCAGGCCGTCGGCATGCGCGCGGTCTACCTCGCGCTGCGTCAGCGACGGGGCTGACCGGTCGGTCCCGACCGGTCAGGCGTCGAGGTCCTTCTCGACCAGGGCAGCGATCGTGTCCACGTCGCCCTCGTCCTCGCCGGAGACCTCGACGGTGTCGCCGTTGCCGGCACCGAGGGTCATGATCATCAGCGCCGAGGCGGCGTCGACGGGCGTGCCGCCCGCCGTGGCGATGAAGACGTCGGAGTCGAGGTCCGCGGCCGCCTCCGAGATGAGGGCGGCGGGGCGGGCGTGCAGGCCGACGGCCGAGCCGACGGTGACGGACTTGCTGGGCATGTGGGGCTCCTTGCGGTTGCGGTTGCTGGTGGTGGATCGAGCCGGTGCGGCGCAGGCTAGCGGGCGCGGGGTCAGGCGGTCACGGCGGCGAGCTCGCTGTCCTTGGTCCTCGCGGTGGACTTCAGGCCGACCACGAGCGCGGTCGCCACCAGCACGCCGGCGACGAGCGCGATGAAGAAGCCCAGCACACCGTCGACGGCGAAGATCACGAAGATGCCGCCGTGCGGGGCGCGCAGGCTGACGCCGAACAGCTCGGAGAGACCGCCGGTCACGGCGCTGCCGACCATGATCGAGGGGATCACCCTCAGCGGGTCGGCGGCGGCGAACGGGATCGCGCCCTCGGTGATGAACGAGGCGCCCAGCAGCCACCCTGCCTTGCCGTTCTCGCGCTCGGGCATGCTGAAGAGGGCAGGTCGCAGGACGGTGGCCAGGGCGAGGGCGATCGGCGGGACCATGCCGGCGAGCATGACGGCGGCCATCACCTTGAGCTGGGGAGCATCGGTCGAGGTGGCTGCGGCGGCCAGGCCGGTGGTGGCGAAGGCGTACGCCGTCTTGTTCAGCGGGCCACCCATGTCGAAGGCCATCATCAGCCCGAGCAGCGCGCCGAGCACGACGGCCAGACCGGGCCGCTCGCCCATGTAGTTCAGGCCCTCGGTGAGCGAGCTCATCAGCCCGGCCAGCGGGCGGGCGAGCAGCACGACCATGACAAAGCCGGCGAGCAGCACGGTGAGCAGCGGGATGACCAGCACCGGCATCAGGCCGCGGGCCCAGGCGGGGATGCCCCACCCGGCGATCCAGGCTGCGATCACACCGGCCAGCACGCCACCGACGATGCCGCCGATGAACCCGGACTGGGTGGTGACGGCGATCGCGCCCATCACGAAGCCGGGCGCGATGCCCGGGCGGTCAGCGATCGCGTAGGCGATGTACCCGGCGAGGGCCGGGACCAGGAAGCTGAAGGCCGCTCCGCCGAGCACGAACATCAGCGCGCCGAGGTAGGCCATGAGGCTGGAGCCGAACAAGGCGTGGTCGAGGCCGAGCGCCTGGAGGTCGGGCAGGTTGAACAGCGTGTTCTCGGTCGCGACCTGAGGCGTGTTGACGATCTCGTAGCCGCCCAGCAGGAAGGACAGGGCGATCAGCAGACCGCCCGCAGCCACGAACGGGATCATGTAGGAGACCCCGGTCATCAGGATCCGACGGACCTTGCCTCCGAAGCCCTCCGTCGCCGTGTCGTGGCTCTCGCCGTCGGCGGCGCTGCCCTCGACCCGGGCCGAGCGCGGGTCGTCCGCGGCACGCAGTGCCTCGGCGATCATCGCGTCGCCCTCGTCCATGGGCCGCTTGACACCGGAGCTCACGACGGGCTTGCCGGCGAAGCGGCTGCGGTCGCGGACCCCCACGTCGACGGCGAAGATGACCGCGTCGGCGGCTGCGATGACCGACGCGGCCAGGGGGGTGGACCCGGCGGAGCCCTGCGTCTCGACCGCGAGGTCGACGTCGGCGCGTGAGGCGGCGGCCTCGAGGGCCTCGGCGGCCATGTAGGTGTGCGCGATCCCGGTTGGGCACGCGGTCACGGCGACCAGGCGGCGCCGCGCCGAGGAGGGCTGCGACGGGCTCGTGGCGCTCTCGGGAGCCGGGGAGGTCGAGGAGGCCGCCGAGGAGGTCGTCGATGTCGTCGCGCCGCTCGGCGCGGCCGCACCGTCGAGGACACCGCCGACCACCTCGACGACCTCGTCGCGGGTCGAGGCCTCACGTAACGAGGCCACGAACTCGGGCCGTACGAGCGCGCGGGCGAGCTCGGTGAGCAGCTTGAGGTGGGTGGCGTCGCCGTCGGCCGGAGCAGCGATCAGGAACGCCAGGCTGGCCGGTCCGTCCTTCGCCCCGAAGCTCACCGGCGGGTCGAGACGCGCGAAGGCGAGCGTGGGTTGCGAGACGCCGGTGGTGCGGCAGTGCGGGATCGCGATCCCCCCGGGGAGCCCGGTGGGCGAGGTGCCCTCCCGGGCGAGGGCGTCGTCGGCGAGCTGCTCGGCGTCGACGGCGCGGCCGGCGTCGGAGACGACCCCGGCCAGGGCCCGGATGACGTCGTGCTTGTCGGAGCCGAGATCGGCGTCGAGACGCACGAGGTCGGCGTTGATCAGGTCGGTCATGAGGAGACTCCAAGTCGGTCCGAGAGTGAGAAGACCTCGACGCGTCCGGGACGGACCTGCGAGGGTTCGGGGATGGTGGTGCCGGGCAGGGCCGCAGCGGCGCTGCCGTACGCGACGGCGAGCGCGAGCCGCTGTGCGGGGCTCTCTCCACGCAGGTGGGACAGCAGGTAGCCGAAGAGGCTCGAGTCGCCGGCCCCCACCGTGCTCAGCACGTGGGTCGGCGGCGGAGTGGCGTGCCACGAGCCGGTCGCGTCGACCAGGACCGCGCCGCCCGCACCGAGCGTGGCCAGCACCGATCCGACCCCTCTCGCGACCAGGGTGCGCGCCGCCTCCGCCGCGGCCAGCGGCTCGGCCTCGATCAGCTCGGCGTCGCCGCCGGTGAGGGAGGCGAGCTCGTGACCGTTGGGCTTCATCAGGTCGGGTCGCGGCCCGTGGGGGTCGTCGAGGGCGGCGACCAGGGCGGCCAGGGGGGCGTCGCTGGTGTCGACGGCGACCCGCGCGCCGCTGGCGCGCAGCTGCAGCGTGAGCTGGGCGTACCAGTCGTCGGGACAACCGGGTGGCAGCGACCCGGCGAGGACGACCCAGCCGTCACGCGGTGCGTGGGAGACCAGGGCTCTCCTGAGCCGGTCGCGGACGTCGTCGTCCAGCACGGGGCCGGGACTGTTCAGCTTGGTGGTGGTGCCCCCGGGCTCGCTGATCGTGAGGTTGACCCGTGGAGCACCGGTCGAGCCGACCGCCTCGGCCGGGATGCCGGCGGCACGCAGCTCCAGGGCGAAGGGGTCGTCCTCGGCCACCGGCAGGACAGCGAGGGTCGCCATCCCGGCCGACACCGCGGCCCGGGAGATGTTGACCCCCTTGCCGCCGGCCTGCGAGGTCACCGACTCCGCGCGTTGGACCTCGCCCCGCTCCAGCGGGTGGGAGAGCAGCACCGTGCGGTCGATGCTGGGGTTGGCGGTCAGGGTCACGATCATGCGAGCAGCACCTCCACCCCGGCGCGCTCGAGCGCGCCGCGGTCGTCGGGGAACAGGCTGGTGTCGGTGACCAGGACGTCGACCTGGTCCAGCCTGGCGAACCGTTCGACGTTCTCCTCGCCGACCTTGCTGGCGTCGGCGACGACGATGACGCGGCGGGCGGAGGCGACCAGGGCCCGCTTGGTGGCGGCCTCGTCGCTGTCCGGGGTCGAGAGCCCGTGGTCGACCGAGAGGGCGTTGGTGCCCACGAAGGCGACGTCGACGCGCAGCCGGTCGAGCGCGGCCACCGTGTCGGACCCCACGGCCGCCTGGGTGGTGGGGCGCACCCGGCCGGGGAGCACGTGCAGCTCGATGCTGGGGTGGGTGGCCAACCGCGAGGAGATCGGCACGGCGTGGGTGTAGACCTGCAGTCGCAGGTCGCGGGGCAGGAGCATCGCGAGCCGGGCGGTCGTGGTGCCGGCGTCCAGCACGATGCTCGACCCGGTCGGCGGCAGCAGGCCCGCCGCGACCGCGGCGATGCGGTCCTTGGCGGCGGTGTTGGCCTGGTCGCGCTCGCTGAGGGCGAACTCCACGTTCATCAGCGCGTGGGCCGGCACCGCGCCTCCGTGCACGCGGCGCACCAGCCCGACGCGCTCGAGGGCCGACAGGTCACGGCGGATGGTCTCGGTCGTCACGTCGTAGCTGGCCGCGAGGTCGGTGACCGAGAGGCGTCCGCGCGCAGCGACGAGCTCGGCCATGGCCTGCTGTCGTTCCTCGGCGTACATGGGCTCCCCGGCTGCTCCTGGACCGCACCCGACGGATGTCCCCGTCGCGGTGACCCCGGTCACTTCTTTGTACATGTTGTTTTAGTTGGCAATCACTGGACTGTCAAGCCCGCCCGCTCTACGCTGTGAGCATGGTCACCAGCATCCCACCCCGTGAAGAGACCGTCCTGCGCGGTGCGCCCGTCGTTCCCGGCATCGCCTTCGGGCCCGTCGTCCTCGTCCAGGACGAGGTGGCCGAGGAGGCGGTCGAGTCGTTCGGTGACGGCGGTTTCGCCGGGGCCGAGGAGGCGCTCGCCGCCTACGACACCGCGGTCGAGACCGTCGCCGCCGGGTACTCCGCCAAGGCCGGTCAGGCCTCGGGGGCCGCCGCCGAGGTCCTCGTGGCCAGCGCCGGCCTGGCGCGGGACAAGGGGATGCGCAAGGCGGTGCGGCAGCGCCTGCAGTCCGGTGAGGCGCTCGTGCCCAGCGTGCGGGGGGCGACCGAGCAGTTCGTGGACGCCTTCACCGCGATGGGCGGACTGATGGCCGAGCGCACCACGGACCTGCGCGACATCGAGAAGCGGGTGGTCGCTCGCGTGGTCGGCGCGCCCGAGCCCGGCGTGCCGGACCCCGAGCAGCCCTCCATCGTCCTCGCCGACGACCTGGCCCCGGCCGACACGGCGGGCCTGGACCCCGAGCGGGTCCTGGCCCTCGTGACCGCGCGCGGCGGGCCCACCAGCCACACCGCGATCATCGCGCGCCAGCTCGGCATCCCCTGCGTGGTCGGCGCCACCGGGGCGACCGAGGTCGCCGCCGGGACCCGCGTGCTCGTCGACGGCACCGCGGGCACCGTGGACCTCGCCCCCGACGAGGACGACGCCCGCGAGCAGGTCGAACGGGACCGCGAGGTCCGCGAGCAGGCGCAGGCCTGGTCCGGCCCCGGAGCGACCAGGGACGGGACCCCCGTCAAGCTGATGGCCAACGTCGCCGACGGCGAGAGCGCACGCGGGGCCGCGCGGCAACCCGTCGAGGGAGTGGGGCTCTTCCGCACCGAGCTGTGCTTCCTCGGCCGCTTCGAGGAGCCGAGCGTCGAGGAGCAGGCCGGCATCTACGCCGAGGTCCTCGAGGCGTTCTCCGACCGGGAGGTGGTGCTGCGCACCCTCGACGCCGGCTCCGACAAGCCCCTGGCCTTCGCGACCCTGGCCGGCGAGGAGAACCCCGCGCTCGGCGTGCGCGGCCTGCGCCTGTCCTTCGCCGACCCGGGGCTGCTCGACCGCCAGCTCGACGCCGTGGCTCAGGCTGCCGAGAAGATCGGTTCGCGCGTCCGGGTGATGGCGCCGATGGTGGCCACCGTCGCCGAGGCCGCCGACTTCGCCGCGAAGGTGCGAGAACGCGGACTCGTGCCCGGCGTCATGGTCGAGGTGCCCTCGGTCGCACTGCTGGCCGACCGCGTGCTCGAGGTCGTCGACTTCCTCTCGATCGGCACCAACGACCTGACCCAGTACTCGATGGCCGCCGACCGGATGGCCACCGACCTCGCCCACCTGACCGACCCCTGGCAGCCCGCCGTCCTGCGCCTGGTCTCCATGACCGCCCAGGCCGGTCGTCGCGCGGACAAGCCGGTCGGCGTCTGCGGGGAGGCGGCCGCCGATCCGCTGCTGGCCTGCGTGCTCGTCGGCATGGGCATCACCTCGCTGTCCATGGCGGCGGCGGCGGTGCGCCCGGTCGGCGCCCGGCTCGCCCGGGTCGGCGACGAGGCCTGTCGGCGAGCGGCCGAGGTGGCGCTCGCGGCCGCCGACCCCGCCTCGGCGCGCGCCGAGGTGCTCGCGGTGCTCGACGGCGTCTGAGCCACCCCGCGGCGACGCGAGGTCCGATTCGCCGACGCGGAACCGCGCACGCGCACTAGGCTGAGGCACCTCACGCGCCCGGGACCCCGGGCGGGTGCACCCTCGTCACGGGAGGTCCTCCATGGGCTACGGACTCGGCGTCTTCCTGCTCGCCATCGGCCTGATCTGCGTCTACGCGATCAACGACACCCAGGTCGGCCCGCTCGAGGTGCACACCCTCGGCTGGATCCTGGCCGCCGCGGGCGTGCTGGTGATCGCGCTGACGGCGATCACCCTGAACTCCCGGCGCAGCAACACCACCGTGGCCCGCACGACGCACCCGGACGGCAGCCAGACCGTCCAGGAGCGTCAGTCGCGCAACAACACCCCGCCGGCGGTGTGAGGAAGCCGCACGGTTTGGGCGCCGGCTCCCGGCCTTGCTAGGCTCCACCGGTTGCCCACGGTCGACGGATCTGTCGACGCAGGGCCGCACGCACCGCACATCATCGCCGTCCAACGGCCGCGGAACCAGAGTGCCCGGGTGGACAGGCCCCGGCGCGCCGCGCAACGAGCCCCCGAGAAGGAGTCGTCAGTGTCGATAGGAACCGACGCGGAGACCAAGAAGAAGATCATCGCCGAGTACGCCACGACCGAGGGCGACACCGGCTCGCCCGAGGTGCAGATCGCGTTGCTCAGCCACCGGATCAGCCACCTGACCGAGCACCTGAAGTCGCACAAGCACGACCATCACAGCCGGCGTGGCCTGCTGCTGCTCGTCGGCCAGCGCCGACGGTTGCTCAACTACCTGCGCAAGACCGAGATCGACCGCTACCGCTCGATCGTCGAGCGACTCGGCCTGCGCCGCTGAACCCGAAGGGCCCACCGTCGGTGGGCCCTTCCTCGCGTCCACGCCCGTCAGGCGTCGCGGACGCGGGATCACACCGCAACTGAACCAACCACTCCAGGAGCGCACCGCCCGGTGACCGGGCCCGGTCCTCGGTAGTGACCTGCAGAAGCTGGCCCTCACCGGCCACCGTTCTGCGGGTCTCGATCGAAGACGGGGCCACCCCGACACGGGGGACCCGCACAGACGCGGCGGAGGCTCGCGGTCGCTCCGCGAAACCGTGAGGAATCCATGACCAACGCAGAACCCACCATCTCGGCGGTCGAGACCGTCATCGACAACGGCCAGCACGGCCAGCGCACCGTCAAGTTCGAGACCGGGCTGCTCGCCCGGCAGGCCGCGGGCTCCGTGACCGCCTACCTCGACGACGAGACCATGCTGCTCTCGGCCACCACCGCGGGCAAGACGCCCAAGGACCACTTCGACTTCTTCCCGCTCACCATCGACGTGGAGGAGCGGATGTACGCCGTGGGCCAGATCCCCGGCTCGTTCTTCCGCAGCGAGGGTCGTCCCGGCGAGGACGCGATCCTCACCTGCCGTCTCATCGACCGCCCGCTGCGCCCGACGTTCAAGAAGGGCCTGCGCAACGAGGTCCAGGTCGTCATCACCGTCATGGCGCTCGACCCCGACATGCCCTACGACGTGCTCGCGATCAACGCCGCGTCGATCTCCACCCAGCTCTCCGGCCTGCCCTTCTCCGGGCCGGTCGGGGCCACGCGGATGGCGCTCATCGACGGTCAGTGGGTCGCCTTCCCGACGCACAGCCAGCTCGAGAACGCCGTCTTCGACATGGTCGTGGCCGGTCGCGTCACCGACACCGGTGACGTCGCGATCATGATGGTGGAGGCCGAGGCCACCGAGCAGACCTTCGAGCTCGTCCAGTCCGGTGCCACCGCGCCGACCGAGGAGGTCGTCGCCGGCGGTCTCGACGCAGCGAAGCCCTTCATCAAGCAGCTGTGCGAGGCCCAGGCCGAGCTGGCCAAGGAGGCCGCCAAGCCGGTCGCCGACTTCCCGGTCTTCCTCGACTTCGAGGACGACGCCTACGCCGCGGTCGAGTCGGCCGTGCGCGAGGACACCGCCTCGTCGCTGAGGATCGTCGACAAGCAGGAGCGCGAGGCTCGCACCGACGAGATCAAGGCCGCGCTGCTGGAGAAGATCGGCGGCGACTTCGAGGGCCGCGAGAAGGAGATCGGCGCGGCGTTCCGCGCGCTGAACAAGTCGCTGATGCGCGAGCGCGTGCTGCGCGACCAGGTGCGCATGGACGGCCGCGGTCTGGCCGACATCCGCCCGCTGCACGCCGAGGTCGGCGTGATCCCCCGCGTGCACGGCTCGGCGCTCTTCGAGCGCGGCGAGACCCAGATCCTGGGCGTCACCACGCTGAACATGCTGACCCTCGAGCAGAAGCTCGACACGCTCTCGCCGGAGAAGACGCGTCGCTACATGCACAAGTACGTCTTCCCGCCGTTCTCGACCGGTGAGACCGGCCGCGTCGGCTCGCCGAAGCGCCGCGAGGTCGGCCACGGTGCGCTCGCGCGTCGTGCGCTGCTGCCGGTGCTGCCGGACCGCGAGACGTTCCCCTACGCCATCCGTCAGCTCTCCGAGGCGATGGGCTCCAACGGCTCGACCTCGATGGGCTCGGTCTGCGCCTCGACGATGTCGCTGCTCCAGGCCGGGGTGCCGCTCAAGGCGCCGGTGGCCGGGATCGCGATGGGTCTGATCTCCGGCGAGGTCGACGGCCAGACGCAGTACGTCGCGCTGACCGACATCCTCGGCGCCGAGGACGCCTTCGGCGACATGGACTTCAAGGTCGCCGGTACCCGCGAGTTCGTCACCGCCCTGCAGCTCGACACCAAGCTCGACGGCATCCCGGCCGAGATCCTCGCCCGGGCGCTGACCCAGGCCAAGGACGCGCGCCTGGCCATCCTCGACGTGATGGCCGAGGCCATCGAGGCCCCCGAGGAGATGTCGATCCACGCCCCGCGGATCATCACGGTGCGGGTCCCCGTCGACAAGATCGGCGAGGTCATCGGCCCGAAGGGCAAGGTGATCAACCAGATCCAGGACGACACCGGCGCCAGCCTGTCGATCGAGGACGACGGCACCGTCTACATCGGGGCCACGAACGGCGAGGCCGCCGAGGCGGCCCGCCAGGCGGTCAACGCGATCGCCAACCCGACGATGCCCGAGGTCGGCGAGCGCTACCTCGGCACGGTCGTCAAGACGACCAACTTCGGTGCCTTCGTCTCGCTGCTGCCCGGCAAGGACGGTCTGCTGCACATCAGCAAGCTGCGCGGCCTGGCCGGCGGCAAGCGCGTGGAGACCGTCGAGGACGTCGTCTCGGTCGGCCAGAAGGTCCAGGTCGAGATCGCCGAGATCGACGACCGCGGCAAGCTCTCGCTGATCCCGGTCGTCGAGGACAGCGCCGACGCGGGCTCCGAGGGATCCACCGAGGCCGCCGAGGCGTCCGAGGAGGCCTGAGCCCGTGGCGGAGACCCCCGCCGAGCAGCCGGCCCGCTCACGTCGTGACCACGACGGGAGCGGGCCGTCCGCTGTCGGCAGCGACCAGGAGCGCCTCGTCGAGCGTGACGAGGCAGGCCGGGTGACCTCGCGCATCCGCACCACCACCCTGCCCTCGGGGATGCGGGTCGTCACCGAGGAGATGGCCGGGGCCCGGTCGGCCAGCGTGGGGGTGTGGGTCGCGGTCGGTTCGCGCGACGAGACCCCGGCCGAGCACGGCTGCTCTCACTTTCTCGAGCACGTGCTGTTCAAGGGCACCGAGCGCCGCAGCGCGCTCGAGATCTCGGTCGCGCTGGACGCGGTGGGCGGCGAGCTCAACGCCTTCACCGCCAAGGAGTACACCTGCTTCCACGCGCGCGTGCTGGCCGAGGACCTGCCCCTCGCCGTCGACGTGCTCGGCGACATGGTGACCGGGTCGCTGCTGACGCCGGCGGACGTCGAGGCCGAGCGCGACGTCATCCTCGACGAGATCGCGATGCACGAGGACGATCCCGACGACGTCGTGCACACGCTCTTCGCCGAGCAGGCCTGGGGCGCGTCGTCGCCCCTGGGCCGGTCGATCGCGGGCACCGAGCAGTCGATCTCCGCGCTGACCCGCGACGACGTGGCCGACTTCCTCGCGCGCCACTACCGACCCGCGTCGATGGTCGTGGCCGCGGCCGGACGGGTCCAGCACGACCTGCTCGTGGAGCAGGTCGCGACGGCGTTCGGTGCCACGGCTTCCTGGACACGGCGGGGTCGCCGCACCGGCCGCGGACGGGCCCCGTTCCGGTCCCGGTGCTGGCCGGGTCGGTCCGAGCCGTCCGGGGGTTCGAGCAGGCCAACGTCGTGCTCGGCACCCGGGGGCTGGACCGGCACGACGAGCGCCGCTTCGCCCTCGGCGTGCTGGACACCGCCCTCGGGGGCGGCACCTCGAGCCGGCTGTTCCAGGAGGTGCGGGAGCGTCGCGGGCTGGCCTACTCGGTCTACTCGTTCTCGGCCCACCACGCTGACAGCGGCCTGTTCGGGGTCGGTGTCGGGTGCCTGCCCCAGCGTCTCGACGCTGTGCTCGACACCGTGCGCGCGGAGCTGACGAAGGTCGCCGCTCACGGGCTGGACGCCGCCGAGCTCGCGCTGGGCCGCGGTCAGCTGCGCGGCGGCCTGGTGCTGGGCCTCGAGGACCCGGGTGCCCGGATGCACCGCATCGGCAAGGCGACCCTGGTCTCGCGCGAGCTGCTCGGGGTCGACGAGGTGCTGGACCGGATCGCGGCCGTCGGCCTCGACGACGTCGGTGCGCTCGCCGCGGACCTGCTCGCCGGGCCCGAGGTGCTCGCCGTGGTGGGCCCGGGCTGAGCCTGTGCCCGTGGTGCGTTCCGGTGCCGCACGCGGAGCGTCCTGCGGTGCGGTCCACCGTCGTACGGCGGGTCGGGGGGCGTCCGGGACAGGCGCGGCGCCCGGCCCTCAGCGGCGGGCGATCAGCCCGACCGCGGCCGGCGCCGGCGCGCTGCTGCGCACCGCGGAGACGCGGAAGCCGCTCTGCTCCAGCGCCGCGGCGCCCTGCGAGAGGATCTGCGGCACCTGCTCGGGCCGCGAGGCGTCGTAGAACAGGCCGAGCACGCCCCCGGGGCGTAGCCGGTCGTGGATCAGGGCGACCTCGTCCTCGCACGCGCGCACCCAGAACAGGTTGACGTTGAAGGCGAAGGCCTTGGTGAGCCGCTTGACCGGGACGCGCAGGGTCGCCAGGTCGATCTGACGCACCGTGAGTCGCTTGTCCTCGATCGCGGCGGCGTTGCGACGACGGGTCCGGTCGACGCCGGACTCGGAGCGGTCGATGGCGAACAGCCGACCGCGGCCCGGCTCGAGGCGCGCGCAGATCAGCTCGGCCGCGGCCCCGGGGCCACAGCCGATCTCGAGCACCTTGTCGTCGGGCTGGACGTCCATCAGGTCCACGGCCCAGCGGATCCGAGTCGGGATCTGGTCCACCGCCATGGGCTCAGCCTGCCAGATGGGCAGGCGCTAGGTTGTGGCGCGTGGAGAGCAGCCGTGCCGAACCGCTCCGCGTCGGCGTCCTGGGATCGCGCGGGCGTGTCGGCGTGGCCATCTGCGAGGCCGTGCGAGCCGACGAGGACCTCGAGCTCGTCGCGGAGGTCGACCAGGGCGACGACGTCGGCCTGCTCGTCGCGTCGCGGGCCGAGGTCGTCGTCGACTTCACCCACCCCGACGTGGTCATGGACAACCTGCGGTTCTGCGTCGAGCACGGCATCCACGCCGTGGTCGGCACCACCGGCTTCGACGACGACCGGCTCGGTCTGGTGCGGGGCTGGCTCGACCGGGCGCCCGGCGTCGGCGTCGTGGTCGCGGCCAACTTCTCCCTCGGGGCCGTGCTGATGATGCGGTTCGCGGCCCAGGCGGCGCCGTACTTCGCCTCGGTCGAGGTCGTCGAGATGCACCATCCCGACAAGGCCGACGCGCCGTCGGGCACGGCACGGCGCACGGCGCAGCTGCTCGCCGCGGCGCGGGCCGACGCCGGCGCGCCCGCGCCGCCCGACGCGACCTCGATGGCGCTGCCGGGAGCGCGGGGGGCCGACGTCGACGGGATCGCCGTGCACTCCCTGCGCGTGCGCGGGATGCTCGCCCACCAGGAGGTCCTGCTCGGCGGCCCGGGGGAGACCCTCACGATCCGACACGACTCGCTCGACCGGGCCTCGTTCGCCCCCGGGGTGCTCGTCGGCGTCCGCGGCGTCGCGGACCGCCCCGGTCTGACGATCGGGCTCGAGGACCTGCTCGACCTGCCGGGCTGAGGCCGCGGCGACTCCCTCGGCTGCACGTCCCTGCAGGTTTCTGCGTTGCACAGGGATGCAGGTGGCGGGACCTAGGTCCCGCCGTCGACGGGTGTGAACCTCGCTGTACGGACGTCCACTCGACGAGGGCGTCGAGACACGAGAGGTCATCCATGCGACACACCACCGCCCGCTCCCTGGGCCTCGCCGTCGCCGCGGTCGCGTCCACCGGCGCGCTCGGCCTGGCCACCCTTCCCGCCCAGGCCGCCGGCGCCGCGACCGCAGCGAGCGCGCCCGGCGCCTCGGCGGCCCGCGACGTCGTGGCCGGCGCCCGCGCCGCGCTCGGCGCCCACCCCGCCGCCGCCCGCACCACCGCTGCTCGCGGCGCCGCCGGTCGGCCGGTCGAGCAGGAGCTGGTGCCCATCGACACCGTCGTCGACGACGACGGCAGCACCCACGTGCGTTTCCGGCGCACCTACGCCGGCCTGCCGGTGCGGGGAGGCGACGTGGTCGTCCACCAGGGCCCCGCCGACCAGTGGCGCGGGACCAGCCAGACGCTCGGCGCGCCGCTGGCGCTGGCCACGAGGCCGACGCTCGCCGCCTCGGGCGCGACCAGTCGCGCGCTGACCGCCGATCCGCTCACCCGTGCCGTCGACGGGCTGCGCGCGCAGGGGACGCCACGGCTCGTCGTCGACGCGCTCGGGTCCTCGCCCCGCCTGGCCTGGGAGGTCACGACCCTCGGGCGCCGTGACGACGGCACCCCGAGCCGGGTGACCAGCTCGGTCGATGCGACGACCGGTGCGGTGCTGCGCACCGAGGAGCACGTCATGACCGTCGACGGCTCCGGGAAGTCGCTGTACTCCGGCACCGTCCCGCTCGACCTGACCAGCACGGGCTCGTCCTTCGAGATGCGCGACGCCTCACGCGGTGGCACCTACACCGTCGACGTCGCCAACCGGACCGACTCGATGCTGTGCACGCTCCTCGGGTCCGGCTGCGCGACCGGCCCGGTGCTGACCAGCACGGACACCTCCTTCGGGACCGGCACGACGGCGAACCGCGAGTCGGCCGCGGTCGACGCCCAGTACGGCACGGACGCGACGTGGGACTACTACCTCACGGTCCACGGACGCAACGGGATCTTCGGCACCGGCAAGGGCTCCTACAACCGGGTCCACTACGGCAGGAGCTACGTCAACGCCTTCTGGGACGGCACGAAGATGACCTACGGCGACGGCGACGGGTCGTCGTACGGCCCGCTGGTCTCCCTCGACGTGGCCGGGCACGAGATGAGCCACGGCGTCACCGAGAACACCGCCGGCCTGACCTACTCCGGCGAGTCGGGCGGGCTCAACGAGGCCACCTCGGACATCTTCGGGACGATGGTCGAGTTCTACGAGAACAACGCCGCGGACCCGGGCGACTACCTCATCGGCGAGGAGTTCGACCTCGCCGAGCACCAGGGCTTGCGTCGGATGGACGACCCGATCTCGGACGGCAGCTCACCGAGCTGCTACAGCGCCGACACCAAGAACCTCGACGTGCACTACTCCTCGGGCGTGGGCAACCACTTCTTCTACCTGCTCGCCGAGGGCTCGGGGGCCAGGACGATCAACGGCACGGTGCACGACAGCCCGACCTGCAACTCCTCCACCGTGACCGGCATCGGCCGCGACGCGGCGCAGAAGATCTGGTTCCGCGCGCTCACGATCTACATGACGTCGGGCACGACGTACGCCGGGGCCCGCACGGCCACGCTGAACGCCGCGAGCGACCTGTACGGCGCCTCGAGCACCCAGCGTGCGGCCGTGGCCAAGGCCTGGAGCGCGGTCTCGGTCGGCTCAGCGGCTCGGACCTGACGACCCCGTCGGGGGAAGGGGCGATCGAAGGACCGACGGCTCGGGTCCGGTGGGCACGGGCCGTCGGTGCGCTCGCATGCCCGGGACGAGATGTGGGGCGTGCGCTAGCTGCTCAGCTGGCTGTCGAAGAGCGCCTTCTCCGCCTCGTCGGTCCACGTGTCGCCGGGTGCCAGCTTCTCGGCGACGTCCGGCAGGGTCTCCTTCAGCCCGTCGAGCCCCATCAGGGGGAGGTCGTGGATCTGGGGGAAGATCAGGACCTTCCCGGAGTAGCTGCCGTCGACCAGGGCCTGGAGGCCGTCCTTGGCCGCCCGCATGCCGCCGACGGCGCCCACGATGGATCCCGGGGAGAGGTCACCCGCGCTGGCCAGGTCCACCACCTGCTGCTGGTCGTGGATGGTCAGCCCGGACGTCCCGGTGTACTGGGCGTTGTCGAGGTAGACCGCGCTCAGGTTCAGCGGCGCCAAGGTGCCGTTGGGGACCCCGGCGAAGAAGACCAGCATGCCGTCAGGACCCATCACGGTGTCGGCCTCGGCCATCACCGGGGAGTGGGGGACGCTGACCACCACGTCGTCGGCCCCCCGGTCGTCGGTGAGACCCATGACGAAGTCGTGGAGGGACTCCTGCGCGGTCTGGGAGTTGAAGGTCAGCAGCTCGCAGTCGTTGGTCTGCGCGAGGTGGCCCAACCGGTCCTCGAGGCTCCTCAGGCGCTCGTCGCTCACCTCGGTGGCGATGATCCTGCGGGGGCCGTCGGGCTGCTGGATGGCCCGCTGGAGGTGCATCAGGCCCATCGGACCGCCGGCGCCCACGAAGACGGTGGTGCCCCGTGGACGCAGGTCGCACCGGTTGCGCGCCTCCCCGTACGAGGCGGCGATGTCCGGCCCCCGGCCTCCGAGGTAGGCGGTGTAGTCGTAGTGCAGGCGGCCCACGTCGGTGTCCACCAGGCCGTCCAGGGCGGTCTCGCCGATCAGGTTCAAGGTGCCCCGCCGGGCGATGTGGGTGGCCACGGCTCCCACGGCCGCAGCGGACCGGGGATCGAGCATGACGATGTCGTCGAAGCCGGCGCCGTCGGTCAGCTCGTCGACGAGGGCCTGGTAGTCCGCGGTGCCGACGCCGTCGCGCACGACCGTCGCGGCCGAGGTCTGCTCGACCAGCTGCCGCACCGAGGCCGGTACGTCGGTCATCACGATGGTGGCCGGTGCGTCCAGACCCGAGGAGAAGTCGTAGTCCCGCTCGTCCCCGGGACGGCCGGTGATCCACATGGTGCCGCCGACCTTGGGCTCCAGGCGGCGACGCTGGGTGTAGGCCGCCATCACGCAGCCCCACGGCTCGAGCGTGGAGGCCTCGGCGTAGCCCATCGAGTCCGGGATCGGAAGCAGGCAGGCGCCGTCGTCGGTCTCCAGCATCTCCGCGCCCATCAGGTGGTACTGGATCAGTCCGCCCGGAACGGTGTAGCCGTACGCCGTGCTCCTGCCGTCCTGGTAGATGTCGGGCTGCACGGCCAGCCGCTGACCGGCGTGGTAGCGGTCCTGGAGGTTCTCCCCGACCTCGATGACCGTGAGGCTGACCTCGTGCCCCAGTCGGGTCGGCTCACGGGACAGGTCGCGGTTGTAGAGCTTCGGGTGGCTGCCGCCCGCGCGGAGGATCTTGACGTCGGAGAAGCACAGACCCACGCTGTCGATGCGCACCAGCATCTGGTCGGCGGTGGGCTCGGGGACGGGCAGCAGCTCGGGCCGGTCGTCCTTGCCCATGTTCTCCGCGCCCGCGCCGTAGACGTTCCAGGCCCAGGTCTCCTCCGGCAGGTCGAGATCGGCTGCGCGGTACCGGTCGTAGGCAGATGTCATGGTTCCTCCTGTGGTGTGCCGAGGGCCTCTCGGGCGTGGCCGAGCCGCGGTTCGGACGCTGGTCCGAGGTCCGTCGAGCGTACTGCTGGCGACCGCTGTCGTGGGGGGACCAGGGGCCGGCCCGTGCTCCGTGCGCGGGGTGTCGGGCGTCACTCTTACCGGTCCGACGGTACCTGATTCCGTTGTTTGGTGCCCGATTGATTGGTATTGAATGCTTGACGCTGGGATGTGACGAGGGTTATAAAGGTGTTCGCAGATGAGTGACTGCGCTCACAGCGCGCTGCTCGCCCAAGCCAGATCGTCGCGTCGACGGTCGTCATGAGGAGGAAGCTCGATGGCCAGCACAACGCACACCCGATCGGGGTCCGGCGGCACGCCGTACGCCGGTTCCGGGGGATCCTCAGGAGGAGCGCGCGTCTTCGTCCAGCGCTTCGGGACGTTCCTGTCCAACATGGTCCTGCCCAACATCGGGGCCTTCATCGCGTGGGGCCTGATCACCGCGCTGTTCATCCAGACCGGGTGGATCACCGAGATCGGGAAGATCTTCGGTTACACGCCCGGTTTCGAGGCGGGACAGTCCAGCTACGGCTTCGTCAGCGCCCTCGGCGGCTGGGAGGGCCAGGACAGCGGCGGCATCGTCGGCCCGATGATCACCTACCTGCTGCCGCTGCTCATCGGCTACACCGGTGGTCGGATGACCTACGACGACAACCTGCGTGGCGGCGTCGTCGGCGCCATCGCCACGATGGGTGCCATCGCCGGCGCCTCGGTGCCGATGTTCCTCGGAGCCATGATCATGGGCCCCCTGGGCGGCTACACGATGAAGAAGCTCGACGGCCTGTGGTCGCACAAGATCCGCCCCGGCTTCGAGATGCTGGTCAACAACTTCTCGGCCGGCATCTGGGGCGGCATCCTGGCCGTCTTCGGCTTCCTGATCGCTGGTCCGATCGTGACCGGCTTCAGCAACATCGCCTCCAAGGTCATCGACCTGCTGGTCACCAACAGCCTGCTGCCGCTGACCTCGATCTTCATCGAGCCGGCCAAGATCCTGTTCCTCAACAACGCCGTCAACCAGGGCATCCTGACCCCGCTCGGGGTGACCGAGGCGTCCGAGAAGGGCCAGTCGATCCTGTTCCTGCTCGAGGCCAACCCCGGCCCGGGTCTCGGCCTGCTGCTGGCCTACGCGGTCTTCGGCAAGGGTGCGGCCAAGGCCTCTGCCCCCGGCGCGATCCTGATCGAGTTCATCGGCGGGATCCACGAGATCTACTTCCCCTACGTGCTCGCCAAGCCCAAGCTGGTGCTCGCGGTCATCGCCGGTGGCATGACCGGGGTCACGACCAACCTGATCTTCGGCTCCGGCCTGCGCTCGCCGGCATCGCCCGGCTCGATCATCGCCGTGTGGGCTGCGGCCCCGCTCGGGAGCTTCATCGGGGTCACCGCCTCGGTCGTCGCGGCTGCTGCCGTGTCCTTCCTCGTGGCCTCCTTCCTGCTCAAGATCGAGCGCGGCGGCGACGACGACGGCGACCTGTCGGCGGCCACGGCCTCGATGGAGTCGATGAAGGGCAAGAAGTCCTCCGTCACCGGCGCTCTCGGCGGATCGGCCTCGGCCCCTCAGGGTCAGATCCGGTCGATCGTCTTCGCCTGTGACGCCGGGATGGGGTCCTCCGCGATGGGCGCCTCGGTGCTGCGCAAGAAGATCCAGGCCGCCGGCCACGGCGACGTGAGCGTGGTGAACAAGGCGATCTCGAGCCTGAGCGACTCCTTCGACGTCGTGGTCTCCCACCAGGACCTGACCGACCGGGCCCGCCAGCGCACTCCCTCCGCGCTGCACGTCTCGGTCGACAACTTCATGGCGAGCCCGCGCTACGACGAGATCGTGGAGCTGGTCTCGGAGGCCAACGCCGGCGGCGCGGCTGCGGGCGCCACTGCGGTCGCCACCGAGGGAGCCGCTGCGGGCTCCTCCGCCGGGTCCGGCGCGGGGGTGGGCGGTGAGCTGCTCGCCCCGGAGTCGATCGAGCTCGACGTGCGCGCCGAGTCCCGCGACGAGGCGATCACCCGGGCCGGCCGGCTCCTGGTCGCGGCCGGTGCGGTCGAGGCGTCCTACGTCGAGGCGATGCACGAGCGGGAGCAGTCGGTGTCGACCTTCATGGGCAACGGGCTGGCCCTCCCGCACGGCACCAACGAGGCGAAGGTCGCCGTGGGTCGTACCGCGCTGTCCTTCGTGCGCTACGCCGAGACCGTCGACTGGAAGGGCAAGCAGGTGCGCTTCGTCGTGGCCGTGGCCGCGATCGGCGACGACCACCTGAAGCTGCTCGGACGCATCGCCGAGGTCTTCCTCGACGAGACGCAGGTCGCGCGGCTCGAGCAGGCCTCCAGTGCCGACGAGGTGCTGGCCGTGCTCGGCAACGTCGCGCCGGTCTGAGTCCCCACGGCGCACAGCGTCGTCACGGTCCTGCCCGGGACGGGCGCGGCCCCGGTCCCTCTCGTGGGGGCCGGGGCCGCTGCCGTCCGGCCGACCGGCTGGCTGTAACCCGGAGCTACATCTTCCTCATGGGCGTCGCGCGGGCGCACCAGAAGAGGTAACTCCGGGTTACAGCTGGCGGCGGCACCCTCGACGGGCTCGGTCTCAGACCAGCCGGAGCAGGGCGGCCACCGCCGCGGCGGCGATGACCACGACGAGGAACGGAGCGCCCCGCCACAGCAGGATCACCGCGACGCCCACCGCGGGGACCCGGGCGTCGAGGACGACACGGCCCGGGTCGCTGAGGGCCTGGACCGCGACCAGGGCGGCGAGCATCGCGACCGGCAGCAGGACCGCGGTCCGCGCGAGCCACGGTCGCTGCAGCCAGGACGCCGGGACGACCAGCCCGGCCAGCTTCAGCAGGTAGCAGCCGGCGGCCGTGCCGAGCACCAGCAACCACGTCGTCACGAGTCCTCCGATCGCGAGACCGGCGCCAGCGCGCCCGCCAGCACGGCGACCGCGGCCGCGGCCAGCACGGGTACGCCGGCGGGGGTCGCCGGGACCAGCAGCAGGGCCAGCGCCGCACCACCGACGGCGGTCTGGACGGCGCGACGACCGCGCAGCTGCGGCCACAGCAGCGCCAGGAACGCCGCCGCGACGGCCGCGTCGAGGCCGTAGCGGCGCGGGTCGCCGGCGGCCTCGCCCGTGAGCGCGCCGGCCAGCGTGGCCAGGTTCCACCACACGAACACCGACGCACCCGTCGAGGCGAACGCCCAGCGAGCCCGTGCCCGGTCGGCCTCACCGGGCGCGGTCGTCTCGCCCGCATGACGCAGCGACATCGCGGTGGACTCGTCGATCAGCACGTGGGCGGCGGCGGCCCTCCGCGGCCCGCGCCAGCCGAGCAGCGGGGCGAGTCGGACGCCGTAGAAGAGGTTGCGACTGCCCAGCAGCAGGGCGGTGGCGCCCGCGGCGACCGGCGCCCCGCCGGCGGCGACGACCCCGACCAGCGCGAACTGGGAGGCGCCGGTGAACATCAGCAGCGACAGCGCGCACGTCTGCGCCACGCTGAGTCCGGCGGCCGCGGAGACCGCGCCGAAGGAGATCCCGTAGGCACCGGTGGCGATCCCGACCCCGAGGGCGTCGCGCGCGACGGCGCGCCGAGCAGGTACGCCGGGCGGCGTCACGCGCACCTGCTCAGCCCAGGGCGGTGTGCAGCCGGACCTGCTTGGCGCGGACCCCACCGGGGCCCTCGAGCTCCCGGTGCGCCGCGTCGGCGGCCCAGCCGGCCTCGCTCAGGAAGCGTCGCTGGGCGTCGTCGTCGGCACGCAACCAGGTCACCGCCCGGGTGAACCGGTCAGCGACCCACGTGTCGGCCGCCGCCTGGAGCAACCGCGAGCCGTGACCGCGGCCGCGGTCGTCGGCACCCACCACCAGCTCGAGGAGCTCGGCGTCCGAGACGGGGTCGCAGTCGGGGTCGGCGGCCGGGCCCAGGGCGGCGAAGCCGGTGACCCGGTTGCGCTCCAGGGCGACCAGCACTCGGTGACGGGCGTCCGCGGGGCGGGTCAGGGCCTGGCGCCACACCGAGGTCGCGCCCTCGAGCGCCTCCGGGCCGGACGGGAGCTCGGCGGGGTCGAGCAGCCCGGCGTACTGCTCGGGCCACCCGGCCAGCTGGACCCGGGCGATCGCGGCGGCGTCGTCGGCCCACGCGACCCGCACGGACACGTCGGCGGTCGGGGAAGGCACCGCCCCATGCTCGCACCCGCCGGGTGGGGCCCGGGCGCGGGTGGGTGGCTAGGGTCGCGTCCATGGAGATCCGCAACCTCGGAGCGAGCGGCCTGAAGATCTCGGCCATCTCGTACGGCAACTGGCTCACCCACGGCTCGCAGGTCGAGGAGGATGCCGCGCTGGCCTGCGTGCGCCAGGCCCTCGACGAGGGCATCACGACCTTCGACACCGCCGACGTCTACGCCAACACCGCGGCCGAGACCGTGCTCGGCAAGGCCCTGGCCGGGGAGCGCCGCGAGGGCCTGGAGGTCTTCACCAAGGTCTACTTCCCGACCGGCCCGGGATCGCACAACGACCACGGGCTCTCGCGCAAGCACATCCTGGAGTCGATCGAGGGCTCGCTGCGCCGCCTCGGCACCGACCACGTCGACCTCTACCAGGCGCACCGCTACGACCACGAGACGCCGCTCGAGGAGACGATGGAGGCCTTCGCCGACGTCGTGCACTCGGGCAAGGCCCTCTACATCGGCGTCTCGGAGTGGCGCGCCGAGGAGCTCCGCGCGGCGCACTCCCTGGCTCGCGAGCTGAAGATCTCGCTGATCTCCAACCAGCCGCAGTACAACATGCTCTGGCGCGTCATCGAGGACGAGGTCGTCCCGACCTCGAAGGAGCTCGGCATCGGTCAGATCGTCTGGTCACCGATCGCCCAGGGCGTGCTCACCGGCAAGTACAAGCCGGGCGAGGACCTGCCCGAGGGCTCGCGGGCGACCGACGAGAAGGGCGGTGCCGACATGATCAAGCGCTTCATGGACGACGAGGTCCTCGCGCGGGTCCAGCGGCTGGTGCCGGTCGCCGAGGAGGCCGGGCTGAGCCTGGCCCAGCTCGCCGTCGCGTGGGTGCTGGCCAACGACAACGTCGCCTCGGCCATCATCGGCGCGAGCCGTCCCGAGCAGGTGACCGAGAACGTCAAGGCTGCCGGCGTGAGGTTGGAGGCCGACGCGATGGCCGCGATCGACGAGGCGCTGGGCGACATCGCCGAGCGGGACCCCGCCAGGACGACCTCCCCGGCGCGTCGCGACTTCGGCTGACGGACGTCCCGGCGGGCGGCGCCGGTCAGCGGTAGTGCTCGGGCAGCTTCTGGCTGATCTTGACCTGGGTCTTCGGCAGCCGCATGAACCGCATCTGGATCGAGCGGCTCACGGCGTACCAGGTGGTGCCCTTGTGGGGCTCGCCCGGGAACCGCCGCTCGAGCTCGCGGCGCAGCCGGAAGCGCAGGTTGACGACCTCGACGAGGATCAGCACGAGGACACCGAGCATCAGGGAGCTGCCGAGGCTGACCAGGCTCGGGTTGCCCGAGTAGGTCAGCACGGTGGTGACCAGCACGATCGGAAGCACGATCTCCAGGAACGAGAACCGGCTGTCGACGAGGTCGCGCACCAGGCGCCGCTCGGGACCGCGGTCGCGCGGCAGCATGTGCTTCTCGTCGCCGGTCTTCATCGCGGTGCGCACGCGCCTGGACTCCTCGGCGCGCGTCCTGCGCTTGGCCGCGGCGAGCTCCTTGCGGGTGCGCGGGGTCCTCGCCCGCGCCCGGGCGGCCGCCTCGGCCTCCTTGCGGGTCGGGGTCGGGCGACCCTTCGGAGCGGTGCGCGCCGCGCGCTCCTCGGCCGTCTCCGTGGGGGCGGCCCCGGGGGACACGGTCGTGGGTGACTCGGTCGTGGGTGACTCGGTCGTCTCGCTGCGACGGAACAACGCCATGGGTCGCGGGCTGCCTTTCGGCTCGAGGAGAGGTCGTGCGGCTGGTGGAAGCCCGATGCTACCGGCCGGGATACCGGTCACGGGGGTCTCGCCTCCGTTGAGCCCGCGCCGTAGGGTGGGCGCGTGAGCCTGATGAAGCGCATGAGCCTGGTGTTCCGGTCCAAGGCCAACAAGGCCCTGGACCGCGCCGAGGACCCGCGCGAGACCCTCGACTACAGCTACCAGCGCCAGATGGACCTGCTCTCCAAGGTGCGGCGCGGCGTCGCAGACGTGGCGACCAGCCGCAAGCGCGTCGAGCTGCAGATGAACCAGATCCAGCAGCAGAGCGACAAGCTGCAGGGGCAGGCCGAGAAGGCGATCTCGGTGGGCCGTGAGGACCTCGCCCGCGAGGCCCTGACCCGCAAGTCCGGCCTGACCGGCCAGATCAGCGACCTCCAGGCCCAGCACGCCCAGCTCCAGGGCGAGGAGGAGAAGCTGACGCTCGCCCAGCAGCGGCTGCAGGCCAAGGTCGAGGCCTTCCGCACCCGCAAGGAGACGATCAAGGCCACCTACACCGCCGCCGAGGCCCAGACGAAGATCAACGAGGCGATGTCGGGAATCGGCGAGGAGATGGGCGACATCGGCATGGCGATGCAGCGCGCCGAGGACAAGACCCAGGCGATGCAGGCCCGCGCCGGCGCGATCGACGAGCTGATCGCCTCCGGCGCCCTCGACGACGCCTCGGCCAGCAACCGTGGCGACGACATCAGCCGCGAGCTGGAGCAGATGAGCTCCACCTCCGACGTCGAGTCCGAGCTGGCCCGCCTCAAGGGCATCTCGGGCAGCGCCCAGCCCGACGCGATCGGGTCCGGCAGCGACATCCTCGCCCCCGAGGCCGAGAAGGCCACCGAGTCGACCGAGGAACCTCGGCCGTGATCGTGCGGATCCTCGGCGAGGGTCAGTACGACGTCGACGACTCCGAGCTCGACGGGCTCAACGCGCTCGACAGCGCTGTCGAGGGCGCTGTCGAGGCCGGCGACGAGGCGGCCTTCGCCGTCGCGCTGGACCAGCTCCTCGTCGGCGTACGCAAGGCGGCGACGGCCCACGACCCCCAGTCGCTCGACGAGTCCGACCTGATCCTGCCGCCCGCGGACGCGACCATCGACGAGGTCCGTGAGCTGCTGGCCGACGACGGGCTGATCCCGGGCTGACCCGGACCGGACACGTTCTCAACAGACTCTTGGGCGAGCGCGGGAGGATAGGCGCATGGCACGCACTCGCTTCATCGGTGACACCGGCCTGACCGCCCGGATGACGCTCGTCATGTTCCTGCTCGGGGCACTCTTCGTGGGGCTGATCGCCGTGCTGATCGCGATCTTCTCCGCGAACGGCAGCCCGGGCATCGGGATCCTGATCGGCCTCGCGGGGCTCGGGATCGTCTGGTACCAGTGGTACTCCTCCGACACGGTCGCGATGAAGGCGATGCGCGCCCGGGAGGTCACCCCGGAGCAGGCCCCCGAGCTGCACGGGATGATCGACCGGCTGTGCGCCCTGGCCGACATGCCCAAGCCGCGCGTCGGCGTGGCCGACCACTCGATGGCCAACGCCTTCGCGACCGGTCGCTCGCCGGACCGCTCGGTGGTGGTCGTCACCACCGGCATCCTGCAGCTGCTCAGCACCGAGGAGCTCGAGGGCGTCCTGGCCCACGAGCTCTCCCACGTCGCGCACCGCGACGTCCTCGTGATGACCGCGGCGTCCTCGGCCGGCATCGTGGCGGGGATGGTCACCTCGGGTGCGCGCTACGGAGCGATCTTCGGCGGGATGGGCCGCAGCCGGAGCAGCAACAACAACGGGCTGCCGATCTGGCTGGTGGTCCTCGCCGTCAGCCTGATCACCTACGCGATCAGCTTCCTGCTGCTCAAGCTGCTCTCCCGCTACCGCGAGCTCTCGGCCGACCGGGCCGGCGCGTACCTGACCATGAACCCCCAGGCGCTGGCCTCGGCGCTGCAGAAGATCACCGGCGGCATGGACGCCATCCCCGACAAGGACCTGCGCTCCAGCCAGCCGATGAACGCCTTCTTCATCGCACCGGCGGTGCGGGGCACCTCGCTGAAGACCCTCACCGCGACGCATCCCAGCCTGGAGCAACGCCTCGAGCAGCTCGCGGCGATCCAGGCCGAGCTCGGACGGCCTACGCCCTGATGGGTTTCTGGAGCTCGGTGCTCGGCCGCAGTCGTCCGAGCGCGCCCCGGTTGGACGCGCTCTTCGCGATCCCCAGTGCGGCGATCACGCTCCAGAGCTCGTTCGGACTGGTCCCCACCGGGGTCGGGTCGGTGTGCTACCGCGCTGCCAGCGGCGCAGGGTTCGACCAGACGCAGGACGAGGCCGTGGAGCTGCTCGGTGCCTCGCCGGACGCGCCCGACGTCGCCGTCACCCGCGACGAGTTCGGGTTCACCTGGCTCACGGTCACCCACGTCGACGACGCCGAAGCGGCGGACGGGGCCGACGCGGCGTCGGCCCTGGTCGACCTGTCCACCTCGCCGGCACCGGACACCAGCGCGTTGTGCACCGACCTGCACGCCGTCAACAGCACCCTGGAGGAGGCCGGCTTCGGACCCGGGCTGCTGTGCTCCCTGGTCGCCTTCGCCGACCGCGGCGGCCGGCGCACCGGTCTGGTCTACCTCTACAAGCAGGGCACCTTCTACCCCTTCGCTCCCACGGGCCCGGGCCAGCGGGACAACCTGCTCGAGATCTCGGTGCGGGACGCGCTGGCCGGCGAGCTGGCGATCGAGCAGGACCGGTCGCGGTGGCTTGCTGTGTGGGGTGCACCCGGACTCTGAGGGCAGCATCTCGGGGCAGCCCGGGACCCCCCGGGGCAGCCGCGAGCACCGGGCGTCTCGGAGCCCGGAACCGGGCTGGACACGCGTGCTGAGTTGCCGCGAACCACCCCCGCCGGAGCCGGTGGCGTCCTAGGCTCCTCTCGGGCCGGTCTGCGGCTCCCGGACGGTCGGAGGACCAGGATGAGCGTGGAGCAGGACCGTCGAGCCGTGCTCGACGACCTGAGCGCGCTGGACGCTCCGTTCTCGCCGCGCAGCTCCGACCTGGCCTCGGTGCTCGCGCTGGTCGCCGCCGCGTGCCAGACCCCGGTCGCGCTCGTCAACCTCTTCCACGGCACCAACCAGCACACGGTCGCCGCGCACGGGACCTCGACCTCGATGTGCGAGCTCGAGGACTCGCTGTGCTGGCAGGTGCGCGACGACCCCGGCACGGTCATCGTGCTCGACACGCTCGCCGACCCCCGGTTCGCCGAGAACGCCCACGTCATCGGTGAGCTCGGCCGGGTCCGCTTCTACGCCTCGCACCCGCTGGTGACCTCCCACGGGGTGATGATCGGCCGGTTGTGCGTCCTCGACGAGCGTCCCCGCACGGCCGCGGAGGTCGAGACCACCGGCGTCTCGAGCCTCGACACGGTCGCGACGCGCGTCGTGGAGGTGCTCGAGATCGGGCGTCGCCTTCGAGAGCTGGCCGCCGACCTCGAGCGGGTGGAGGAGCTGCGTGAGTCGGTGCAGGCCTCCCACGACCGTCTCTCGGCCTTCGCCGGCCAGATCAGCCACGACCTGAAGACGCCGCTCTCGAGCGTGTCGATGTCGCTGGACCTGATCTGCGACGCGGTCCTGGCCGCGGAGCCCGACCTCGAGGACCTGCGGTGGCTGGCGCGCAAGGCGCGCTCGGGCGCCCAGCGGATGGCAACCCTCGTCGACGACGTCCTCACCTACGCCCTCGTCGGTGGCGCCGACCAGCACACCCGCGTCGACCTCGGCACGGTCCTCGCCCAGGTCCTCGACGACCTGGCCGACGACCTCGCCTCGGCGCGGGTCGAGGTCGGGGAGCTCCCGGTCGTGCGCGGTGACCACACCCAGCTCCGCTCGCTGCTGCAGAACCTGCTGGGCAACGCCGCCAAGTACCGCCACCCCGAACGGCGGCTCGCGCTGAGCATCGAGGCGCGCCGCGTGGGGCCGTGCTGGGGCATCAGCGTGCGTGACAACGGGCGCGGGATCGACCCGGTCGACGCCCGGCGCGTCTTCGAGCCGCTCGTGCGCGCCGACCACAGCGTCGGGGGCACCGGGATCGGGCTGGCCACCTGCCGCCGCATCGTCGAGGCCCACGGCGGCACCATCGGCCTGGACGGCGTACCCGGCGAGGGTTGCACCGCGTGGTTCGAGCTCCCCGCCGCCTGACCGCCCGCCGCCTCGAGAGGGCAGCTCCGCCTCACCGCCGGCCGAGCGCCGACCTCAGTCGCGGTGGGCGCGGCCGGGCAGGTCCAGCATCCGCTGCAGGGCGACCAGCGCGTCACGCTCGGTGTCGGCGTCGACCTCGATCTTGTTCACCACGGTCCCCGCGACCAGCGACTCCAGGGCCCACACGAGGTGCGGCAGGTCGATCCGGTTCATCGTCGAGCAGTAGCAGACCGTCTTGTCGAGGAAGGTGATCTGCTGCTCGGGGTGCTGCTGGGCCAGCCGCTTGACCAGGTTCAGCTCGGTGCCGATGGCCCAGCTCGAGCCGGGCGGAGCCGCCTCGACGGTCTTGATGATGAACTCGGTCGACCCGACGAGGTCGGCGCTCAGCACCACCTCGTGCGTGCACTCGGGGTGGACCAGGATCTGCACCCCGGGGATGGTGCGTCGCAGGTCGGCCACGACGTCCGCGCTGAAGCGACCGTGCACCGAGCAGTGGCCCTTCCACAGGATCATCCGCGCCTCGCGCAGCTGCTCCACCGACAGCCCGCCCTGCGCCAGGTGCGGGTCCCACACGACGCAGTCGTCCAGGCTCAGACCCATCTTCAGCACGGCGGTGTTGCGCCCCAGGTGCTGGTCGGGGAAGAAGAGCACCTTGGCGCCGGCCCCGGGCTTCTGGGCGAAGGCCCACTCCAGGGCCGACTCGGCGTTGGAGGAGGTGCACACCACCCCGCCGTTGCGACCGCAGAACGCCTTGATGTCGGCGGAGGAGTTCATGTAGGTGACCGGCACGACCTCGTCCTGCACGCCGGCGTCGGCGAGGGCCTCCCAGGCCTCCTCGACCTGGGCCAGCCGGGCCATGTCGGCCATCGAGCACCCCGCCGCGAGGTCGGGCAGCACCACGGTCTGCTCGGGCGAGGTGAGGATGTCGGCGGACTCGGCCATGAAGTGGACCCCGCAGAAGACGATGAACTCGGCGTCCGGCCGGGCCGCGGCGTCGCGAGCGAGCTTGAAGGAGTCGCCGGTGACGTCGGCGAACTGGATCACCTCGTCGCGCTGGTAGTGGTGGCCCAGCACGAAGACCCGCTCGCCGAGCGCGGCCTTCGCGGCGCGGGCCCGCTCGACCAGGGCCGGGTCGGAGGCCGCCGGGAGGTCGCCGGGGCACTCGACGCCTCGTTCTGCGCCAAGGTCGCGTCCGCGGCCGAGAGGAAGCAGAGGCAGGTCGACGGTCGTCATGACCGCCATCCTAGAGCGGGCTAGAGCAGCGCCCCGCTGTGCAGGTACGGCGCCGGCGGGCGCATCCCACGCACCGCGAGGTAGCCCTCGGTGTGCACGGCCAGCCCGGCAGCGAGACCGACGTCGAGGGCCCACTCGTTGGCTGCGGTGACGTGGGCGACGGTGGTGTGCACCGGCCCGTCGGCCAGCACCGACCACAACAGCCTCGAGGCCGTACGCCGGTCGGTCGCGGCGAGCAGGGCGGGGGTGCCGTCGGGCCCGACGTAGGCGTAGCCCTGACCCCCGGTGGTGTCGCTGACCACCGCACGCCACTGGCGCGCCATCAGCGCGTGGTCGGGACCGTGGGCCGAGCCCCGGGTGCGACGGTCGACGGAGTCCAGCAGGTCGAGGTCGCCCACCGCGGCCTCCCGCACGCCCGTCACGACGGGGAGCGCGGCACGGTCGACGGTGCCGGTGAGGTGCATCTGCGGGTGCAGGCTGAAGCCTGCGAGGCGGTAGCGGCGGACCGCGCGAGGGTCCGAGGACGAGCTGAGCATCCCGCGCAGGCAGCCCCGTCCGTGGCCGAGGGCGGCCTCGAGCAGCGCCTTGCCGGTGCCGCGGCCCTGGAGCGCGGGGCGCACGGCGTAGGTCGAGAGGATCCACATCAGCTCGCGGGTCAGGGAGGTCGCGAAGCCGGCGATCCCGTCAGGGTCCTCGGCGACCCAGCACCCGCCCGGATCGGTGTGGAGCAGGTGCTCGGTGCGGCGCACCCAGCTCTCGGCCCGGGTGGGCGCACGCAGCTGCGGCACGGCGTCGCCCGGTCGCGCGGCACGGAGGTCGACGTCGAGGAAGCTCTCCGCGCTGAGCCGCTCGCACACTGCGACGTCCGGCAGCCGCATCGGGCGGACCAGCGGGGGAGGGGCGCTGCTCACCGGCTCAGCCTAGGTGGACCGCGCGGTCGTCGGCGATGATGGGCCCATGCGCGTTCTCGTGGCTCCTGACAAGTTCGCCGGCACCCTCACCGCGGTCGAGGCGGCCCAGGCCGTCGCCGACGGCTGGCGGCGTCAGGCACCGGACGACGAGCTCGACCTGGCCCCGATGTCCGACGGCGGGCCGGGGTTCGTCGACGTGCTCCACGCGACGCTCGGCGGTGACCTGCTCGCGGTGACCGTGACGGGCCCGTCCGGCACGGCCACGCCGGCCACGGTCCTCCACGTCGGCGAGACGGCGTACGTCGAGAGCGCCCAGGCGTGCGGGCTGCACCTGACCGGGGCCGAGGGAGGGGAGTCCGCGAGCACGCGCGGCGTCGGCGAGCTGCTCGCGGCCGCGGCCGACACCGGTGCCCGCACGGTCGTCGTCGGGCTGGGCGGAAGCGGCACCAGCGACGGTGGGGCCGGCCTGCTGGCCGGCCTCGGGGCGAGCGCCGACGTCGATCTCGACGCGGGACCCGCCGGCCTCGAGGGGATCACGCGCGTCGACCTCGAGCCCGCACGGGAGCGCCTGCACGGGGTCGAGGTCGTGGTGGCCAGCGACGTCGACAACCCGCTCACCGGCCTGTTCGGCGCGGCCAAGGTCTTCGGGCCGCAGAAGGGGCTCACCGAGGAGCGGCTCGTCGTGGTCGACGGCTGGCTCGAGCAGCTGGCGCACGCGACGGACCGGCGTACGGCGCTGGAGGCCGGCGCGGGCGCCGCCGGCGGCCTCGGCTTCGCCCTGATGCTCCTCGGCGGGACCCGTCGGCCCGGGATCGGTCTGGTCGCCGAGGCGGTGGGTCTCGCCGAGCGGGCCCGGCGCTGCGACCTCGTGGTCACCGGCGAGGGTGCCTTCGACTTCTCCAGCCGGGCCGGCAAGGTGCCGGCCGGGGTCGCCCAGGTCGCGGAGCAGGCGCTGCGGCCCTGCGTCGTCCTGGCCGGTCAGGTCCTGGTGGGTGCCCGGGAGATGCGCGCGTTGGGCATCGAGTCGGCGTACTCGCTCGTCGAGCTCGTCGGCGAGGACCGCGCCTTCGCCGACCCGGCCGGCGCGCTGGGCGACCTCGCCCAGCGCACGGCACGCACCTGGTCAAGGTGAGGGTCACGGTGAGGGCCACGGTGACTCCTCGGGCCGAGGAGGGGCCGGAATAACCCCCCGTGTGGGAGCATTGGAGGAGTACCAGACCTTTTCCTCGCACCTTTTGGGAGTCCCAGACATGACCGAGCAGGTGGAGACCACCGATCGCCGCACCGACCAGATCAACCTCAGCGACGTCGCGGCCAGCAAGGTTCACAGCCTCCTCGAGCAGGAGGGCCGAGACGACCTGCAGCTGCGGATCTCGGTGCAGCCGGGCGGCTGCAGCGGCCTGCGCTACCAGCTGTTCTTCGACGAGCGCACCCTCGACGGCGACGTGGTGACCGACTTCGACGGCGTCAGCGTCGTCGTCGACCGGATGAGCGTGCCCTACCTCAACGGCGCGATGATCGACTTCGTCGACACCATCGAGAAGCAGGGGTTCACGATCGACAACCCCAACGCGACCGGCTCCTGCGCCTGCGGCGACTCCTTCCACTGATCCTGACGAGGACCCCCGACGCTGCGGCGTCGGGGGTCCTCGCACGTCCGGGGTTGCTCGCGATTGCGGGCCGGAGGGGTCGGCGCCGGTAGTCTCGCCGCCCGTGTCCTCCGACCCAGCCGCCACGCCCGCCCCGACCGTCGCCGTACCGCCGTCCGCACCGGACGGGCCGGTCCCCGGAGCGCTGCTGGTCGCCGGGTCGATCGCGACCGACCACCTGATGACCTTCGGTGGCCGCTTCGCCGACTCGTTGGTCGTCGAGCAGCTGGACAAGATCTCGTTGTCCTTCCTGGTGGAGGAGCTCGAGATCCGACGCGGCGGCGTCGCGCCGAACATGTGCTTCGGCCTGGCCCGCCTCGGGCTCCGCCCGGTGCTCGTCGGTGCCGCCGGCGAGGACTTCGCCGACTACCGGTCCTGGTTGGAGCGCCACGGGGTCGACTGCGACTCGGTGCACCTGTCCACCAGCGCTCACACCGCCCGGTTCGTGTGCACCACCGACTCCTCGATGGCGCAGTTCGCGTCCTTCTACCCCGGGGCGATGGCCGAGGCCCGCGAGATCGAGCTCCGCCCGATCGTGGAGCGCGTGGGCGAGCCGGCCTACGTGCTGATCAGCGCCGACGACCCGGACGCGATGCGACGCCACACCCACGAGTGCCGCCAGCGCGGCTACGCGTTCATCGCCGACTGCTCCCAGCAGCTCGCGTTCAGTGACGGCGAGCTGATCCGCGACCTCATCGACGGCGCGGCCATCTCGTTCTCCAACGAGTACGAGTCGCACATGATCGAGCAGAAGACCGGCTGGAGCGCCGAGGAGGTCCTCTCCCGCGTGGGCATGGTCGTCACGACCCTGGGCGCCGAGGGGGTGCGGATCTCCCGTCGCGGCGAGGACGACCTCGTCGTCGCGGCAGCCGCGCAGGTGACCCCGGTCGAGCCGACCGGCGTCGGTGACGCCTTCCGTGCCGGCTTCCTCGCCGCCCTGACCTGGGGCCTGGGTCTCGAGCGCGCCGCACAGGTCGGCTGCGTGCTCGCCGCCTACGTCGTGGAGACGGTCGGGACCCAGGAGTACTCCTTCAGCGCCGCCGACTTCCGCGGTCGTCTCGAGGCCTCCTACGGCGCCGAGGTGGCCGCCGAGGTGGCGCCCTTCCTGCGCTGAGCACCGCGCCGTGCCCTCACCGCAGGCGCCGCACCAGCAGCCGCAGCGCGCCGTCGCACGTGGTCTCCTCGCCGAGGTGCTCCTGCCCGGTCATCCGGCACCACGCTGGTACGTCGTGGCGCGCCGCCGGGTCGGTGGCGACCACCGCGACCACCTCGCCCGGCGCGACGTCGCCGACGCGGCGGGCCAGCTCGATCACCGGCAGCGGACACCGCTGGCCGCGGCAGTCCAGCTCGAGCTCGGCCCTCACAGCCCGACCTCGGCGCGGAGCGAGGACACCGTGCCCGGCAGGGCCGAGCAGAGTGCCGTGACGTCCTCCGCGGTGGTGTCGCGGGCCAACGACACGCGCACGTTCCCGTGGGTGAGGGCTCCCATCGCCGCCAGCACGTGGCTCGGCTCGAGGGTCGAGGAGGTGCAGGCCGACCCGCTGGCGACACCGATGCCCTGGCGGGCCAGCGCTCGCACCAGCTCCTCGCCGTTGACGTAGAGGCACGAGAACGTCACGAGGTGGGGGAGCCGGTCGACGGGGTCGCCCACGACCTCGGTGTCGGGCAGGACGGCCGCGGCCGCCCGGATCCGGTCGACCATCGCGTGCTGGCGCGCGGCCACGCTCTCGCGCTCGGCGCTCACCGCCTGCAGGGCGGCGGCCGCGGCGAGCGCCGCGGGCACGTTCTCGAAGCCGGCCGTGCGCTCGTCGACACGGTCGTCGGCGGGGAACGGCGTCGACCACCGCACGCCCGAGCGCACCAGCAGCACCCCGACCCCGGCCGGCCCGCCCCACTTGTGCGCCGAGGCGGCCGCCGCCGACCACCCGGGGGGAAGGGCGAGGCGACCGACCGTGGCACAGGCATCGACGAAGAACGGGACCGGGCCGTGCGGCCCGGCCTGGTCGAGGAGCAGGCCGGCGACGCGTTCGACGGGTTGGCAGGGTGCCGACCTCGTGGTTGGCGGACTGCAGCGCGACCACGGCGACGCCGGGGCGTGGCAGCGGCGGAGGTCAGGGCGTCGACGTCGACCCGGCCGTGGGCGTCGACCTCGACCGGGACCGACGTACCGCCCCAGGAGGCGGCGTGCAGGACGGCGGAGTGCTCGACCGCCGGGTGGACCACCGTGGTGCCGTGGCGGTGGCGCGCGCTGCGCAGCCCGAGGAGTCCCCGGTGCACGGCCTCGGTGCCGGAGCCGACGAACGAGACCTCCGCGGGTCGGCACGCCAGCGCCTCGGCGACCGCCTCGCGAGCGTTGTCGAGCAGCAGCCGCGCGCGGGTCGCCTCCGCGTGCAGGCGTCGCGGATCGGCCCACCCGGCGTCGAGCGCGGCGAGGAGCGTCTCGCGCGCCGCGGGGTGCAGGGGCTCTGACGACGCCGCGTCGAGGTAGCCGCTCACCGGCCCAACCTAGCCGCGCCGGGGAGGCCGGCCGACGCGTCGGACCACGCCGCGATCCCCACGGAGGGGATGGGTGTTTCGTCAGAGGGGTGACGTAGGATTCTCAGGACCGTCCAAGGCTGACAGGAAGGCTCTTCCGTGGGTCTGTATCACCGCGAAACCGGCTCGGTTCACCGCGAGGCGCCCGCGCCCGGCGGATCGGGTCCGGCGTCCTGCTCTCGCATCGGCGTGCTGGCCCTCGCGCGGGTGCGCGAACAACGAGGCCACGCGCCTCGGCGATGCCCGACCCGGTGTCGGTCCAGGCCGAGTCCAACCTCGAGCTGTGGCAGGGCGCCTGGATCGCCGCGCTCGCCACCGGCGTCGTGGTCTGGGGCCTGATCGCCTGGGTCGTCATCCGCTTCCGGCGCCGCAGCGACGACGAGATCCCGGTGCAGACGCGCTACAACCTGCCCCTGGAGATCTTCTACACGATCTTCCCGGTGATCATGGTGATCGTGTTCTTCTCCCACACCGTGCGGGTGCAAAACATCATGCTCGACGACTCCCCGCCGGACAACGAGATCACGGTCGTGGGCCAGCAGTGGCAGTGGGCTATTTTCCGTGCTCTCAAAGGCAGTAGAAAATGTCCTGTTAACATTGATTTGGTGACTTTTCTAGCGGGAATAATGCGTAGTATTGCTAATGGTGAAAGTAAGAAAAACGAAGACCAATCTACTCCTTTGTCACAAATTGTTCCTTTAGAACGTGAAGGTGAAACATCTGTATTCGAGGATCATTCTTTTAGTGTTGAGGATATGGTAATCAATAAGGAAAATGCTAAAGTTGTACACGATAGCATAATTTCTCTTTTCGGCAAAGGTACTCTGGATTATGACGTTGCAGAAGGAATAATGGCGGAGATCCCCGGACGATTTGTGTGAACTGTTAAATATTACTAGAACAACTTATGCTAGTAAACGAAGACTTTTCAGGAGAAGGATTGATAAGAAATATCCAAAAGGATGGAATTATGGCAGAAATAAAGGAAGCTAACCATCAGGCACTCCAGCGGTTGGCCGACGCATTAGTTGAAGATATTTTGAACGCATCACCCGAGGAAATCATAGCTGAATTTCAAGAAGACCATGGCGGTGTAGAACCTCATATAACACAGATGCGTGCTCTAATCGAAAAAGGGGTTACGAGAGCTAAAAAGGAAAGGCTTGCTGAAGCGAAAGGGGTGCAGAGCTAAATCGTTTAGCGCCAAAAAAGGCTAGACTTTCAATAGACATTAATGAGGCGCGGCGTCTCATAGGTTCTTTATCCCAAGAACAAAAGCTTACACTTGCCGCACGTAAAGAAAGCGGGGATTTGTCAGCTGAAGATCTGCTCACTATGGTTGTTGACCTTCAAGAACTAGGAATTATTTCAATCGATAAGGAAGCCGATGGTATTTTTATAATGGTACTAACAGCGGCTGAACAACTCTTGAAGGGGTTAGGTGTAACCGAGCCAGAAGAAATTGACCTTGAAGCTATTGCCTATTATGTTGGAGTTTTAATTTGTTATCGAAGTTTAGATGGGTGTGAAGCCAGAATTGTTGGTGATCATTACAAGGCAATAATTAGTGTTGTATACTAAAAGTTCACCCTTTCGTCAGCGTTTTTCGATTGCACACGAATTAGGTCATTGGGAACTACATCGAGGTCAAAGTTTAGTTTGCCGTGTAGAGGATCAACATAGTCCTCTCATAACTGAGCGTCGTGCTGACTCTTATGCTGCCGACCTTTTGATGCCCTATTACATTTTCCGTCCTTATGTACAACAAATTGCTAAACTCGATTTTAAGTCTTTAAGATTATTAGCCGAGACGTTCAAAACCAGTCAAACTGCAACAGCCATACGGTTGATAAATTCTGATCGTTTTCCAGCAGTGCTTGTTTGTTATAACAGGTTTAAACGAAAATGGTATACCAAAGCACCTAGAATTCCAGATTTCTGGCAACTAAAAGGTGAGCTGGATGCAAATAGCTCAGCTCTAGGAATTCTTTATGGCAAAAATAGGGAGGAACTGAATACCTCACAAAATAAATGCAGAAGCTTGGTTTTCATGCCGCGAAGCCAGGGGTCAAGTAATTACCGAACAAACAATTAGGATTTCTGAAGAAGAAATACTTACGATGTTAAACTTCTTAAACAGATAACAAATATAGCTTAATTACAGAATTCCACATTATTATTTATTGTGATACTGAGTTTGATATTTTTCACCGTCAGTTAGGGTAAACTTTCGAAGTATTTAATCTATTCCAAAAAGGGATGAAAGAGCTTCAGCAATGTTGATTTTCGGCCTGGCGAAGAGCTGCCAGATAACGGCCGGTGGTAGCTAGGCTTGTATGACCCAAACGGGCCTGTATAACACTTACTTTGGCTCCGGCATCTTCCATAGCCCGAGCAAAAGTGTGGCGGAGGCTGTGAACCTTACTTGTACCCAATCGCTTTTCACAAATATCCGCTATGGTTTGAATGCTCAGGGCCGCTCCTTTATTTTGCCGTGAAAGCGAAACCCATACCGGAGCATCCTGCGGCAAAGCGCTTAGCTGGTTACTATAATAGGAAGAGAGCCACTCGGCCAGCGCCCGGCTCAGGGGCTGGGGCAGCCGGTCACTC
>CAVUFK010000017.1:0-13052 GCA_963740745.1 uncultured Actinomycetota bacterium
AGGACGGTCTCGACCAGGACCTCGTCTCGTGGACGTGATCCCGGAGACCCACGACGTGCGCAGCCTCGTGCTCGACGCCTCCCGGGTCCCCTACGCCGGGTTCCGCCCCGGGCAGCACGTCACGGTGCGGGTCCAGGTCGACGGCGTGCCGATGGAGCGCTGCTACAGCATCGCCTCCTCGCCGACCCGTCCCGAGCGGTCACCCTCACGGTGAAGCGGGTGCCCGGCGGAGCGGTCTCCAACTGGTTGCACGACCACGTCGGCGTGGGCGACCGGCTGCACGTGCGCGGTCCGCTCGGGCTGTTCTCGATGCTCGAGCACCCGGCGCCGTCGTACCTGTTCCTGTCGGCCGGCAGCGGGATCACGCCGCTGATGTCGATGACCCGGGCGCTGCAGGACCTGCCGGAGTCGCGGGACGTGGCGTTCGTGCACAGCGCCCGCTCGCCGGCCGACCTGATCTTCCGCGACGAGCTGGCGTCGATGGCGGCCGCGCACGACTGGCTGCGCGTCACCACGATCTGCGAGCAGGACGCCCCCGGGGAGACCTGGCCGGGCCCGCGGGGCCGGCTCACGCGGCGAGGTGCTCGAGGCCGCGGTGCCGGACCTCGCCGAGCGCGAGGTCTTCATCTGCGGCCCCGAGCCCTACCGGCAGGCGGTGCGCGGACTGCTCGCGTCGGCGGGCGTCGACCCCGGCCGCTGCCACGAGGAGAGCTACGTGCTCGCCGGGGCGCCGGCCGCGCCTGCCCCCGCACTTCCCGACGCCGCGACCGGCACGGGCTTCGCCGTGGAGTTCCGGCGCAGCGGGCGGGTGGTGCGCTGCGAGCCCGGGTCCACGCTGCTCGACGCCGCCCTCCGGGCCGGGGTCTCCGTGCCGTTCTCCTGCGGCGAGGGCATGTGCGGCACCTGCAAGAGCACTCTGCTCCAGGGGCACGTGGACATGCAGCACGCCGGAGGCATCCGGCCGCGCGAGATCGCCCAGGGCCAGGTCCTCGTCTGCTGCTCCACCCCGCTCGACGACCTCGTGATCGACGCCTGAGCCGGCGTGGCCACCGTCTCGCCCCCACCGTCCTCGACCGTCACCGCCGACGTCGTCGTCGTCGGCGCCGGCGTGATCGGCTCCGCGATCGCGCTCGAGCTCGCGAAGGCCGGTCACGACGTGGTCGCGGTGGACCGCGCCGGTGGGCCAGGGCACGGCTCCACGAGCGCCTCCAGCGCGATCATCCGGTTCACCTACTCCACCTTCGACGGGGTCGCGACCTCCTGGGAGTCCAAGCACTGCTGGGAGGGCTGGAGCGAGCACCTCGGCCTTCCCGACGACCAGAGCCTGGCGAGGTTCCGACGCACCGGGATGCTCTTCCTCGACTCCCCGCTGGTCCCGCGTCGAGGTCGCGTCGACCTGCTGAGAAGCGCGGGCGTCCCGGTCGAGGAGCTCGACCCGGACCAGGTCGCCGCGCGCTTCCCCTACCTCGACAACGGGCGCTACTGGCCGCCCAAGCCCGTCGCCGACGACGCCTTCTGGGACGACGCCGACGGCCGGGTCGGCGGCTTCTGGACCCCCGACGCGGGCTTCGTGGACGACCCCCGGCTGGCCGCCGACAACCTCGCCACGGCCGCCCGGGCCCGAGGGGCGCGGTTGCTCTTCCACGCCACCGTCACGGCGGTCGCGCCGCTGCCCGCGGGCGGGTGGCGCGTCGACCTCGCCGACGGACGCCGGCTCGAGGCCGCCGTGGTCGTCAACGCCGCCGGACCGTGGTCGACCGCACTGAACCGGATGGCGGGCATCGGCGCGGAGTTCACGATCGGCGTCCGGCCGCTGCGCCAGGAGGTGCACCAGGTGCGGGCGCCGCAGGGGTACGGCGACGGGGCGACGACCCCGGCCCGACGGTCGGCGACACCGACCTCGGGGTCTACGTCCGCTCCGGGCTGCACGGCACCCTGCTGGTCGGCGGGTCGGAGCCCGCCTGCGACCCGCTCGACTGGGTCACCGACCCCGACGAGGCCTCGCTGCAGGTCACCCGCGGGCTCTACGACACCCAGGTCACCCGCGCCGCCCGGCGCTTCCCCGACCTGCAGGTGCCCAACCGTCCGAGCGGCATCGCCGGGGTCTACGACGTGGCCGACGACTGGACCCCGATCTACGACCGCACCGACGCGCCTGGGTTCTACGTCGCGATGGGCACCAGCGGCAACCAGTTCAAGAACGCCCCGCTGGTCGGTCGCTTCATGGCGGCGGTGGTCGAGGCGGTCGAGGGCGGTCACGACCACGACGCCGAGCCGGTCCGCTACCGGGGCGAGCACACGGGGCTCACCATCGACCTCGGCGCGTTCTCGCGCAAGCGGGAGCGCAACGCCGCGAGCTCGGGCACGGTGCTGGGCTGATGTCGCTCCTCGTCGGTGAGCCCGTCGTCCAGGTGGACGAGACGCGCCTGCACCGCGACCGGCTGGCGCGCACCCGGCTCAAGCTCCGTGAGCACCAGCTCGCGGCCGCGCTGCTCTTCGACCCGCTCAACGTCCGCTACGCCGTCACAGCGGGGCCGTTCCCGGTCTTCAACATGCACCTGACGTTCCGCTGGGCGCTGGTGCCGGTGGAGTCCGAGGTCGTGCTCTGGGAGTACCCCCAGTCGCTGAGCGCCACCGCGGAGCGGTGGTCCGGCGACCTGCGGCCGGCCCGCTCCTGGAACTACTTCGGCTCGGGCTCGCGCAGTGCCGCCGACGCGGGTGTGTTCGCCGTCGAGATCGCGGACGTGCTGAGGGCACGGGGCCTGGCGGGGGAGCGGGTCGGCGTCGACCGGCTCGAGACCGTGGCGCACCTGGCGCTGATCGAGGCCGGCGTGGTGATCGCCGACGCCCAGCCTGCGATGGAGGAGGCGCGTGCGGTGAAGACCCCGGACGAGCTGACCGCCATCCGGACGAACGCTGCGTCCTGCGACCGGGCCATCGACCGGATGCTCGACGTCCTGGTCCCCGGGGTGAGCGAGAACCAGCTGTGGGGGACGCTCGTCGGCTCGGCCCTGCAGGAGGGCGCCGAGTGGTGCGAGACCCGGCTGCTGTCGTCGGGCCCGCGCACCAACCCGTGGATGCAGGAGGCCACCGACCGGGTCGTGCTCGCGGGTGACCTGGTCGCCTTCGACACCGACCTCGTCGGAGCCCGCGGCTATCTCACGGACGTCTCGCGCACCTACCTCTGCGGGGACCGCCGACCGACCGACGAGCAGCGCCGGCTCTACCAGGCGTCGTACGGCTTCGTGCAGGAGTGCCTGCCCCACCTCCGCCCCGGTGCCTCGTTCGAGGAGCTCGGACGACGCCTCGGCCCGCTGCTGCCGGCCGAGTTCCACGACCTGCGCTACCCGTTCATCGCGCACGGCACCGGTCTGGTCGACGAGTGGCCGTGCGTGAACTTCGAGGACCACCACGACGGCGAGCTCGAGGTCGGCATGGTGCTGAGCGTCGAGGGGTACGTCGGCACCCCGGGCGGCCACGAGGGGGTCAAGCTCGAGGAGCAGGTGGTCATCGGCGAGCACGGCCCCGAGCTGCTCTCGCGCGCCCCGTTCGACGAGCGCCTGCTGGCCTGACGACCTGCCGGGGAGGCCTCAGCGACCGCGGATGGTGTCGCGCAGGTCCTTCTCGGCGAGCCGGTCGAGCTTGTGGGTGAGCAGCGCCTCGAGCTTGTCCGTGGCGCCGGCCAGCGCGTCGACCACGGTGGCCGCGTGGTGGGTGACGGTGACGGGGTCCTGACGGGCCGGGCGCGCCTCGAGCAGGCAGCGGATGTCGTCGACGGTGCTCCTGCCCGCGCTCTCGTCGCTGAGGTGCACCTCGATGCGGGTGACGTCGTGGGCGAACCGCTCGAGCGCGCTCGCGAGCTCTCCCTCGATCCGGCCCTCGATGCCCTCGTCGATGTGGATGTTGCGGTCGGTGTGCACGAGTACCTTCATGTCCTCCAGCCTCGCGCCGCGCGCCGCGGCGTCCCAGGGCCGAAGGTCTGCGCCTCGCGGGCCCCGCTGGCCGCGGCCTCCCGGTCGGCGCGTCAGCCGTCGCGCGGCCCTGGCGAGGCCGTCGAGCAGCAGGTCGAGCGTGAACTCGAACTCGCGCTGGCTGTCGCACCAGCCGAGCGGGTCCTCGTCGTGGTCGTGGAGCTCGGAGGCGACCATGGCGCTCAGGTGGGGGAGGGCGGCGGCCATGGCGGCGAGCTCGGCCTCGGCGGCCTCCTCGTCGAGGGTGCCGCCCTCGGAGTCGGGGCTGAACAGCTCCTGGGTGAAGCCGAGCACCATGGTGCCGAGGGAGTGCACGCCCGGTGGGCGAGGTGGTAGCTCAGGCCGCCGCCGACCATGGTCGCGAGGATCTCCTCGTAGTAGGGGTAGAGGCCCGGCGGGATGCTCGAGCGCGAGCCGAGCAGCCCCGGCGCCCAGCGGTGCCGCACCATCACCTCGCGGGCGGCGAGGCAGCGGTGGCGCAGCGCCGCCTGCCAGTCGTCGTCGGGCGAGACCCGGGCCGCGACCGCGGCGTGGACCTCGCCAGCACGGCCTCGGCGAGCCCGTCGAGCAGGCCCTCCTTGCCGGGCACGTGGTGGTAGAGCGACATCGCCTCGACGCCGACGTCGGCGGCCAGCCGGCGCATGGTCACCGCGGCCAGGCCCTCGGCGGTCGGCCAGCGTCCGTCGCGGCCGCGAGCACGCGCTCGCGGCTCAGCGGCTTCCGCGCCGCTCGTGTCCCCACGGCCACTCCCCGTCCCGGTCGTCGTCTGCTCGCTCGCCTCTTGCGCGACCTTACACTGTATGGGAGTCTTACGGCGTAAGGCACCTAGAGGGGGACCCATGACCACCACCACCAGCACCACCACCAGCACCAGCACCGCGACACCGCCGAGGCGACCACGCCCGCGCTGGTCCGCACCGCCCGCACCACCGGCCTGCTCTACCTCGGGGTGGCGCTCACCGGGCTGCTCGGCTTCCTGCTGATCCGCAGCCAGCTCTACGTCGCCGACGACGCCGAGGCGACGCTGACCAACCTGACCGATCACGCGGCGCTCGCGCGTCTCGGGCATCGTGATGGAGCTCGGCGTCGTGATCACCCAGGCGCTCGTCGCGCTGTGGTTCTACCGACTCTTCCGCAGCGTCGACACGCTCGCCGCCGGCGCGATCGCGGCGTTCGGCATGGTCAACGCCGTGGCGATCCTCACCAGCGCGGCCCTGCTCGCCACCGCGCTCGACGTCAGCCAGGACGCCTCGCTGACCGTGACCGGCGGGGCGGCCGCCACCGTGCAGCTGCTCTACGTCGTCGAGCGGCCACCTGTGGCTCGTCGGCGGCATCTTCTTCGGTCTCTGGCTGATCCCGATGGGCTGGCTCGCCCGACGGTCGGGCTGGATGCCCGGTGTCCTGGGCTGGATCCTGATGGTCGGCGGCGTCGGGTACGTCGTCAACGCGCTGCTCAGCTACGTGCTCCCCGACGCGGGGCTCGCGGTCGACCTGCTCGTCGTGCCCGCCACCGTCGGTGAGCTGTGGATGGTGGGCTACCTCTGCCTGGTGGGCGTCCGCAGGCGGTGAGCCGCGGCCGCGTCGGCGCGCGGGTCAGGGAGCTGAGGTGACCCGGCTGCCGACCTCGCGCAGCACCCCCTCCACCCCCAGCGTCTCGACGTCGCCGACGCGGATGCCGTCGACGAGCAGCGAGCCGGCGGTGGTCGACCGGGTCGCCTCGCGGAGGGCGCCGAGCACGCCCCGCGACCGGCGGACCGCCCGGAAGGTGCTGGGCAGCAGGTAGGCGGTGTTGCTCGAGCCGACGACCTGCACGTCGACGTCGGGGTGCTCGCGGCGCAGCCGCCGGTAGACCTCGCCCACCAGCGCGGCTCCCTCGAGGTCGCCGTGCCCGTCGGTGGCCGTGGCCGTCGTCCGGTGCCGGTCGACCGGCGTCGGGGCGTCCACCCCGGCCTCGGGGGCGACGCCGTAGCGGGGGTCGCCGCTGCAGCAGCCGCCCCCGGCGTGGGCGTCGGTCCAGGGACGGACCAGGACGACCCGCACGGTCAGCCCCGCGACGTCGGGGTGCCGGCGTCCTCGCCGACGGGGTCGGTGCCGCCGCCGGTGCCACCGGGGCCGTCGGTCCGTCGTCCGGTCGAGCCGCGCAGGGCGAGCAGCGCCTCGACGACCAGCCACATCGCGAGCACGAAGATCACGGCGTCGAGCGGGGCGAGCACCCAGTCCTCGGCCTCCACGAAGTTCTTCAGGTTCACGATCAGCGCCCACGAGGTCATGATCAGCAGGAACACCAGCGGGATGACGATGGCGGTCGCGTTGCGCCCGCTCTTGGTCACCCACACCGCGATCACCGCGAGCGCGAGCCCGGCCGTGAGCTGGTTGGTCGTGCCGAAGAGCTGC
The DNA here is from genome assembly GCA_963740745.1 of uncultured Actinomycetota bacterium. Classification (GTDB taxonomy): domain Bacteria; phylum Actinomycetota; class Actinomycetes; order Propionibacteriales; family Nocardioidaceae; genus Nocardioides. Next base: position 6,366 of record CAVUFK010000017.1, read on the forward strand.
CACAGGACGCCGAACGTGTAGCCGGCCTCGCCGCCACCGGGCAGCAGGGCCATGGCCAGCGGCACGGCGACCGCGATGATGCCGGCGAGCGTGAGGTTGCGGGCCAGCTTGTGCCAGCCGGCGAGCTCGGCGATCTCCTGGACGACGTAGCGCTGGAGGCGCACGCCGGTGTCCATGGTGGTCGCGGCGAAGGAGATCACCACGACCGCCGCGAAGATGACGGCCAGGTCGAGGGGGACCCCGAGGTTGTTGGCGAACACGCCGACCCCGTTGACGAAGTTGCCGACCGCGCCGCCGGACGCGGTGGCGAAGTCGGGGTAGAGCGCGTCCCAGTCGGCCCGGGTGGCGGCGACGCCGGCGGTCACCGCCAGCACCGCGCCGGTCGCCAGGCTGCCCTCGCCGACGGCGCCCATGTAGCCGATGTAGCGCGAGTCGGTGTCCTTGTCGACCTGCTTGGCGGTGGTGCCCGACGCGACCAGGGAGTGGAAGCCCGAGATCGCTCCGCACGCGATCGTGATGAACAGGAACGGGAACACGGACGGCGACCCGTCGGGCACGTCGTTGACGACCGGGGCGGCGATCGTGTTCATGCCGACGAGCATGCCCAGGCCGATGACACCGAGGGCGATGAACAGCTGGTGGGAGTTGATGTAGTCGCGCGGCTGCAGCAGCATCCAGACCGGGATCCGCGAGGCGATGAAGGTGTAGGCGAAGAGGATGACCACCCACAGGTTGCGGGGGTTGTCGAAGCCGAGGCTGTCGGCCAGCGGGGCGATGTCGACCGGCACCTGCTGGCCCACCCAGATCAGCAGGTAGAGGCCGATGACCCCGACGATCGACGGCACCAGGGCCGCGGAGCGGGTCTTGTAGATGTACTGGCCGATCACCATCGCCAGCGGGATCTCGACGAAGATCGGGATCACCGCGCCCGGGTTGGCGACGAACAGGTTGCCGATCACCACGGCGAACACGGCGTTCACCAGGGTGAGCAGGAAGAAGATGATCAGCAGGAACAGGGTGCGCGCCCGGGCGCTGATCACGTCCTGGGCGATGGTCCCGATGTTCTTGGCCTTGTGCCGCAGCGAGACGACCAGCGAGCCGAAGTCGTGGACGCCGGCGGCGAAGATGGTGCCGAGCACGATCCACGCCAGCGCCGGCCCCCAGCCCCAGAACACCGCGATCGCCGGCCCGACGATCGGTGCGGCCCCGGCGACCGAGGTGAAGTGGTGGCCGAAGACCACGTGCTTGTTGGTCGGCACGAAGTCGACGCCGTCGGCGAAGGTGTGCGCCGGCGTCTGCAGCGCCGGGTCCAGGGCGTAGACGTGGGTGCCGAGGTAGGTCGAGTAGTAGCGGTAGCCGAGGAAGAACAGCACGCCCACGACAGCGGCGACGAGGATGGCGGGCACGATGGCGCTCCTTCCGGGGCCGGCGCTCGGCACCGCTGGTGCAGTACCCCCGTGAAACGACCTGCCTCGGCCAGCATTGTGGACCAGGCGTGGTCGGCGTCACAAGCGGCACGACCTACGGTGGTGCCTGGTGCCATGGACGTGACGGAGCTGGCGTCGTCGGTCGCGGCCGCGTCGCTCGCCGAGCTGCTCTGGACCGGGCCCGAGGGGCCGTCGGCCCACGGCGTCGTGCCGCTGGTGCGCGACGGGGTGCCCGCGGTGGCCTTCACGTACGCCGACGAGCGGGTGGCCCGTGAGGTCGGCGGCATCCGCGACCGTCGCGCTGGCGCTCTCCGAGCCGCGGTCGACCGGGCGGGCGTTCCGGCCCCTGCTCGTGCACGGTCGGCCGCGGCTGGTCGAGGACCCCGAGGGCACGGTGTTCGTGAGGACCTCCTCGAGCAGGAGCTGCGCCGGTTCCCGCCGTCGCGGGTGCTGGCCGACTCGCCGCTGCTGCGGCGCGAGCACTGGTGGTACCTGCCGCGGCTGGTCCTCGAGATCCACCCCGACGCCGTGCGGCCGCTCGCCGAGCGCGCGGGCGCTCGCGACCTCCTGCTCGTGAGCGGGGGCGAACGGCTCGAGGCGCAGCCCGCCGGCGTCGTCCGCGACGCGCCCCGACCGTCTCGAGCTGGACGTCGAGGCACACCGCCGCCGGACGGTGCGCCGTGCCTGCTGTTCGGCCAGGACGCGTCGTTCCCGGACCTGGAGCGGTGGAACCGGTGGAGCCACCGGGGCACCTGGCGCGACGGCGGGCTGGCGGTCGACGCAGACCGCGGGCACCCCGGGCCTCGGGCCGGTCCCCGGGCTGATGCGGCGCTGGCGCGAGCAGCGGACCCTCGCCCGGGCGTGCCGTCAGGCCCTGGCCGGGTGCCTGAGCCGGCTCAGTCGCTCTCGGCCACCTCGGAGCTGGGGTGCTCGCGCTCCTCCTCCACCCGGCGCGGCACCCGCAGCAGCCGGAGCCCGGTGACCAGGCCGATGCCGCCGACCATGTTGCCGAGCATCGACCAGCCGAGGGCGCCGAGCATCGCGCCGACGCCGAGGTCGGCGCCGGCGAACAGCGCGCCGAACATGAACAGCGAGTCGAGCACGCAGTGGAACAGCTCGCCGCCGGCGAGCAGGGCGCCGAAGAGGATCGCCGGCACCAGCTGCACGCCGAGGCTCTCGGTGGCGTGCTGCATGCGGGTCATCAGCGTGATCACCGCGCCGGCCAGCACCGCGAGCGCGAAGCTCTCGGCCGTGGCCCCCAGCTCGGCGTAGTGCGTGCCGGTCTCGATCGCCGTGGCCCTGAGGTCGGGCCGGGCCGTGATCAGGATCCACATGATCAGCGCGCCGCCGACCAGGTTGGTGGCCAACGTGACGCCCCACAGCCGCGCGAGCGCCGACCAGGGTGCCGCTGCGGGCGACGACGGCGGTGACCGGCACCAGGAAGTTCTCGGTGAACAGCTCGCTGCGCGCCAGCAGCAGCGCGACGAAGCCGATCGAGAAGGCGAGCCCCGCGAGCAGGGTGTCGCCGGTGTGCTCCTTGACGATCGAGGAAGGCCAGGACGCCGAAGCCGACGTCGATGCCGCCGAGCAGCCCGGTCGAGACCAGCGCCAGCAGCGGCCGCTCCAGCCGCTCCTCGCCCTCCTCGACCAGCCGGTCGAAGGCCTCCTCGACCTCGGGCTCGGGGCGTTCGGGTTCGGTCTCCACGCTCGGACACTAGTCCGGCAGCCAAGCCCCGCCGCGGAGGCACGAGAGCCAGTCGCGGGTCAGCCGCGGGCGGCCCAGGGCGTGTAGGCGAACGGCTTGCGCATCCAGTCGACGACCCGGGTGCCGTCGCGGCGCTCGACCGCCGACCTTGACGCGCGACCCGGGCGCGGTCGGGGCGGCCCAGGGCCGCGCGGGAGATCCGCATCCTGGTCTGCTCCTTGGCGTAGTCGAGCTTCATGTCGTAGGAGGCCTGGACCGGCTCGCCCCACTTCTTCTTGCCGAAGCCCTCGGTGGTCAGCAGGATGTAGTCGGTGCCCTCGAAGAAGCCGCCGAGGAGGACCAGCTCGGGGCCCTTGTCGTCGGGGTCGGTGTCGATGTAGACGGCGCCGCTCGCGCCGCTGCGGTGGTCGCGCCGCAGGTTCGTGTGCTGGAGGGTGACCCGCAGGTTGTACGTGGCCGTGGTTGACGCGTACGGCCCGCAGGTCGACGCCGTGGTGGACGTCGGCGGGGTCCTCGACCCTGGCGCTCTCGGCGGAGGCGGGGCCGGCGAGGCCGACGGTGAGCACCGCGGTGGTGGCCGCGGCGACGCGGCGGCGGCGAAGGAGTGGTGCGCATGGTGTGCTCGCTCTCTGGTCAGGTGCCCCTGCTGTCGGGGTCCGCCGGGTGGGCGTACTACCAAGACGCCTGGCGGGCGGGAAGGGTTGCATCGGCGCCTCCGCCGTCTTTGTGCAACTAGTTGCATAGCCTCTACGCTGGGCGCATGGGTTCTGAGTTCGACGAGCAGATCGCGGTGACCTCCGCGGGCGACGGCCGCTACGACGCCGACCTGTCGGCCGGGTGGCTGGTCGGGCGGGGGCGTCAACGGCGGCTACCTGCTGTCGGTGGTCGGCAACGCGATCCGCAGCGAGCTGCCCGCCAAGCCGGACCCGCTCGCCCTGAGCGCCTACTTCCTCTCGCCCGGCGCGCCCGGCCCGGCCACGGTCGCCGTCGACGTACGCCGGGAGGGCGGCAGCGTCGCCACCGTCGCCGCCGAGCTCCGCCAGGGCGACGACACCCGGATCACCGCGCTCGCGACGTACGGCGACCTCGACCGCCGTGCCGGCGACGTGCGGACCACGGCGTCGGAGATCGACCTCCCGCCGCGCGAGCAGTGCATCTCCAACCGGCACGCCCCCGAGGAGATCAGGAAGTTCGCGGCGCTGATGGAGCGCTTCGAGATGCTCTTCCACCCCGACCAGATCGGCTGGGCGGTGGGGGAGCCGAGCGGGCGCGGCGAGCTGAGCGCGTGGTTCCGGATGGTCGACGGGCGCGAGCCCGACCCGCTGCAGCTGCTGATGGTCGTCGACGCGCTGCCCCCGGTGACCTTCGACCTCGGGCCAGATGGGCTGGGCCCCGACCCTCGAGCTGTCGGTGCACGTGCGGGCCAAGCCGGCCCCGGGCTGGTTGAAGGTCCGTCACGTCACCCGCAACGTCGCCGGCGGCATGTTCGAGGAGGACTGCGAGGTCTGGGACTCCTCCGGTCGTCTCGTGGCGCAGTCGCGCCAGCTCGCGCTGCTGCCGCGCTGAGGCTCGGTCGGCCGTCGGCTCCGCCGCTCGGTCGTCAGTCGAACCAGGAGCGGCGCATGGAGAAGACCCAGCGTCGCCGCGGGTGCTCGCTGACCGACCACAGCTCGTCGGTGGAGGGCCAGTAGGTGATGTCCTCCGGTCCCATCGGGGTGGCCCAGCGGTGCTGCCGCAGCTGCCCGGGGCGGCCGGAGTAGACCGAGCCGAAGGCCCAGGGGCCGTGGGAGACGGTGACGTACCACCGGTCGCGGGCGACCACCGCGCCCTGCATGTGCCCGACGCCCTCGTCGAGCGCGACCGGGCGGGCCACGTCGTCGTCGCCGGACTCGAGCAGCAGCGTCTCGGGGTCGAGCGGGAAGCGCGCCAGCCGGCGAGACCGGTCGCCGGCGGCGTACTCCCCGGCGACGATCATCGGCGGGCTGCTGGCCCGGTCGAGGGAGATGAAGGAGTAGCGCAGCCGCTCGTGACCGTCGTCGCTCGACGCGCGGTAGGCGAAGCGCACCGGCAGCACGTAGTCGTAGCCGAACGAGGAGACCCGGTCGTCCTCCACCCCCAGCAGGTGGTCGGGGCCGCGGCGCTCGCGCGGGACCTTCAGCAGGTCGTCGATCCGGCAGGTGTAGAAGCCCTTCGCGGTCGCGGCGACGTGCAGGTAGGGGCCGCACCACACGATGCCCCCGGCGTGCACCCGCAGCGGCTCGAGCTGGACGGCGCCGTCGCGCAGCACGGGGATGACGAGCAGCACGTGCCGGTAGCGGCGGGTGTCGAGGTCGAGCACGGTGACCCGTGACCCCTGGTTGCCGCTGACGTCGCCTGGCAGCTCCTTGGCGTACCAGGCGACGAGCACCAGCCGTCGTCCCTCGACGCGCTCCTCGGGCGAGGCGTCGGCCGAGGTCGTGATGCCCTGGGGCCACCAGCGCGGGTCGCGGCGGTCGGCGGCGTCGAAGGTCCAGACCCGCCGCACCGCGCGGGCCGGGAGCCAGCTGCGACGTCCCTGGTGGTCGAGGTCCGCGAGCAGGTCGGCGAACGGCACCCGCCCGCCGAGCGTCCCGGCCAGGGCCTCGATCTCGTCGGCGTTCTCGTCGGTGCGGGTCAGGTGGACCCCCTCGGCGTACTCCACGCGCGCCAACCTAACCGCCGACGGCGCCCGCTACGGTCGTCGGGTGAGGCTGGTGGTGGGTGCCGCGATCGTGCGCGGACGACGGGTGCTGGCCGCGCGCCGCACCGCCCCTCCCGCGACCGCGGGCCGCTGGGAGCTGCCCGGCGGCAAGGTGGAGCCGGGCGAGACGCCCGAGGCCGCCGTCGTGCGCGAGATCCAGGAGGAGCTCGGCCTCACGGTCACCGTCTCCGGCTGGCTGGCCGGCAGCGCGGCGATCGGGGAGACCCACGTGCTGCGGGCGGCGCTGGCGAGGACGGTGGCGGGCGCCGGGTTGGGCCGGGAGCTGGGCCGGGCGCTGGGGAGCCTGCGGAGCCGCGGCCGACGGAGCACGACCAGGTGCGGTGGCTCGCGGTCGACGAGCTCGACGACGTCGACTGGCTGGAGCCCGACCGACCCTTCCTCGCCGAGCTCGCCCGGGTGCTGGGGATACTCGAGGGCGTGAGAGGCATCTTCTTCGACGAGGACCACGCGCGTGCCGCGGCCCGACGGCTGAGCAACGAGGGCTACGACGCCGCGGTCGTCCGCGAGCGGCTGGCCGGCGAGGACGACGACGAGGACCACCCCTGGGCCGTGCTCACCGACGCCCCGGAGATGGTGCTCGACCTGCTCGTCGACGAGTACGACGGCTGGCTCGACCCCGACGACGCGGGGTGCGGGTCCCGGCGCGGCGCCCGCTCCGCCGCCGCGACCTGCCCGCCGCGCCGCGGCGTACGCGCTAGCACTGCCCGGGGTTGCCTGCGGGTGCCCGGGGTGCACGTTCCGTTCAATTGCTCCGTTGTGGCCCCGGATCCGGCCGGTCGAGGGGCCCTGGGCAGAGCAATTGAACGGAAACCGCC
>CAVUFK010000018.1:0-9431 GCA_963740745.1 uncultured Actinomycetota bacterium
GGCACTGAGCTTCAAGCCGTGAGACGGTCCGCTCGCGGGACGTCATCACCTTCGCCAGCCGGAGACCGTCTCGGCCGCATGACGTACGAGCGGCTGGGGTGGGTCCGGTGCGGGGGCGTGCTCCTGCGGACGCCGCGCCGCTGGGTGGGCGTTCCCCTCCGCTTGGGTGCGCACCGGTTCATCCCGTGATGTCGGCGAGGGAGTAGCTCTCGGGACCCGCGCCTGCTGTCGCGACGTCCAGCGCGACGAAGGAGCTGCTGGGGACCAGGACGAGGAACACCTGTCCGTCCCAGGCTCCGTCGGTTGCCGACACCGGTCTGGTCTGACCGCGGCGGTCCGTCCACGACACCGATGATGCGCCCGTGCTGTCGTAGATCGCGAAGAGCCGCTGCGACGGGTCGATCCCGACCACGTCGTCGGGATCGCTCAGCTGACTGGTCAGGTCGACCGGCGTCGCATCCCCGCGCAGCCGCGAGGTCATCTGTGTGCTGGTCCGGCTCCCCGACACGAGACACACACGCGTGCCGCAGGGGTAGGCCCAGATCGACTGGCGCTTCTCCAGACCGGAGGTGTCGTAGGTGAGGCGGTCGACCACCTGCACCGCGCCCGGGGGGAAGTCCCTCGGCGTGAAGTCGGAGGGCCCGGCGACCAGTCCAGGTGTCACGAGCGGTGGCGCTGCCGAGGCTGCGCCGGCCGCCGCAGCATTGCTGCACTTCGTCACCGACACCCGTTCGTACCCGCCGCCGGTCTGGCGGAAGGTGGCCACGCTGGCGAGGGTCCCGTCAGCGTTGCCCAGGCGTAGCTCGGCGAGGTCGCCATGTGTCACCACGTCGTACCTGGCCGCGACCGTGGCTTCCCCCGCGGGTTCGCCGTCATCGGTCAGCTCGGGCAGGAACGAGTCGTCATCGTTGTCAGCCGTGAAGTTCGTGGTCCTCCGGACCGGGCACGAGAAAGCCTCGGCCACCGCGCCCGCGGCGGCAGTGCTGTCGGTGTGTTCCATCCATCGGTCGAGGGCTGTCGGCGCGAGCAGGGCTGTCACGGCGACTGCTGCGACTGCGGCCGCGGCACCGAACGCCCACCGAGACGGTCGGCGGTGTGCCCGCTCGTCACCCGCAGCGACGTCCAACCGCGCGCGGGTGGCGACGTACAGCGCCTGCACATCGGTGTCGTGACGTCCCGCTTCGTCCTCGAGCGCCTTCGTGAGCTCCTCCTCAGGATTCATGGTCCCTCCACTCTGATGGTCCGGCCTCTGCCAACCCGAGTCGGAGGGCATCCAGGCCGCGGGACACGTGCGACTTCGCCGTCCCCGTCCGCACGCCCATGACGTGAGCGACCTCGGCCAGGGGTAGATCGAGCCAGTAGCGCAGGACGAGCGCTTCACGTTGACGTATCGGCAGGGCGCGGAGGCCGTCGATGATCGCGACCCGGTCCGAGGCCTCCCAGGGCGCATGAGCCGACTGCCCGCTCAGGGTGAGGTGGGCCTTGCGGCGGGTGACGTCCGCGCGGCGGTAGCGATCTCGTACCTCGTTGACCACCGTGCGATTGAGGTAGCGCACGGTGTCGTCCTCGGCGTCGGTCAACCGCGCTCGGGCCGAGTACACCTTGAGGTACGCCTCCTGCACGACGTCCTCCGCGTCGTCGGCACCCAGGAGCACCGCGAGACGGACCAGACGGGCCGCATGGCCGAAGAACAAGCGGGTGAAACGGTCCTCGTCCACAGCCCTCCTCAACACCGTCACTGAGCTCACACCTGACATACGCGCGACCGCCGGGAAAGGTTGAGTCGGTCGCAGCCGCCGATCTCGACCGATCGGTCACTGGACGTCATCACGGTCGGCGGTCGACGACTGAACGAGTCGGATGACCTCATCGAGCCGGGGACGGCGTCTCCGCCGGCTCGGATAGCGTCTCAGGCGTGAGCGCCTTCCCGCTGTCCCTGGTCATCCTCGCGGTCGGTGCGATCGTCGTGGTCGCGGTGATGGCGCTGACCGCCGTGCGCGCCAAGCAGCTCGGCGTCGTCGCGGTGGTCGACGTCGCCTGGGGCTCGGGGTTCGTCGTCGTCGCCCTGGTCTCGGCGATGCTCGGCGCGGCCGCCGACGTACCGGCCTCCGGCGACGCGCAACCGTGGATCGTCCTCGTCCTCGTCGCGATCTGGGGCGGGCGCCTGGCGTGGCACGTGCGCACCCGCTTCAACGGCGAGCACGCCGGTGAGGAGGACCCGCGCTACGCCGAGATGCTGGGCGGGTCGCTGGCCGAGGTCGGGATGGCCACCGCGGTCAAGCGGGTCTTCGTCGTGCAGGGCACCGCGATGTGGCTGGTCTCGCTGCCGGTGATGATCGGCGCCGCGACCGGTCTCGCGTCGTGGCCGGTGCTGGTGCTCGGGGTGCTGGTGTGGACGGTCGGGTTCGCCTTCGAGACGATCGGCGACCGCCAGCTCACGGCGTACAAGGCCCAGCCCAGGGACGAGCGACCGAAGGTCATGGACCAGGGCCTGTGGGGCTGGACGCGCCACCCGAACTACTTCGGCGACGCGTGCGTGTGGTGGGGTCTGTGGCTGGTCGCCGGGTTGGCCTCGGGCTGGGTCGTCGGCCTGGTCACGGTGGTCGCGCCGGTCGCCATGACCTACTTCATCCGCAACGTCACCGGCGCGAAGCTGCTGGAGAAGAAGATGAGCCAGCGCGAGGGCTGGGACGAGTACGCCGCCCGGGTGCCGCTGTTCTTCCCCAAGCCGCCGTCGAGGGCGAAGGCCTGACGCGCGGCGTTCCGGTGGGCCGCGCCCCCGCGCAGCCCCCGCTACGTGCGGGTGCGGCTCTCGCGCTGAGGGTCAACAGGCTCGGGGGCCGGCTCGGGCTCGCCCGCCGTCACCGGTGCTGGCTTCGTCTCGACCGGGGACGCGGGCAGCGGCTCGAGCTGGTGGGCCTTCGACCGGGCGCGGTGCTTGCGCTGCGGGTAGGTCGGGACCGTGGGGGTCACGCCGGTCTGCACCTGGTCCTTGGGCGAGGCCGGGTCGGGGACGAACTCGTGGGCCTCGCCGTCGCGTCCGTCGAAGCGGATCGTGACGGTCTCGAAGCCCTTGTGCCGCTGCATCTGGGCGTACGCGGCGTACGCGCGCCGGTCGGCGTCGGTCAGGTCGACCGCGTCCGTGAACGGGGTGAGCAGCGCGCGCGGCCAGAGACGGCGGGCGAGCACCACGTTGACCTCGATGCCGATGACACCCATGAGGGAGGCGAGGTAGATGATCCCGATCAGTCCGAGCACGAGACCGAAGGTCGCGTTGACCGGCGCGGTCTCGGCCAGCACCCGCTGGGCGTAGATCGTGCCGGCCCACTGCAGCGACTGCCACAGGATCGCGGTGACGAACGCGCCCGGGGCGCTGCGACCGAACCCGTGGCGACGTGACGCGGCGACGCGGAACAGCACGGTCAGGCCGAGCCCGACCGCGATGACCGAGACGGCGTAGATGGCCAGGCGGACGAACACGTCGATCTGGCTGCCGAACACCTCGGTGCTCGAGCCGAGCACCGAGACGGTGGAGACCGCGACCACCGCGACGGCCGAGGCCACGAGCAGCAGCAGGCTCTTCAGGCGGAGCAGGAACGGGTTCGGCCGGCTGTTGCGCGGCACCGACCAGGCGATGTTCATCGCGTTCTGGATGGCCTGGCCGAGACCCATGGCGCCGTAGGTCGCGGCCAGGACCCCGACCACGATCCCCACGGTGGAGCCGGTGAAGGCCTCGGGCCGGCCGAGCTCCTGGCCGATGATCGGGAACTGGCGCAGCGCGGAGTTGAGCACGGCGTCCTGCAGCTCGGGGTTGCCCTGGAGCAGGAACCCGAGGATCGAGGAGGCCAGCAGCAGCAGCGGGAAGATCGCGATGAAGGCGTAGTAGGTCAGGATCGCGGCGAGGTAGTTGCCCTGGTCCTCGAAGAACTTGTAGATCACCGCGAGGGGCAGCCCGATCACCGGGTGCTCCCGCTGGAAGCGGTCGACGCTGCTCACCCGGTCGGCCACCGGCCCAGGTTAACCGCACCACAGGGCTGAGCCGGTGTCCTGCCGTCTGCCGGTCACGCCGTACGTCGCACAGGTCGCGACCTGCGGCCACTTCGGCGCGGCCGGGGTCTGCTCCGGGCATGATGGCGCGATGGGGTGGTGGACCGAGCGCGTCGTGCCGGGGCTCGTCGATCGCGCGCTGAAGGGCCGCGAGATCGGAGAGCTGCGTGCGCAGGTGTGCGCGGGGCTCGACGGCACCGTGCTGGAGCTCGGTTTCGGGGGCGGGCTCAACCTGCGCCACCTGCCGGCGGCGGTCACCCGCGTCGACGCCGTCGAGCCCTCGGACCGGGGGTGGGCGCTCTCGGCGCGGCGCCGCGCGCGCCACGACGTAGCGGTGCACCGCGTCGGGCTCGACGGCCAGCGCCTCGACGTGGCGGACGCCTCCTACGACCACGTGCTGTGCACGTTCACGCTGTGCACCATCCCCGACCCGGCGCTGGCCCTGGGCGAGGTACGCCGGGTGCTGCGGCCGGGCGGCACCTTCGTCTTCATCGAGCACGGGCTGGCCCCGACCGAGACCGTCGCCCGGTGGCAGCGCCGCCTCGAGCCGGCGCAGCGACGGATCGCCGGTGGTTGCCACCTGACCCGCGACATCGCGGCCCTGGTCGCGGACTGCGGGCTGGTCGCGGGGCCGGTGCGCGCGGAGTACCTCCCCGGGCCCCACACCCCGTGGACCTTCGGCTACCTCGGCTCGGCCGCTGCACCGGTGGTGTGAGGTCGGGCCCACGTCCGGGCTCCTGCCCACCACGACCGCGAGCCGGACGGCCCGTGCGTGCGCCCCGACACGTCAGGCCGAGAGCCGGTGCCCCGTGCCGTCGAGCAGGCGGGCGAGTGCGCCGAGCAGGACCGGGACTCGGACGACACCGACGTAGCGACCCGCGTTGTCGGTGCACACGAGCGGGTCGAGACGCGCCTCGGGTCCTCGGCTCATCGCGCGGTGGGCGGCCTCGGTGAGCGGCGTGTCGAGGTTGAAGCGCAGGCCGTCCCGGACGGACCGGACCAGGCTGTCGGCGCCCACGCTGGCCACCGGTCGGTGGTGCTCGTCGACGACCACCACGTGGTCGACGGCGTCGTCCGCGAACCTCGCACCGGCCTCGGCCGGCGACCCGACCGCGACCGCCTCCCCCAGGAGGGGACGCAGCGTCGCGGGCTCCGTGCGCGAGGTGGCGGCGCCGTGGGTGGCCAGGCGCAGCGCGATGTCCAGGTCCAGCTCGGCCCAGGACGAGGACGGTCGCCCGAGGTGGTAGCCCTGCACCAGGGGGACACCCAGTCCGACGAGGACGTCGAGCTCGGCTGCGGTCTCGACACCCTCGGCCAGCAGCCAGGCGTCCAGCCGGCCGCTCAGGGTGCCCATCATCTCCACCAGGGCCTGCTTGGCCTGGTCGCCCTCGAGACCGGCGACCAGGGAACGGTCGAGCTTCACGAACGACGGGCGGATGTTGAGCATGTGGCTGAGCCCGGCGTACCCCGTGCCGGCGTCGTCGAGGGCGATCAGCGCGCCGTCGCCCCGCAACCGGTCCAGCACCGGCTCGAGGGCGACGTAGGACTCGACGCGCGCGTGCTCGGTCAGCTCGATGACCAGGCCCGCCAGGCTCCCCTCGGCCGCCAGCACCTCCTGCACCTCGGGCTCGTCGAGCACGTCCGGGCCGAGGTTGACGGTCAGGAACGTGTTCGTGGGCAGCTCCGGGCGCCGCCGGAGCGCGGAGCGCAGCGCCGCAGCCTCGAGCGGGGCGACGAGGCCGTGCTCCCGTGCGACCGCGAACCACGTGTCGGGCGTCGAGGCACCTGCACTCGCGGGGAAGCGTGCCAGCGCCTCGTGACCGACGACCGTCCCGCGAGCGGTGTCGATGATCGGCTGGTAGTGCGAGGTGATGCCCTCACCGCGACAGGCACGCGCCAGCGCGCTCGCCCAGGTCTGCTCAGACACTGACGATCTGTCGCCGCACGGCCTGGACCACGTCCGCGGGGACGTCGGTCATGCCGTGGTCGCGAGCGGCGTGGCTCGCCACCTGGGCCAGGATCTCGTCCTCGCTGCTGCAGACGAACCGCGCGTCGCAGCCGGGGACGACGTCGCCGCAGGCAAAGCTCTTCACGATGGTGCTCCTCGATGTCGGGGGAAGGGGTCAGCTCAAGGCTCTTCAGCAGTCTCGGTCACCCGGCAACAGTGCGCGGGCGAACGGCGTGATTCACCTCCTCGGACGGGGTCGTCGCCCCGACCCGCATAGACCAGTGCCGGTCGCCGGTCGCTCGGGGCGACTCCTGCTCGGGGTCGGCGCGGCCGGCTCGACCCGCGGGGCGTCAGGGGTCGAGCTCGAGCGCGTCCCACCGCCCGCCGGACGTCGCGGCGTAGCCCTGGTCGACGGCGAGCAGCACCCCCACCAGCGAGGAGTCCCGCTGCGCCGCGGGCACGACCCGCAGCGGGCCCTCGACGTGCAGCACCGCGAAGCCGTGGACGACCGACCAGCACTGGATCTCGGAGCCAGGACGGGAGGCGGAGGCCAGGAAACCGACCTCGACCAGGTCGTCGAGCACGTCGTTGAGCATCGAGAACGGGTCCCGGGCGGCGTCGGCGCCGACCTTCTGGTGCACCTCGGGGTAGGCGCTGAACAGCACCCGGAACAGGCCGGGCTCGGTCACCGCGAAGTCGACGTAGCCACGGCCGACCTCGCACAGGCGGCGCCGCGCCCGGCGTACCCGGTCGGGGTCTGACTCCACGGCGACCAGGCGCGCCTGCATCGCGCCGATCAGCGCCGCAAGCCCGCGGGTCGCGACCTCCTCGAGCAGCGCCTCGCGGTCGGCGAAGTGGCGGTACGCCGCGTTGTGCGAGACCCCGACGCGCCGCGCGAGGTCGCGCACCGCGAGCCCGTCGGGCCCGCGATCCCGGGCGACCTCGACCGCAGCGTCGACCAGCGCCTCGCGCAGGTTGCCGTGGTGATAGCTGGAGGTCGACACGGTGGTGAGGCTAGCCGATCCCGCCCGAGATGTTGACAATGCCAACATCCGGTTGCATCCTCGATGTTGACGCCGCCCACATACGAGCAGGCGCGAAGGCCCACCTCGCCGTAGGAGAACGATGAGACGCACCAGCAAGCCCCTGATCCTGGCCTCGGTCTGCCTGGCGGCCCTGACCATCAACCTCGACACGACCATCGTCAACGTCGCCCTGCCGACCCTGGCCCGCGAGCTCGACGCGAGCACGCGCGACCTGCTGTGGATCGTCGACGGCTACAACCTGTCCTTCGCCGCGCTGGTGCTCGCGATGGGCAGCCTCTCGGACCGGTGGGGACGCCGCCCGGCCCTGATGGTGGGGTTGTCCGGGTTCGCGCTCAGCACCGGCGCCGCGGCCATGGTCGGCTCCAGCGGCGCGCTGATCGGGCTGCGGTTCGTGATGGGCGTCTTCGCGGCGCTGATCTTCCCCACGACGCTGTCGATCATCTCCAACACCTTCGCCGAGCGCCGTGAGCGCGCTGCCGCCCTCGGTCTGTGGGGCGCGGCGACCGGGATGGGGGTGGCCCTGGGACCGGTGGCCGGGGGTCTCCTGCTGGAGCACTTCACGTGGCACTCGGTGTTCTGGGCCCTGGTCCCGGTCGCCGTGGCGGCGATCGTGATGACCGCGCTGTTCGTCCCCGAGTCGCGCGACTCCTCGGTCCCCCGTCTCGACCTGCCGGGCCTGACCATCTCGGTCGCCGCCCTGGGCGCCCTGACCTGGACGATCATCGAGGCGCCGGGGCACGGCTGGACCAGCGCCGCCACCCTGCTCGGGTTCGCCGTGGCCGCGGTCCTGATCGCGACCTTCGTCCGGCTCGAGCGCGCCGCGGAGCACCCGATGCTCGACGTGACGCTGTTCCTGGACCGGCGCTTCAGCGCGGCCAGCGGAGCGGTGACGATCGCGTTCTTCGCGCTGTTCGGGTTCATCTTCCTGATCACTCAGTTCTTCCAGTTCGTGCGTCATGACACGGCACTCGGCACCGGACTGCGGATCATCCCGGTCGCGCTGTGCATCGCGCTCGCCTCGGTCGCGGGCGGCTTCCTCGCCCCGCGCCTGGGCAGCAAGGCCGTGGTCGCTGTCGGACTGACGATGCTGGCGGCGGCGTTCCTGTGGATCTCCCGGATCGAGGTGACCTCGTCGTACGCGCTCACGATCGTGCCCCAGATGGTCCTGCTCGGCCTCGGTCTCGGGCTGGTCTCCACCTCGGCCACCGAGTCGATCCTCCAGGTCCTCCCGCCCGCCCGCGCCGGGGTCGGGTCCGCGGTCAACGACGCGACCCGCGAGCTCGGCGGCACCCTCGGTGTCGCCGTGATCGGCTCGCTGTTCACCTCGCTGTACGCCGACTCGCTCGTCGGTGCCCTGCGCGGCCGGCTCGACCCCGAGCAGCTCTCCGCGGCCGCGGACTCGGTCGGGTTCAGCGACGCGCTCGCGACCCGGGTCGCCGGGGTCGAGCAGGCGCTGCAGGTGGCGTTCCTCGACGGGCTCTCCGCGGGCTGCCTGGTGATCGGCGCCCTGTGCCTGCTCGGCTCGGTCGGCGCGCTGGTCGCCCTGCCCGGCAACCGCTTCGAGCCGCTGGGCGCGCCGGAGGTCACCCCCGAGACGGTCTGACCTGGCGGGGTGGGCGCGAACCGCAAGCCGCGAACGGTGATGTCCGTGCGCCACGACCTGCTGGCACGACCTGCTGGCACGACCTGCTGGCTAGCCTCGCGCCATGGTCGTCGACAGGTCCATGATCCGCGTCAAGGCGATGCTGGTCGCGCCGAACGCCGACGGCACCGCCCACGCGGTCAGCCTCAACGGCCCGACCACCGAGAACGCGCAAGGCCACCACCGGCTGGTCGGCGGCAGCGTCGAGCTCGGCGAGACCCACCACGACGCGATCGTCCGCGAGGTCGACGAGGAGCTCGGCGCGACCATCCACGACCTGACCTACCTCGGCACGGTCGAGAACATCTTCCGCATCGACGGCGAGCTCGGCCACGAGGTCGTCTTCGTGTACGCCGGCCGTCTCGACCCGCTGCCGGCGGCGAGCGGGGCGGTGCTCACCGAGAGCGACGGGAGCGTCGTGCCGGTCGTGTGGCGCCCGGTCGACGACGTCGACGAACCGCTGCCGCTGTACCCGGCGGCCGTGCTCCCCTGGGTCCGCAGCCTCAGCGGGTAGGCCCCGGCCCCGGTGCGGCGTCCTCGGTCAGGACAGGTGCTCCACGACGTCGGTGCAGGTGGCCCCGTAGCGCGAGGAGGACGGTCCCAGCGGCTCACGACGCCGGGACGTCGGAATGCGGGCTCGTGCCCACGTCGCCGGTCGAGATCGACGTCGTAGACCTCGCTCCGCCAGATCACGATGCGATGCTCCGTCGCCGTGTGACATCGCCTCGTTCGAGTCGATCGTCCCGCT
>CAVUFK010000019.1:0-41509 GCA_963740745.1 uncultured Actinomycetota bacterium
GGGCCCGCTCATCGCAGGTACCGCCGGTGACCGGTGAAGTCGCCGCGCAGCCCGGCGTACGCCGCCCGGACGCTCAGGCCGAGCCGGGCCGGCTCGGGGCGGGTGAGCGAGTAGAACCAGAGCGTCTTGACCCAGAACATCGCCACGTGCCCCCAGCCGCGGTAGGCCCGCAGGTTGACGGTGTTGTTGCGGGCCATGCAGTAGCCCTTCAGCTCGCTCGGGCTGTGGTTGTAGGTCGTGCGCCCGCCCATCATCGGGGTGCCGAGCTCGCCGACCGAGGGGTGGCGCACCCGCGCGCCGGTGACGGTGGCGATCCGGGCGCCGTCGCGCTCGGCGCGCCAGAGGTACTCGACGTCGTCACCCCAGATGAACAGCTCGGCCCGCGGCAGTCCGATCCGCTCGACGAGCCCCCGGGTCACGAGGACGCCGTTGAACGGGATCACGACGCCGTCGAGGCGACCGGCGGTCCCGGCGGCGCGCTCGGCCTCGGCGAGCCGGCGTACGGCGCGGGTGCCGCCGGGGAGGCGGATCGGGAAGACGAGCTGCTCGGGATCGGTCTCGTCGACGACGAGCGGCCCCCAGAAGTCCAGGTCCGGCTCGGCCAGCAGCCGGGTCAGGCAGTCGAGGTCCGGCAGGCCGTCGTCATCCATCAGCCAGACCAGGTCGGCGCCCCGCTCGACGGCCCACCCCAGGCCGTCGTGGAAGCCGCCGGCGCCGCCACGGTTCTCGCCCAGCGTGCGCGAGACGAGGTCGCGCTGGGCCGCCAGCCACTCCCCCGTGCCGTCGGTGGAGGCGTTGTCCACGACGAGGACCTCGCCGGCGACGAGCTCGGGGACCTCGCGCAGCCGGGCGACGAGGCGTTGCAGGAGCGGGAGCCGGTTGTAGGTGACGACCACCGCTGCGACACGCACGGCGGTCACCCTAACCGGGCCCGATAGCGTGGCCGGCGTGGACACCGATGCCGTGCTCGACCTGATCCAGGACGTGGCGGCCCGGGTGATCACCCGCCGCTTCCAGTCGCTGGCCGCCGAGGACGTCTCGGAGAAGAACCCCGGCGACCTCGTCACCGTCGCCGACCGCGAGGCCGAGGCGGAGCTGACCGCGGCGCTCGGCGCGGCCCACCCCGACGCGGTCGTTCTCGGCGAGGAGGCCTTCAGCGACGATGCGTCGGTGATGCAGCGGTTCACCGCCGCCGAGCACTCCTTCACCGTCGATCCCGTCGACGGCACCAAGAACTTCGTGCACGGCTCGCCGGACCACGCGGTGATGGTGGCCGAGCTCCGCTCCGGCGTCGTGGTGCGCTCGTGGATCTGGCAGCCGCAGCACGAGGCGGCCTACGTCGCCGAGCGCGGGGCGGGTGCCTGGCGCAACGGCGAGCGGCTGCGGTGCACCGACCCCGGGACCGATCCGGCCTCCTGGCGGCTGCGCTCGTCGCGGCGGCCCTGGCTCAACCACAGCCTCCCGGGCACCTCGCCGATCGCACTGACCTGGGTGTGCTGCGGCGTCGACTACCCCAGCCTGATCGGTGGGCTGTGCGACGTCCTGCTCTACGGCAACGCCCTGCCGTGGGACCACGCCCCGGGCTCGCTCCTGCTCACCGAGGCCGGCGGCGCGCTCGGCATCGCCGACGGCTCGTCCTACGACCCCACCCGGCCCTACCGGCACAAGACGGCCGGCGCGCTCGTCGTCGCGTCCTCCCCCGCGCTGCAGGAGCAGGTCGCGGCCTCGCTGCACGCCGGCGAGCTGCGCTGAGGCCCGGGAGCATCCCGCGGTCGCTCCACGAGGTCGACCCCGCAGAGCCTGACCACCTGCCCCGCTGCGGGCGCTGACGTGTCGGCTGTGGTCGCCCGGGCAGCGGGTGCACGTCGGGTCCTGGCCCGGGGCCGCTGGCCAGTGGCCCCGGGCCGCGACGATCGTCATGCAGGACGGACGGGTCGTCCGGGCCGCCCTCGAGCGCCGCAGCTCGAGGCCGAGGGCGACGCGCCGTCCTTCCAGCGCTACGTCCACGACCTGCGAGGCTCCACCGGTCGTGCGGTCCGCGGGCTACGCCGAGCGGGCGGTCCGGGCGAGCGAGGCCGACGCCGGGTGCACCGACGCCGAGTGACACCTCCGTCCGCAGGTTGGTCGATCGATCGAACAAGACCGAGATCGGCGTTGGTCGATCGATCGACCAACGTGCGGCGACCCCGGTCCCGGCGCGATCACCGCGCCGAGTCATCACGGCGTCGATCGCGCCTCGGGTCCGAGCCCGGTCTCGAGGGGCTGCCGTACCCGGTCGACGAGAGAACGTGCAGTGTGTGACTGGCAGCTGAAGCGGCTGCGTCACAGCAGTCACAGGCGTCACCGCGACGTCGGCGCCAGGCTCACTCGGCGGACCGTTCCTGCCACCAGCGCACCAGCGAGCGGTGCTCGACCGGGTGCAGGCGAGTACGGACCTCGGTGCCGTCGACACGGATGATGGAGAGCGACGAGCCCGGTCGGCCGGGCTCGTGGGGACGGATGTCCCCGACCTCGTCGTAGGGCAGGAACTGACGGAGCAGGCCGCGGCGCACCTCGAGCCCGTCCTGGCCCGCCGTCACCCGCTGGACACCCTGCACGAGCACGAACCCCACTCCGAGGGCGACCTGGACCAGTCCGAGGCCGACCCGCAGGCCACCCTCGCCGAGCGCGACCGCCGCGGTCGCGACCCCGAGCACGATGACGGAGACGCCGATGATCACGCCGGCCCGACCGGTGCGCCAGGTCAGGGGTGTCACCACGTCGCTCACGACCCAGATCGTGGCACGGGCCGCAGCCGGGTCTCCAGGAACTGACAGGCATGCTGGCGCATGGTCGCGGTGAGGGCGTGGCCGCCGGGATAGGCCGCGAGCTCGACCCGGTCGCCGAGGACCGGGCGCACCCGGTCGACGAGCTCACGGGCGCCGCGGCTCCACCGGTCGTCCTCGGCGGCGAGCACCAGGAGCGCGGCGTCGGGCCCGGCCGTCGAGACCACGTCGGCGAGGTCACCTCCGTCACGGTGGATGCCGGGCACGACGGTCTCGGCCTGCAGGCCCTCGGTCAGCGAGTCGGCGTAGGAGATGCATCCACAGCTCGAGACCACCGCCCGCAGCCGCGGCACCACGGCGGGCACCCACAGGGCCACCCGGCCACCGTAGGAGTGTCCGAAGAACCCCAGCCGCGAGCCGTCGACCTCGGGTCGGGCGGCGAGGACGTCGGCGGCGACCGCGACGTCGCGCAGCACGTCGCGCAGCAGGGTGCGCCCCACGACCAAGCGGGTCGCGAGCTCCTGCCAGCAGGCGTTGCCGGCGCCGTCGTCCGTCGGGTTGCGCTCCTCGAAGCCGATCGCGTCGTAGGCGATCGTGACCAGCCCCCGCTCGGCGAGCTCGTGCGCGACCGCCTGGTCCGGGTCGCCCGCGAGCCCCACCGGCTCGCTCTTGCCGAGGTCGAAGCGCTGGGCGTGCTGGTGGTGCACGACCACGCCGGCCGTCGGCCCGGACAACCCGTGCGGCACGCACCGGTAGGCCGCGACCCGCTCGCCCGGCGCGACGGCGTACGTCACGCGCTCGCGGACGTAGCCCCCGCAGTCGACCTGGTCCTCGACGAGGATCTCCGGGTCGACCGGCGCGGTGGCGGGGCCGAGCAGGTCCTCGACCCACCCGACCTCAGGCACGGCTCAGCACGACGAGGCGAGGTCCTGCGACTCGTTGGCCGCGTAGCCCTGGCTCAGCGAGCCGATCGAGCCACCGGTGACGGCGTCCGGCGGCGTCGCCTTCTTCTTCTTCGCCGAGGCGGCCGCAGCCGGTGGCGCCGGCGCCTCGGACTTCGCGATCGCCTCGCTGACCTTGCCGTGCACGAGCTTGATGTCGGGGTGCGCGGTGTCGATCATCGGCGGCACCAACGAGAGCGTCGAGATCTTCTCGTCCTTCGCCATCATCGCCAGGGTCATGAAGCGCTCGATCTCGGAGGCCGGCAGGTCCGTCGAGATCAGCTCGGTCGAGGCCTTCGCGATCGCCTCGAAGTTGCTCACCACCGTCTGGGGGCTCAGCTGCTGCAGCATCGCGACCATCACGCACTTCTGCCGCGCCATCCGCGAGTAGTCGTCGGAGCCCTCCCGGGCCCGGGCGTACCAGAGGGTGTCGATGCCGTTGAGCTTGCGCGTGCCGGTGGGGATCTCACGCACGACGTCGTCGCCGAGGCCTCCGACGGGGATGGGTTGCCGGACGTTCAGGGTGACGCCACCCACCGCGTCGACCAGGCTCTTGAAGCCCTCGAGGTTGACCAGTGCCCAGTAGTTGATGTCGAGGCCGGTGATGCCCTCGATGCCCATGATCGTGGCGTCGATGCCAGGGGTCTTCGACTTGCCGAACAGCTCGGTGTGGTCCTGGGCCCAGGTCGAGACGCCGTTGAGGTAGTCGGTGTCGAACCCCTGCGGGAACTGCTTGTCCATCACCGAGCCGGCCTCGAAAGGGAAGTTCTCCATGTTGCGGGGCAGTGCGATCAGCACGGTCCGTCCGGTCTGCGCGTCGATCGAGGCCACCGTCATCGAGTCCGGACGCAGACCCCAGCGGCCCGCGCCGGAGTCGCCGCCGAGGAGGAGCACGTTGTAGCGGCCTCCTGTGGCCTCGGTGGCCGAGCCGTCACCGAACATGGTCACCACGAAGTCGCGCTGGACACCGACGACGTGGGCGCCGAAGAGGAGGACCGCGGAGACGCTGAAGCACAGCACGCCGTTGACGCCGACGACCGCGCGGCGGTGCGCCATGGCCAGGGTCAGCGGCTGGCCGAGCCGCCAGGCGTCCATGAAGAGGAAGGCCCACCCGATCGCGAGCAGCATCAGACCGAGGCGGATCAGGAGCAGCAACCAGGTGTTCACCGCAGCCCCGATGACCAGGCCGTGGTCGAGGAGCGCGGCGACGAGCGCGCCCAGGCCCGCCGTGAGCAGGCCCAGCCAGATCCGGAAGGCGATCCGGCCCACGCGCCGGTTGCCGGCGACGAGCTGGGCCGAGCCCGGGACGACGAGGGTCATCACCATCAGGCACAGGGCACGGCGGAACCGCACACGGGCGGCACGCTCCGCGGTCGTGAACCGCGCAGGGGTTGACACAGGTCGTTCCTCGTCTCGCACTGGGGGAAGTCAGTACGACGGTCAGTATCACCAGTCACACGCGCCACACGCGCCCCGACGCGCCGCACCGCGCCCGCGACCTGCTCCTCACCGCCCGGCGTGCCGCCCGGCGTCGATCTCGGCCTTGCGAGCGAGTCGGTGCGAGCGGCGGATCTCGGCCTCGCGCCAGCGGCGCTCGTCGTCCGCGGTCTCGGTGCGCAGCGGCGGGACCTGCCGCGAGCCGCCCTTCGCGTCGACGGCGACGAAGACGAAGTACGCCGAGGCGACGTGCAGGCCCTGCGTGGCCGGGTCGTTCCACGGCTGGGCCTCGATCCGGACACCGATCTCCATCGAGGACCGGCCGGCCCAGTTGACCTGGGCGAGGGTGCGCACGATGTCGCCGACGTGGACCGGACGCAGGAAGACCATCTCGTCGAGCGCCGCGGTCACCGACGGCCCCGCGGAGTAGCGCTGCGCCACGGCCCCGGCGGTGGAGTCGGCGAGCTTGACGATCTCGCCGCCGTGGACGTTGCCGAGCAGGTTGGCGTCGGCGCTGCTGGTCATCTTGGCCAGGGACACGCGGGCGTAGCCCGGCGTGCGCGGTTCGAGGTCGGCCACGAGGCGCACGGTAGCGTCTCGCGCATGCCTGAACGCCCTCCTCCCGACGGTTCCGGCTCCGACTACGGCTGGATCTACGGCGACCAGCCGACCCAGGACCCGGACGCGACCCGGGCGATCCCACGCCAGCAGCGACCCGCTGGGTCCGGCGACCCCGACGACCAGGCGACCCGCGTCGTGCCCCGTCAGCAGCCTCCCGCCGCCCGGCCGGCGCCGGCACCCGTCCGGCCGTCGCCCCCGCCCGCGGGCCCCGCCGACCCGGGTCGAGGACGGCGGGGCCGACCTCGCTTCAAGGCGCGCTACCTGCTGGTGCTGCTCGTGCTCTGGCTGGTCTTCCTGGTCGCGGTGCCCTTCTTCGCGTGGTCGAAGGTCGACAAGGTCGCCTTCGAGCCGAAGGGCGACCGCCCCGCCGAGCAGCCCGGGACGACGTACCTGCTGGTCGGCAGCGACTCGCGCGGCGACCTGTCCGAGGACCAGCGCAAGGAGCTCGGCACCGGCGACGCGCAGGGCCAGCGCACCGACACGATCCTGCTGCTGCACACCGGCTCCGGCCCGAACCTGCTGATGTCGATCCCCCGCGACTCGATCGTCGACATCCCCGGCAACGGCGAGGGCAAGATCAACGCCGCCTTCGCCTTCGGCGGCCCGAAGCTGCTCGTGCAGACCATCGAGAACGAGACCGGGATCCGCGTCGACCAGTACGTCGAGATCGGCTTCGGCGGCTTCGCGGGCATCGTCGACGCCGTGGGCGGGATCCAGATCTGCCCGACCGAGGCGATGAAGGATCCCCTGGCCAAGCTCGACGTCAAGAAGGGCTGCCAAGAGGCCGACGGGCCGACCGCGCTGGGCTACGCGCGCTCGCGCAAGCTCGCCACCCTCGGTGACATCGACCGGGCCCGGCGCCAGCGTGAGGTGATCTCGGCCATCGGCTCGAAGGTCATCTCGCCCTGGACCGTCCTCAACCCCTTCCGCTGGTGGGGCATCAACACCTCCGCCGCCGACGCGGTCGCCGTCGGCGAGGGGATGAGCCCGGTGCGGGCCGCGATGTGGGCCTCCGCGATGACCCGGGTCAACGGCGCGAACGGCCTGACCTGCGGGGTCCCGATCGCGGACCTCCAGGTCAACTGGGACCCCGAGCGGGCACCGCGGATGTTCGCCGCGATCATCGACGACGACACCGAGAGCATCGGCAAGCAGCTGTGCAGCCCGACCGGAGGGATCCAGTGACCACATCGTCCGCAGCGAACCCGTTCAGCGACTACGAGACCCTGCGGCCCGAGATCGACGACGACGGCGTCGTCACGCTGGTCCTGCACCGTCCGGACGCGATGAACTCCTTCACCGTCACCATGGCGCGCGAGCTGGAGCACTTCTTCCTCCACGACGCCCAGGACGACGCCGTCCGCGCCGTGGTCGTCACCGGCGCCGGGAAGGCGTTCTGCGCCGGGATGGACCTCTCGGCGCAGGGCAACGTCTTCGGCCTCGACGAATCGGTCGACCCGACCCCCGAGGACCTGCGCGCGCACCTCACCGAGGCGCCGTACCACGACGGCGTCCGCGACACCGGCGGTCGCGTCACCCTCGCGATCCACGCCCTGCCCAAGCCGGTGATCGCGGCGATCAACGGTGCGGCCGTGGGGATCGGGGCGACGATGACCTTGGCCATGGACCTCCGGCTGGCCTCGAGCACGGCGCGCATCGGCTTCGTCTTCGGTCGGCTCGGCATCGTGCCCGAGGCCGCGTCGAGCTGGTTCCTGCCGCGCATCGTCGGTCTCGCCCAGGCCCTGGAGTGGGTCTACGCCGCGGACATCCTCACCGCGGAGCAGGCCCACGCCGGCCGGCTGGTGCGCTCGGTGCACGAGCCCGACGAGCTGGTCGGCGCCGCGCAGGAGCTCGCCCGCAGCTTCGTGGTGGACCGCTCCCCGATGGCGCTCGGTCTGGCCAAGCGCCTGCTCTACCGCAACAGCGCCGCGGCCGACCCGCTCGAGGCGCACCTCTCGGACTCGCTCGCGATGTTCCACGCCTCGGTCCACGACGGTCACGAGGGGGTCGCGGCCTTCCGCGAGAAGCGGACGCCGCAGTTCACCGACAGCGCCTCGGACCTCCCGCGGATCTTCGACCGGCCGTGAGCCCGGCCGAGCTGCGGGTCAGGCGACGAGCACCCGGTCGAAGAGCCGTCGCAGCTCGTGGAAGTGCCGCTCGGCGGCCCGCTCGTCGTACATCGAGGTGTCGGCCATCGAGTAGCCGTGGGCGGCACCCTCGTAGATCTCGTTCAGGTGTGGACGACCGGCCTCGGTGAGCGCCTCCTCGAGCGTCGCGACGGCCTCGATCGGGTTGGATCCGTCCTGGTCGGCGTGCCCGAACGCGTACTCCGCGGTCGAGGACCCCACCAGCCGGTGCGGGCTGTCGGGCTCCTCGGTGACCAGCCCGCCCCCGTGGAAGCCACCGACCGCACCGACCGTGCCGGGGAAGTCGGCCGCGGCACGGACCGCGAGACGCACCCCCATGCAGTAACCGGTGACGCCCACCGGGCCCGTGCCCGCGTGCGCGAGCAGGGTCTCCATCCAGGCCCGGCTGTCCGGGCCCGAACGGTCCGGGGTCAGGGCCCCGACCCGGTCCATCACGCCGCTGGCGAAGAACTCCTCGCGCGCCCCGGCCTCGCGCAGGTCCCCGGACGGCGCGAGCTCGGTGGCGGAGCCGTCGCGGTAGAACACGTGCGGCGCGAGCACGACGTAGCCCCAGGACGCGATCCGGTCCGCCATCTCGCGGGTCTGGGTCCGCAGCCCGATCGCGTCGACGAAGAACAGCACGCCGGGCCGGCCCCGCTCCCCGGTCAGGTACGCCGCCGCGGTGCCGGCGTCGGTGGTGATCGAGATGTCCTCGCCCGCAAGGGCGGTCGGCTCGCCGTGGTCCATACCGCGAGGCTAACCCGCGGGTCGGGCGGCGCTCGCCGCGGACCGGCGTACGACGGGTCGGGACCGGCTCGCCAGCCTGGCCCTCCGACCCCGTCTCGACGCGTCCTCTGGTCGCCATCAAGCCCGAGGAGCCGGACGAGGACTGAGCCGGGCCCGGAACATCCGCGCCGCGACCGCGGTTGGGCCCACACGGTCGGCACCGGCCGTCCCCGAGCCCGAGGAGCAGCGCCGTGGCCACGATCGACCTCCAGACAGCGACCTTCGAGCAGACGGTGACCGAGCACGAGATCGTCCTCGTCGACTTCTGGGCCTCCTGGTGCGGACCGTGCCGGCAGTTCGCCCCGGTCTACGAGCAGGCCTCCGAGCAGCACCCCGAGATCGTCTTCGGCAAGGTCGACACCGAGGCCGAGCGCGAGCTCGCCGCCGCCGCCCGGATCACCTCGATCCCCACCCTGATGGCCTTCAAGGACGGCTCCCTCGTCTTCGCCCAGCCCGGCGCGCTGCCGGCCGCCTCGCTGGAGCAGGTCATCGCGCAGGTCGAGGCGCTGGACACCTCCACCGTGCCCCGCCCGTCCGACGAGGAGCAGTGAGCGGGTCCCACCCGACCGGGCACACTGGCACCGTGAGCGACGACCGGCTGCCCGAGGTCCCGGTCCGCCCCCGCGCCCGTCACCTGATGGACCCGGCGAACCCCCGGATGGACCACCCCGAGTCGGCCAGCATCACCCGGGTCCAGACCTGGGTGCTCTCCGCGCTCGCCGTCACGACGATCCTGCACCTCAGCGTGGGGCTCGCGATCAGTGCCGCCTTCATCGACCCCGCGATGCGGGTGGAGCGGATCGGGCTGCTCGTGATCGCCGGCGCGTTCGGAGTGGTCGCGGTCGCCGCAGGCCTGGCCATCCACCGCCACCCGATGCCGACCTGGTGGCTGCTGCTGGGTCTGGTGCCCGGTGCGGTGGGCGCCGTGGTGGTCCTCGGGATCCTCTGAGCAGCGCGCCGCGCGACCTCAGATCCAGCCCGTACGTCGGGTCAGGGACGCTCGCAGGGTGACCGGTCATGGATGCGTCCGTCGCTCCGGCCTTGCGCAGGACCGGCTCGTCCAGCAGTGCGCGTTCTCGGTTCTGCTGACGGATCCCTGTGTGCGGTGTGACACTTGTCAGGTCGGGCCGCCCTGGGGATTTGCCTCGTTATGTTCGACACTGCATGGTTAACCTTGGTTAACGTCGTCTAACACGACGCCGGGAGCCCCCGCCGACGCGCGCACCCACGATGCCGCGTCCCCCTTGCTCCGGCCCCGGGTTCGCATCCCCCCCAACAGCGAGCCCGGGGTCGGACCCCCCGGGTCCCAGCGCGGTCGGGGTGGGGGTGGTCCGCGAGCCCCGCGCACGGCACAGTGAGGACGTCCGTCCCCCTGCCGAAAGGGCCCACCCTCATGGAGGCCACCATCGTCCTGCGCGTCGACGGCCACGACCACCAGGTCGCGGTCGACACCCGCTCCACGCTGCTCGACACCCTGCGTGAGCGTCTCGGTGCGACCGCGCCCAAGAAGGGCTGCGACCACGGCCAGTGCGGCTCGTGCACCGTGCTGCTCGACGGCCGCCGCCACCTGACCTGTCTTGCGCTGGCCGTGGCCCACGACGGGGCGGAGGTGGTCACGGCCGACGGCCTCGCCGGTCCCGACGACGACCTCCACCCCGTCCAGGAGGCGTTCCTGACCCACGAGGGCTACCAGTGCGGCTACTGCACACCGGGCCAGGTGTGCTCGGCCGTCGGGGCGATCGAGGAGGCCAAGCAGGGCGAGGCCAGCCACGTGACCGAGGACCTCGAGGCCGACGTCGTCCTCGACGACGACGAGATCCGCGAGCGGATGAGCGGGAACCTGTGCCGCTGCGGGGCGTACGCCGGCATCGTGGCCGCCGTGCGCGAGGCCGCCGGAGCGGCCGCGGACTCCGAGACGCAGGAGGTCTCCGCGTGAAGGAGCTGACCTACACCCGGGCCACGGACGCCGCAGCCGCGGTCGAGGCCGTGGCCTCCGACCCGGACGCCGTGTTCCTCGGCGGTGGGACCAACCTCGTCGACCACCTCAAGCTCGGCGTCACCACCCCCACCACGCTCGTCGACGTCAGCCGCCTCGCCGCCCGTGACGTCGAGCAGGTCGACAGCCCCGACGGCCCCGTGCTGCGCATCGGCGCGGGCGTGCCGAACAGTGACCTCGCCGCCCACCCGGTCGTGCGCAGCCGCTTCCCCGTCGTCGCCCGGGCGCTGCTCGCCGGCGCCTCGGGCCAGATCCGCAACCAGGCGACGACGGGCGGCAACCTCCTGCAGCGCACGAGGTGCGTCTACTTCCAGGACCTCACGACGCCGTGCAACAAGCGCGAGCCCGGCAGCGGATGCTCGGCACTGGAGGGCTACGGGCGCTACAACGCGGTGCTCGGCGTCAGCGAGGCGTGCGTGGCCGCGCACCCCAGCGACCTCGCCGTCGCCCTCGCCGCGGTCGACGCCGTGGTGGTCGTGCTCGGCCCGGGCGGCGAGCGCCGGGTGCCGCTGGTCGACCTGCACCGCCTGCCCGGCCACCAGCCGGAGAGGGACACCGTGCTCGGCCACGGTGACCTCATCACGGCCGTCGACCTGCCGCTGCGCGAGCTCGCACGGCGCTCGACGTACCGCAAGACCCGCGACCGGGCCTCCTACGCCTTCGCGCTCGTCTCGGTCGCGGCGTGCGTCGAGGTGGCCGAGGACGGCACGCTGGCCGACCTGCGCATCGCGTGGGGCGGGATGGCGCACAAGCCGTGGCGCGCCGAGGTGGCCGAGGCCGCCCTGCGCGGTCGGGTGCCGACCGACGCCCTGGTCCGCCAGGCCGTCGACGAGGAGCTGGAGGTCGCCGTCACCGGCCCCGAGAGCGAGTACAAGCTCGCGCTCGTCCGCGCCACCACCGCGCTCGCCGTGCGTGACCTGACCCGCGAGCCGACCACCCGCACCGCCCCGTCGACCCCGGAGGACGAGACCCGATGACCACGCTGCGCCCCGAGCCCCTCGTCGCGAGCGCGATGGGCCGCCACCACGACCGGGTCGACGGCCCCGAGAAGGTCCGTGGCCGGGCGACGTACGCCGCCGAGCACGCCGACCCCTCCGCCCCGCCCCTCGCGGCCTGGCTGGTCACGTCGACCATCGCGCGGGGTCGGGTCACCCGCGTCGACGCCCACGCGGCGCTGGCCCACCCCGGCGTGCGCCAGGTCGTCGACCACGTCTCCGCCCCCCGGATGGCCGACACCTCGAACCGCGAGCTCGCGGTGCTCCAGGACGCTGAGGTCGGCTACCGCGGCCAGATCGTCGCCGTCGTCGTCGCCGAGTCCGCCGAGGCGGCGCGTGAGGGCGCGCGGCTGGTGAGCGTGCACTACGACGAGGACGCCCACGAGGTCGTCCTCGACGGCGACAGCGAGCCCTACGCGCCCGAGAGCGTCAACGGCGGCCACGAGACCGACTTCACCGACGGGGACGTCGACGAGGCGGTCGCCTCCGCGGCCGTCGTCGTGGAGGGCACCTACACGACGCCGCACGAGTTCAACAGCCCGATGGAGCCGCACGCCGCCGTCGCCCGCTGGGACGGCACCACCCTCGACGTCTGGGACTCCACGCAGGCGGTGCACTCGGTGGCCCGGACGCTGGCCCCGATCCTGGGCCTGGACAAGACCCGAGTGCGGGTGCGGGCGCCGTACGTCGGCGGCGGTTTCGGCAGCAAGGGCATGCCGCACGCCCCCGAGGCGGCTGCCGCCCTGGTGGCGATGGCCGTCGGCGGCGCCGAGGACTCCCCCGCGGTCCGGCTCGTCGTCACGCGGCAGCAGATGTTCGCGCTGACCGGGTTCCGCGCCGCCCAGCGCTCCGCACGTGCGCCTCGCCGCCCAACCCGACGGGGCTCTGGTCAGCGTCGAGCAGGACGCGATCGCCCCCACGGCGCGGGTCAAGGAGTTCCTCGAGCAGACCGCGACCGCGGCCCGGATGATGTACGCCGCGCCCGCACGGCGTACGACCCACCGTGGCGTCGCGCTCGACGTGCCGGTGTCGTCGTGGATGCGAGCCCCCGGCGAGATGCCGGGCATGTTCGCCCTCGAGGTCGCGCTCGACGAGCTCGCTGTGGCCACGGGGACCGACCCGGTCGACCTGCGCGAGCGCAACGAGCCGGCGACCGACCCCGAGACCGGCAAGGCGTGGAACGACCGTCGCCTCGTCGAGTGCCTGCGCCGCGGCGCCGACCGCTTCGGCTGGGCCGAGCGTCCCACCGCCCCGCGCGCGACCCGCGTGGGCGACTGGTGGGTCGGCACCGGCGTCGCGTCCGCGACGTACCCGACGCTGTACATGCCGGGCACGGGTGTGCGGATCGAGGCGCTCGATCAGGGCCGGTACGCCGTCTCGCTCGGGGCGGTCGACATCGGCACCGGCGCTCGCACCGTGCTGCTCCAGATCGCCGCCGACGCGCTCGGCGTGGCCGCCGACCGGATCGAGGTGCACCTCGGCGACACCGACCTGCCCTTCGCCACCGTCGCCGGCGGCTCGGCCGGGACCGGGTCGTGGGGCACCGCCCTGGCCGCGGCCGCCCAGCGATTCCGCGCCGACCACGGCGAGGACCCCGAGGTCGGGGTGCACACCACGGCCAAGGCCGAGGCCTACCCCGACTCCGAGGGCCACGCGCTGCACTCCTTCGGAGCGACCTTCACCGAGGTGCGGGTGCACGCCTGGACCGGCGAGATCCGCGTCGAGCGGATGCTCGGCGTCTACAGCTCGGGGCGCGTGATCAACCCGGCCCTGGCCCGTTCGCAGTACCTGGGCGGGATGGTGATGGGCATCTCGGGCGCCCTGCACGAGGACGGCTACCGCGACCCGCGGTTCGGCCACGTGGTGACCCAGGACCTCGCGACCTACCACGTCGCGTCGAACGCCGACGTGCGCCACCTCGACGTGGAGTGGCTCGACGAGGTCGACGAGCTGGCCACGCCGATGGGGGCGCGCGGGATCGGCGAGATCGGGATCGTCGGCACGGCCGCCTCGGTGGCCAACGCCGCCTGGCACGCCACCGGCGTCCGGGTCCGCGACCTCCCCCTGACCGCCGAGGCCTTCCTGGACCTCCCACCCCTGGACTGACCGCGCCGAGGTGCCGACGATCGTCAGCCGAGGTGCCGACCTGCGTCGGCGCCTCGGCTGACCCGGGTGGCGGGCGGAGGCGCTCAGCCTTCGCCGTCGCCCTCGATGACCACGACGCCGTAGTCCTGGTCCAGGCGGACGTCGACGACCGCGCCGTCGGGCTTGACCACCTCGACCTCGTACGTCGCACCGTTCTCGCTGTCGGTCTCGACGCTGTTGACCGTGCCACCGCCGGTGGCCTCGAGCGCCGCAGCCTTGGCCGCGGCGGACTGGTCGGGCGTGTACTGCTTGCTCGCCGCGCCGTCGTCGCCGCTGCCGGCCACAGCCATGCCGCCGCCGACTCCGATGGTGACTACCGCGAGCGCCCCGGCTCCGGCCAGGGCGATGGTGTGCTTGTTCATGTGGGTCGTCCTCTCTCTCGTCGTGCTGTGGTGGGGAGCCCCCAGCGTGCCCGCACGCCGCTGACACCACGCTGACCTCGCCGGGCACGCGGTCCGGCGCAGCGCAGCGCCGGGGTCACCTCAGGTCAGGCCGGGCCAGGTCAGGCCAGGGTCAGGTCGGGCGTGGGAGCGTGCAGACATGCGCGTCCTGCTGGTCGACGACGACACCCGGCTGACCCACGCCCTGGGCCGGGGGTTGCGGCGCGAGGGGCACGCGGTCGACGTCGCACCGGACGCCGGTGAGGGAGCGTGGCTCGCCGACGAGAACTCCTACGACGTGCTCGTGCTCGACGTGATGCTGCCGGGCACGCCCGGTGACGTGCTGTGCGCACTCCGTCGGGAGCAGGGCGACTGGACCCCGATCCTGATGCTCACCGCGCGCGTGGGCAGCACCGAGGAGGCACGCGCGCTCGACAGCGGCGCCGACGACTTCTTGGCCAAGCCGTTCTCACTGCTGGTCCTCCAGGCGCGCCTGCGCGCCCTCGCGCGGCGCGGTGGCCGCGCCCGCCCCACGGTCCTGCACGTCGGCGACCTGGCGCTCGACCCCGCTCGCCGCGTCGTGCGACGGGGCGAGCAGGTCGTCGACCTGACCCCGCGCCAGTTCGCGTTGCTCGACTTCCTGATGCGCCACGTCGACGAGGTGGTCTCCAAGTCCGAGATCCTCGCCGGGGTGTGGGACCACGCCTTCGAGGGCGACCCGAACATCGTCGAGGTCTACGTCCGGCGGTTGCGGAGCCGGATCGATGAACCGTTCGCACGGCACACGATCCACACCGTGCGTGGCGCCGGCTACCGGCTCTCCGACCAGGCCCACGAGGAGTCGTGAGCGCACGCACCGCCCCCTGGCGGCCTGGCCTGCGGGCCCGGCTGACCCTGACCGCCACCCTCGTGGTGGCCCTGGCGATCGGCGCCGCCGGCGTGACCCTGATGCTGCTCCTGCGCGACCAGCTCGACGCCGCCGCGGACGTCGCCGACCGAGACCGCGTCGAGGTCCTGCTCGACCAGGCCGTCACCGGTCGCCTGCCGACCTCGCTGCCGGTGGGGCCCGAGGGGATGGCGCAGGTGGTGGGGCCCGACGGCGAGGTGCTCGCCGCCTCGGTCAACTCGTCCGTCGCCACCCCGGTCGTCGACGCCCCGGCCGGACCCGACCCGGAGATGCTGGTAGTGCGGGCGCCGGACGACGCCGAGAGCGAGACCTACCGGCTCTGGGGCCGCAGCGCGCCCAGGACGGACGGGCCGGTGACCGCCTGGGTCGGGACAGGGGTCGAGGCGGCCGGCGAGGGCTCGCGCTCGCTGCTGGTGCTCCTCCTGGCCGGGGGCCCGGTGCTCCTGCTCGTCCTGGCCCTGCTCGTGTGGCTGGTGCTGGGCCGGGCGCTGGGCCGGGTCGACCGGATGCGGGGCGAGGTCGACGCGATCGACGGCGCCGGCGAGGACCGCCTGGGCAGCCGGCTCGACGACGGTGGGGCTCGCGACGAGATCGGGCGGCTCGCGCGCACGATGAACCGGATGCTGGGCAGGGTCGAGGCCTCGATCGCCCAGCAGCGCCGGCTGGTCGCGGACGTGTCGCACGACCTGCAGAGCCCGCTGGCCGCGCAGCGCGCCACGTTGGAGGTCGCGCTCACCTCCGGGGAGCCGCTGCAGGCCGACGACGCCCGCGCGCTCCTGGCGGTCACCGACGAGATGGAGTCCCTCGTCGGCGACTTGCTGACCCTGGAGTCGCTCGACGCGCTGGGCTCCGGATCTCCCGACGAGCGCGCGCGTGCGGTGGGCCTGCCCCGCCTCGACCTCGACGACCTGGTGCTGGAGGAGGTCGCCAGGGTCCGTCTCACGAGCTCGGTCGGCGTCGAGACCAGCGCCGTCTCCGCCGCAGAGGTCCGCGGGCGCTCCACCGATCTGCGTCGAGCAGTACGCAACCTCCTCGAGAACGCGCTGGCCCACGCGGCGTCCGAGGTCCGGGTCAGCGTGACCCGGACCGAGGGCACTGCCGAGGACGGAGGGTGGGTCGAGGTGCACGTGGTCGACGACGGCGCCGGCATCGATCCGGTCGACCACGAGCGCATCTTCGACCGGTTCGTGCGGGTCGAGTCCGCACGCTCCCCCGGCCGCTCGGGCACCGGGCTCGGTCTCCCCATCGCCCGGCGCGTCGCCCAGACCCACGGCGGGACGCTCGAGGTGGTCGCGGAGAACGACGAACGGGCCGGTGCCCACCTGCTCCTGCGGCTCCCCCCAGCCTGAGCGTCGACCTGGCGCCCTCAGGTTCCTGCGATGCTCGCGGCCACGTCACGCGCGCTGCGTCCGACGCCGATCAAGGTGGCCGAGGCCGGCCCGGTCCAGTCCCCGTACCCGACCAGGTGCAGCCCCGGATGCTCCAGGCTGCGGGTCGGACGGTCCGGGTCCGTCGCGACGCGTCCGTCGGGGCCCCGCAGACGCAGCGGGGCGAGGTGGGCCAGGTCGTCGCGGAACCCGGTGCACCAGATCACCGCGTCCACGACCTCGTGGCTGCCGTCGGCCCACCGCACGCCGTCGTGGGTGAAGGAGTCGAACATCGGGCGCGCCACCAGGGCGCCGCGGTCCCGCGCGGCCCGCACGCTCGCGACGGCGACCACGTCACCGAGCCCGCCGACGCCGGCGTGCTCCTCGCCGCGGGCACGGGCCTCCACCCGGGCGGTCGCCTGCGCGAACAGGTCGCGCCCGTCGACGTCGTCGGGCAGCAGCCTCGGCTGCCGCCGGGTGCACCACAGCGTCTCGGTCACCTGCGAGACCTCGGCGAGCACCTGGGCCCCGGAGTTCCCGCCGCCCACGACGACGACGCGCTGGTCGGCGAAGTCCGCGGGCCGCCGGTAGTCGACGGTGTGCACCTGGCGGCCCCCGAAGGCCGCGGCGCCCGGCACCGCCGGCACGAAGGGCCGCCGCCACGACCCCGTGGCCGAGACGACGTGGTCGGCGTGGCAGGAGCCCGCGTCGGTCTCCACCAGGAAGCGAACAGTGTCGGCGGGCTCGGCGCGGACGGCATGCACCCGCACCGGCCGACGTACGTCGAGGTCGTAGCGCTGCTCGTAGCGCGTCAGGTAGTCCACGACGTGGTCGCGGGTCGGGTAGCCGTGGGCCGCGTCGTCCCAGGCCGGCATCATCCAGCCCGGCAACGAGGAGTACGCCGCCGGCGAGAAGATCCGCAGCCCGTCCCACGTCAGCGGCCAGGCGCCGCCCGGCCCGGCAGCCGCGTCGAGGACGACGGCGTCGCGTCCGGGCACCAGTCCGAGCCGACGCAGGTGGTAGGCCGTGGCGAGCCCGGCCTGCCCTCCCCCGACGACCACCACCCGGGCGCGGTCCGGCACGACTTCCACCCCGCGATCGTCCCAGGTGCTCTCCATCGGCTTGTCCGAGGTCACACGCTAGGGGCCTTGGATCGATCCAAGAACGGGTGCACACTAAAGGTATGACTATTGAAGCCCCCCGGACCACGCTCCTCAGCGACGACCTCGGCCAGCTGCACGCCCGCTACGTCGTCGGGATCAACGACGCCGTCGCGGCCGACGACGACGCCCGCATCACCGAGCTCGTCGAGAGCTACGAGCGCGAGGCCCTCCTCATGGTGGCCACCCGCGAGGGCCGCCTGCACCAGCTCCCTCTCTTCGAGCAGGACCAGCCGGCCAGCGCGCTGCGTCGCTTCGCCCGTCGCTTCGCCGGCACCCGCGCCGCCTGAGCAGACCGCACCACCCCGAGCGGCCTCAGGGCATCCGGCGCCGCTCGGCGATGAAGGCCAGCCGTCGCAGGCTCTCGTGGTTGCGCTTGCGCATGCCCCAGGAGCTCAGCACCGGCGGTGCCAGCCGACCCGGGCCGCCCGTCACGTGCTCCTCCATCTCGACCCGGGTGTGGGCGCCCACCGGTTCGAGGCGCATCACGACGTCGGCCTCCCCGGCCGGTCGCGCGTTGGCGTGCAGCGCCAGGTAGGACTCCGGCGTGCAGCCGACGACCTCGGTGAGGTCGTCGATGAGCAACGGCCAGGTGCCCACCGAGTGGTCGATCGTCGACCCGACAGCAGGCCAGTCCTCGGCGACCTCCCGCATCCGCGAGGCCCCCACCACCCACGACGGGTAGAGCCAGCCGTCGGCCAGCACGGCCCAGACCTGGGCGGGCGTGGCCTTGATGACCCGCTCATTGATGCTCACCGGCTCACTGTGGCCCGTACGCCGCGGGGTCGATCCATCCCTGCGGGTGGCCGCGGTCGCCGGATCCGCGGGTGGTTGACTGGTCACCGACCCCGAGGAGGACCGTGTCCCCGTCGCACCCCGAGCGCCTCGTCGCCGCGGAGCCGGCCGCCTTCGACGCCACGGCGTACCGACCCCACCAGCTGCGGGTCCTCGCCCTGGCCACCGTCGCCTTCGCCGCCTCGGCGCCGGGCCAGTCGTTCCTGATCTCGGTCTTCGTCGACGACTTCCTGGCCGGCACCGGGATCTCCCGCACCGCCTTCTCGGCCCTGTACGCCGGCGGCACCGTCGTCTCCGCCGCCGCCATGCTCGGGCTGGGCCGGGTCGTCGACCGCAGCGGGCTCCGTGTCGCGTGGGTGGTGGTCGCGTTCGTGCTCGCCGCGGCGTGCGGGCTGGCCAGCGTCGCGACCGGCGCGGTGGTGGCGTTCGTGGCCCTGGCCCTGCTGCGCACGTCGGGCCAGGGCTCGTTCGGGCTGGTCGGGACGTTGCTGGTGGCCCGGACCTTCGAGAGAAGACGCGGTCAGGCGGTCGCCGTGGCCAACCTCGGCGTCACCGCGTCCTCCATCCTCCTGCCTCCGCTCGTCGCGCTGCTGATCGTGGCCGTCGGGTGGCGCCACGCCTACCAGCTCGTCGGTCTCGCGGTGCTCGTGCTCGTGCTGCCGCTCGGCCTCCTGGTGCGCCCCGGCCTGCCACGCGACGTCGGCGCGCGCCGCACCGAACCCTCCGCGGAGGGATTGGCGCGCCCCGAGGCCCCGCTCCCCTCCGCGGTGCGCCCGACCCGGCCAGGGTGGCCCGACCTCCCCTCGGCCGCGGCGGCAAGGCTGCTGCTCGTCCTCGCCGCCCCGCCGCTGATCGGCACCGCGATCACCTTCCACGCCGTCTCGATCCTCGCCGAGCGCGGCATCGGCTTCGTCGCCGCCGGCACCGCGGTGGGGTTGCTCGGCGTCACGGCCGCCGTCGGGGTCGTGGCTGCGGGACTCCTGCTGGACCGTGTCCCGACGCGGGTCGCGCTGCTCGTGCTGAGCGGTCTCGAGCTGGTCTCGACCCTCGTGCTGCTGGTGCCCTCCGCGCCGGCGGCCTACGTCGCCTTCACCATCCTCGGCCTCGCGATGGGTGCCGTCGGGGTGACCAACGGGACGGTCTGGGCGCGCACCTTCGGCACCGCCCAGCTCGGCCGGATCCAGGGCACGGCCCAGTCGGCCACGATCACCTCGGCCGCGATCGCGCCGCTCGTGCCGGCGCTCTCCTTGTCCCTGACCGGCTCGCACACCGCGGGTCTGGTACGTCCTCGCACTCCTCGCCATGCTCGCGCTCGGTGCCGCGACGCGGGTCCCCGCGGCGCGACCCGGGTGACCAAGGCCGCCCGCGCACCGGTGGGAGCGCCGTCTCACGGTCCGGCCGTCGAGCCCGATGACGTGCTCACCTCGCCCCACACGGCACGCGCACCGGTGTCGCCGACGCGGTAGACCTGGTAGCCCGTGGCGAGCGAGGCCACGACCGCGAGCACCGCGAGACCTCTGAGGAGCACGCGACTGGTCCGGTCGGCGCCCGCGCCCGGCTCCGCGCACTCTCGACGTCGCCCCAGGACGACGATCGCGGCGCTGAGCACCAGGAGCGGGACGGCGAACCAGATCAGCTGCTCACCGAGCTCGGCATGCTCGCCCGGTCCACCGACCCGTCGGGCCAGGGCCTCGCCGCTCGACGTCGCCACCGGCACCAGAGCGGTTGCCACGGCGGCCGAGGCGACGACGAACGGCCCGAGGGTCCGTCGCCAGCGCCGGACCAGAGCGATGGCGACGGTGCCGAGCGCCGCCAGGGGCAGCAGGACCACGACGGCGTGCACGACGAGCGGGTGGAGCGGCAGACCGCCTACCAGGTCGAGCACGGGGCCTTCTTCGTCAGCAACGGCACGGTCCGGGCCTCAGTGGTGGTTCGGGCCGTCGTCGTTGCCGTGGCGGTGGTGGCCGGGGCCGTCGTCGGCACCGTGGCGACGGTGGCCGGGGCCGTCGTCGGCACCGTGCCCGGCCGAGGTGGCCCGGTCGTCGTTGCCGTGGCGGTGGTGGCCGGGGCCGTCGTCGGCACCGTGGCGGGCGAAAGCCGCGGTCGGGGTGGCGGCGAGCAGGACGGTCACGCTCAGAGCGGCGAGGGGGCGTCGGACGTTCACGGGGTTCCTCCAGGTGTGGGTGGATCGGTTGCCCCGAGCCTGGTACGCGCCGGGTACGAGTCGACAGTGGACCTCCGGTCTAGGACCACGGACCGACACCGGGTCCTAGAGGTCGTGGCGCTCGGCCCACAGCGCCGCCTGCGTCCGGTCGGTGACGCCGATGCGCTGGAAGATCGTGGTCAGGTGCGCCTTGACGGTGCGCTCGGTGATGCCGAGACGACGCGCGACCTGCTTGTTGGCCAGGCCCTCACGGACCAGGCGCAGGACCTGGGCCTCGCGAGACGTCAGGGTGGACACACCACCCCACGGCCCGGAGGAGCCGGCGGAGCGACGGCTGGTGAGCAGCTCGCGGGCCGCCTTCGGGTGCAGCGGCGACTCCCCCCGACTCACGGCGAGCACGCCGGCGGCCACGTCGGCGGGATGGGCGTCCTTGAGCAGGTAGCCGGCCGCGCCGGCGTCGAGCGCAGCCAGGATCCTCTCGCTGTCGGAGAACGAGGTCAGGACCAGGACCTGGGTGTGGCCGCCACTGGCCGTGACCCTCCGCGTCGCCTCCACCCCGTCGGTCCCCGGCATCTGGAGGTCCATCAGCACGACGTCGGGTCGGAGCTCCTCGGCCAGCCGGGCCGCCTCGTCGCCGTCGGCCGCCAACCCGACGACCTCCACGCCGGGTGCCGCAGCGAGGACCTCGGCGAGGCCGTACCGCACGACGGCGTGGTCGTCGGCGATGACCACCCTCACGTCGGGGCTCGACGGGGTCCCACTCACCGGTGGGCCTCGTCGAGCACCAGGCTGACCGTCGTGCCGTGCCCGGCTTCGGTGTCGACGTCGAGACGCCCGCCAGCGTCCGCGACCAGGCCGCTGAGCCCGCGCAGCCCGAACCGGGTGGCCTCGACGCCCTCACGGTCGAAACCGCTGCCGTCGTCGGCGACCTCGAGGCGCACCTGGTCCGCGTCGGGAACACCGGTCACGCCGACCGAGAGCGTGGCGGCGCCACTGTGGCGCAGCGCGTTGCGCACCGCCTCCTGGGCGACCCGCCACACCAGGCGCACGCTCTGCAGCCCCACGTCGTCGATGTTGCTGACGACGGCCGAGGCGGCGATGCCCCGACCCTCGGCGGGCGCCAGCAGGTCCTGCAGCGAGGCACCCAGCGTCTCGGCCTCGAGGTCCGGAGGGTAGATCTCGACCATCAGCGAGCGCAGCGACCCCTGGCTGGTGCGCAGGGAGGCAGCCACGCCGCTCAGCCGCTGACGCGCCGACGCCGGGAGACCCTCGTCGAGGCTCAGCGCGAAGACCGCGTACGACGCTCCTGCGATGTCCTGCACGACACCGTCGTGGAGGTCGCGCGCGATGCGACCCCGTTCG
This sequence comes from uncultured Actinomycetota bacterium, assembly GCA_963740745.1. Lineage (GTDB taxonomy): Bacteria > Actinomycetota > Actinomycetes > Propionibacteriales > Nocardioidaceae > Nocardioides. The sequence goes on from CAVUFK010000019.1 coordinate 21,948, forward strand.
GCCTCCGAGGCGTCGACCGCGGCCACCAGCAGTCGCTCCCGGTCCTGCGCCGAGTGCCGCAGACGCTGGATCAACAGGTACAGCAAGGTCGTCGCCACGAGCACCACCAGGCCGACCGCGCCCAGGCTGACCGGACGGAACTGTCCGGTGATGTCCGCCTGACGGCGCGCGACCGCATCGGCGGAGAAGTACAGCTCGAGCAGGAGGGGCTGCCCCTCCGGGGTGTCGATGCGGGTGTAGACCTCGAGCAGCCCTCCCATGTCGCGCTCGTAGCGGTTCTCCGGCTCGGAGAGGTCGGAGACGTCCGCGTCGACGCGGCCACTGTCCAGCGCCTCCAGCTCGTCGTCACCCAGCGCGTAGCGGCTGCCGATCAGGCGGGGCTCGTCGGAGTAGACGATGGTGCCGTCGGGCCGCCAGATCTTGACCCTCCTCACGCCCGGCACGGACACCCGGCCGAGCACCGCGCGGTCGACCCGTCGCACCGCGCCCACCCGCGCGTCGACCAGACCGCGGGGGACCTCCGGTTCGACGACACCGCGTGCGACCACCTCGGTGATGTCGCGCGCGTCCCGGACCGCCTCGGTCGCCGCGGCCCTGCTGCTCAGCACCGACGTACCGCCCACGATCGCCGCGACCGCCACCAGGCCGCAGGCCCACAGCAGCACGATCGGGCTGCGCAACGGCTCGGGCAGGGACCTCACCTCGCGAGTATGACGGTCGCGGACGCGCTGTCGAGCCTGCCCATCGGTACTAGTACCTGCACCCCGGCCGCCCAGCTGACCGGCGCTACGACTCCGTCACGGCCGCCCCGTCGGCCTGTGCCCGTACGCCGGCCAGCAGCAGGTCGAGACCCGTGCGGAAGACGTCCGCGTCGTCGTGACGGGCGAACTCGTCGGCGATGCGGTGCACGAAGGGGTAGACCTCGGGGTCCAGGGCCCGCCAGCGGTCGGCGTACATGGCCAGGAACCTCTCCGGCTCGAGCCCGCTCTCGAGGAACTCCGGCGGGGGCGGCTGCGCCATGTCGACCGCCACGCCGACGATGTAGCTGATCAGCGACGACACCGTGTGGAAGCCGAGGCGCGGCGTGAGGTCGAGGCGCATCAGCTGCTGGCCCAGCCGTTCGAACATCAACATCGAGTGCGGCTGGATCCCGGTGTTGCGCAACATGTAGGTCGCGAACCAGGGCCGGCGCAGCATCTCGTCGAAGAGGACCAGCGAGATCTCCCTCAGGTTCGCGATCGGGTCCGGCCCGTCCACGAGCTCCTCGGTCCGGACCAGCACGCCGGCCATCACCCGGTCGGTGGCGAGGTCGAGCAGCTCGTCCTTGCTCGCGACGTACCAGTAGATGCTGGCCACGCCCCCACCCAGACGAGCCGCGAGCGCTCGGAAGGTCAGGGCCGGCTCACCCGCCTCGTCGAGAAGCGCCACCGCCTCCGCCAGCACGGCCTCCAGCGAGTGCGACGCACGGCGGCGCTCGCGGCCCGCCGACCTGCGTCGCGGACCCGGTTGACCGGCCGTCACGACCTCCCACGCTCCATGTCTTGCATTCTATCGAACATCGTTCTACGTTGCCGAACAGCGTTCGACACTCGAACGCTGTTCGATGAAACGAGGTGCTCCATGAGCTCCACCACGATCCCGGGGTCGTCACCGACCTCCCTGCGGGCGGCGGCCGTGCCGCTGGCCGCCCTGTGCCTGGCGTTCTTCGTCGAGATGGTCGACAACACCCTGCTGAGCATCGCGCTCCCGACCATCGGACGCGACCTCGGCAGCGGCACCACCGCCCTGCAGTGGGTCACCGGCGCCTACTCGCTGACCTTCGGCGGAATGCTGCTGACCGCGGGAGCCGGCGCCGACCGGCTGGGCCGCCGCCGGGTGCTGCTCGGCGGGCTCGCGGCGTTCGGGCTGCTGAGCCTGGCCGTCGTCCTGGTCTCGAGCGCCGGCGAGCTGATCGCCCTGCGCGCCGCGCTCGGCCTGGCCGCGGCGGCGATGGCCCCGGTCACCATGTCGCTGATCTTCCGGCTCTTCGAGGACGAGAAGCTGCGGATGCGCGCGATCACGGTCGTGATGATCGTGGGCATGTCCGGGTTCGTCCTCGGTCCCGTCCTCGGCGGCACCGCCCTGGCCCACGCCGGCTGGCAGTGGCTCCTGCTCGTCAACGCCCCGATCGCCCTGATCGCCTGGATCGGCGTCCGCCTCGGCGTACCGGCCGACCACGCCGAGGACCTCACCACCGACCCGCTGGACCTGCCCGGCGCGGTCCTGACGATCGCCGCGATCGGTCTGGGCTGCTACACCCTGACCAGCGGGGTCGAGCACGGGTGGCTCTCCCTCCCGACGCTGGCCTCGGCGCTGGGCGCCGCGACCGCCGCCACCGCCTTCGTCCGCCACGAGCGCGCCAGCGCCGCACCGATGCTCGACCTCGGACTGTTCTCCGCCGGACCTGCCCGTGGCGCCGCCATCACCCAGATGGCCGCTGCGATCACCATGGCCAGCGTGATGTTCGCCCTGATCCTGCACTTCCAGTACGCCTACGGCTGGAGCCCCGTGCGGGCCGGGTTGGCCAACCTCCCGCTGATCGTCACCATGATCGCCGCCACCCCGGTCTCCGAGTCGCTGGCCTCGAACCTGGGCCACCGCGCGGCGTGCCTGGTCGGCACCGCACTGCTGGTCACCTCCCTGGTCGCGATGGGCTGGAGCGTGGAGCACGGCTACGTCGCGATCGCGGTCTCGATGGTGGTCCTGACGCTGGGGCTGCGCACGATCATGACGATCTGTGCCGTCGCCCTGGTCGAGGCGATGCCGAGGAACCGCACCTCGATGGGTGCGGCGCTCAACGACACCGCCCAGGAGATCGGCACCAGCCTCGGCACCGCGATCGTCGGGACGATGATCGCCGCCCTGGTGACCACCGAGCTCCCGGCCGGCGTCTGGTCCGCGGGCCTCGTCCAGTCGTTCTTCGCCGGCGAGCGGGCCGCGTTCCTGGTCCTCGCGGTGGTCGTGGCGCTCGTCGCCACCTATGGCTCGCTCCGCCTCAGCGACTCCCGGGTCGTCGGGGAGGCGCACTGACGGCGGCGGCGACAACGTCGTCAGATGGAGAGCGGTGCTCTTGCGCAAGGGAGAGCACTGCTCTACCTTCGGAACGAGAGCACCGCTCTCATCAACCTCGAAGGAGACGTCATGCACTCGTCCACGACTCGCCCGCTGCTCGCCCCCACCCTCGGCACCGGGGGGCTGATGGCGGCCTACCTGCTGCTCCGCCCCTACGGCGACACCGGTTCCGATCTCGACGTCGCCCGAGCGCTCGCCTCGACGAGCTGGGTCGTCGCCCACGTCTGCGGGGCCGCTGCCCTGGCGTGCTTCGGTTGGCTCACGGTCCGGCTCCACGACGCCGTGGACGGCACCGCGACCCGGGTCGCCCGGGCGACGGGCCTTCTCGGCACGATGCTGGTGCTGCCCTACTACGGCGCGGAGACGTTCGGTCTGCACGCCGTGGGCGTGCGGGCCGTCGCCGGTGACACCACCGCCCTCGACCTCGTCGACCAGATCCGCAACCAGCCGGCCGCGATCACCGCGTTCGGCCTCGGGCTGCTGCTCCTCGCCGTTGCCGGCATCACCACCGCCGTCGCCTGGAGCCGCGCGGACCTGGCCGGCCCCACCTGGGCCGCCTGGCCGCTCGGCGTGGCCGTCGCCCTGGTCCTGCCGCAGTTCTACCTCCCGCCGTCCGGGCGGATGGCCTACGGCGTCGCCTACCTCGTCGCTGCGCTGCTGCTGGCCGCCGGCTCGGCCGGCTCCCGCGGGCCGGCCACGCGCGAGCGTCCCCAGCCGGTGACCGCGAGGCAGTGACCCGACGCGATCGCGCGTGTCGGACCGACGCGCACTGCCGCCCTCAGAGCTCCGACTGGACCCCGGCGAGCAGCTGGCGGGCCATCACGATGCGCTGCACCTGGTTGGTGCCCTCGTAGATCTGGGTGATCTTGGCGTCGCGCATCATCCGCTCGACCGGGTAGTCGCGGGTGAAGCCGTAGCCACCGAGGACCTGGACGGCGTTGGTGGTGACCTCCATCGCCACGTCGGAGGCGAAGCACTTGGCCGCCGAGCCGAAGAACGTCAGGTCCTTGTCACCGCGCTCGGAGCGCCCAGCGGCGGCGTACGTCAGCTGACGGGCGGCCTCGACCTTCATCCCCATGTCGGCGAGCATGAACTGCAGGCCCTGGAACTCCGCGATCGCCTTGCCGAACTGCTCGCGCTCGCGTGCGTAGTCCAGCGCGTAGTCCAGCGCCCCCTGGGCGACGCCGACGGCCTGGGCCGCGATCGTGATCCGGGTGTGGTCGAGGGTCTTCATCGCGATGTCGAAGCCCTGACCCTCCTCGCCGATGATCCGGTCGCCCGGGATGCGCACCGAGTCGAGGTAGACCTCACGGGTCGGGGAGCCCTTGATGCCGAGCTTCTTCTCGGGGGCCCCGAAGCTGACGCCCTCGTCGGACTTCTCCACGACGAAGGCGGTGATGCCGCGGGTCTTCTTCTCGGGGTCGGTGACCGCGAGGACGGTGTAGAACTCCGACACGCCGGCGTTGGTGATCCAGCGCTTGACGCCGTCGAGGACCCAGTCGTCGCCGTCGCGGACCGCGCGGGTCTTCATCGCCGCGGCGTCCGAGCCGGCGTCCGGCTCGGAGAGGCAGTAGGAGAACCCGCCCTCGCCGGCGGCAAGCTTGGTCAGGTACTTCTTTTTGAGCGCCTCGCTGCCCCCGATCTGGACCGGCAGCGAGCCGAGCTTGTTGACCGCGGGGATCAGCGAGGCCGAGACGTCGGCGCGGGCGACCTCCTCGATCACCAGGCAGGTCGCGAGCGCGTCGGCCCCAGCACCGCCATAGGCCTCGGGCACGTGCGGGGCGTGGAAGTCCGAGGCCGCGAGAGCGTCGGCCGCTTCCTGGGGGTAGCGCGCCTCCTCGTCGACCGCGGCGGCGTACGGCGCCACCTTGTCGGTGCAGACCGCACGCACCGCCTCCCGGATCGCCTGGTGCTCCTCGGACAGCGCATAGAGGGGAAAGTCGTTCATGAGCCCATCTTACTCATCGGTAACCGCAGGCGGTAGGAACGGCTGCGCCGCGAGGCCGAGCGCCTCGTCGTAGGCAGGCGCGGCCCGGCTCGCCTCGAACGGGGGCGAGCTCGAGAGCTCGAGGCTGACCATCCCGTGGGCGACCGCCCACAGGTGCAGCGCGACCCGTTCGGGATCGCCGACCAGGCTCCCTCCGGCGACCGCGGACCGGACCCCGGCCACCAGCGGCGCGTACGTCGCGTCCGCCGCAGCGTCGTCGCCCGCGTCGCGGCCGAGCCCGGGCACGCCGGGGCCGAACATCAGGGTGTAGAGGTGCGGGCTCTCGAGCGCTGCGCGACGGTACGCACGGCCGAGGTCGAGCAGCGTGGCCCCCGGGTCGGCCCCCGCGTGCGCCAGCTGCTCGCCGAGCCGGCGGAACCCCTCACGCCGCATCGCCCGCAGCAGCCCCTCCTTGTCACCGAACCGGGTGTAGACGGCCATCGTCGAGGTGCCGCACGCGGCGGCCAGCCTGCGCAGCGACAACACTGATCATGAGTCCGTTGATCGCCGCCCACGCGCTCGGCGCGTCCCTCGCCCTCGCGCTCGGTGCGGTGAACCTCCTGCGGTCGACGAAGGGCGACCGGTCGCACCGCGTCGTCGGTCGCGTGTGGGTGGTCGCGATGTACTGGACGGTCCTCAGCTCGTTCTTCGTCCGTGAGATCAACCCGGGCGGGTTCAGCTGGATCCACGGGCTCTCCGTGTTCACGTTCGTCACCCTGAGCATCGGGCTGTGGGCGGCGGCGACCGGGCGGATCGAGACCCACCGCGGCTTCATGCGGGGCTCCTACCTCGGCACCGTCGGGGCGTTCGTCGGAGCCACAGCCGTTCCCCAGCGTGCGGTGCCCAGGCTCGCCGTCGAGCACCCCATGGTGCTCTCCGCTGCTGCGCTGTCCGTCACCGCCGTCGCGTGGGCGGTCGTCGCGGCCTCCCGTCGGGGCGGCGGCACGACCCGCGAGTCTCGCGCCGCCCGGCAGGCTGCTGCTTGACTGCGCCCGTGACCCCGCTGCCCTACGAGGAGCTCGACTTCGCCTGGACCCCCGCCGGGGAGATCAGCCTGCGCCGACGCTGGGACCGGGTCACGCAGCGGTGGGTCCACGAGGTGCGGCTGGGCGAGGAGTTCCTGATGACCAGCCAGTTCACCGCCACCGAGGTCGCGCTGGCCACCCTCGGCCTGGCCGCCGCACCCGAGCGGGACCTGCGGGTGCTCGTCGCGGGCCTCGGGCTCGGCTTCACCGCGCACGAGGCGCTGCGCGACCAGCGGGTCGGCGCGCTGTCCGTGGTCGAGCTGACCGGCGCCGTCATCGACTGGCACCGCCGCGACCTGGTGCCCCAGACCGCGGGGCTCGCCGCCGACCCCCGCACCACCCTGCTCGAGGCCGACTTCTTCGACCTCGTCCGCACGGGCCGCCTCGACGGACCGTGGGACGCCCTGCTGGTCGACATCGACCACTCGCCCGTCAACCTGCTGGACCCGGGCCACGGCGACTTCTACTCCGAGGCGGGCCTGCGCCTGGCCGCCGACGCGCTAGCCGCGGACGGCGTCCTCGCCCTGTGGTCCGACGACCTGCCCGACGACCGTGTCACCGACCGGCTGCGCCTGGTCTTCGCCGCCGCCCGGGCCGAGCGGGTCGACTTCGACAACGAGATCACCGGCGGCGTCTCCTCCTGCACGGTGTACGTCGCGACGTCACCGCTGCGCGAGGGCTCTGCCCGCTAGTCCGCGCTGCCGGTGAGGCCGGTCAGCACCAGCTCGGGCCGTTCGCGCTGCACCGAGGCGATCCGCCACTTGTCGGGGAAGAGCAGCAGGTGGGTGCCGTCGGAGCGGGTGAGCAGCTCGACGTTGCGCAGGCCGGTCGCGAGGTCGACCTGGTCGGGGGCCACGACCCGAGCGATCGAGTACGCCAGGTGGTCGAGCACGACGGGCGCGCCGTACTCGGTCTCCATCCGGGCCTGGACGACCTCGAACTGCATCGGCCCGACCGCACCGAGCACGGGTGACTGCACCCCGCGCAGGTCCGAGCGGAGGACCTGGACGACACCCTCCTGGTCGATCTGGTCGATGCCCTTGCGGAACTGCTTCCACCGGCTGGTGTCGGTGACGCGCGCGGAGACGAAGTGCTCGGGGGCGAAGGACTCGATCGGCGGGTACTGCACGGCCGGCCCGGCGTAGATCGTGTCGCCGACCCGCAGGCTGTTGGCGTTCACCAGTCCGACGATGTCCCCGGGGTAGGCCCGCTCGACCGACTCGCGCTCGCGGCCGAAGACGGTCTGGGCGTACTTGGTGGCGAAGGGACGGTTGGTCGTCCCGTGCTTGACGATCATCCCGCGCTCGAAGACCCCCGAGCAGACCCGTGCGTAGGCGAGCCGGTCGCGGTGATTGGCGTCGAGGCCGGACTGGACCTTGAAGACGAAGGCGCTGAAGTCGTCGTCGACCTCGCGCTCGCCGCCGTCGGCCGCGGGCGTCGGGCCCGGCCCGGGCGCGATCGCGAGCAGCAGGTCGAGCAGCGGGGCGACGCCGAAGTTGAGCAGTGCGGAGGCGAAGAGCACGGGCGTGGTCCGCCCGGCCAGGAACGAGTCCTGGTCGTGGTCGGCGCCGTCGGCGCCGAGCAGCTCATGACCCTCGACGGCCTCCTCCCAGGGCTTGCCGACCAGCGCGGCCGCGGCCGCCGGGTCGTGGTGGACCTCGGGGGCGCGGGTCGCGCCTCCGGCGCTGCGGGAGTACTGCACGAACTCCCCGGTGCGGCGGTCCAGCACGCCGTGGAAGTCGCCGGCCTCCCCCACCGGCCAGGTCAGCGGGGTCGGTCGCAGGCCGATCCGCTGCTCGATCTCGTCGAGCAGCGCGAGCGCGTCGAGCCCGACCCGGTCCCACTTGTTGATCACCGTGATCACGGGGATGCCCCGGCGGGCGCAGACCTGGAACAGCTTCAGCGTCTGCGGCTCGAGGCCGCGCGCGGCGTCGACGAGCATCACCGCGGAGTCGACGGCCGAGAGCACCCGGTAGGTGTCCTCGGAGAAGTCGGCGTGGCCGGGGGTGTCGACGAGGTTGATCACGTGGTCGTCGTACTCGAACTGCAGCGCCGCGGAGGTGATCGAGATGCCGCGGGCCTTCTCCATGTCCATCCAGTCCGAGACCGTCGCCTTGCGCCCGGCCTTGCCGTGCACGGCTCCGGCCTCGACCAGCGCCCGGGCGTGCAGTGCGAGGGCCTCGGTCAGCGTGGACTTCCCCGCGTCGGGGTGGCTGATCACCGCGAAGGTGCGGCGGGGGCGGTGGTCGGTGGCAGCAGGCATGGCGGGCCCAGCCTAGGCGGGACGGGTTGAGCCCGCGGGCTCAGGCGGTCGGGAGCGTGGTCGTGGAGCCTGGGAGCACACCGCCAGACCGAGGAGGACCACGTGAGCGCAGCACCGGCCAGGCCCGTGGCCCGGGGCCGTTCGGCCCTCGGCACCGCCGGCGGCGTCGTCGCAGCACTGGTCTGCATCGCGGTGTACGCCGCGCTGGTGGACCCCGTCGCCTGGCTGGCCCTCGTCCTGCTCGGGGTGGTGGCTCTGCCTGCCGTCGCCCTGCTGCTCCTGCTCGTCTGGCTCGCGCGGTCGCCCGGGCTCCCGGACGGGCTCAGCGGAGCGGCCGCCGTGGCGTCCGTCGCCGCGAGCGCCGCCGTGGCCGCTCTGGGCTTGTGGAGCCTCGCGGTGAGCATCGACGGCCACGACAGCGGCGAGGTGGCCCTCTCGGCCGCGATCGCCGTCGTGCTCTGCGCCCCGCTCGCGACGTTGCTAGGTTCGAGGCCATGACCTCAGGGCCCGGGACCGGCGTCGGCGAGTGGCAGGACCAGGCCGCCGTGCGGCTGATGCTCGACGAGTGCGAGACCTGGGCGGTCGTGGGCCTCTCCGGCGACCCGGGCCGGACGGCGTACAGCATCGCGAGCCTGCTCCAGCAGCGCGGCAAGCGGATCGTGCCGGTGCACCCGGACGCGCCGGTCGTCCTCGGTGAGCACGGATACCCCACCCTGGCCGACGTCCCCTTCTCCGTCGACGTCGTCGACGTCTTCCGCCGCTCCGAGGCCGCCGGCACCTTCGCCGACCAGGCCGTCTCGATCGGCGCGCGCGGGGTGTGGCTCCAGCTCGGCGTGATCGACGCCGACGCCTTCGACCGCACGGTGGCGGCGGGCGTCTCGATGGTGATGGACACCTGCCCCGCGATCGAGTGGCGCCGGGCGGGATGACCTCGTCGCCGGCAGCCGGGAGCTATCCCCCGCCCGGCTTCCTGCGTTTCTGGACCGGTGAGACGGTCTCGTCCTTCGGCGTCTACGTCACGCTGATCTCGCTGCAGACGCTGGTGGTGCTCGAGCTCGACGGGTCGGCCCAGCAGATCGGGTTCCTGAACGCCGCGCGCCTGGCTCCCTACCTGGTACTCGGTGTCGTCGTCGGCGCCCTCGTGGACCGACGCTCACGGCGCCCGGTGATGGTGGTGACGGACCTCCTGCGAGCCGGTCTGCTGCTGCTGGTGCCCCTGGCGTGGGCGCTCGACGCCCTGACGTTCCCGCTGCTGCTGGGCGTGGTCGCGGCGATCGGGACGGCGTCCCTGGTCAACGACGCTGCGTCGCTGTCCTTCGTGACGCGCCTGATCCCGGACGCGCACCTCCAGCGCGCCTGGGCGCGCCTGGACACCAGCGACGCCGTCGCCCAGACGACCGGACCGGCGCTGGGGGGTCTGCTGGTCAGGCTGGTGGGCGCGCCGCTGGCCGTGCTCGTCCAGGCAGGGGCGTTCCTCTTCTCGGCGGTCGTCGTCCTCGGACTGCGTGTCGGGGAGCCACCGCCGGCGCTGGACCGACCGGCTCCGCACCTGCGCCGCGAGATGGCCGAGGGCGTGCGCTGGATCTACCGCGGATCGGGGCTCGCCCGGCTCGCGGTCTCGACCCACGTGTGGTTCACCGCGAACGCGGTGCTCGGGGTGGTCGTCGCGCCCTACGCACTGCTCACCCTCGGGCTCTCGCCGTTCCAGCTCGGGGTCGCCACGGGTCTGGCGGGGGTCGGAGCCGTCGTCGGCGCCAGCGTCACGACCGCCGTGGGCCGGCTCCTCGGCACCGGGGGCGCGATCATCACCGCCCGCTCGCTGGCTGTCGCCGCCTGCCTGGTCATGGCGCTGGCCGGCCTCGGCGGCACGACCGGGTGGACGGCGACCCTCGTGCTCGGCGCCGGTCAGCTGCTGTTCGGCCTCGACCTCGGCCTGAGCAACTCCCACGAGATGGCCTACCGCCAGCGACTGACCCCGGACGCTCTCCAGGCCCGCACCAACATCACGATGCGCTCGCTCAACCGCGCGGTCATGGTCGTCGGGGCTCCGCTGGCCGGGCTCCTCGCCGACACCGCCGGCATCCGACCCACCCTGCTGCTGGCCGCGGCCGTGTTCGCGGCTGCGACGGCCGTCCTGGTGTTCTCACCCTTCCGCTCGGTGCGCGAGGATGCCGCCGCCTGAGCGGGTCCGCGAACGCCGGCCGGCGACCAGCCGCGGCACGAACCCGACGACGACCTCGAGCGGTCCGCGCCGGCCGAGGGCGACGAGGACCGCGCCGATCCAGAGCAGCACGAGCAGGTGCCAGCGCAAGGACGCCGGCTCCTCGGCGGGCCAGACCGCCTCGGTGCGCATCACGACGTGCAGGGTGTAGAGGCTGAGCGTCGCGGTGCCGGCGCCGAAGAGCACCGCGGCCACGCGCTCCCCGGCGGGCGCGGAGCGGCGCAGGCCCGCGACCAGGAGCAGGCAGGTGCCGATCACCGCCAGCGCCGACCCCCCGGTCTGGACGAGGTCGAACGGCGTCGTGCTGTGCGGGGCGACGACGAGCAGCCAGCGCCACCCGTCGTCGGTCGGGGTCTGGCCGAACATGCCGGTCGACACGCCGTCGAGCTCCTGGGCGCTGAACCCCGCACGGGCGGTCAGCAGCCGCGAGAGCAGGGTCGCGCCGACGGCGACGACCAGGCCGACCCCCAGCAGCCGCACGGCGACGGACGTGCGCCGCAGGTCGACGCGGCCCAGACCGACCCCGAGCAGCGCGTAGGCCAGCCACCCCAGCGCCGGGTAGTAGCCGGTGAACGTCAGCTCGGCCAGCAGCCGTCCGGGGTCGGCGAGCTGGTCGAGCGCGGGGCTGGCGAACTGCCGCTCCGGCAGGAGCGGTCTCACGACCTGAGAGACCACCGGCTCGAGCAGCGCCCAGGCCACCGCGAGCGGGAGCAACCACCGGCCGGGCACCGCGAGGAACGGCAGCGCGAGCAGCATCACCACGCCGTAGTAGGCCAGGATCACCGCGATCCCGGTCTCGAGGTCGCCCAGGGCCAGGCCGAGCGCCGCCACCAGCACCGCGCGGACGACGAGACCGGCGGCGGCGCGACCCAGCCGCACTCCTCGGTGGCGCTCCCGTCCCCCCGTGACCAGCGCGAGCGAGATCCCGAGCAGCACCGCGAACAGCGCCGAGGCCCGCCCACCGGCCAGCCACTGGGTCGCGGTCAGCCCGCCGTCGGCGTCGCGTCCGTCGAGCACGTGCGTGGCGACCATGCCGAGCAGGGCCAGGCAGCGCGCGACGTCGAGGCCGACCAGGCGGGCGGTGGCGCGTTGCTCGACCGCCCGCTCGCCGACCTCAGAAGCCGGTGCGTCGGTCGCCACGGTCTCCTCGCACGGCCGCACCCTTCTCCTGCGCCGACGTGCGCAACGCGGCCTGGAAGGTCGTCATCCGCTCGCGCAGGGCGAGGTCGGCCACCCCCAGGATCCGCGCCGCCAGCAGGCCCGCGTTGCGCGCACCTCCGATCGAGACCGTCGCCACCGGCACCCCGGCCGGCATCTGGACGATCGAGAGCAGGGAGTCCATGCCGTCGAGGTGGGCCAGCGGCACCGGCACGCCGACGACCGGCAGGGGCGTCACCGCGGCGAGCATGCCCGGCAGGTGTGCGGCGCCACCGGCGCCCGCGACCACCACCTCGATCCCCCGCCCGGCGGCGGCCCTCCCCCAGTCCAGCATCTCCTCGGGCATCCGGTGCGCGGAGACGACGTCGGCCTCCCAGGTCACTCCGAGCTCGTCGAGCGCCTCAGCGGCGGCGCGCATCACGGGCCAGTCGGAGTCCGAGCCCATCACGATCCCGACGCGCGGGGCCGGGGCCGGCGTACCGCTGCCCTGCGGGCTCGTCTGCTCGCTCATCTGCTCACTCGCTCTCGTTGCCGAGGTCGCCCCGGAACCACGCGGCGGCGTGCCGCGCGCGCTCCAGGCAGTCCTCGAGGTCCTCGCCGTAAGCGTTGACGTGGCCGACCTTGCGCCCGGGCCGCAGGTCCTTGCCGTACAGGTGGACCCGCAGGAAGGGGTCGCGGGCCAGCGCGTGGGGGTAGCCGTCGAAGAGCCGGCCCACGGTCTGCCCGTCGCTGTCGTCGGGTCCGCCGAGGATGTTGACCATCACCGTCCACCGCTCCCGCGCGACCGGCGAGCCGAGCGGCAGGTCGAGGACCGCGCGCAGGTGGTTCTCGAACTGCGAGGTCACCGCGCCGTCCTGGGTCCAGTGGCCGGTGTTGTGCGGGCGCATGGCGAGCTCGTTGACCAGGATCCGCCCGTCCCTCGTCTCGAACAGCTCGACGGCCAGCACCCCGGTGACGCCGAGCTCGCCGGCGATGCGCAGGGCGACCTGCTGGGCCTGCACCGCGAGGTCGGGGTCGAGGTCCGGCGCGGGCGCGACCACCTCGTGGCAGATCCCGTCGCGCTGGGTCGAGGCCACCACCGGGTACGCCGCGGCCTGGCCGCTCGGCGAGCGGGCCACGATCGCCGACAGCTCGCGGCGGAAGTCGACGAGCTCCTCGGCGAGCAGGGCCACGCCCGTCTCGGTGGCGACCCGGAACGGCTCCTCGCAGTCGGCGGCGGAGCGGACGAACCAGACACCCTTGCCGTCGTACCCGCCCCGGGTGGTCTTGAGCACGCAGGGCAGACCGAACTGCTCGACGGCCTCGACGTCGGTGACCAGGGCGTGGCGCGGGCACGGCACGTCGAGGGCGGTCAGGCGGGTGCGCATCACCGCCTTGTCCTGGGCGTGGACGAGGGCGTCGGGACCGGGGTGAACGGCGAGGCCGTCGACGGCGAGGGCGTGCAGGTGCGCGGTCGGCACGTGCTCGTGGTCGAACGTGACCGCGGCGCAGCCCTCGGTGAGGGCTCGCAGGGTGGCGAGGTCCCGGTAGTCGCCGACGGTGTGGTCGGGGATCACCTGCGCGGCCGAGACGCCCTCGGCCTCGGCCAGCAGCCGCAGCGGCAGGCCCATCGCCGCGGCCGGCTCGGCCATCATCCGGGCGAGCTGTCCGCCTCCGACGACCGCCAGGACAGGGGCGACGGCAGGCGCGGGCTCGGGCACGCCGAAACCCTAGGCCATGACCTCAGGCGCCCTCTGCCCGCTGCGCGTCGCGGGAACGGTCCAGGTCCTGCGAGCCCGGCTCGAAGCGCAGGCCGCGGCCACGCAGGGTGGTGATCAGGTGCGGACGGCGGGGGTCGTCGTCGATCTTGCGACGCAGCCAGCCGAGGTGGACGTCGATGGTCTTCGAGGAGGTCCAGAACGTCGTGTGCCAGACCTCGCGCATCAGCGTCTCGCGCGCGACGACCTCGCCCGAGCGCCGGATGAGGGCGTGCAGCAGGTCGAACTCCTTGCGCGAGAGGCGCAGGAGGGCGTCGCCCTTCCACGCCTGCCGTCGCTCGGGATCGAGCATCACGTCCTGGACCCTGTACACGCAGCGAAACCTAGGGTGCCGCGATGTTGCTGATGGGGAGAACGGTGAAAGAAGGGGCTTCCGGTCTGGCCCGGCGGACCCGGCGGACCCGGCAGCCGTGGGCTAGTGCCGCCGCACCGTGAGCGGCTCGAGCAGTCCGAAGCCGCGCAACGGGCGTGCCGGGAGGCGGCGGGTCTCGAACTGGTCCTCGGGCAGGCGCGAACCGGTCTCGGCGTCGATGATGATCCGGTTGCGGCGCGCGACGGCGGTCAGCCGGGAGGCCAGGTTGACCGGGGGCCCGAACACGTCGCCGAGACGCAGGACGACCGAGCCGCTGGCCAGGCCCACGCGCACGTCCGGCATCCGCGGGTCGCGACCGATCACGTTGATGATGCCCTCGGCGGTGTCGTAGGCGCTGATCGCGTCGGAGTTGACGAAGAGCACCGAGTCGCCCAGGGACTTGATCACCCGGCCCTGCTGCAGCGCGACGACCTCGGCGCACCGGGACTCGAAGACCTCGACGAGGTCGCCGACCTCGCCCCGGGAGATCTGGTTGGACAGGGCGGTGAAGCTGACGATGTCGGCGAAGCCGACCGTGACCTCGGTCGTGTGCAGGTCCTCCTCGTTGGCGCCGAGCGCCTCGATGCGGGCCACGGCCGCGGCGAGGTGGCGTCGCCAGGTGTAGACCATCAGGTCCTCGAAGGTGTGGCTCAGCTCGTCGACGAGGTGGGCCGCGGCGTCGGCCCGGTCGGCCAGGGCCGTCGGTGGCACCTCGACGGCGCCCGGGTCGGCGCCGCGCTCGGACTCACCCGGGCCGGTCGCGGGCAGGGACCCCGGTGTGTCGGGCCCGCCCGCCGCGTCGCGGGCGTCGTGCTCCCCGTCGACGTGGTCCTCCTCGATCTCCTCGACCCGGTGCAGCAGCGTTCCGACCTGCCAGTCCGCCAGGCGCGACATCGTCTGGCCGAGCGCCCGCGTAGTGGCCACGGCGAGGTCGAAGTCGAGCAGCTCGCCGTCGACGGCGGCCACCAGCGTCGCGAACGCGTCCGCGTCGACCTGGGTGAAGGCCCGGGCGCTGCCGTGCTCGGGAAAGCCCAGGGCGCGCCAGAGCCGGCGGGTGCGCTGGACGCTCAGGCCCGCCTCGCGGGCCAGGTCGTCGACGTCGTAGACCGGGTCGCCGGCCAGGCCCTCCCGCTCGACGTCGTCCTCGGGCGTGCTCAGTGGCCCTCCTCGCGGCCGCGGGGGGTCCCGTGGACGTCGTGCAGCAGGTCGTTGAGACGACTCTGTGCCGTGCGGACGTCGGGGATGTCGTGCAGCACGACCCGCCCGTGGGTGCTGGCGTCGCTGATGACCAGGGTCCCGCAGCCGAGCACCCGGTCGACCAGGTCGAGCTCGTAGGCGACGTCGCTGATCCGCGAGAGCGGGATGTCGTGGCCCCGCTGGGTGATCACCCCGTGGCGGGTGATCAGGCGTCGGTCGGTGACGGTGTAGGTGGAGGTGAGCCACTCCAGCAGCGGCCAGCCGAAGCGCCACAGCGCCAGGACGACCACGACCGCCCACACGATCCAGCCGAGCAGGGCACTCTCGACCAGCAGCTCCACCGTCACGCCCACCGCCAGCAGCACGACCAGCGTCAGCACGGGGACGATCAGGGCCTTGGGGTGGGTCCGCACCGAGAACACGACGTTCTCCCCGTCGTTGAGGTCACGCGCCTTGATCGCCACGGGCACAGTCTCTCAGTCGCGCGGTCGCACGTGCACGACATCGCCGGCGGAGACCGCCACGTCGCGGCCGTCGTCGGTGCGCACGACCAGCCGTCCGCCCGCGTCCACGGTGCGGGCCAGGCCGGTCAGCGGCTCGGCGTGGGGCAGCTCGACGCGCACCTCGCGGCCGACGGTGACGCAGGCTCCGGCGTACGCCCCGGCGAGGCTCGTGGGGCTCCCGGGCTCGGCGAGCACCTCGGCGTGCCAGGCGTCGTACGTCGCCCGGAGCCGCGACAGCACGGCGGCCGAGGACGTCGAGGCGATCGACCGGATGACCGGCCTCGATCGCCAGCGACGTCGCCGTGGCCACCGGGAGCTCCTCGGGCCGCAGGTCGACGTTGAGCCCGATGCCGACCACGGCCGCCGGCCCCTGCGTGGTCTCGACGCGCTCGACGAGGATGCCGGCGAGCTTGCGCTCGCCGCGGCCCGAGCCGGGAGCAGGAGCGCTGAGCACGTCGTTGGGCCACTTCACGCCGGCACGGTGCCCGGCGTCGCCGAGCGCGGTCGCCGTGGCGTACCCGGCCATCAGCGGCAGCCAGGGCCACGCGGCGGGTCCGACCGTCGCACGCAGCACCAGGGACAGGATGAGCGAGGCCCCGCGGGGGCTGTCCCAGCCGCGGTCGAGACGGCCCCGACCGGCGCTCTGGTGCTCGGCGAGGACCACCAGTCCCTCCGCGGCGCCGTCGCGTGCCAGGTCGGCGGCCAGGGCGTTGGTCGAGGTGGTCTCGTCGACCACGTGCAGGTGCAGCGACGGCAGCGACGCAGCGAGGGCGGCGAGCCGTCCGGGGTCGAGCGGCGCTCGGTCCGGCCTCGGGGTCGCCTCGTGAGTCACGGGCACTACATTGACAGCCTGTTCGTTGCCCTGCTCGTTGCTCTGCACGTCCGATCAGGAGGCCGCCCCGCGTGAGCGCTCAGCCCGGAGAAGGCACCGAGGTCCCCGACGACCTCGACATCCACACCACGGCCGGCAAGCTCGCCGACCTCGACCGACGTCTGGAGCAGGCGGTCAACGCCGGCTCGGAGAAGGCGATCGAGAAGCAGCACGCCAAGGGTCGCCAGAGCGCTCGCGAGCGGATCGAGATGCTCTTCGACGAGGGTTCCTTCGTCGAGCTCGACGAGCTCGCCCGGCACCGCTCGACGGCGTTCGGGCTGGAGAAGAACCGGCCCTACGGCGACGGGGTGATCACCGGCTACGGCACGGTCGACGGGCGCCAGGTGTGCGTGTTCAGCCAGGACTTCACCGTCTTCGGCGGCTCGCTCGGCGAGGTCTACGGCGAGAAGATCTGCAAGGTCATGGACCTCGCCGTCAAGACCGGCTGCCCGATCGTGGGCATCAACGAGGGCGCCGGCGCCCGCATCCAGGAGGGCGTGGTCTCCCTCGGGCTCTACGGCGAGATCTTCCGCCGCAACGTGCACGCCTCGGGCGTGATCCCGCAGATCAGCCTGATCATGGGCTCGTGCGCCGGCGGGCACGTCTACTCCCCCGCGGTCACCGACTTCACGGTGATGGTCGACGGCACCTCCAACATGTTCATCACCGGGCCCGACGTGATCAAGACCGTCACCGGCGAGGACGTCTCGATGGAGGACCTCGGCGGCGCGCGCACGCACAACACCAAGTCGGGCAACGCCCACTACATGGGCGCAGACGAGGAGGACGCGATCGAGTACGTCAAGGCCCTGCTCGGCTTCCTGCCCCAGAACAACCTCGACGAGGCCCCGACCTACGACGAGCCGGTCGACCTCGAGGTCGGCGACCTCGACCGCGACCTCGACGTCCTGATCCCGGACTCCCCCAACCAGCCCTACGACATGCGCGACGCGATCACCGCGGTGCTCGACGACCAGGACTTCCTCGAGGTGCAGGAGCTGTTCGCCCCCAACCTCGTGGTCGGCTTCGGCCGGGTCGAGGGACGCCCGGTCGGCGTGGTGGCCAACCAGCCGATGCAGTTCGCCGGCACCCTCGACATCGACGCCTCCGAGAAGGCGGCCCGCTTCGTGCGGACCTGCGACGCCTTCAACGTGCCCGTGCTGACCTTCGTCGACGTCCCCGGCTTCCTGCCCGGCACCGACCAGGAGTGGAACGGCATCATCCGGCGCGGTGCGAAGCTGATCTACGCCTACGCCGAGGCGACCGTGCCGCTGGTCACCGTGATCACCCGCAAGGCCTACGGCGGCGCCTACGACGTGATGGGCTCCAAGCACCTCGGGGCCGACCTCAACCTGGCCTGGCCGACCGCGCAGATCGCGGTGATGGGCGCCCAGGGCGCGGCGAACATCCTGCACCGCAAGGAGCTGGCGAAGGTCGCCGACGAGGGCGGCGACGTCGAGGAGCGCCGCGCCGAGCTGATCGACGACTACGAGACGACGCTGGCCAACCCCTACATCGCCGCCGAGCGCGGCTACGTCGACGCCGTCATCCACCCGCACGAGACCCGCGTCGAGATCATCCGGGCCCTGCGCCTGCTGCGTTCCAAGCGCGAGGTGCTCCCGCCCAAGAAGCACGGGAACATCCCGCTGTGAGCGAGGAGTCCGCGGAGCAGGCTGCCCCGTTCCTGCGGGTGGTGCGCGGCGACGCGACCCCCGAGGAGATCGCCGCGCTCGTGGCGGTGCTGGGCTCTCTCGGCGGCGGCGCGCCCGCCGCACCGCGGCGTACGCCGGAGTGGTCGCGGCCC
Source organism: uncultured Actinomycetota bacterium (assembly GCA_963740745.1). Classification (GTDB taxonomy): domain Bacteria; phylum Actinomycetota; class Actinomycetes; order Propionibacteriales; family Nocardioidaceae; genus Nocardioides. Next base: position 40,197 of record CAVUFK010000019.1, read on the forward strand.
GCGCGTCGCCACCGCGCCCCCGTCGCCCACGGCCCCGGCGGCTGGCGCGCCAGCTCGCTCCCCCGCTGACCGTCGTCCCATGGCGTCCTCGCGCTCTGTGCTCCGGGCATGGCCTTGACGCGTGCGTACCGGCAGAAGGCGCAGGAGAGCCCGGTCCCGGCCCTGATCACCGGCCTCTTCCTGATCCTCACCGGTGTGGTCATCATCGCCACCACCCTGTGGGTGTCCGCGGGGTGGGACGAGCGCTCCTGGACGGTCTGGATCCTGGTGGCCTCGGGTCTGGTCCTCGTGGTCAGAGGCTCGGCCGACGCGTGGTGGGCGCGCAGCGCCCTGCGCACCTGATCACGCCGTACGCTCCTCAGCCCCCGAGTCGCTGACGCGCGACGAACCGGAACCGGTCGCCGCGGAAGACCGAGCGGGTCCACTCGACCGGGCGGCCCTCGACGTCCCAGGCGGTGCGGTGGATGAGCAGGACCGGCAGGCCGGTGTCGACGCCGAGCAGCTCGGCCTGGGCCGGGTCGGCCAGTGCGGTCTCGACGGTGTCGACGACGACGTCGAGCTCGACGCCGTACGCCTCGCGCAGCGTGTCGTAGAGCGACCCGCGCGTCGCGAGCTCCTCGGCCAGGCCGGGACGCTCGCCGCACAGGTGGGCGGTCTCGTGGGCGATCGGCTCGCCGGCGGCGGTGCGGATCCGTTCGACCACGTGCACGCTCGCACCGTCCCCGAGCTCGAGCGCGACCGCGGCCTCACGACTCGCCGGCTCCTCGTCGATGCGCAGCACGACGCTCCCGGGCCGCCAGCCCTCCTCGGCGAGGTCCTGGGAGAAGGACGTGAGCTGGCGGACCTGCATCAGCTTGGGCTCGGCCACGAAGGTCCCCCGGCCCTGGGTCCGCTCGAGCCGCCCGTCCACGACGAGCTCGGCGATCGCCTGACGCACGGTCGTGCGCGAGGTCGCGAACCGCTCGGCGAGCTCGCGCTCGGTCGGGACGGGCGAGCCCGGCGCCAGGTCGGCGATGAGGTCGAGGATGTCGCCCTTGACCCGGTAGTACTTCGGCACCTTCACGGCGGTGAGGCTAGCGCATTGGCGTAGACCAATATGTGAGATGGGACACGGAGACTCTTGCTCAGAGAATTGGTCTATGCCAATCTTCTGCCGACGGCACCGACCACCGGAGGACCACCCATGACCACCACCGCGCCCGCCACGGGCACCACCGGCGACAAGGACAGGCGCTCGCGCCTGCGGATCCCGGGCTTCGCCCAGCTGCAGCGTCTCGGCAAGAGCCTGATGCTGCCGATCGCCCTGCTCCCTG
>CAVUFK010000020.1:0-450596 GCA_963740745.1 uncultured Actinomycetota bacterium
ACTCGTGGGCCCCGGGGCGCTCACGGGCGATCCCGACGGTGGTCAGTCCGGTCGTCTCGGGCAGGCCGAGGGCGAGGTTCATGCACTGCACCGCCGCACCGGCGGTGCCCTTGGCCAGGTTGTCCAGCGGCCGCCACGGCGACCAGGCGCCCGGCGGTCTCGTCGACGGTGACCTGCAGGTGGACGGCGTTCGAACCCGTGACCGACTGCGTCTGGGGCCACTGGCCCTCCGGCAGCAGGTGCAGGAACGGCTCGTCGGCGCAGGCCTCGGCGTACGCGGCGTACGCGTCCTCGGCGCTGACACCCTCGCGCACCCGCGCCGAGGCGGTGGCCAGGATGCCGCGCGCCATCGGCACGAGCACCGGGGTGAAGCTGACGGTGACGGTGCCGGAGGTCAGCGCGGAGAGGTTCTGGGTGATCTCCGGGGTGTGCCGGTGCACGCCGCCCACGCCGTACGCCGAGGCGTTGCCCATCGTCTCGCTGCCCAGGAGGTGGGGCTTGGGCGACTTGCCGGCGCCGCTGGTGCCGGAGGCGGCCACCACGACGACGTCGGGCTCGACCAGGTCGGCGGCCAGGGCGGGCGCCAGGGCCAGCGTCGAGACGGTCGGGTAGCAGCCGGGGACGGCCACCCGGCGCGCCGTGCGCAGCTCGTCGCGGCGACCGGGCAGCTCAGGGAGGCCGTAGGGCCAGGTGCCGGCGTGCTCGCCGCCGTAGAACTTCTCCCACTCCCCCGCGTCGGCGAGGCGGAAGTCGGCACCGCAGTCGACGACGAGCACGTCGTCGGGCAGCTGGGCCGCGACCGGCCCGGACTGGCCGTGCGGCAGGCCGAGGAAGACCACGTCGTGGCCCCGGAGGTTCTCGACCGTCGTCTCCTCCAGCACGCGCTCGGCCAGAGGCACGAGGTGCGGCTGGAGGGAGCCGAGGCGCTCCCCGGCGTGGGAGAACCCGGTCAGGGCGCCGATCTCGACGTCGGGGTGGGCCAGCAGCAGCCGGAGGATCTCGCCGCCGGCGTACCCGCAGGCGCCGGCGACGGCGATGCGTGTCGTCATGACGCATGACCATACAAGAGCTCTGCATGAGTATGCGAAACGGGTCGGCCGACCAACCCGACCCGGTGGCGCCGGGTCGGTGCCACGCCCTAGCGTCGCGGGCATGAGCAGCCTGCGCCTCGACCTACCACGACCATCTCGACCACCTCGCCGCGGAGTCGGCGCGCTTCCGGGCCGTGGTGAGCGACGTCGACCCGACCGCGCGGGTGCCGGCGTGTCCGGACTGGGACGCCGCCGACCTCCTGTGGCACCTCGGTGGCGAGGTGCAGTGCGATGTGGGCGCGGGTCGTGCGACACCGCCCCGCGACGCCGCGCGAGCGGCCGGAGCCGGCCGGCCCGACCGTGGGCCGGGCTCCTGGAGGCCTTCGACGCGGCGCGCGCGGACCTGGGCGAGGGCCTCGCCGGAGCCGGGCCGACCGAGGAGGCGTGGACCTGGGCCGAGGACCACACCGTCGGCTTCGTCGCGCGGCGCCAGGCGCTGGAGGCGCAGGTGCACCGCGTCGACGCCGAGCAGACCGCCGGGCTCGGTCCGCGCTCGAGCCGGCCCTGTGCGCCGACGGGGTCGAGGAGACGCTCGGGGTGATGTACGGCGGGCAGCCGCCCTGGGGCTCCCTCGACTCGGGCCGGACCCGGTGACGGTCCGCGTGGACCTCATCGACACCGACCAGGAGGTGTGGACCCGGCTCGGCACGTTCTCCGGCACCGACCCCGACAGCGGGAGGACCTACGCCGACGAGGACGACCTCGAGGTCCTCGGTGCGGCACCGGGGCCGACGAGCCCGCGCGGTGATCAGCGGCACCGCCGCCGACGTACACCTGTGGCTGTGGAAGCGCGGCGGCGCCGACGGCCTCGACCTCATCGGGGACGAGGACGCCCTGCGCCGGGTCACCGCCATCCTGTCGAACCCGATCGACTGAGGTGGGCGTCGCGTTCCCCTCGCCCACGGACCCGGCCGCCGACCGGCGCGAGGTCCTGCTCGGCTACCTCGCCTTCTTCCGCTCGGTGACGACCGGCAAGCTGGCCGGTCTGCCCGACGACGTGCTGCGCACGAGCGTGCTGCCCTCGGGCTGGTCGCCGCTCGAGCTGGTGGACCACCTCACCCACGTCGAGCGCCGCTGGCTCGAGTGGGGCTTCGAGGGTCAGGCGGTCACCGACCCCTGGGCCGACACTAGGCGGATGCGCTGGCACCTCGCGGAGGAACACCGGGCGACGTCTTAGTACGCCGCCTGGCGAGCAGGCCCTGCCCAGCGAGGCGATCTGCGGTCCACGACCTCGACGAGGTCGGCGCGCCGGGCGAGCGCTGGGACGGTGCCCCGCCGGCGACGCTGGAGCGGGTGCTGCTGCACCTGGTGCAGGAGCAGCCCGCCACGCCGGTCACCTCGACGTGGTGCGCGAGCTCATCGACGGCTCGACCGGAGAGGAGTAGTCGCGACCGTTGCGGGCCTGCTAGCGCTGGACGGCTCCGCAGCGAGCCACGGCCACCGCGACGGCGGCGTCGCGCGCGGCGCCGGTCTCCTCCTCGGTCAGCGTCCGGTCCGGGGCCCGGAAGCGCAGCGCGAAGGCGAGCGACTTCCGACCCTCGCCGACCTGCTCGCCGGTGTAGAGGTCGAAGAGCCGGATCGACTCCAGCAGCTCCCCGGCGCCCTCGCGCAGCGCCGCCTCGACGTCGGCGGCCGCCACGTCGGCGTCGACCACGAGCGCGACGTCCTCCTTGGCGAGCGGGAAGTCGGAGAACGAGGCGGCGCGCAGGACCGCGGGGGCGTGCTCGAGCAGGAGTCCGAGGTCGATCTCGGCCACCGCGGTGCGCGCCGGGACGCCGTACGCGCGGCACACCGTCGGGTGCAGCTCGCCGGCGTGACCGAGGACGGCCTCACCGAGGTGCAGCTCGGCGCAGCGGCCCGGGTGCCAGGGAGCGCGCTGGGCCGGCCGCACCGCGACCTCGACCCCGAGCGCCTCGGCGAGCAGCGGCAGGCCTCGACCGCGTCGGACCAGGAGGTCGGACGGGCCGGTCCCCACCACCCGGCCTGCTCCCGGTCGCCGCTGACGCTCAGCGCGAGGTGCAGCGGCTGGTCGGGCAGCGCCTTGTCGAGGTCGGCGAGCTCGCCCTCGCTCGGCCGGGTCTCGACGCCGAGGAGCGGCGTCGCGCCCCGACCCGACGGCAGGGTGACGGTGGCGGTCTCGAACAGGGCCGTGCTGCTCGCGCCCCGTCCGGCGTTGCGGGCCACGGTGGTCAGCAGGCCCGGCAGCAGGGTCGTGGTCATGCAGGGCGCCTCGGTCGAGAGCGGGTTGGCCAGGCGCAGCATCGAGCGCCGCTCGTCCGCCGCCGGCAGGCCGAGCCGGTCGAGGTCGGCCTCGCCGACGAACGGGAAGCTGATCACCTCGACGTAGCCCGCGCCGGCCAGGGTCCGCCCCGCGCGACGGCGCAGCTGCTGGGAGCGGGTCAGGCCGCGTCCGGCCGGCGGGGTCGGCAGGACCGAGGGCACCTGGTCGTAGCCGACGACCCGCACGACCTCCTCGACGAGGTCGTAGGGGTCGCTCAGGTCCGGGCGCCACGGCGGCGGCACGACGCTGAACACCCCTGCGCCGTCGGCGACCTCGCACCCGACGGCGCGCAGGTGGCTCGCGGCGGTCGTCTCGTCGACGTCCATCCCGCTGATCCGCGCGGCGAGGTCGCGGGCCATCGCGATCGGCGGCGCCTGCGGCGGGGTCCCGACGACGGTCACGCCCGGGTCGGCGTCGCGCCGCCGTAGGTCGTGAGCAGCTCGACCACGCGGTCCGCGGCGGCCGCGCAGATCGTGGGGTCGACCCCGCGCTCGTTGCGACGACCGGCCTCGGAGCCGATCTTGTGGCGCCGTCCGGTGCGGAACATCGTGGTGGCGTCCCAGTGCGCCGACTCGACGAGCACCCGGGTCGTCGTGGCCGACGTCTCGGTCGTCTCGCCGCCCATCACGCCGCCGAGGCCGATCAGACCGGAGTCGTCGACGACGACGAGGTCCTCGGTCGACAGGGTCCGCTCGACGCCGTCGAGGGTGGTCAGCCGCTCGCCGTCGCGCGCACGGCGTACGCCGAGGGCGCCGGTGAGCTTGTCGGCGTCGTAGCCGTGGATCGGGCGACCGGTCTCGAGCATCACGTAGTTCGTCACGTCGACGGCCAGCGAGATCGAGCGCATCCCGGCCAGCTGGAGGCGCCGGGCCATGAACGCCGGCGTCGGGGCGTCGGGGTCGAGGCCGGAGACGGTGCGGGCCACGAAGACCGGACAGCCGGCAGCGTCCTCGACGTGGACGGGGTGTCCGGCGTCGTCCGCGGGCGGGACCGGACGGTCGCAGGGGTCGTGGAACGCCGCGTCGGGCAGGTCGTAGGCCAGCGCGGCGTCGCGGGCGATGCCGCGCACCGAGAGGGCGTACGCGCGGTCGGGGTTGATCTCGAGGTCGACGACCTCCTCGTCGAGACCGAGCACCGGGCGCGCGTCGGCCCCCGGCTCGCCCGTGTCGGGCGCCAGCACGATGATGCCGTCGGCCGAGCCGAACGCGTCCGCGGCGAGGCCGAGCTCGGCGGCCGAGCAGATCATCCCGGCCGAGACGTGGCCGTAGGTCTTGCGCGCCGAGATCGCGAAACCGCCCGGCAGCACTCCCCGGGCAGCACCACGACGACGAGGTCGCCGACCGCGAAGTTGTGGGCCCCGCAGACGATGCCCTGCGGCTCGCCGGTCTCGTTGGCGTCCGCGACGTCGACGGTGCACCAGTTGATGGTCTTGCCGTTCTTCTGCGGCTCGGGCTCCATCGTCAGGACCCGGCCGAGCACGAGCGGTCCGCTGATCTCCTCCCCGGGGCGCTCGATCGCCTCGAGCTTGAGCCCGAGCGCCGTCAGGCGCCGAGCGAGGTCGTCGGTCGAGACGTCGGCGGGGAGGTCGACGTGCTCACGGATCCAGGACACGGGGGCTTTCACGGCTTAGAGCTCCGTCCCGAGCGAGGCGGAGAACCGCACGTCGCCCTCGAAGATGTCACGCAGGTCGGCCACGCCGTGGCGGAACATGAGCGAGCGGTCGATGCCCATGCCGAAGGCGAAGCCGCTGTAGACCTCGCTGTCGACGCCGCAGGCGGTGAGCACGCGAGGGTTGACCACGCCGCAGCCGCCCCACTCGATCCAGCCCTCGCCCTTGCAGGTGCGGCACGTGGCGACCTCGGGCTCGCGACCACGGCACACGAAGCAGACCAGGTCGACCTCGGCCGAGGGCTCGGTGAAGGGGAAGTACGACGGGCGGAACCGCGTGGTGATGCCGTCGCCGAAGAGCTGGGTCGCGAAGTGGTCGAGCGTGCCCTTGAGGTGGCCCAGCGTGATCCCCCGGTCGACGACGAGACCCTCGACCTGGTGGAACATCGGGCTGTGCGTGGCGTCGTACTCATCGGTGCGGAAGACGCGTCCGGGGCAGATCACGTAGATCGGGGGCTCACGAGTCAGCATCGTGCGGGCCTGGACCGGCGAGGTGTGGGTGCGCAGCACGACGTGGGCCTCGGCCGGCTCGGACCAGAACGTGTCCTGCATGGTGCGCGCGGGATGGTCCGCACCGAGGTTGAGCGCGTCGAAGTTCAGCCACTCCGCCTCGACGACCGGACCCTCGGCGACCTCCCAGCCCATCGCCACGAACAGGTCGGCGACGTGGTCGCTCATCAGCGTGACCGGGTGGCGTGCGCCGCGGGTGGCGCGGGCGGTGGGCAGCGTGACGTCGACGGTCTCCTCGAGCAGCATCCGCGCCTCGTGCTCGACCTCGAGCTCGTCCTGACGGGCGACGAGCGCCTTCGTGACCTCGCCGCGCGCCTTGCCGACCCGCTGACCGGCGTCCTTGCGGGCCTGCGGCGGGAGCGCGCCGATCTCGCGGTTCGCCAGCGCGAGCGGCGAGCGGTCCCCGGCGTGCCGGGTCCGGACCGCCTTGAGGGTCTCGAGGTCGGCGGCGGCCTCGATCGCGGCGAGCGCGTCGATGCGCATCGCCTCGACCTGCTCGGCGCCGAGCGGGGTCACCTCGACGGGGTCGTAGTCGGTGTTGGGTCCGGACATGGGGGCGAGTCTAGGAAGCCCCCGACCCGCCGCGCGAACCGGTTGTTCCCGCAGACCTCCTCCATGGCGCCTAGCCTCGTGCCGATGACCAGCGACCTCGTGCACGGCGTACGCCAGCTGGTGCGCTTCGCGTGGGCCGAGGCGCTCTCCTGCGTGTTCGCGGTCGTCGTCTTCGCCGGGCTCGCGGTGACGTTCGTCGTGCCGCTGCCGGTCGCGGCGTACGACGCGATGCTCGTGTGGTGCGTCGTGGCCACCCTGGTGCTGTGGGCACTGCGCGTCGAGACCGGCCGCGAGGTGCTCGTGATCGCCGGGTTCCACCTGCTCGGGCTGGGTCTGGAGCTGTTCAAGGTCCGCGTGGGGTCGTGGTCCTACCCCGGTGAGGCGATCACCAAGGTCGCCGGGGTGCCGCTGTTCAGCGGGTTCATGTACGCCGCGGTCGGCTCCTACATCTGCCAGGCGTGGCGCCGCCTCGACCTGCGGGTCACGCACTACCGGCCGGTGACGAGCACGCTCGTCGCGGTCGCGATCTACGCCAACTTCTTCACCCACCACTACTGGCTCGACCTCCGGGTGCCGCTGGCGCTGCTCGGCCTGGTCGTGCTGCGCCGCTGCTGGGTGCACTTCCGGGTCGGCGACGAGCGTTACCGGATGCCGCTGGCGGTCTCGTTCGTGCTGATCGGACTGTTCCTGTGGCTCGCCGAGAACCTCGCGACCCTGCTCGACGCGTGGGCCTACCCCGGTCAGGAGCAGGTCTGGCAGGCGGTGCACGCCTCCAAGATCGGCGCGTGGTCGCTGCTCGTGACGATGAGCTTCGTCCTGGTCTCGACGCTCAAGGCCGCCGAGGGCCGGCTGCACCTGAGCCCGACGTACGTCGAGGACCGGCAGGGACCGGCACCTCGGCCAGCCACTGGCACCTCGGCAGGCAGAAGCTGACCCTCGGCGGTCAGGGGGCGGGGGCGGCGGGCCAGGAGACGACGAGGCGGGCGCCGCCGCCGGGGGCGTCGAGGATCGCGACGGTGCCGCCGTGGGCGCGGGTCAGGCCGCTGACGATGTAGAGGCCGAGGCCGGAGCCTCCCCCGGAGCCGGCGGTCCAGAACTTCGTGAACACCCGGCGACGTGCCTCGGGCGGGATGCCGTCACCCTCGTCGTCGACGCGCAGCACGACGCCGTCGGCGGCGCCGCTCTCCGGGCCGGCCGGACCGGCCCCGACGTGGACGTGCACGGCGCCGGACCCGTGGCGCACGGCGTTCTCGACGAGGTTGGTCACGACCTGCGTGAGCTTGTCGGGATCGGCGAGGACGCGCGGCACGTCGCCCGCGACGACGAGGTCGATCTCGCGCGAGGTCCCGGCGGCGACGGAGTCGACGGCGCGACGCACGAGGACCTCGGTGTCGCACGGGCGCGGGTAGAGCTGGAGCCGACCGGTGTCGATCCGGGCGACGTCGAGCAGCTCGGCGATCAGCCGGCTGAGCCGGTCGGAGTCGGCGCTGACCGTGGTGAGCATCAGCTTCTTCTGCTCGTCGTTCAGCTTGTCCCAGCGGTTGAGCATCGCCTGGACGAAGCCCTTCACCCCGGTCAACGGCGAGCGCAGCTCGTGGGCGACCGTGGCGACGAGGTCGGAGCGCTCCCGGTCGAGCCGCGCGCGACCGCGCCCCGAGCGCAGCACCAGCGCCACCTGCTCGACCGGCTCACCTGGACCGGGCCGGTGCAGTCGGGCCACGACGAGGACCTCGGTGCCGTCGGGCAGCACCCAGGGCTGCTCGGGCACCCCGCTGCGGGTGCCGAGGCCGCCGTAGGGGTTGTTCGCGGCGTACCAGCTCATGCCGTGCTGGTCGGTGAGCCTGAGCACCTCCGCCAGCCGGCGCCCCGTGGGGAGCGAGGTCGCGTCCACGCCGAGCATCCGCGCGGCCGTGGTGTTGACCAGGCTGACCCGACCGTCGGCGTCGGCGAGCACCACGCCGTCGGGCAGCAGGTCGGCCCAACCCGGATCGGCCCGACCCGAATCGGCCCGGCCCGGGTCGGCCCGGCCCGGGTCGGCGGGCTCGCTCACCGGGCGGCCCGCTGGGCCCGGGCGCTGGCGTAGAGGCACAGCGCGGCCGCGGTGGCGAGGTTCAGGCTCTCGGCCCGGCCGTGGATCGGGATCCGGACCCGGTGGTCGGCGCTCGCGGCGACCTCGGCGGGCAGCCCGTGCGCCTCGTTGCCGAAGAGCCAGGCCGTGGGCCGCTCGAGCAGACCCCGGTCGGTGTCCTCGAGGTCGACCTCGCCGTCGCCGGCCGCCGCGAGCACCTGGAGACCGGCCCCGCGCAGCGTGGCCACCGCCGCCTCCGGGTCGTGCTCGAGCGCGACCGGGAGGTGGAAGGCGCTGCCGGCGCTGGCGCGCAGGGTCTTGGTGTTGTGCAGGTCGACCGCGTCCCCCACCAGGACCACCGCGTCCGCCCCGGCCGCGTCGGCGGTGCGCACGACGGTGCCGGCGTTGCCGGGGTCGCGGATCTCGACGCAGGCGGCCACGAGCCGGGGTGCGCCGTCGAGCACGTCGACCAGCGGGCGGTCCAGCGACCGGCACAGGGCGACCAGGCCGGGCGGGGTCACCGCGTCGGTGAGCGAGGCCAGCGCCCGCTCGTCGACGAGCGCGACCTCGGGCGCGCCGCCCAGCAGGCCGGCGTACCGCTCGGCGGCCTCGGGGGTGGCGTAGACCTCCACGACGCAGCCGGGACGACCCAGCGCCCCCTCGACCCCCTGGGGGCCGTCGACGAGGAACAGCCGCCGTTCGGACCGAGCCGAACGGCGGCTGAGCCGTCGTGCCTGCTTGACCCGGCTGTTGTGGACGCTCAGCGGGGTCACGGCGTGGTGGTGCTCAGGCGGTCGCGTCGGCGCGGGGTGCGTTGACGTCCTCGGGCAGCGCGTCCTTCGCCGTGGCGACCAGGGCCGAGAAGGCGGTCGGGTCGTTGACCGCGAGGTCGGCGAGGATCTTGCGGTCGACCTCGACCCCGGCCAGACCGAGGCCCTGGATGAACCGGTTGTAGGTCATCCCCTCGGCGCGGGCCGCGGCGTTGATCCGCTGGATCCAGAGCCGTCGGAAGTTGCCCTTGTTCTTGCGGCGGTCGTTGTAGCTGTAGACCAGGGAGTGGGTGACCTGCTCCTTGGCCTTGCGGTAGAGCCGCGAACGCTGCCCGCGGTAGCCGCTGGCGCGCTCGAGGGTGACGCGGCGCTTCTTCTGGGCGTTGACTGCGCGCTTGACGCGTGCCATGGGTACTCCTCGGTGTGGTTCTTCTACGAGCCGGTCACGAGTGACCTCGACCGGCGATGACGGTCGGGCTCAGAGACCCAGCAGCTTCTTGGCGCGCTTGACGTCGGCCTTGGCGACCTCGGTGGTGCCCGAGAGGCGACGCGTCACGTTCGAGGGCTTCTTCTCCAGGTTGTGGCGCATCCCGGCCTTCTGGCGGCGGATCTTGCCCGAGCCGGTGACCCGGAAGCGCTTGCTGGCGCCCGAGTGCGTCTTGTTCTTCGGCATGCTGATCTCCTATCGGTGCTGCGCGGACCGGTGCCCGGCGCTGCGCGGTGGTGCGGTGCTGACGGTGGGGCCCGACGGGCCCGGTGGCTCAGGCCTCGATCTCGGGGTCGAGGTTCTCCGAGCGGCCCCGCTCCTTGGCCACGGTGCTGCGACCGGCGTTGGCCGCCGTGCGCTCGGCCTTGTCCTCGGCCTCCTCGGCGGCGCGCTCGGCCATCTGGGCCTCCTTCTCCGCCTTCATCTGGTTCTTGGCCTCGGCCTTCTTGCGGTGCGGGCCGAGGACCATGACCATGTTGCGGCCGTCCTGCTTGGGCGAGGACTCCACGAACCCGAGCTCGTCGACGTCCTCGGCGAGACGCTGCAGCAGCCGGAACCCGAGCTCGGGACGGTGCTGCTCGCGACCGCGGAACATGATCGTGATCTTGACCTTGTCGCCGGCCGAGAGGAACCGGACGACGTGGCCCTTCTTGGTGTCGTAGTCGTGAGCGTCGATCTTGGGACGAAGCTTCATCTCCTTGATGATCACGTTCGTCTGGTTTCGGCGCGCCTCACGGGCCTTCTGGGCGTTCTCGTACTTGAACTTCCCGTAGTCCATGAGCTTGCAGACCGGCGGTCGAGCGGTCGGGGCGACCTCGACGAGGTCGAGGTCGGCCTCCTGCGCCAGGCGCAGCGCCTGGTCGGTCGGCACGATGCCGACGGTCTCGCCGTTGGGTCCGACGAGTCGGACCTCGGAAACCCGGATCCGGTCGTTGATACGAAGCTCGGTGCTGATGAGTCCTCCAGTGGGTCAGGGGCACGGAGGTCTCCGGGCCCCCGCCGACGTGGCCGGGAACGACAAAGGCTTCCGCTCGGACCAAGCGGAAGCCAGCCACCCTCGACGCCCGGAGGCCGTCGCCGCCCCCGCCGTTCGTCCCGGTGAGGACGGCTCGGCAGGAGCCTGGGACCGGACCCGACGACCTGGACGGTGGTGTGCCGTGGCGGTCGCTGCGGGTGGGAGTCGATGGAGCTGGACCCCGCTTGAAGATCGGTGGGCCCGGACTGCTCCAGGCTCACTGATCGGTCAACAGGGGATGCTAGCGGATCATTCCGGTGCCACCGAATCCGGCGAGGTCGCCGGGCCTGCTCCCGGCCCGCCGGTGATCCAGGCCGGGGCTCCGTCGACGCTGGCCAGGCGCCAGCCGGCGGCGAGCGCGGTGAGGTCCTGCCCGCTCAGGACGTACGTCGCCGGGCCGGCGACGTCGACCACCACCGCGGCGGCCTGCTCCTGCACGGCGGCCCGGGCGGCCAGCCGGGCCGCCACGGGGACCGGCCGGGCGCCGGGGTCCCACGCCGTGAGGCTGTCGGTGCCGGTGAAGGCGAGCAGGGCCTGCCGTCCGTCGGCACCGGTGAGCAGCACCGCGGCCATGTCGCTGGACTTGTCGCGGGCCAGGCCCTGGTCGTCGGTCTCGACCTCGCCGAGGACGGCCACCACGGGCACCAGCAGGCGCGCGTCCTGGAGCAGGGCGAGCGCCTCGACCCCGGCGCCGGGTGCCCCGGACGCCGACGCGGCCAGGGCCGCGCGGAGCTCGCCGTCCGGCGCACCGTCGTCGTCGGGGAACGACGTGCCGAGCAGACGTGTGCCGTCCGGGGACGGGTCGTCGCTCGCTCGTTCGCCGGGGTCCATCCGCACCATCATCGCCCACGCTCGCGGTCCGCGGCCGCGCTGGCCCCGGTGTGCCACCCTGGGACGATGGACAACGCGACCTGGCTGGCCGTCACGATCGCCCTGACCGCCGTGTCGGCGGTGCTGACCTGGCTGGCCTTCCGGCGCCGGGGCGTGCCGGCGGGGATGCTGGGCGCGGGGATCACGCTGCTGTTCCCTGCGGCGTACCTGACCAACACCCTGCGGATGTTCACCCGGATCGCCTCCGCGATCGCCGACTGGGGCACCTCGCTGGTCCTCTCCCCCGTGGTCTGGGCCGGGATCGCCTGCGGCGGGCTCGGCCTGCTGCTGATCGCGGCGTCGCGCTCGCTGGCCTCACGCGGGATCGGCCAGAGCACCGGCCGCCGAGCTGAGACCGGTGCGGTCACCTCGTCGGGGCGCGGGACCCTGCCGTCGGCTCCTTCCCCGGCGACGTCCTCGGGCAGGAAGTCCGGCAGGACCTCCGCCAAGGGCGACCCCGTCCTCGACGACGACCTCGCCGACATCGAGGCCCTCCTGCGCAAGCGCGGGATCAGCTAGCCCGATCAGCCGCCGTCAGCGAGCTCTCGCAGCTCGCGCACGGCCGCGCGGGCACGAGCCCCGTCACTGCCCTGGATGCCCATCGCCGAGACGCTGCGACCGTCGGAGAGGTCCAGGGTCACCCAGGGGGCGCCGGCACCGAGGTTGACTGCGAGCACCTGCTCCCAGGCGTACTCGTGACGCCGGTAGCCGTTGACCACGACCAGCCGGTCGCGCTCGGCGACCACGCGCGACCTGACCAGGGCGAACATCACCGAGCCCGCCAGCAGGACCAGGACCGCGAGGGTCCCCCGCTGGAACGGGGTGAACGAGGCGCGGGTCGCGTCGTCGAAGCTGAACCAGGTCGCGGCGCCGACGACGACCAGCGCGCCCATCGCGACGAACCCGGCGATCCGGGGGCCGAGCGGGCGGTAGGTCCTCGGCAGGCTCGGCCCGCCGCCGCGGGTCGAGGAGGGCTCAGAGCCGGCAGGCATGGATGTCCGTGAGCAGGATCCCGCGGGCGCCGAGGCGCCACAGCTCGTCCATCAGCCGCTGGGCGCCGCTACGCGGCACCATGGCGCGCACGGCGACCCAGCCCGCGCGCTGCAGCGGGGCGACGGTCGGCGACTCGACGCCGGGCGTCAACGTCACGGCGCCGGGCAGGTTCGACTCCTCGATGTCGTAGTCCATCATCACGTAGCTGCGCGCCAGCAGGACCCCCTCCAGGCGGCGGCGGAACACCTCGAGGCCGTCCGGCTCGTGTCCCGCGCGGGTGATCAGGACCGCCTCGGAGGTCAGGATCGTCTCCCCGAACACCTCCAGCCCGGCCTGGCGCAGGGTGCTGCCGGTCTCGACGACGTCCGCGATCGCGTCGGCCACGCCGAGGGCGATGCTGCTCTCGACGGCCCCGTCGAGGCGGGTCACGCCGGCGTCGATCCCGCGCTCGGCCAGGAAGGCGCCGACCACCCCGGTGTAGGAGGTCGCGATCCGGGAGCCGGCCAGGTCCTCGAGGCAGGAGAAGCGCCCGGCAGGGCCGGCGAAGCGGAACAGGCTCCTTCCGAAGCCCAGCGAGAGCACCTCCTGGGCGGCGGCGCCCGAGTCGAGCAGCAGGTCGCGGCCGGTGATGCCGATGTCGAGGGTGCCCTCGCCGACGTACAGCGCGATGTCACGCGGGCGCAGGTAGAAGAACTCGACGCCGTTCTCGGCGTCGGTCAGCGCGAGCTGCTTGGTGTCGTCACGCTGGCGGTACCCGCACTCGCGCAGGATCTCGGTGGCCGACTGCGAGAGGGAGCCCTTGTTGGGCACGGCGATGCGCAGCAGGGGCGTGCCCGCAACGGTCGGGGTGGTCATCATCAGGTGCGTCCCGGTCTCAGAGGTGGGCGTAGACGTCGTCGGGCTCGAGCCCGAGGGCGAGCATCATCACCTGCGCGTGGTAGAGCAGCTGGCTGATCTCCTCGGCGGCGCGCTCACGCCCCTCGTGCTCGGCGGCCATCCAGGACTCGGCGGCCTCCTCGACGAGCTTCTTGCCGATCGCGTGGACGCCGGCGTCGAGCTCGGCCACGGTGCCCGACCCGGCCGGGCGGGTGCGGGCCTTGTCGCTGAGCTCGTCCCAGAGGGCGTCGAACGTCTTCACGGGCACTGAGCCTACGGCGTGAGGACGGGTGGTCCGGACCTGGGCGATCATGGTCGGGTGGACCTGAGCCTCGCCGACCTCGACTGGCCGCGCCCCACCGCTCGACTCCTGATCCGCCCGGTCCGGGAGGACGACGTCGACGCCGTGCACGGCTACCGCCGCCGACGCGACGTCGCCTGGTGGCTCGGCGGCGCCCCCGAGAGCCGAGAGGACTTCGCGTCGTGGTTCCTGCGACCCGGCCGGGTCAGCCGCACCCTGGTCCTCGAGCAGGATGGTCACGTCATCGGCGACCTGATGCTGAGGGTGGGCGACGGCTGGGCCCAGGTCGACGTCGCCGCCGAGGCGGTCGGCGTCGAGGCCGAGCTCGGATGGGTCCTCGACCCGGCGTACGGCGGGAAGGGGCTGGCCACCGAGGCGGTGGTCGCGCTGCTGGAGGTGGCGTTCGCCCCCGCACCGGCCGGGCTCGGGCTGCGCCGGGTCACCGCGGGCTGCTTCGCCGCCAACGAGCGGTCCTGGCGGTTGATGGAGCGGGTCGGGATGCGCCACGAGCAGCGCGGGGTGCGCGACTCGCTGCACGCCGAGCTCGGGTGGCTCGACGGTCTCACCTACGCGCTGCTGGCCGAGGAGTGGCGGGTCAGGCGAGGTCGCGCAGGGTGAGCGCGGTCTGGAGCGCCGCGACGGTCGCCTCGTAGCCCTTGTCCTCGACCGAGCCCTCGAGCCCCGCCCGGGCCAGCGCCTGCTCCTCGGTGTCGCAGGTGAGCACCCCGAACCCGATCGGCACGGTGTGGTCGAGCGCGACCCGGGTGAGCCCGTCGGTGGCTGCCGAGCAGACGTAGTCGAAGTGCGGCGTGCCGCCACGGATCACCACACCGAGCGCGACGACCGCGTCGTAGCCCCGGGCGGCGAGCGCGGCGGCGACGACCGGCAGCTCGAAGGTGCCCGGCGCCCGGACGACCGTGGGCTCGACCGAGGAGTCCGCGCAGGCGCGCGTGGCTCCCGCGAGCAGACCGCCCATCACCTCGTCGTGCCAGCTGGCGGCGACGACGGCGACGCGCAGCCCGCTCGCGTCGACGGGCTCGGGGGTGGGTGCTCCGTGGCCGCTCATCGCGCTGCCTCCTCGAGGTCGGGGTCACCGGCGTCGGGACGGTCGTCACCGAGGCCGGGGAGGTCGTGGCCCATCCGGTCGCGCTTGGTCAGCAGGTAGGCCAGGTTGTGGTCGTTGGGGCGCGGGGTGAGCGGCACCCGTTCGGCGACCTCGACGCCGTACTCCTCGAGGTTGGTCACCTTGTCGGGGTTGTTGGTCATCAGTCGCACGGACTCGATCTTGAGGTCCTTGAGGATCTGCGTCGCCGTGCCGTAGTGCCGCGCGTCCGCGGGCAGACCGAGGTCGAGGTTGGCGTCGACGGTGTCGCGCCCCCCGTCCTGGAGCTGGTAGGCCTGCAGCTTGGCGACCAGGCCGATCCCGCGGCCCTCGTGGCCGCGCAGGTAGACCACGACGCCGCGGCCCTCGGCGACGATCCGCTCCAGCGCCTCGTCGAGCTGGGGTCCGCAGTCGCAGCGGTCGGAGCCGAACACGTCGCCGGTCAGGCACTCCGAGTGCACCCGGGTCAGCACGGGCTCGGGCCCGCCGAGGTCGCCGTGGACCAGGGCGACGTGCTCGGAGCCGTCGACGGTGATCGTGTAGCCGTAGGCGGTGAAGTCACCGTGGCGGGTGGGCAGGCGCGTCTCGGCGACCCGCTCGACGAGGTTCTCGTGGCGGCGGCGGTAGCGCACCAGGGCATCGATGGAGATCATCGAGAGCCCGTGCTCGTCGGCGAACACGCGCAGCTCGGGGCCGCGCTTCATGGTCCCGTCGTCGTTGACCACCTCGACGAGCACGCCGGCCGGGGTCAGCCCGGCGAGCCGAGCGAGGTCGACGGCCGCCTCGGTGTGGCCGCGGCGCACCAGCACCCCGCCCGCACGGGGGCGCAGGGGGAAGACGTGGCCGGGACGGGTCAGCTCCCACGGCTCGGTCGCGGAGTCGGCCAGCACCCGCACCGTGTGGGCCCGGTCGGCCGCGGAGATCCCGGTGCTCACGCCGTCGCGGGCGTCGACCGAGACCGTGTACGCCGTGCGCAGCTTGTCGCGGTTGTGCGGGGTCATCAGCGGGATCTCGAGCCGGTCGAGCTCGGCCGCCGGCAGCGGGGCACAGATCACACCGCTGGAGTAACGGATCGTGAACGCCATCAGCTCCGGCGTGGCCTTGCTCGCCGCGAAGATCAGGTCACCCTCGTTCTCGCGGTCCTCGTCGTCGACGACGACGACCGCCTTGCCGGCCGCGATGTCGGCGATCGCCTGCTCGACGCTGTCGAGCCGCACGCCCTCGTGCTGGGCTGCGGGATGGGCCTGGCTCATGCGCTGGCTCCTTGTTGGTTCTGCTGGGTCTGCCGGGTCTGCTGGGTCTGCTGGGTCCGCGGGGGCTGGTCGGCGGCGTCGAGGCGGGCCGCGAGCAGCTTCTCGACGTGCTTGGCGAGGATGTCGACCTCGAGGTTGACCTGGTCGCCGACGCCGCGCGTACCGAGGGTCGTGCGGGCGAGCGTCTCGGGGATCAGGCTGATCGTGAACGAGTCCGCGCGCGCCTCCACGACGGTGAGGCTGATGCCGTCGACGGTGATCGAGCCCTTGTCGACCAGGTACCTGGTCAGGCCGTGGGGCAGGGAGATCTCGACGACGTCCCAGTGCTCGCTGGGGCTGCGGGAGAGCACGGTGCCGACGGCGTCGACGTGGCCCTGCACGACGTGGCCGCCGAGGCGCTTCTCGGCGGTCACCGCCCGCTCGAGGTTGACCCGGTCGCCGACGTGGACCGTGCCCATCGAGGTCTTGTCGAGCGACTCCTTCATCACGTCGGCGCTCCAGGTGCCCTCGGCGATCGTCACGACGGTCAGGCAGCAGCCGTTGACGCTGATCGAGTCACCGGGGCCGGTGCCGTCCAGGACCGTGGTGGCGGCGATCCGCAGGCGCAGCGCGTCGGTGAGGTCCTCGACGTCGGCGACGGTGCCGAGCTCCTCGACGATTCCGGTGAACATCAGCGGGTCTCCTCTGGTGCGGGCTGCGGGGCTGGACGGGGGGTGAGGGTGAGCCGGACGTCGGGCTCCTCGCCGTCGATGCCCTCGAGCACGGCGACGTCGGCCACCCGGGGGCGCAACGCCTCGGCGATCGTGCCGATTCCGAGGTCGGCCACCGCGGTGCGGCCTGCTCCGAGCAGGATCGGTGCGAGGTAGCAGACGATCTCGTCGACGAGCCCGGCGCGCAGGAAGGCCGCCGCGAGGGTGGGGCCTCCCTCGAGGAAGACGTGCTGGCGGTCCCGGGACGTCAGCCCGGCGAGCGCGGTCCGGGGGTCACGGGTGCGCAGGTGGACCGAGCCACCGGGAACGGTGTCGTCGAAGATCCGACTGGCGGGGTCGAGGTCGCGCTCCCCCATGACGGCGCGCAGGGGCTGGATCGCGAGCGGTCGGTCGTGCTCGTCGCGCACGCTCAGGCGCGGGTCGTCGACGGCCACCGTGTTCGTGCCGACCAGCATCGTGTCGGCCAGTGCACGGAGCCGGTGCGTGTCCCGGCGCGCGGCCCTCCCCGAGACCCAGCGGCTCGTGCCGTCCGCCGCGGCACTGCGACCGTCGAGGCTGGTCGCGAGCTTCCAGGTCACGAAGGGACGCCCGTGCTCGACCGCGAAGGTCCACACCCGGTTGAGCTCACGGGCCTCCTCGGCCAGCAGCCCCGTCTCGACCTCGACCCCGGCGGCCCGGAGACGCTCGGCTCCCCCGGCGGCGACCGGGTTGGGGTCGGCCTGCGCCAGCACCACGCGGCGTACGCCCGCCTCGAGCAGCGCCTGCGCGCACGGCCCCGTCCGACCGGTGTGGTTGCAGGGCTCGAGCGTGACCACGGCCGTCGCGCCGCGGGCCCGGTCACCGGCGGCGGCGAGGGCGTCGACCTCGGCGTGCGGGGTCCCGGCGCCGCGGTGGTGGCCCTCGGCGAGGGTGGTGCCGTGCTGGTCGAGCAGCACGCAGCCGACGCGCGGGTTCGGTCCCAGCGGCACGCCCGGGGACGCGGCGAGCACGAGGGCGCGCCGCATCGCCGTCCGCTCCGCCTCGTTGCCGCCCACCGTCGTCCCCTCGGGTCCTGTGCCGCGGACTCCGGGGTCGTGGGACGCGTGCTCGGGGCGGACGCCCACCCGTGGGGTGGCTCCGGCGACCGAC
The DNA here is from genome assembly GCA_963740745.1 of uncultured Actinomycetota bacterium. GTDB lineage: Bacteria > Actinomycetota > Actinomycetes > Propionibacteriales > Nocardioidaceae > Nocardioides. The sequence goes on from CAVUFK010000020.1 coordinate 17,676, forward strand.
CACGCCTGCGTGCGCTTCTCATCCGGACTTTCACCGTCGGTCCAGGAGTTCCACCTGGTCCACCGTCCACAGGTTCGTGGCCGGGTCGCGGACTGTCACCGCCGGCTCGGAATTGCACCGACCCCAGAGCACGCGAGCATCGTCTGCTCGTCTGGCCCGAGTCTGGCACAGCGAGCCCCGCCCGTCCTCGTGAGGTGCGCCACGCGGGACGCCGAGCCTCCCGGACCGTGTCGCTGCCCGCGTTGGTCGATCGATCGATCAACGCGACGATCGTTCTTGATCGATCGATCGACCAACGCCCGGAGAGTGGTGTCCCGCCGGGAGCCGGGCCGAGCCTGTGGATGAGCCGGGCACGGGATCGTCACGGCGTGGTGGCATCGAGCCATGCCGAAGCTGCTGGACGCCGGGTCACGGACCGAGAGCCTGACCGACTCCCTGCTGGACCTCGTCACCGAGACCGGGCTGACGCCGCCCTCGTCACGCGAGATCGCGACGCGTACGCGGCTCAGCATGGGGACGCTGGCGCACCACTACGGCTCCAGGCAGCGCCTGATCGAGGTGCTGTGCTGGCGCGTCGTGGTGAGGATCAAGCACGACACGGCGGTGCGGACCAGGGTCTCCGGGGTGGCCGGGCTGCTGCCCGACCCCGCCGACCCGGACTCGGTGCAGGTGCACCGCGCCTGGGTCGCGCTCCAGGAGCTCGCCCGGTGCTCGGTGCACGTGGCGACCAGCCTGCGCGAGCTCGACGCCCACGACGCCTACCTCCTCGCGACCACTGCCCCTGCCGCGAGCCCCGAGCGACGGGCGATGGCCCTCGCCGTGCTGCACGGCCTGCGACTCCGGCTCGGGCGCGACCCGTCGTCCCCCTCGGCGCAGGAGGCGGCAGCACTGCTCGCCACGTGCCTGGAGACTCGCTGAGTCAGGGCGTCGCGACGCTCTCGGCGGCGGCCCTCAGCCGAGCCACCATCGCGTCGGGGTCGTCGGCCCCGAAGACCGCCGACCCGGCCACGAACACGTCGGCGCCGGCCTCGGCGCACCGCTCGATCGTCTCCAGGGAGACCCCGCCGTCGACCTGGAGCCAGGTCTCGACCCCGTGCTGGTCCATCAGGGCGCGAGCGCGCCGGACCTTCGGCAGCACGAGGTCGAGGAAGGACTGGCCGCCGAAGCCCGGCTCGACCGTCATCAGCAGCAGCATGTCGAGCTCTCCGAGGAGGTCCTCGTAGGGCTCGACCGGCGTCGCCGGGCGCAGCGCCATGCTCGCGCGAGCACCCGCGCCACGGATCTCGCGGGCCAGGCGCACCGGAGCGGTTGCCGCCTCGACGTGGAAGGTCACCGACCCGGCGCCGGCCTCGACGTACGTCGGCGCGTGCCGGTCGGCGTCGGCGATCATCAGGTGCACGTCGAGCGGCACGTCACTGACCCGGGCGAGCGCCTCGACCATGGTCGGACCGAAGGTCAGGTTGGGCACGAAGTGGTTGTCCATCACGTCGACGTGCACCCAGTCGGCCCCGGGAATGCGCCCGACCTCGGCGCCGAGGGCGGCGAAGTCGGCGTTCAGGATGCTCGGAGTGATCTGGATGCCCACGACACCGATCCTAGGAGGGGTCCGTCTCGTCGGGCTGGTCCGGTGTCGGTGCGCCCGCCGCCTCGTCGCGGTCGGCCCACTCCAGCAGCGGCGCGAGGTCGAAGACGTGGTCGTCGATGTCGGCGTGCAGGTCGCCGATCGCGGCGAACCGCTCGGGCATGGTGAAGATCGTGAAGTCGTGCGGGTCGCAGGCGTCGACCTCGTCCCAGCGCACCGGTGCGGAGACGCGGGCGTCGTCGAAGCCGCGCACGGAGTACGCCGCGGCGATGGTGTGGTCGCGCGCGTTCTGGTTGTAGTCGACGAAGAGGTGGCCGGGGTCACGGTCCTTGCGCCACCAGGCGGTCGTCACGTCCTGCGGGGCTCGCCGCTCGACCTCGCGGGCGAAGGCCAGCGCGGCCCGACGCACGGCGGGGTGGCCGTGCTCGGGCGGGACGCGCACGTAGACGTGCAGTCCGGAGCCGCCGCTGGTCTTGGGGTGACCCACCGCGCCGAGCTCGTCGAGCACCTCGTGGACCACGCCGGCCACCCGCTGCACCTGCGCGAAGTCGGACTCCGGTCCGGGGTCGAGGTCGATGCGCCACTCGTCGGGCTTCTCGGGGTCCTCGCGCCGGCTGTTCCACGGGTGGAACTCGACGGTCGACATCTGCACCGCCCACACCACGCTGGCCAGCTCGGTCACGCACAGCTCGTCGGCGTAGCGGTTCCACCGCGGGAAGTGCAGCCGGACGGTCTCCACCCACGGCGGCGCCCCGCTGGGCACCCGCTTCTGATGCACCTTGTCCCCGGCCAGGCCCTTCGGGAAGCGGTGCAGCATGCAGGGCCGCTCCCACAACGCGTTGACGATGCCCGGGCCGACGGCGAGGTAGTAGTCGACGAGGTCTCGCTTGGTCGCGCCGCTGGCGGGGAAGTAGATCCGGTCGGGGTTCGAGACGCGCACGACCCGGTCGTCGACCTCGACCTCGATCGCCGGTGACGTCGTTGCCATCGCTCCCCCTCAGCCCTTGCCCTCAGCCCTTGCCCTCAGCCCTTGCGCAGCAGGGCCATGTACATCGCGTCGGTGCCGTGCACGTGCGGCCACAGCTGCACGGTGCCAGGGATCCGAGCGCCGGCGCCGGCGAGGGCCTCTCCCCCGGGCAGCAGCGCCACCGCGTCCTCCGCGGCGACGTCGGGGCGGTGCAGCAACGAGCCCACCACCTCGTCGGTCTCGGTCACCACCGGCGAGCAGGTCGCGTAGACCGCGACCCCACCGGGGCGCAGCAGGTCCAGCGCGGCGCCGAGCAGACGCCGCTGGAGCAGCACGAGGGTCAGGACGTCGTCCGGCTTGCGCCGCCAGCGTGCCTCGGGTCGCCGTCGCAGCGCGCCGAGGCCGGTGCACGGCGCATCCACCAGGATCCGGTCGACCGAGCCCGGCAGCAGCGGTGGCGCCGTCCCGTCGGCCACGACAGTGCCGGCCCGGGCCCCCCTGGCCACGAGCGGCGCGAGCGAGCGCGCGACGAGGCGGGCCCGGTGCGGGGCACGCTCGACGGCCAGCAGGCGGGCCTCGCGCTCGGCGGCCAGGGCCGCGAGCAGGGCCGCCTTCCCACCGGGTCCCGCGCACAGGTCGACCCACAGCTCGTCACGTCCCTCCACCGGCGCCGCCGCCAGCAGGTGCGCGACCAGCTGTGAGCCCTCGTCCTGCACGCCGGCGCGGCCCTCGGCCACCGCCGGCACGGCGCCCGGCGACCCCGCGTCGAGCACCACGCCGTACGGCGAGAGCCGGGTCGGCTCTCCGGGGAGCTCCTCGCGTGTGGAGAGGCCGGGACGCGCGACCAGGGTGACCCGCGGCGCGACGTTGTCGGCGGCGAGCAGCGCGTGCAGCCCCTGCGTGTCCTCGGGTCCGAGTGCCCGGCGGAGCTCGTCGACGATCCAGCGGGGATGGCTGAACGCGACCTCCTCGTAGCGGCTCGAGGAGCCGCTCGGCGACGGGGCCACCTGGGCGATCCAGGTCTCGAGGTCCTGCGCGGCGACCGCGCGCAGGACGGCGTTGGAGAAGTTCGCCGCGCCGGTGCTGCCCTTGACCCGCACCAGGTCGACCGTCGTGCTGATCGCGGCGTGCGCGGGCACGCGCATCGAGAGCAGCTGGTGCGCACCGAGCCGCATCGCGTCGAGCACCTTGTCCTCGACCTTGCGCAGGGGCCGGTCGATGCAGGCCGCGAGGATCGCGTCGTAGGTCCCGCGCATCCGCAGCGTGCCCGAGGCCAGCTCGGTGGCGAACGCGGCGTCGCGGCCCTCGAGGCCGAGGTCGGACAGCACGGTCGGAAGTACCAGGTTGGCGTAGGCGTCGTCCACCCGCACCGCCTTGAGCACCTCCAGCGCAGCCAGACGAGCCGGGTCGCCGGCCCGCGCCCCGGAGCCACGCCGCGCCGCTCCGCCCGGTCGTCGCAACGGGTTGCCCGTCCCCGCACGGGGTCGCTCAGCGGCCACGGTGCTCCTCGGACGACCCGAGGCGGGTGCCGTCGGTCAGCCGAGCGCCCCGGGCCCAGTCGGCGGCGTCCATCCAGCCCTTGCCGACCGGCTTGACCTGACCCAGCCGGACCGGTCCGGTGGGTGTGCCCACCAGCACCTCACGTCGTCCGGCGCGCAGCTCGCCGGGCGCGAGCGGCGCCTGGTCCGCGGCCTCGGACGCGTCGAGCAACGACAGCGGTGCGAGCTTGAGCCGCTGACCGTCGTACGTCGTCCACGCGCCGGGCGCCGGGGTGCACGCACGGACCACGCGGTCGATGCCCAGGGCCGGGTCGGTCCAGTCGACGCGGGCGTGCTCGGTCTCGATCTTGGGCGCGAGGCTGACCCCGTCGCTCGGCTGCGGACGGGCCTCGACCTCACCGTCCTCGATCGCGTCCAGCGTCGCCACGAGCAGGCCGGCGCCGCCCTCGGCGAGGCGCTCGAGCAGGGTGCCGGCGGTGTCGTCGGCACGGATCCGCTCGGTCATCACCCCGAAGGTCGGGCCCGCGTCCAGCTCGCGCACGATCCGGAACGTGGTGGCGCCGGTGACCTCGTCGCCGGCGAGCAGCGCGTGCTGGACCGGGGCCGCGCCGCGCCAGGCCGGCAGGCACGAGAAGTGCAGGTTGATCCAGCCCAGCGCAGGCACCTCGAGGGCCGCCTGCGGGAGCATCGCGCCGTAGGCCACGACAGGGCAGCTGTGCGGACGCAGCGCGGCCAGCTCGACGAGGAACTCCGGCTCGCGCGGGTGGCCGGGCTTGAGCACGGGCAGCCCGAGCTCCTCGGCCCGGCGTGCGACCGGGCTGGCCTCGAGCCGCCGACCGCGTCCGGCCGGCGCGTCGGGTCGCGTCACCACGCCGACCACCTCGTGGCGCGAGGCCATCAGGGCCTCGAGCGTCGGGAGGGCGGGGGCCGGCGTGCCGGCCAGGACGACCCGCACGACCTCAGAGACCCAGTCCGCGGGTGGCGTGCGGGGAGAGCTTGACCTGCGGCCGCTCGGCGCCGAACCAGTCGGACTCGCGGATCTCGCGCATCGCGGCCTTGCGGGCCTCGGTGTCGAGACGGTCCAGGAACAGGACCCCGTCGAGGTGGTCGGTCTCGTGCTGGATCGCCCGCGCCAGCAGCTCGGAGCCCTCGATGCGCACCGGCTCGCCGTGCTGGTCGAAGCCGGTCGCGACCACCGACAGCGCCCGTCGGCAGTCGAGGTACAGCCCGGGCAGCGACAGGCAACCCTCGGGGCCCTCCTGGAGCTCCTCGGACAGGTCGAGCGAGGGGTTGACCAGGTGACCCACCTCGCCGTCGACGGCCCAGGTGAAGACCCGGAGGCCCACACCGATCTGCGGCGCCGCGAGCCCGGCGCCGGGGGCCTCGAGCATCGTGTCGGTCAGGTCCGAGACGAGCGTGCGCAGCTCCTTGTCGAAGTCCGTCACGGGCGCCGCGGCCCGTCGCAGGACCGGATCGCCGAACAGGCGGATCGGCTGGATGGCCATCGTCGGGTCGTCGCTCCTCACCCCGGGACGTCGTCGGCCACGCCGGTCGCGGGCCGGGCCCCAGTCTAGGGACGGGGCTGGTCACCCGGGGGCGGCCCCCGGCGTCACTGTCGGCCGCTCACAGCCCGTTCGGGTCGACCTGCACCCGCACCGGGTCGAGCTTGCGTGCCGAGCGCACCCGTTGCAGCTCCCCCAGCGCACGCGAGAGCGCACCGCCGTCGGCCCGCGGCACCCGCAGCACCACCCGGTCGCCGGCGTCGGAGGCACCCGGCGCGCCCTGGTGCGCCACGAGCCCGGCGGGGACCGGCCCGAGCACCTCGGCACCGACCGGCAGGTCGAGCAGCGTCACGGCGTCGTCGATCGCGCCGGGAGCACCGGTGAGCGTGGCCATCCTCGAGGCCGGGGGCAGGTGGGCCGCTCGACGCTCGTCGGCCTCGCGCTCGGCCCACCCGGGCTGGTCCCAGCGCACCAGCGCCTGGACCGCCGGGTGCGCGGGGTCGGCCACCACGACCACCCGGCCACCAGGACGCACGAGGCCGGCGGCGTTGCTCCACCGGCGCAGCGCCTCCTCCGCGGCGCGGAGGTCGATGCGGTCGAGCAGCAGCCAGCCGTCGAGCAGCAGCACGGCCGCGTAGCCACCCTCGGCCACCGGCTCGGCGCCGGGCGTGGCCACCACGACCTGCGGTGCACCGTCGACCCCGGCGAGCACCCGCTCGGCCGAGGACGAGCGGACCAGGGCTCGGGGGAAGGCCCGGCCCAGCTCCTCGGCGGTGCGGGCCTGACCGACCACGGGCGCGCGCAGCCCGTGCGCGCCGCAGACCGGACACACCCACTGCGGAGCGGGGGTCGCGCACCACCGGCACACCGGCGGGTGCTGCGGCCCGGTCAGGGCCAGCGGGCCGGTGCAGACGCCGCACCGGCACGGGGTCCGGCAGCGCTCGCAGGCGAGAGCCGCGGCGTAGCCCCGCCGCGGCGTCGAGACCAGCACCGGACCGGTCTCCAACCCGGCGCGCAGCGCGTCGCGGGCCTGGGTCGGCACCCGTGCCCCGCGTCCGTGCGGGTCGCGGGAGCGCTCGACGTCGCCCGCACCGGCCACCTCCACGACGGCGCGGTCGCGCACCACCGCACGCGGCGCGCGCAGCGCGCTGGCCCACGCGGTGCGCAGCAGGTAGCCGGACTCGACGCTGGGCGAGAACCCCCCGACCAGGGCGGCGGTGCCCTCCCGCTCGGCGCGCAGCAGCAGGACCTCCCGCACGTGCGGGTAGGGCGCCCGGGGCTCGGTGTGCAGGTCGTCGCCGTCGTCCCACACCGCGACCAGGCCGAGGTCGCGCACCGGGGCGTACGCCGCGGCCCGGGTGCCGACCACGACGCGCCGGGCCCCGCGGCTCAGCGCCAGGAAGTCGCGGTAGCGCGCGGCCGGGCCGGCGTCGGCCCGCAGCGCCACGTGGTGCCCCGGACCGAGGAGACGGGTCAGCGCCTCGTCGACCCGGTCGACGTCACGGCCGTCGGGCACGCACAGCAGCGCCCCGCGACCTCCGGCCAGGGTGGCCGCGGCGGCGTGGGCGAGCAGGTCGGGCCAGGCGGTGGCCGGTGCGGCGTGCCAGACGGCGCGGGGCGCGCCGCCCTCGACGAGGTGGCGCAGGAAGGCGGCGCCCGGCTCGTGCTCGCGCCACGCAGCGGCGGCCGCGACGGGGTCCCAGCGGGCCGGCTCGGACGGGACCGCGCTGGGCTGCTTCTCGGTCGCGGCGTGCCGGGGCGGGATCGCCAGGCGCAGCACGTCCGAGCGCGTCCCGGCGTAGCGGGCCGCGAGGTCCGCGGCCAGGGCCGCGACGACCGGCGAGAGCACCGGCTCGGCGCTGACCACCCGGCGCAGCGGGGTCAGGACGCCGTCGTGCCCGCTCGCCTCCGCCCGCTCGAGGACGAACCCGTCGGCCTCGTGGCCCGCGAAGCGGACCTTGACCCGTGCACCCGGGACGGCGTCGGCGTCCATCGCGGCGGGCACGGCGTAGTCGAAGGGCCGGTCGAGGTGGGCCAGGCCGGAGTCGACCAGGACCCGCGCGACCGGCGCGTGCTCGCTGATCGCCGCGGCGGCTGCCTTGCGGGCCCGGGTCTCGCGGGCCCGGGCCTGGGAGACGCGGACCTGCTGGCGCACCAGGCCGGGCAGCAGCTCGGGGTCGTCGCCCCGGGTGCGTCACCTCCGGCCTGGCTCATAGCCCCGTCGTCTACCGAGCGGGCACCGACGGGCAGGTCAGGCCCCGACGGCGGCCTTCAGTGCGTCGGCGCGGTCGGTGCGCTCCCAGGTGAACTCCTCCAGCTCGCGCCCGAAGTGGCCGTAGGCGGCGGACTTGGCGTAGATCGGACGGAGCAGGTCGAGGTCACGGATGATCGCGGCCGGACGGAGGTCGAAGACCTCGAGGACCGCGGCCTGGATGTCCTCGTCGGGCACCGTGCCGGTGCCGAAGGTCTCGATGAAGACCCCGACCGGCTGGGCCTTGCCGATCGCGTAGGCGACCTGGGCCTCGCAGCGGCGGGCGAGCCCGGCCGCGACGACGTTCTTGGCCACCCAGCGCATGGCGTACGCCGCGGAGCGGTCGACCTTCGAGGGGTCCTTGCCCGAGAACGCGCCGCCGCCGTGGCGGGCCATGCCGCCGTAGGTGTCGACGATGATCTTGCGACCGGTCAGCCCGGCGTCGCCCATCGGGCCGCCGACCACGAACCGCCCGGTGGGGTTGACCAGGACGCGGTAGCCGTCGCTGGGGATGTCGAAGTCGGCGAGGACCGGGTCGATGACGTGCTTCTTGATGTCGGGCTCCAGGGTGTCGAGCTCGACGTCCTCGGCGTGCTGGGTCGAGAGCACGACGGTGTCGACGCGCACCGGGTTGTTCTCGGCGTCGTACTCGATGGTGACCTGGGTCTTGCCGTCGGGGCGCAGGTAGGCCAGCGTGCCGTCCTTGCGGACGCCCGAGAGCCGCTCGGAGAGCGTCTGGGCGATCTTGATCGGCAGCGGCATCAGCTCGGGGGTGTCGTCGCAGGCGTAGCCGAACATCAGGCCCTGGTCGCCCGCGCCCTGCTTGTCCATCGCGTCGACCGAGCCGGTGCGGCTCTCGTGACCGGTGTCCACGCCCTGGGCGATGTCGCCGGACTGGCCGCCGATGGCGACCATGACGCCGCAGCTGGCCCCGTCGAAGCCCTTGTCGGAGTGGTCGTAGCCGATCGCGAGGACGCGGTCGCGCACGACCTGCTTGATGTCGACGTAGCCGGTGGTGCTGACCTCGCCGGCCACGACGACCAGCCCGGTGGTCAGCAGCGTCTCGACGGCGACCCGGCTGTGCGGGTCCTGCTCGAGCATGGCGTCGAGGATGGAGTCGCTGATCTGGTCGGCGATCTTGTCGGGGTGACCCTCGGTCACCGACTCCGAGGTGAAGAGACGTCCAGGCACGGGGTGCTCCGTTCAGAAGTGCGCTTCGCAGGTGCGCGGTCCAGGGCTGAAATCGTGGACGAGGCTAGACCCCGACCGACACGGATCCCGAATCGCGGACGCCTGTCTCACCAGCGGTCGCGGACGGCGTCCCAGACCACGTGGGCCAGGGCCGCCTTCGAGCCCAGCGGGACCTCGATCGTCGACCCGTCGGCGCCCAGGACCGTGGCGCTGTTCTCGGCACTGCCGAAGACGGCTCCCCCGCTGACGTCGTTGACCACGAGCAGGTCGCAGCCCTTGCGGGCCAGCTTGGCGCGGGCGAGGTCGAGGACCGAGGAGCCCTCGTCGCCGGTCTCGGCGGCGAACCCGACCAGCACGGCGCCGGGCTCGCGGCCGGAGACGAGCTCGGCCAGGACGTCGGGGTTCTGCACCAGCTCGATCGTGGGCACGGCGCCGTCGTCGGTCTTCTTGATCTTGTGCGCGGCGGCCGCGGCGGGTCGGAAGTCGGCGGGGGCCGCCGCCATCACCACGGCGTCGGCACCGACGGCGGCGGCACGCACCGCGTCACGCAGCTCCTCGGTGCTGCCGACCCGGACCACGTCGGCCCCGGCGGGGTCGGGCAGTGCGGTGTTGGCCGCGACCAGCGTCACCCGGGCTCCCCGCGCGAGCGCGGTGCGCGCCAGTGCGTAGCCCTGCAGGCCCGAGGAGCTGTTGCCCAGGAAGCGCACCGGGTCGAGGTGCTCGCGGGTCCCGCCGGCCGACACGACGACCCGGCGACCGTGCAGGTCCTGCTCGGTGCGGCCGCGAGCGAGGACGTCGAGCACGACGTCGGCCAGCGCGTCGGGCTCGGGCAGCCGCCCCTTGCCGGTGTCGGCTCCGGTCAGGCGGCCGACGGCGGGCTCGACCACGAGGACGCCGCGCTCGCGCAGCGTCGCGACGTTGGCCCGCGTCGCCGCGTGCTCCCACATCTCGGTGTGCATCGCCGGGGCGAGCACGACCGGGCAGGTCGCGGTGAGCAGGGTGCTGGTCAGCAGGTCGTCGGCCAGTCCGTGGGTGGCGCGGGCCAGCAGGTCGGCCGTGGCCGGGGCCACGACGACGAGGTCGGCCGAGCGGCCGAGCCGGACGTGCGGCACCTCGTGCACGCCGGTCCACACCTCGCTCGCCACCGGGCGCCCCGACAGGGCGGCCCACGTGGCCTCACCGACGAACTCGAGCGCCGCGCGGGTCGGCACCACCGTCACGTCGTGACCGGACTCGGTCAGCCGGCGCAGCAGCTCGCAGGCCTTGTACGCCGCGATCCCGCCGGCCACGCCGAGCACGACGTGGGGACGGGGCGGCTCCACGGGTGTGCGGTCCTCGCTACTCGCCGGTGCCGGCGTCGATCGCGGCCTGCGCGGCAGCGGCCTCCTCGGCGGCGAGCTCGGCGGGGTCGACGGCCTCGCAGGTCAGCAGGTCCTCGCTGATCTCGCGCAGCGCGATCGAGAGCGGCTTCTCCTGCACGTGGGTGTCCACGAGCGGACCGACGTACTCCAGCAGGCCCTCGCCGAGCTGGGAGTAGTAGGCGTTGATCTGACGGGCCCGCTTGGCGCTGTAGAGCACCAGCTGGTACTTGCTGTCGGTCTTGGTCAGCAGGTCGTCGATCGAGGGGTTGGTGACACCCTCGGCAGCAATGTTGGGCGCAGACACGCAGGAGCCTCGCTAGGTTCGGTTCGGGTGGCCTGGGACCGGTGGACGGCCAGGACGGACCTGGTCGGAGCGTCAGTCGGAGCGGCTCGCCGGGTCCTGGACCATCAAGGCTACCAACTCGTCGGCCGCAGCGTGAATCTCGTGGTTGACGACGGTGACGTCGAACTCCTCCTCGGCCGCGAGCTCCTCGCGCGCCGTGCTCAGGCGGCGCTCGCGCTCGTCGTCGCTCTCGGTGCCCCGGCCGACCAGGCGGCGCACCAGCTCCTCCCACGAGGGCGGCTTGAGGAAGACGAAGAGCGCCTCGGGCATGGTGCCGCGCACCTGCCGCGCGCCCTGGAGGTCGATCTCGAGCATCGCCGGGCGTCCGGCGTCCAGGGCCTGCCGGACGGGACCGCGCGGGGTGCCGTAGCGGTGACGGCCGTGGACCACGGCCCACTCGAGCAGCTCGTCGTCCGCGACCAGCCGGTCGAAGTCCGCCTCGCTGACGAAGCGGTAGTGGACGCCGTCGACCTCGCCGGGGCGGGGTGGACGGGTCGTGGCCGAGATCGAGAGCCAGACACCGGGGTGCTGCTCGCGCACGGCCGCGGAGACCGTGCCCTTGCCGACGGCGGTGGGACCGGCCAGGACCAGGAGCCGGGGGGCGGGACCGGTCCCCGGGTCACTCACCCGAGCCGAACTCCCGCTGCAGTGCGGCGACCTGCTTGGTGCCCAGCCCACGCACCCGGCGCGACTCGGCGATGCCGAGGCGCTCCATGGTCTGGCGTGCTCGCACCTTGCCCAGGCCCGGCATCGACTGGAGCAGGTCGACGACCTTCATCTTGCCGACGACCTCGTTGGTCTGGCCCTCGGCCAGCACGTCGCTGATCGAGGCCCCGGAGTTCTTCAACCGGTTCTTGATCTCGGCCCGCTCGCGCCGGGAGGCGGCGGCCTTCTCCAGAGCTGCTTGACGCTGTTCGGGCGTGAGCGGAGGCAGGGCCACTAGACGAGTTCCTTTTCATCGACGAGCGGTGGAGCCCACCGCGGCGAGATCTGCAATCTAGTCAGGACGGCCCGTGCGGGCAATCGGCGGGTCCCGAAGCGGTGCGCTCAGAGCGCCAGCGGCGTCCGGCAGACGTCGCGGGCCTGCTGCTGCACCGAGCCCAGGGCCGTGACCATCTCGGGCGTCGCGAGCTGGCGAGCCGCACCCTCGATGGCGCTGCGGTCCTCGTCGCTGAGACCTGCCGGCGGGTCCGTGCGGTCGTACGTCGCGGGGTCGACCCCGGCGGCGTCGAGGGCGTCCGAGAGCCGGTCGAGCCGGCCGACGACGACGTCCCAGTCGCCGCGGACGTCCTCGGGCGCGGCGTCCTGCAGCGAGCGGAGGCTCGGCAGGGCACCGAGCAGCGCGGTCGGGCCGCCCTGACCCGCCGCCTCGGTGAGCGGCTTCTGCTGCTCGGAGACGACCGAGCAGTAGCGCTCGGTGCCGCTCGAGCACGCCGTCAGCGAGCCGGCGACGGCCAGGAGCAGCGCGAGGACGGCGCCGGGCGCCCGGCACGCCCGGCACGCCCGGCACGCCCGGCATCGCCTCACGCGGGCCCGCCGGAGGCCAGCAGCCGGGCCAGCTCGTCGTTGCCACGGCGGCAGGCGTCGCGCAGCGCGGCCGGGTCGGGACCGTGGCGCAGCAGATCGCGCGAGGTCGAGGCGAGCACGCCTGCGGCCGCGGGCCCGAAGATCCGGCGCAGGTCGGCGGCGGTGCCACCCTGCGCGCCGTACCCGGGGGCCAGCACGGGGCCGTTGAAGGCGAGGTCCTCCTCGCTCTCCCCGATCGTCGCGCCGATCACGGCCCCGAAGGAGCCGAGCGGGTCGGCGCCCGCGTTGAGGTCGCGCAGGTGCTCGAGGATCACACCCGCGACGCTCCGTCCCTCCTCCGCACCGGGCTCGGGCCCGGCCGCACGCGCGTGCTGGACCTCGGGGCCCTCCTTGTTCGAGGTCAGCGCGAGCACGAAGACGCCCGCGCCGTGGCGCCGGGCGCTCTCGATCATCGGCCCCAGGGAGCCGAAGCCGAGGAAGGGACTGGCCGTGATCGCGTCGCAGGCCAGCGGCGAGGCCGGGTCGAGGTAGGCGTCGGCGTAGGCCTGGGACGTCGAGCCGATGTCACCGCGCTTGACGTCGAGCAGCACCAGCGCCCCGGCCTCGCGGGCCGTGGCCACGACGCGCTCCAGGACGGCGATCCCCCGGCTGCCGAACCGCTCGTAGAAGGCCGACTGGGGCTTGACCACCCCGGCCTCGGGGGCGAGCGCCTCGACCGCGGTCATCGCGAACCGCTCCAGGCCCTCCACGTCGTCCGGCAACCCCCACTCGGCGAGCAGGGACGCGTGCGGGTCGATGCCGGCGCACAGCTGACCGCGCTCACCGAGCGCCCGGTGCAGCCGGGACCCGAAGGCGGCGTCGTCCTGGGTGGGGCTGCTCATCGTGGGTCCTCCTCGTGGGCCGCGGCCAGGCGGGACGCGGTCGTGGGGTCGTGCAGCAGGGCGGTCCCGACGGCGACCGCGCGTGCGCCGGCGGCGAGGAAGGCCGTCAGGTCGGCGGGCGTGGCGACGCCGCCGCAGCCGACGACGTCGACGTGGGGCAGGGCCTGCGCCACCGCCCGGACGCAGGCGAGCGCGACCGGTCGGACCGCGGGCCCGGCGAGGGTCGCGGGTCGCCCGTCGGGCAGCACCGCGGCGAGGCCGCCGCCGACGACGACCGCGGCGGCCCCGGCGTCGCTGACCGCCCGGGCGTCCTCCACCACCCGCGCGGGGTCGCTGCGGATCTTGGCCCACACCGGCAGCCCGGGCGGCAGCTCACGGCGCACGGCCTCCACGACGCCGGCCGCCTCGAACGGCTCGAGCGCTCCCAGCAGCCCCGGGGACGCCGGGTCGAGCCACACCTCGATCGCCGCGACTCCGGGCGCGCGACCCAGCCGGCGACCGAGTCGGCCGCCGTCGAGCGACCGAGGACACCGCGACCGAGACGACGACCCGCGTGCCGCGCGCGACCAGCCAGGGCAGCTCGGTGGCCAGGAAGGTGTCGAGGCCCGGGTTCGGCAGCCCCGTGGCGTGCACCAGTCCGGACGGCGACTCCACGACGCAGCCGGCCGGTGCGCCGGCCCGCGCCTCGCTGGTCACGGTGCGGGTGGTGAAGGCGCCCAGGCGCGCCGCGGGGTCCAGGGCGCCGTACGCCGCGAGCTCGCGGCCGGTGCCCCCGCAGCCGGCCGCGACGACGACCGGCGAGGCCAGCTGCTGCCCTGCCACCCGGGCGCTCACGGCGTGCTCGCGTCCAGGTCCGCCCAGCGCACCCGGTCGCCCCGCAGCACCGGGCCGTCGGTGCAGGCCCGCGCCCAGCGCGCGGCGCCGGCCTCGTCGACCACGGGCACGCCGCAGCCGTGGCACAGGCCGGTGGCGCACGGTGAGAGCACCTCGAGGGCGGTCTGCGACCAGGCCCCGGCCTCCTCGGCCGCGACCGCGGCGGCGTGCAGGACCTCGGTGGGCCCGGCGGCGTAGACGACGTCGGCCTCGCACGAGGCCAGGGTCGGCGCGATCGAGGCCGCGACGTCTCCACCCAGCCCGACCGAGCCGTCGCCCGTCACGACCGTGACGGCGCGCGCCGAGCGCCGCGCCTCGAGGGCCGACATCAGGTGGGCCTCGTCGCGCGCGGAGAGCAGCAGGGTGACGGTGCAGCCGCGCTCACGCAGCCGCAGGGCGAGCGGGAAGATCGGCGCGGCGGCGTGCTCGTGGCCCACCAGCAGGCACGAGACCGGCGCCTTGGGCAGGGCGAAGGGGCGACCGAGGGGCCCCGTCAGCTCCAGCGGGGTGCCGACCGGGGCGGAGGCGAGCCACTGCGAGCCCGCGCCGCGACGCTCGACGACCAGGCCCAGGGCCAGTCCGCGCCCGCCCACCGGCTTCACCTCGTGGATCCAGAAGCTGCGCCGGGCCAGGCGGCTGCGCGCGACCGGGTGGCCCACCGAGACCGCCACCACGTTGCCCGGTCGGAACCGCTCCGCGATCGCCGGGGCGAGCACCGACAGGTGGGTGTAGGCGCCACTGGTGCGACGGGCGAGCACCTCGCCCCCGAGGTGCACCGGGGTGCGGGCGGGGGCGCTCACGGCCCGGCCAGCCCGGCCGCGACCGAGCGCGCCCACCGCGGACCCTCGTACACGAACGCCGTGTAGGCCTGGAGCAGGTCGGCGCCGGCCTCGAGCCGCTCGCGGGCGTCGTCGACCGTGGTGATGCCGCCGACCCCGACCAGGCAGGGCCCCGGGCCGAGCCGCTCGCGCAGCATCCGGGTGACGGCGAGGGCGCGCTCGCGCACCGGGGGCCCCGACAGGCCGCCGGCGCCGGCGGCCTCGACCTCGGCGGCAGGGGTGCGCAGCCCCGTGCGGGAGATCGTCGTGTTGGTGGCCACGACGCCGTCGAGGTCGCGGGCACGGACCAGGTCGGCGACCGCGAGGACGTCGTCGTCGGCCAGGTCGGGGGCGAGCTTGACCAGCAGCGGCACCCGGCCGCGGCCGGCGAGCTCGCTGGCGCGGTCGGCGGCGCGACGGACGGCCGCCAGGAGCGGCTCGAGGCGCTCGACGGCCTGCCACGAGCGCAGGCCGGGGGTGTTGGGCGAGGAGACGTTGACGACGAGGTAGTCCGCCCAGGGCGCCAGCAGCAGCGCCGTCGTCTCGTGGTCGGCGCGCACGGCGTCCGCGTCGTCCTCGGGCACGACGCGCGACTTGCCGATGTTGACCCCGAGCACCGGCCCGGGCCGCCCGCGGGCCGCCCGCGCGGCGAGCCGGGCGGCGACGACGACCGCGCCGTCGTTGTTGAACCCCATCCGGTTGACCACGGCCCGGTCGGCGGTGAGCCGGAACAGCCGCGGCCGGGGGTTGCCCGGCTGCGCCCGGGCGGTGACGGTGCCGACCTCGACGGCGGCGAAGCCGAGCCCGCCGAGGGCGTCGACCCCCACGCCGTTCTTGTCGAACCCGGCCGCCAGGCCGAGCGGGTGGGCGAAGCGCAGGCCCAGCGCGTCGACCGGGCTCGCGGCCGGCCGGGGGCACCCGCGACAGGACCGGGCCGGCGGCGCGCAGTGCGGTGAAGCCCGCGTGGTGCGCCCGCTCGGGGTCGAGGTGGGTCAGGGCCCGGTCGAAGAGCAGCCGGTAGCTCACCGGGCCGGTTCCTCCCCCGGCGTGGGGTCGGCCGCCGTGCGTGCGCGCGCCCAGTCCTGCAGGCTGCGCACGCCGATGTCGCCACGACGCATCGCCTCGATGCCCTGCACGGCCGCCCCGAGGCCCTGCACGGTGGTGATGCACGGGACGTTGGCCATCACCGCCGCCGTGCGGATCTCGTAGCCGTCGAGGCGGGCCTGGCCGCCGAGCCCGGCGCCGTACGGCGTGTTGACGATCAGCTGGATCTCACCGTCGGTGATCAGCTGCACGGTGGTCTTCTCGCCGTCGGGCCCCGGCCCCTCGAAGTGCTTGCGCACGACGCGGGTGGCGACGCCGTTGCGGCGCAGCACCTCGGCGGTGCCCTGGGTCGCGAGGATCTCGAAGCCGAGGTCGGCGAGGACCTTGACCGGGAAGATCATCGAGCGCTTGTCGCGGTTGGCCATCGAGACGAACACGCAGCCCGTCGTGGGCAGCGGGCCGAAGGCGGCCGTCTGGGACTTCGCGAACGCCGTGCCGAAGTCGGCGTCGAGGCCCATCACCTCGCCGGTCGACTTCATCTCCGGGCCGAGGACGGTGTCGACCTGGGCGCCGTCGGGGGTGCGGAAGCGGTTGAAGGGCATCACCGCCTCCTTGACCGCGATCGGCTGGTCGGGGGGCAGGCTGCCCCCGTCACCGGTGGCCGGGAGGACGCCGGCGGAGCGCAGGTCGGCGATCGACTCCCCCAGCATCACCCGGGCCGCGGCCTTGGCCAGCGGTGTCGCGGTGGCCTTGGAGACGAACGGGACGGTACGGCTCGCGCGCGGGTTGGCCTCGAGGACGTAGAGGATGTCCGAGCCGAGCGCGAACTGGATGTTGAGCAGGCCGAGGACGCCGACGCCGCGGGCGATCGCCTCGGTCGCCTCGCGGATCCGGCCGACCTCGCGCTCGCCGAGGGTGATCGGCGGCAGCGCGCAGGAGGAGTCTCCCGAGTGGATCCCGGCCTCCTCGATGTGCTCCATGACGCCACCGAGGAAGAGCTCCTCGCCGTCGAAGAGGGCGTCGACGTCGATCTCCACGGCGTCGTCGAGGAACCGGTCGACCAGCACCGGCGCCTCGCGGCTGATCATCCCCTCCGCGACGTAGCGCTCGAGGTAGGCCTCCAGGGCGGTGTCGTCGTAGACGATCTCCATGCCGCGGCCGCCGAGCACGTAGGAGGGCCGCACCAGGACCGGGTAGCCGATCTCGTGCGCGATCCGCTGCGCCTCGGGGTAGGAGTCGGCGGTGCCGTGCTTCGGCGCGACCAGGCCGGCGGCAGCCAGCACCCGGCCGAACGCACCGCGCTCCTCGGCGAGGTCGATCGCGTCAGGGCTGGTGCCGACGATCGGGACGCCGGCCCGGGCCAGGCCCTGGGCCAGCCCGAGCGGCGTCTGGCCGCCGAGCTGGCAGATCACGCCGGCCACCGGGCCGGCGGCCACCTCGGCGTGGACGACCTCGAGCACGTCCTCGAGCGTGAGCGGCTCGAAGTAGAGCCGGTCGGAGGTGTCGTAGTCGGTCGAGACCGTCTCGGGGTTGCAGTTGAGCATCACGGTCTCGTAGCCCGCCTCGGACAGCGCGAGGGAGGCGTGCACGCAGGAGTAGTCGAACTCGATGCCCTGCCCGATCCGGTTGGGCCCGGAGCCCAGGATCAGCACCGCCTCGCGCTCCCGGGGCTCGACCTCGGACTCCTCGTCGTAGGTCGAGTAGTGGTACGGCGTGGCCGCGGCGAACTCCGCGGCACAGGTGTCGACCGTCTTGTAGACCGGCCGGATGCCGAGGGCGTGGCGGACCCCGCGCACCACGTCGGCGCTCATCCCGCGGATCTTGCCGACCTGGACGTCGGAGAACCCGTGCCGCTTGGCCCGGCGCAGCAGCGCGGGGGTCAGCTCGGGCGCGTGGGTGACCTCGGAGGCCACCTCGTTGATCAGGGCGAGCTGGTCGACGAACCACGGGTCGATCCCGGTGGCCTCGTGGACCTCCTCGACGCTCGCGCCGGCGCGCACGGCGTCCATCACCACCTTGAGCCGCCCGTCGTGCGGGACCGCGGCCCGGGCGAGCAGGTCGTCCTTGTCGAGCTCGACCCACTCCTGGTGCCAGTCGAAGACCGCCGAGCGGCTCTCCAGGCTGCGCAGCGCCTTCTGCAGCGCCTCGGTGAAGCTGCGCCCGATCGCCATCGCCTCGCCGACCGACTTCATGTGGGTGGTCAGCACCGGGTCGGCGCCGGGGAACTTCTCGAAGGCGAAGCGCGGGACCTTGACCACCACGTAGTCGAGCGTGGGCTCGAAGGCGGCCGGGGTGGAGGACCCGTCGGGGCGCACGGTGATGTCGTTGGCGATCTCGTCGAGGGTGTAGCCGATCGCGACCTTGGCCGCGATCTTGGCGATCGGGAAGCCGGTCGCCTTCGAGGCCAGCGCGCTGGAGCGCGACACGCGGGGGTTCATCTCGATCACGACGAGACGTCCGTCGCGCGGGTTGACGGCGTACTGGATGTTGCAGCCACCGGTGTCGACGCCGACGGCACGGATGATGCCGATCGCGAGGTCGCGCATCGCCTGGTACTCGCGGTCGGTCAGCGTCATCGCGGGGGCGACGGTGATCGAGTCGCCGGTGTGCACGCCCATCGGGTCGACGTTCTCGATCGAGCAGACGATCACCACGTTGTCGGCGGTGTCGCGCATGACCTCGAGCTCGTACTCCTTCCAGCCCAGGATCGACTCCTCGAGGAGCACCTCGGTGGTGGGGCTCAGGGCGAGGCCGGTGCCGGCGATGCGGCGCAGGTCGGCCTCGGAGTGGGCCATCCCGGAGCCGGCGCCGCCCATGGTGAAGCTGGGCCGGACGACGACCGGGTAGCCGAGCTCGTCCGCCCCGGCGAGGCAGTCGTCCATCGAGTGGCAGATCACGCTGCGCGCGGACTCCCCGCCGAGCTCCTCGACGATCTTCTTGAACACCTGGCGGTTCTCGCCGCGGTCGATGGCCTCGATCGAGGCCCCGATCAGCTCGACGCCGTACTTCTCCAGGACACCCGCCTCGGCCAGCGCCATCGCGGCGTTCAGCGCGGTCTGACCGCCGAGGGTGGCCAGCAGCGCGTCGGGACGCTCGGCGGCGATCACCTTCTCGACGTACTCCGCGGTGATCGGCTCGACGTAGGTCGCGTCGGCGAACTCGGGGTCGGTCATGATCGTGGCCGGGTTGGAGTTGACCAGGACCACGCGCAGGCCCTCGTCCTTGAGCACCCGGCAGGCCTGGGTGCCGGAGTAGTCGAACTCGCAGGCCTGGCCGATCACGATCGGACCGGAGCCGATCACCATCACGGACTCGATGTCGGTGCGGCGTGGCATCTCAGGCCCCCTTCCGCTCGGACATGAGCGCGACGAAACGGTCGAAGAGGTACGCCGCGTCGTGCGGGCCCGCGGCGGCCTCGGGGTGGTACTGGACCGAGAAGGAGCGCAGGGCGCCGCCCTCGTCGGCGGGGGCACGCAGCTCGAGGCCCTCGACGACGTCGTCGTTGAGGCAGACGTGGCTGACGTGGGCGGCGCCGTACGGCGTGTCGACCGGCTCGTCCAGCGGGCGGCCCTCGGGCCAGGCGACCGCGAAGCCGTGGTTGTGCGCCGTGACCTCGACCTTGCCGGTCGTGCGGTCCATCACCGGCTGGTTGATCCCGCGGTGGCCGTAGCCGAGCTTGAACGTGCCCAGGCCGAGCGCGCGGCCGAAGAGCTGGTTGCCGAAGCAGATCCCGAAGTAGGGCAGACCCCGCTCGAGGGCCTGCTCGAGCAGGGCGACCTGCGCGGTCGTCGCCGCCGGGTCACCTGGACCGTTGGAGAAGAACAGCCCGTCCGGGCCGTCGTCGCCGACCGCGAGGACGTCGTCGATCGTGCTCGTCGCGGGCAGCACGTGGACCTCGATGCCGCGCTCGGCCATCCGGTGCGGGGTCATCGTCTTGATGCCGAGGTCGAGCGCGGCGACGGTCGCTCGCCTCTCGCCCCAGGCTCCGGGGTGCGCCGCGACGACGTACGCCTCGTCGGTGCTGACCTCCGCGGCCAGCTCGCGCCCGGCCATCGGCGTCGACTCCTGCACCCGGGCCAGCAGGCGGGCGGGGTCGGCCTCGACGGTGGAGATCGCGACCCGCATGGCTCCGCGCTCGCGCAGGTGGCGGGTGAGGGCCCGGGTGTCGACCCCGGAGATCCCCACGACCCCCTGCTCGCGCAGGGCGTCCTCGAGGGTGCCGGTCGAGCGCCAGGAGGACGCGCGGCGCGCGGGGTCGCGCACGACGTAGCCGGCGACCCAGATCCGCGAGGACTCGTCGTCCTCGTCGTTGAACCCGGTGTTGCCGACGTGCGGGGCGGTCATCACCACGACCTGTCGGTGGTAGGACGGGTCGGTCAGCGTCTCCTGGTACCCGGTCATGGCGGTGTTGAACACCGCCTCGCCGAAGGTCTCCCCCTCGGCGCCGTAAGCGTCGCCGTGGAAGGTGCGGCCGTCCTCCAGGACGAGCATCGCGCTGCGGGCGTGCGAGGGCACCGCGTTCCTCCTTCTCCGCCTCACGGGACGGATCGTTAAAGGATGTCGAACGGGCGCGAGCCTAGCAGCGCGCGGGCCCCTCGTCCGCCCAGGATCCCGCCGCGTCCTCGCCGGCCCCTCTGGCTGTAACCCGGAGTTACATCATCCTGATGTACGTCGCGCGGCCGCAGGAGGTGAAGTAACTCCGGGTTACAGCTGGCGCTGCGGCCCGCTCGTCAGGGCGCGCCGAGCCGGTGGCGCACCACACGGCGGCGCAGGGTCGGGGAGTCCACGACCTCGTAGCCCGCGTGGAGGAAGACCTGGAGCACCCCGACCGACGCCTCGTCCCAGATGATGCTCTTGCCGGGCACCGGCTCGGTGGGGTAGCCCTCGAGGAGCCGCGCCCCGACCTGGCGGCCGTACTCGACGGTGGCGGCGGCCAGCTCGTAGACCAGCCCCTCCTTGCGGAAGCCCTTGCGCACCACGAAGCAGGTGACCGACCAGACGCCGGCGAGCTCGGGGTCCTGGCGCATCCACGGCTGCTTGCGGGCCCAGATCCGGGGGTAGTTCTCCCGCGGCTCGACCGCGACCCAGCCCGCCGGCTCAGCGTCGACGTAGCCGATCAGGCCGGATGTGGGGCCGTCGGTGCCGCAGCCGGTCTGCTCGACCAGGGAGGCCTCGCGCTGCTCCTGGGTCGTGTCGCGCCAGATCCACCCGGGGGCCTTCAACGCCTGGCAGCGACACTTGCCGGCGCCGCCGGTGTCGAAGACCGCCTCGACGTCCTCGGTCGTGGCCTCGTTGGCCGGTCGCCAGGTGAACTCGGGCATCCCGCAGCCTAGCCCCGGCGCGCTGTCCGGGCGGCGGCCCACGTCTTGCGCGCGCGCCGCCCGAGGCGCAACCTGGGTCCATGACCGCGCCCACGTCTGCGAACCACTTCGCGATCACGCTGGAGGCCCTGGAGGCCGGGTCGCACGTCCCTCACGACGAGCTGGTCGAGACCTACGACCCTCCTCGCAGCGTCGGCTCGACCGAAGCGTGGGCCGAGGCGCGCCGCCAGGCCACGCTGGCCGGCGGGGCCTGATCGGACGCTAGCTCCCACGCCGCTTCGTCCGGGCGCTCGCGGGGGCGGTCCAGGGGTCCTCGGGCCACGGGTGGCGGGGGTAGCGCCCGCGCATCTCGCCCCGCACCTGCGGGTAGGCGGTGTCCCAGAAGGACGCGAGGTCCGCCGTGACCGCCAGCGGACGTCGGGCCGGGGAGAGCAGGTGCAGCAGCAGCGGCACCCGCCCGTCGGCCAGCCGTGGGGTGGCGGCCCACCCGAAGGCCTCCTGCAGCTTGACCGCGAGCACCGGCTGCTCCGGCTCGTAGTCGACGGCCACCGACGAGCCGCTGGGCACGACGACCCGCTCGGGCGCCAGCTCGTCCAGGCGACCGGCCTGCGGCCAGGGCAGCAGGCGGCGCAGCGCGGCGAGGACGTCGAGGCGGGCGAGGTCGCGGGTGGTCCGGACCCGACCCAGCTCGGGGCCGAGCCAGGTCTCCACGCTCGCGGTGAGGGCCTCGTCGCCGACGTCGGGCCACGGGTCGCCGAGCGCCCGGTGGCAGAAGTCCAGGCGCCGGCGCAGGGCCCGGGCCGCCGCGCTCCAGGGCAGCGCGTCGAGGCCCTCCTGCCGCAGGCCGTCGCGGACGGCCGCGCCGACCAGCTCCGCCGGGGGCTCGGCCAGCGGCGACGTGGCGAGCTCGATGCCGCCCAGGCGGGTCACCCGGCGCGCCACGACGCGTCCCGCGCGCCAGGCGACCTCGTCGCCCTCGGCCCAGCGGGCCGCCGCCGCCTCGAGCGCGAGGTCCTCGTCCAGGGGCGCGGCGGAGCGCACCAGGGCCTCGCGCTCCCCCGGTCGCCGCTCGACGTCGGCCACGGCCAGCCACTCCAGCCCGGCGAGGGCGCTCTCGCCGCGCGGGAGGACGGCACCCGTCCCGCCCACCATGAGGTACGCCGTCCCGCTCGGGCGTCGACGAGCGACCCGGTCGGGATGGGCCAGGGCCACGACGAGGCCCACCGCCAGGTCGTCGGTGAGGCCGACCCCGTCGTGGGGACCGGCCGCGTCCGAGGGCAGCGAGCGCTCCAGCCGCCGGACCGTCGAGCGCCACGCCGGCGTGCCGGGACCGCCCCGGCGCAGCGCCCGCAGGGCGGCCACGAGGTCTCCCCCCGGGGCCCGGACGTCCTCGGAGAGCAGGGCGACGACCTCGGCCGCGCGACGGGAGCCGACCAGGCCCGCCCCGTCGAGCAGGGCGCGGGCCAGCCGCGGGTCGGTGGGCACGGCCGCCATCCGCCGCCCCCGGTCGGTGACCCGGCCGTCGTCGGCGACCGCCCCGAGGTCGACCAGGGTCGCCCGGGCGGCAGCGAGCGCCGGTGCGGGCGGCGGGTCGAGCAGCGCCAGCCCGGACCCGTCGGGCGTGCCCCAGACGGCGAGCTCGAGGGCCAGACCGGCGAGGTCGGCGACCGCGATCTCGGGCTCCGGGTGCGCCGCGAGGTGAGCCTGCTCGGCCTGCGACCAGCAGGCATGGACCTGGCCCGGTCCCTCCCGCCCTGCCCGGCCGGCGCGCTGCTCGGCGGCGGCCCGGCTGACCCGGACCGTGACCAGCCCGGCCAGGCCACGGCGGTGGTCGGTGCGCGGCTCACGCGACAGCCCGGCGTCCACCACGGCGCGGACACCGGGCACGGTCAGCGAGGACTCCGCGACCGCCGTCGCGACGACGACCCGTCGCTCGCCGGCGGCGCCACCGGGGCTCAGGGCCCGGTCCTGCTCGGCGTTCGGCAGCCGACCGTGCAGCGGCAGCAGGCGGGCCCCGACGTCGGCGCGACCCAGGCGCCGCAGGACGCCGTCGACCTCGGCGACGCCGGGCACGAAGACCAGGACGTCGCCCGCCTGCTCGACGAGGGCCCGGCGGGTCGTGGCGGCGACGTGGTCGAGGAAGGCGGGGGTGACGCCGCGGTCGTCGAGGCGCAGCACGCCCGGCGGCAGCGGCGCCCACCGCTGCTCGACCGGGTGCAGCGCCCCGGGCACGTCGACCACCGGGACCGCCTCCGCCCCGCCCAGCAGCGTGGCCACGCGCCCGGCCTCGACCGTGGCCGACATGGCCACCAGCAGCAGGTCGTCGCGCAGCGCCGCGCGGACGTCGACCAGCAGGGCCAGGGCGAGGTCCGCGTCGAGGCCGCGCTCGTGGACCTCGTCCAGCACGACCGCGCCGACACCGGGCAGGTCGGGTTCACGCTGGAGCCGACGCAGCAGCAGCCCGGTCGTCACGAACTCGACCCTCGTGGCCTCGGAGACCTCGCGCTCGCCACGCACCGAGTACCCGACGGTGCGTCCGACCGGCTCCCCCAGCAGCCCGGCCAGGCGACGCGCCGCGGCGCGGGCGGCGATCCGTCGCGGCTGCGTGACGACCACCCGTCGCGGTCCGTCCGTGGAGAGCAGGTCCGCGACCGCCGGCGGCACCATCGTGGTCTTCCCGGTGCCCGGCGGGGCCTGGACGACCGCGACCCCGCGGTCGCGCAGCGCACCCGAGAGCCGGGCGAGACCCGCGACGACCGGCAGGTCGGGCGGCTCGGCGAGCAGCCGCGCGAGCCGGTCCGCGCTCACTCCCCGACCAGGACCCCGTCGCGCACGGTGGCGCGGCCCCGCAGGAACGTCGTGTGGACGCGCGCACCGAACCTGCGGCCGTGCCAGGGGTTGTTGCGTGAGCGCGACAGCGACGCGTCACGGTCGACGGTGACCTCGGCGGCCGGGTCCACGAGCACCAGGTTGGCCGGCGCGCCGACCTCGAGGCCCTGCCCCTGGCCCGCGAGCCCGGCGATCGCCGCGGGCGTCGTCGACATCACCCGGGCCAGGTCGGCCCAGCCCATCGCGCCGCTCTCGACCATCACCTGGGCCACGACGGCCAGTGCGGTCTCGAGACCCACCATCCCGAACGCCGCGTCGACGAAGGCGTGCTCCTTGTCGTGGCGCGCGTGCGGAGCGTGGTCGGTCGCCACGGCGTCGATCGTGCCGTCGGCCAGTGCGGCCCGCAGCGCCTCGACGTCCTCGGTGGGGCGCAGCGGCGGGTTCACCTTGTACGTCGGGTCGTAGCCGCTGAGCAGGTCGGTGGTCAGCAGCAGGTGGTGGGGCGTGACCTCGGCGGTCACGTCGATGCCCTGCGCCCGGGCCCATCGCAGGACCTCGACCGTGCCCGCACTGGAGACGTGGGCCACGTGCAGGCGTGAGCCGGTGTGGCGCGCGAGCATGACGTCGCGCGCGACGACGACCTCCTCGGCGATGCCGGGCCAGCCGGGCAGCCCGAGACGGCCCGAGAGCTCGCCCTCGTGGCAGCACGCGGTGGGTCCGGCCAGGTCCGGGTCCTGGGAGTGCTGGCTGACCACGCCGCCGTAGGTGCGCACGTACTCCAGCGCCCGCCGCATCACCCGGGCGTCGGCCACGCACCGGCCGTCGTCGGAGAACACCCGGACCCGGGCCCGCGAGCGGGCCATCAGGCCGAGCTCGGCGAGCTCCTCGCCACCGAGGGCGCGGGTGACGGCCCCCACGGGCTGGACGTCGACCAGGCCGGCGGCCCGGCCGAGGTCCAGGACCCGTTCGGCGGCCTCCGCGGTGTCCGTGACCGGGCTGGTGTTGGCCATCGCGAGCACCGCGGTGAAGCCGCCGGCGGCCGCGGCCCGCGAGCCGGTGAGCACCGTCTCGGCGTCCTCCCGGCCGGGCTCGCGCAGGTGGGTGTGCAGGTCGACCAGCCCGGGCAGGGCGACCAGCCCGTCGGCGTCGACCACCTCGGCCCCGCCGACGTCGCCGACCCGGCCGAGCTCGGCGACCACGCCGTCGACCAGCAGCAGGTCGGCGGCGTCGCCACCGAGGATCCTGGCCCCCCGCACGATCGTCCGCGTGGTGCTCTGGCTCATCAGGCGTCCTCTCCGGCGAGCAGGTGGTAGAGGATCGCCATCCGGACGGCGACCCCGGCCGAGACCTGGTCGAGGACCAGCGACTGGGCGGCGTCGGCGGCGTCGGCGGCGATCTCGAGCCCCCGGTTCATCGGCCCCGGGTGGCAGATCGGCACGTCCGGGCCGAGCGCGGCCAGGCGCTCGCGGGTCAGGCCGTAGGTCACGGCGTACTCCCGGGCGCTGGGGAAGAACCCGCCGCTCATCCGTTCGCGCTGCACGCGCAGCATCATCAGCGCGTCGGCCTTCGGCAGGACGGCGTCGAGGTCGTCGCTCGTCGCGAAGCCGGCCGCGGCCGACCAGGTCGCGACGCCGCTGGGCATCAGCGTCGGCGGCGCCACGACGGTGACCTCGGCGCCGAGCCTGGTCAGGCACGCCACGTTCGAGCGGAAGACGCGGCTGTGGGTCAGGTCGCCGACCAGGACGACGTGGCGGCCCTCGAGGGACCCCAGCCGTCGCTGGAGGGTGTAGGCGTCGAGGAGGGCCTGCGAGGGGTGCTCGTGGGTGCCGTCACCGGCGTTGATCACGCTGGCGTCGACCCACTGCG
Organism: uncultured Actinomycetota bacterium; assembly: GCA_963740745.1. Taxonomy (GTDB): domain Bacteria; phylum Actinomycetota; class Actinomycetes; order Propionibacteriales; family Nocardioidaceae; genus Nocardioides. Next base: position 43,531 of record CAVUFK010000020.1, read on the forward strand.
AGACCTGGAGCGCCGCGCCGCTCGCCCCGTGGCGGATCACGAGGGCGTCCACCCCCATCGCGGCGATGGTCAGCACGGTGTCGCGCAGGCTCTCGCCCTTGGAGGCCGAGCTGCCCTTGCCGGTGATGTTGATGGTGTCGGCCGAGAGCCACTTGCCGGCGAGCTCGAAGCTGGACCGGGTGCGCGTGGAGTCCTCGAAGAACAGGTTGATCACGGTACGACCGCGCAGGGCGGGCAGCTTCTTGACCTGGCGCTGCTGCACCTCGTGCATCTCGGCCGCGGTGGCGAAGATCGTCGCGATGTCGTCGGTGGAGACGTCGTCGATGCTGAGCAGGTGCCGCTTCAAGCGCGTGCCTCCTGACCGGTCTCGCTGCCGGTCTCGCCCGGTGCCCCGGCGATCCGGACCTCCTCGAGGCCGTCGAGCTCCTCGAGGCGCACCATGACCCGCTCGGTGCGCGAGCTCGGCAGGTTCTTGCCGACGTGGTCGGCGCGGATGGGCAGCTCGCGGTGCCCGCGGTCGACCAGGACCGCGAGGCGGACGGCGTCCGGGCGCCCGAGGTCGTTCATCGCGTCCAGCGCGGCGCGCACGGTGCGACCGGAGTAGAGGACGTCGTCGACGAGGACGACCGTCTTGTGCTCGATGCCGCCGGGCGGGACCTGCGTGCGCTGCGGCCCGCGGGCGGGGTGGCGGCGCAGGTCGTCGCGGTACATCGTCACGTCGATCGACCCGACCGGCACCTCGACGCCCTCGGTGGCCGCGATCCGTCGGGCGATCCGTTGGGCGACACCCACGCCCCGGGTGGGGATCCCGAGGAGGACCAGGCCGCCTGCTCCCTTGTTGCGCTCGAGGATCTCGTGGGAGATCCGGGTCAGCGCCCGCGCGATGTCGCGGGCGTCGAGGACCACCCGTCCGGGCAGCGTGTGCTGGAGGGACTGGTCGGAGACTTCTTCGCCAGGCTCGGGCTGGGACACCAGCCGGACCTCCTTCTCCGCCTCACGGGACGGCTCGTTAAAGGATGTCGACGGCGCGACGATAGCAGCGCCCCGCGGACCTGCGGGACCTCTAGGGTCGGGCCATGAGCAGCCAGGTCGCCGTCGCGGCGACCGGCGTGCAGGCCCGCGACGCGGGACTCGGCGTGGTCGACGACGGCGGCAACGCGGTCGACGCGGCCGTGGCCGCCGCGCTGGTGGCGATGTCGACCGAGCCGGGCATCGTCAGCCTCGCCGGGGGCGGCTACGTCGCGCTCTGGCCGCTCGACGGCGACCCCGTCGTCCTCGACGGCGGGGTCGCGATGCCGGGCCTGGCCGCACCGCCCGCCCGGCGCGGGAGCGGCGTGCGCGAGGTCGTCACCGACTACGGCGGCGGGGTCACGCTCCACGCGGGGGCCGGCTCGGTCGCGGTGCCGGGTGCGGTGCAGGCGCTCGCCCTGGCCAGTGAGCGCTACGGCGCGCTCCCGTGGTCGCGCCTGGTCGCCCCGGCGGAGTCGGCCGCGCGGGACGGCTACCCGACCAGCCGCGCGGGTGCCCTCTACCTCGGGTTCGTCGCCGAGTCGCTGTTCGGCGACGACCCCGACGCCCGGGCGCTGGTCACCGGTCCGGACGGACACCGTCTCGCCGCGGGCGAGCCCGCCGTGAACCCCGACCTCGCGGACACCCTCGCGGCCCTGGCCGAGCAGGGCCCGCGGCTGCTGACGACCGGCGCGGTGGGCCGCCGGCTCGTCGCCCAGATGGCCGACCTCGGCGGCCTGCTCGGCGCCGAGGACCTCGCCGCCTACGAGGTGACGGTCCGCCCGGCCCTCGTGCGCGACGTCGGAGCGTGGCAGGTCGCCCTCAACCCGCCGCCGGCGGTCGGCGGCACCGTGCTCGCGGTGATGCTCGGCGAGCTGGTCCGCCGTACGCCCCCGGGCTCGGAGGTCGCCCTCGCCGACCTGATCGAGGTCCAGCGCGCCGTGCTCGGGCACCGCCTCGACGTCCTCGACACCGCCGCCGACCTCGAGGCCGCCGGTGCCGCGATGCTCGAGGACGTCGACCGGGGCGGCCTGGCCTCGCTGCCGACCTCGCCGTCGACGGCGCACGTCTCGGCGGTCGACCGCGACGGACAGGCGTGTGCGATCACGGTCTCCAGCGGTTACGGCGCCGGGCTGTGCGTGCCCGGCACCGGCGTGCTGCTCAACAACTGCCTCGGCGAGCGGGAGCTGAACGTGCGCGGCCTTCACGCCGGCGAGCCGGGCCGGCGGATCGCGACCAACATGGCGCCGACCGTCGCGCGCACCAGCGACGGTCGCTCGCTCGCGATCGGCTCACCGGGTGCGGACCGGATCACCACGGCGCTGCTGCAGGTGCTCGCCCCCGCGATGCTCGCGGGCCTGGACCTGGCCGAGGCGGTCGCCCGGCCGCGGCTGCACCTGCGTCGTACGCCGCAGTGGACGGTCGAGCACGAGCCGGACGCGGACATCGCGGCGGCCGTCGTCGCCTCCGGGCTGGCCGGGCGTGCCTACCCCGGCCCCCACATGTACTTCGGCGGTGTCGGCGCCGCGCTGCGTCGCGCGGACGCCTCCCTGGAGGCCGCCGGCGACGACCGGCGCGAGGCCGCGGTCGGGGTCAGTGCCGCTCCGCCAGCGCCTTGAGCGCAGCCAGGGTGGCCGGGATCCCCGCGTGGGCAGCGGCCGTGCGGTCGTCGATCTCCCGCTGGGCGTCGTCGCCGTAGCGCTCGGCGAACATCGCCAGACCGCCGGGCAGGAACGTCCAGTGCTCGCCCAGCTCGGTGCGCGCGGGGTCGCCGTCGACCGGGGCCAGCGTGTAGCCCCAGCGGACCAGGTCGCCCCCGACCTGCCAGGCGAACTCCCGGCCCGGTTCGGCCGCGACGACCTGCGAGCGGGTCTCCCAGGTGCGGCTCGCGGTCTGGTTGCGCCCGGTGAACCAGGCGCCGACCTCCGGGCCGGCCCCGTCGTCCCACCAGCACTGCTGGCAGGTCGGGCTCCACTCGCCGGTGCGGGTCACGTCGCTGACCAGGGCGTAGACGTCCTCGGCCGCCGCCTCGACCACGACGGTCTCGGAGTACGGGGCGGGGTCGGTCGTGGTTGCCTCGTGCGCGTTCATCCGCTCAGCCCTCGCTCACGTCGATCAGGACCTTGCCGACCGCGCCGCCCTCGACGGCGTCCTGCGCAGCGGCGGTCTGCCCCAGCGGGTAGTGGTGCAGCGGCAGGCCGGCGTCCTCACCGACCCGCAGCGCCCCGTCCTCGAGGGCGGCGCTGATGTCGGTGACCGCGAGCGAGACCAGGGCCGGGTCCAGGGTGTAGAGGATGATGAACTGGTAGCGCAGGTTGCGGCTGAACGTCTCGCGCAGCGGCAGCGTGAGCTCCTCGCCGCCGTTGTTGGCGTAGATCGCGATCGTGCCGTGGACCCGGGTGACGGCCAGGTCGAGCGCCCGGTTGGGCGCAGGTGCGACCTCGACGACGAGATCGACGCCGTCGGGCGCGACCTCCAGGATCGCCTGTGCCGGGTCGCCGGTCGTGTAGTCCACGACGTGGTGGGCGCCGGCGGCGCGGGCCAGCGCCGCCTTCTCCTCGCTGCTGACCGTCGTCACGACGGTGGCGCCCGCCCAGCGGGCGAGCTGGATGGCGGCGTTGCCGACCGCACCCGCTCCCCCCGCGACGAGCACCACGTGGTCGTCGAGGCTGCCGGGACCGAGCCGGTTGACCTCACCGGAGGTCAGGGCCCGGTGCGCGGTGATCGCGGGGACCCCCAGGCTGGCGCCGAGGTCGTAGGAGGCACCCGTGGGCAGCGCGACGACCCGGTCGGCGGGTTGGACCGTGAGCTCGGCGGCCGTGCCGTAGGGGCGCTGGTGCTGGCCCAGCAGGACCCACACCCGGTCGCCGACCGCGACGTGCTCGACGGCCTCTCCGACGGCCTCGACGACGCCGGCGCCGTCCTGGCCGGGCGTCACCTCGTCGTGGCCCGACATCATCCCGGACCGGAACTTCCAGTCGGTCGGGTTGACGCCGGCGCGCACGACCCGCACCAGGACCTCGTCGGCCCCGGGCTCGTCGGCGTCGCGGTCCACCGTGCTCAGCACGGAGGAGGGGCCGGTCTCGGAGTACACCACTGCTCGCATGGCGTCGACGCTAGCGCGGCCCGAGCGCACCCTGCACCCCCGCCCGAGGAGTCGGCCGACCGCCTAGAGCGCCTCGCTCATCACCGCGCAGGCGCGCAGCCAGGAGCGGCGCGTGGCCTCGGACAGGTCGGCGTACGGCACGACCGTGCCGGGCACCAGCACCGGGTCGTAGGGCACCCGGAAGACCGCGCGGGTGCGTTGCTCGTAGACGTCGACGAGATCCTGGGCGAGCCGGTCGTCGACCTGGGGCGACGGGTCCGAGAGCACCGTCACGGTACGCCGCTTGAGGTCGGCGTAGCCCGCGTCCTGGAGCGCGTCGAGCATCCACAGCCCGCTGTAGCCGGTGTCGACGCGCACCGTGCTGGTCACGACCAGCAGGTCGGCGGCCTGGGCGGCGGCCAACCAGTTCTCGGCCCGCATGTTGTTGCCGGTGTCGACGAGGATCACCCGGTAGAAGCGCTCGAGCAGGGCGTGGACCGAGACGAAGTCGTCGGCGTGGATCGTCCCGGTCACGTCGGGTCGCTCGTCGGAGGCCAGCACGTCGAAGTGGGCGTCACCCTGCGAGCGCACGAACGCGCCGAGGTCGCCGATGCGCGACTGGTAGACGTCGCTGAACCGGCCGAGGTCCTCGAGCAGCTCGCGGGTGGTGTTGCGGTGCGAGCCACGGGTGCCCCGGATGCCGAGGGTGCCCCGGGTCTCGTTGTTGTCCCAGGCCACGACGCCGCCACCGCGCACCGTGCCGAACGTGTAGCCGGCGGCCAGCACACCGGTGGTCTTGGCGGCACCGCCCTTGGGGTTGATGAACGCGATCGTGCGCGGGCCCTCGAAGTCGCGCTGGACCAGCGAGCGCTGCTGCTCGTGCTCGAGCTCGGCGGGACCCATCCGGGCACGCACCGTGCCGCCGCTCCACCGGTTGACCCGGCCGCGCCAGCCCCAGGTCGCCGGTCCGGGCTCGCGGTCCTGGTCGCGGCGCTCGAGGAAGTCGGTTGCGGTGACGAAACGTCGCGGCTCGGCGGATGCGCCGCCGGCGGTGGGCTCGAGCTCGCTCCGCGACTCGCGGACGGCTACCTCGGACCCCGGCCCCTCCTCGGGCAGGGCACGACGTCGCCCGCCGGCGGGGCGGGTGCCCTGACTCGGCTGGGTCGACTGGGTCGACTGGGTCGACTGGGTCGGCTGGGCCTGCTCCGACTGCGCGTCGCGACCGTCGGGCTCGTCCGCAGCGTGCTCGGCCGAGCTGCTCATGGCGTCTCCGATCGTGCCGGGGCTGAGGGTCGTGGGGTACGTGGGACGCCTGAGAACCTACGACGTCCCCACCACGGTGCGAAAGTCCGGGGCCACCCGCGTCGCACGAGCACGTCCCGCGGCTCAGCGCGAGAGGTGGCGCGCCCGGGCGAAGCAGAACACGCCGTACGCCCCGATGCCGAGGGCGACGACGCTCAGCAGCACGGGGCCGAACGGCTGCTCGAGCACCTGCTGCAGCGCCTGGTCGAGGCCACCGGACTTCTTCGGGTCCTGGGTGATCGCGGCGTAGCCGAACAGGATCCCGATGATCCCGATCGCCACGCCCTTGGCGGCGTACCCGGCCTTGCCGAGGAGCACGTAGGCCCGACCGGTCTCGCCCGACTTCCCCGCGGCATCGAGGTTCTCGCGGAACTTCTCGGTCACCGCCTGACGGATCTCGAACCCGGCGTAGGCCAGGACGGCGAGGGCGACGAGGCCCACCAGGAGCTGGCCACCCGGCAGGCCCATGATCGTCGCCGTCGTGCCGTCGGTGCCGCCCTTGCCCTGTGAGCCGCCACCCACGGCGACCTGCAGGGCGGTGACCCCGAGGGAGCCGTAGAGCACGGCCTTGAGCACGGAGACCCCGCGCTTGGCCCAGAGCCCCGAGCCCTCCTCGCCGTCGTGGCCGGCGATCGCCTCCAGCACCCGCCAGACGACGAGCAGCAGCATGCCGATGGCCACCAGCCAGAGCCCGACCTTGCCGAACGGCTGCTCGGCCAGCTGGTGCAGCGCCCCCGAGCTGCTGGCGGTGCCCTCACGGTCGCCGAGCGCGAGCTGGAGGGCCAGCCACATGATCAGCAGGTGCACCACGCCGTAGGCCACGAGCCCGAACCGCGCGGCGTGGTCCACCCACGGGTGGTCCTCGGCCTCGTCGAGGTTGCGGGGCGTGCTGCCCGGAGCCTGGGTCACGACAGGTCGCCCAGCGCGGTCTCGATCGCGCGGTGGAAGGTCGGGTAGGCGTAGATCATCGAGGTCAGGGTCTCGACGGGGACGGCCGCGTGCACCGCCACCGCGAGGAACCCGAGGATCTCCCCGCCACCGGGGCCCACCGCCGTCGCCCCGACGAGCACGCCGCGGTCGGCGTCCTCGACGACCTTGATCAAGCCCCGCGCCCCGGGGCCGTGGGTGAAGCCGCGCGAGGACGACTCGAGCGCGGTGGAGCCGGTGCGGACGGTGAGGCCCGCGTCGCGGGCCTGCTGCTCGCTCATCCCGACTCCCCCCACCTCGGGATCGGTGAACGTCGTGTGCGGGACCGCGTGGTAGCTCGCGGCCGGTCCGTCCTGCTCGAGCACGTCGCGCAGCGCGATCGCCGACTGGTACATCGAGACGTGGGTGAAGGCGCCCTTGCCGGTGACGTCGCCGACCACCCACAGGTCGGCGTCGGTCCCGACGGCGCGCAGCCGGTCGTCGACCTCGATCGAGCGGGCGGTCGGGTCGAGCCCCACGGTCTCGAGCCCGAGGTCGTCGAGGTTCGGCGTACGGCCGGCCGCCACGAGCAGCTGGTCGGCGCGCAGCGTCTCCGTGCCGCCGTCCTGACCCGCGCCGGTGTCGACCGAGAGCGTGAACGTGCCGTCGGCGTAGGAGACCTCCGAGAGCTCCGCGTCGGTCAGGACCCGGATGCCCTCGCCGGCGAACACCTCACCGAGCAGGTCCCCGGCCTCCGGCTCGTCGCCCGGCAGCAGCCGTGGACCGTGCTGGACGACCGTGACCCGCACCCCGAAGCGTGAGAACGTCTGGGCCAGCTCGCACCCGATCGGGCCGCCGCCGACGACGACGAGCGAGGCGGGCAACGAGGTCTGCTGCACGGCCTCGCGGTTGGTCCAGTACGGCGTGCCCTCGAGCCCCGGCACGGGCAGGGCCGCCGGACGGGTCCCCGGGTTGAGCACCACGCCGCGGCGCGCGGCGTAGGCCACGGTGCCCCCGCCGGCGAGCTCGACCTCGACGCGGCCGGGGCCGGCCAGGCGGGCGGTGCCGTGGTGCACGACGGCACCGGCGTCCTGCAGACGCTCGACGGCGACCGTGTCGTCCCAGTCGCTCGTGGCCTCGTCGCGGATCCGCGTCGCGACGGGCGTCCACGACGCGCTCACGCTCGCCTCGCCCGCGAGCTCGTCGGCGCGGCCCGCCTCGGCGAGCGCGTCGGAGGCCCGCACCATCATCTTGGTCGGGATGCACCCGTAGTAGGGGCACTCCCCGCCGACGAGGTGCCGGTCGACCACGACGACCTCGAGCCCGGCCCCGGCCGCTCCGGTCGCCAGGGACTCCCCTCCCGGTCCGGCCCCGACCAGGACGAGGTCGACCTCCACCTGGTCGGGCCTGGTCTCGGTCTCCTGCGCACTGTGGTTGCTCATCGCACCACGATGGCAGAGTCGGGGCTCAGCCGGTACGACCGGGTCGCTCGCGCTGGATCGTGCCGAGGATCCCGTTGACGAACTGCGGGGAGTCGTCGGTCGAGAGCTCGCGCACGAGCGCCATGGCCTCGCTCAGCGCGACGGTGTCGGGCACGTCGTCGGCCCAGAGCATCTCCCACACACCCAGGCGCAGCACGTTGCGGTCCACGGCGGGCATCCGCTCCAGGCTCCAGCCGGTGGAGTACGTCGCCAGCAGCTCGTCGATGCGCGCACGGTGCTCGACCACCCCGCGCACCAGGGTCGCGGTGTAGGGGTTGGGCGGCGCCTGGCCGGCGTCCTCGGCGCGGGCCAGCGCGAGCGCCGCGTCCTCGCCGCGCAGGTCGGAGGCGAAGAGCAGGTCGAGGGCCCGTTTGCGGGCCTTGGACCGGGCGCCCCCGCCGCCGGGGCGTGCGCCCGCAGGTGACTCGCTCAGCTCTTCACCCGGCCGAGGTAGGAGGAGTCCCGGGTGTCGACCTTGACGGTCTCGTCCTGGGTGATGAACAGCGGCACCTGGATCTCGTGGCCCGTCTCGAGCGTGGCGGGCTTGGTGCGACCGGTGGCGCTGTCGCCGGCGACGCCGGGCTCGGTGAAGGTGATCTTCAGCTCGACCGAGGCCGGCAGCTCGATGTAGAGCACCCGCCCGTCGTTGGTGGCCACGACGGCCTCGCCGTTCTCGAGCAGGAAGTTCGCCGCGTCACCGACGATCTCGGGCGGGACCTCGAGCTGCTCGTAGTCGCTGGTGTCCATGAAGATGTAGGACACGCCGTCGTTGTAGAGGTAGGTCATCGTGCGCTTGTCGACGGAGGCGACCTCGACCTTGACGTCGGCGTTGAAGGTCTTGTCGACGGTCTTGCCGGACTCGACGTTGCGCAGCTTGGAGCGCACGACGGCACCGCCCTTGCCGGGCTTGTGGTGCTGGAACCACATGACCTGCCAGAGCTGGCCGTCGAGGTTGAGCACCATGCCGTTCTTCAGGTCGTTCGTCGTTGCCATGCGCGCAGGTCAGCCAATCGTTTCGGGGGCGGGACGTCGTGCGGTCGGCGACCTCCGGACCGGTCGCGGTGACCGCGGGGCGCCAGCCGTCGAGTCTAGGCCATCCCCCGCGGGTCCCCCGCCAGGTGGCGCAGGGCCTCGCGGTAGCCCTGGACGCCGCGGCCGGCCACCACGAGCGCGGCGTGCGGCGTGACGACCGAGGAGTGCCGGAAGACCTCGGGTCGCTGCGCCGGGTCGGAGAGGTGGACCTCGACCAGGGGCGCGGTGAGCATCGCGCAGGCGTCGTAGAGCGCGTAGGAGTAGTGGGTCCATGCCGCGGCGTTCAGCACGACCGGCACGCGGTCGTCGGCCGCCTCGCCGAGCCAGTCGAGCATCTCGCCCTCGTGGTTGGTCTGACGGACGTCGACCGCGAGGCCGAGCTCGGCGCCCCAGGTGACGCAGGCCCGGGCCAGCTCGGCGTGGGTGGTGGTGCCGTAGATCTCGGGCTGACGCCGCCCGAGCCGCCCGAGGTTGGGCCCGTTGAGCACCAGCACGCGCGAGGTGCTCATCGTGCGGACCCGGACAGGCTGGCGTACGCCGCCTCGAGGTCGGCGCGCTCGGGGGCCTCGAGGACCCGCGGCCGACCGACGTCGGTGAGCACCACGAACCGCAGCCGCGAGCCGCGGGACTTCTTGTCGAGCGCCATCGTGGCCAGCAGGTCCTCGAACGGCGCCCCGTCGTAGCGTGACCGGCAGCCCCACCCGGGCGAAGGCGGTGCGGTGTCGCTCGGCGACGTCGTCGGCCAGCAGCCCCGCCCGGCGGGCCAGCTCAGCGACGAAGACGCAGCCGATCGCGACCGCCTCGCCGTGCCGCACGGCGTAGGCCTCGGTCTTCTCGACGGCGTGGGCCAGGGTGTGGCCGTAGTTCAGCGCCTCCCGGCCCGGGTGGCCCCCGGCGGACGCGGACTCCCCCACGGTCTCGCGCAGGTCGGCCTGGACGACGTCGATCTTGACCGCGATCGCGCGCTCGACCAGCTCGCGCAGCTGCGGCGACGACGCGACGAGGTCGGCGGGGTCGGTGCGCTCGACGATGTCCAGGATCTCGGGGTCGGCGATGAAGCCGCACTTGACGACCTCGCCGAGCCCGGCGACGAGCTCCTCGCGCGGCAGCGTCTCGAGCAGGCCGAGGTCGCACACGACGCCCGCGGGCTCGTGGAAGGAGCCGACCAGGTTCTTGCCCGCGCCGGTGTTGATGCCGGTCTTGCCACCCACGGCGGCGTCGACCATGGCCAGCAGCGTCGTGGGCACGTGGACGACGCGGATGCCGCGGGTCCAGGTCGCGGCCACGAAGCCGCCGAGGTCGGTCGTGGCACCGCCACCGACGGTGACCACGGCGTCGGAGCGGGTGAATCCTCGCTCGCCGAGGGCCTCCCAGCAGTCGGCCGCCACGGCGGCGGTCTTGGCCTGCTCGCCGTCGGGCAGGCCGAGGGCGAGCACGTCGTAGTGCTCGACGAGCCGCTCGGCCACGGACTGGGCGATCTCGCCGAGCTCGGCGGCGAAGAGCAGCGCGACCCGTTCGGGGCGCTCACCGAGCAGGTCGACGACGCGGTCCAGCACGTCGTGGCCGACCACGACGTCGTAGGGCGACGCGCCGCGCACGGCCAGCACGGTCGGGCTGCTCACGCGAGGCCCCGGGCGATCTCGGCGGCGACGTCCTCGGGCGTGCGACCGTCGGTCTCGACGACCAGGGCGGCGACCGACTCGTAGACCGGGGTGCGTTCGTCGAGCAGGGCCTTGATCCGCGACCTCATGTTGCCGAGCAGCATCGGCCGGCTGACACCGAGGCCGACCCGCTTGACCGTGTCGGTGAGACCGACCCGCAGGAAGACGACCGGGCGGCCGGCCAGGCTCGCCCGGGTGTCGGGGTCGAGCACCGCGCCCCCGCCGAGGGCGAGCACGCCGTCGTGCTCGCGCAGCGCTGCGGCGACCGCGTCGCGCTCCAGGGCACGGAAGGTCTCCTCGCCGTCGTCGACGAAGATCTCCGAGATGCTGCGCCCGGTGGCCTGCTCGACGTCGGCGTCGGTGTCGCGGGCGGCGACGCCCCACGTCTCGGCGAGCAGGCCGGCCACGGTGGTCTTGCCCGCGCCCATCGGGCCGACGAGCACCGCCCGGGGCGTGCCGTGAGGACGCCCGCTCACCGGTACCTCAGGGCGTCGAGGTAGCCCTGCGCGTTGCGGCGGGTCTCCCCCACCGAGTCGCCGCCGAACTTCTCCAGCACGGCGTCGGCGAGCACCAGCGCGACCATGGCCTCGGCGACGATGCCGGCGGCGGGCACCGCGCACACGTCGGAGCGCTGGTGGTGGGCCCGCGTCTGCTCGCCGGTGGCCACGTCCACCGTGCGCAGCGCGCGCGGCACGGTCGCGATCGGCTTCATCGCCGCCCGCACCCGCAGCACCTCACCGGTGCTCATGCCGCCCTCGGTGCCGCCCGCGCGCCCGGTCGCGCGGCGGATGCCGTCGTCGCCGGTGAGGATCTCGTCGTGGGCCAGCGAGCCCGGGGTCGCAGCGAGGGCGAAGCCGTCGCCGACCTCGACCCCCTTGATCGCCTGGATGCCCATCAGGGCTCCCGCGAGGCGGGAGTCGAGACGCCGGTCCCAGTGCACGTGCGATCCCAGGCCCGGCGGCAGGCCGTGGACGACGACCTCGACGACCCCGCCGAGGGTGTCGCCGTCCTGGTGGGCCTGGTCGATCCGGTCGACCATCGCCTGGCCCGCCGTCGTGTCGAGACAGCGCACGGGGTGCTCGTCGAGGGCCGGTACGTCGTCCGGGCCCGGCACCGAGCCGGCCGGGGCCGCCACGCCGCCGAGCTCGACGACGTGGGAGAGCACCCGCGCGCCGACCGCCTGCTCGAGGAAGGCGGTCGCCACCCGGCCCAGCGCGACCCGGGCGGCGGTCTCACGCGCGGAGGCCCGCTCCAGGATCGGCCGGGCGTCGTCGAAGTCGTACTTCTGCATGCCCACGAGGTCGGCGTGCCCGGGGCGCGGCCGGGTGAGGGGGGCGTTGCGGCCCAGCCCGGCGAGCTCCTCGGCGTCGACCGGGTCGGCGGACATCACCTTCTCCCACTTGGGCCACTCGGTGTTGCCGACCTCGATCGCCACCGGCCCTCCCTGGGTGAGGCCGTGCCGGACCCCGCCGACCAGGCTGACCTGGTCCTGCTCGAACTTCATCCGCGCTCCGCGGCCGTGGCCGAGCCGTCGTCGGGCGAGGGCGTCGGCGATGTCGTCGCTGGTCACCGCCACCTGAGCGGGCAGACCTTCGAGGATCGCGACGAGGGACGGTCCGTGGGACTCGCCCGCGGTCAGCCAGCGCAACATGTCGCCAGTCTCCCACCCGTGACCCGTGCTCCTGCCCCCGGACCTACGCCCAGCCCAGGACCCCGGCGACCGGCTCGCCGGCGACCACCCCGAGCAGCGCCCCGACCAGCAGGGCCGGACCGAACGCCCGGGGTCGGCGGAGCAGGGCCCGGTCCCGACGCGCCACCGCCAGCACCAGGCCGGGGACGCCGAAGACCAGCAGGGCGGCGTAGAGCCCCACGACCACCTCGGCCCAGCCCAGGTGGCCCAGGGCCAGCCCGAGCAGCGCCGCGAGCCGGACGTCGCCGAAGCCCAGACCGGCCGACCGGACGAACCAGAGCAGCCCAGAACACCGACCGTGCCGCCACCAGGGCCAGCCCCGCGCGCACCAGCTCACGCCCCTCGCCGGCCAGCGGCCACAGCAGGAGCGCCCACCCCAGCAGCACGGCCGTCGCCGGGAGGACCAGGCGCTTGGGCAGCAAGCCGGGTGCGGGCGTCGACGACGGCGAGCGCGGTCCCGACCGGCACGAGCGCGAGCAGCGCCGACCAGCCAGGGCTGCACCCCGACCCCCACGACGAGCAGCGCCCCGGCGACCGCACCGGCGAGGGCGGAGCCTCCCGCCAGGCGTGGCCCCGCGGCGACCTCGGCGTACGTCGGTCGCGCGTCACCGTCCGGAGCCGGGCTCGCGGGCTCGGGCAGCGCCCGCACCAGCCGCGGGACGCCCAGGCCGCCGATCGCGCAGAGCACCGCGGCGACGGCGACCAGCAGCGGCTCGGCCACGGCTCAGCCCCGCGACGGCTCGGACCGCGCGGCGAGCGCGGCGACGCCGGCGGCGCGCATCGCCTCCAGCGGCGCCGGCAGACCGGTGAAGGCGCGCAGCTGGAGCGCGGCCTGGTGCACGAGCAGGTCGAGCCCGCCGACCAGCACCCGTCCCGCCGCGGCGGCCGCGGCCGCCAGCGGGGTCGGCCACGGGTCGTAGAGCACCTCGAAGAGCGCCGGGGCCGCCGACGCAGCGCTCGACCAGCCGCCGCGGTCTGGGCGGCCGCGGGCACGGTCGTGACGACGAGGTCGTCCGCGAGCGGGGTGCCCACGCTCGCTCGTCCAGCGACCGGAGCGTCACCCGGGGTCCCGAGGGATGGGCGCGGATCGTGGCGACGGCCTCCTGCGCGCGCTGGGGCGACCGCGCCCAGCACGGTGACCTCACGGGCCCCGAGGTCGCACGCCGCGAGGCCGACCGAGGCGGCCGTGGCGCCGGCGCCGAGCACCGACGACCCGGCCCAGCTCGTCGATGCCGGCCTCGCGCAGCGCGGCGACGGCCCCGGGCAGGTCGGTGTTGTCGGCGTGCACCCCGTCCCGGTGAGCACCAGCGTGTTGGCCACCCCGGCGAGCCGGGCCCGCGTCGCTCGCGACGTCGGCCAGCGCGAGCGCCTCCCGCTTCAGCGGGGCGGTGACCGACAGCCCGCGCCAGGCCGCGTCCAGCGCCGCGACGTGCGCGCGCGAGCGCCCCCGCGGCGACCCGGTCGGCGCCGTAGGTCCAGTCCAGGCCGAGCTCGGCGTACGCCGCGGGGTGCAGGGCCGGGGAGAGCGAGTGGGCGACGGGGTCGCCGAGCACGGCGCACCGGCGGGCGAGGGGCCGAGCATCAGCGCCGGGCCATCAGCAGCGGTCGGACTGGGTGGCGCAGTACTCGTCGAGCTCGGCGCGGAACCCAGGAACTCGTCGTAGGAGTCGGTGAACTTCGTCTCGCCCGTGCGCAGGTTGACCGTGACGTAGAAGAACCACGGGACCGTCGGCCGGGTTGGCCGCGGCCGCGATCGCGGCGTCGCCGGGCGCCTCGATCGGTCCCGGCGGCAGGCCCTTCTGCGTGTAGGTGTTGTACGGCGAGTCCGAGACGGAGTCGATCTCGGCGGTGGTGAGCCGGGCGATCGGCTCGCGACCGAGCGCGAAGTTGACCGCGGCGTCGATCTGCAGGAAGCCCGCGGAGGGGTTCGGGTCGATCTCGAGGCGGTTGTAGATCACCCGGGCGACCTTCGGCATGTCGTCGCCGCGCCCCTCGGCCTGGACCAGGCTGGCCACCGTCATCAGCTCGTGCGGGCGTGTAGCCGAGCCGCTCGGCCGCGGCCTCGAGGTCGGCGTCGTCGGCGGCCTGGCGCCAGCGGTCGACCATCGCGGTCAGGATGGTGCTCGGCGGTGTCGCCGGGGTTGACGTCGTAGGTGGAGGGGAACAGGTAGCCCTCGGGGTCGCCGTCGGCGTAGGCGGGCAGGCCCGATCGCGTCGGGCTTCGGCCAGCACCCTGGCGTAGGCCTTGCGGGGGAAGTCGGTCTGGTCGCCCAGGATGTCGAGGATGTCGGCGACCCGCAGCCCCTCGGGGACCGTCACGGTGGTGTTGACCAGGTTGGCGGGGTCGACGAGCACGTCGAGCGCCTCGGCCGCGCTCATCTTGTTCGGCCAGCGCGTAGAAGCCGACCTGGATGCCGCGGGCCGTCGCGAGCTGCCGCTGGCGACGTCGACGAAGGCGTCGACCGAGGCCACCACGCCCTCGTCCTTGAGGTTGCGTCCGATCTCGGCGACCGTGTCGCCGTCGGCGACCTCGAAGGAGACCCTGCCCTGGCCGGGGCCGCTGTAGTCGGCCGGGTCGGCGAAGAAGTCCTCGATGCGGCCTGGCCCTTGGTCACCGCGACGTAGCCGAGGCCGGCGAGCACCGCGAGCACGAGGAGCACCGGCAGGCAGCCCGGAGAGCCGGCCCCTCTTGCGCCGGCGGCTGCCGGCGCGGGTGCAGCTGGTCGAGCGTCGCCGGCTCGGCGGGCGTGCCCGCGGGAGCCTCGGGGGAGGTGGTGCCTCAGTCATCGGTGTCCTTCACGGTCTGCTCCTCGGGTGGCCTCGCGGCCCGGTCCGGCACAGGTGCGAGGACCTCGCCGGGGGGTGACCCGGTGGAGCGTTCGGTGTCGAGCGCGTGCTGCAGGATCAGGACGGCGGCCGCCTGGTCGACGACGGCACGCCGTCGGGCGCCCTTGCGGCCCCGATCGCGGAGCATAGCCTCCGCGCTCACGGTGGTGAGCCGCTCGTCGACGAGGCGCACCGGGACGGGGGCGACCCGCCCGGCGAGCCGGGCCGCGAAGTCCCGCGTCTTGGGCGCGGCGGGGCCCTCGCCGCCCGACAGCGAGCGGGGCAGCCCGACGACGACCTCGACGGCCTCGCAGTCACGCACCAGCGCGACCCAGCCGGCGCAGGTCGCCCTTGCCGCGGCGCACCGTCTCGACGGGTGAGGCCAGGAAGCCCGACGGGTCGCTGCGCGCGACCCCGATCCGGGCGTCGCCGGGGTCGATGCCGACCCGCACGCCGGAGCGCACCGGGCTCACCGGTCCCGGTCCGCCAGCGCGGCCGCGACGCTGCGCGGCACCTCGGCCAGGGCCGCGTCGACCCCGGCGGGGTCGGTGCCGCCGCCCTGGGCGACGTCGGCCTTGCCGCCGCCGCGACCGCCGACGTGCGGGCCCGACGGCGCGGACCAGGTCGTTGGCCGACAGCCCGCGCTCGCGGGCCTCGTCGTTGGTGGCGGCGACCACCGAGACCTTGCCGTCGGCGACGCCGAGGACGACGACCACGCCCGGGCGGCCCGCGGCGAGGCGACCGCGCACGTCGAGGGCCAGGGTGCGGGCGTCACCGGCCGCGGCACCGTCGGCGCGGTGGGCCACGACGGCGACGCCCTCGACGTCCTCGGCCGCGGCCGCGAGCTCGCCGCCCGCGGCGAGCAGCTGGGCCAGCCGTACCTTCTCGATCTCCTTCTCGGCGCCGCGCAGCCGCTCGAGGATGTCGGACACGCGCTCGGGCAGCTGCTCGCGACGCACCTTGAGGACGTCGGTGAGCTGGTTGACCAGCACGTTCTCGCGGGCCAGGAAGCGGTAGGCGTCGCCGCCGACGAGGGCCTCGACCCGGCGTACGCCGGAGCCGATCGAGCTCTCTCCGAGCAGCTTGACGACGCCGAGCTGGCCCGAGCGGCCCGCGTGGGTGCCGCCGCACAGCTCGCGGGCCCAGTCGCCGACCGAGACCACGCGCACCTGGTCGCCGTACTTCTCGCCGAACAGCGCCATGGCGCCCGAGGCGACGGCCTCGGGCTGGCGTCATCACCTCGGCCTCGACGGCGAGGTCGTCGAGGACGACGTCGTTGACGCGCGCCTCGACGTCGGCCATGACCGAGGTCGGCACCGCGCCGGTGGCGGAGAAGTCGAAGCGGAAGCGTCCCGGGGCGTTCTCGGAGCCGGCCTGGGTCGCCGTCTCGCCGAGCGCCTCGCGGAAGGCCTTGTGCACCATGTGGGTCGCGGTGTGGGCGCGCGAGATCGGCCCGGCGTCGCTCGACGTCGACGAGCGCCTGGGCGCCGATGCCCGAGGGTGACCTCGCCGTCGAGCACGATGGCGCGGTGCACGACGAGCCCGGAGATCGGGCTCTGCACGTCGCGCACGGCGAGCCGGGCGCCGTTGTCGAGCTCGATGACGCCCTCGTCGGCGAGCTGTCCGCCGCCCTCGGCGTAGAACGGGGTCCGGTCGAGGACCAGCTCGACCTCCTCGCCGCTCGCCGCGGACTCGACGACCCCGTCGGCGCCGACCAGGCCGCGCACGACCCCCTCGGCGACGACGTCGGCGTAGCCGGTGAACTCCACCGCGCGCCCGAGCGAGTCCGCGACCGCGCGGTACGCCGACCCGTCACGCTGGGCGCCCTTCTTGGCGCGCGCGTCGGCCTTGGCCCGCTCGCGCTGCTCGCCCATCAGCCGGCGGAAGCCGGCCTCGTCGACGCTGAGGCCCTGCTCGGCGGCCATCTCGAGGGTCAGGTCGATCGGGAAGCCGTAGGTGTCGTGCAGCGCGAACGCCTCGTCGCCGGGCAGCTGCGTGGCGCCGGTGGAGCGCACCCGCGTCGCGGCGGTCTCGAAGATCGTGGTGCCCGAGCGCAGGGTGGCGCGGAAGGCCTCCTCCTCGGCGTAGGCCACGGTCGAGATCCGCTCCCAGTCGCGGTGGAGCACCTCGTAGGTCTCGCCCATCTTGTCGCGGCTGACGGGCATCAGCTCGGGCAGCACCCGGTCCTCGACCCCGAGCAGCCGCATCGAGCGCACCGCGCGGCGCAGCAGCCGGCGCAGCACGTAGCCGCGGCCCTCGTTGCCGGGCACCACGCCGTCGCCGATCAGCATCATCGAGGACCGCACGTGGTCGGCGACGACCCGCAGCCACACGTCGTCCTGGCGACCCTGGTCCCGTCGGCGCCGTAGCGACGACCGCTGAGCTCCTCGGCCCGGGCGATGACCGGGAACATGCCGTCGGTCTCGTACATGTTGGGCTTGTCCTGCAGCAGCATCGCCACCCGCTCGAGGCCCATGCCGGTGTCGATGTTGCGCTGCGGCAGCGAGCCCGCGATGTCGAAGTCGGACTTGGAGCGCACGGCGGAGAGCTCGTCCTGCATGAAGACGAGGTTCCAGATCTCGACGTAGCGGTCCTCGAGCTCGGTGGGCATGTCGGGCCCGATCGTGCTCAGGTCGGCCTCCGGGCCGAAGTCGGGGCCGCGGTCGTAGAGGATCTCCGAGCACGGGCCGCCCGGGCCCGGGCACGCCCATCGACCAGTAGTTCTCCTTGCGGCCCAGCTTGACCACGCGCTCTCGGGCAGGCCGGTGACCTCGCGCCACAGCGCGACGGCCTCGGCGTCCTCGGTGTAGCACGCTCGGGTAGAGCCGGCTCTCCTCCAGGCCCCAGCCGCCCTCGGCGACCGGCTTGGTGACCAGGTCCCAGGCCAGCTCGATGGCCCGCTGCTTGAAGTAGTCGCCGAAGGAGAAGTTGCCGCACATCTCGAAGAACGTGCCGTGGCGGGTGGTCTTGCCGACGTCCTCGATGTCGGGGGTCCGCACGCACTTCTGCACGCTGGTCGCGCGGTCGTACGGCGGGGTCTCCTGGCCCAGGAAGTAGGGCTTGAACGGCACCATGCCGGCGGGCACGAAGAGCAGCGTCGGGTCGGCGACGAGCAACGACGCCGAGGGCACCACCGTGTGCCCGGCGGCCTCGAAGTGGGCCAGGAACCTCGCCCGGATCGTCGCGGTGTCCATCAGTGCTCGTCCTCTCGTGGGCCCGTGATCCGGGCTGGCGCGGCCTGGTGCCGCTGGTCTGCCTGCCGTTCGTCCGGTGCTCGATCTGCTGGCGCAGCTGCTGCTCGCGCTCGGCGTGCCCGGCGACGGCCTCGTCGCGCAGCATCCGCGCGCCGACCACCGCCGCGCCGACCCGGTCCCGCAGGCCGTCGATGCTCAGCGCCTCGGCCACGCGCCGGGCCCGCGCCACGGCGTACATCCCGGCACCGGCCCCGGCGGCGAACCAGAGCCCGCGGCTCATGCGGCGCTGCCCTCGCTCCGCTGGTGCGCCTGCCAGTCGCGCCGCGCGGCCCGGAGCTCGCGCTCGTCGCTGCTTGCGCGCCCGCTTGACCTCGCGGCGCATCTCCAGGCGCACCCGCTGGCGGTGCTCGGCCGAGAGGGCCCGGCGTACGCCGGCGGTCCACGAGGCGGCCTGCACGACCGACTCCCGCAGGACCAGGTCGGCGAAGAGCGGGGCCGGGACGACGCGGGCGGGGACGACCGAGCGCTCCTCGGCCCCGGGCGGGTCCTCGCCGGCGGTGGTGATCAGCAGCTGCGCGGTGGCGGGCTCGGCGGCCGGTCGGGCCAGCGAGCGCTCGATCCGCTCGACCTGGGCGCGCAGGGCCTCGACGTCGCGCTCGTGCTGCTCACGGTCCCGCTCGGCGCGGTGCCGGGCGCGCCGCGAGACGACGAGCGCGGTCACGAGCACCGCGGCGAGGAGGACCAGCAGGGCGAGGACGCTGACCACGAGCACGCTCGAGCCCGCGACGCTCCACTGCTGGCTCATGGGGCCCGACCCTACCTTTCGCCGCGCACGAGGCGACGCACCCGCTGCCAACGCTCGCGCACCGCGGCCTCGGCACCCAGCGACGTCGGCCGGTAGTACTCGGCGTCGGCGACGACGTCGGGGGCGTAGACCTGCTCGGCGACGCCGTACGGCGCGTCATGGCTGTAGACGTAGCCGCTGCCGTGGCCGAGGTCCTTCGCCCCGCCGTAGTGCGCGTCGCGCAGGTGCGGCGGGCACCGGGCCGACCTTGCCGGCCCGCACGTCCGCGCTGGCGGCCCCGACCGCGGTGGTCACGGCGTTGGACTTCGGTGCCACGGCGAGCGCGATCGTGGCCTGGGCCAGCGTCGAGCCGTCCCTCCGGCATCCCGATCAGCGCCACCGCCTGCGCGGCGGCGACGGCGGTCGTCAGGGCGGTCGGGTCGGCCAGCCCGATGTCCTCGCTGGCCAGGATGATCAGCCGGCGCGCGATGAAGCGGGGGTCCTCGCCGGCCTCCATCATCCGGGCCAGGTAGTGCAGCGCGGCGTCGGCGTCCGAGCCGCGCACCGACTTGATGAAGGCGCTGGTCACGTCGTAGTGCTGGTCGCCCTGGCGGTCGTAGCGCACCGCGGCCCGGTCCACGGCCACCTCGGCGGTCGCGAGGTCGACCACGTCACGACCCTGGCTGGTCGCGGCGCCCGCCGCGGCCTCCAGGTAGGTCAGGGACCGGCGGGCGTCACCGCCGGCGAGCCGGACGAGGTGCTCGAGGCGCGTCCTCGTCGAGGCTCACCGCTGCCGTCCAGGCCGCGCTCGTCGGTGCACGGCGTCGCGCACGACCCGGCGTACGTCGTCGTCGGTGAGGCTCTCCAGGCGCAGCAGCAGGCTGCGGGAGAGCAGCGGGCTGATCACGCTGAAGAACGGGTTCTCGGTGGTGGCGGCGACCAGGGTCACCCACCGGTTCTCCACGCCGGGCAGCAGCGCGTCCTGCTGGGCCTTGGAGAAGCGGTGCACCTCGTCGACGAAGAGCACGGTCTCGCGCCCCTGGGAGACCAGCAGGCGACGCGCGGCGTCGATCGCGGCGCGGACCTCCTTGACGCCGGCGGCGACGGCGGAGACCTCGACGAAGACCCGGTCGGTCTGCGTGCGAGAGGATCGCGGCGATCGTGGTCTTGCCGGTGCCCGGGCGGGCCCCACAGCAGCAGCGACATCGACTGGTCGCCCTCGACCAGGCGGCGCAGCGGCGATCCGGCGGCGCGCAGCTGGCTGCTGGCCGACCAGCTCGTCGAGCGTGCGCGGGCGCATCCGCACCGCCAGCGGCGCGGAGTCGCGCACGGACCCGGCCAGGCTGCCCCCGCCGAGTCGGCGCCGTCGGCAGACCCTCGCCCGCGGCCGGCGCCCGGCTGGCGGTGGCGGGCGCGTCGAACAGGCCGTCGTCGGCGTCGTCGTCGTCCGCGGGGCTCAGGTCGGCGAGGCTACGCCGGCGCGGCCGGCGCTCAGGCGTGGGCGATGGTGCGGGCCTTCAGGTCGTACCAGCTGTCGCCGAAGCCCGGCTCGTCGGCTGATCGCGGTCGGGGTCGCGCCGGGGTCGGGCGCACCGACGTCGTCGATGCCGAGCAGCGGGCGCGGTGACCGGACGGTCGGGGGCCTTGTTGAGCTCGCCCGGGAAGTGGCAGGCGACCTTGTGGCGCGGACCGATCTGCAGCAGGGGCGGCTCGACGCGCGAGCAGATCTCCTGCGCCAGGCGGCACCGGGTGCGGAACGAGCAGCCCGAGGGCGGGTTGATCGGGCTCGGCACGTCGCCCTCGAGCCGGATCCGCTCGCGGCGGGTGCCGGGCGCGGCCTGCGAGACCTCGGGCACCGCGGAGAGCAGCGCCTGGGTGTAGGGGTGGTGCGGCGCGGTGGTAGAGCGGTCTCGCGGTCGGCGATCTCGACGATCCGCCCGAGGTACATCACCGCGACGTCGGGGCAGAAGTGCCGCACCACCGCCAGGTCGTGGGCGATGAAGAGGAACGCGATCCCGAACTCCTTCTGGACGTCCTGGAGCAGGTTGACGACCTGGGCCTGGATGGAGACGTCGAGGGCGGAGACGGGCTCGTCGGCCACGAGCAGCTTCGGCTGCAGCGCGAGCGCGCGGGCCAGGCCGATGCGCTGACGCTGGCCGCCGGAGAACTCGTTGGGGTAGCGGTTGTAGTGCTCGGGGTTGAGCCCGACGACCTCGAGCAGCTCCTGGACCCGCGGCAGGATCTTGTTCTTCGCGACGACCTTGTGGACCTCCAGCGGGGTCCCCACGATCGTGCCGACCGTGTGGCGGGGGTTCAGCGAGGAGTACGGGTCCTGGAAGATCATCTGGATCTCGCGCCGGATCGGCAGCATCTGCTTCGAGGTCAGGGTGTCGATGCGCTCGGCCCTCGAACTCGATGCTGCCCGCGGTCGGGTCGTAGAGCCGGGTGATCAGGCGCCCGAGGGTCGACTTGCCGCACCCGGACTCGCCGACCAGGCCGAGCGCCTGACCCGCTGTCGAGGGCGAAGGAGACGCCGTCGACGGCCTGGACGTTGCCGACGGCTGCGCGCGCACCAGGCCCGAGGACTTCACCGGGAAGTACTTCTTCAGGTCACGGACCTCGAGCAGCGACGTGCCCCGGGCCGCCGGCGGGACGCTCTCGCCGATCGGCTGCTCGCTGCGGCGTCGTGGGTCGTGTCGGTCAACGCACGCTCTCCTCACCGGTGATCTGCGGCTCGACGTGCTGGTCGAACACGGCGTCGGGGTCGGGCAGGTGGCACCGCTTCTCGTGCCCGGGTCCACGCCCGCCCGGCAGCAGCTCGGGCAGCGTGGTCGTGCACAGGTCGCCGGGAACGTGGTCGCGGAAGGTGCATCGGGGGTTGAACGCGCAGCCGGTCGGCGGGTTGAGCAGGCTCGGCGGCGTGCCGGGGATCGGGATCAGCGGCTTGTCGACGTCGCCGGTCACCTCGGGGATGCTGGCCAGCAGGCCCCAGGTGTAGGGCATCTCGGGGTGGCTGAGGATCTCCTTGCAGGGGCCCTTCTCGACCGCCCGGCCGGCGTACATCACCAGCACGTCGTCGGCGACCTCGGCGATCACCCCGAGGTCGTGGGTGATCATCACGATGGCGGAGTTGAACTCGCGCTGCAGGTCCTGCAGCAGGTCGAGGATCTGGGCCTGCACGGTCACGTCGAGCGCGGTCGTCGGCTCGTCGGCGATCAGCAGGGTCGGGTCGTTGACCAGCGCCATGGCGATCATCGCCCGCTGGCGCATGCCGCCGGAGAACTGGTGCGGGAAGTCGTCGACACGGGACTGGGGCTGCGGGATCCCGACGCGGTCGAGGACCTCGATCGCCCGGGTGCGGGCCTTGGACTTCGAGACGTCGTGGTGCACCCGGTAGGCCTCCACGATCTGGCGGCCCGACGGTGTAGAAGGGGTGCAGCGCGGTGAGCGGGTCCTGGAAGATCATCGCCACGTCGTTGCCACGCAGCTTGCGCATCGAGGACTCGGACGCGCCGATGATCTCTCGGCCGTCGATGCGGATCGAGCCCTCGATCTGGGCCTGCTTGGGGTTGTGCAGGCCCGAGCACCGCCATCGAGGAGACGCTCTTGCCGGAGCCCGACTCCCCCACGATGCCGAGGGTCTGGCCGCGGCGCACCGAGTAGCTCAGCCCGGTGACGGCCTGGACCAGGCCGTCGTGGGTCGGGAACCGCACGGTGAGGTTGTCGACCTCGAGCAGCGGGGTGTCGTCGGTCTCAGCGGTGGTGGTCACGAGATCCTCACTCGGGGGTCGAGGAAGCCGTAGACGATGTCCACGATCAGGTTGGCCAGGGTGACGAAGACCGCGACGACCAGCACGGTCGCGATCACGACCGGGAAGTCCAGCGGGGGCCGCGTGATCGCGTCGAGCGCCCACAGCCCGATGCCGTCGATGGAGAAGATCTTCTCGGTGAAGATGGTGCCCGCCAGCAGGGCGGCGAAGTTCAGCCCGAAGATCGTCACCACCGGCACGATCGCGGCCCGCAGGGCGTGGCCGAAGACGACCTTCGAGGACTTCACGCCTTTCGCCGACGCGGTGCGGATGTAGTCCTCGCCCAACGTCTCCACCATCTGTCCTCGGGTGAAGCGCGCGTAGTCGGAGGAGCTGTAGAGGCCGAGCACGAGCCAGGGCAGCAGCATCGCCCCGAAGAACCCGGCCGGGTCCTCGGTGATGGGGATGTAGCCGGTGGTGTCGAACAACCCGCTCTTGAGGGTCAGGAAGATGAAGGCGAGCAGGCACACGAGGTAGTACGGGATCGAGGAGAGCACCAGGCTGGTGCTGACCAGCAACCGGTCCGCGGCCGTGCCGCGTACCCGTGCCGCCAGCACGCCCAGGCCGACCCCGACCACGATGTAGATGATCGACCCGCCGACGGCCAGGGCGACCGTGGCGGGGAAGCGTTGCAGGAACTCGTCGGTGACCAGGCCGCGGGTGCCGAAGGAGATGCCCAGGCAGGGAGCCGGGCACTCGTAGGTCGCGGCGCCGTAGGTGATGTCACGACCGGCGAAGAAGCCGCCGGCGAAGTCGGTGTACTGCGTGACGATCGGGTCGTTGAGCCCCATCGACTCCTCGATCAGCGCGAGGCGCTCGGCGGTGCAACGTCCCTGGGCCTCGCACACGGGCCCGGCGGGGTTGCTGATCCCCTTGTAGAAGAGGACGAAGACGAGCATCGAGGTGATCACGACCACCAGGACGGCCGCGAGGACCCTGCGCACGATGAACCCCAGCATCAGGTCACCTTTCGGTTCACAAGCAGTGGTGGGACCCGCCGGGACGGGCTGGCGGAGCAGGACGATCAGAGCGTGAGCTCAGTAGAGCAGGCCGGAGCCGGTCGTGCGCACTGGCGGGGCGGGCGCGGGGCCCGCCCCGCCAGTGTGTGGTGCATCGGTCGGACGTAGGTCAGACCTCAGCGGGACTCACGAGGAGCCTCACTGGGCGACGTACATGTCCTTCCAGGTGGGCATGCCGAGGTTCTGGTCGACGTTGAAGCCCTCGATCTTCGAGCCCCGCGCCATCGCCGCCGCCGTGTAGGCGAACGGGATCACCGGCAGGTACTCCTCGGCGATGTACTGGTCGAGCTCGTTCCACATGCCCGGCTGGTCCTCGATCGGTGCCGACTGCACGGCCGCGATGCGGTCGTCGACGTCCTGCTCGCTGAACACGGCGTAGTTCGAGCCCAGGCCCTCGGCCTTGAGGTTCGTCGACTGCATCAGCGGCGGGAACCAGGAACCGCCCGAGGGCCAGTCCGAGCACCATCCGGCGGACCGGACGTTGATCTTGGCGTCGGGGTCGGCACGCTCGGTGGAGAGCTCGGCCAACGTGGTGGCGACGGGCTTCGGGGTGAAGCCGGCAGCCTTGAAGGCCTTCACCAGGACGTCCTTGGCCGCGACGGCGTTGGGGTCGTCGTTGGCGAACAGGAAGCTGATCTCGTAGCCGGTCTCGCCGGCTGCGTCCAGGATCTCCTTGGCCTTCGCGGCGTCGGTCGTGCCGGGCTCGTGATCGGCGACCGGGTTGTAGTCCTCACGACCGGGGATGCCCGGGGGCATCAGGTTGGTCGCGGTCGTGATCCGGTTGACGCCCACGATGTTGCCGGCCGCGATCTGCGCGTCCTCGTAGGGGTAGGCCCAGACCATGGCCTCGCGGACGTCCCTGGACTTGACCTTGCGGTAGTCCGGGGCCCAGAAGTAGGTGCAGGGCGAGCCGCCGGTGACCAGGCGGTCGGGCGAGTCGGACTTGAACGTCGGGTAGTTCGGGGCCTGGACGTCGTCGTAGGTGATCGTGGTCTGCCCGTCACCGGTGTCGGCGAGCATGATCTCGTCGATCTGCGCGCTCTCGGTCTGGAAGTCCATCTCGTAGGAGTCCGGGTAGGCCGTGCGGCCCGGGTCGGTGTCGGCGTCCCACTCGGGGTTGCGCACCAGGGTCAGCGACTTCTCGGGCTCGTACTTGTCGAACATGTACGGACCGGTGGCGAGCGGACGCTGTGCGTACTTCTCCGGGCTGGACTGCGCGCCCTGCGGGATCGGGCCCATGGCCGGGAACGTGCCCCAGTACGGCATGTCGGGGAACGGCTTGGACATCGTGATCGTGATGTCCTGGCCGTCGACGGTGATCCCGGCGAAGTCGGTGGAGCCGCCGGTGTAGGGGCCCTCGTAGGTGTCGCCACCCTCGAAGTAGTCGTTGGAGAACGCGGCACCCTCGGGGAAGGCGGTGCGGTCCATCGAGCGCAGCATGCCGAACTTGATGTCCTCGGGGGTGACCGGGTCACCGTTCTCGTAGTTGACGCCGTCGCGGATCGTGAAGGTCCACTCGGTGAAGTCGTCGTTGGACGTGCCGAGGTCGGTGGCGAGGTCGGGCACGAGCACCTGGTCGCCCGTCTCGGGGTCGTAGACCAGCTGGGTCAGCGACCGGGTCACGAGGCCCTGGAGGATGGAGGAGGTGTTGGTGTAGTAGGCCTCGGTCGGGTCCATCGAGTTCAGGCCGTTGACCGAGAGCACCTTCACCGTCCCACCCTCGGTGGCGCCGTCGATCGTCACGGGACCCTCACGCTCGGGGTCCGTCGCGTCGCCGGTGTTGCCACCCTCGGTGTTGACCGAGTCGCTGCCTGACGGGCTGCCAGGGCCCTGGCCGTTGCCGCCACAGGCGGCCAGCGAGAGCAGGCCTGCCGTGGTCAGCGCCAAGATCGGCTTTCTGAACCGCATGGTGTTTCCACCCTTCCTAGATGGGTTGTGCCTCCCGCCGGTGTGGGTCACCGACGGGTTCGGGGGTCGAAGGCGTCTCGGACCGAGTCGCCGAGCAGGTTGAGCGCGAGCACCAGCACGGCGACGAGGCCGACCGGCACCCACAGGTAGAGGGGGTAGGAGTTGTAGTAGTTCGTCGCGGCCAGGATCGTGCGGCCCAGCGACGGCTGGCCGGTCAGGCCGATGCCGAGGTAGGACAGGCCCGCCTCGGCGGCGACGAAGGCCGGCAGCATCAGCGAGGTCGCCACCACGATCGGCGCGACCATGTTGGGCAGCAGCTCCTTGAACAGGATCCGCCGGGTCGGCACGCCGATCACCTGGGCGCTCTGGATGAACTCCCGCTCGCGCAGCGAGAGCACCTGGCCACGGATCAGGCGGGCCAGCGACATCCAGCCGAAGATGACGAGCACCGCGATCAGCCCGAAGAGCTGGGCCCGGTTGAGCGCGTCGAGGTCGGTGGAGAAGCGCGAGGTGATGATCGGGGCCAGCGTGAGCGCACCGAGCAGGAACGGGAACGAGAGGAACAGGTCGATCAGGAAGGACAGCACCCGGTCGAGCCAGCCCCGCGAGAACCCGGCCATCAGCCCGATCACGATGCCCACGATGGTGGAGAGCACCGTCGAGAGGGTCGCGACGATCAGCGACGTCTTCAGTCCGTAGAGGACGCTAGCGAGGTTGTCGGCCCCGCTGCGTGGCTCGATGCCCAGCGGGTGGGCCCAGGTGAAGCCGTAGTAGGGAGGGCCGGTCTGGGGGAAGCCGAACTGGTCGAGCACCTCGGACTGGCTCGGCGCGCCGGGGAAGGAGATCGTCGGGTAGATGTTGAAGACCCGCACGATCACCGGGCCCAGCGCGGCGAGCACCACGAGCAGCAGCAGGACGGAACCGCACACCACCGCGACCTTGTCGTGGCGCAGCCGCTGCATGGCGATCTGGGTCGGCGACTTGCCGGCGACCTGACCGGCCTCGACCTCCTCCCCCTGCTCTGGCTGCTCCGTCGTCTCGATGGACGAGGTCTCGGTGCCGGACTGCAGGGACATGCGCACCTCGATCGTGACGGGGACAGGGTCGGCTTGCGGGTGGAGCATTAAAACCTGTTGCGGTGAGGCGGATCACGCCCCACGACGCAGGGGAGCATATGCCAGCATCTGCTCGGATCGAGCGAGGCGAGCGTAACGATCTGATTGCGACCCGGTCACGTGGCGTCGCAACCCGTCCGTGTCGCGGGGCTCAGGCCGGGAGATCCTTGACCGGACGGCCGTCGACACCGGCATCCTTGCGCTGCTCGGGCGTGATCGGCGCAGGGGCGGAGGTCAGCGGGTCGAAGCCGCCTCCGCTCTTGGGGAAGGCGATCACGTCGCGGA
This sequence comes from uncultured Actinomycetota bacterium, assembly GCA_963740745.1. Taxonomy (GTDB): domain Bacteria; phylum Actinomycetota; class Actinomycetes; order Propionibacteriales; family Nocardioidaceae; genus Nocardioides. Next base: position 70,636 of record CAVUFK010000020.1, read on the forward strand.
TCGAGTCGGTGCCCGAGAGCAGGGCGCAGATCCGATCCATGCCCACCGCGATGCCGCCGTGGGGCGGGGCGCCGTAGGTGAAGGCGTCGAGCAGGAAGCCGAACTTCTCCGCCGCCTCGGCCTCGGAGAGCCCCATGACCGCGAACACGCGTCTCTGGACGTCCTCGCGGTGGATCCGGATCGACCCGCCCCCGAGCTCGTTGCCGTTGCACACGATGTCGTAGGCGTAGGCCAGCGCGCTGCCGGGATCGGTGTCGAAGGTGTCGGCGTACTCCGGCTTGGGGCCGGTGAAGGCGTGGTGGACCGCGGTCCACGCACCACCGCCGACGGCGACGTCACCGCTGGCGACGGCCTCGGAGGCGGGCTCGAACATCGGGGCGTCGACGACCCAGGTGAAGGCGAACGCGCTCTCGTCGATCAGCCCGCCTCGGCGGCCGATCTCGAGGCGGGCCGCGCCGAGCAGGGCGCGGCTGGGCTTGGTCGCCCCGGCGGCGAAGAACACGCAGTCGCCGGGCTCGGCGCCCACGTGGGCGGCCAGCCCGGCCCGCTCCTCCTCGGAGAGGTTCTTGGCCACCGGTCCCCCGAGCTCGCCGTCCTCGCCGACCAGCACGTAGGCCAGCCCGCGAGCACCGCGCTGCTTGGCCCACTCCTGCCAGGCGTCGAGCTGTCGGCGCGGTTGGCTGCCGCCGCCGGGCATCACGACCGCGCCGACGTAATCGGCCTGGAAGACCCGGAACGGCGTGTCGGTGAAGTAGTCGGTGCACTCGACGAGCTCGAGGCCCATCCGCAGGTCGGGCTTGTCGCTGCCGAAGCGGCGCATCGCCTCGGCGTAGGTCATCCGCGGGATGGGACGGGGGATCTCGACGTCGATGAGGGCCCACATGGCCGCCAGGACGTCCTCCATGAGGGCGACGACGTCCTCCTGGTCGACGAAGCTCATCTCGATGTCGAGCTGGGTGAACTCCGGCTGCCGGTCGGCGCGGAAGTCCTCGTCGCGGTAGCAGCGCGCGATCTGGTAGTAGCGCTCCATGCCGGCGACCATCAGCAGCTGCTTGAACAGCTGCGGGCTCTGGGGCAGGGCGTACCAGCTGCCCGGCTGCAGCCGCGCCGGCACCAGGAAGTCGCGGGCGCCCTCCGGCGTGCTGCGGGTCAGCGTGGGCGTCTCGACCTCGACGAAGTCGTGGGCGTCGAGCACGTCGCGGGCGGCCTTGTTGACCTTGCTGCGCAGCCGCAGGGCGGCGTTGGGCCCGCTGCGGCGCAGGTCGAGGTAGCGGTGGCGCAGGCGCGCCTCCTCCCCCACCTCGCCGGCGCCGTGCTGGCTGGCGTCGTCGATGGGGAAGGGCAGGGTGGCGCTGGGGTTGAGCACCTCGACGTCGCTGGCGATGACCTCGATCTCGCCGGAGGCCAGGGCCGGGTTGGCGTTGCCCTCGGGTCGCAGGGCGACCTCGCCGACCACGCGCAGGCAGAACTCGTTGCGCAGGCTGTGCGCGACGGCCTCGTCGCGCACCACGACCTGGCAGACGCCGCTGGCCTCGCGCAGGTCGAGGAAGGCGACCCCTCCGTGGTCGCGACGACGCGCGACCCATCCGGCGAGGGTCACGCTCTGGCCGACGTGCTCGGCGCGCAGGGCGCCGGCGTCATGGGTACGGATCACTTACTTCTCCTCGGTCAGGACGCGCGGGCGCAGGTCCTCGGTGGGGGGCGTCCAGGAGGACGGGTCGGCGGCGACCTGGTCGCCGGACCGGATGTCCTTGACCTCGTGGGCGCCGTCGCGGTTGCGGAACCACACGAACGGGATGCCGCGCCGTTCGGCGTGGCGGATCTGCTTGCCGAACTTCGCGGCGCTGGGCGCGACCTCGCAGGCGATGTCGCGGGCACGCAGCGCCGCGGCGACGGCGTCGCTGCTCTCGCGCGACTCCTCGTCCGCGACGGCCACGAGCACCGCGCTCGGCACGGACCGGCTGCCGCTCAGCACGCCGTCGGCCATCAGGGGCAGCAGGGTGCGGGAGACGCCGAAGGACACGCCGACCCCGGGGTACGTCGTACGCCCGTCGCTGGCCAGGGCGTCGTAGCGTCCGCCGCCGCCGACCGACTTCAGCCGCTCGTAGCCGGCCATGAAGATCTCCAGCACCGTGCCGGTGTAGTAGTCCAGTCCGCGCGCGATCCGCAGGTTGGCCTCGAGGCTGACCCGCTCGCCCAGCGCCGAGCGGCACCCCTCGACGACGGCCGCGAGCTCGCTCAGCCCGGTCTCGAGCAGCTCGTCGGTGACGCCGAGGGCGCGCACCTGCTCGACGAAGGAGGTGTCGGGGACGCGGATGGTGGCCAGCTCCAGGCAGCGCTGCGCCTGCTCGGGCGTGGCCCCGGCCTGCGCGACCAGCTGCCTGGCGACCTCCTCGGCGGGCAGCTTGTCGAGCTTGTCGATGACCCGGATCGCCGTCGTGACGTCGGCGATGCCGAGCCCGCGGTAGAAGCCCTGGATCAGCTTGCGGTTGTTGACCTGGACGCTCAGCGGCGGCAGCGGCAGGGCACCGAGGGCCTCGACCATCACCCGGACCACCTCGACGTCGTGGTGGAAGGCGAGCTCGTCGCGTCCGACGATGTCGATGTCGGCCTGGGTGAACTGGCGGTAGCGACCCTCCTGGGGCCGCTCCCCGCGCCAGGCCGGCTGGATCTGGAAGCGTCGGAACGGGAACTCCAGGTGCCCGGCGTGCTCGAGGACGTAGCGGGAGAACGGCACGGTCAGGTCGAAGTGCATGCCGAGGCCGGAGTCGCCCTCGCCCTCGCCCGCCTGGAGGCGACGCAGGACGTAGATCTCCTTGTCGATCTCGCCCCCCTTGGCCAGACGGTCGAGGGGCTCGACGACGCGGGTCTCGATGTTGGCGAAGCCGTGCAGCTCGAAGGTGTGCGACAACGAGGCGATCACCGCGCGCTCGACGACGCGCTGGGCCGGCAGGAGCTCGGGGAACCCGCTGAGCGGGGTGGGCTTGCTCATCGGCTCACAACCCCCGGGTGACCTGGTCGGCGGAGCCGTCCGCGGCCAGGTCGGTCAGGAAGGGGTTGGTGGCGCGCTCGCGGCCGATCGAGGTCTGCTCGCCGTGGCCGGGCAGCACCACGATGTCGTCGGGCAGCGTGAGCACCTTGGTGGCCAGGCTGCGCAGCATCGTGGGGTGGTCTCCCCCGGGCAGGTCGGTGCGACCGATGGAGCCGGCGAAGAGCAGGTCACCGGCGAACATCACCTCGGAGACCTCCGCGGCGTCGTCGTAGGGGGTCCGGAAGGTCACCGAGCCCTCGGTGTGACCGGGGGTGTGGTCGACGACGAAGCGCAGCCCGGCCAGCTCGAGGTCGACGCCGTCGGCGAGCTCGCGCACGTCGTCCGGCTCGGCCCAGGAGTGGTCGCCACCGAGGAGCATCTGCGTGGTCTCGGCCGACATGCCGGCCATCGGGTCGGTGAGCAGGTGTCGGTCGGCCGGGTGGATCCAGGCGGTCGCGTCGTAGGTGCCGGCCACCGGCGCCACGCACCACATGTGGTCGACGTGGCCGTGGGTCACCAGCACGGCGACGGGCTTGAGACCGTGCTCGCGCACGACGTCGGCCACGCCGGGGGCGGCGTCCTTGCCGGGGTCGACGACGACGCACTCCGAGCCCGCACCGGTCGCGGCGACGTAGCAGTTGGTGCCCCAGGGACCTGCGGGAAAGCCGGCGATCAACACCCGAGCAGGGTAGCGACCGTGACCGGCGTCGCTCCGGTCGGCCGGGGGACGGCGGGGCGCGGTCCGGGGCGCGCTCCGGGGTGCGGTCCGGGGTGTGGGCGGGGGTGAGCGGCACTGGACGTCGTGGGCGGATCGCTCGGCACTAGCATGGTGCGGTGTCCGAGGAGCGTGCTGAGGAATCTGCTGTGAGCAGCAACCCGACCACCGACCCGGTTGAGCAGGCTGAACAGCCCGGGTCGGCCGAACCAGTCGAGACGGTCGCCGAGGTGTCAGAGCCTGAGCCCGTGCTCGAGGGCCACGGCGCCCGAACCCGCCGCCGAGGTGACCGAACCGGAGCCGGCCGAGGCCGCAGCACCCGAGGCCGCAGCACCCGAGGCCGCAGCACCCGAGGCCGCAGCACCCGAGGCCGCAGCACCCGAGGCCGCAGCACCCGAGGCCGCAGCACCCGAGGCCGCAGCACCCGAGGCCGCAGCACCCGAGGCCGCAGCACCCGAGGCCGCAGCACCCGAGGCCGCAGCACCCGAGGCCGCAGCACCCGAGGCCGCAGCACCCGAGGCCGCAGCACCCGAGGCCGCAGCATCCGAGGCCGTCGCCGTACCGCGGCCCACACCGATGTCGGTGCCCAAGCCCGGGCCGCGCCCGGGACCGCGCCCGCCTCGATCCGCCGGCTCGTCGCGCCCTGCCACCCAGGCCTCCCCCTCGCCGACCCCGGCTCCAGCGCCGCCGCCGGTCCTCTCGGCCGAGGCGCTCGCCGCCGCGGCGCAGTGGGGCCGCGTGGATGAGGACGGCACGGTCTACGTGCGTGGCGCGGAGGGCGAGGAGCGCGCGGTGGGTCAGTACCCCACCGGTACGGCCGAGGAGGCGATGGCCTTCTACGTCGACCGCTTCGTCGCGCTCGAGACCGAGGTCGCCCTGCTCGACCAGCGCGTCCGCTCCGGCGTGCTCAGCCCCGAGGACGGGGGTCAGCGGGTGAAGGCCCTCAAGGCGCAGGTCGCGGAGGCCAGCGCCGTCGGCGACCTCGCCGGACTCACGACCCGTCTCGGCGACCTGGCCCCGGTGATGGCCGAGCAGCGCAGCGCGCGCCAGGCCGAGCGGGCCGCGCGCAACGCCGAGACGACCAAGGCCAAGGAGGAGGTCGTCGCCAAGGCCGAGCAGATCGCCGAGGGAAGCGACTGGCGCCACGGGTCGCAGCGTCTGCGCGACCTCGTCGAGCAGTGGAAGGTCCTGCCCCGCCTGGACCGTCCGAGCGACGACGCGCTGTGGAAGCGTTTCGCCGCGGCCCGCTCGGCCCACGCCAAGCGGCGCAAGGCGCACTACGCCGAGCAGGACAAGCAGCGCGAGGGCGCGGGGGCGGTCAAGCGCCGCCTGGCCACCGAGGCCGAGTCGCTGGCCACCAGCACCGACTGGGGACCCACCTCGGGTCGCTACCGCGACCTCATGCGCGACTGGAAGGCGGCCGGACCCGCACCCAAGGACGTCGACGACGAGCTGTGGGCCCGCTTCCGCGGCGCCCAGGACCAGTTCTTCTCCGCACGCGACGCCGCGAACGCCGAGCTCGACCAGGAGTTCGCCGCCAACGCGGAGGTCAAGGACGCCCTGCTCGTCGAGGCCGAGGCGCTCCTGCCCGTCAAGGACGTCGAGGCGGCCAAGCGGACCTTCCGCGACATCGCCGACCGGTGGGACGCTGCCGGCAAGGTGCCGCGCGACCGGATGAAGGACCTCGAGGCTCGCATCCGCAAGGTCGAGCAGGCGATCCGCTCGATCGAGGACGACAGGTGGAAGCGCTCCGACCCCGAGAAGTCGGCTCGCGCCGACGACATGGTCGGCAAGCTCGAGGCCGCCATCGCCGGCGTCGAGCGCGACCTCGAGAAGGCCCGCGCCGCCGGCGACGAGCGCAAGGTCAAGGACCTCGAGGCCAACCTCGCCTCCCGCCAGGCCTTCCTCGACATGGCCCGCAAGGCCTCCGCCGACTACGCGTAGGCGGAGAAGGGGGTAGGACCGCGAGCGCGTAGGACCGCGAGCGAAGCGAGCCTGGTCCTACGCAACAGAGAATGAGCGCGGCGAAGCCGCCCGGTGCCTCGTGGGCGGAGCCGCGGTTACTGCGTGACGCGGTAGGCGTCGAAGACCCCGGGTACGCCGCGTACGCCGCGCAGCACGGTGTCGAGGTGCTTGGCCTCGGCCATCTCGAAGCTGAACCGCGAGGTGGCGACCCGGTCGCGGGTGGTGCTCAGCTGCGCGGAGAGGATGTTCACGTGGGCGTCCGAGAGCGCCATCGTGATGTCGGAGAGCAGCCGGGCCCGGTCGAGGGCCTCGACCTGGATGTTGACCAGGAACATGGACTGGCCCGTCGGGGCCCACTCGACCTCGAGGACCTTCTGGGGCTGCAGGCGCAGCGAGGTCGCGTTGGGGCAGTCCTGGCGGTGCACCGAGACGCCACGGTCCTTGGTGACGAAGCCCAGGATCTCATCAGGCGGCACCGGGGTGCAGCACTTGGCCAGCTTGACCCACACGTCGGGGGCGCCCTTGACCACGACGCCGGCGTCCCCGACGGTCGGGGCCTTGGTGCGCCCGCGCCGGCCGGTGATCGTGACGGCCTCGGCGAGGTCCTCCTGCGCGCCGTCGTTGCCGCCGTGCAGGTCGAGGACCCAGCGCACGACCGACTTGGCCGAGATGTTGTTCTCGCCGACCGCCGCGTAGAGCGCCGAGACGTCGGCGGTGTTGAAGTGGGCCGCGGCCATCTGCAGCGACTCGTGGGTCAGCAGCCGCTTCAGGGGCAGTCCCTCCTTGCGCATCTGCCGGGTGATCTGGTCCTTGCCCCGGTCGATGGCCTCCTCGCGCCGCTCCTTGGTGAACCACTGGCGGATCTTCGACCGCGCCCGTTGGGACTTCACGAAGCCGAGCCAGTCGCGCGAGGGTCCGGCGTCGGCTGACTTGGAGGTGAACACCTCGACGACGTCGCCGTTCTCCAGCGTCGACTCCAGCGGCACCAGCCGTCCGTTGACGCGCGCACCGATGGTGTGGTGGCCGACCTCGGTGTGAACGGCGTAGGCGAAGTCGACCGGCGTCGCGCCCGCCACGATGGCCAGCACGTCGCCTCGCGGGGTGAAGACGTAGGTCTCGGCGCGGTTGATCTCGAAGCGCAACGACTCCAGGAACTCCCCCGGGTCGTCGACCTCGTTCTGCCAGTCCAGCAGCTGACGCACCCAGGACATGTCGTCGAGGTCGCCCCGCTGCTCGGTGTCGACGCCGGTCCGGCCGTTCTCCTTGTACTTCCAGTGCGCCGCGACGCCGTACTCCGCGCGACGGTGCATCCCGAAGGTCCGGATCTGCATCTCGACGGGCTTGCCCTGCGGGCCGATGACCGTGGTGTGCAGCGACTGGTACATGTTGAACTTGGGCATCGCGACGTAGTCCTTGAACCGCCCCAGCACCGGGTTCCAGCGCGAGTGCAGGACGCCGAGCACCGAGTAGCAGTCGCGGTCCTCCTCGACGAGGATCCGGATGCCGACGAGGTCGTAGATGTCGGAGAAGTCGCGTCCTCCGACGATCATCTTCTGGTAGATCGAGTAGTAGTGCTTGGGCCGTCCGGTGACGGTGGCCTTGACCTTGCCCTCGCGCAGGTCCCTCTCGACCTGGCTGATCACCTCGGCGAGGAACTGGTCGCGCGAGGGCGCGCGTACGGCGACCATCCGGACGATCTCGTCGTAGATCTTGGGGTTCAGCGTGGCGAACGCGAGGTCCTCGAGCTCCCACTTGATCGTGTTCATGCCCAGGCGGTGGGCCAGCGGCGCGTAGATGTCGAGGGTCTCGCGCGCGACCCGCTCCTGGGTCTCCTGCTTGACGTAGCGCAGGGTGCGCATGTTGTGCAACCGGTCGGCGAGCTTGATCACGAGCACCCGGATGTCGCGCGACATCGCGACGATCATCTTGCGGATCGTCTCGGCCTGCGCCGAGTCGCCGTACTTGACCTTGTCCAGCTTGGTCACACCGTCGACGAGGCGGGCGACCTCCTCGCCGAAGTCCTTGGTGACCTGCTCGAGGGTGTACGGGGTGTCCTCGACCGTGTCGTGCAGCAGCGCCGCGCACAGCGTCGACTCGGTCATCCCGATCTCGGCCAGGATCGTGGTCACCGCGAGCGGGTGGGTGATGTAGGGGTCGCCGCTCTTGCGGGTCTGGGTGCGGTGCAGCTCCTCGGCGGTGGTGTACGCCCGCTCGATCAGGCCCAGGTCGGCCTTGGGATGGTTGGCCCGCACGACCCGCAGCAGGGGCTCGAGGACCGGGTTGCCGGGCTGGCTGCGCGCGCCCATCCGCGCCAGGCGGGCCCGCATCCCGCGCCCGGAGACCGGTGGCGTGGTGAGCTGCGTGCTGACGTCAGGGACCGCCCCGTCCGCCTCGTCCTCGGCCATCGGCTCGGGCCGGTCACGCGCGACGGTGCGTTCCTCGGCCATGTCGAGAGTCTAGACGGCTTGCGGCACCCGCTGGCTCAGACCGCCGAGAGCGCGGTGAGCGCGACGCCGCCGAGGGCGTCCCGCCCGGGCAGGAAGGTCAGCTCCATCAGCACGGCGACGCCGGCGACCACTCCCCCGCACTGCTCCACGAGCTCGCGGGTCGCTGCGACCGTGCCGCCGGTGGCGAGGACGTCGTCGACGAGCAGGACCCGTTGGCCGGGGCGTACGGCGTCACGGTGCAGCGCGAGCGTGGCCTCGCCGTACTCCAGCGAGTAGGTGACCTCGTGGGTCGCGCGAGGCAGCTTGCCGGACTTGCGGACCGGGACGAACCCGACCCCGAGGTCCAGCGCGACGGACGGGCCGAAGAGGAACCCGCGGGCCTCCATCCCCACGACCGCGTCGACGGCGACCTCCCCGTCCGGGCCCCGACCGGCGGTGGCCAGGGCGTCGACGACGGCGCCGAGCCCGGCGGCGTCGGCCAGCAACGGGGTGATGTCCTTGAACACGATCCCCGGCTCGGGGAAGTCGGCCACGTCGACGACCAGACGCTCGACCGCCTCGCGCCCGCGGTCGACGGCCGCCTGCTGGTCCACGCTCACGTGTCGCGGTCCCCCTTGTCGCGCTTGGAGCGCGGCTGGCGGGAGGGCTGCTGGCGACCCGAGGCCCCGCTCTCACGCACGGGGCCGCGGGCGGCGGGCGCGGTGCGCCCCCTCCCGCTGGCCTCGGGGCGGCGCGGCGGCGCGGACACGGGGGCCGACCGGGTCGGCGCCGGCTCGCCGTCGGCGTCGTCCGGGTCGAGCCCGGGCTCGTCGGCCACCGGCATGTCCTCGGCGTAGGACGGCACGGCGGCGTAGCGGTCGGCGCGGGACTTCTCGCGCGCCTTGGAGCGCTTCTCGGCCAGCTTGACCTCGTCCTCCCCTGCCTTCAGCTGGACCGCGAGCGGGGTGGCGATGAAGATCGAGGAGTACGCACCCGCCGCCATGCCGATGAACAGCGCCAGGGCGAGGTCCTTCAGCGAGCCCGCCCCGAGCTGGACCGCGCCGACGTACAGGATCGCGCCGACGGGCAGCAGCGCCACGATCGAGGTGTTGATCGAGCGGACGACGGTCTGGTTGACCGCGAGGTTGGCGGCCTCGGCGTAGGTCATCCGCGACTGGCGCAGGTGGGCGGTGTTCTCGCGGACCTTGTCGAAGACGACCACGGTGTCGTAGAGCGAGAACCCGAGGATGGTCAGCAGACCGGTCACGCTCGCCGGCGTCACCTCGAAGCCCACCAGGGCGTAGATCCCGACCGTGATCACGATGTCGTGGGCCAGCGCGACGAGCGCGGCGACCGACATCTTCCACTCACGGAAGTAGGCCCAGATCATCAGGGACACGAGCACCAGGAACACCACGAGGCCGATCAGCGAGCTGCGCGCGATGTCGCGCCCCCAGCTCGGCCCGATGTCCTGCTCGGACACGTCGGCGCGCGAGGTGCCGGTCGAGGAGATGATCGTGTCGATCACCTCGTTGCTCTCGGCGCTCGAGAGCGTCTCGGTCTGCACGAGCACGGCCCGGTCGCCCGAGGTGCTGACGACCGGCGAGGAGGCTCCGTCGATACCGGTCGCGGCGACGTCCTCCCGCAGCGCGTCGGCCGTGGCCTGGGTGGCCTGCGAGGAGGGGACGGAGACGGTGTACTGCGCGCCACCGGTGAACTCGATGCCGAGGTTGAGCCCCTTGAGGCTCAGACCGCCGACAGCGACCAGCAGGATCAGCGCCGAGAGGCCGTACCAGAGCCAGCGACGCCCGACGAAGTCGAAGGAACGTCGACCCGAGTAGAGGTCGTTGCCCAGGCGTGAGTAGCGACCCATCAGGCCCTCCCTCCGATCTTGTCGCGGCGCCCGGAGGGCTTCGCGCGTGGCGAGTCCGTGCGGCTCGCGGTGATCTCGTCGACGCCCAGGGTGGAGGCCGACAGACCCGAGAACCGGTGCCCGGAGTTGAAGAAACGGTAGCGCGCGAGCACGCTCACCGTCGGCTTGGTGAACCAGAAGAACACCGCCAGGTCGATCAGCGTCGACAGGCCCAGCGCGAAGGCGAAGCCGCGCACGACGCCGGCGGCGAAGATGTAGAGCACCACGGCGGCGAGCAGCGAGACCGCGTCGGCGGCCAGACAGGTGTTCCGGGCGCGGGCCCAGCCCGCCTCGACCGCGACGCGCATCGACTTGCCCTCGCGCATCTCGTCACGGATGCGCTCGAAGAACACGATGAAGGAGTCGGCCGTGATCCCGACCGCGACGATCAGTCCTGCGATGCCGGGCAGGGTGAGGGTGAACCCGGCCGCCTCCGAGAGCAGCAGCACCATCGAGTACGTCACGGACGCCGCGACGACCAGCGAGGTGAGGATCACCAGGCCCAGGCCGCGGTAGTAGAACAGGCAGTAGATCATCACCAGCACGAGGCCGACCAGGCCCGCGGTCACGCCCGCCGAGAGCTGGTTGCCGGCCAGCGTGGGGCCGATGTCGATGACCTGGGGGTCGTTGCCGAACGCGATCGGCAGGGCGCCGTAGCGCAGGCTCGTCGAGAGGGCGGTGGCGCTGGACTCGGTGAAGTTGCCCGAGATCTGCGCCTCCCCGTTGGGGATCACGCCCTGCATGGTCGGTGCGGAGATCACGGAGCCGTCGAGGACGATCGCGAACTGCTGCTGGGTGCCGACGAGCTGGCGGGAGATGTCGGCGAACACGTCGGTCGCGGAGCCACCGATCTGCAGCTGCACGACCCACTGCAGCGAGCCCTGCGGCAGCCCGGGCGACGCGCCGTCGAGCGAGGTGCCCTGGATGACGGCGGGCGAGAGCAGGTAGAGCGAGGCCGGGACGTACTGCGCGTCGTCGGGGTTGCCCTCGGGCTGCGAGCACGAGACGAGAGGCTTCAGCGAGTCGTCGGGCACCCGCGTCGGGTTGCCGTCGGCGTCGAGCAGCACCCCGTCCTCGCGGCAGGAGTACTGGTCGAACTCGGCGACGGCGTCGGCGGGCGGGTTGCTCTGGAAGTCGAGGGCCTGCTGGACGTCGACGACCCCGTTGGGGTCACCCGAGGCGGGCGCCTGGCTGGTGGCGTCGGAGGGAGAGGCACTGCCCGCGTCGGACGGCGACGGCGTCCCGCTCGGCGAGGCCGTGGTGTCCGCCGACGGCGACGCCGTGGCGTCGGCCTGCGCCCGAGGCTTCTTCTTCGCGAACCCGACCGGCGGGCGGTTGGCCGAACCGTTGTCGGCGCCCGCGCCCTTCTTGCCACCGGTGCCCTGGCCAGCACCACCGCCAGCACCGCCGTCGTTGCCGCCGCCGTTGCCGCCGCCGTTGCCGGTGGTCGGTGGCTCGACCGGGGTGGGGGTGGTCGGCTGCTGGCCGGCCGCGCTCCCGGCGCAGGGCTGGAAGTCCGAGCACGCCACGAGCCGGAAGCGCAGCTGCGCCTGGCGCTTGACCGTCTCCTCCAGCGAGCGCTGGTTGTCACCGGGGATCTCGACGACGACCTGGTCGCCACCCTGCGTGGTGACCTCGGCCTCGGAGACGCCCGAGCCGTTGACTCGCTGGTCGATGATGCCGCGGGCCTCGTTGAGGCTCTCCGTGCTGGGGTTGCCCTCGGCCTGCAGCGTGATCTGGGTCCCGCCCTGCAGGTCGAGACCGAGGGTGGGCTTCCAGCTGGCGGTGAAGGCGACCAGGACGTAGGAGAGGATCACCAGCACGAAGAAGACGATCAGGGTGCGGCCGGGCCGGTTCGTGCGGCGTGCCATGTCAGCTCTCCTCGTGGGGGGTCTCGCGCGTCGGGTCGACGTCACTGCGAGAGACGAGCACCTGACCCACGGCACCGCGGGCGACCTTGATCTGCACGCCGGCCGCCACCTCGGCGAGGAGGGTGTCCTCGTCGACCTGGTGCACCACCGCGTAGACGCCCGAGGTCAGCATGACCTCGTCCCCCACCTCCAACGCGGACTGCATGCGCGAGAGTTCCCGCTGACGGCGCTGGGCGGGGCGAATGAGCAGGAGCCAGAAGATGAGGGCGATCCCCAACAACGGCAGCAGCTGGACGAACTGCACGGCACAACCTTCCGAGTCTGGACGCGGCTCCGGCGAGAGCAAGTGGACGCGCACGCGGCCTTCGGGCCGGTCGGCGCCGGGGCCGACTGCGCAGTCTAGCCCGCCCACCCCGACGGGCGTGCCATCACGGCTCGAAGAGGGTCCCGCGCTCGTCGAGGGCCTCGTCGTCGGGCGTGACCGGCGAGCCTGCCACCGCCCGCGGGGGCAGGCCCAGGTGGCGCCACGCCGCGGCGGTCGCCACCCGACCGCGCGGGGTGCGGGCCAGGAACCCGATCCGCACCAGGAAGGGCTCCGCCACCTCCTCGACGGTCTCGCGCTCCTCGCCGACGGCCACCGCGAGGGTGGACACGCCCACCGGTCCCCCGCCGAAGCGACGGCACAGCACGTCGACGACCGACAGGTCGAGCCGGTCCAGGCCGAGCTCGTCGACCTCGTAGAGGTCCAGGGCCCGGCGGGCGACGTCGAGGGTCACGGTGCCGTCGGCGCGGACCTGGGCGTAGTCGCGCACCCGGCGCAGCAGCCGGTTGGCGATGCGCGGCGTACCACGTGAGCGCGAGGCGATCTCGGCCGAGCCGTCGGCGGTGAGCTCGACGCCGAGCAGGCCCGCCGAGCGGTGGACGATCGTGTCGAGCTCGTGCGGCTCGTAGAACTCCAGGCGCGCGGTGAACCCGAACCGGTCTCGCAGCGGGCCAGGCAGCAGCCCGGCGCGGGTGGTGGCGCCGACCAGGGTGAACGGCGGGATCTCCAGCGGGATCGCGGTCGCGCCGGGGCCCTTGCCGATGACGACGTCGACGCGGAAGTCCTCCATCGCCATGTAGAGCATCTCCTCGGCGGGGCGCGACATCCGGTGGATCTCGTCGACGAAGAGGACGTCGCCCTCGTTCATGCCCGAGAGGATCGCGGCGAGGTCGCCGGCGTGGGTGATCGCGGGCCCGCTGGTCAGCCGCAGCGGCATCGAGAGCTCGTGGGCGATGATCATCGCCAGCGTCGTCTTGCCCAGCCCGGGGGGGCCGGAGAGCAGCACGTGGTCGGGCGGCCGGTCGCGCATCCGGGCGGCCTCGAGCACCAGGCCGAGCTGCTCGCGCACCCGGCCCTGCCCCACGACCTCGTCCAGCGAGCGGGGCCGCAGGGCCGCCTCGACCGCCCGCTCGTCGCCCTCGGCCTCGGCGGCGGTCAACGACGCGGTCCCACCCTCGTCGGTCACGGCCTCGAGCCGGGCCAGCTCGAGGGCCTCGAGGTCGTCGAGGTCGTCGGGGTGCACCTCAGGTCCTGCTCAACGTGCGCAGGGCCGCGCGCAGCAGCGCACCGACGTCGGGCTGGTCGCCGGCGGTCGGGGCCACCTGGTCGACGGCGCCGTCGGCGTCCTTGGCCGACCAGCCGAGACCGACCAGGCCCTGCGTGACCTGCTCGCGCCAGGTCTCGACCACCGGGGGGGCACCCACCAGGCGGGCGCCGGTGGGCGCACCGATCCGGTCCTTGAGCTCGAGGATGATCCGCTGCGCGCCCTTCTGGCCCACGCCCGGCACGCGGGTGAGGGTCTTGACGTCCTCGCCGGCCACGGCACGGCGTACGTCGTCGGGGCCGAGGACCGCGATGATGGCCTGGGCCAGCTTGGGGCCGACGCCGGAGGCGGTCTGGACGAGCTCGAAGACCTGCTTCTCGTCGTCGTCGGCGAAGCCGAAGAGGGTCAGGGAGTCCTCCCGCACCACCATCGAGGTCGGCAGCCGGGCCGGCTGCCCGACGCGCAGCCCCGCCAGCGTGGCCGGGGTGCACATCAGCTCCAGACCGACACCGCCGACCTCGAGGACGGCGCTGGACAGGGTGACGTCGGCGACCTGGCCGCGGACGAAGGCGATCATCGGGTCCTCCCGGGGACTGACGTGCTGGGTCGGGTGCCGGCTCGGGTCGTGGTGCGGTGGGCGGCGACCGCGGCCTCGAGGCGCGACTGGGCGCCTCCGCGCCAGATGTGGGTCACGGCCAGCGCGAGCGCGTCGGCGGCGTCGGCGGGCTTGGGCGCGGCCTCGAGACGCAGGATCCGGGTGACCATCGCCCCGACCTGCGCCTTGGTGGCGCGTCCGTTGCCGGACACGGCGGCCTTGACCTCGCTCGGCGTGTGGAGGGCGACCGGCAGCCCGAGGCGGGCGGCGACGACCATGGCCACCCCGCTGGCCTGGGCGGTGCCCATCACCGTGCTGACGTCGGAGCGGGCGAAGACCCGCTCGATGGCCACCGCGTCGGGGCGGTGCTCCTCGATCCAGGCCTCGACGCCGCGCTCGATGGTCACGAGCCGCTGCGGCACGGCCAGGTCGGCGGAGGTGCGCAGCACGTTGACGTCGATCAGGGTCAGCGGCCGACCGGTGGTGCCCTCGACCACGCCCATGCCCATCCGGGTCAGGCCGGGGTCGATCCCGAGCACGCGCATCTGGAGCCCTCTCGTCCGAACAGGTGTTCGCACGACACGCTATCCGCGCACGCCGACGGCGTCGCGCAGGACACGCGGAGGCGCCAGCCGTCACTCCTCGTCGTCGAGCTGCTCCATCACGTCGTCGGGGATGTCGAAGTTGGCGTAGAGGTTCTGCACGTCGTCGAGGTCCTCGAGCACGTCGACGAGGTGGAGCACCTTGCCCGCGCCGTCCTTGTCGAGCGCGACCTGCATGTCGGGGCGGAAGGACGCCTCGGCGGAGTCGTAGTCGACCCCGGCCGCCTGGAGCGCGGTGCGGACCGCGACCAGGTCGGTCGCCTCCGAGACGACCTCGAAGACCTCACCGAGCACGGCCACGTCCTCGGCGCCCGCCTCGAGCGCCGCCTCGAGGACGTCGTCCTCGGTCACCGTGTGGCCGTCCTCCTGGTTGACCGGCACGACCACGACGCCCTTGCGGTTGAACAGGAAGGACACCGAACCGGGGTCGGCCAGCGAGCCGCCGTTGCGGTTCATCGCCGTGCGGACCTCCATCGCGGCCCGGTTCTTGTTGTCGGTGAGGCACTCGATGAGCATCGCGACGCCGCCGGGGCCGTAGCCCTCGTACATGATCGTCTGGTACTCCGCGCCGCCGGTCTCCGCGCCCGACCCGCGCTGGACGGCGCGGTCGATGTTGTCCTTGGTGACCGAGGACTTCTTGGCCTTCTGGATCGCGTCGTAGAGCGTCGGGTTGCCCGTCGGGTCTCCCCCGCCCATCCGGGCGGCGACCTCGATGTTCTTGATCAGCTTGGTGTTCAGCTTGCTGCGCTTGGCGTCGACGACGGCCTTCTTGTGCTTCGTCGTCGCCCACTTGGAGTGGCCTGACATGCGGTCCCTCTTCAGCTCTGGTCGTGCGGACGGAGATCGAGCGGGTGCTGGTCGATCGGGTGGTGGTCGGTGGGGCGTCCCGCTGCGGCGTGGACGAGGTCGACGAACATCTGGTGGATGCGGGTGTCGGTGCCCACCTCGGGGTGGAACGACGTCGCCATCAGCAGGCCCTGCCGGACCGCGACGATCCTACCCACCGCGGCGGGCTCGGCGCTGTCGTCGTCGATGCGGGCGAGGACCTCGACCCCAGGTCCCGCGTCCTCGACCCACGGGGCGCGGATGAAGGTGGCGTGCACCGGGGCGTCGAGCCCGGTCACGTCGAGCGAGGTCTCGAAGGAGTCCACCTGCCGGCCGAAGGCGTTGCGCCGCACCGTCACGTCCAGCCCGCCGAGCGTGACCTGGTCGCGCTCCCCGTCGAGCACCCGGTCGGCCAGCAGGATCATCCCGGCGCAGGTCCCCAGGGCCGGCAGGCCCGCGCGCAGCCGCTGGCGCAGCGGCTCGAGGATCCCGAAGACCCCCGCGAGCCGCGCGATCGTCGTCGACTCCCCGCCGGGCAGGACCAGCCCGTCGCACCGGGCGAGCTCGGACTCCCGGCGTACGGCGAGGGGCTCGACGCCGAGCGCGGCCAGGGCCGTGAGGTGCTCGCGCACGTCGCCCTGCAGCGCCAGGACCCCGATCACCGGGGCAGTGGTGGGGTGCGGCACCCCGCGATCCTAGGAGAGGCTGGGTCGATGAGGACCCCACCCGTCCCCCGCGGCGCCGCTCGGGTCGCCTGCCTGGTCGCGGCACTCCTGCTCGTCGCCGGGTGCAGCGGCTCGCCGGCACCCCCGGCCGACGTGAGCAGCTCGGTGCAGGTCGCCACCGACCCGTCCGCCCCGGTCGCTCCCGAGGCCCCCGGCCCCGCCGACGCGGACCCGCGCGGTGTCGTCGCGACGTACCGCGCCTGGCTGGGCGCGCTCGCGCGGGAGGACGCCGAGGAGGCGTGCCGGATCCAGGCCCCCGAGCTGACCATCGAGCTGCGCTTCCGCGCGATCGGTGAGGACCGCGCCGAGCTCGGCGACCCGTGCGTCGTCTTCGAGGCCCTGTTGTGGGAGGACCCGACCCGCGAGCTGGAGCCGACCGGCATCGAGGAGACCCAGGTGACCGGGGAGAAGGCGGTGCTCGCCGTCGACTTCGCGACGACCGACCTGACCGTGCGGATGGTCGTCGACCGCGCCGGGTGGCAGGTGCTGGACGAGACGCCACGTGCCGATGCGGCAGGCCCGGGCTGCTGCCGACCCCCAGCGCTGGATCGGTGCGTGGTGCGAGCTGTCCACGGGGATGCCGCGGGAGGAGGTGGTCGAGGCGATGGGCGAGCCCTCGGGCGTCTACACCGTCACCAACGGTGGCGAGCCCCAGCTGTGGTGGGCCCTGCGCCAGTACGACTTCCGCGCCTACCTCGACGGCGACGGTCCCGGCGCCCGCGTGCTCGACCTCGTCGGCGACTACGACGCGTTGTCGCTGGCCGACCGCGACCGTCTCCCCTGCCCCGAGCTGCGCTGAGACCGACGGCCCGGCCGAGAGCGCAACTTTGGCGCATCGAGAGCGCGCTATCGGAGCGCAGAGGCTGCGCCTTCGGCCCGCAGAAGGTGCGCTCTCGGCCCGCAGGACCTGCGCTGTCGGCGGCTACCAGCCGCGATCGGCGAGACGGTGCGGGGCGGGGATGTCGTCGACGTTGATGCCGACCATCGCCTCCCCGAGCCCGCGGGAGACCTTCGCGACCACGTCGGGGTCGTCGTAGAAGGTGTTGGCCTGCACGATCGCGGCGGCGCGCTCGGCGGGGTTGCCGGACTTGAAGATCCCCGAGCCCACGAACACGCCCTGCGCGCCGAGCTGACGCATCATCGCGGCGTCGGCGGGGGTGGCGATGCCGCCGGCGGTGAAGAGCACGACCGGGAGGCTGCCGCGCTCGGCGACCTCGCGCACCAGCTCGTACGGCGCCTGGAGCTCCTTGGCCGCGACGTAGAGCTCGTCCGTGCCGAGCGAGGCGAGGCGGCGGATCTCGCCGCCGATCGTGCGCATGTGGGTGACGGCGTTGGAGACGTCGCCGGTGCCGGCCTCGCCCTTGGAGCGGATCATCGCCGCGCCCTCGGTGATCCGACGCAGCGCCTCGCCGAGGTTGGTCGCGCCGCAGACGAAGGGCACCGTGAAGTCCCACTTGTCGATGTGGTGGGCGTAGTCGGCCGGGGTGAGCACCTCGGACTCGTCGATGTAGTCGACACCGAGGCTCTGCAGCACCTGCGCCTCGGCGAAGTGGCCGATCCGGGCCTTGGCCATCACCGGGATCGAGACGGCCCCGATGATGCCCTCGACCATGTCGGGGTCACTCATCCGGGCGACCCCGCCCTGCGCGCGGATGTCGGCAGGCACGCGCTCGAGGGCCATCACGGCGACCGCGCCGGCGTCCTCGGCGATGCGGGCCTGCTCGGGGGTGACGACGTCCATGATCACGCCGCCCTTGAGCATCTCGGCCATGCCGCGCTTGACCCGGCTGCCGCCGGTCTGGGAGCCGGTCTGGGAGCCGGTCTGCGTGCTCGGGCTGGAGGTGCTCTGCGTGGTCTCGGACATGGTCCCGAGTCTACGGCCGGGGGCCGACCGACCAGCTACCCGGCCGTCGCCTGCCGGTGCACCTTGCGGACCCGGAAGACGACGGTGTACGTGCTGGCGACGGCGAGGATCCACAGCGCGGCGTACATCAGCAGCGAGGTGCCGACGATCGCCCCGAGACCCGTCGCGACCAGGATCAGCACCAGCCGGTCGGCCCGCTCGGCGAGGCCGCCCTTGGCGTCCATCCCCAACGACTCGGCCCGCGCCCGGGCGTAGGAGGTCACCGAGCCCATCACCACGCAGTACAGCGACAGGCACAGGTAGAGGTAGCTCTCGCCGGGCCCGGCGAAGTAGAGCACCAGGCCGCCGAAGATCGCGCCGTCGCCGAGCCGGTCGAGGGTGGAGTCCCAGAACGCGCCGAACGACGACGAGCGGTCCGAGAGGCGGGCCATCTGACCGTCGACCAGGTCGGAGAAGACGAAGGCGGTGATGAAGAGGACCCCGATCAGCAGGTGCCCGGTGGGGAAGAAGATCAGCGCGCCGGCCATCACCCCGAGGGTCCCGACGAGGGTCACCGCGTCCGGGCTGACCCCCCAGCCGAGGAAGAGCCGTACGACGGGCATCAGCACGACGCCCTGCCAGAAGTCCTTGAACCTGTCCAACATGGTGGGCGCAGGCTATCGGGCCTGCCCGGGCACGGTGAACGCGCGTAGTGTCGGTGGACGGGGCCATCCAGGCCCTCCACCTGTGAGGACGAGCCATGAGCGACAAGTCGCCGCGCCAGTCGATGTCGAAGAAGTCCGGCAAGTCCCTCAAGGAGAAGCGCGAGGCCAAGCGGGGCAAGGCCGACGCCGCCGCCCAGGCGCTGGGCACCGTCGAGAAGTCGGCCGGCAAGAAGCGCTGACCCACTGACCCCTCGGTCGGCGCCGACGTCAGGCCCAGGCGTCGGCCAGCAGGCTCCGGGTGTCGTCGAGCAGCTCGGGCAGGGTCTTGGTGCGCCCGATGATCGGCATGAAGTTCTGGTCGCCGGGCCAGCGCGGTACGACGTGCTGGTGCAGGTGGGCCGCGATCCCGGCGCCGGCCACCGAGCCCTGGTTCATGCCCAGGTTGAACCCCGCCGCCTGCGAGACCGCGCGCAGGGTCCGCATCGCGGCACGGGTGAGGTCGGCGATCTCGGCCGCCTCCGCGTCGGTGGTCTCGGTGTAGTCGGCGATGTGGCGGTAGGGCAGGACCATCAGGTGCCCGGGGGCGTACGGGTAGAGGTTCAGCACGCAGAAGGCCAGCTCTCCGCGGCGTACGACGAGGGCGTCGGCGTCGGGCTGCTGCTGGGCCCGGCAGAAGGGGCAGGTCTCGGCGGTGGAGTCGTCCGGCTTGTTCTCGCCGCGGATGTAGGCGATCCGGTGCGGGGTCCACAACCGGTCGAGGTCGTCGGGTCGGCCGACCCCACCCTGCCGCTTGACCTCGGGCTCGGTCACGGGCTCGGACACGGGCTCGCTCACTCGAGGTCCTCGACGGCGGCGATCAGCAGCCGGTCGACCGGGAGGTCGGGGTCGAGCACGATCCCGCCGCGCATCGCGGCGAGTCCGCTGATCTGGCTGAACAGGGCCTGGGTGAGCATGTCGACGAACTCCGGGGCCGGCGGCTCCAGGACGGGCCGGGTCAACCAGCGCCGGACCGAGGTGAACACCGAGCCGACGAAGCCGAAGACCAGCGGGTCCAGCGCGACCCGGTCGTGCTCGGCGAGGTCGATGTCGAGCAGCAGGACCGCGGCGTTGATCAGGTCCTCGACCTGACGGGCGATCCCGACGATGAGCTCCTCGAGCTGGCTCATCC
Source organism: uncultured Actinomycetota bacterium (assembly GCA_963740745.1). Taxonomy (GTDB): domain Bacteria; phylum Actinomycetota; class Actinomycetes; order Propionibacteriales; family Nocardioidaceae; genus Nocardioides. The sequence goes on from CAVUFK010000020.1 coordinate 90,565, forward strand.
CGTCGGTGGGGACCTCGCGCTCGGCGAAGCGGTGCAGCGCCGGGTGCGCGATCGCCCACCCGGTGTAGGCGGTGACGATGCGGCGGATGATCTCGATCGGGGTGCCCTCGAGCTGGAGCACCGGGGTCACCTCGGCACGCATCTGGTCGAGCACCCGCCCGCGCACGGCGGTGTCGAGGTCGGCGCGGTCGGCGAAGTGGCGGTAGAGCACGGTGCGGCTCAGGCCGGCCGTGTCGGCGACCTGCTGGACGTGGAACTCCGCCCCGGGGCCGACCTCCTCGATCACCTCGAGGGCCGCGTCGATGATCGCCTCACGCCGGTCGAGGTTGTGCCGGTCCCAGCGCGAGTGCCGGCCGTCGGTGCTGCGGGGGGCTCTCACCGCCATCGTCGACCTCGCTTCCACGTCCTGCCCCGCCGCGACTCCCGATGTCCGGCAGAGGTGCACCCCACCCTAATCCCACCCGCCGAGGTGCCACTGCTTGCGAGCCGAGGTGTCGATCTATGCGGACGCACCCAGTGCGGCGTCGACCACCACGGTCGCCGTCGCCCGCGCCTGGGCGACCCTGTCCGCTCCGGGCTCACGCAGCCGCATCGCCAGGCACCCGGTCACGACCAGCACGAGGTGTCCGGCCAGCTCCTCGGCTCGTGGGCCGACCGCGGGCCGCGCGAGCTCGACCAGCCGGTCGTGGACGAGCGCGGTGTCACGACGTACGGCGTCGGCGACGGCCTCCTCCTCGACCGAGCCCTCGGCGGCGGCGCCGAGGAAGGCGCACCAGCGAGCGGGCACCTGGTCGGCGTCGAAGGCCTCGAGCGCGTCGAAGACCGCCAGCAGCCGGCCGCGCTCGTCGTCGGCCGCGGCCACGGCCCTCGCCCAGACCTGGTCCCAGAGCTCGAGGCGACGGTCGAGGGTGGCGGCGAGCAGCTTGTCCTTGCTGCCGAAGTGGGCGTAGAGCGTCGCCGGGGCGACCTCGGCCCGGGCGAGCACCAGGTCGACCGGGGTTGCCGTCCACCCCTGCGTCGCCAGCAGCTCGTCGGCGGCGTCGAGGAGGCGTTCGCGGGCGGGCGGTCGTCGACTCACGACGCTACTGTAACGTGCGTTATGTGAAACGACCGTTTCAATCCGTTCTGCTGGTCCTGTCCGGCACCGCCGTCGTCGCCGCCCTCTACGGGCTCGTGCGCGGTGCCTTCGGCCTGGTGCTGCCGGCGGTCCAGCACGACCTCGGACTCAGCTCGCCGGACGCCGGCGTGGTCTCGGGGCTGACGTCGCTGGCCTACTGCGTCGCGGCCGCGGCGTCGCTGGTCACGTGCCAGCGTCACCCCCGCGCGGTCGTCGCGGCCGCGGGTGCGGTGGGCACCCTCGGTGCCGCGGGCGTGGCGTCCGCGGCCACGGTGCCCTGGTTCGCGGCCGGGGTCGTGCTGGGCAGCGCCGGGGCGGGCGCGGCCTCGCCTGCCCTGGTCGTGCTCGTCTCCCGCACGGTCAGCGACGCCCGGTCCTCGCTCGCGCAGGCGACGGTCAACGCCGGGCCCGGCCCCGGCCTGGTGGCTGCGGGCGTGCTCGCGCTCGTGGTCGGCCCCGACTGGCGTACGGCGTGGTGGGTCGCGGCCGCCGTCACCGCCGCGGCGACCGTCTGGGCCCTGGCCGGCTCGCGCCGGTCGGGTGCTCCGGGTGGGTCGGCGACCACCACCCCCGAGACCGTCGATGTCTCGGCCGCGTGGATCCTCCCGGCGGCCGGCGCGGTCGCCTTCGGGGTCGGGAGCGCTGCGGTGTGGACCTACGGCCGCACGGTGCTCGAGCGCTCGGGGGTCGCCCCGACCGACGCGATCTGGGCCTGGGTGGCCCTCGGGGTCGGCTCGGCGCTCTCGGCCCCCGTGGCCCCGGTGCTGCTGCGCCGAGGGACGCACCGGGCCTGGGTCACCTGCCTCGTGGCGATGGCCGCGGCGACCGCGCTGCTCCCGCTCGCGAGCGACCGCTGGACGGGCTGGGCGGCGACGCTGCTCTTCGGTCTCGGGTTCAACGCGGGGACCTCCGTGCTGATCGCGTACGCCGTGCAGGTCTCGCGCACCCCGGGCCCGGCCGCTTCGGCGTTCTTCGTCGCGGCGCTGCTCGGCCAGGCCGCCGGCGCACCCGCCGTGGGCCGGTTGCTCGAGGGCGGTTCGGACCGGCTCGCCTTCGTCGTCGCGTCCGCGGCCGCCCTGGTGGGCACCGTCTCGGTGCTCAGCCCACGCCGGAGAACCAGCGACCGAGCTCGCCCGAGATCCCCGGGCAGGTCACGTTCTGGTCGCGGGAGTCCTCGACCCACTGGCCCATCACGGCCTTCCCGCCCTGGATCGACGCGTCGTCGGCGCACCGCGACAGCGCCTCGGCCCGCGAGGTCTGCCCGGCCGCGCGCCACTCCGGCACCCCGAGTCGCAGGCCCCCGACCACGCCCTGCCACAGGTACGCCGTGGAGTAGACGCCCACGCGGTAGCCGGCGTCCTCGTAACCCGTGACGGCCCCCTCGACGACCGCGGCGTTGGCCGTGGTGTCCCCGCTCCACTCGAAGTCGTTGACCGGCTCGACGTCGACCCACACGACCGGCGTCACCAACCCGGTGCGCTTCATCGAGGCCACCCCGAACTCGGCCTGGGCGTAGCCGACGTTGCGCAGCGCATCCAGCGTCGACCCGCCGTCGTAGGGCCCGTCGACGCCCTCGCGGGACAGGGTGCGCTGGTCGGGATAGCTGACCACGGCGTACGCCGCGAGCCCGAGGCCCTGCCCGCGGACCGAGGAGACCTGGTCGGCCAGGCACGGGTTCTCCACGAACCCGGGACCGTTGGTCAGCCCGACCACGACGTACTCCGCCGTGGGCAGCGGAGGCGGGAGGCCGAGGGTGCGCTTCTCGGGGATGCCCAGGCCCTTCGGGCACTGCGGCCAGGAGATGTCGCCCCCGAGCACCGGGCCGCGCCGGGCCGCCTCGCGGCGCTGCTGGCCCGACTGCTGCTCGGCCAGCGCAGCGAGGTCGCCGAGCTGGTCGGACTCCTTCGGTCCCGGGCTGGTCGGGCGAGCGCCGCGCCTGCCGGAACGGGGGGTGGCGACGTCGGCCGACGGCTCGGTGGTCGCGGTCGCGGTGGCGGTGGCCGAGCCCGTCGACCCGGACTCCCCCGAAGGCGTCAGGTCCGCCGCGTCGTCGCCGCAGCCGACGAGCAGACCCGCGAGCAGCGCCGACGCCGCGGCCAGGGTGAGGAGCGGTCGACGGAGCACGGCGACAGCGTAGGTCAGCCGGCCGGGCCCGGAGGCGCGCTCAGACCTGCTCTCGGGCCTCCACCGCCGCAGCCACTCGCTGGATCGCCTCGTCGATCGGCACCCCGTTGTCCTGGTGCCCGTCGCGGTAGCGGAACGAGACCGCACCCGCCTCGACGTCGTCGTCGCCGGCGATCACCATGAACGGGACCTTCTGCAGCTGGGCGTTGCGGATCTTCTTCTGCATCCGGTCGTCGGAGTCGTCGACCTCGACGCGGAGCCCCTGGCTCCTCATCCGCTTCGCGACGTCCCACAGGTAGTCCGCGTGCCGCTCGGCGATCGGGATCCCCTGCACCTGCACCGGCGCCAGCCACGGAGGGAACGCGCCGGCGTAGTGCTCGACGAGCACCCCGATGAACCGCTCGATCGAGCCGAACTTCGCCGAGTGGATCATCACCGGCTGCTGCCGGGTGCCGTCGGCGGCCTGGTAGCTCAGCTCGAAGCCCGCCGGCTGGTTGAAGTCGACCTGGATGGTCGACATCTGCCAGGTGCGCCCGATCGCGTCGCGGGCCTGGACGGAGATCTTCGGCCCGTAGTACGCCGCCCCGCCCGGGTCCGGGACCAGCTCGAGGCCGGTGCCGGTGGCGACCTCCTCGAGGATCCGGGTCGCGGTGGCCCACTCCTCCTCGGAGCCGACGAACTTGTCGGGCTTGGAGTCGTCACGAGTCGACAGCTCGAGGTAGTAGTCGTCGAGGCCGAAGTCGCGCAGCAGGCTGAGCACGAAGTCGAGCAGGTGCTGGATCTCGCCGGGCGCCTGCTCGGCGGTGACGTAGGAGTGCGAGTCGTCCTGGGCGAACCCGCGCACCCGGGTCAGCCCGTGGATCACGCCGGACTTCTCGTAGCGGTAGACGTGGCCGAACTCGAAGAGCCGCAGCGGCAGCTCGCGGTAGGAGCGGCCGCGCGAACGGAAGATCAGGTTGTGCATCGGGCAGTTCATCGCCTTGAGGCGGTACTCGTTGCCGTCGAGACCGAACGGCGGGAACATCCCCTCGGCGTAGTACGGCAGGTGCCCGGAGGTGTGGAAGAGACCCTCCTTCGAGATGTGGGGGGTGCCGACGTACTCGAAGCCCTCCTCGATGTGGCGCCGGCGGACGTAGTCCTCCATCTCGCGCTTGATCACGCCGCCCTTGGGGTGGAAGACAGGAAGTCCGGAGCCGATCTCGTCGGGGAAGCTGAACAGGTCGAGGTCGCGTCCGAGGCGGCGGTGGTCGCGTCGCTCGGCCTCCTCGAGGCGGTGCAGGTGCGCGTCGAGATCGTCCTTGGAGGGCCAGGCGGTGCCGTAGAGGCGCTGGAGCTGCTTGTTCTTCTCGTCGCCGCGCCAGTACGCCGCCGCCGAGCGCATCAGCTTGAACGCCGGGATCCGCTTGGTGGTGGGCAGGTGGGGGCCACGGCACAGGTCGGACCAGGCGGTCTCGCCGCGACGGTCGATGTTGTCGTAGATGGTCAGCTCACCCGCGCCGACCTCGACGCCGGCACCCTCGGCGGCGTCCTCGACGCCGGCGCCGCCCTTGAGCCCGATCAGCTCGATCTTGTACGGCTCGTGGGACAGCTCGTTGATCGCGTCGGCGTCGGTGGTCACCCGCCGCGAGAACCGCTGGCCGTCCTTGATGATCTTGCGCATCCGGGTCTCGATCGCCGCCAGGTCCTCCGGGACGAACGGGGTCTCGACGTCGAAGTCGTAGTAGAACCCGTCGCGGATCGGCGGACCGATGCCGAGCTTGGCGTCCGGGAACAGGTCCTGCACGGCCTGGGCCATCACGTGGGCGCAGGAGTGGCGCAGGATGTCGAGCCCGTCGGCGCTGTCGATGGCCACCGACTCCACGACGTCGCCCTCGGCGAGGTCGTAGGAGAGGTCCTTCAGCTCGCCCCCGACGCGCGCGGCGATCACGTCGGTGTCGTCGCGGAACAGCTCCCAGGCCTTGGTGCCCGCCGTCACCGTCTGGTCCTGACGCGCGTCGGCGTGGACTCGGACGATCTGGAGGTCGGACACAGGGGCTCCTGAGGGTGTGATCGAGATGTCGTGGGGCCCGGCGATCGTATCGACCGCTCCCGTTCCCTCGCCCCCCGGTTTCCCCGCACCCGGACCCTCGCCGTCCGAGGCTCGTGGCACGGGGACCGGCCGCGACGCTCACATGTCGCGGTAGCGCTTCGCGGCAGCCAGCTTCTCGCGGATCCGGTCGGCGTCGGCCGGGATCGGGTGCGACCAGTCGTCGCCGTCGACGTAGAGCCCGGCGTACGCCGCGGTGTCGCGCTGGAAGCGCCAGGACTCCTCGAGCGTGCCGCCGTCGAAGGCGTCGTAGCCGATCGAGTCGAGGAACGCCGCGACCTCGCGCTTCGGGCCGACGGTGTCGCTGGCGATGATCAGCGTGGCGCGGTCCTCGGCGCCGGACGGTCGGGCCATGGCACCGAGGTGCTCGAAGTAGATGTTGTTGAACGTCTTCACCACGAGGGCGTCGGCGAGGTGGGCCTGGACCATCTCGCTGGTCGTGGTGGTCTCCGCGTCGAGCTCGGCGACGTGACCGTCCCGCTCGGGGTAGTAGTTGATCGTGTCCATCACGACCTTGCCGGCCAGCGGCGCGGCCGGGAGGTCGCGCGAGGGCCTTGAGGGGGACGGTGACGACGGCCAGCTCGGCGGCCTGCGCCGCCTCCGCCGCGGTCGCGGCCCGTGCGCGGGGGCCGAGGTCGGCGACGAGGTCGCCGAGCGTCTCCGGTCCGCGCGAGTTCGCGATCACGACCTCGTGACCGCCGGCGATCGCCAGCCTCGCGACCGTGCTGCCGATGTTGCCTGCTCCGATGATTCCGATGACTGACATGTCCGGCCCAACGACGTACGCCGGAGCCGCATTCCGCGTCAGTCCAGCTCGCTCGCGTCCGGCGGTACGTCGACCGCGTGCTCGCGCAGCGCGGTGAGCGGCACGACCTCGAGCGCGGCCTCGCTGGTGGAGGCCAGCACGACGGGGGCCGCCACGCCCTCCTCGAACGCCTGCAGCCATCGGGCCGCGACCACGCACCACCGGTCGCCGGGCACGAGCCCGGCGAAGCCGAACTCCGGCCGGGGCGTGCTCAGGTCGTTGCCCTCGCGCCGTTGGTAGGTCAGGAACTCGGTGGTCATCACGGCGCACACCGCGTGCAGCCCGACGTCCTGCGGGCCGACCCGGCAGGTCGAGTCGCGGTAGAAGCCCGTGACGGGGTCCGACCCGCACGGCTCCAGGTCCCCGCCGAGGACGTTGCGCTCGCTTACCTGCTCGCTCACCTGCTCGCTCACGCAGCCCAGCCTGTCAGGTCACAGGTCGATCGTGCCGACCCAGCGCTCGCCCTCGTCGCCGCCCCACGCGTCCCACGCCACCCGGCCCGGCGAGGGGAACCCGTCGGTGCCGTGCTTGAACCCGTCCGCGTCCTTGTCGACCGCGTGCCGCTTGAAGTAGGCCTGCATCTTCTTGACCTGGTCGTCGTCGAGCTTCTCGCCGTTCGCGAGCTGGTGGGCGCGGTGCCGGCCGGTGTCGGTGAAGTTCCTGCCGGCCCTGCCGTCCTCGATCCAGCCGACGGCCCGCTTGCCGACCTCCTGCACGCCCTTCGGCGGCTCGTGCTTCGCCTGCGCCATCTCGCGCCTCAGGCCTTGTCCAACGTGGACTCTTTGTGCGCCGCCTTCGAGCCGGACTTCACCGACTCCACGATCCAGTACGGCTCGTCCTCGCTGGCGTTGAACTTCTGCTTGTCGTGCTGGAACTCCTGGGTCTTCTTCTCGACCGCTGTGCCCTCGGTCTTGCCCTGCGGGGTGTTCCAGGTGACCTTGTCGCCCTTGCTGATAGCCATGGGCCCGAAGGTAGGTCGCGGCCCACCCCCGCACCGCCCCCGTGCGGGTGGCACCCGCAGGGGTGGCCGCGGCGGTGGGGCGCCCGCGCGACCCATACTGAGGCGGTGGCGACCTACGACAAGCTGCTGGTCACCCACGTCGGCGCCCTGCGCCGCAAGTACGGCGCCGACGGGGCTGCTCGGGTGCGCGCCGGCCTCGACGCGCTCGTCGCCGCCGACGACCCGCGCGGCATCACGAGCCGGGTCCTGGACCTGGACAACCACCAGTCGATGGGGGCCGTCGGCACCGCCCGGGTGCCCGACGGCGACTGGGTCGCCACGCTGCGCGCCGTCGACCTGGCCTGCACCCGCTACGACCCGGCGTACGTCGTCCTCGTCGGCGCCCCCGACGTCGTGCCGCAGGCGCGGGTCGAGAACCCGTTCGCCGGCCTCGGCGAGGACCTCGACCCCTACGTCCCCAGCGACCTGCCGTTCGCCTGCGACCTGCCCGACGACGGGGCTCGGACCGCTGGCGGGGCTCGGAGCGGGGTCGCTGCTCGACCCGGCCGACCTGGTCGCGATGACCCGGGTCGTCGGCCGGGTGCCGGACCTCGTCGGGGAGGGCGACCCGGCGTTCCTGCTCGCGCTGCTCGCCACGGCGGCGACGTACACCCAGCGCTCCCCCGCCTCCTACCGGCCCGGCTTCGTCCTGGGTGCCGCCGCGTGGCACGGCTCGACGAGCAGCAGCGCGGCCCTGCTGCCCGGGCCACCGACACCGGTGCAGGACAGCCCGCCGGCGAGCACCGGCTGGACGGGCGAGGCGCTCGCACCGCTGCTGCACCTGGTCAACTGCCACGGCGCCGACACCACCCCCGACTGGTTCGGGCAGCGACCCGGTGGCCCGATCGACACGGTCGCGCTCCGCCCCGAGGACGTGACCGGGCAGCTCGGCGCGGGCACGGTCGTGGCAGCCGAGTGCTGCTTCGGCGCGATGCACCAGGCGCCGGGCCTCCAGGGCGGCCGCCCGTCCCTGCTGGCGGCGTACCTGCACTCCGGGGCGTACGCCGCGCTCGGGTCCTCGACGACGTCCTACGGCCCGGCCGAGGGCAACGGCCAGGCCGACCTGGTGTGCCGCTTCTTCCTGGAGAACGTCGTCGCCGGGTCCTCGAGCGGGCGGGCGCTGCTCGAGGCGCGCCAGCGCTTCGCCCGCGAGTCCGGCGCGCTCGCGCCGGAGGACCTCAAGACGCTCGCCCAGTTCGACCTGCTCGGCGACCCGAGCCTGCACCCGGTGAGCCTCGCCGCGCCCCACGGCGCCCCGGTCGGCCCGGTCGGGCCGGTCGGGCTCGTCGAGCCGACCACCTCGGCCACCGACCCCGGCACGACGACCACGAGGGGCGCACGACGCAGCCGACGAGCCGCCCTCGCCGCCGAGGGACGCGCCCTGGACCGCACCCTGTCCCGCGCCGAGCGGCGGAGCGCCGACGCCGGCCCCGATCCCGTGACCACCGCCGAGGAGCTCGCGGCCGGCGCCGGCGTCCGTGCCCGCGACGTCGGCCGGGTGCGCAGCGTCGGGGAGCACCGCCGTGGCCGCCGCCGCGGAAGACGGTTCCTCCTCGCCCCCCTCGTGGCCGGGAGCGACGCCGGACGGTCCGGCTTCGTCGTGGGCAGCGAGCTCGACGGCGTCCTCCGGGCCCGGGTGGTGCTGCGCAGGTGAGCGCGTCGTCCGGCGCGACGGACCCGACCGGGCCGACCGGTGCGTCGCGGACCCTCGAGGGCCGCCTCGAGGTCCGGGTCGTGGATCCGGGGTCCCACGGCGAGATGACCGCGGCGGTGCTGGTGCTCGAGGACCGCGTCGTCGCGCTGCGCCGCGCCGGGGCCGTCCGACTCGACGCCGAGCCCGAGCTGGCGACCTACGACGGGCTGCGGGTGCGCGTGGTCGGTCACCCGGCCTGGCGCACGTTCGTGGTCGAGACCATCACGACCATCGAGGCAGGCTGAGCCAGGATGACGCAGGCTGATGCAGGCTGACGCAGGCTGAGGCAGGTTCAGCGCGGCGAGACCGTGACCATCCGCAGCGCGGCGTAGGGCCAGCGCTGCACCAGGTCCACCACGGTCGGGCTGGCGGGCAACCCGACCGGTGCCACGGCGCACGGGTCGGTCGTCGAGCCGCCGACGGCGAGCAGCAGGACGCGGTGGAAGCGGGGCACGGTGGCCAGGTCGACGTCGATCGGGACCGCCCGGGGCAGGCGCGCGTCCAGCGGCACGCTCAGCGGGTTGCGGCCGGGGGCTGCTCCCCCGACCTGCCAGCCGGACGGCACCGGCGGTGCTGCTCCCGCGGCGACGCCCTGCGCCCACGCGGCGACGTCGGTCGCCGGCGTCGCGAGCAGCGTCTGCGACGAGGGGTCCGAGCGCCAGAGCAGCATCGCGAACGCCTCGTCCGCCGGGACGGGCCGGGTGTCGCGGTGGTGCAGCAGCACGTCGACGGTCGAGGGCTCGGAGAAGACGAGCCACCGCCCCTGGGTCACCGACCGCGGCTGGACGGACTCGAGCAGGTCGACCTCGGTGGCCACCGCACCGGGGTCCAGCGGCGTCTGCCACGCCGGTCGGTAGACCGCCAGCGGGTGTCCGGCGTTCTCGGACACGGTGAGGTCCGGCGCGAGTCGCGTGCCCCCGACGACGGCGTTCCACAGCGGGCGGTCGACGTAGCGCCCCGGCGGGAGCCGCAGCTCGGCGCGGTGCAGCTGCACGAGGTCGCCGAAGGCGTCGCTCCACAGCCCCGTCGGCAGCACCGAGGGGTAGCGCCAGCGGAACGCCGTCTGGAAGGTCCACAGCTGGTAGGCCGGCACGTTGACGGCGGTGATCACCTGCCCGGCGTACGCCGGCGCGGCCGCCGGGTCCGCGCGTGGACGCACCGTCACGTCGGGACTCTCGTGGACCGAGCCGGCCGGCGCCGTGGGTCCCCGCCGCGGGTCGGCCATCGGCGTCGGCAGCCGCCGCCGGTCGTCGCGCGCGTGCACGCGCAGGTAGGTCCGCGCCGGCTCGGCGGCGGCCTGCAGGTCGACCTCCCACACGCCCCGCGCCTGCACCGCGGCCCGCAGCAGCCGGGGCGCCGCCGGGTCGGGTGCGGCGGGCGGCGCCGGGCTCTGCCAGATCGACAGGTCCTGCACCGCGGCCTGGGGCAGGCCGTTGACGAACGGTGACGGGGGCCACGTGACGGTCGTGGTGCCGGCGGTGCGGGTCCCGTGCCAGACGGCGGTGGCCGTGCCCACGTACACCTCACCGGCGGCCGCCGGGTCCACCACCACGCTGTACGCCGGGTCGAGCGGGCCGACGGCACCCGCCGGCGGCGGGGGCGGGCTCATCGCCGCCCGCAGCCCGGTCGCCCCCAGGGTGCTCGTCGCGTCGTCCCACAGGTAGCAGGTGTCGACGGCCGTGCTCGTCGGGTGCCCGGTCGTGGTCAGGTAGAAGTCCTGGGTGCCGGGGACCACGGCGACGTCGGTGAGCCGCGTGGGCGCCGGCAGGGTGGCGGTGCGCAGCAGCACGGTGGCGGTCCACTGGCCCACGGGCGCCTCGACCCAGCGCACCACCCCGCCCCGGAACACCGCGACGACCGAGGTCGGGCTCTGCCACTTCACGGTGACGACACCGCGCAGCGGGCCGACGTTGCCCACGGCGTTGGGCCACCAGGCCGCGACCACCGGTCCCAGGGGAGCGGGCCCGGCCGGGACGCCGGTGTCGGACTGACCGGCCCGCTCGCTGCCGTCGGCGAACCGCGGGTCGGTCGCGGGCCCGGAGGGGAAGGGGAGCACCCGCCAGCGGTTGGCTGCGCCGCCCTGCCCGAGGTCGTCGCTGATCCACACCCGGTTGGTGCCCACGGCGATCCGGGCACGGGTGCCGCCCGTGGCCGTCGCCGAGCCTCCGGAGTAGAACTCCGAGACTCCCTGCTGCGCCTCGCGGTCGCCGGTGAGGACGCCGCCGCCCGCGATGCGCGACGTCGGCGAGACGAACCCGCGGGCCGGGGCGCTGCTCCAGCTGGCGGTGACGTACTGCGCGACGACGTAGTGCGACTGCGCCGGGTGGAACATCACGCCGCCGCCGTCACCGAGGAAGATCTCCTCCCACACGGTGTCGCCGGAGCGGACCTGGGTGCCGTTGTCCTGGAAGCCCGCGGCGACGAAGTGCGTCGAGGTGGGGTGCGCGGCCGACGAACCCGGCCTGGAGCACGCGCGAGCCCGGTGGCGCGGGAGGCGAAGGTGTTCACCCGGCCCGAGCGGGTCGAGAGGTAGACCCCGCCGTCGCAGCCGACCCACACCTGGCGGTCCGGTGCGGCCGGTCCGGCCGAGCACGATGCGGTGCACGTCCGCGTGCACGTTGTTGCCGATGTGTCCGGCGAGGTCGGCGCCGTCGCCGGCGGCGGCCGGGGGCGCCGGGGGTGCCGGGGGTGCCGGGGCGCCGGTGCGGGAGACCCCGCTGGCGGGACCGAGCAGGAACGGGGTCGCCGGCGGCGGCGCCGGCGGTGCGGGGTTGACCTCGAAGCACCACAGGCTCGCTCCGAAGTCGGCCTGGCCGAGGTCGAAGAAGGAGCCCCCGAGGTAGACCCGGTCGGTGCCGCCGACGACGTCGACGGCGATCGCCTGGTCGTAGTCGCGCTGCGCACCCCACAGCGCGATCGGGACGCCGCCGACCGGCTGGGCCAGCGGTGCCGCGACGGTGACGTCGGCGACCTGGAACAGCGCCGGGGTGTCGGGCTGGGCCGCGACCGTGGCCGCCAGCCCGGTGAGGACGTAGAGGCGGCTGGTCCCGGGCACCAGGGCCAGGCTGCTCCGGCCCTGGACACCGGTCGCCGCGACCGCGTTGTTGCACCCGGCCAGCCACCCGAAGCTCGCGCCCCCGTCCGTGCTGAGCGCGATCCCCCGGCCGGCGGCGGCGTCCCCGCTGACGGCGACGACCACGAGCCCACCAGGCAGCCACAGCACGTCGCTCACGGTGGGGGTCGCGGACCCCACGGGAGGGACGGGCGCACCGTGGACGAGCTGGTCGATCGAGGTCGGCTTGGTCCAGGTGTACTCGTCGTGGCCGGGCGCGGGCGCCGCGACGTGGGTGCGCTCACCCAGGAACAGGCCCCGGCTGGTCGCGGCGAGCACCCGGTCCCGGCCGGGCGAGGCGACCTGGCCCGGGACCGCGCCGGGCTCGCGGGCCAGGCGGAAGACGCCGGCGCCCTCGAGCAGCGCGGCGCCGGCCTCGGGCTCCCACGGGTTCGCGCCGACCGGGCGCGCGGCCGGCCCGGTGGCCCCGCCCGCGGCGGCGAGGATGCCGAGCCCGCCGTACGCGCCCTCGCCGCTGCTGGTCAGGAACGGCACCGTCTCGCCGGTGCCGACCAGCACCACGTCGTCCTCGACGCCGACGCCGAACGCGACGAGCAGGCAGCCGCAGGACTGGGCGTTGTTGGCGCCGCCCGACCGCGCGGCCCGGTCGGCCCAGCCGCCGACGGGGTCCCAGCTGCCGCCGCCGTTGCCGGAGTACCAGACCCCGCCCATCGCGCTGGCGGCGTAGAGCCGGCTGCCGTCGTCGGAGACGGCGAGGTCGCGGATCCGGCCGCTGACCCTCGGTCGGCCGTTGGCCTGCCCGCGGCGCACCACGGACGGTCCGATCGGCACCCAGCGGTGCGCGTCGCCGGTCGGGAACCCCTTCGGCAGGGCCCGTGGCCGTCCGGACGTCGGCTGCGCGGGCGGCGTGGTCGCCACCGCCGCGGCCTCCTGCACCGCGGCCCGGTCGAACTCGCCCGCACGCTCCAGCACGTGCCGCTGACGGCCGAGGGCGCGGTCGCGCTTGTCCGCGCGCGCGGTCACGGCGAGGTCCCCTCGTCCTCGACCGGGGAGACCCGGATCCAGCCCTCCTGGGCCTCGTGCGGCAGCCGCGGCAGGTACGCCGTCTGGGTGGCGGCCAGGATCGCGTCGTCGCGCCAGGTCAGCTCGCCCGTGCGCCGGGTGAAGGTCTGCTTGTCGCCGAGCAGGCTGACCAGCGGCAGCCGGATCTCGGCGGGGTCGACCAGCACCGGACCGACCCGCACCGAGGGCATGACCTTGCGCAGACCCGGCGTGGTCCAGCCGTCGGCGAGGGCCAGGTCCTTGCGCGGCAGCACGCCCGAGGTCAGGTGCGCGCGCCCCGAGGGCAGCATCAGCAGCGTCACCACGACCGGCACGCCGGGTCGGACCAGCAGCCGTCCGTCGGTGACGAGGTAGGGGTGGCTCAGCGTCGTCTCGGTCGGGGCCGCCTGCTGCTCGGCCGCCCCGAGCAGGCCGAGCTGGCCCCGGTGGCGCCCGGTGTCGCGCGCGTGCTGGGCGAGCACCTTGTCGACGAGGTGCAGGTGCTCGAGGTCGTCGCCGACGAAGTAGCCGAGCAGTGCGTCGTCGGAGCGGGCGAGGGTGCCGAGGTGGACCTCGACCTGCTCGTCGGTGAGGGCGGCGAAGGCGGCGCGCCGCTCGGCCGTCCCGCCCGGGGCGGTGACGTCGAGCTCGTCGGCGTCGTCGGGCACCTCGAGGCAGATCGTGGTGCGCACCACCGCGATCGGTCGGCCGACCAGCCCGGCGACGGTGCCGCTGCCCAGGGTGGCGTAGGTGTCGACGGTCCACAGCGTGGAGTCCACGGCCCGCAGGAGCGAGACCAGGGCGCCCTCGGCGGGCGGGCCGGGCAGGGCGCGGGCGGCGGCGTCGGCGCGCACCAGGCCCGCGGCGACCTCGGCGACGAGCCGGGACTGGTCGGGCACGTCGACCAGCGGACCGGCGTCGGGCGGCACCGCCCGTCCCGGTGCCGGCTCCCAGACGACCGCCGCGGAGACGGGGTCGTGCAGCACCTCGCCGAGCGGCCTCCCCGGTCGTCGGTGAAGACCTCGAGGGACTCGTCGACGTGGTCGGGCAGCAGGAAGCCCGCGACCGGGTTCGTCGCCGACGCCGGGTCGAGCTGGTCGACGTAGGCCTCCGCCAGCGCCGCGGCCGGCGTGCCGAGCGGCGGGGCCGCGTCGACCAGGCGCCACAGCCAGCGGGCCGAGCCCTGCAGCCGGGGGCGCATCACGATCGTGCGGGGCGCCTCGGCGTCCAGCTCGAGGGTGGTCTCGAGGTCGTCGAGGACGCCGGTCGGGCAGGTCGACGGTGCGGCCGAAGGCGTCGACGAGGCGGACCGCGTCGAGGCGCAGCGTGCCGCCGAACAGCACGGTCGGCGACGCGGACGCCTGCGGCCTGGCCCCGGTCTCCCGGGCCGACGACGCCGACGAAGTCGATGCCGAGCAGCTGCTCGCGCAGCCCGTCGAGCGAGGCCGAGACCAGGTCCAGCGGGGCGCGCAGGTCGCCGAGCCGCTGGAGCACCGCGGCGTCGCCGAACGCCTCCCGGCCCGCCGTGGCCTGGCGCTGGACCTCGCTGCCCACCCACCCGGCGAGCGCCGCCTGGAGGGAGTCGGCCACGCCCTGGCCGAGCAGGCCGCGTCCGACCAGCGTCGCCGTGAACGGCGCGCCGGCCGGTCCCCCGCCGATCGCCCCGCCGTCCCCGCCCACCGGCTGCGAGGTCGAACCCGTCCAGCTCCCAGCCCCGCAGGCTGCGCCCGCCCTCCAGCGTGACCTGCCACTCCACCCACAGCGGCACCCACGGCTGGCGCCACGTGGTGATGCGCCACCGGGCTCGGCGGGGTGCCGCGCACCAGGGAGAACCGCGCGACTCGCTGGCGACCTGCGCGCGCTGCGAGGACGCCAGGACCCCTGCTCGAGCCAGGCCGCGGCCCGGACGACGGGGCGGTCGCGCGCGGGCCGGCGTTCGGGCCCGCGACGTTGGCCACGGCGCTCGGCGGCGGGGTGAAGCTCGACGTGGGCGGTGCCGTCGTAGGTGCCGTCGCTGCCGAAGAGCCGGGCCATCTCCGCGCCGAGCCGGGTCGCGACCAGGCGGCCGGTCGGCGTCGGTGGGCTCGGCGGCCTCGACGAGCCAGCGCTGGCCGTAGGGGTTGAGCAGCACCGCCTCGCGGACGACGACGACGCACCTCGCGCGGCACCGCCCCGGACCCGAGGGTGGGCAGCACCGTGGCGCCGCTCGACCACGCCCGTCGAGGGCCGGGCACGGCGGCCGCCGGGGTAGCGGCAGGCGAGCAGGCCGCGGTCGTCGTAGCAGCCCGTCGCCGTGGTGGCGGTGGCTGCGGGTGGGCGCCGCGCAGGGCCACCAGCAGCGGTGCGGGCCGGTAGTAGCGCGGAGCCGGTCGCGCGACCTCGCGGCCCTGCGGCGTCGCCGGCGTGGGCCGCGGCCCCGGCTTCGGGCGGGGGGTCGCCTGCGGGCCCCGGGAGGCCGACCCCCGCCCCGGAGCGTGTCGCTCACCGAGAGCCGGCTCCGGGCGTCGGTCAGGTCGAAGGTCCGCTTCCAGCCCAGGGTCGTGGCCCCGGGCCCGCTCCGGGCTCCCGCGGCGGCGGCGTCCGCCTGGGCGCCGCGCCCTGGCCCGCCCGACCGTCATCGGGCCGGCCGCGAGCGTGTCCTCGACGCGCAGCCGGTCGGGTCGCGAGCCGGGCAGCGGCCTTCCGGGCAGCGCCCAGAAGCCCTGGGCGTGCTCGCGCTGGCCGAGGTCGTCGAGCCCGTCGACGGAGCCGAGCCGGTTCGCGGTGCCGGCGCTGAAGGCGGCGACGACGTCCTCGACGGCGCCGCGCCGGTCGCGGTCGTCCTCGTGCAGGGTCGCGGCCCCGAACGCGGCGACGACGTCGTCGAGGTCGGTGCCCAGCGCGACACCGATCCGCTCCGGCTCGGGCGCGGTCGTCGGCGACCGGCAGGGCGGCCTCCCGGTCGATCGGGACACCGAGGACGCTGCCGTGCAGCAGCGCGGCGTACCGCGGCAGCGCGTCACCGATCACGACGGAGGCGGCCCGCTCCACCGGGTAGGCGACCGCGAAGGCGACGGCGTCGAGCGCGCGCGGAGACCTTCCGCCCGTCGGCGCCGACGACCGCGGTCGCGGGAGCGTCGTCGGGTGCGTCGAGCCCGAGCCCCGCGCGCAGCCGCGCGAGCCGCGGGTCGCGGTCCAGCACGGTCGGCGTCGTCGCGCGTCGTGGTCGAGGCTCCAGCCCAGCCCGGCCAGCACCTCGTCGAGCTGCTCGGGCCCCCGGGCGCGCGGCGAGCGGGTCCTGCGACTGGTCGCGCCACCAGCCCGCCACGGTGTACGTCGCCTGGTCGCCCTCCCAGCCGTCGGGGGCCTCCGCGGCGAGCACGTCGAGGTCGGCCAGCGGGTCGTGCAGGCCGAGGCGTCCCACGCTGGCGGCGTACGACGCGGTCCAGGTGGTGCCGTCCGAGGCGCCCGTGAGCGGGTCGAGGACGGGCGCGTCGCCCACGGCGTCGACCGCCGCCTCGGGGAAGGTGCCCGTGAACGAGGCCAGCGGGACGACCGCGCTCGTCCTGGCGTCGAGCACCCACCCCGTGGCCTGCACGGTGCGCCGGCCCCGCGGCTGGAGCGTGCGGACGACGACCCACGTGTCCGGGAGCGGGGCCATCACGGGCTTGCCGGTCGCCTCGTCGTGGTCGATCCGCGAGCAGCGCGTCGGGCATCGCCCAGTGCACGTGGACGCCGGGCGTGATCGGGGTCGGCGGCGGCGAACGGCGGCGGGTCGCGCTGGCGCGCCGGTCAGCGGCGACGACCTCGACGGGGTCGCCCGCGAGCGACGACGAGGGCCTGGACGTCGACCGGCACGAGGATCCGGCGTGCGACGCGAGAGCTGGCGGTCCCACGTGCCGACCACGGCGCGGTCGACACCGAGGCGAGGCCAGGAGGTCGAAGCGCGGGGTGAGCAGGGCCCGGTCGACGGTGGCGCGGTTCAGGGGACTCATCGTCGCTCCTGGGAGAAGACGCCGGAGACCATCACGGAGTAGGGCACCGTGGCCTTGAACACCGTCGACGAGGTCGAGCTCCTCGGTGTCGCCCCAGACCTGGCGGAACGGGAAGCGCACCAGCTGCAGGGCGTACTCCGCGCTGTCGAGGCCGTCGGCGGCGCCGCTGCCGGTGATCGGCGCGAGCGCGCCGCTCCAGCCGCTTGATGTCGACGACGCCGCTGGCCGCCGGCCCGGAACGGCACGTCGACCGGCGCGCTGGGCAGGTCCTCGAAGGTCGCGGCGTCGCGCGGCCGGAGCTGGCGCGGTGGTCCGCCGGCGGGGCTGCTCGCCTCGTCGAAGCCGAACTGCACGCCCTGGCGCGGCTCCTCGAGGTGCACGACCTGCGGGATGCCGTCGAAGAGGCAGAGCAGCACCGCGGGGGCGAGCCGCTCGAGGCGCAGCAGCGCAGCCGGCGCGGGTCGTCCTCGGGGTAGCGCGGCGTCGTCGGCCTCGGCCGGGTCGACGTCGAAGGCGCGCACGTGCAGCGCCGGCCAGCCCGACACCGCCGCGGAGCGCAGCAGGAAGCCGCTGATCGCGCCCCCGCCGCCGCCGAGGCGCGGGGTGCCGGGCCGGCGGCGCTGGTTGCGCTCCTCGGGGTCGAGCTCGTCGCGGATCGGCGGCGTACTGCGCGGCGAGCTGGGTGCGGTCGTCGCTGTTCGACGGTGCCGACCGACAGCGCGCCCTGCACGAGCGCGTCGGTCCAGCGCCGGTCGAGGTAGAACCAGCGGATCGACTCCTCGGGCAGCAGCGCGGAGTCGGGCGACGAGGTAGGCGAACGGCACCGCCTGCGAGCAGCCGCAGCTGCACCAGCCAGCGAGCGCAGCTCGGCGGGCACCGCGCCCTCCTCGTCGTCGCGCGGCAGGTCCCGGAACGCGGTGAGCTCGGTGAGCAGCGCCGCGGCGAGGTGGTCGAACATCGCCGTCGTGTCGAAGCTCATGGCGTGCCTCCCCCGCGGTCGTCCTGGAGGTCACGGCGGCGACGCAGCGCGTCGGCGACGACGACGTCGAGCCCGGTGTCCTCGGCGAGGGCGTCGACCGCGACCTGCTCGAACCGGTCGCGCAGCAGCGGCTCGAGCGACCCCGCTGAGCACGCCCGCGCCGAACCCCGCCGCGCGGCGCGCGCGGGCAGCCCCACCTCGGCGACCTGCAGCGAGCCGAGCACGTCCTCGGGCGGAGCCGGACAGCACGGTGTCGCCGAGCCCGAGCCCGTCGGCGAGCACCCGGTTCACCTCTGGCCCGGTGCGCCCGGTCGACCGGGCGACCCGGGGTGACCCGGGGGCTGGGGTCGCCGAGGAAGCGGTCGGGTCGCCGCGCGACCGCGTCGGCGAGCGTCGCCGCGAGGCGCGCGCCCAGGTCGCGGTCGGCCGCGATCGCCGAGCAGGTCGAGCTCGGCGCGGATGCCGCCCTGCCCGGCGAGCACGCCCGCGCGCTGGGCGGCCTGGTAGCCGAGCTGGCGCCAGCGCAGCAGCGAGGAGACCATCGAGGGCCGCGCCAGGGCCAGCAGCCGGCCGATCTCGAAGGCGGACGGCGAGCGAGATGTCCTCGCGGCCGTCGGGGACCACGATCCGGACCTGGTCGGCGGTGTGGGCGAGCGGCAGCCGTCCGCCCGGCGGGTCGGCGGTGGGGTGCGGCACGAACGGTCCGCGGTACCAGGACCGGACGCCGTCGCCGCGCCGGGTGCGGTGCGGCCAGCCCGACGTGGCCGGTCTCGACCGACTCGAACGGGGGCGCGCCCGGGTGCCGTCCTGCACCGCCTCGTCCGGCGGGGTGCCGAGCAGGCCGGAGTCAGGCTGCTCCATCAGGTGGCGGAAGGTCACCTCCCCGGTGGAGGTGAAGCCCCAGTGCAGCAGCACCGGGAAGACGAGACGCCGGTCCAGGACGAGACCGAGGTCGAGCCGGTCGCCGCGGACGTAGTCGCCGACCGTGGCGCTGCGGAACGGCTGCGCCATCGCGGCGTAGACCTCGCCGATGCCGGCGTCGCGCGACCTGCCGGGTCCAGCCGGCGGCCGGCTCGTACGGCGCGGCGAGGCCCTCGGCGAGGTTGGCCCGCGCCGTGCTGGTGGGCGCGGTGCCGGCGGCCTTCGCCGTCGGCGTCCCGCCGTGCGGGACCAGGGTCCGGTCCTGCACCTGCTGGGCCTGCTGGCTCTGGTAGACCGTCGAGCCCATCGTGGCGTGGTCGACGTCGGCCAGGGAGACCGCCGACAGGTCGGCCACCGCGAACGGCCGGCGGGTGAAGGTGACCGGCTCGGGCGCCTTCTCGAGCAGGGAGTCGAGCTGCTCGCTGAGGTTGACCAGGCAGGCCAGGTACTTCACCGGGACCTCGTTGCCGTCGGCGTCGTGGCCCGGCAGCGGCAGCCGGTTGGCGATCACCACGGCGAGGAAGCCGTCGTCGTCGCCCATCATCAGCTCGGTGTCGTGCAGGTCGACCTCGCGGGCGTGGGCCAGCAGGGCGACCTCCTCGCGGGTGGGGAAGATCCGGTCGACCACGGACTGGCGGACCGCGAGACAGTTGCCCGAGCTCGGCGTCGGCCGGGGTGTCCAGCGTCGACGCCAGGGGTGACGCACTCGGCGACCGGCTGGTTGAGCCGGATCTCGGCCTCGCCCTCGGCGACGAGGACGAGCGCGAGCCACGGCACGCCGTCGTGACCCGGGCCGACCGAGCGTTCCCAGGGCAGGGTGCGCCGGCGGATCACGATCTGCGGCAGCCGGGCGCCGTACGCGCCCTCGCTGCCGGCGGGAGGGAAGGTGGAGAGCACCTGGTCGGGCGGCAGCTGGTACTGCGGCGACGCGGACCCGCACGTGGGTGACGAGCGGGTCGACCGGCAGGTCCGTCGGCCGCAGCGCCGAGCCGGGACCCGTCGCGTCGAGCTCCTGGGTGCTGGTCAGCCGGTAGTCGCCCGCACTCAGTGGCGGCTCGATGCGGGGGTAGAGGCGGAAGGTGCCCTCGGGGACGCTCATCGGCCGCGGCCTCGTCTCCAGCTCAGCCGGCACCCCGGCCCGGTCGGGGCGAGCAGCCGGGCGGTGGTGGCGCTGACGCCGTGCCGCGAGAGCTGCGCCGCAGTGTCCGTCGCCCCCGCGGGGCCGGCGAGCACCCCGGTCAGGCGCCAGGTCGACCCCGCGCCGACGCGCACGCAGATCCCGGCCGCCCCCGGCACGTCGGAGGACTGGTCGCCGGGCCCGGGGGTGACCGGGTAGACGGCCGCGACCTGGGTGCCGTTGACCACGATCGTCGGGTCGACCAGCTCCCCCGCGGCGTCGCGGACCCGGGAGGCCCCGACCAGCGCCAGGGTCATGTCCTCGACCCGGTCGGGGTCGTCGGCCTCGACCACCACGACGACGGATCGCACCCCGGCGACGTCGGGGCCGGTGAAGGAGGTGAGCACCGTCGACGCGCCCCGCACCACCTCGCCGGCCGGGGACCACTCGACGGTCGGTGCGGCGTCGGCGTTGTCGAGGGTCAGCACGCACCCGGCGGCCAGCGCAGTCCCGGTGCCGAGCGAGACGACCTGGGCCCGTGCGTGCCACCCGGCCAGCCCCTCGGCAGGGGTCACCGCACCGTCGGCCTGGGCCACGACGTACGCCGTGCCGGGCTCGACGGGCTCCTCGCCCTGCTGCACGCGGTCGGCGAGCACGACGCCGTCGCCGCGGACCAGGGTGACCCGGGCGACGCCGTCGACGACCAGGCGCGGGCGCCGTGAGACGGCGGTGTCCTGGTCGACGGCGTGGTCGGGCGAGTGCAGCACGACCACGTCGCCGGCGCGCAGCACGGTGGCCTCGGTCGTCGCACCGGCCTCGCGTCCGCGCGCCGAGCGCTGCAGCCCGCCGATCCCGGTGAGCCCCGCGACGGCCGTGGCGGCCGCGGCGGAGCCGACCGGGAAGGACCGCAGTCCCCCGGTCGCGCCGGTGCGGGGCAGGGTCCGGGGGTGAAGGTGCGAGGCGACCTTGCCGCCGGGCGGCAGCGCCAGCTCGAGCCGCACCGGCAGCAGCCGACCGAGCCGCGCCTGGACCGACTCCCGCGTCGGGGCGGGCCGGCGCGGCAGGCGGGCATCGGAGACCGTGGTGCCGCGACGCCGGGCGGTGAGGTCGACCCCGCTGGTCAGCAGGCCGACGACGCGCGGGGTGCGCGGCAGCGGGGCGGACGCGGGCGGCGGCACCGACACCGTCTCGCGTGCGGCGGTGGCGCCGTTCGCGGCGGCGAGGCCGTCGGTGAGGCTGCCGAACATCGGGGGCGCCGAGAGCCGACCGGCGTAGGAGGCCCGGTCGAGGTTGCTGCGTGCGCCGTTGCCCTGCGGCCCGCCCGCGACCAGCCTCGGGGCCGCGGCGAAGAGCACCCGGCCCGCGTCGGCCAGCGCCTCGCCCGCTGTCGCCGGGTGCGGCAGGTCCAGCGCCCCGGCCGCGTCGAGGAACCGCTCGCGCAGGGTCGCGGCGGCCTGGAGCGGCAGCGCCCGGCGGGGTCCGGTGTCGACGGTGTAGAAGCTGACCAGCGGACCGGGCGTGGGCAGCGGCGCCTCCGCGACCAGCGTGACCTGGTTGCCGGTGGTCAGCACGTCACCGGCGGGCAGGGCCGGCGCCGGGGTGCCCGGCCGGTCGGGCTGGCCCCACACGCCGATCGGGAACGAGCCGGTCGCGACCCGGCTGCCCTCGGGCCGCGGGCTCGCGGCCAGGATGTTCGCGGTCAGCTCGCCGAGGTCGGTGGGGTCGTCCTCCCAGCGGTCGTGGTCCTGGTCGAGCCGCTCGAGGCGCAGCTGCAGCCGGGAGACCAGCCCGCCGGCACCCATCGGGTTGAGCCCGAGCGCGCCCGTGGCGCCGTCGGAACGGACCACGGCCACCGCCCGCTCACGGCCCGGCCCGAGGTCGAACACCGAGGTCGGCAGGGTCGTGGTCACGGTCAGCTCGAACTCGGCGTACACCTCGAAGGGTCGCTCGGCGGTGCCGTCGGCCGGCGGCGCCGACCTCTCCCCCCGGTGGCGCCGGGCCGCGAGCCGCGCCCGGTGATCGCGCTGAGGCCGCGGGCCACCCCGTCCCCGGCGTCCTCGAGGTACTTCGCGACGAAGCCGCGCCAGTCCTGCGGGCTGCCGAGCCGACGCTCCCCGGAGCCGAAGGGCACCGTCACCGAGCACGGGCCGACGTGGACGGTGGCGGTCCCCGAGAACTCCGGGCCCCACACGTGCACGCCGCAGCCGGTGCTGATCGACAGGCTGATCGTGCCGAACCAGGTGTCGATCTCGATGCCCGCGGAGATCGAGGCGCGCACCTCGACGGTGAACCAGAAGGGGTCGAAGTAGACCAGCCCGTCGGCGCCGAAGCTGGCGCGCGCCCACGCCCAGCCGAAGTCCGCGACCGCCTCGACGCCCACCCCGGCCATCAGCGCCTCGGAGGTCAGCGCGAAGTAGGCGCCGCCCTTGATCGAGATGTCGTCGGTGACCTGCCAGGACAGCCCGACCCGGGCGACCTCGGGGTAGCCGTCGCGGTGGAAGTCGGGGTGGTAGCCGCCGATGGTGAGCACGAACTGCCCGGCCAGCGCGCCCTTCCACCAGACCACGAACGCGAAGCCACCGGTGAGCCGGACGTCCTCGTAGAGCAGCCAGGAGTTGTCGGTGAGGTCGGCGCGGATCATGAACACGCCCTCGGTGGTCGAGAAGCGCGCCAGCAGGCCGAGCTCGATCGAGACCAGCGCGGCGGCCGGGGTCGGCAGCGCCATCCGGGCCAGGCCGAGCAGGTCGATCTCGAGGCCCTGGCCGAACGAGACCGCGACGACCGCGATCCCGTCGACGAGGGAGAAGCAGGTGAAGCTGATGCCCGCCGCGAACCAGAACGAGCCGGGCTCGGGCCCGAAGTAGCGGTTCAGGTCGCGCAGCGCCTGCATCGGGTCGGGGACCTCGGCGTAGGGGTCCAGCGGCGGCGATGAAGGGGTAGGAGGCGAACTGGCTCGGGTCGTCGGGGATCACCAGCCGGCGGTTGATCCCGAGCCCGCCGCCGAGCCCGGTGACGAAGAACGCGGGCGGGCCGCCGATGGGTCCGTTGACCGCGCCGAAGACGAAGAACGACGGGCTGCCGGCGTCGTCGGTGTAGCCGCCGAAGACCGAGAGCCCGTAGATGCCGAACTTGCCCAGCAGCATCCCGACGTAGGACACGACGCCGTCGTCGGTGGTCTTGAGCATCCCGCCGGCCAGGGAGATCCCGGACAGGTCGGCGGAGACGGCCAGGCCCTGGAGGTCGACCGCCCAGCGCCGTACGTCGAAGAGGTCGCCGCCCGAGCCACGTCAGGGACAGCTGGTCGACCGCGGCGGTGAGCCCGAAGATCTCGACCCGCCCGTCGAAGAGCAGCGTCACGTGGGAGACGCGGCCGTCGACCTCGGCGGCGTCGAAGCCGACCTGCTCGAGGTAGAGCGGCCCGAGCTGGCGCTGCACGACGACCCACCACGGTCCGGGCGGCTGGTTGACGCGCACGGTGACCCGGGCGTCGTCCTCGCCGGGGTGGCGCTGGATCGCGAGGGCCGGGGAGAAGGCCGGCCGCGCGGAGGGCGAGGACTCGGCCGCGTCCGACAGGATCGACTCGGCGACCGCGTTGGTGCCCGAGCCGCCGGTCGGGGCGAAGGCGAGGCCGGCGAGCTCGAGCTGGGCGCCGCCTCCGACGCCGGTGGCGCGGGCCTCGGCGTAGACCCGGAAGGCGATCGCGTCGAGGCTGACCGGTCCGAGCTCGAGCAGCGGTCCGGCCACGTTGGTGAACCGCAGCCCCAGCCCGGCGACGCTGACGCCGGGCTCCAGGCTGAAGGCGTACGTCGCCGGGGCCCCGGCGGTGCCCGGCGTACGGACCGCGTGGACCAGGTCGATGCTCAGACCCGCCGCGACGGCCGGCTCGAGCCAGCTCGCGTCGACCTCGAGCTCGACCGTCACCGAGCCCTCGGCGAGGGTGAAGCGCTCGTCGTCGTCCAGGGTGAGGCCGAGGCCGAGCACCCGGTCGTCGCCGGCGCCACCGGCCGTGAGCGAGATCCTGACCAGGTCGTCGATGAGCAGGCTCAGCGGCTCGGTGTCGGTCGCGGCGTTCCAGGCCAGTCGCTCGAGGCGGGCCAGCAGGCGGGTGGGGTCGAGCAGGTCCAGGGCGAAGGAGGCGTCGACGGCCGGCGTCGCGGCGGTCGCGTCCTCGGCGAGCACCACGCCGCGCAGGATCCGGGTGGCGCGGGCGTCGAGGAGGTCGTCGAGCGCGTCGACGAGGATGCCGCCGGCCAGACCCACCGCGACCGAGAGCAGCCACGCGGGGGCGTCGTCGGTCGAGACGGCGTCGGGGCTGCCACCGGTGCCGTGGGTGACGGCGGCCAGGACGGGCGGGCGGGCGTCGAGGCCCCACCGGACCTGCACCGACCGGGCGGCGTCGTCGTCGAGCGCGAGTCCGACGGCCAGGAGCCGGTCGGCGGGGTCCTGGGTGCCGGCGTGGACCTCGAGGACCGGGCGCAGGGACACGGGTCCGGCCTGCACCGGCACCGGACCGAGGCGCGCGTCGACGCTGACCCCGGCCGCCGAGAGGCGGAGCGCCTGCAGGGTGACCGGTCCGACGTCGGGGAGGGTCCAGGTGGCGCCGAGCTCGACGACCGGGAGCGGGCCGGTGGCGTCGAGGGCGAGGGTGACCGCGCCGGTGCCGGTCCCGGGCGTGGTCGCGCCGAAGGAGAGCGTGGTCCGGCCGGGCAGGGCGGCCGCCCGCACCAGCGCGCCCGCCGGGGTCGAGCGCCTGCACGAGGGCAGTGGTCGCCGCGCCGAGCAGGGCGGGGAGCCGGGCGAGCAGCGCCCCGCCGGGGTCGGCCGCGAGGTCGCGGATCGGCTGCTCGGCGAACGACCCGCCCGGACGCAGCGCCAGGGCGTCGCCGACGTCGGCGACGAGCCGGCCGACGTCGCGTCCGACCCCGCTCGCCCCGGTGGCCTGGCCGGCGACGAGGTCGAGCACCCGGGGCACCAGCAGCCCCGCCGTGGTGTCGAGCAGGTCGCCGACGCCGGGACCGTCGGGGTAGAGCGGCAGGGGGTCGGCGCCGGGCCGGAGCAGGTCGAGGCGCAGGTCGGGGGTGACGGCGAGCCGAAGCCCTCGTCCGGCGAGGTCGACGTCGAGGCCGATGCTGGGCTGCGGTGGGGTGCCCAGCCCGAGCACGACCCCGGCGCTGAGCGCGGTGGTGACCGTGACCGCGTCCGGACCGGTGCCGAGGTCGGTGACGACGTCCGCGGCGAGCGCGAGGTGCAGGCGGCCGCCGTCGTCGCGGTAGTCGAGCCGGACGTCGCCGGCCAGCGGCCAGCCCGGGTCGGCCCCGCGGTCGGGCACGACGAGCGGGGCCAGCGCGTCGAGCAGCGCGACGCCGGCGGGGCCGAGCGCCAGGCTCTCGCGCGCGCACGAGGCCGGCGAACCAGCCGGCCGGGTCGGTGACGAGCGCGACCGGCGGGGCCAGGCGGCGTACGCCGTCGGCGGTGGCGGGCAGCATCCCGAGCACGCCGTACGCCCGTTCGAGCTGCACGCGTCCGGCGTCGGAGGCGAGGTCGAGCACGGCGGCGGCGAGGGTCTGCAGGCCCAGGGCGGGGATCATCGCGGCGACCAGGTCGCCGAGCGCCGCGGGCTCGACGGTCGGCCACAGCCCGATGCTGCGCGGGACCCGGCCCGGTCCGGCCCACTCGAGCGTGACGCCGGGCCCGCCGGAGTCGGCGGTGCGCGACCAGGCGGAAGCCGCCCAGGTGCGGGTCGAGGCCGCCGACGGTGAGGTGGGCCGAGGCGCCGCCGGGCCCGACCCCGACGACCAGCTCGAGGGCCGCGGTGCCGGAGCCGGTCAGCTCGGGACCGTCCAGGCTCAGCGTGGCGAGCAGGGTGCCGTCGCCCAGGTCGAGGCCGACGGTGGCCGGTCCGACCGACCAGGCGAGCGTCGTGCCGTCGCCGTCCGCGTCCGGCACCAGCGCGCGCAGCGCCGTCGCCGCCTCGGCGGGCGCCAGCGCCAGGCGTCCGCGCAGGGTGCTGGCCGGGTCGTGCAGCAGCCGGTCCAGGGCGTCGGGGTCGAGGCCGCCGTCGCGGGTCAGGCCGAGCAGGGCGAGCAGGGAGGCCAGGTCGGCCGACGCGGTGCCGACGCGCTCGACGACCGCCGAGAGCAGCACCCGGACCTCGGGGACGGCGGCGGTGACCGCCTCGCCCGTTCCGTGCAGGCTGTCGAGCAGGCCACCGTCGGTGGCGAGATCGACGGTGAGGTCGGGGTCGTCGGCGCGGACCACCCACCGTTCGCGGTCGACGCCGAGGCCGCGCACCTCGTGCAGCACCAGCTCGCAGTCACCGGCGCTCCCGTCGAGCGGGACCTCGACGCGGGCCGAGAGCCAGCGCAGGTCGCCGATGCCGGAGGTCGACCCCGGTCCGCCGACCAGCCAGCCGTCGTGCACCCCGAGGTGCAGCTCGGCGACGACGGCGCGGGTGTGCTCGGCGTGCGCGCGCGGCCCGTCCCCGCCGACCTCGTCGTCCTCGCGGTGCACCCGGACCAGCTCGACCCCCAGGCCGAGACCGACCAGCAGGCCGCCGAGGTCGAGGTCGAGGACGGGCAGGTCGACCCCGGCGTGCAGGGCCGTGGGTGCGCCCGGGGTGGCGGCGGCCGTCGCGGCCAGCCGTCCGTCGACGCCGTCGGCGACGTGGGCCGCGACACCGCGGAGCAGGTCGTCGCGCTCGAGCGCGCCGAACACCGCGGTGACCTCGAGCCCGGCGACAGCCGCGGCCGTCGGCGGTACGCCGCCGCTGCCGACGGCGTCGAGGCACGCGCGCGACGAGGAGCCGGGTGCGGTGCAGCGGGGTGCACTCGAGGGCGAGCAGCTCGGCGGGCCAGTCCTCGGCCCCGGCGCGGGTGAGCAGGCCGAGCAGTCGCAGGGCGTCGCCGCTGAGCCCTCCGGTCAGCGCCGAGGTCGCGACCTCGCCCCACGGCGTACCGACCGTGGCCACCGTCAGGTCGAGGGTCGGACGCACCGCGAGCAGGCTCTGCGCGGCCGCCACGACCGCGGCCCCGGCGGCGCCGTAGCCGACCAGCGTGACGGGCTCGACCCGCTCGGCCAGCAGCGCCGCGAGGCGGGCGGCCTGCTCCCCCACGCCACCGCGGTCGGGTCGGTCGGCCGCCGCCGCGGCCGGCGTCGGCAGCCGCACGGTCCAGGCGCCGTCGCCGGTGGCGGGCACGAGCGCACCGGGCGTGGCCGAGGCTGCGGAGAGGTCGAAGGCCGTGCCGGCCGGCCGGTCGGTGACCCACCGGGCCTCGCACCCGACCGACACGACGGCCGTGGGCAGCGGGTCGAGGACCTCCGGCAGCAGGCCACCGACGACGCCACGGGCCACCAGCTCGTCGTAGGAGAGCCCGGCCAGGCTGACCGCGGTGACCCCGGGAGGCAGCGTGGTCGGCTCGGCGACCACGCCGTCGGTGCCGCTCCAGCGGTCGGCGAGCTGGTCGAGGCCGTCGCCGAGCGAGTCGCGGCCGAGCATCAGGTCGGCCACGTCGGGCAGCGGCGCCAGGCGCAGGACCTCGGCGACGGTCCCGGCCTCGGGCACGACGGCGGAGAGCAGCGGGTCGAGGTCGAGCCGCAGCCGGGGCAGGGGGACGGCGCACCCGGGCTCCAGCCAGGCGTAGAGGCCCGGGGCCCGGGGCTCGCCCGCGACCGGGCAGCGGAACGGGTCGCGGCGGTTGCCGGTGCCGTTCGGGGCGTGCCGGGTGAACCCGCTGAGCAGGCCGGCGAGCGGTCCGAGGGCCGCCTCGACGCGCCCGCAGCTGAGCACCAGGTCGGCCAGCCACGCCTCGACCGCCGCCCGGGGGTCGGCGCCGAGCAGGGCGCCCAGCTCGAGGCGGGGTCCGCTGCCGGACCAGCCGAGCAGGGCCAGGGCGGCGTCCACCTCGGGCACGCCGACCCGGGCGACGAGGGCGGCCAGGGCGGACTCGATGGCGGGCCAGTCGGGGCTGGGCAGCACGAGCCGCCCGGTGGCGTCGATCTCGGGCAGGGGCACCGGGACGGCGAGCGCGGCGCGGTCGACGGCGTCGGGGGCGTCGACCTCGAGCGCGAGACCCTCGCCGGCCAGCCGGCCGCTCAGCCCGGTGGCGGGCCGCCAGGACAGCTCGACGCCGACCTCGTCGGCGACGACGGCGAGGTCACCGACCGACAGCCGGGCCGTGGTGCCGTCGGCCCGCGCGAGCATCGTCGAGACGCTCGCACCGTCGGCGAAGACGACCCGTCCGACCGACGGCGCCACCGTGAGCAGCCCGAAGCGCAGCGCGGTGGTCGCGGTGTGGTCGCCGAGCACCGGCACGACCGAGGCCAGGGCGAGCTCGGCGTGCACGGCCCGGGGGGTCGCGGTGTCGCGCCAGAGCCGGAGCCGGAGCGGGCCGACCAGGTCGATCCGCCACGGTGCCGCCTCCGTGCCCGACCCGACCAGCGCGGCCGGCGTGCCGACGAGGAGCTCCTGGAGGCTGCCGAGGGTGCTGGCGAGGGCGGCGGCGTCGTCGACGACGCCGGTCCAGTAGTCGCGGAGGGCGCCGACGGGGTCGGCGAGCAGCGTGGTCGCGGAGATCGCGCCGATCCCGGGCGGCGGGTCGAGGCCGAGGAGGTCGGCGACGAGGTCGCCCGCGGCCCCGAGGTTGGCCAGGGCGGCGGTGAGCGCACCGGCCACGACGGAGCTGCCGGCGTCGAGCGCGGCCTGGGGCGAGGACAGGTCGAGCACGTCGTGCTGCGCGCCGAGGCGTACGTCGTGCAGGGTCAGGCGGAGCACGGGGACGGCGGCGGCGCCGGTGGTGGGCGGGCTGAGCCCGACCCCGAGGCGCAGACCGCCGACGTGGGGGTCGGTGCCGGTGACCAGGGCCGCTCCCCCGGCCTCGGTGCCGAAGGCGGCCTCGAGGCGGACGTCGGGGAACGCCGTGCAGGTGCCGGCGCCGGTGTCCACGCGGAACAGGTCGGCGGTCGCGTGCGCCGCGGCCCCGGTGCGGGTGGCGAGGGCGAGCTCGACCCAGGGCACCAGGGTGGGGTGGCCGCCGGTGCCGGGCTCGACACGGACCCCGAGGCTGAGCCGCAACGGGTCGAGGTCGAGCGTGACCGCGTCGCGGGCGGGGTCGGCGGCACCGCCGAGCAGCACCGCGAGCTGCTCGAGCCAGGCGTCGCGGGCGGTGTCGTCGTCGAGGACGGCCTCGGCCCAGCCCACCAGGGCCTGGACGCCCAGGGTGGGCAGGTCGGCCAGCGGGAGCGCCGGCAGGTCCGTGACGTCGCGCAGCCCGAGCAGCCCGGCGAGGCCGGCGAAGCGCCGCAGGGCGGGGTCGGCGGCGGTGTCGCCCAGCGCGTCGGCCACCACGTCGCTCAGGGCCTCGGCCTGGGCCCGCACCAGCCCGGCGACGAGGTCGAGGACGTCGTCGAGGATCTCCTCGGGCGAGCCGACGTCGAGGGTGAAGGTGCGCGGGGCGGCGGCGCCGGGCAGCTGGAGGTCGCGCAGGGCGACGGTGAAGGCGACGTCCGCGCCGGCGTGGGTGGGGATCCGCACGGTCGCCCCGAGCCCGCCGAGCGAGGCCTCGCCGGGTGTGGGCGCAGCGGTGGCGAAGGTGGCGTCGACGCCGACCTCGATCTCGCCCCCGGCGCGACCGAGCAGCAGCCACGGCGGGGTGCCGACGTCGTCGGGGCCGAGCGACGTACCGCGCTCGGCGAAGCGGAACAGTGGCACGTGGATGCTGCTGGTGACCTGGGGCGGACCGCCGCTGGTGGTGTGGGTGAACCCGAGCCCGAGGTGGACGGCGTCGCCGGTGGCCGGGGAGTCGTCGACGACGGCGAAGACGGTGACGTCGGGGTCGTCCTCGTCGAAGAGCGGGACCCACTTCTGCCCGCTCTCGGTGCGCAGGTCGGGCGGCCCCAGGATGTCGTCGACGAAGCGGACCAGGGCGTCGCGCTGGCCCTCGTCGGCCATCACGTGCTTCAGGCCGTGGGCCGAGGTCGCCACGGGGCCGCCGCCGACGGGGTCTCCGAACCAGCTCGCGTTGGGGCTGCCGTCGGGCCCCAGCAGGCCGAGTGCGGTGGCCAGGTCACCGAAGGATCCGAGCGTGGCGTCGTCGATGCTCACGAGGCGTGCCCCGCCATGGCCTGGACGATCAGGCCGTCGTCGGTGGCGGCCACCGAGAGCGGGACCAGGTGTCGGCCGTCCTGACCCACCCCGGAGGCGCGCGCGACCTCGCGGACCAGCGTGAGCAGCGACTCCCAGGCGAAGGCGATCAGGCTGTCGGCCCACACCTCGGTCACGACCGCGGGCCCGGTGGGCGTGACCAGGGTCGACATCATCAGACCGCGCGGGGCCTCGCGGGTGCCGACCGCGAACGGGACGTCGACGGTGCCCGGCCGTCCCGAGAGCTGGTCGCAGGAGACCGGGACCGTGACCACCACCAGGCCGGGGTGGCAGGCGAGCGTGACGTCGGCGGTGGCGACGCGGAGCTCGTCGGTGCCCGAGACCCACACGACGTCGCGGCTGCCGGTCGTGGGCAGGTCGGCGACCAGACGGGTGGCGGCCTGCAGCAGCTGCTGGGCGTCCTTGGCCGGGATCTCGATCGGCTTCGAGGGCCGGCCGGGGTGCAGCCGTCCGTTGCTGAGGGTGAGCCACTCGCCGGCCGGCACGCCGACCACCAGGGGCCGACCGGCCCGAGCGCTCGCCGGGGACTCCGGTGCCACGGTCCCCCTCCTTCCCCGCCTGTCGAGGCGGGCGGTTACTCCCCGTCGACCCCGCAGTCGGCGACGCCGGGCTGCTCGAGGCAGGCCAGGCGGGCGTCGACGTCGCGGCGGAAGCCGTCCTCGTTGAGGGTCTCGACGGCGACGAAGCCGCTGACCAGGAGCGCCAGGGCGCTCAGGACGAGCGCGGCCTTCGCGGTGGTCGAGGCCCGCGGTGGACCCTGGCCCCGGGGCCGGGTCGGGTCCGTCGTGGTGGTGTCGGTGAGTGACGCCATCGTTCCTCCTCGCGTTGATGCGGGCGGGGGTATCGCCGTGCGGGGGGACTCCGCATCTTGCTCCTGGCCCGGGTGGGCGTCAACGCTCGGGCGCGAGACGACGTCTCGCGGCCTGGACACGGACCACGGACCCGGGCGCGAGTTCTTCGCCTTCGACCACGGGCTGGTGCGGCCGCAGGGCTAGGAGCCCCCTGGACGCTTCGCCCGCCATCCGGGGTCCGTAGCCTGCGCGGGTGTCGGCGACCTCCCTCCCCTCCGGGGGCCGTGCCCGACCGGGGCGCGGCACCGCCGCACTACCTCCCGTGCTGCTCGGGATGCTGGTCCTGCTGGCCGCGATCAACCTGCGACCGGCGGTCGCCTCGGTCGGGCCGGTGCTGGAGCGGGTGCTGGACGACCTCGGCCTCTCGGCCGGGGTGGGTGGGTTGCTGACGTCGCTGCCGGTGTTCCTCTTCGGCGGGTTCGCCTTCCTCGCGCCGGCCCTGGTCTCACGGTTCGGGGTGAGGCGGACCCTGACGGTCGTGCTGGGGCTGATCGCCGTCGGCATCGTGGTCCGCGTGGTCCCGGGCGAGATCGGCCCGGTGGCGCTGTGGACGGGCACGGTCCTGGCCGGGGCGGCGATCGCGATCGGCAACGTCGTCGTGCCGGCGACGATCAAGCAGGAGCGCCCCGACGACCGAGGCGCGATGACCGCGATCTACACCGCGGCGATCGGGGGTGGTGCCGCGCTCGCGGCGGGCCTCAGCGTGCCGGCGGCCGGTCTGCTCGGCGGGTGGCGTCCGGCGCTGGCGGCGTGGGCGGCGCCGGCGCTGCTCGGTGTCGTGGCGTGGGTCGTGCTGGCCAGAGGACCGGGCCCGGCCGGTCCGGTCGACCAAGGCGGGTCGGCGGCGAGGCCGACGTACGCCCGGCTCCTCGGCGACCCCGTGGGTCGGGCCGTGACCGTCTACATGGGGCTGCAGAGCCTCGGCTACTTCGCCCTGCTGACCTGGGGCCCGACGATCCTGGTCGACGCGGGGATCGATGCGGTTCGCGCGGGTCTGCTGGTCTCCTGGGCGAGCGCGGCGGGAGCCGCCACCTCGCTGCTGACGCCGCCGCTGGCCGCACGCGCCCGACGCACCTGGGTGCCGGTCACGGTGGTCACCGTGGTCAGCGGGCTCGGCTTCGTCGGGCTGATGACGGCGCCGGGTGAGGCGCCGCTGCTGTGGATGACCCTGCTCGGGGTCTCGCAGGGGGCCTCGCTGAGCCTGGCCATCTCGTTCATCGTGTGGCGCTCGCCGGACACGCGCGTCACCGCCCGACTGTCCACGCTCGCCCAGGGCGCGGGCTACCTGGTCGCCGGTCTGGGGCCGCTCGTGGTCGGGACGCTGCACGAGGTCACCAGCGCCTGGACGCTGCCGCTGTCCGTGCTGGTGGTGCTGCTGGTCGGCCAAGGCGTCGCCGGCGTGCGAGCGGCGCGGCGCGAGCACGTGCTCTGCGCCCGAGCCTGACCCGACCCGAGACCCTCAGAACCCGAACAGCTTGCCCAGCGCCGAGAAGATCGCGTCGAACGTCTTCGCGATCGGGTTGCTGGGCCCGTCCGCGGTGGACTTCTGCCAGAACAGCGGCTGGTCGCCGGTGAACTCGTCGTCGACCAGCGGGGTCCGGCGCCACAGGTAGGGCCAGAACACCTCGGTCCGGTTGACGCCCTTGCTCAGCCGGGAGTCGAAGCCCATCACCAGGTTCTGCTCCATCCGGGTCGACCTGCCCCGGGGGTTGGTCGCCACGACGTCGCCGCTGCCCTGGACGATCAGGCTGCCGGTGCCGGCGAACATGATGTAGCGCACCTGCCACGTCGCGAAGGACTGGATCCCCCACCGCCACCGCGTCGTCAGCTCCGGCGCGCCGATGACGCCGACGACGTGCTTGGGGTGCATCACCAGGCCCGGGTGGTCGGCGAAGTCGATGCGCATCAGGTAGGAGTCGGGGTCGTCCGGCGTGGCCAGCGTCGCCTCGCTCCCGAGGTCGTCGCCGGTGACCCGGCTCAGCCCGTAGAGCCCGGCCGCGAAGCTGATGAACGGCGAGGACCAGTCGTAGAGGAGCCGGCTGCGGATGGGGCCCTGCACCGGGCGTACGTGCTCCGAGCGCGCGGAGAGCACCTCGCCGTCGCCGAGCGCGACGGTGAGGGTACGGCGGGCCTCGGTCGTGGACAGGTCGGCGGTCGCGGTCTCCGAGCCCTCGGCCAGGTGGATCGGCCGGTGCACCCGGTGCACCAGCGGCATCAGCACGAAGTAGCTGACGACGCGCAGGATCGGCGGCAGGAGGAGGACGAGGAGGGCGATCGCCGCCAGCCACCGCCACGACTCCGCCCACCGGTTGACCACCCAGCCCGCGGTGGAGGACTGCGCCTGCTCCAGGGCGTTCTGCTCGGCCTCCTTCTGGGCCAGCTCCGCCTCCGTGTTGGCGACCTCCCGCTCGGCGACGGGGTCCTCGCCCGGTCCGAGCCGGTCGAGCTTCTCCTCGGTGGTCAGGGACGGGTCACCGAGGATCGCGGCGCTGTCCTGCGCCTCATCCAGGCTGCGCTCGAAGGTGTCCAGCGTCTCGCCCGCGACCTCGGCCGCCGCCTGGGCGGCCTTGCACGGGTCTCCCGGCACCACGGCTGCGATGAGCCGGTCGAGGACGCCGCACTCCTCGAGCTCCGTGGCGCGCAGTCGTTCCACCTCCGCCCTCTGCTCGGCGACGTTGCGGCCGCCCTCCTCGATGGCTGCGGCGACTGCTGCCGTCTGCGACTCTGCAGCCTCACTCCGCAGCTCCTCGAGGTCCGCCTCGAGCGCGGCTCGCTCCTCGGTGACCTGCTGCAGCCGGTCCCGGTCCGCCTCGGCCTCGCGCAGCGCCGGTACGGCGGCCTGGATCAGCAGGTAGCCGATGAACAGCGACAGCACCGTGACGAGCAGCAGACCCACCTTCCTCAGCACGAAGCCGAGGACAGCCGAGGTCAGACGCATGGCGCGATCCTAAGTTGCGGGGCATCGTGTGCGGTGTCTGAGCACACGCGTCCCGACCGACGGTCGGCGGCACGAGGTGGCGTGCGACGGGTCCGAGGTCACAGGTCAAGCCCCGGCAGGACAGTGTCGACCAGGTAGCGCCGCAGGGCTGGTACGTCCTGGGTGACGGTTCGCCACACCCGGCGAGGAACGAGGTCGTCGTACTGATGCGCGGCGAAGTCGCGCATCGCGACGATCTGTCGCCATGGCTGCTCCGGGAATCGCTCGAGCACGTCCTCCGGGATCCGGTTGACCGTCTCCCCGATCCGGATCAGTCCCATCTGCACCGCCCACTGCGTGCGGACATCGGACTCGAAAGCCGCTAGGTCGTCGCCGACGAGTCCCGCGAGCACGTCGCCTACAGCGACCACGCGCTCGACGGCGTCGCGGGTCTTGTCCGTCGTCACAGCGGCACCGCCTCGCCCAGCACCCGATCTCGGAACGCGCCCCGCAGTCCGTCCGAGGCGACTACGTCGACCTCGATCTGCAGCAGGTCGCGCGGGCCGAGGCGCAACCCGACCTCATCGAGGAGGGAGGCGTCGTCGTCGAAGTCGACGACGAGATCGAGGTCGGACCCCGACCTGGTCCTCACCGCGCGCCACAGAACCGAAAAGTCGAGGGGCCGAGGCCCGGTGCTGTGCGACCAGGTCCCGGATGGCCTGGCGGGCTCCGCCCGGAAGGTCGTTGACGCCGGCCTGGCTCACGACAACTCACGGCGGCAGCGAGCCGCGGTCCGGATGCCGAGGTCGTCCAGCCCGTCGGGGAGGGACGCGGCATCCCACAATTGGTCGCGGGCACTGTTCGCGAGAGGTCGGATGACGCGCTCGCCTCTGGCCTGCGTCACCTAGCGAGCCCCGGCAGCTAGGACGTGCGCAACCCGTATTCCGACTTGTTGGCCAAGAGCAGACTTCTGTTTCGGTACGAGCGAGGTGGCTACCCGGGGCCAGCGAGTACCGCAGCGGTACCGCGAAGGCAGAGGACCTGGACGACCCCATTGATGACCCCGACAGGGCCAGCGCACCGACAGAGGCGGGTGCGCTCGGTGGGCGATACTGGGTTCGAACCAGTGACCTCTTCGGTGTGAACGAAGCGCGCTACCACTGCGCCAATCGCCCCGGGTGCCGGGTTTGCGGAGATGGTGCCTCCGCGGTCGCAGACTCTAACCCATCAGACCGCTCCGCATCACACCGGCAGCAGCAGCTCGGGCTCTCGTTCGCGCCAGACCCGCGCGGCCTCGGCAGTGACCGGCCCGGGCGCCGGCAGGTCGACGTCGTCCCAGCGGCTCACGGCCTGCACGTCGCGGGTGGTGGAGACGAGGAAGACCTCGCTGGCCTCGCGCACGACCTCGACCGGCTCGTCGACCTCGCGGGCGCCGACCCAGTCGAGCACGAGCCGGCGGGTCACGCCGGCCAGGCAGCCGCTGGCCAGCGTCGGGCGTGCGCAGCTCGCCGTCGACGACGTAGAAGACGTTGGTGCCCGTCCCCTCGCACAGGTGGCCCCGGGTGTTGGCGAAGATCGCCTCGCTGGCGCCGCGGCGCTGGGCCTCGGCGAGCGCGATCACGTTCTCGGCGTACGACGTGGTCTTGAGCCCGGCGGTGGCGCCGCGCTCGTTGCGCGGCCAACCGACGGTGGCGACGGTCGTGCTGTCCGGGACGGGTCCATCCCCACGGCGACGACGATCAGCCGCGGGGTGCCGGTGACCCGCCCGGAGCCGGGCGGTGCGCTGCCCGCGGTCATCGTGATCCGCAGCCGGCCGAGCGCGAGCGGGTCGGCGGCGAGCACGGCCTTGATCCCGGTGCGTACGGCGCCCAGGTCCGGGATGCCGAGCCCGAGCCCCTCCGCACTGCGCGCGAGCCGGTCGAGGTGCAGGTCGAGCGCGAACGGGGTGCCGTCGACGACCTTGACCGCCTCGAACACCCCGTCGCCGACGGTCAGCCCGTGGTCCAGGACCGGTACGGCGGGGGCCTCGGGGTCGGCGAGCAGGTCGCCGTCGATCCAGGTCTGCATGGCGCCACTCTAGGAAGCCACTCCCCCGCCCACGCGGCGTACGCCGTCCGGCGCGCCGCGCCGACCCGGACCCGGGTTTTGCACCCCCCGGACCATCGGCTAATGTTTCGACCGCACCGCAGGTCACAAGCCTGCGTCGCAGGCGGACGTAGCTCAGTTGGTAGAGCGCAACCTTGCCAAGGTTGAGGTCGCGAGTTCGAGCCTCGTCGTCCGCTCGGAGAGGTCTCTCACGCTTTGGCCTCCATGGTGGGTTGGCCGAGAGGCGAGGCAACGGACTGCAAATCCGTGTACACGGGTTCAAATCCCGTACCCACCTCGACCACAACTCCACACACGGGCGATTGGCGCAGCGGTAGCGCGCTTCCTTGACACGGAAGAGGTCACTGGTTCAAACCCAGTATCGCCCACCGGTTTTACCAGTTTCGGACGCGGCCTTGGTGCTTCGCGACCAACAGGACGAGTCGCCCGGCGGCCAAGGTCGGCGACCAGCTGGTCGCCTTCCTCCCGAGGGTCGCGGTGCGGCTGCCGCCTAGACCTGGGTAGCGCGCCGCGTGAGCCATGCCGAGGTGCACCATGTCCACCATGGACAGCCTGAACCGTACGCTCGGCACGGCCCAGCTCGTCGCGCTCGGAGCGGCGGGTGTCGTAGGCACCAGCTGGATCTACACCAACGGTGAGTTCTTCGCCGAGTACGGCGCGGGTGGGGAGATCTTCGGCCTCATGATCGCCGCGACCCTGGCCGGCGGCGTCGCCCTGGCCTACGGCGAGCTCGCCGCCGCCATGCCGCGGGCCGGCGGCGAGGTGGTCTACGCCTACACCACCTTCGGCCGTGGCACCGCCTTCGTGGCCGGGTGGCTGCTCATCGGCGCCTACGTGAGCTCGCTGGCTTTCTACGTCACCGCCCTCGGGACGTTGCTGACCGACGTGGTCCCCGGCATGACCGCCGCGCCGATGTGGACGATCGCCGACACTCCCGTCACCCTGCCCGTGCTCGGGCTCGGGGTGCTGCTGACGTTGGCGGTCTTCACGCTGAACCTGCGCGGGGTGCAGCTGGGAGCCCAGGTGCAGCTGGTGCTCTTCGCCGCGATGCTGGTGGTCGGCCTGGCCCTGGTGGTGGTCGGCTTCGGGACGGGCTCACCGGACAACTTCTGGCCGCCCTTTCGGCCTGACGCCGACCCGGTCGGCCAGACGGTGCGCATGGTGCTGCCCGGCCTGACCTTCCTCACCGGCTTCGGACTGGTCGCGATCCTTGCCGAGGACGCCGACCTGCCCCCGCGCCGGATCCGGCGAGCGGTGCTGGCGGCCGTTGCGCTCGCGGGGTCCTTCTACGTGCTCGTGCTGCTGGCCAGCGCGTGGGTCATCCCGTGGGAGGAGACCGCGGGCACGGCGCAGGGCACCATCGACGCCTTCCGCATGGCCGGCTTCCCCGTGCTCGGCTGGGGCGCCTACGCGATCTCTGTCGGAGGCCTGCTGACCAGCTTCCTGGCGCTGTTCGTGGCCACCTCGCGGGTGATGGTCGCCATGGGTCGCGGCGGCCTGCTGCCCGCTGGCCTGGGTCGACTGGACGGACCAGCGCGCACGCCCCGCAACGCCCTGATGTTCACCCTCGTCGTCACCGTCGTGCTGGGCGCGCTCGGGCCGGGTGCGATCACCTGGTTCCTCGACACCGGCGGCGTCTACATCGGGTTGGCCTGGACCATCGGCGTCGCCTGCCTCTACCAGCTGGCGCGGAGCCGCCCGGACCTCGCGCCACGATGGACACCGGCGCTGCGAGTGCTGCCCGGTCTCGGCGCGGCAGCCGCGCTGGGCGTCATCGGATTCGCGCTCTACCCCGGCACCTCGCTCTCGCTGCTGTGGCCACAGGAGTACCTCATCCTCGCGGCCTGGGTGGCGCTCGGCGCTGTCCTCGGGCTCCTGGCCCTGCGGGGCACGCGCGGCAGCCAGGCGAGCAAGGAGCGCCTGGCAGAGCTCCTCGGGGAGTGAGGCACCGACCGCAGGCCGTCTGCAGGTGGTCGTCCACCTGTCCGGTGCTGAAGCCTCGCGGGGACGACCCCGCCCCGTTACAGGCCAGAACGTCCGGGAGCCTCCGACCCGAGCTACGAGTCCGTCGCCCCTGCCAGCACATGGCCGAGCACGCCTCGCAGCCAGCCGGCGGCGGCGTCCTCGTCCTCAAGAGGCGCAGCGGACCTCGCGGCGACGTACAGGTCCGGACGGACCAGCAGCACCCCGCCGTCGCCGACCTCGCGCAGCTCCGCCCACGTGCCGTACGGGTCCTCCACCTCGTGCCCCGGGCCGATGACGACGCACTCGAGCGGGATCCCCGTCTCGGCGGCGATCGCGGCCGCCGCGGCGACCCACGCCTCGCCGCCGACACCCGTCCACAGGGTGAACCGGCCCCGTCCGGCGAGGTCCAGCGTGGACGTACGCCGTCCGGCGCGGGTGACCCAGGTGTGCGGGAGCTTGGCCCCCGGCCACGTCGTCGGCTGCGCGTACAGCTCGGCGTCCCGTGCGTACGCCGGCATCGCGGTGCCGTCCGGGACGACCGCGGACGAGGCGTACCGCTGGTTGTGCTCCACCCCGTGCGCGTTGAACTCGAACGACTTGTACGCGATCGCCTCGCGGATCGCGGTCCGGATCTTCTCGCCCGCGGGGCCCGGCTGCTTGCGCAGGGCGAGCTGGGCGTCCAGGCGCGTCACGTCGGTGGTGTCGTCGACGTCGAGCGCGGCGATGATCCGGCCGGTGTCGGCGATGCTCTGGTTGGCCCGCTCGACGATCTGGCGGGCGATCGGCGCGCGCTCGGCGTCGTAGGACTCCAGCAGCGACGGCTGAGCCTGCCCGGAGATCACGTAGTGGAGCTTCCAGGCCAGGTTGTAGGCGTCCTGGATCGACGTGTTCGACCCCAGACCGTTGGTCGGGGGGTGGCGGTGCACGGCGTCGCCGGCGCAGAAGACGCGACCGCTCGAGATCGTCGTGGCGAACTCGTGGTTGATCGTCCAGGGCGAGCGCGACTTGATCCGCATCTCGAAGTCGTCGGAGCCCACCAGCTTGACGGCCAGCTCGCGCACGAGCTCGTCGGTGAGCTCCGGCGGACCGGCGGCGACCTCGTAGCCCCACATCAGCATCCACTCGGTCCACGGCTTGACCATCCGCAGGACGCCGAGACCGACGCCCTCGCGCTCGGCCCCGGGCTGCACCATCCAGTAGAGGACCGAGGGCCGGTGCTCGACGAAGCGGCTGAGGTCGGCCTCGAAGATGATGCCGAGCGCACCGGCGACCGCGCCCGGGCCCTCGAAGGGCAGACCGGCGTCGGCGGCCACCTTGCTCCGCGCCCCGTCGGCACCCACGACGTACTGCGAGCGCACGTCGAACTCGCTGCCGGTCAGCCGGTCGCGGACCCGGGTGGTGACGCCGTCGTCGTCCTGGACGTGCGAGAGGTACTCGGTGTCGAAGCGTACCCGCGCCCCGCGCTCCTGCGCCGCCTGCATGAGCACGGGCTCCATCACCGTCTGCGGCGCGTCGAACATGCTGCACGGGCTCGCGAGCTGGTAGTCGGCGTGCCGGCGCGTGTCCGTGCCCCACGACGAGACGCGGCCGAGCTCGTCGCCCGCGAGGCTGGTGCAGAACGTCGTGTTGCCCATGAGCTCCCACGACGTCGCCTCGCGCATCAGCCGCTCCTCCAGGCCCATGTCGCGCAGCGTCTCCATCGTGCGCTGGTTCGTGATGTGGGCCCGGGGCGTGTCCGAGAGACGGCCGTACTTGGTCGTCACCAGCACGTCGGTGCCGTACGTCGCCAGGAACAGCGCCGCGCTCGCGCCGGCGGGGCCGGACCCGACGACCAGGACGTCGGTCTCGACCAGGGGTGCCTCTGAGTGCATGGACGCGCCTCTCGATGGGGTCAGGGCCGTCCCCGTCCAACCTCTGACGCGATGCGTACAACTGTCCGCCATCGTGCGGGTCGCTCTGCCGCCTGTCAACGGGTGGGTCCGTCGAGCCCCGATCTCACCTGGTCGGGACGGAGCGCGGCGACGACCCGATCATGGACAGACCGCGCTCGGCCCACGCGATCTGCAACCGCGCCTGGTCGATCATCCCGTCGTAGGCGAACACCTTCCACGCCACGATCTGCTCGTGCTCGGCCTCCGGCACCCGCGCGAGCCGACGCGCCAACGTCGGGTGGGAGCGGTCCAGCAGGGTCTCCCGCGTCCGGTCCAGCATCTCGAGCAGCTCCTGGTGGAAGGCGATCTGGGAGTTGAGCTCCTCACGCACCGCCTCAGGCTCGGCCCACTCCAGGTAGGCCGCCTTGAGGAAGGCGGGGTCGCGCTGGCGGCGTACGTCGATCGGGGTGTTCACCCACTCGCGCAGGCACGCGAAGCCGGCGTCGGTGACCGTGTACTCCTTCTTCTCCCCCCGCGCGCCCCACGGGACGGTCTCGACCTCGAGCAGGCCCTCGGCGTTCATCCGCTTCAGCTCGGGATAGATCTGCGAGTCCGGGGCGTGCCAGACGTGCCCGGTCGAGTGCTTGAAGTGCTTCGAGACGTCGTAGCCGGTCAGCGATCCCCCGCTCAGCAGGGCCAGCAGCGCGAAACGCAGGCTCATCGGTCGCTCCTCCTTCTCGACGTCGGCTCTTGCCAGACCCTATCGCCATAGTTAGTGTGATGGGCACTACATACCTATCTCGATAGGCACTTGACGGGAGTCACGCATGTCCAGCAACGCGAGCACCACCCAGAGCTCGACGCAGGCGCCGCGCTCGGCGACGAGCAAGATCTTCGACCACCCCCGCAACGCCTGGTACGTCGCCGCGTGGGACCACGAGGTCACCGCCAAGGCCCCGATGGCGCGCACCGTCGCCGGCACGGCGCTGGCCCTGTGGCGCACCAGCGACGGCAGCGTCGTCGCCCTCGACGACGCCTGCTGGCACCGTCTCGCTCCCCTGTCGATGGGCAAGGTGATGGGCGACGAGATCCAGTGCCCCTACCACGGGCTGCGCTACAACTCCGCCGGTCGCTGCACGCTGATGCCCGCGCAGAAGACGATCAACCCCAGCGCGATGGTGCCCTCCTACCCCGTCCTCGAGCGGCACCGCTTCGTGTGGGTCTGGGTCGGCGACCCCGACCTCGCCGACCCCGAGCTGGTCCCCGACATGCACCAGATGGGCCACGACGACTGGGCCGGCGACGGCGAGACGATCCACGCCGCCTGCAACTACCAGCTCGTGCTCGACAACCTGATGGACCTCACCCACGAGGAGTTCGTCCACGCCGGCAGCATCGGGCAGGAGGAGCTCAGCTCCTCCGAGCTCGAGGTGACCCGCGACGGCGAGCGTCGCGTCACCGTCAGCCGCTGGATGCACGACATCGAGGCGCCGCCGTTCTGGGCCAAGAACATGCGCGACAAGTTCCCGGACTTCGAGGGACGCGTCGACCGCTGGCAGATCATCCACTACGAGGCGCCCGGCACGATCAACATCGACGTCGGCGTGGCCAAGGCCGGCACCGGCGCGCCCGAGGGCGACCGCAGCCAGGGCGTCAACGGCTACGTGATGAACACGATCACCCCCGAGACCGACCGCACCTGCCACTACTTCTGGGCCTTCATGCGCAACTACCGCACCGAGAGCCAGCTGATCACCACCCAGCTGCGCGACGGCGTCCACGGCGTCTTCAACGAGGACGAGGTCATGCTCGCCGGCCAGCAGGCCGGCATCGACGCCCACCCCGGCCACGAGTTCTACAGCCTCAACGTCGACGCCGGCGGCATGTGGGTGCGCCGCATCCTCGACCAGATGCTCGCCGCCGAGGGGCGCTGAGCCGGTGGCCGCCGACAACCAGGCCTCCTGGCAGTCGGGCACCGTCGTCGAGGTCGAGCCGGTCGCGGACGGCGTACGCCGGGTGGTGCTGGAGCCCGACCACCCCCAGCACGCCCGCCCCGGCACCCACGTCGACCTCCGCCTGCCGGTCGAGGGCCGCCCCCTGGCCCGGTCGTACTCCGTCGTCGCCTCCGAGGACGACGGCCGCCGCCTGGCCCTGTCGGTCCAGCTCGCGCCGGCCACCCGCGGCGGCTCGCGGCACATGCACGGCCTCGCCGTCGGCGACCGGCTCGAGATGACCCAGCCCCTGCAGAACTTCCCGCTCGGCGTCGGCGCCGCCCGCTACGTCCTGGTCGCCGGCGGCATCGGGATCACCGCGCTGATGGCGATGGCCTCCGTGCTGCGCGAGCGCGGTGCCGACTACACGTTCCGCTACGTCGGGCGCACCCGCACGGTCATGCCGTACGTCGACCAGCTCGCCGCCGAGCACGGCGAGGCGCTTCGTCCTCCACGTCGACGACGAGGGCACGCCCCTGGACGTCGAGGCGGTCCTCGACGACGTCGTCGCCCACGAGGCGGCCGCCCGCACCGAGATGTACGTCTGCGGCCCGATCCGGCTGATGGACGCCCTGCGCCGCAGCTGGATCGACCACGACCTCTCGGCCCCGAGCCTGCGCTTCGAGACCTTCGGGAACTCCGGCGCCTGGGCTGCCGAGGAGTTCGTCGTGCGGATCCCCCGCCTCGAGCGCGAGGTCCGCGTGCGCACCGACGAGTCCATGCTCGACGCCCTCGAGGGCGCCGGGGTCGAGGTGATGGCCGACTGCCGCAAGGGCGAGTGCGGCCTGTGCACCGTCAAGGTCCTCCGGACCTCGGGCCACCTCGACCACCGCGACGTCTTCCTCGACGACGACCAGAAGGCCGGCGGCACCACCCTGTGCTGCTGCGTCTCCCGGGTCGCGCTCGGCCAGGCCGGCACGTCCCCGGTGCGCGACACCCCGGCCGACGACACGCCGGCCACCGCAGCCAGCACCTCGCGGGCCTCGCCGGGTGACACCGCCGTCCTGACCATCGACCTCCCCTGAGCAAGGAACCCGCCATGAGCCAGAGCACGAAGACGATCGACAAGACCCCTGACGGCGCCGACGGCGCCGACGGCGCGTCCCCCTACAAGGCGTTGTGGGGCGTCCTGCTGCTGGGCTGGGTGGTCAGCTACGCCGACCGCACGGTCACCGGGCCGGTGATCGCCTGGATGATCAACAACGACGCCGGCTTCATCGGCGACGCGGCCAACCCCGCCACCCTCGGCGGCCTGGTCGGCACGATGTTCTTCACCGGCTACATGCTGACCCAGTACGCCGGCGGGCGGCTCGGCGACCGCTACGGCCACCGCGAGATGATCGTCGTCTCGCTGCTGTGGGCCGGGACGATGACGCTGGTCTCCGGGCTGGTGACCGGGCTGATCGCGTTCGTCGCCGCCCGCGTGCTGACCGGGCTCGGCGAGGGCGTCTTCTACTCCAACGACCGCACCCTGATCTTCAACCACACGCCGACCAGGAAGCGCACGATCGGCCTCGGGGTCGTCATCGCCGGGCTCTCGATCGGTCTGACCATCGGCATCCTGGCCACGCCGTACCTGATCGACTGGGGCACCTCGATGGGCATGGGCGACCACGCCTGGGGCGTGCCGCTCTACGTCTTCGCCGCCGCCTCGTTCGTCGTGGCCGGCATCGCCTGGGTGTTCTTCCGGACCCGGCTCGGCGGGCCGCTGCACCTGGGGGCACCGTTCATCCGCCTGGTGATGTACTCCGCGCCCACGTTCGTGGTCATCCTCGCCATCTTCTACGCCGCGCAGGCCTTCGGCTGGAAGGACTGGGTGACCGCGATCGTGATCGGTGTCCTGGCCCTGGTCTACATCGCGGTGATCGTGCGTGGCGTCTCGAAGACCGGCCGCGGCGGCGTGCTGCTGACGAAGAACCTGTGGTTCCTCTACATCGCCTACATCGCGATCCTGTGGAACCTGTGGTTCTTCAGCTTCTGGTCGGTGCTGATCGTCCAGCAGTCCGCGCAGAGCAGCCTGGTCGCGGCCGGCCTGACGGCGGCGTTCAACGCCGGTGCCGGCATCATCGGCTTCCCCGTCGGCGGCTGGATCGCCGACTACCAGCTGCGCCACGGCAAGCCCCGCAAACCGCTCGTGCTGGCCTGCTCGATCACCTACTCCGTGCTGGTGCTGATCTTCGGCTGGGAGGTCCGCGGCGGCAACCAGCCCTCCCTGCTGCTGCTCGGCTTCCTGCTCTTCGCCTCGGGGCTGTTCTTCAACGCCCTGCAGCCGATCGTGCAGTCCATGACCGGCGACCTCGTGCCGGCCGAGGAGCGCGGCTCGGTCTTCGGCCTGCTCAACCTGATCTCCGAGATCGGGGCCGTGGCCAGCCCGGTCGTCAGCGGGATCATGTTCGACGCCACCGGCAGCTGGGCGCCCGGCGTCTTCACCGCCGCCGGCATCATGATCGCCTCGGTGTTCCTGTACGTGCTGGTCAAGGAGAAGCTGCCCGACCAGGCAGCGCTCGCGGCCGCCTGAGCCGGGGTGCCCTCGCGACGCCTCGGTCCGCTACGACGCCATCTCGGCACGGTCGTCCGGCACCATCGCGCGCACGCCACTGCGGTGCACCAGCATCCCCACGACGACCAGGAGGGCGCCGACCGCGAGGAAGCCGAGGTCCCACGAGAGCGGCGCTCCGAGGTCGTCGCGCACGTGGTGCACGCCGAGGAGCTGATGGTCGACGATGCCCTCGACCAGGTTGAAGATCCCGAACCCGGCGAGGACGAGGCCGAGGTGGAAGCGCCAGGTCGGGGCCAACCGCCCCTGCTGCCAGGCACGGATCGCGGCCAGCGAGGCCGCGAGCAGGAAGAACCAGGTCGCGAC
This sequence comes from uncultured Actinomycetota bacterium, assembly GCA_963740745.1. Lineage (GTDB taxonomy): Bacteria > Actinomycetota > Actinomycetes > Propionibacteriales > Nocardioidaceae > Nocardioides. Next base: position 135,218 of record CAVUFK010000020.1, read on the forward strand.
GTGGAAGAAGCCGTCGGCCAGGGTGTTGGCCTCGAGCCCGGCCACCGTGGTCGTCGGGTACCCCTGGACGTCGCTGATCATGTGGTGCCACTGCAACACCTGGTGGAGCACGATCCCGTCGACGAACCCGCCGAATCCGATGCCGTAGAGCAGGCCGAAGGACTTCGTCGGCGGGCCGGGGCTGTGCTCGGAGGTACGGGCGGGGCCTGGTCTCATGCACCGCAACGTAGGCAACGGCGGACTCGGGTCACCTCACCCGAGTCGACGGTGCCCCGCCCCGCCAGCTGTAACCCGGAGTTGCATCTTCTGGCGCGGCCGCACGACGCGCACCAGGATGACGTAACTCCGGGTTACAGCCAGCCGGGCGCCCGCGTCTAACCGCCGATCCCGAGCCCGATCATCATCGCGGGCACGCCCATGATCAGCAGGAACGCCGAGACCGCCGCCACGATGATCACGTCCGCCCAGCCGGTCCGCTGGGCGACCCGCTCGTTGCGCGAGGGGTCCTCCGGGTCGTACATCACCTCGATGCTCTGGCCCTCCGCGAGCTTCTCGCTGACCTTGATCGTGCCCTCGCAGGTGCGCCCGGCGGTGTCCTCGAACTGGTAGCGACCCTCGTGGACCTGGTAGCTCTGGCGGTTGTCCTGCACCCGGACGGTCTGCGCGTTGCTGGTCACCTCGACCAGCGTCGCCTTCGCCCGCGGCCAGGACTCCACCCGGCGGCGGCGTGCGAGCCGCTTCTGGGCGAGCCAGCCCCAGACACCGACCGCCGCGACGAGCAGGACGATCCCGATCACCAGCACCACGGCGTCACTCATGGCGCCAACCTATCCGTCGGCACCCCGTACGGTCCTGACGTGACGACGCGCGCCGCCCCCCGGGTCCCGATCGGGTTCCTCCTGGCTGTCGCGATCGCCGGCGAGGTGGCGGGGACCGCGTCCTTGCGCCTCTCCGAGGGCCTCTCGCGTCCGCTCTTCGCCCTCGGGGTGGTGGCCTGCTACGGCAGCAGCATCGCGATCATGGGCCGGATCCTCAGCCGCGGGATGGCCATGGGGGTCGCCTACGGCACGCTCACCGGCGTCGGGCTGATCGCCGCGACCCTGCTGAGCCTGGTCGCGTTCGGTGACACGCTCTCCTCCGTGCAGGTCGCCGGCATCGCCGTGCTCGCCATCGGCGCGGGCCTGCTCCAGGTCGATCGCCGATGAGCGCCGGGGCCTGGATCTCGGCCGCCGTCATCCTCCAGTGCCTGGGCCTCTACGCCCTGCGCACCTCCGGTGGGCTGACCCGTCCGGGTCTCGCCGTCGTGGCGTACGTCGGGCTCGTCGGCTCGATCCTGCCCGTCGGCCGCGCCATCGAGTCGGGCATGTCGCTGGCCGTGGCGTACTCGCTGTGGACCGGCGCCGGCATCGCCTTCGCCGCCGTCGGTGGGGTCGTGCTCTTCGGCGACCACCTGACGCGCCGCCAGGTGCTCGGGCTGGTGCTGCTGATGGTCGGGCTGGTCGCGGTCGAGGCCGGGTGACACGTCGACGGGCCGATCTCGCTACGGTCCGTCCATGACCGACTCCGAGGAAACCCAGGACTCCGAACGCGCCGCACTGCACGCCGAGGGCAGGTGCGACGTGGTGGTCGAGATCCCCCGCGGCAGCCGCAACAAGTACGAGGCCAGCGAGGAGGGCGAGATCTGGTTCGACCGCCGCCTCGGCGGGCCGGCCGGCTTCCCCGGCGACTACGGCTACGTCATCGGCGCGACCGGCGAGGACGGCGACGCCCTGGACGCGCTGGTGCTCATCGACGAGGCGACCTTCCCCGGCGTGCACATGCGCTGCCGGGTGATCGGCTCCTACCTGCTCCAGGTCGGCGACGTCGAGGAGACCAAGCTCATCGCCGTCGCCGAGAACGACCACCACGGCGACCACATCACCGACCTGCTCGAGATGCCCGACGCGTTCCTCGAGGAGCTCTCCGCCTTCTTCACCGCCTACCGGATGCTGGAGTCGAAGTCCGTCGAGGTCCTCGACCGCCACGGGCGCGAGCACGCGGTGGCCGCCCTGGCGTCCTGAGCCGACGTCCGGAGGTCCGGACGGCCGGAACCGGCAGGCGCCGTACGCACCCCTGGTGGATGATCACCCGGTGTACCTGACCCTCACCTCCACCGCGCCGGCCGCGAGCGACCTCGGCTACCTGCTGCACAAGCACCCGGCGCGCGCACAGGAGCTGGCGGTCTCGGCCGGGGTGGCGCACGTGTTCTACCCCGAGGCCACCGACGAGCGGTGCACGGTCGCGCTGCTGCTCGAGGTCGACCCGGTCGCGCTGGTGCGCGGCCGGCGGTGGGGCGGGGACGCGTTCGCGCTCGCGCAGTACGTCAACGACCGCCCGTACGCCGCCTCCTCGATGCTCGCGGTCGCCCTCGCCAAGGTCTTTCGCACCGCCCTCGCGGGCCGCTGCGACGCCCGCCCGGAGCTGGTCGACCGGCCGCTGCCGCTCGAGGTCCGGATCCCGGTGCTGCCCGCCACCGGCGGCCCCGACCTGGTGCGGGCGCTGTTCGAGCCGCTCGGCTGGTCGGTCGCGGCCACTCCCCTGCCGCTCGACGAGACCATCCCGGCCTGGGGCGACTCGCGCTACGTCGACCTGCGCCTGGGCGGGGAGCTCCGGCTCGCCGACGCGCTGTCCCACCTCTACGTGCTGCTGCCGGTGCTGGACTCCGCCAAGCACTACTGGGTCAGCGACGACGAGGTCGACAAGCTGGTGCGCGCCGGCGGCGACTGGCTCGGTGCTCACCCCGAGCGCGAGACGATCATGCGCCGCTACCTGGCCCACCAGCGCGACCTGGTCGCCTCCGCCACGGCGAGGCTGGGCGAGATCGACGGGCTGCCCGACGACGAGCCGACCGACGAGACCGCTCCCCGGCCGCGACCCCTCGCCGCCCTGCGCACCACCGCCGTCCTCGAGACGCTGCGCGCCGAGGGAGCGGCCCGCGTCGTCGACCTCGGCTGCGGCGAGGGCGCCCTGCTGCGCGAGCTGGTCCGCGACCCGACCTTCACCGAGGTGCTCGGCGTCGACGTCTCCGCCCGCGCGCTCGCGATGGCCGAGAAGCGCCTGCACCTCGACCGGATGCCCGACACCCAGCGTGCCCGGCTGCGGCTGCTCCAGTCGTCGCTGACCTATCGCGACACCCGCCTGGCCGGCTACGACGCGGTCGTGCTGATGGAGGTCGTCGAGCACCTCGACCCCGAGCGGCTGCCCGCGCTCGAGGCCAGCGTCTTCTCCCACGCCCGGCCCCGCACGGTCGTGCTCACCACGCCCAACGCCGAGCACAACGTGCGCTACGAGCACCTGCCCGCGGGCACGATGCGCCACCGCGACCACCGCTTCGAGTGGACCCGCGCCGAGCTCGCCGCCTGGGTCGACGGGGTCGCCACCCGGCACGGGTACGCCGTCCGCCTCGCCGCCGTCGGCGAGGACGACCCCGAGGTCGGACCGCCCACCCAGATGGCCGTGCTGACCCGGCTCGACCGGGAGGACGTCGCGTCGTGACGGACCTCGAGATCCCCCAGCTCAGCCTCGTCGTCCTCGTCGGCGCCTCCGGCTCGGGCAAGTCGACCTTCGCCCGCGAGCACTTCGGCGCCTTCGAGGTGATCTCGAGCGACTACTGCCGCGGGCTGGTCGCCGACGACGAGAACGACCAGGGGGCGACCAGGGACGCCTTCGAGGTCCTGCACTTCATCGCCGGCAAGCGGCTGGCCGCGGGTCGCCTCACCGTCGTCGACGCCACCAACGTCCAGCGCGAGTCGCGCCGCCAGCTCGTCGCCCTGGCCCGCGCCCACGACGTGCTCCCGGTCGCGATCGTGCTCGACCTGCCCGAGGGGGTCTGCGTCGAGCGCACCGAGGCGCGCGACGACCGCGACTTCGGCGCCCGGGTCGTACGCCGCCAGCGCGACCAGCTGCGCCGCTCCCTCAAGGGCCTGGGCCGCGAGGGGTTCCGCACCGTGCACCACCTGAGCAGCCACCGACGAGGTGGCCGCCGCGCACGTCGTACGCCAGCCGCTGCGCAGCGACCGGCGCGACGACCACGGACCCTTCGACGTGATCGGCGACGTGCACGGCTGCCGCTCCGAGCTCGAGACGCTGCTCGGCACGTTGGGCTACGACCTCGTCCGCGACGACCAGGGCCGCCCGGTCGACGCCGTCCATCCCGGGGGGCGCCGCGCCGTCTTCGTCGGCGACCTCGTCGACCGCGGGCCCGACAGCCCCGGCGTGCTGCGCCTGGTGATGGGCATGGTCGGCGCGGGCCACGCGCGGTGCGTGCCGGGCAACCACGAGCACAAGCTCGTGCGCGCGCTCGGCGGTCGCGACGTGCAGGTCAGCCACGGTCTCGCGGAGACCCTGGCCCAGCTCGGCGAGGAGAGCGAGGACTTCCGGCGCGAGGTCGCGGCGTTCTGTGACGGGCTGGTCGCCCACCTCGTGCTCGACGACGGACGCCTCGTCGTGGCCCACGCCGGCCTCAAGGAGGCCTACCACGGGCGCGCGTCGGGGCGGGTGCGCAGCTTCGCGCTCTACGGCGACTCGACCGGCGAGACCGACGAGTTCGGCCTCCCGGTGCGCTACCCCTGGGCCGAGGACTACCGCGGCCGTGCCACCGTGCTCTACGGGCACACCCCGACCCCCTCGCTGGACTGGGTCAACAACACCCTGTGCCTGGACACCGGCTGCGTCTTCGGCGGGCGGCTCAGCGCCCTGCGCTGGCCCGAGAAGCAGACCGTGCAGGTCGACGCCGAGCGGGTCTGGTGGGAGCCGGTCAAGCCCTTCCCGGCCGCCGGCGAGACCCCTGCGGCCGGCCAGCGCGAGCGCGACCAGCTCGACCTCACCGACGTCGTCGGCAAGCGTGTCGTCGAGACCGCGCACCTCGGGCTGGTCGCGGTCAGGGAGGAGAACGCCGCCGGGGCGCTGGAGGTGATCAGCCGCTTCGCGCTGCACCCGCGCTGGCTGCCCTACCTGCCCCCGACGATGGCTCCCCCGGCGACGTCACAGCACCGTGAGCAGGGCGACGACGTCCTCGAGCACCCCGACGAGGCCTTCGCCGCCTACCGCTCCACCGGCGTGCACGAGCTGATCTGCGAGGAGAAGCACATGGGCTCCCGCGGGGTGGTCCTGATCTGCCGCGACGAGGCCGCCGCCGTCGAGCGGTTCGGGGCGACCGACGGCGAGACCGGGGCGGCGTACACCCGCACGGGCCGCTCGTTCTTCGACCGCCCCACCACCGAGCGGCTGCTGGCCGGGCTGCGCGACGCGGTGACGACGGCCGGGCTGTGGGAGGAGCTCGACACCGACTGGGTGCTGCTCGACACCGAGGTGCTGCCGTGGTCGGCCAAGGCCGGTGACCTGCTGCGCGAGCAGTACGCCGCCGTCGGTGCCGCCGCCCGGCACGCGCTGCCCGCCGCGCTCGCCGGGCTCGAGGCGGCCCGGGCGCGCGGCGTCGACGGGCTCGACGTCGACGCCCTGCTGGCCCGCACGGCTGCGCGGGAGGCGAACGCGGAGGCGTTCACCGCGGCGTACCGCCGCTACGTCTGGCCCACCGACGGCCTGGAGGGGATCGAGGTCGCCCCGTTCCAGGTGCTCGCCACCCGCGCTCGCACCCACCACGACCAGGACCACCGCTGGCACCTCGGCGTCGCCGACCGGCTGGTCGCCGCGGCGCCCGGGCTCGTCCGGCCGACCCGTCGGGTCGTCGTCGACACCGAGGACGCCACCTCGGTCGCGGCCGCCGTCGCGTGGTGGGAGGAGCTGACGTCGGGCGGCGGCGAGGGCATGGTCGTCAAGCCGCTGGCCAACCTCACCCGCGGCCGGCGCGGGCTGGCCCAGCCGGGGATCAAGGTGCGCGGACGGGAGTACCTGCGGATCGTCTACGGCCCCGACTACACCGAGCCCGCCAACCTCGCACGGCTGCGCGAGCGCAACCTCGGCCACAAGCGGTCGCTCGCGCTGCGGGAGTACGCCCTCGGCCTGGAGTCGCTCGAACGGCTCGCCCGCGGCGAGCCGTTGTGGCGCGTCCACGAGGCCGTCTTCGCCGTCCTCGCGCTCGAGTCGGAGCCGGTGGACCCGCGGCTGTAGGGGACGGACGGGCCGGCCCGACTACCGGGCGGTCTGCATCTCCCAGGCCGCGAGCAGCGTCAGCGCCGCCTCGGTGGCCGACCCCGGCTCGACGGTGTAGACGACGAGCCGCTGCTCGGGGTCGTGCGGCGTGCTCACCGCCTCGATGTCGAAGCTGAGCGCTCCGGCCACGGGGTGCGCGATCCGCTTCGGGACCGAGGTGCGGTCGGTGACACCGTGCTCGGCCCACCAGGCGTCGACCTCCGCGTCCGCGGCGCGCAGATCCGCGACGAGCGCACCGAGCTGCCGGTCCCCGGGGTGCCGGCCGACCTCGTAACGCAGGCCGCCCACGGCGGCGCGGGCGTAGTCCGACCACGTCATGATCCGCTCCCGGGCCCGCGGGTCGAGGAACAGCCAGCGCGCGAACGACGAGCCCGGCGCCACCTCGGGCCCGATCACCGCAGCGAGCAGCGCGTTGGACGCCAGCACCTGGGTACGCCGTCCCAGCAGCAGCGCCGGCACGTGGTCGAGGGTGGTGAGCAGGCGCAGCAGCCCGGGGTCGGGACGCTGTGGCACCTCCCAGGTGTCCGCGTGCCGGAGGCGCACGGGCGCGGCGAGGTCGCGCAGGTGGGCGCGCTCGACGTCGTCGAGGCGAAGCGCCCGGCTCAGTGCGTCGACGACGTCGTCGCTGACGGCGGGCTGGCGACCCTGCTCGAGCCGGCTGTAGTGGTCCGGGCTCAGACCGGCGAGCACGGCGAGCTCCTCCTTGCGCAGGCCGGGCACCCGACGCGGTCCCGGGAACGGGTCGATCCCGGCCTGGGCGGGGGTCAGCGCGTCGCGGCGCGAGCGCAGGAAGGCGCCCAGGGCGGTCCGGTCGGCAGGCACGGTCCCCATCGTAGGAACACCTCGTCGAACCTGCCTGGTCATGGCGTGCCCCGGCACGATCCGCCCTGGTGCGGGAGGGACCAGGCCCGTCGACTGGGGCCATGACCACCACCGGGACCACCCCGACCGACACCCACCAGACCCACCCCCAGACCCTGGCCGGCCGTACCGCCGTCGTCACGGGCTCCACGAGCGGCATCGGCGCCGCGACCGCCCGGCTCCTGGCCGCCCGCGGCGCCCGCGTCCTGGTCGCCGGCCGCGACGCGGCCCGCGGCTCCGAGGTGGTGGCCGCCATCGAGGCCGACGGCGGCCGCGCGGTGTTCGTGGCCGGCGACCTCGCCGCCTCCCCCGACGAGCTGCGCGCCACCGCCACGGCCTGGGAGGACGCCCTCGACGGCCCGGTCGACGTCCTGGTCCACAACGCCGCCCTCTGCCCCGCCGTCGACACCCTCACCCTGAGCGACGCGGACCTCGAGGCCACGCTGGCGGTCAACATCCGCGCCCCGCACGTGCTGACCGCCGCGCTCGCGCCCGGCATGGTCGATCGCGGGCACGGCGCCATCGTGGTGATCGGCTCCTGGATGGCCGGGGTCGGGCACCCCTTCGTCGGCCTCTACTCCGCGACCAAGGCCGCCGAGGCCCAGCTCGCCCGCAGCTGGGCGGCGGAGTTCGGCCCCCACGGGGTGCGGGTCAACACCGTGGCGCCCGGGGCGACCCGCACGCCGGTCAACGCCGGCAGCGACGACGTCGTCGCGCGGATGACGGCGAGCACGCCGGCCGGCAAGCCCGGACGCCCCGAGGACGTCGCGGCCGCGGTCGCCTGGCTCGCCTCCGACGACGCGGCGTACGTCCACGGCGCCGTGATCGCGGTCGACGGCGGCATCACCGCGACCCGTCCCGTCTGAGACTCCGGGGGGACCCTCCGGCGCACCGGGCATTGTCGGAGGCGACGCCCGGGGCCTAGAGTCCTCCTCGATGCAGAACCGGGAAGTCGGTGCAAGTCCGACACGGTCCTCGCCACTGTGACCAGGGAGCTCGAACCCGAACTCGCCACTGAGCCTCGCGGCTTGGGAAGGCAGGGCCCGAGCGCTCGATCTGGGAGTCAGGAGACCGCCTGCATCGAGTGTGAGCGGCCCGTCCACGAGTGAATGGATCAGGCCCTGCCGACGAAGCTGCCCGCGCTCGAGTCGCTCACGCGTCATCCACCCAGCGAAGGAGCAGACGTGAGCGACACGCGACACCTGACCGACCGGCTCGACGCCGGTCCGGTGATCTGCGCCGAGGGGTTCCTCTTCGAGCTCGAGCGGCGGGGCTACCTCACCGCCGGCGAGTTCGTGCCCGAGGTCGCCCTGGAGTACCCCGAGGCGCTGCGGGCGCTGCACGTGGACTTCCAGCGCGCCGGCTCCGACGTCGTCGAGGCGTTCACCTACAACGGCCACCGCGAGAAGATGCGCGTCATCGGCAAGGAGGACCTCCTCGAGCCCCTGAACCGCGCCGCCCTGCAGATCGCCCGCGAGGTCGCCGACGCGCGTCCCGGCGACCTGATGGCCGGCAACATCTCCAACACCAACATCTGGGACCCCGCCGATCCCGCGCGCCAGGGCGAGGTCCGGGGGATGTTCGAGGAGATGGTCGGGCTGGGCCGTCGAGGAGGGCGCCGACCTGATCATCGGCGAGACCTTCTACTACGCCGGCGAGGCCCTCGCCGCGCTCGAGGTCGCCAGGTCCAGCGGGCTGCCCGTGGTGCTCACCATCGCCCCGATGGCGCGGACGAGATGGCCGACGGCGTCGGCATCGTCGAGACCTGCCAGCGGCTCGAGCAGGCCGGCGCCGACGTCGTCGGCATGAACTGCTTCCGCGGGCCCGAGACGATGCTGCCGTGGCTGCGCCAGATCCGGGCGGCCGTCTCCTGCCACGTCGGCGGCGCTGCCGATCCCCTACCGCACCACCGCCGCCGAGCCGACGTTCTTCAACCTCAGCGACGACCGGGCCGACGTGCCCTCCCCGCACGGCCGGACGTTCCCGACCGCGCTCGACCCGCTCTACGCCAACCGCTACGAGATCGGCGCCTTCGCCCGCGAGGCGGCCGAGCTCGGGATCAACTACCTCGGGGTGTGCTGCGGCGCCTCCCCGATGCTGATCCGCCAGGTCGCCGAGGCGGTGGGCCGCACCACCGAGGCCAGCCGGTTCTCGGAGAAGATGAGCCACCACTTCATGTACGGCGACAACGAGCGGCTGCCCGAGCACATCGTGTCGCTGGGCGACCGGGCGTGACGTCTCCCGCCGATCGGGAGCTGTCCACGCCGACGCCGGACTCGCACACCCCGGCGGACCCGCTGGTCGCGTTCCTCCTCGACCGCCTCACCGAGGACCTCGCCCAGGTGTGGGCGCGCGAGGAGGCCCGCAGCAGCGAGCGCCGGCGGCCGGGCATGTCCACCGTGGTCGCGGTGATCGACGAGCTGCTGGTGACCCTGCGGGCCGGCCAGCTCCCGAGCCGGCGCGAGCTGCGGGTCCTGCTGCACGGCTACGGCGCCCACCCGGCGTACGACCCGGCCTGGACGGGGCGGTTGACCGGGCCCTGAGCGGTCCCGGCCCGAGGAGGCACTCAGAACAGCGTCGCGACGGTGCCGATCATGATCAGGGCGAGCAGCACCACCACCACGCCCAGCACCCACCGGTCGCGCCGGCGCGCGTGCACGACCTTGAGCCGCGGCCACCCGTCGTCGTCCATGCACCCAGCATGGACCCGCCGGCGGCCGCGCTCCCCCGGTCCCCAGGGGTGAGCACGCGGAATCGGGGCAGGACATGCTGGGGGCAAGGCGTCCGGGTCCAGCCAGCGGCCCGTCACTCCCGCGTCTGCACCCCCTTTCTCGAGAGGTCTCACCATGTCCCAACGCAACACCGTCATCCGCAGCCTGCACGACGTCGGCCTCGCCACCTGGTTCGGCGGGTCCCTGATGGGCGCCGTCGGCCTCAACGGCGCCACCGCCGCGGCGCAGGACCCCCAGGAGCGCCTGCGCCTGTCCTCGCTCGGCTGGAAGCGCTGGTCGCCGGTCGTGGCCGTGGCCATCGGCGCCCACGCCGTCGGCGGGGTCGGGCTGATCGGCTCGAACAGCAAGCGGCTCGCCCAGCACGAGGGCAGCCGGGGCAACACCGGGGTCAAGCTCGCGATCACCGTCGCCGCCGCCGGCGTCACCGCGTGGAGCGGGGCGCTGGGCCGCAAGGTCGAGGAGAACAGCGAGCAGGGCGGCCCGGGCGCGACCGAGCCCTCGACCACTGCGTCGAAGGACCTGCAGTCCGCCCAGCAGCAGCTCAAGATCGCCCAGTGGGCGATCCCGGTCCTCACCGGCGTGCTCGTCGTGATGGGCGCCCAGCAGGGCGAGCAGCAGCGACCCGCCCAGCAGCTCGCCGGGCGGATCCCGGTCAAGCGCCTGCAGTCGCTGTAGTCCGCGCCTGATCCGGCGTGCCGAGCCGGGGCCGACCGCCCCGGCTCGGCGTGCCCGGCGTCGCGCAGAAGCCCGGGGTGGGTGCGCCCGGGCCCGAATCAGATCCGGGAGCGAGGGTGACCGGGTCACCCCCGGCCCGGCGGTAGCGTCCTGGGCGCAAGCCCCCCGGTGCTCCCCCGGTGGCGAGAACTCGACGAGGGAGCACGATGAGCGCCACGGACCAGACCCGTTCCCTGCTGGGGATGCCGCTCGCCGGTGCCCGCGCCGCCGTCCGCGCCCCAGGCGCGGCGCGCGAGTGGGCCGGCGACATGACCGAGCGCGCCGAGGCACTGCTGGGTCGCAGCAGCGCGGTCCTGACGCGCATGGAGGCGCTGCTCGACGAGGTCGAGCAGGTCGTGCACGCGGTGTCGCAGACCAACCTCGGTGCCGCACGTCAGGTCGAGCGCAGCAGCGCCGTGCTCGACCACTACGAGCCGGTCGCGCACACCGGCCGTCCGACGGCGCTGCACGCCGCCGAGGCCACCAAGCCGGCCCACGTCGATGCGGCGCTGCGCCTGCTCGAGCTGGTCCCGGACCTGCTCGACCTCCTCGTGCCCGCCTTCCGCAACCTCGGCGAGCTGTCCCCGAGCTCGGCGACCTGACCGAGCGGTTGGACAGCGTCGGTGCGATCGTGGAGGGGCTCCCGGGCGCGAATGCGCTGAAGAAGCGCGGGCGGGACGACTCAGCCGACTGAGGTCTCCGCCGGGTCGTGGGTCTCGCCGCGCGACTCGCGCAGCGCCCGGCCTCGCGCCACGTCCTTCTCGTGCTTCTCGGCCGCCTTCTCGATGTTGGTGGTGTCGCGGGGTGGGAGCTGGAGGGTCTCCTCCGCGGCCAGGCCGGCCTGGAGCTCACGGCCACGCTCGAGCTCGGCGTCGAGCTCGGCGCCGAAGAGCAGGGCGAGGTTGGTCAGCCACAGCCACAGCAGGAAGACGATCACCCCGGCGAGCGAGCCGTAGGTCTTGCTGTAGCTGCCGAAGCTCGCGACGTAGAGGCCGAACGCCGTCGAGACCAGGATCCAGGTCACGATCGCGACCGCGGCGCCGACACTGATCCAGCGGAACCGGGGCTGCTGCACGTTGGGCGTCGACCAGTACAGGATCGCCACGATGGCCATCACGACCAGCAGCACGACCGGCCACTTGGCGATCCCCCAGACCGTGAGGAAGGTCGAGCCCAGCCCGAGCGCCCGTCCGACGGCGTCCGCGGCCGGCCCGGTCAGGACCAGCGCGACCAGGACCGCCGCCGCCAGCAGGACCATCACCAGCGTGACCAGCAGCATCACGGGCCGCAGCTTCCAGACCGGGCGACCCTCCTGGATCTCATACATCCGGTTCATCGCGCGCGAGAAGGAGTTCACGTAGCCCGAGGCCGACCACAGCGCACCCAGCAGCCCCACGACCAGCGCCGCGCCGGCACCCGGCGACTCGGCCAAGGAGCTCAGGAACGGCTCCACCGCCGTGGCCACCGAACCCGCACCGAGGTCGCGCAGCACCTGGAGGACCGTGTCGACCGTCGAGGAGGCCTGACCCACCACCCCGACCAGCGAGAGCAGGGCGATCACCGCGGGGAACAGCGCGAGCACCGCGTAGTAGGTCAGCGACGCGGCGATGTCGGTGCACTGGTCCTTGGAGAACTCCCCCACGGTCTTGCGCAGGACGTAGATCCACGACGGCTTGGTCATGTCGTGGGGCGCGTCCGGCTTGGCCGGGTGGTCCGCGTCCGGCGCGTCGTCCTTGGTCGCGGGTCCCGACCCGGGGCCCGAGCCCAGCGCGCCGGAGGTCGCGGACTCCGTCGTACGTCCGGCGCGGCGACCCCGGTTGCTGCCGACCAGGTAGCCGACCCCGGCCCCCAGCAGGATCCCTCGTGTGCTGCCCATCGTGATGCTCCTCCACCAGCCGGGCCGGCGGACCGGTCCGCCGGCGGGACCAGCCTGACAGGACCGGCGGCTGTGCGTTCCCCCTGCCGGGGTGGTGTCCGGCCCGGACGTCGCGAACACACTGGGGCTTCCTCCGACGACAGGCCCCCCGTGCCGCAGACCGACGCCCGACCCGTCCTGCTCGACCCCGGCCCCCACCCCGACACCCGCCCCGACACCCGCAGCGGGCCCGGTCCCGGGTGGACCGAGGTCCTCGCCACCCTGACCCGGCAGGCGCGCGACCTGGCCGCCGCCGACGTCGCCGACGTGCTGGCGTGGGCCGCGTCCTGCTCCGACCGGGTGCCCCGGCCGGCCGGTGGCCGGACCCGGCAGCGCTGGGAGCTGCTGGCCTCCGTCGGCGCGCAGGACCTGACGGTGGCGCGGGTCCTCGAGCCGCACCTCGACGCCGTCGCGATCCTGGCCGAGGCCGGCCAGGCACCTCCGCCCGGCTCGACGTGGGGGGTGTGGGCCGCCGAGGGCCCCGGCGCCCGGCTCGAGGCGACGAGCCCACCGACGAGCCCACCGACGAGGGCACCCGGCTGCTGCACGGCCGCAAGCCCTGGTGCTCGCTGGCCGGGGAGGTCACGCACGCGCTGGTCACCGCCTGGGTCGACGACACCACCCGCGGCCTGTACGCCGTGGAGCTGGCCGACCCGCGGCTGCTCGTCGAGGACGGCACCTGGGTCCCCCGGGGGCTGCAGCGGGTCGTCACGACGCCGGTGTCGATGAGCGACGTCCCGGGCCGGCCCGTGGGCGCCGACGGCTGGTACCTCGAGCGCGACGGCTTCTGGTGGGGCGGCATCGGCGTGGCCGCGGTCTGGTACGGCGGTGCCGTCGGCCTGGCCCGGCGGCTGGCGAGCGGTCTGGCCGCCCGCCCTCCCGGCCGCGAGCCCGACCAGCTCGCCCTGATGCACCTCGGCGAGGTCGACGCCGCCCTGGCCGCCGCCCGGACCGCGCTCGCCGCCGCCGCGGACGAGGTCGACGCCGGCCGGACCACCGGCACGGCAGCGATCCTGCTCGGGGCGCGGGTGCGTCACGTCGTGGCCACCACCGTCGAGGTCGTCGGGCGCCACGTGGCGCACGCCCTCGGACCGGGCCCGCTGAGCCAGGAGCCCGAGCACGCGGCGCGGGTCGCCGACCTCGCCCTCTACGTCCGCCAGCACCACGGCGAGCGCGACGCCGCCGGTCTGGGCCGACTCGTCCTCGAGCAGGCGCCGTGGTGGTGAGCTTCACCCACGACGGACCCGGCACCAACGCCGCGACCTGGGCCGCAGACCCCCGGTGGGCGGGCGTCCCGGCCCTCGACCAGCGCCTCGACCTGGCCCCCGACCGGCCGACCGAGCGCCTCGTCGTCCTCGCCGCCCACCCCGACGACGAGTCGCTGGGGGCGGGCGGGCTGCTGGCCCGCTGCCACCGCCAGGGCGTCCCGGTCGTCGTGGTCTGCGCGAGCGACGGCGAGGCCAGCCACCCCGCCTCGCCGACCCACACCCCGGCCGCGCTGGCCGGCGTACGCCGTCGCGAGCTGCGCGCCGCCGTCGACGCCGCGGCACCCGGGGCCACCCTGCACCTGCTCGGGCTGCCGGACGGTCGCGTCGCCGAGCACGAGGACGCGCTCGTCACCATGCTCGTCGACCTCCTCGGCGACGGCGAGCACACCCTGCTCGTCGCGCCCTGGCAGCACGACGGGCACCCCGACCACGACGCGAGCGGGCGCGCGGCGTCCGCGGCGGCGGCGCGCACGGGGGCCCGGCTGGCGCAGTACCCGATCTGGTTCTGGCACTGGGCGGAGCCCGACGCCGCCCCGTGGGACCGGTTCGCGACCCTCGACCTCGACGCCGGCGAGCTCCGCGCCAGGGCGGCGGCCCAGGCCGCGCACGCCAGCCAGGTCGGGCCGCTCTCGGACCGGTCCGGCGACGAGACGCTGCTCGGCGCCGAGCTGGTGGCGCACTTCGCAGGACCGCGCGAGGTGTTCGTGCTCGAGCCGGCCGTCGACACCGCGCTGGACCGGCTGCACGCCTCCACCCCCGACCCCTGGGGCGTCGACGACCGCTTCTACGAGGCCCGCAAGCGAGCCCTGCTGCTGGCCGCGCTCCCCCGGGCGCGGTTCGGGCACGCGATCGAGGTCGGCGGCTCGACCGGCGCGCTCGCAGCCGACCTCGCCGGGCGGTGCGAGGACCTGCTGGTCCTCGACGCCAGTCCGAGCGCCGTCGCCGCAGCGCGCGAGCGGCTGGGGAGCCTCGCCCACGTCCGGGTCGAGCACGCCGAGGTGCCCCGCGAGTGGCCGGCCGCACCCGCCGGTGGTCTCGACCTGGTCGTCGTCTCCGAGGTGGGCTACTTCCTGAGCCCGGCGGCGCTGCGCGAGCTGCTCGCGGCGATCGGGCGCGACCTCTCGCCCGACGGCGTCCTGGTGCTGTGCCACTGGCGTCACGACGTCGACGGGTGGCCGCTCGACGGTCCTGCCGTGCACGAGCAGGCGTTGGCGACCGGTGTACGACCCCTCGTGGCGCGCTACACCGACCGGGACGTCGAGCTGCTCGTGCTGGCCGACCCCGGCTGTCTGCCCGACCCCGAGACGTCTCGGTCCCGAGACGAGACCTGACGGAGGTCCGCGTTCCTTGCTGTACTGAGGGCCGTCCGAGCCCATACGGACACCGGGGACCAGGACCGAGACGTCGCGGTCCTCGTCCTGTGGGGCGTAAAGGCCGGCGGTGGTGTCCCGCCGCCGGTCCACCCACCCGCCGGACCTCCGACTCAGCCCCCGGACGCGCTGCTCAGCCAGGCGGCGGCACGACGCGGTCGGCCTCGAGCCGGTCGAACAGCGCCCGGAAGCACGCCTCCGTGCTGCGGTAGCCGGTGAACCCGGCGGCCCGGCTCCGGGCGAGGTCGGTGAGGCACTCCATGTCGCGGCCGAGGTCGGCGTCGGTGTGCCACCACGACGCCACGCGGTCGAGCTCGGGCTCGGCGAGCCCCTCGCGCTCGGCGATCGCCGCCCACGCCGGCCCCGCGTCGGTCATCTGCTCCGCCAGCGGCCGGGGGTGGTCGGCGTACCCCTCGGGCTCGACGCCCAGACGCTCGGCGAGGCGCGGCCACAACCAGCGCCACCGGAAGACGTCCCCGTTCGCGGTGTTGTACGCCGTGTCGGCCGCGGCCGGCGTCGTGGCCGCCCACACCATCTGCTCGGCCAGCAGGCCTGCGTCGGTCATGTCGGTCAGGCCGTCCCACTGGGTCTGCGAGCCGGGGAAGGTGAACGGTCGGCCCGTCTCACGGCAGACCGCGGCGTACGCCGCGAGGGTCTGGCCCATGTTCATCGCGTTGCCGAGCGCGGCACCGATGATGGTGTGCGCGCGGTGCACGCTCCAGGTGAAGCCGTCGCGCTGCGCGGCCTCGAGCAGCCGGTCCTCCTGCTCGTAGTAGAAGTTCGGGTAGGGCAGTCGGTCCTCGTCCTCGTGGAACGGGGTGTCCGGCATCTCCCCCTGCCCGTAGGCCTCGAAGGGGCCGAGGTAGTGCTTGAGCCCGGTCAGCAGCGCGACGTGGCGCACGCTGCCGCCCGCGGAGGAGTCCGAGAGCGCCGCCAGCACGTCGCGCACCATGGCGCCGTTGACCCGGATGTTCTCCTCCTCGGTGTCCTGGCGGGCCCAGGCGGTGAGGAAGACCGTCGTCGGGCGCTGGTCGGCCAGGACCGAGCGGAGCCCGTCCGCGTCGGTGAGGTCGGCGCTCAGCGTCGTGACGCCGGGACGGGGGCGACCGCTGCGCGAGAGCCCCAGCACCTCGACCCCCTGCGCGACGAGGGCATCGGCGACGGCGCCGCCTGCGATGCCGGTCACCCCGACGACCAGGGCGGGCCCGTCGGGGGCTGGCTCGTCCGGCGTGAGGAGGTCCGTCCGGGACGGCGCGGCGTGGGTGCTCATGACGTGCACGCTAGGCCCCGGACGCGACGCCGACGTCAGCAGGGACCGCTCCGAACCCGTGCCGGGACGTCCCGGGAACCCCCCTCAGACCCGCCCGCGCAGGATCCGCTGGAAGTACAGCACCGGCAGCCCGTAGCGGTCGAACAGCCAGGTCGAGCGCCGGGGCCGGGTCAGGTCGATCAGCGGGACCGACGGCGACGGTCGGCCCTCGCGGTCGTGCTCGACCAGCATCAGTCGTCGTCGGCTGACGGTGATCGGGACCACGGTGTAGCCGCCGTACTCGGTGAGCTCCCCGCCCTCGCGGACCGCGGCGAGGTTGCGGGCCAGCACGTCGACCTGCTTGCGCAGCCCCCCGCCGGAGGAGTGCCTGGTCGCCCCGGAGACGTCACCCAGCGCCCAGACCGCGGGGTGGCGACGGTGGCGCAGGGTGGCGGGGTCCACGTCGACCAGGCCCGGTCCGGCGTCGGCGGCCAGCCCGCACCCGCGCACCCACTCCGGTGCCCGGTAGTGCGGCACGACGTGAGCGAGGTCGACGTCGCTCAGCGTCGTGGGACCGCCCCGGCCGGAGACCACGACCTCGCGGTTCGTGTGGTCGACGCTCGCGACGCGCGCCTCGCGGGTCACCTCGACGCCGTAGTCGGCGAAGAGCCGCTCGAGCCGGGCGTCGGGCCCCGGCAGCCCGACCGCGGTGCGCTCCGGCAGCACCAGGTGCACGGCGACCTGGTCGAGCACACCCTGTCGGCGCCAGTGGTCGCAGGCCATGAACATCGCCTTGAGCGCGGTGGGCCCGCACGGCGCCGGCTCCGGGGGCACGGTGAAGACGACCCGACCGCGGCGCACGTCGCGCACGCGCCCCCAGACACCGGGTGCGGAGGTCGCCACGAAGCTCGACCCGGCCCAGCCGTCGTCGTACGCCGCCGCGAGGCCGGGGGTGGCCGCGAAGTCCTCGGGCAGTCCCGGGCAGAGCACGAGCGTGCCGTAGCCCAGCACCCGCCCCGTCGTCGTGGTCACGCTCGCGCCGAGCGGTTCGACGCAGGCGACGTCCTCCGGCACGTACGCCGCCCTGTCCGGCACGACCCGGCGCATCGGTCGCTCGAGGTCGGAGAGCCTGGCCTCGCCGGCCGCGACGTAGTTCAACAGCGGTCGGTAGCGGTGGACCGGCCGACCGTCCAGGACGGCCACGTCCTCGACCCCGTCGCGCAGCAGCCGCGCCGCCAGTGACACCCCGGCGTTGCCTGCTCCGACGATCAGGACGTCGTGGTGCTCCATGCCCGCGACGCTACCGGTGCGTCGTGAGGCTCCTCACCCGTCGAGGAGGTCGACGGAGGTCGACGGAGGTCGACGGCGCCCGGGTCGCCGAGGTGTCCGCTCAGCCCGTGACGAGCGAGCGGTACAGCCCCACGGTCGTCTCGGCGATCGCGTCCCAGCTGAAGGACTCCTCGGCCCGCACCCGACCCGCGCGCCCGTACGCCGCGGCCCGGTCGGGGTCGGCGACGGCCTCGCAGAGCGCGTCGCCGAGGTCGGCGACGTACCGCTCGGGGTCCAGCGGCGTGCCGGTGCCGTCCTGGGCCTGCTCGATCGGCACCAGCCAGCCCGTCTCCCCGTGCACGACGACCTCGGGGATGCCGCCGGTGGCGGTCGCGACGACGGCGGTCTCGCAGGCCATGGCCTCGAGGTTGACGATGCCCAGCGGCTCGTAGATCGAGGGGCAGGCGAAGACCGTGGCCGCGCTGAGCAGGGCCACCACGTCCGGGCGCGGCAGCATCTCGTCGATCCAGACCACGCCGTCGCGCTCCCCCGCCAGCCCGCGCACCAGCCCGGTGACCTCGGCGGAGATCTCGGGGGTGTCGGGGGCGCCGGCGCACAGGACCAGCTGGACCTCGGGCGGCAGCGCGGCGGCGGCGCGCAGGAACAGCGGCAGCCCCTTCTGCCGGGTGATCCGTCCGACGAAGATCACGCTCGGGCGGTCGGGGTCGACGCCGAGCTCGCGGACCCGGTCGGGGTCGCTGGTCGGCGACCAGGAGGCGGTGTCGATGCCGTTGTGCACCACGTGCACCCGGTCCGGGTCGATCGAGGGATAGCTGCGCAGCACGTCGTCGCGCATCGCCCCGCTGACCGCGACCACCCCGGCCGCCCCCTCGTAGGCCGTGCGCTCCGCCCAGCTCGACACGGCGTACCCGCCGCCGAGCTGCTCGGCCTTCCAGGGCCGCATCGGCTCCAGGCTGTGGGCGCTGACCACGTGCGGCACGCCGTGCAGCAGCGAGGCGAGGTGGCCGGCCATGTTGGCGTACCAGGTGTGGGAGTGCACCAGGTCCGCCCCCTCGCAGCCGCCGACCATCTCGAGGTCCACGCCCAGGGTGCGGATCGCCGCGTTGGCGCCGGACAGCCCGGGCGGGTCGGCGTACCCGGTCGTGCCGGCCTCCTCGCGCGGCGCCCCGAAGCAGTGCACGCGGGCCTCGACGTCGCCGCGCGAGCGCAGCGCCCTGACGAGCTCGTCGACGTGGACGCCGGCACCCCCGTAGACCTCGGGCGGGTACTCGCGGGAGACGACGTCGATGCGCATGCGCGCGAACCTACTCGCGCGTCGCCCCCTCCCGCATCAGGTGCCACACGTCTAGGTTTCTCCCATGAGCTCAGCGCCGACTCGTCGATCCGTCCTGGCCATCGTGCTCGCGGGGGGCGAGGGCAAGCGGCTGATGCCGCTGACCGCCGACCGCGCCAAACCCGCGGTGCCCTTCGGCGGCATCTACCGCCTGATCGACTTCGCCCTGTCCAACGTCGTGAACTCCGGCTACCTCAAGGTCGTCGTGCTCACCCAGTACAAGTCGCACAGCCTCGACCGCCACATCACCACCACCTGGCGGATGTCGACCCTGCTGGGCAACCACGTCACCCCGGTCCCGGCCCAGCAGCGCGTGGGCAAGCGGTGGTACGCCGGCAGCGCGGACGCGATCTACCAGTCGCTGAACCTGCTCAACGACGAGCGGCCCGACATCGTCGTCGTGGTCGGCGCCGACCACGTCTACCGCATGGACTTCTCCCAGATGGTCGACCAGCACGTCGCCTCCGGCAACGCCTGCACCGTGGCCGCGATCCGCCAGCCGATCTCGATGGCCGACCAGTTCGGCGTGATCGACGTCGAGCCCGAGAACCCCGCGCAGATCCGGGCCTTCCTGGAGAAGCCGACCGATCCCGACGGCCTCCCGGACTCCCCCGGGGAGATCCTGGCCTCGATGGGCAACTACGTCTTCGACGCCGAGGCGCTGCGCGAGGCGGTGACCGTCGACGCGGACTCCGAGACCTCCCACGACATGGGCGGCGACATCGTGCCCTGGTTCGTCGAGCGCGGCTCCGCCGGCGTCTACGACTACCAGGACAACTCGGTGCCCGGGTCGACCCCGCGCGACCGCGGCTACTGGCGCGACGTCGGGACGATGCGCTCCTACTACGAGGCCCACATGGACCTCGTCGCACCGTTGCCGGTCTTCAACCTCTACAACACCGCCTGGCCGATCTACACCAGCTACGGCCCGCAGCCACCCGCCAAGCTGGTCACCGGCGAGGGCGGGGCCGCGGTGTCGGTCTACAACTCGATCCTCAGCCCCGGAGCCGTGGTGGCGGGCGGGCGGATCAGCAACTCGGTGCTCGCCCCCGAGTGCCGCGTCGAGGCGGGCGCCGAGGTCAGCGACTCCGTGCTGCTGCCCGGTGTGCGCGTCGGTGCCGGTGCGATCGTGCGTCACGCGATCCTGGACAAGAACGTCGAGGTGCCCCCGGGCGCGCAGATCGGCGTCGACCCCGCGGCCGACCTGGCACGCGGCTTCGTGGTCGACGACGGGCTGACGGTGCTGGCCAAGGACCAGCAGGTCCCGGCCGACCCGAGCCCGCCCCCCGCGGCCGAGCCCGCCGAGCCCGCTGAGCCGACCGAGCCCGCCGAGCCGCCAGCCGCCGAGCCCGCCGAGCCCGCCGGGAGAACCGCATGAGCAGCGACCGCGCCGGCACCACGGCCCTGCCCGAGGACCTCGTCGACGTCCCGGCCCTGGTCACGGCGTACTTCACCGACCACCCGGACGCCGACGACCCGGACCAGGAGGTCGCCTTCGGCACCTCGGGCCACCGCGGCTCGAGCCTGCGGACGGCGTTCAACGAGGACCACATCGCCGCCACGACCCAGGCGATCTGCGACTACCGCACCGAGCAGGGCTACGACGGCCCGCTGTTCCTCGGCGCCGACACCCACGCGCTGTCCACCCCGGCGTGGGTCACCGCGGTCGAGGTGCTCGTGGCCAACGACGTCACCGTGCTCGTCGACGACCGTGGCGGCTTCACGCCGACCCCGGCGGTCTCCCACGCGATCCTGCGCGCCAACCGGGGCAAGGACCTCACGCCGCGAGCCGGGTCCGGCCTGGCCGACGGCATCGTCGTCACGCCCTCGCACAACCCGCCCTCGGACGGCGGGTTCAAGTACAACCCGCCCCACGGCGGGCCGGCCGACTCGGACGCCACCACGGTCATCGCCGCGCGCGCCAACGACCTGCTCCGCGCCGGCCTGGGCGGCGTACGGCGTACGCCGATCGGGCGCGCCCGGGGCCGGGCCCAGGCCTACGACTTCCTCGGCACCTACGTCGACGACCTGCCGAACGTGCTCGACCTCGACGCCGTGCGCGAGGCGGGGGTCCGGATCGGCGCCGACCCCCTCGGGGGCGCGAGCGTGGCCTACTGGGGCGAGATCGCCGAGCGGCACCGCCTCGACCTGAGGGTGGTCAACCCGCTGGTCGACCCGACGTGGCGGTTCATGACGCTGGACTGGGACGGCAAGATCCGGATGGACTGCTCCTCGCCCTCGGCGATGGCCTCGCTGATCGCGCGCAAGGACGAGTACGACATCGCGACCGGCAACGACGCGGACTCCGACCGCCACGGGATCGTCACCCCCGACGGCGGGCTGATGAACCCCAACCACTTCCTCGCCGTCGCCATCGGCTACCTCTTCGGCGGCGCGCGTCCGGGCTGGCCCGACTCCGCACGGATCGGCAAGACCCTGGTCTCCTCGTCCATGATCGACCGGGTCGCCGCCGACCTCGGCAAGCCGCTGGTCGAGACGCCCGTCGGGTTCAAGTGGTTCGTGCCCGGTCTGGTCGACGGCTCCTTCGGCTTCGGCGGCGAGGAGTCGGCCGGCGCGTCGTTCCTGCGCCACGACGGCACCACCTGGACCACCGACAAGGACGGCATCCTGCTGGCCCTGCTCGCCTCGGAGATCCTGGCCACCACCGGCCGCTCGCCGAGCCAGCACTACGCCGACCTCGTCGCGCGCCACGGCGAGCCGGCGTACGCCCGCGTCGACGCGCCCGCCGACCGCGAGCAGAAGGCCAAGCTGGCCGCGCTCTCCCCCGACGACGTCAGCGCCACCGAGCTCGCCGGGGAGGAGATCACCGCCAAGCTCACCGAGGCACCCGGCAACGGCGCCGCCATCGGCGGGCTGAAGGTGACCACGGCCTCGGCCTGGTTCGCCGCGCGTCCCTCGGGCACCGAGGACGTCTACAAGATCTACGCCGAGTCCTTCGCCGGCCCCGACCACCTCGCCCAGGTGCAGTCCGAGGCCCGCGAGGTCGTCTCGGCAGCGCTGGGGGCATGAGGCTGTCGGTGCTCGCCTCGTGGACGGCGTGGGTGCGCGGCGGCGGCCGGCTGATGAACACCGTCTCGAACCACCCCTACGTCGCCCTCGCGGTGGTGGTGGTCCTGGCCGGTCTCGCCGTCTACCTGGCCCGCCGGCGCGACTGACCCGCCGTGGACGGACGTCACGGTGGTCCAGACCGCCAGAATTGCCGGTGGAGAACTGGTGCGCGGCAACCACGAGGTTGCTATGGTCTCTCTTACCGAGCCGCTGGTGACCCGAGACGCCAGCGGCTCGGTCTTTTCATGTCCGGGCCCGGCTCAGTCCTGGTCGGAGGCGAAGTCCTCGTTGTGCGTGCCCGGGCGCGGCGCCCAGGGCAGCTCGCGGGCGGGGCGGACGACGACCAGCCGGTCGCCGCGGGCGAGCTGGGTGACGGTCGGCTCGAAGTAGCGGTAGACCTTCTCGTCGCGCACGACCGCGATCACCTGGTCGGGCAGCGACTGCGGCTGCGCGCCGACCTCGCCGACGAGCAGCTCGCGCTCGGCCACCTCGAGCCCGTCGCCGTAGGTCAGCAGGTCCTCCATCACCGAGCCGAGCGTCGGGGAGAGCGAGGACAGCCCGAGCAGCCGGCCGACGGCGTCGGAGGAGGTGATCACCGAGTTCGCGCCCGACTGACGCATCAGGGGTGCGTTCTCCTGCTCGGTGACCGAGGCGATGATGTAGGCGTCGGGGTTCTGCTGACGCACGGTGAGCGCGGCGAGCACGTTGGAGTCGTCACGCCCCGTCGTGATGATCACCTGGTCGGCCGTCGCGACGCCGGCGCGACGCAGCACCTCGCGGCGGGTGGCGTCCCCGGTGACCACGGCCAGCCCGTCGGCGTGGGCGTCGGAGAGCGCCACGGCGCTCGGGTCGACGATCACGAAGCTCTCCCGCGCCACCCCGTTGTTGACCAGGGTGTCCACGGCGCTGCGCCCCTTGGTGCCGTAGCCGATGACGACGACGTGGTGGTCCATGTGCTTCCTCCAGCGTGAGATCCGGATGGCGTCGCGGCCCTGGGAGGCCAGCACCTCCAGGGTCGTGCCGATCAGCAGCACCAGGAAGGCGATGCGCAGCGGAGTGATCACGAAGGCGTTGATCAGCCGGGCCTGCGCGGTGATCGGCGCGATGTCCCCGTAGCCGGTCGTGCTCAGCGTGACGGTCGTGTAGTAGATCGAGTCGATCAGGCCGACCCCCCGGCCCCTCGGGTCGGCGCTGTCGCCGTACCCCTCGCGGTCGAAGTAGACGATCATCACGGTCGCGACCAGGATCGCGAGGGCCAGCAGCAGGCGCCGGGTCAGCTCCCAGAACGGGGAGCGGGTGCGCTCGGGCAGCGAGACGCGACCGCGGTTGGTGCCGGGGTCGTCCGGTGGCGAGGCGAGCGAGCCGTTCGCCTGGGCCCCGGTCGGGTCGACCGCCGACGGCGGACGGTCGGGGGGATCCTCCACGCCGTGAATCTAGACCACGTCGCGCTCGTGGCCCGCGACGTGGCCGGTGAGGTGGTCCGTGGCGTCGGGCTCCGCCGTCCGGGGCGGGTCCTCGGCGCGTCGTCGCCGACGCCGTGCGCCGAGGTCGCGGCGGGCACGCACGGTCGCGCTCTGCACGAAGACGTCGTCGAACGAGGCGTTGACGGCGGCCCCGACGAGCACGGCCAGCGCGACGACGTAGAGCCACAGCAGCACCGCGATCGGCGCGGCCAGCGGTCCGTAGATCGACGCGGAGTCGGCCGAGGTCACCGTGAGCACCCAGCGCAGGACGAAGGAGCCCACCAGCCAGGCCAGGAGGGAGAACACGGCCCCCGGCAGGTTGAAGCGCCAGTGCGTGCGCACCGGTACCGACACGTGGTAGAGCGTGGCCAGGAAGCACACGCAGCTGACCACGA
Source organism: uncultured Actinomycetota bacterium (assembly GCA_963740745.1). Classification (GTDB taxonomy): domain Bacteria; phylum Actinomycetota; class Actinomycetes; order Propionibacteriales; family Nocardioidaceae; genus Nocardioides. The sequence continues at coordinate 159,027 of CAVUFK010000020.1, forward strand.
CCACCGGCCAGTAGAAGGCCCCGACCGGCATCAGGGCGTCGGGCAGCGCGGCGCGCACCAGCCGCGGACCGGCCACCACCAGCGGCAGCGCGACCATGCCGACCACCATCGCCAGCAGGTAGAGCCCGAAGCTCAGCGCCCGCGTGCGCAGGATCCCGCGCCGCCCACCGAGGCCGTGCATGATCGTGATGGTGTCGACGAAGACGTTCAGCGCCCGCGAGCCCGACCAGAGCGCGAGCACGAAGCCGACCGAGACCACGTCGAAGCGACCGTTCTCGAGCACCTCGGCGATCGTCGGGTCGATCACCGTCGTGACCGCCGAGTCGGTGAGGAACTGGCTGAACAGGCCGACCACGGCCTCCTGCACCTCCCCCACCTGACCCGCGCTGAAGCTGCTCGAGACGTAGCCGATCGCCCCGGCCAGGGCGAAGACCAGCGGCGGCACCGAGAGCACGGCGAAGAACGCCGCCTCGGCCGCCAGGCCGGTCACCCGGTGGCGCAGGCAGGAGGCGAGCGTGGTGACCACGAGGCGCCACGCGGTGTGGAGCACCGAGTCGTCACGGGAGTCGCGTCGGGGGCCGTCAGGGGGTGCGTCGCGGGTGCCCTCCCGCGCCGAACGCCCCGAGACCACCGTCATGGCAACTACCGTATGGCCATGCTCTCCTCGATCCCGTCAGCGCAGGGCCGCGCCGCCGTCCGGGTCGTGGCCAACCAGGCCCCGCCGCTCGCGGGTCACGACGTCGTCGCGGGCGACGAGGCGCTGCGCGACGCCGTCCTGCGCCACGCCGACCAGGCCACGCTGGACTCCCTGAGCGACCTCGGCGCCCAGGCCGGGTCGGCGCCGGCGCGCGAGCACGGGATGCTCGCCAACGAGCACCCGCCCCGTCTGGTGCCCTACGACCGCTACGGCCGGCGCGTCGACGAGGTGTCCTTCCACCCCTCGTGGCACTGGCTCATGGAACGCGCGATCGGGCACGGCCTGGCCGCCACCGCCTGGGAGCAGCAGGCCGCCGGCGAGCCCCACGCGCACGTACGCCGCGCCGCCGGGTTCCTGGGCTGGTCGCAGACCGAGCCCGGGCACGGCTGCCCCGTGTCGATGACCTACGCCGCGGTGCCTGCGCTGCGCGCCGACGACGCCCTGGCCAAGGAGTGGACGCCGCTCCTGGCCTCGAGGACCTACGACCCCGGTCTGCGCGCCCCGCAGACGAAGGCCGGTCTGCTCGCGGGGATGGGGATGACCGAGAAGCAGGGCGGCTCGGACGTGCGGGCCAACCTCACGCAGGCGCGCCCGGCCGGGGTCGACGGCGAGTACACGCTGCACGGGCACAAGTGGTTCACCTCGGCGCCGATGAACGACGTGTTCCTCCTGCTGGCCCAGGCCGAGGGCGGGCTCAGCTGCTTCCTGGTGCCGCGGGTCCTGCCGGACGGCACCCGCAACCTCCTCGACGTGGTCCGGCTCAAGGACAAGCTGGGCAACCGCTCCAACGCCTCGAGCGAGCTCGAGCTCGACGGCACGCTGGCGGTCCGCCTGGGCGACGAGGGCCGCGGGGTGCGCACGATCATCGAGATGGTCGCCGCGACCCGGCTCGACTGCGTGCTCGGGTCGGCCTCCCTGATGCGGCGCGCGGTCGCGGAGGCCGCCTGGCACGTCGCGCACCGCTCCGCCTTCGGCGCGCGCCTGGCCGACCAGCCCCTGATGCGCAACGTGGTCGCCGACCTCGCGCTGGAGTCCGAGGCCGCCACGTCCCTCGCGCTGCGCCTGGCCGCCGCGGTCGACCGCCCCGACGACGCCCACGAGGTCGCGCTGCGCCGGATCGCGCTCCCGCTCGCGAAGTTCTGGGTGTGCAAGCGCACCCCCGGGGTCACCGCCGAGGCGCTGGAGTGCCTGGGCGGCAACGGCTACGTCGAGGAGTCCGGGCTGCCCCTGCTCTACCGCGAGGCCCCGCTGAACTCGCTGTGGGAGGGCTCCGGCAACGTCCAGGCCCTCGACGTCCTCCGCGCGCTGGCCCGCGAGCCGGCCAGCCTCGAGGCCTGGATCGACGAGGTCGGCCTCGCTCGCGGCGCCGACCGGCACCTCGACCGCGCGGTCGAGGACACGCTCGCGCTGCTCGGTGAGCTGATCAGCCAGCCCGACGGACGGCTGGAGGGAGCGGCGCGTCGGGTCGCCGGCCGGATGGCGCTGCTCCTGCAGGCCTCCCTGCTGGTGCGCCACGCGCCGGCCGAGGTCGCCGACGCGTTCTGCGTCTCGCGCCTGGCGAGCACCCACGACGGGGTGTACGGCGCCCTGGGTGCCGACTGCGGTGACACCGGCGACCTCGCCGCCGTGGTCGAGCGCGCCACGCCCCGCCCGTGACGACGGGGTCGTGCGGCGCGAGGACCATCGGGCTGATCGGCCTCAGGACCGGTCCCGGCGCTCCTGGAGCCGCTCCTGCGCGGCGGGCAGGTAGGCCAGGCACGGCGCTTCCGCGTCGGGGTGCCGCTCGAGGAGGTGGAAGGTCCACCGGTCCATCGCGGCGAGGTAGCCGTTGTCGGCGCCCGGGCGGTACGCCGACCAGGGTCGGGTGGCCCGGGTGCCGCCCGTCGCACCCCGGGCGGTGCACGTCGTGCAGCCGATCTTGTAGACGAGCTGGTCCGCGGCGTCGACCTCGATCCGGACCACCGAGAGCGGCCCCGCCTCGAGCGCGGCCTTGCGGGCCCGTGCCGACCGGGAGGCGACCATCGCTCAGGTCAGCTCGAGGCCGGGGTAGAGCGGGTGCGCCTCCAGCAGCTCGGACGAGGCGGCCTTGACCTTCTCGCCCACCCCGTCGGCGAGCACGTAGGAGGCCTTGGAGGGAGCGCCCGCCTGCGTCGTGCCGGCCTCGGTGTTCTCCAGGACGTGGGTGATCAGCTCGGCGACCCGGTCGAACTCGTCGTGGCCGAAGCCGCGCGTCGTCAGGGCCGGGGTGCCCAGACGGACCCCGGAGGTGTACCAGGCGCCGTTGGGGTCGGCGGGCACCGAGTTGCGGTTGGTCACCACGCCGGCCTCGAGGAGCGCGGACTCGGCCTGGCGACCGGTCAGTCCGTAGGCGCTGACGTCGAGCAGGACCAGGTGGTTGTCGGTGCCTCCGGTCACGAGCTTCGCGCCCCGGCTGTTGAAGCCCTCGGCCAGCGACTGGGCGTTGTCCGCCACGTCCTGCGCATAGGTGCGGAAGGAGTCCTGGCGCGCCTCGGCGAAGGCCACGGCCTTGGCCGCCATCACGTGGGCCATCGGGCCGCCGAGGACCATCGGGCAACCGCGGTCGACCGAGGGGGCGTACTCACCGGTGGCCAGCACGATCCCGCCGCGCGGTCCGCGCAACGACTTGTGCGTGGTGGAGGTGACCACGTCGGCGTACGGCACGGGGTCCTCCTCGCCGGTGAAGACCTTGCCGGCGACGAGTCCGGAGAAGTGGGCCATGTCGACCATCAGGGTCGCGCCGACCTCGTCGGCGATCTCGCGGACCTTGGCGAAGTTCACGCGGCGCGGGTAGGCGGAGTAGCCGGCGACCAGGATCAGCGGGCGGAACTCGCGCGCCTTCGCGGCGAGCGCGTCGTAGTCGAGCAGCCCGGTCACCGGATCGGTGCCGTACTGCTGCTGGTGGAACATCTTGCCGGAGATGTTGGGCCGGAAGCCGTGGGTCAGGTGGCCGCCGGCGTCGAGGCTCATGCCGAGCAGGCGCTGGTCGCCCAGCTCGTGACGCAACCTCTCCCAGTCCTCCGCGGAGAGGTCGTTGACGTTGCGGGCCTGGGCCTTCTCCAGCCACGGGCTCTCGATGCGGTGGGCCAGGATCGACCAGAAGGCCACCAGGTTGGCGTCGATGCCCGAGTGCGGCTGGACGTAGGCGTACTCGGCGCCGAAGAGCTCGCGGGCGTGCTCGGCCGCGACGGCCTCGACGGTGTCGACGTTCTGGCAGGCGGCGTAGAAGCGGTGACCGACCGTGCCCTCGGCGTACTTGTCCGAGAGCCAGGTGCCCATCGTCATCAGCACCGCCGGCGAGGCGTAGTTCTCGCTGGCGATCAGCTTGAGCGAGGAGCGCTGGTCGGCGAGCTCGGCGACGGTGGCCGCGGCGATGCGCGGCTCGACGGCCGCGATCACCTCGAGGGCCTGGCGGTAGACGGACGAGGTCAGGCTGCTCTGGTGGGCCTGCGCGGCCGGGTCCTCGGTCATGGATCCAGGATAGGGCGACGCGACACGGGCTCGCGCATCACCGGGTCTGTCTCGAGATGCGGACCGGTGTCTCACCTGCTGAGAACGAGTTTGGAGACCGGGCCCCCGGACCCGGACACTCGATCCATGATCAGCTCCGGGACCTCGGTGTTCCTCGTGGCGCGTCGCCACGTGGACCTGGGTCGCACCCGCAGCATGATCTGTCGGCCTCGCTGATCGGACCAGACCCACCCCCCAGCGAAGGACCCCCGTCATGACCTCTGCCCCCGTCCGCCCCGCCGTCGAGATCCCGCGGCCCAAGCGTGGCGAAGGACAGTGGGGCCTGGGCTACCGCGAGCCGCTCAACGCCAACGAGCAGGCCAAGAAGGACGACGACGCGCTCAACGTGCGCCGCCGGATCCTCGACCTCTACGCCAAGCGCGGCTTCGACTCGATCGACCCGGGCGACCTGCGCGGGCGGATGCGCTGGTACGGGCTCTACACCCAGCGCCGGCCCGGCCTCGACGGCGGCAAGACCGCCACGCTCGACCCGCACGAGCTCGACGACGAGTACTTCATGCTCCGCGTGCGCTCCGACGGCGCGCTGCTGGGCAGCGACGCGGTGCGCGTCCTGGGCGAGATCGGGCGGGACCACGCCCGGGACACCGCTGACGTCACCGACCGCGAGAACATCCAGTACCACTGGATCCGGATCGAGGACGTGCCGACGATCTGGGACAAGCTCGACGCGGTCGGTCTCGACAGCCTCGAGGCGTGCGGCGACTCGCCGCGGCCCTTCGTCGGCTCCCCCGTGGCCGGGGTCAGCACCGAGGAGATCATCGACGGCACCAGTGCGCTGGCCGAGATCCGTCGCCGCTTCATCGGCGACCCGGCGTACTCGAACCTGCCGCGCAAGTTCAAGACCGCGCTGACCGGCCACCCGGGCCACGACGTCTCCCCCGAGACCAACGACGTCGCCTTCGTGGGCACCGTCCACCCCGAGCACGGCCCCGGCTTCGACCTGTGGGTCGGCGGCGGGCTCTCGACGAACCCCAAGCTGGCCACCCGCCTGGGCGTGTGGATCCCCCTGGAGGAGGTCGCGGACGCGTGGGAGGGCGTCGTGTCGATCTTCCGCGACTACGGCTACCGCCGGCTGCGCTCGCGCGCCCGGCTGAAGTTCCTGCTCGCCGACTGGGGCGGGGAGAAGTTCCGCGAGGTCCTCGAGGGCGAGTACCTGCACCGCGAGCTGGTCGACTGCCCCTCGCCGGCCTCCCCCACCGGGCACCGCGACCACGTCGGCGTCCACGACCAGCGCGACGGCCTGAAGTACGTCGGTCTCGCCCCGGTCGCCGGCCGGGTCTCCGGCACCATGCTGGTCGAGCTCGCCGACGCGATGGCCGAGCACGGCGTCGCCGGCGCCCGGCTGACGCCGTACCAGAAGATCGTGCTGATCGGGGTCGAGCCGGACCAGGTCGAGGCCCTCGTGGCCCGCCTGGACCAGGTCGGGCTGCAGGCGCGACCCTCGAACTGGCGGCAGAACACGATGGCCTGCACCGGCATCGAGTTCTGCAAGCTGGCCATCGTCGACACCAAGGACCGTGCCCGCGACCTGATCGGCGAGCTCGAGCAGCGCCTGCCCGGCCTCGACGTGCCGATCACCGTCAACGTCAACGGCTGCCCGAACGCGTGCGCGCGCACCCAGGTCGCCGACATCGGCCTGAAGGGCCAGCTGGTCATGCACGACGGCGAGCAGGTCGAGGGCTTCCAGGTGCACCTGGGCGGGGCGACCGGGATGGGCGCCAACTTCGGGCGCAAGCTGCGCGCGCACAAGGTCACCAGCGCCGGGCTCGGCGACTACGTCACCCGGGTGGTCGAGCACTACCTCGAGGACCGCAACGACGCCGACGAGCGTTTCGCCGACTGGGTCGCGCGCGCCGACGCGGAGCTGCTCGGATGAGCGGGCACGCCACTCCCTTCCACTGCCCCTACTGCGGCGACGAGGACCTCGCGCCCCACGACCCGGGCGGCGAGGAGCCGGCTCCGCACGGCGGCTGGGAGTGCCACTCCTGCCTGCGGGTCTTCACGCTCCGGATGACCGGACAGCTGCCCCGTCCCGCCGGCGTGGGAGGCCCGCGATGACGACGGCGTCGACAGCGTCCGCGCGCTCCTTCAAGGGCGCCACGCTCGGTGGGTCCGGTGCCGCGAGCCGCTCCCCCGAGGAGCTGCGCGAGCTGGTCTCGGTGTGGGCCAGCGAGCTCGAGCTCGCCCCGGCGGCGACGATCATCGAGTGGGCCGCGGCGACGTTCGGCGAGCGGTTCGCGGTGACCTCCTCGATGGCCGACGGCGTGCTCGCCCACCTCGCCGCGAGCGTCGTGCCGGGCATCGACGTGGTCTTCCTCGACACCGGCTACCACTTCGCGGAGACCATCGGCACCCGTGACGCGGTCGCGGCCACGGTGGACGTCACCCTGCGCACGATCACCCCGAAGCAGTCGGTCGCCGAGCAGGACGCGGCGTACGGCAAGGACCTCTACAAGACCGACCCCGACCGCTGCTGCGCGCTGCGCAAGGTCGCGCCGCTGGCCGAGGCGCTGGGCGACTACGACGCCTGGGCGACCGGGCTGCGACGTGCCGAGACCCACCACCGGGTGATCGCGCCGGTGATCGGGTGGGACGCCAGGAAGGGCAAGGTCAAGGTCTCGCCGCTGGCGCGCTGGAGCGACGAGCAGGTCGAGGCCTACGTCGCCGAGCACGGCGTGCTGGTCAACCCGCTCGCCTACGACGGCTACCCCTCGATCGGTTGCGCCCCCTGCACCCGCCGGGTCGCGCCGGGCGAGGACCCCCGCAGCGGTCGATGGGCGGGCACGTCGAAGACCGAGTGCGGGATCCACGCATGAGCGCCCCCGCCCTGCTCCTGCTCGCCCCGGCGGCGGTCGACCGGGCCACGCTCACCGCGCTCGTGCGCGAGGTGCACCGGGGTGGCCGCGGGCTCACCGTGACCGGCACCGACCTGACCGGGCTCGACCGGACCCTGGCCGACCTGGCCGGCGCCGGTCACGCCGAGGTGGTCGTGGTGCCGCTCGACCTCAGCGCGGCCCCGGACGCGGTCCTGGAGCCGCGCCTGCGCCTCGCGGGCGCCGACGGGCTGCGGGTGCGCGTCACCGCTCCGCTGGGCCACGAGCCCGGCCTGCTCGCCGCCCTCGACGACCGGCTGCGCGAGACGCTGCGCCTGCACCGGGTGCGCGAGCTCGACGCGCTGGTGCTGGCCGGAGCCGGCTCGCCCGACGCGCTCGCGAACGCCTCGGTCGCCCGCCTGGCCCGGCAGTGGGGCACGCGCCACCACCTCCCGGTGACGGCGGCGTACGCCGTGAGCGCGCCGCCGGCGACCGCCGAGGCCGTGCGGGCCTTCCGCCGCGAGGGCCGGCGCCACATCGCGGTCGGCTCGCTGTTCCTGACCTCGGGGCCGCTCGCCGAGCGCGCCGGCGAGCTGGCGCTCGAGGCGGGCGCCCTCGCCGTGTCCCGCCCGCTCGGCGCGCACCCGGAGGTCGCCCGGGTCGTGCTGGCCCGCTACGCCGTCGGCGCCGTGGAGCTCGTCCCCGTCTGAGCAGCCACCCCTCCGGACAGCGCCCCGGATCCGTGCCGGATGCCGGCACGGATCCGGGGCACTGTGCGTTGGACCCCGAGTTCGGTACGACCAGAGCACTGCCGCTCGGCCATGGCGGCCTTCGACTTCGCGATCTGGCGCGGCGTGTCTCGTAGAGCGCAGCGGGCACCCCGCCGGATGCGGCACGCATCACAGGGCCTCACCTTGCCCTGGTGGCCCCGACCGTGTTGGATCTTCTAGTTGCTGACGACAACCAACTCCAACCACGAAGGACGGCATGAGCGCCCACACCCCCGCCCGACCACCGCGCGCCTCGCGACCCACCCTCGCCGTCGTCGCGGTGTGCTTCGGCGGCCTGACCGCCGCCCTGACCCAGACGATGGTGATCCCGATCCAGCCGGCGCTGCCCTCGCTGCTCGGCACCTCGGCGCCGAACGCGGCCTGGGTCGTGACGATCACCCTGCTGTGCGGGGCCGTGACCATGCCGGTGAGCGGCCGCCTGGCCGACATGCTCGGCAAGCAACGGATCCTGGTCGCGAGCACCGTCGTGCTGCTGCTCGGCTCGGTCGTCTCCGCCCTGTCCGACTCGCTGGCACCGATGCTGGTGGGACGCGGCCTCCAGGGCCTGGCGATGGGGTTCATCCCGGTCGGCATCGCGCTGATCCGCGAGACGGTGCCGCCGCACATGGCCTCGACCTCCGTGGCCGCGATGAGCGCGACCCTCGGCGTCGGCGGAGCGATCGGGCTGCCCCTGTCGGCCTGGATCGTCGACGTCGGCGACTGGCACGCGCTGTTCTGGGTCGCCGCCGGCGTGGCCGCGGTCGTGCTCGTGGCCGTCGTCGTGCTCGTGCCGCACGTCCACGACCAACGTCCCGCCCGCTTCGACGTGCCGGGCGCGATCGGCCTGAGCCTCGGTCTCGTGCTGGCCCTGGTCGCCCTGTCCAAGGCCAGCACGTGGGGCTGGGGCTCGGGCCGGACCATCGGCCTGCTGCTCGCCGGCCTCGCCGTGCTGGCCGTCTGGGGCTGGTTCGAGCTGCGCACCGAGCAGCCGCTCGTCGACCTGCGCAGCACCGCCCGCCTGCCGGTGCTGCTGACCAACCTCGCCGCCGTCGCCGTCGGGATCGGGATGATGGCGCAGGCCATCGTCGTGCCCCAGCTGCTCCAGATCCCGGAGGCCACCGGCTACGGGCTGGGCCAGTCGGTGCTCCAGGCCGGCCTGTGGATGGCCCCCGGCGGACTGATGATGCTGGTCTTCGCCCCCGTCTCGAGCCGGCTCATCGACGGCCTCGGCGCGAAGGTCGCCCTGATGACCGGTGCCGGGGTGCTCGGCCTCGGCTACGTCGTCGCGCTGCCCCTCATGGGGGCGCCCTGGCAGCTGGCGATCGCCACCCTCGTCATCTCCGCGGGTGTCGGGATCGGGTACGCCGCGATGCCCACGCTCGTGCTCGACGCCTCGCCGGCGCACGAGGCGGGCTCGGCCGTCGGCGTGAACACGCTGATGCGCTCGCTGGGGACCACGATCGCCTCAGCGTTGATGGCCACGATCCTGACCGGTTCGACCCAGAGCCTCGGGCCGGTGCAGGTGCCGAGCCAGGGCGCCTTCCAGCTGTGCTTCGTGATCAGTGCGGTGGCCGCGGCCCTCTCGGTCGCGATCGCCGCGATGATCCCGCGCCAACGGCGCGACGCCCAGCCGGGGACGAGCAGCTCGACGCCGGTGCGCACCCCCGAACCCGTGACCGACTCGGCCTGAGCCCGGTGCGGAGCGGGGCCTCAGCAGCAGCGCTCGAGGAGGTCGGCCAGCTCGGCCGCGGGGTCGGTCGTGGTGCCACCGTGGACCGGACCGGGCTGGACGACGGTGCTGCGCGGGGCCTTGAGGAACCCGAAGCGCAGGGTCAGCGACTGCGCGGCCACCGCCCCGGCCCGCGGGTCGGCCTCGCAGGTCGCGGCGACGAAGGCGAGCGCGTCCGCGACCCGCTCGACGTCGAGGTCGGGCCACAGCACGGCGAGCCGCTCGGGCTCCAGGCGGGTCGAGCAGCCGAGGAAGTCGGTGGCCTGGCAGTAGAGCACCACGCCCAGGTTGACGAACTCCTCACGGTCCACGCGGGGCACGCAGCGCAGCACGACGTACTGGTAGGGGTGGCGGGGGCTCCCGCCGTCCGCGGTCACGGCGCGCCCCCGGCCGGTCCCACGGGCAGCCACTGGCGGGTCCCGAGGCGGGCGGTGAGGAACGCGACGTACGCCGCCCGCACGGCCGCGGCGTCCGGAGCGCCGTCGACCGGCTCGAGCCACTCGTCGGGCACCTCCGCGAGGGCGGCGGCGAAGGCCGTCTCCCCCAGCAGCGGCGCCACGCGGGCCTCGGCCTCCTCCAGCCGGTCGGCCCAGGCGCCGAGCACGTGGTCGGAGCCGTCCCAGCGCTGTGCGGCGAAGCGGGCCGGGTCGCCGAGACCCCCGGCCCAGGCGTGGTGGAAGTACAACGAGGCGCCGTGGTCGATCACCCAGAGGTCGTCGTGCCAGACCAGCAGGTTGGGGTTGCGCCAGGACCGGTCGACGTTGGCGGTGAAGGCGTCCAGCCACAGCACGACCGCCGGGTCGAGCGGGTCCCCGGGCGGGTCTCCGTCGTAGCCGAAGGCGCCGGGCAGGAAGTCGATGCCCAGGTTCAGCCCGAGGCTGGCCGTGAGCAGGTCCTGGACCTCCTCGTCGGCCTCGTAGCGCGCGATGTCGCGGCCGAGGTCGAGCGCGACCAGCCGCGGCGTGTGCAGGCCCACCGTGCGCGCCAGCGCGCCCACCACGACCTCCGCGACGAGGACCCGCACGCCCTGACCGGCCCCACGGAACTTGCAGACGTAGGTGCCCAGGTCGTCGGCCTCGACGATCCCGGGCAGGCTGCCGCCCTCCCGCAGGGGGGTGACGTAGCGGGTGACGCCGACGCGCTCGAGCACCATCTCTCGGTGTCGCTCCGGTTCAGGTGGGGTCGCCGAGCAGGCGGACGCGCTGCTCCTCGATGTCGTAGTCCGGCCCCGGCCAGGCCGGCGCCATCCGGGCCAGGGTGCCGTGCAGGAGGTGGCCGATGGCCAGGTTGCGGTACCACTTGTGGTCCGAGGGCACGACGTACCACGGCGCGACCTCGGTGTTGGTGCGCTCCAGGGCGATCTCGTAGGCCCGGGCGTAGTCGGGCCACCTGCCGCGCTCGTCGATGTCGCCGGGGTTGAACTTCCAGTGCTTGTCCTCGCGCTCGAGCCGGCGCAGCAGCCGCTCCTTCTGGGCGTCGGGCGAGATGTGCAGCATCGCCTTGATCACCCGGATCCCGACCGAGGCCAGCTCGGCCTCGAACTCGTTGATCGCGTCGTAGCGCTGCTCGATCTCCTTCGCGGGCGCCAGCGAACGGACCTTGGCGATCAGCACGTCCTCGTAGTGGCTGCGGTCGAACACCCCGAGCTGGCCGCTGTCCGGGACGGCCCTGCGGATGCGCCACAGGAAGTCGTGCTGGCGCTCCTCCTCGCTCGGCGCCTTGAACGAGGTGATCCGGACTCCCTGCGGATCGACCAGGCCGACCGTGTGGCGCATCACGCCACCCTTGCCGGAGGTGTCCATGCCCTGGAGCACGAGGAGCACGGCCCGGTTCGCCACCCCTGCGACACCCTCGGCGAAGAGCCGCTCCTGCAGGTCCGAGAGCGGGTCACCGAGCGCCGTGAGCGCCTTCTTGCCCTCGGCCTTGCCGCCGGAGAACGCCGGGGTCGCGGCGGGGTCGAGCGAGGCGAGGTCCACCGGACCGGGCGGCAGTCGCAGGGCGTGCTCGATGTCCTCGTCGTGCGGTGCGTCACTCATGGGCGCCATCATGGCCCATCAGGCCACGACCGGCGGTTCGCCGGACCGAGCCGGGACCTACCACTCGCTGTCGTCGCCATCGTCGCTGAGACCGCCATCACCCGGTCGCGCCTCGTCGCCGGCCGAGGCCAGCTCCTCCCGGACGACCGAGTAGGCCAGCCCCGGTGGGTAGCCCTTGCGCGCCAGGGCGCCCACCAGGCGTCGGGTGGCCGTGACGTCGTCGACGCCACGCAGAGTGCGCCGCTTCTTGCGGACCAGGGCGTGGGCGGCGGCGAGCTCGTCGTCGGGGTCGAGCTCGTCGAGCGCCTCGCGGGCCACCTCGTCATCGACGCCCTTGCGGCGCAGCTCCTGGGCGATCGCACGGCGCGCGAGCCCCTTGGCCGACTGGCGTCCGCTGACCCAGGCCCGCGCGAAGGCCGCGTCGTCGACGAGACCGACCTCCTCGAAGCGGTCCAGCAACCGGGCGCCGACCTCGGTCGGCACCCCACGGCCGGCCAGCTTCTCGGCCAGCTCGTAGCGGCTGCGGGACCGGCCGGTGAGCTGGTCGAGCAGGATCGTGCGCGCCACCGACTCCGGATCCGCGTCCGGACCCAGGTCCCGGGCCGGGTCGCGCTCGGCCTCAGAAGTCGTCGACACCGATGGGCTCGTCGGAGAGGTCGGACTCGGCCTCGGCGTCGACCCGGGCTCCGACGCCGAGCTTCTCGAGGATCTTCTTCTCCAGCTCGTTGGCCAGGTCGGGGTTGTCGCTGAGGAACGTGCGTGCGTTCTCCTTGCCCTGGCCGAGCTGGTCGCCCTCGTAGGTGTACCAGGCGCCGGCCTTGCGCACGAGGCCCGCCTCGACCCCCACGTCGATCAGGCCGCCCTCGCGGGAGATGCCCTTGCCGTACATGATGTCGAACTCGGCCTGCTTGAACGGCGGGGCGACCTTGTTCTTGACGACCTTGACCCGGGTGCGGTTGCCGACCATGTCGGTGCCGTCCTTGAGCGTCTCGATGCGGCGCACGTCGAGGCGGACCGAGGAGTAGAACTTCAGCGCCCGACCACCGGTCGTGGTCTCGGGCGAGCCGAACATCACTCCGATCTTCTCGCGCAGCTGGTTGATGAAGATCGCGGTCGTCCCGGAACCGTTGAGCGCGCCGGTCATCTTGCGCAGCGCCTGGCTCATCAGCCGCGCCTGGAGGCCGACGTGGCTGTCACCCATCTCGCCCTCGATCTCCGCACGCGGCACCAGGGCGGCCACGGAGTCGATGACGATGAGGTCCAGCGCACCGGAGCGCACCAGCATGTCGGCGATCTCGAGGGCCTGCTCACCGGAGTCGGGCTGGGAGACCAGCAGGGCGTCGGTGTCGACGCCGAGGTTCTTGGCGTAGTCGGGGTCCAGCGCGTGCTCGGCGTCGATGAAGGCCACGATGCCGCCGGCGCGCTGGGCGTTGGCCACCGCGTGCAGGGCGACCGTGGTCTTTCCCGAGGACTCCGGGCCGTAGATCTCGACCACGCGACCGCGCGGCAGCCCCCCGAGGCCGAGCGCGACGTCGAGGGCGATCGAGCCGGTCGGGATGATCTCCAGCGGGGCGCGGGTCTCGTCGCCCAGGCGCATCACCGAGCCCTTGCCGAACTGCTTCTCGATGTTGAGCAGCGCCGCGTCGAGCGCCTTGTCCCGGTCTCCACCAGCCATGATGTGTCTCCGTCCTGTGGGCCGCCTGGCCCGGTTGTCGATGCTGTCGAGGTCGTGGCTGCGACAGTAGGGACCGCCACCGACACCGCTGGTCGTCGGCAGCCGGGGCTGTGGACGAGGCGTCGGTGCACGTGCCTGTGGAGAGAATCTAGCCCGAACAGGTGTTCGACGGCGAGACCCGCCCCGGCGTGTCGGCAGGGTGTCGGCAGGGTGTCGGCTAGGACCTGCGCCGCGACCGGACCGCGACCACGGCGGCGACCACCGCCGCGACGAGGACGACGAGCACGAGCCAGCCGAGCACGTAGTTGCGGTCCAGCAGGGTGGGGTTGTCGGCCTTGGCGCCGAACCGGCCCAGGACGGGCACGGCGAGCAGGGTGACCGAGCCGAGCACGACCAGTCCGGCCACCACCGGCCCGCGCACCCGGGGCGAGAGCACCAGGCCCAGCACGGCACCGAGACCCAGCACGGCCAGGCTGATCAGCCCGTCGTGCAGCACCAGGCCGCCGACCAGCCAGATCGCGACGGAGGTGAGCTGGGAGAGGTCCTGGCGGCTGAGCAGCAACCAGGCACCGTAGAGCCCGACGAGGACGCCGAGACCGCCGACCACGAGCCTGACCGGCGACACCGTGCTCACGCCTGCACCGCTCACGCCTGCACCTCCAGCCGGGTGACCCACTTGGTCTGCAGCACACCGGGCCGGTCGGGTGCGATCACCCGGCAGGGGAACCCGTGGTCGAGGTTCAACCTCTCACCGTTGAGGCCGAGGGCCAGCAGGGTCCGCTCGTCCTGGGCGAACTCGGCCTGGAGCAGCGTCGTCGCGAAGGCGCCGCGGGTCTGCAGCGACCGCACCACCACACCGGCGTCGGTGGGTGCGTCGACCAGGGCCAGCAGGTCGCGCATCCGTACGCCGGTCCAGGTGCCGGCGGCGCTCCAGCCCTCGACGCAGGCGATCGGCAGCCCCTCCTCGTGCTGGGTCAGGGCGAGGAGGTCGTCCTTGGTCAGCGACTCCGTCCGGTCGCCGTGGACGATCTCGAGCCGGAAGGAGTCGCCGACGACGTCGGTGGTCACGCCGGCGGCCTCGGCCGACCGGTTGATCGGCACCCCCTGGGGGCCCTCGCCCGAGCGCACCGCGAGCACGGAGACGTCGCGCAGCCACCCGACGGCGCCACCGGCGGTCGCGAGGACGGCCACCCCGGCCGCGGCCCAGGTGGTGCGCAGCAGTCCGCGGCGGCTCAGGGCTCCCTCGCTCACGGCCCCGGGGCGGTCGTGGGTGGTCTCGTCGACGTCACCGAGCAGGACGTCGCGGATGATCGGCAGCTTGACCGCGATGTGGACCAGCAGCGCCCCGATCACGACCCACGCCAGGGCGTAGTGGACGGGGCGGAACGAGAACGACCACGGGTACCACTGCGCGGAGTTCATGGTGCCGATGGCCAGCTCGACGGTCGCCGCCGCCACCAGCACCGCGATCGAGACCCGTTCCAGCCCGTGCACGAGCATCAGGCGTACGTCGCCGAGCGGGACGGCCTGGAACAGGCGCGGGAAGACCGTCCAGAGCTTGACCAGCAGCAGCGGGATCGCGGCGTACCCGCTCGTGACGTGCAGGCCCTGGGTCAGCCGGTAGCCCCAGGACGGGGACGTCGGGAACGAGACCGGCTGGCTGGTGTTCTGCGCGTAGTGGCTGATCAGCCCGGTGAGGAAGCAGATCGCGAAGCAGATGCCCAGCCAGAGCCCCACCCGCGCCGCGACGGCCGGGCTGCGCAGGCGGCTCGTGAACGCGTCCTCGCTCGGGACGAGGCGGACCTGCGCGCGAGGGGCTGCCATCAGCGGGGCTCCTCCAGCACGACCGACCACCGCAGCCCGTGCTGGTGGGTGCTGGACACCGCGAACCCGACGGCCGCGGCGAACTCGCCGATGTCGTCGAGACCGACGACCGACCACCGGAAGGGACGGCTGTGCGTGCCGGCGCACTCCAGGGTGGCCCAGTGCGTGGTGTGCGCGACCCCGGGGCCGGCGACCTCGACGACGACACGTCCGGCGGGGTCGAGCAGCTGACGGACCCGCTTGAGCAGCGCCTCCGGGTCACCGCCGATGCCGACGTTGCCGTCCGCGAGCAGCGCCGAGCCCCAGCGGCCCTCGTCGGGCAGGGCGTCGAAGACGTCACGGCGCAGGGCAGCCACGCCGCGTCGGCGGGTCTGGCCGACGGCCTCGTGGACGACGTCGATGCCGAGGACGACGTGGCCGGCCTCGGCGAGCGCGGCGGAGAGGCGTCCCGGGCCGCACCCGATGTCGAGGGTCGCCCCCGAGCACTGCGCGAGCATGGCGCGGTCGTGGTCGTCCGCGGGCTGGGTCCAGTCGCCCACCGGCAGCAGCCGCGGCTCGGGACCGACGCCCACGACGTAGCAGGGTGCCCCGCGCAGGGCGTGGGAGAAGACGGTGGTGAACGAGGCGTTGCCCTCCGCGTCGAGGGCCTCGAGCACGCCCGTGCCGGTGTCGTCGTCGGCGACGTCCCCGGCGCCGACGTAGTCGGGCCCCACGGCCTCCGGTCCCACGTAGTCCTCCCCCACGTACTCGCTCGCTCATCGAGACCCTCCTGCCGAGATGGGGCCGACGGTAGCGGGTGCCAGCTCACGCCAGAGCCGGGCGAACCGGGTCGCCGGGGCGTCGGCGGCCACCCGGTCGGCGTCGTCGACCTCGTCGACGTCGAGCAGCGCCCCGCAGGACGCGACGCTCCAGCCGGCGCGCTCGAGCGCCGCGCGGGTGTCCTCACCGGTGTGGTCCGTCGACATCTCGACGTCGACCAGCGCGTCGGCGACCGACTCGCCGCGGCGGGCCAGGACCCACCAGCCGCCGTCGAGGGCCGGGCCGAGCACGGCGTCGCCGTCCCCGAACAGCAACGGCCTCGCGGCCTCGTCCAGCAGCGCGGGAGTGATCTGCGGGGTGTCCATGCCGACCTGCACCACGACGCCGGGTCCGGCCTCGCGGTGGGCGTGGGCCAGCCGGGCGGCGAAGCCGTCGCCCTGCTGGACCACGACGCCCCAGCCGCGCAGGGCCCGGCGCAGGTCCTCGGCGCCGACCGCGGCGTCGAGGTCGCCGTCGAGGGCGAGCACACAGCTCGACGCGCCGACGGCGTCGGTGCAGGCCTCCAGCGTGTCGAGCAGCGCAGCGCAGGCCAGACGGGCCGCGTCGGCGTCACCGACGACGGCACCGAGCCTGGTCTTGACCCGACCGGCGACCGGCGCCTTGGCCATCACCAGGGTGCGGTACGAGCTCATGCGAGCACCTTCCAGAAGTCGCGCGCGGCGCGCGCGGTGCCGCGCACCGAGCCGGAGACCTTCGAGCGGGTGCCCTCGGCCCGCGGGTGGTAGCCCACGTCGCGCTCGGAGAGCCGCCACCCGGCCAGGGTCGCCTTCTGCAGCAGCTCGACCGGGTAGCCGAACCGACGGTCCTCGATCCCCAGGTCGAGCAGGGCCTGGCGCCGGCAGACCCGCATCGGGGCGATGTCGTGGGCGTTCATCCGGATCCGGCGGCGCAGCCAGGCCACGATCAGCGCGTTGCCCGCGCGGGCGTGCCAGGGCCACACCCCCCGGCGTACGGGGCGGCGACGGCCCACCGCGAGGTCGGCGCGACCCGAGCGGACGTCCTCGAGCAGGGGCAGCAGCTCGGCGGGGTCGAAGGACCCGTCGCCGTCCATGAACGCGACGAAGTCGTGCGTGCCGGCCTCGAGCCCGGCGTGCACCGCGGCGCCGTAGCCGGGGCGGTCCTCGGTGACCACGCGGGCGCCGAGCCGGCGCGCGACGGCGGCCGTGCCGTCGGTCGAGCCGTTGTCGACCACGACGACGGCGAAGTCGCCGGGGACCGACGGCAGGAGTCCCTCCAGCGCCGGGCCCTCGTCGCGGCACGGCAGCACCAGGTCACACGTTGTCACGGTGCGACCTTAAGCGGACGGGTGCAAACCTGGGCAATCGGACGTGCTCGCCACGCCGTGCCGTGTCCGTGTCGTGTCCGCGTCGTGACCGGGGTCACCCCCCGGGGTCGTCCCGCGGATGTTGGGGGTCGCTTCGTAGGCTGCGCGCATGGCGACCTCCCCCGGGCACCCCGCGCCGCGCACGCCGATCGCGGTGCCGACGGCCCCGGAGACCACCGTGGCGGAGACCCCGGCGGGTCGGTGGCCGCTCGTCGGTCTGGTCGTGACGCTGGTCCTGATGGCGCTCGCGGTCGCCGTGCCGCCGCTGACCGGCTGGGACGTGGCCGCGCGCTCCGGCTCCAGCGTCGAGCTGCCCCCGTTGCACGGCTTCGTGCAGGTCAAGGTCGGCGTGGGCACCCTCCCGGCGATCGTGCTGGCCGTGCTCGCGTGGCGCTACGCCGCCGACCTCGCCCGGCGGCTGTCGTGGGGACGCCTGCTCGCCGCGTCGTACGCCGCCGGGCTGGCCTGGCTGCTCTCGCTGGCCTTCGTCGACGGACCCTCCGGCATCTCGCGGGTGCTCGGCAACGGCTACGAGTACCTCACCACCGCCCGCGAGGTCGGCAGCATCCCCGTGATGCTCGAGACCTACGTCGAGCCGGATCCCCTACGCGGCGGCTCCGGACAACTGGGTCACCCACGTCGCGGGCCACCCGCCGGCGGCACTGCTGTTCTTCGTCGGCCTGGTGCGCGTCGGTCTCGGCGGCGACTTCGCGGCCGGCCTCGTGGTCACGCTGATCGCGGCCACGACCGCGTTGGCCGTGCTGGTCACGCTGCGCGCCCTGGCCGCCGAGGACGCGGCCCGGCGCGTGGCCCCCTTCCTCGTGCTCACGCCGGCCGCGGTGTTCATGGCCGTCTCCGCCGACGCCCTGTTCGCCGCGGTGGCCGCCTGGGGGCTGGCGTGCCTCGCGCTCGGCGCGACCGCGGCGGTCAGGGGCCGGGGCCGGCCCGTCACGCTCGCCTGGTCGGCACTGGCCGGGCTGCTGCTGGGCACCTGCGTGCTGCTCTCCTACGGTCTGCCGCTGCTGGGCCTGCTCGCGCTCGCGGTGCTGCTCGCGGCCCGGTCCTGGCTGCCGCTGCCGGTCGCGGTCCTCGCCGCGCTGGTGCCGGTGCTGGCCATGGCGGCGTTCGGCTTCGCGTGGTGGGAGGCCTACCCCGTGCTCGCCGAGCGCTACTACGAGGGGATCGCCGAGCTCCGTCCGGCGCGCTACTGGGCGTGGGGCAACCTCGCCGCGCTCGCCTTCAGCGCCGGGCCGCTGCTCGGTGCCGGCCTGGCCCGCGCCGTGCAGGTCGTGCGCGGCTCCGAGCTGCGACGCTCGGCCTGGCTGAGCTCGGACCGGGTCGTGCTGCTGCTGGTCGGCGCGGCGACCGCGATCATCACGCTGATCGAGATCTCCAACATGAGCAAGGCCGAGGTGGAGCGGATCTGGCTGCCGTTCATCCCGTGGCTGATGCTCTCGCTCGCCCTGCTGCCGGCACGCTGGCGGCGTACGGGCCTGGCCGTGCAGCTCCTCACGGCGCTGCTGGTCCAGCACCTGCTCTACACGTCCTGGTAGCCCCGTCGAGGTAGCCACGGCGCATGTGCACCAGCACGAGAACCGAGCTGACCGCGGCCCACACGCACCACAGCGAGGCGAAGGCCGCGACGTAGAGCACGGCCACGACGCTCAGTCCCACCAGGTTCGCCAGGCCGAACGCGACGATCGAGCGGTAGCCGGAGAGGACCGAGGGGCCGACGACCACGATGACGTAGAGCACCGCCGTCAGCGTGAGGTGGGGCGTTCCGACGCGGTACACGAGCGCGTGGTCCCGGACGTCGACGACCAGCGAGCCGTCCAGCACCGCGACGAGCAGGTGCGTCGAGACGGCTGCGCCGACGACGACGAACGGCGCCACACGCAATCGGGACCCGCGCGGCTCGAGGAGCAGCACGGCGAGGGGGACCAGGAGGGGCAGCACCGGCAGGGCGAAGAGCACGTAGGCCAGCGCGGCCCCCTGCTGCACGCACGGCGAGACCGCGCCCGACTCCCCCGCCCACACCAGGGCCTCGACGAGCTGGTGCGCCGCGAAGAGCAGCGGCAGCGCCGCGAACGGCACCTCGCGGGGACGGCGTACCTCCCGCAGGGACAGCACGCCGACCGGCAGGAGGGCGGCGCCCGCCACCAGGTCAGCGGTGATCGAGAAGCACATGGCCGCTCCGATCCGGCTGGGCCACGGGGTCACCGGTCACGGGGTCACCGGTCACGGGGTCGCACGGGGTCATGGGGCTCAGGTGCGCAGCGGTGCGGTCGCGAACTCGGCCAGACCCTGCTCGGGGCCGATCGAGGCGGTGAAGCCGAGCTCGTCGGTGGCGCGCTGCGGCGACGCGACGATGTGGCGCACGTCGCCGAGCCGGAACCCGCCGGTGATCTCGGGCTCGAGGGACGACCCGGTGCCGACGGCGACCGCGCGGGCGACGTCGAGGATCGAGGCCGGGCTGCCCGAGCAGACGTTGTAGGGACGGTGGCTGCCGACCGGGGCCTCGCAGCACGGCGTCGATCGAGGCGAGGTTGGCCCGCGCGACGTCGTCGACGTGGACGAAGTCGCGCATCTGCCCGCCGTCCTCGTAGACCTGCGGCGACTGCCCGCGCTCCAGGCTCGAGCGGAACATCGCCGCCACGCCGGAGTACGGCGTGTCCTTCGGCATCAGCGGGCCGTAGACGTTGTGGTAGCGCAGCGAGATCGTCGCCGAGTCGGCCTGGCGGCGCCCAGGCGATCGCGTAGTGCTCCTGGGCGAGCTTGCTGGCGGCGTACGCGCTGCGCGGGGTCCAGGCGGGCGTCCTCGTCGACTTCTCGCCAGCCGAGCACGGCGCCGCACACGGGGCAGTGGTTCTCGACGTCGCCGGCCTCGAGCGCCTCGACGCTGCGGGTGCCGGGGGGCTGGTCACCGTGCTCGTCGCAGGTGTAGCGGCCCTCGCCGTAGACGACCATGGAGGACGCCTGCACCAGCCGGGTCACGCCGGTCTCCGCCATCGCGGCGAGCAGCGAGGCGGTGCCGTAGTCGTTGTGGGCGGCGTACGCCGGCAGGTCGGCGACCGTCACGCCGGCGCCGACGAGCGCGGACTGGTGGCAGACCACGTCGACGCCACGCAGCAGCTCGGCCCAGGTCTCGCTCGCGCGGCCGTCGGGGGTCGCCGCGTCGCGCACGTCGAGGTGGTGGGTGCCCTCCGGCGCCCGGCGTCCGGGTCCGTGCGCCTTCTCCAGCATCCAGTCGACGCCGACGACCTCGTCGCCGCGGGCGGCGAGCTGGGCGGCGATCGCGCCCCCGATGAAGCCGGCCGAGCCCGTGAGCAGGATCTTCATGCGCCCGGCACCTCGTAGGTCAGCTCCATGCCCTCGGCCCACGTCGAGCACGAGCAGCCGGCGGGGTCCGGGGCCGCGCCGATCGCGTCGTGCAGCAGCCCGGTGAGGCGCTCGAGGTTGGCCTTGAACAGCGCGAAGACCTCCTCCTGGCCCACGCCCTCACCGCTCTCCGCGCCGGCGTCCATGTCGGTGACCAGCGCGATCGGGACGTAGCACATGCCCAGCTCGCGAGCCAGCGCCGCCTCGGGCGCCCCGGTCATGTTGATCAGGGTCCAGCCCGCCTCGGCGTAGTGACGCGACTCGGCGCGGGTCGAGAAGCGTGGACCCTCGACGACGACCATCGTGCCGCCGACGCTGACGTCGGGCGCGGCCTCGCGGACCGCGCCGGTCAGGCGCTCGCAGTAGGGGTCGGCGAAGGGCAGGTGCACCGCACCGGACTCCACGAAGCTGCCGACCCGGCGGAACGTGCGGTCGACGAGCTGGTCGGGCACGACGACGTCGCCGGGCGCGACCTCGTCGCGCAGGCCACCGACCGCGCAGGGGGCGAAGACCTGGCGCACGCCGAGCGAGCGCAGCGCCCACGCGTTGGCGCGGTAGTTGATGCCGTGCGGCGGTGCCTCGTGGTGCGCACCGTGGCGGGGCACGAACGCGACCCGGCGGCCCGCGACGGTGCCGACCGCGATCGGCGCCGACGGGTCGCCGTACGGCGTGGTCACGGCGTGCTCGACCGGGTCGTCGAGGAAGGAGTAGAAGCCGGTGCCGCCGATGACGGCGATGTCTGCTGTGGTGTCCGGGGCGCTCACCGGGGCAACTGTGCCAGCCCCGGTCCGGGGTCGGTGGCACGGGCCAGCGCGCGGGCGCGGACCGCGGCGAGCACCACGACGCCGGCCAGCGCCAGGGTGAGCAGCGCGAGGACCGGGTAGCCGGCCACGCCGACGACGACGCCCGCCAGGCCGCCGGCGGCGGCCGCGGCGACGTTCATGGTGAGGTCGGCGGCACCCTGCACGTCGGTGCGGGCCTCGAGCGGCGCGAGGTCGGCGACCATCGTCGAGGCCGAGACGGTCGCCAGCGACCAGCCGAGTCCGAGCAGGAACAGCCCGCCGAAGATCTGCACCGAGCTGCCCTCGGGCGACAGGGCGGCCAGGCCGAGCGCGGCGGCCAGCGTGAGGCCACCGGCCCCCAGGACCCGCTCCCGCCCGACCCGGTCGGCCAGCAGCCCGACGACCGGGGAGAAGGCGAACATGCCGAGCACGTGGACGCTGATCACGACCCCGATCACCCGCAGCGCGGCACCGCCGTGCTCCATGTGCAGCGGGGTCATCACCATCACCGCCACCATCGCGGCGTGGGCCCCGGCCAGGCCGGTGACCGCCCAGCCGAGGGCCGGGTCGGCCCGCACCGCCTCGCGGGCCCGGCCCCAGGACGTGCCCGCGGGCTCGCCGGGGGTGACCCCGGCGACCTCGCGAGCGAGCAGGAGCGGATCCGGGCGCAGCCCGAGACCGACGACGAGGGCGGCGCCGAGCATCCCGGCCGGTGCCGACCAGGAACGGGCCGGTCAGCGCGGGCAGGTCGAGCGAGTCGGCCAACGACGCGGCCGGACCGGTCAGGTTGGGCCCGGCGACGGCGCCGATGGTGGTGGCCCACACGACGACCGACAGCGAGCGACCCCGTCGCTCGGGCGGTGCGAGGTCGGTCGCGGCGTAGCGCGAGCCGGAGTTGGCCGCGGTGGCCGAGCCGAGCAGCACGGCGCCGACCAGCAGGACGAGCATCGAGCCGACCACGCCGGCGAGGACGGCGGTGGCGGCACCGGCCGCTCCGAGCAGCCACCCGGTGACCAGCCCGACCCGCCGACCGCGCCGTGACATCAGGCGGGCCAGGGCGTAGGAGGCGACGGCGGCACCGAGCACCTGGAAGGTCTGGGCCAGCCCGGCGAGGCTGTCGCGCCCGGAGAGGTCGCGGGCCAGCAGCGAGGCGGTGGCGATGCCGATCGTGATGCCCACGGCGCCGACCGCCTGGGCCAGCACGAGCACGCGCACGGTGTGCGCCTGGGCCGCCTCGGGGGTCACTTGTCGCGCTCGGGCAGCTCGAGGGTCTCCCAGACCGCGCGCCAGACCTGCTGGGGCGGGACGCCGGCGTCGAGCGCCTCGACGGGCGTGCGGTGGTCGAGCGCCCCGATCACCTGCTGCTCGGCCCAGACCCGGAAGCGGACCGGCCCCAGCGCGTGCTCGAGACGGGCCCAGAACTCGGTGTACCTCATCGGTCCGCCCCTCACGACGCCGACGCTCTCATGCGAGCGAAGACCATCAGCCACCGCTCGCCGCGCAGGCCGTCGCGCGAGGTGACCTGCTCGACGTCCCACCCGGCACCGAGGAGGACCTCGCGCAGCGCGGGCTCGCGCCAGTAGACGAAGTGCCGCGGGGTGGCCGACCGTCCCGTGGGTCGACCACGCCTCACCGTCGCCCTCCTTGACCGAGGCCATCAGCAGGCCGCCCGGCCGGGTGGCGGTCGCGAGACGGGCGAGCACCACCGACAGGTCGGCACGGTCCACGTGCAGCAGGCAGGCGTTGGCCCAGACCGCGTCGTACGTCGTCCCGGGTCGCCGCGGATCCGTCAGGTCGTCGGTGAGCGGGTCGAGCACGTCGGCCTCGTGCCCCTCGCCTCGCAGGCGCTCGACGAAGGCCGGCGTCACGTCGGTGCGTCGCACGTCGAGACCGCGCACCTCCAGCGCGGCGGCGTCGCGTCCTCCCCCGCTGCCGATCTCGAGCACCCGGGCGCCGGCGGGGAGGTGGGAGGCGAGCTCGTCGATCAGCGCGCGCACCGGCCCGGTCAGCGCAGCCGAGGCCGCGCGGTAGCCCTCGGCGGCGACCTCGTAGGAGCCGACGGTGACCGCACGACGTACGTCCCAGGCGTGGTGGACGAGGTGGTGGAGGTGGTAGCGACCGAGGGAGGCGAGGGTGAGGACGCTGCCGTTGCTGCGGCGAGCGGGACGGGACCAGGCGGGCGAGCCGGCGGGGACCGCGTCGTAGAGCGCGGCGACCCGCTCCGCGGCCTCGGCGAGGTCGATCCGGACGGCGTCGGGGTCGGCCCGGGCGTCGTCGGCCTCGAGGGCGGCGGCGTCCTGGTCCCAGTCGGCGAAGAGCGGGTCGTCCTCGTCGAGCACGAGGCGGACGCGGGTGGCGAAGGTCCGGTTCACGTCGCGGACGTGCCCGGCGTACTCGAGGGTCGACCAGGTGGTCGGCCGTCGGCGGCGCGACGGCTCCGGCTCCCGCAGGGCGACAGCCCAGAGCGCCGCGTCGGACCGCACGCGCTCGCCGAGGTCGCCGGGCTCCACGTCGGCCGCGTCGAACCCGCAGTCGGGGCAGGGCTGCGCGAGCACCCATGTCCAGTCCTTGGTGTCCGGCTCGGCCGGCTCGAGCGTGCTCACGACCGCATCCTGCACCGCAGGGTGGCCCTGCCGCACGCCGGTTGTTATAGTCAGACTGACTACAACAAAGGGGACCGACGATGGCGCTCTCTCCCGCCTGGCTCACCGACCGCTACGAGCTCACGATGCTCTCCTCGTGGGTCAAGGACGGCAGCGTCGAGCACCGCGCGGTCTTCGAGACGTTCGCGCGCCGGCTGCCCGAGGGTCGTCGCTACGGCCTGCTCGCGGGGCTGGGCCGACTGCTGCCGATGATCGAGGACTTCCGCTTCACCGCCGGCGACGTCGACTGGCTCACCGAGCAGGGCGTGGTCGACGGCGCGGCGGCCGACTACCTGCGCGACTTCCGCTTCACCGGCGACGTCGATGCCTACCGCGAGGGCGAGCTGTACTTCCCCGGCAGCCCCGTGCTGACCGTCACCGGGACGCTGGGCGAGTGCGTCGTGCTGGAGACCCTCGTGCTCTCGGTGCTCAACCACGACACCGCGATCGCCAGCGCCGCGGCGCGGATGGTCACCGCCGCGGGGGGGCGACCGCTGATCGAGATGGGCTCCCGGCGCACCCACGAGGAGGCCGCGGTGGCCTCGGCGCGCGCGGCGTACGTCGCCGGGTTCGCCTCGACGAGCAACCTCGCCGCCGGTCGCCGCTACGGCGTGCCGACGGTCGGCACGGCCGCGCACGCCTTCACGCTCAGCCACACGAGCGAGGCCGAGGCCTTCGCCAGTCAGGTGGCCGACCAGGGCCCGGGCACGACGCTGCTGGTCGACACCTACGACACCGAGCAGGGCATCCGCACCGCGGTCGAGGTCGCCGGGACCGGGCTGGGTGCGGTCCGGCTGGACTCCGGCGACCTGGCCGAGGAGTCGGCCGCGGCCCGGGCGCTGCTCGACGAGCTCGGCGCGACCTCGACGCGGGTCACGGTGACCAGCGACCTCGACGAGTTCGTGATCGCCGCACTGGCCGACGCCCCGATCGACGGGTACGGCGTGGGCACCCGGCTGGTCACCGGCTCGGGTCATCCGACGGCGGGACTGGTCTACAAGCTGGTCGCCGTGTCCGACCGGCCCGGCTCGGACGCACCGCTGCGGCCGGTGGCGAAGAAGTCGGCCGACAAGGTCTCGGTCGGCGGGCGCAAGACCGCCTGGCGCGAGCTCGACGCCGACGGCTTCGTCGTCGACGAGGTCTTCTGCACCGACAACGCGCCCGTGCCGTTCACGGGCCCGGCCCACCAGGTCCAGGTCCCGGCGATGCGGGGCGGGCGGATCGTGCACGAGGTCCCGCTCGACAAGATCCGGCTGCACGCCACGCACGTGCTGGCCTCGCTGCCGCCGCACGTCCACCGGGTCGCGGCGGGCGAGGCCTACCTCGCGGTCCGGCCCGCCGAAGTACCCGCTCCCCCACCACCCACCGGAGGTCCCATGCCCACCCCAGCAGTCCGTGCGCTGATCGTCGTCGACGTCCAGAACGACTTCGTCGAGGGCGGCTCGCTCGGCGTCGAGGGCGGCCGCGACGTGGCCACCCGGATCAGCGCGCACCTCGGCGAGCACTCGGAGGCCTACGCGCTGGTCGCGGCCTCGCGGGACTGGCACGAGCCGCACGGCACCAACGGCGGGCACTTCGCGGAGCCCGGCACCGACCCGGACTACGCCACGACCTGGCCGGCGCACTGCGTCTCCGAGGGCCGCGGGCAGCGACTACGCCCCCGAGCTCGACCTCGACCGGGTCGGCGTGCACCTGCGCAAGGGAGCCGGTGTGCCGGCGTACTCCGCCTTCGAGGCGCGCGACGACGCGGACCGGCTGCTGGGAGACCTCCTGCGCGAGGCCGGGGTCGAGGAGGTCGACGTCGTCGGGATCGCCACGGACCACTGCGTGCGGGCGACCGTGCTCGACGCCCGCAAGCGAGGGCTTCGGCGTCCGTCTGCTCGACGGCCTCCACGCGGGCGTCGCGCCGGAGCCGACGCAGGCCGCGCTGGAGGAGATGCGGGCGGCCGGGGCGGCCACCGTCGCCTTCGAGCGGGAGGGCGCACGATGAGCGACCGCGCGGGGACCTCGGTGGCGGTCGACGTCGCGATCTTCACGATCCGCGAGGGCGCGCTCGCGGTGCTGCTCGTCGAGCGTGGCACCGAGCCGTACGCCGGCGCGTGGGCCCTGCCCGGCGGGTTCCTCGAGGCCGGGGAGGACGCCGAGCAGGCGGCCTGGCGCGAGCTGGTCGAGGAGACGGGCGTCGAGCGGTTCGCGGGCCACCTCGAGCAGCTGCGGACCTACTCCGCACCCGACCGCGACCCGCGCGACCGGGTGGTCTCGGTCGCCCACGTCGCGTTCGCCCCCGACCTGCCCGAGCCCTCGGCCGGCTCGGACGCCGCCGGGGCGCGGTGGTGGGCCGTCGACGACGTGATCGGCGACGGCAGCGGCTCGGACAACACGGCGGGGGCCGGGCCCGAGGCGCCCGCGCTGGCCTTCGACCACGCGGTGATCCTCGACGACGCGCGCGAGCGGATCCGGGCCAAGCTGGAGTACACGACGCTGGCCCTGGAGTTCGTCCGCGAGCCGTTCACCCTGCCCGAGCTGCGCCGGGTGTACGCCGCGGTCTGGGGCACCCCGCCCGACCTCGGCAACTTCCGGCGCAAGGTGCTCGGCACCGCAGGGCTTCGTCGAGCCGACCGACGACCACGGCGACGCCTCCGGCGCCGGCGGCCGCAAGGCCCTGCTCTACCGTCGCGGCGACGCCACCGCGGTGCAGCCGCCGATGCTGCGTCCGGCGTAGGCCCTGCCTTACACCACGAACGGTGGATCGATGCGGTGGTGCACAACCATGGCGTAGGAACTGATGTTCGGTTATACTTCAGATATGGCTCTTCCGCTCTCGCTGGTCGCGATCGACGACCTCGACCCCGCCGGGGTCCTGGCGCGAGCCGAGGCGGCGCTGATCGCCCGTCGGTCCGCCCAGGTGGAGGACCTCGAGCTGGGCCTGGCCTGGGCCGACCTGCACGCCGAGGACCCCCGCACCGGCCCCGAGACGCCCCGCCGGTGGCGCGGCGCTGACCGTCTCGTCCAGCTCGGCGGCGACGGGACCCCCCAGGTCCGCGAGCTGTGCCTCCCCGAGCTCGCCATCGCCCGCCAGACCCACACCCTGGCGACCCGTGCCGCCCTCGCCGACGCCCTCGACCTGCGCCACCGCCTCCCGTCGACCTGGGCGCTCGTGCGTGCCGGTCGGGTGGAGGTCTGGCTCGCCCGCAAGGTCGCCGCCCTCTCCCGGCGTCTCGAGGCCGACCAGGTCGGTCTCGTCGACGACGCCGTCGCCGATGCCGCCGCCACCCAGGCACCCGCCCGGGTCCTGGCCCTGGCCGAGGCCAAGGTCATCGAGGCCGACCTCGCCGCCCACCACCGTCGCCTCGAAGCACAACGGCGCCGTCGCATGGTCGACCGTCAGCCGCACCGACGCCCACGGCGGGCGCACCCTGCTCGCCCACGTCGACGCCGGCGACGGGACCTGGATCGACACGACCCTCGACCGCGTCGCGAGTGCTCTCGCCGCGCGACCCGACCTCACCCCGGGGCTGCCGCCCGAGCCCGGCCACGACGAGCTCCGCTCCGTCGCCCTGGGCTGGCTGTCCCACCCCGAGGCCGTCCTTGACCTCCTCGAAGGACGGACCCCGGTCAGCGGTGCGTCGGAGACGGACGACACCGCGGACCGACCGCAGCCTCGGAGCCCTCGTACCGACGCCGTGCTGGTCGTCCACCTCCACCAGACCTCCGTCGACGGCACCGCGCGTGGGTTGGCCCGTGTCGAGCACGCCGACGACCTCGGGCCCCTGCTCCTGCGACAGGTCACCGACCTGCTCGGCCACACCCGGGTCACCGTGCTCCCGGTCGTCGACCTGCATACCGAGGGCGCGACCAGCAGCTATGAGTTCCCCGAGTCCATCAAGACCCGCGCCCACCTGCGGAGCCCCGGCGAGGCCTTCCCGCACTCACCGGGCACGACCCGTCGCGTCGACCACGACCACGCCGTCCCCTACGACCCCACTGGTCCACCCGGACAGACTTCGGACCGCAATGTCGCCAGGCTCGACCGCACCCACCACCGGGCCAAGACCCACCTCGGCTACCGCCTGCGCCAGACCGGACTGGACCGACACCTGTGGACCACGCCCCACGGGCTCCACCGGTCCGTCGGCCCCGACGGCACCCGGATCCTCGACGACCACCAGGCCCGGGAGGCAGCCCACCCCGGGCACCTCGACAGAGCTCTCGATCGCCTCTGCGAGCAGTACCTGCCGAGCTGAGGGCCTGCTGTCTGGTGGCGAAGAGCGGTCGTACCGGATCCCTCCCAGGAACCGCTCCGGACCGGGTTGCGGGACTCAGGCAGCTGCTCAGCCGGACGAGCTGACCGCGTCACAGGTTGGGGAAGGTCTCTGGAGGGTCCTCACCCACCTGGCCGTCGATCGACTCCCTGATGATGTCGGCGTGGCCAACATGCCGCGCGTACTCCTCGAGCATGTCGGTGACCAAGCGCCGCAGACTCACTGGCCCACCGTCCTGCGTCCGATAGCTGCCAGCGCTCCCCATGTCGCCGGCCGCCAGCGCCCGGTCGACCACCGATCGCGACCGGGTGACCGCCGCGCGCCACAGATCTAGCAACTCCTCGGGGGAATCGTCCTCGGCGGACCGCCACAACCAATCCGGGTCGGCAGCTCGGTCCCAGGCGTCCCAAGGTGCCGGGAGCCGCTCACCGGCGAACCCCTCGGTGAAGTTGATGTCCTCCATGTGGGCGAGGTGCTTCAGCAGCTTGGCGAGGGACAGGTCTGAGACCCCGACCCGGGCGTTCAGAGCGTCGGCGCCCAGGCCGTCGACCTTCCAAGCGAAGGTACGCCGTTGCCGCTCCAGAGAACCAAGGAAGGTGTGCGGCTCGTCGCCGGCCATGGCCGGCTCGGGCGGGAACGTCTGACTCGGCCTCTCGATCGACCGCCGGGGTGGTCTTTCACTGGTCAGGTCATTTGATGACCGCGTCGACGGTCTTCTTCAGCGCGCTCGGCTGCGCCGGGCTGGTCGGGGCTTTCTTCTTCGCCTCGATCATCTGCGCACCGATGTCCTGAAGCTGGGTGCGGCTCAGGCCTTCGCGGACCTTCGGGAACCACTCCTGCTCCTCCTCCTCGATGTGGTGGGAGACGTTCTCGATCAAGACGGTGGTCTTGGCGTCGAAGCGCTCGGCGTCAGGCTTCATGCCCATCAGCTCCATGACCAACAGGTCGGCTACGTGGTGCTCCTCGTAGGACTCGAGCACGTCCTCCTCCAGCTCGGGCATCAGCTCGCGCACCTGGGGATACATGATCTCGTTCTCAAGGTAGGTGTGCACCGTCAGAAGCTTGATCATTCGGTCGACCAGGTCGCCCTTGCGCTTGTGCGCCCTCGGGCCAGCCTCCTGGAAGTCCTTGAACGTCTTGAGAATGGTCTTGTGATCGTCCTTGAGCAGGACGATGGCGTCGGTGGACATGCCTCCACGGTGGGGTTTGCCTGCACGCGCGGGCTACACCCCGCGGGACCGTTCGCCTTGCGATCGGGCTCGCCGGGGCCGCCACAACGCCTGACTCTCAGATTCCCGGGCCCCTGGAATGGGTCGCGCGCCCGGCCTGATGGGGCTCTCATAGGGCGAGCGTGCTGGGGTGACCTCGGTCGAGACGCAGCGGATCGCAGCGCTGGAGCGTGAGGTCAAGGAGCTCAGCCGGGCCCAACGAGATCCTCAGGACCAGTGCAGCGTTTCGGCTC
The DNA here is from genome assembly GCA_963740745.1 of uncultured Actinomycetota bacterium. Classification (GTDB taxonomy): domain Bacteria; phylum Actinomycetota; class Actinomycetes; order Propionibacteriales; family Nocardioidaceae; genus Nocardioides. The sequence continues at coordinate 188,789 of CAVUFK010000020.1, forward strand.
CACGGCGAGATCGGACTCATCCCACCCGCTGAGCTCGAAGACCACCACTACCGACACACCACCATCCCGACCACCGTCGAGGCGCCAGTTCGGCGTCGAAGCGCCCGAAGCGCCCGATCGCTGCTCCAGTTCGGGACCCGGACGCGCCGGAGCCAGTCTCCGCTCGGCGGTCCGGCGCCTGCCGCGTCCCCGCGGGCGGGTCCTGGTCGTCGGGGACGCCAGCACCGTCCGCTTGTCCGCCGACGTCGCGGTCGACCTCTGGGAGGCCGAACGGCTGGCGGACAGGCTCTGCGCGGCGGAGCCGATCGGGCGCGACGCCGGTGAGCAGTTCTCGGAAGAGGATCTGCACCTGCTCGAGCACGACCTTGTGCCCGACGACCTCGACGATGGGGTCGCCCTGGAGCGTGAGGCACACCGTCAACGCCGGTTGCACGGGCTCGAGCGCGCCACCGTGGCGCTCTGCGCTTGGGGCCGTTACCCGCAGGCCCTGGCCGCGGGCCTGGCCGCGGTCTCGGCCGAACCGCTACGCGAGACCGCGCACCGGTGCGTCATCGGCGTGCACCTCGCCGAGGGCAACGCTGCGGAGGCCCTGAGGCAGTACGAGGAGTACCGCCGGCTCCTCGCGCGCGATCTGGGCATCGGCCCGACGCCGATGATCCGGCGGATGGTGGCGCCACTGCTGGGCCGGCCGATCGACCAGTCCCGACCGGCCTGACCAGAACAGATGGGGTCCGGCACGACACCCGGCCGGCGCGCGCCGGTCCTCCTCACTCTGACGATGGCGGCCGGCCAGCGCTCTTGCGGCTGCCCGCGGCCGAGCGTGACCTACCGGCGCAGGGAGCCTCGCGGAGCGTCGTCAGCATCCGATCGCTGTGCGGGACTCAACCCCCTCGCCCCCACGTCGACCCGCCGGCGCCGGAGGAATCCGCACCTGAACACGACGCGGCTCGCGGGGCCGCCCTCGGCACGGCGCCCGACCCGCAGGGGTGTCGGCGCCGTCGTCCACACTGAACCAGTGACGACCCTCGCGACGGACGCGCCCCTCGCGCAGTTCAGCGAACCGACCCGCGCCTGGTTCGAGGCGGCGTTCGCCGAGCCCACTGCGGCGCAGGCCGGGGCATGGGCGGCGATCCGGGCGGGACGGCACGCCCTCGTGGTCGCTCCTACGGGCTCAGGCAAGACGCTCTCGGCGTTCCTGTGGTCGCTGGACCGGTTGATGACCACGCCGCCGCCGGAGGACAAGAAACAGCGCTGCCGCGTCCTCTACATCTCCCCGCTCAAGGCGCTCGGCGTCGACGTCGAGCGCAACCTGCGGGCGCCGCTGACCGGCATCCGGCACACCGCGCACCGCCTCGGGACCGAGGTCGGCGACGTCCGGGTCGGCGTGCGGTCCGGCGACACCTCCGCCGCCGACCGTCGCAAGCTCTCGTCCAGCCCGCCCGACATCGTCATCACCACGCCCGAGTCGCTCTTCCTGATGCTCACCAGCGCCGCTCGCGAGACCCTGCGGGGTGTCGAGACCGTGATCCTCGACGAGGTGCACGCCGTCGCCGGCAGCAAGCGCGGCGCCCACCTCGCGGTCTCGCTCGAGCGGCTGGACGCCCTGCTCGACAAGCCCGCCCAGCGGATCGGCCTGTCCGCCACCGTGCGGCCGCTCGAGGAGGTCGCCCGGTTCCTCGGCGGCGCCGCCCCCGTCGAGATCGTCGCGCCGCCCTCGGTGAAGCGCTGGGAGCTCGAGGTCGTCGTCCCGGTCGAGGACATGACCAACCCCCGACCCGCCGAGGACGAGCTCAGCGCTCCCGTGCAGCGCTTCAAGGCGTCGACGCCCGCCGCGGGCGCCAACCCGTTCCTGCCCGACCCGCCGGGCGGCACGAGGAGCGACGCGCCCAGCGACGCCACGAGCGAGGCGCTCGACCCCTTCGGCGATCTCGACCCCGACAGCCTGCAGGCGGTCGCGGACCGCACGGCCCCCTCGCGGCCCGAGCAGCACGCGTCGATCTGGCCCCACGTCGAGGAGCGCGTCGTCGACCTGATCGAGCAGCACACCTCGACCATCGTCTTCGCCAACTCCCGTCGTCTCGCCGAGCGGCTGACCGCCCGGCTCAACGAGATCGCCTCCGAGCGCGCCGGGTTCGCCCGCGACGAGGAGACGACGCGACCACCGGCGCAGGTGATGGCCCAGGCCGGGACGGCTGCGAGCACGGCCGACGAGACCAGCCCGGTCGTCATCGCCAAGGCCCACCACGGCTCGGTCGCCAAGGAGCAGCGCGAGCTGATCGAGGACGACCTCAAGCGGGGCCGCCTCCCCGCGGTGGTCGCGACGAGCAGCCTGGAGCTCGGCATCGACATGGGCGCGGTGGACCTCGTGATCCAGATCGAGTCGCCCCCGAGCGTGGCCAGCGCGCTGCAACGCGTCGGCCGGGCCGGCCACCAGGTCGGCGAGGTGTCCCACGGCGTCCTCTTCCCCAAGCACCGCGGCGACCTGGCCGCCACGGCGGTGACCGTGCAGCGGATGCGCACCGGGGGCATCGAGTCGCTGCGGGTGCCGACCAACCCGCTCGACGTGCTCGCCCAGCAGGTCGTCGCCTCCGTCGCCCTCGAGCCGCTCGAGGTCGACGAGCTCTTCGAGCTGGTCAGGCGCAGCGCGCCCTTCGTCGGCCTCCCACGCTCGGCGTACGACGCCACGCTGGACCTGCTCAGCGGCCGCTACCCCTCCGACGAGTTCGCCGAGCTGCGCCCGCGCGTCGTGTGGGACCGCGTCGCCGGCACCCTGACCGGCCGCCCGGGAGCCCAACGACTCGCTGTCACCAGCGGCGGCACCATCCCCGACCGCGGGCTGTTCGGCGTGTTCCTCGCCAGCGGCGAGGGCCCCGGGCGTCGCGTCGGCGAGCTCGACGAGGAGATGGTCTACGAGTCGCGGGTCGGCGACGTCTTCGCCCTCGGCGCGACCAGCTGGCGCATCGAGGACATCACCCACGACCGGGTGCTGGTCACCCCGGCACCGGGCATCCCCGGCAAGCTCCCCTTCTGGCGCGGCGACACCCTCGGACGCCCGGCCGAGCTCGGCGAGGCCCTCGGCGGCTACACCCGCACCCTGTCCGCCCTCCCCCGCGAGCAGGCCGAGCAGCGCGCTCGCGACGACGGTCTCGACGACTGGGCCGCGGGCAACCTGATCGCCTACCTGCACGAGCAGCTCGACGCGACCTCGATCCTGCCCAGCGACACCAGCCTGCTCGTCGAGCGCTTCCGCGACGAGCTCGGCGACTGGCGCTTCGTGCTCCACTCCCCCTACGGGACCCCGGTCCACGCGCCCTGGGCCCTGGCCATCAACGCCCGGCTGCGCGAGCGCCACGGGATCGAGGGACAGGCCGTCGCCTCCGACGACGGCATCGTGGTGCGCATCCCCGACACCGGCGCCGAGCCGCCCTCGGGCGAGGTCGTCGTCTTCGACGCCGACGAGATCGACGACGTCGTGACGACCGAGGTGGGCGGCTCCTCGCTGTTCGCCTCCCGCTTCCGCGAGTGCGCCGCCCGCGCGCTGCTCCTCCCCCGCCGCGACCCCGGCCGCCGCTCGCCGCTGTGGCAGCAGCGCCAGCGCTCGGCCTCCCTGCTCGAGGTCGCCAGCAAGTACCCCTCGTTCCCGATCGTGCTCGAGGCCGTGCGCGAGTGCGTCCAGGACGTCTACGACCTGCCCGCACTGGTCACCCTGATGCGCCGCATCGAGCGCCGCGAGGTCGCGGTCGTCGAGGCCACCACGACCACGCCGTCGCCCTACGCGCGCAGCATGCTGTTCGGCTACGTCGCCCAGTTCGTCTACGAGGGTGACTCACCGCTGGCCGAGCGCCGCGCCGCCGCGCTGTCGCTCGACCAGGGGCTGCTCGCCGAGCTGCTCGGGCGCACCGAGCTGCGCGAGCTGCTCGACCCCGAGGTGCTCGACGAGGTCGAGACCGAGCTCCAGCGCACCGCGGCGGACCGGCGCGCCCGCGACGTCGAGGGCCTCGCCGACCTGCTCCGTCTGCTCGGTCCGCTGACCTCGGACGAGGTCAGCGCGCGCTCCGTGGACGAGGCGCCGGTCGCCGCCTGGGCCGAGGAGCTCGTCTCGGCCCGCCGAGCCGTGTCGGTCCGCATGGGCGGCGAGCAGCGCTGGGCCGCGGTCGAGGACGTCGGCCGGTTGCGCGACGGCCTCGGTGTCCCGGTCCCCCCGGGCACGCCCGAAGCGTTCACCGAGGAGATCACCGACCCCCTCGCCGACCTGGTCGCCCGCCACGCCCGCACGCACGGACCCTTCACCGTCGACGAGGTGGCCACCCGACTCGGCCTCGGCACCGCGGTCGTCCGGCTGACCCTGCAGCGACTCGCCGGCACCGGCCGCGTCCTCGAGGGCGAGTTCCGCCCCGGGGCCACCGGTCAGGAGTGGTGCGACGCCGAGGTGCTGCGGCGCATCCGCCGCCGCTCGCTGGCCCGGCTGCGCCAGGAGGTCGAACCCGTCGACCCGGCCGCCCTCGGCCGCTTCCTGCCCGCCTGGCAGGGCGTGACCACCTCCCGCGGGGCCCAGGGCCGCCACCGCGGGGTCGACGGCGTGCTCGCCGCGGTCGAGCAGCTCGCCGGGGCGCCGGTGCCGGCCTCGGCGCTGGAGTCGCTGGTCCTGCCCGCACGGGTCCGCGACTACGAGTCGTCCTTCCTCGACGAGCTGACCGCCACCGGCGAGCTCGTCTGGGCCGGCCACGGCGCGCTGCCCGGTGCCGACGGCTGGGTCTCGCTGCACCTCGCCGACCAGGCCGACCTCACCCTGCCCGAGCCCGACCCGGCCGAGCCCTCCGACCTGCACCGCGCCGTGCTCGAGTCGCTGCAGCCCGGCGGCGCGTGGTTCTTCCGCCAGCTCGCCACCACCGTCGGCAGCACGCTGCTCGCCTCCGGCGCCAAGGCGCCGGACGACCAGGCGCTCGCCTCCGCCCTGTGGGACCTGGTGTGGGCCGGACGGATCACCAACGACACGCTGACCCCGCTGCGGACCCTCGTGCGCGGCGGCAAGGTCAGCCACCGCACCCGGTCCGCCCCGGCGCGCACCCGTCGCTCGGGCGCCTCCCGCGGCCTGCCGTCGCGTGCCGGCCCGCCTCAGGCCGCCGGCCGGTGGTCCCTGCTGCCGGACCTCGACCGCGACCCCACCCGACGCGCCCACGCGAGCGCCGAGCGGCTCCTCGAGCGTCACGGCGTCGTCATCCGCGGCGCCGTGGTCAGCGAACGCGTCCCCGGCGGGTTCGCGGGCGTCTACAAGGTGCTCTCCACGTTCGAGGAGTCCGGCCGCTGCCGCCGCGGCTACTTCGTGGAGGGCCTGGGGGCTGCCCAGTTCGGCACCGCCGGGTCGATCGACCGGTTGCGCACCTTCACCGAGGTCGCCCCCGACGCCGCACCCGTCTGTCTGACCCTGGCCGCGACCGACCCCGCCAACCCCTACGGCGCCGCCCTGCCCTGGCCCGAGCGCGGCGCGCCCACGACCCCCGACCAGGGGGACGAGGCTCCCAAGCACCGGCCTGGCCGCAAGGCCGGGGCCCTGGTCGTGCTCGTCGACGGCGCCCTCGTGCTCTACGTCGAGCGCGGCGGTCGCACCCTGCTGACCTGGAGCGAGGAGCCCGGCCTGCTGGGGCCCGCCGCCCAGTCGCTGGCCGACGCCGTACGCCGTGGCTCGCTCGGCAAGCTCACCGTCGAGCGCGCCGACGGGGAGCAGCTCCTCGGTCGGCGAGGCGGATCACCGCTGCGCGACGCTCTGGACGGTGCCGGGTTCGTGGCGACGCCGCAGGGCCTGCGCCTGCGCGGCTGAGGGCCGACCCGCCATGCCCGAGGGCGACACTGTCTGGCGCACGGCGCGCGCGCTGGACACGGCGCTGAGCGGGCGCCGGCTCGATGCCGCCGACCTGCGGGTGCCGAGCCTGGCCACCGTGGACCTCGCCGGCGCCCGGGTCGTGGCCACGCTCGCACGCGGCAAGCACCTGCTCACCCGGCTCGAGCCGACCGCTGCCGCCGGGGTCACGCTGCACACGCACCTGCGGATGGAGGGTTCGTGGCACCTGCTCGCGCCGGGCGCGCGCTGGAGCCGCCCGGTCTGGACCGCCCGTGCGGTGCTCCACACCGACACGGTCGTGGCCGTCGGCTTCGACCTCGGCGTCGTCGAGCTCGTCGCCACCGCGGCGGAGCACACCGTGGTCGGCCACCTCGGCCCCGACCTGCTGGGCCCCGACTGGGACGCGGCCGAGGCGGTGCGCCGGCTGAGCGCCGAGCCCGGCCGGCGCGTGCACGAGGCGCTGCTGGACCAGCGTCTCCTGGCCGGCATCGGGAACATGTACGCCGCTGAGCTGTGCTTCCTCGCCGGCGTCGCGCCCACCCGGGCCGTGGGCCAGGTGCCCGACCTCGCGCGGCTCGTCGCACGGGCCCGACAGGTCCTCCAGGTCAATGCGCAGCGAGCGGTGCAGTCGACCACCGGCGACCTCCGGGAGCGGACGTGGGTCTACGGCCGTGCGGGTCGACCGTGCCGGCGGTGCGCGAGGCAGGTGCGGAGGGGACAGCTCGGTGCGCCCGGACGTGAGCGGGTCGTCTTCTGGTGCCCGCGCTGCCAGCCCGACTGAGACTGGAACGCTCAGGCGGCGGAGGCGACGACGTCGCCGGGGCGCTGCATCGTGATCGTCGCGCCCACCGGGAGCGGGACCGGGGCGGCCTCGCGGAGCGAGACGGCCTCCTCGACGGCGACCGCGTCGGAGACGTCGCGCAGCACCTCGGAGAGCGGGAGGTCCAGCGCACCGCAGAGCGACGCGAGCAGCTCGGAGGACGCCTCCTTCTGCCCCCGCTCGATCTCGGAGATGTAGCCCAGGGAGACCCGGGCCTCCTGGGAGAGCTGGCGCAGGGTCAGCCCCTGGTCCTGCCGGCGCTCCCGCAGCACGTCACCGAGGAAACGGCGGAACAGCATCATGGTGACCCTTCCTCTCCCTCGGTGGTGCCGCGCACGCGACCCTGCTGTGGGACCCAACGCTACAAGGTCCGCGGTTCTTCCGGGGTGATCGGCTCACCCTGGACGGACCAGATCCTGCCACCGGACGCCGACAGCGGGACGGACCCGGAGGTCCGTCCCGCTGCCGATCACGCTCACGGTTCCGTGCTGGCGTTCAGCGCCGGCGCACCACCCTGATCCGCTCGATCGTGCGGACGGGGCCGACCAGGTCGGTCCCGCGGTAGCGGACCCTGACGTTGATCGTGCCGGCGCGGTCCAGCGGGTCCAGGCGGGTCCTGGCCGTGCCGTTGCGCAGGGCGACGACCTGCTGGTCGCCGTTGTAGCGCAGCACGACGTACCCGCGCGGGGTGACACCGGGCGCGGCCACCTTGATCCGCAGCGGCGGGCGCGAGCCACGGCGCACCGTGTCCGGAGCCACGGCCCGGATGCGGGGCTTGGCCCGCAGGACCCGCAGGACCACTTCACCGGTCGCCTCCCGGTGCGTGTCGTCCCCGCTGTAGGTGAGCCCCAGCGTGTACCGCCCGGGCTCGAGCAGGCGGCGCGGCAGCAGCGCCGCGGCGCCGCCGTCGGTGACCTGGGCCGAGCCCACCTCGGTGTCGCCGTCGAGCACCGTGACGGTGCCGCCCTGCACCGGCGTGTCGGAGTCGACCGTCACCTCGACCCTCGCCACCCGGCCGTAGCGGATCCGCTGCGCGGTCGCCGCCACCGTGGTGGGTGCCGGGACGCCCGGACCGATGACCGTGCCGGAAGGCTCCGCGACGGCCGAGATCATCCCGGACACCCCGTCGGGCACCGTGAGCTCGACGCGCGCGGACCCGTCCACCACGTCGAAGGTGCCGACCTCGGTGGCCGGGTCGCTGCCGACGTAGACGGTCAGCTCGGTGTTCTGCGGGCTGCCGAGCGAGGTCAGGTCGAGGTTCGAGACCGTGAACGCGACCTGCTCACCGGGCTCGACGTCGCGGGGGGCCACGTCGACCTGGACCTGCTGACGGGCGAAGTCCGGGCTCAGCGGGGTGCTGGCCGCGAGGTAGTCGCGCCACACCTCCGCGTCGAGGTAACCGGTGTCGGTGACGTCCCCCTGGGTGAACGCGGTGAAGTTGTCACCGCCCGTGGCGAGGAAGTTCAACGTCGAGACGGTGTACGTCGCCGTCGGGTCGAGCGGCTCGTCGTCGATGAGCACGGAGTTGACGCGGTCGCCCCGCTCACGGCTCGGGTCGACGGTGACCCGCACGTTGTCGGAGAGCCCGAGCTGCTGGTACGGACGCGAGGACCCGTCGGGCTGCCACTGCTGCTCGAGGACCTCCTTGAGCTGGGCGCCCGTGAGGTCGACCAGCGCGACGGTGTTGCCAAAGGGCAGCACCGCGTTGGCCTCGGCGTAGGTGACCACACCGTCGGTGTTCTCCGGGTTCGACGAGGTGTCTCCGTCGTAGAGGAGCTCCGCGCGCAGACCGCCGGGGTTGGTGATCCCGAGATCGGGCTCCTCGGCCACGTCCGGACCGTCGCGCAGCATGGTGGCGACCAGGTCGCCGAGGGTGGACTCCGCGGACCGGTCGTCGCGCGCCGAGGAGTCGAGCGGGTCCGGCACCTCGTAGCCGTCGGCCCCGTAGGTCCCGCCGGTGAAGGCGGTGGTGATGTCGCCGGTGATCTCGGCGATCGGCCGGTTGCCGATCTCCGCGGCGTTGGCCAGCGCCTCGTCGACGATGCGCTTGACCTCGGCCACCCGGGGGTAGGTCGAGACGAGCTCGTCGTCCGGGGTGTCGGTGCGAGCGACGTTGCGCGCCTCGTAGGAGAGGACGTCGCCCGTCGCGCGGTCGACCTCGAGGGTCACCTGGCCGACGTTGTCGGCGTAGGAACCGGTCTGCAGCATCGGCCGGGTGGGCAGGTCGCCGCCGACGACAGGGGCGTCGTAGGCGTAGACCTGGTGGGTGTGGCCGTTGAAGATGACGTCCACCGCCGGGTCGAGGTCCGCCATGTCGGCGAACTCGCCACCCTCGGCGAGGTTCTCCTCGTAGGTCGCGGTGCCCTGGTTGGCCCCGGCGTGGAAGCTGGCCACGATCACGTCGGCCTCGCCGTTGGCCTCGTCGCCGTCGTGGAGCTGGGCGGCGACCCGGTTGGTGGCCTCGGTGGCGTTGCCGAACTCGATGTCGGAGATGCCTGCGGGGCTGACGAGCGAGGCGGTCTCCTCGGTGACGGTGCCGATCACCGCGACGTCGACACCGTCGACGGTGAACAGCGCGAACTCCGGCAGCACCGGGTCCTGGGTGCCCTTCTCGTAGACGTTCGCCCCGAGGTAGTCCCACATCGCGTTGCGGTCGCCGTCCGGGCCGATCACCCGGTCACGCAGGTCGACGAAACCCTTGTCGAACTCGTGGTTGCCCACGGCCGAGGCGTCCAGACCGAGCGCGTTCATCACGTCGATCGTCGGCTGGTCCTGCGCGACGTTCGAGGCGAAGAGCGAGGCCCCGATCAGGTCGCCCGCACCCACGAAGAGGGTCTTGTCCTCCCCGCCCTCGGCGCGCAGCTGCTCGACGGTGCCGGCCCACTTGACGGTCTGGTCGAAGATCCGGCCGTGGAAGTCGTTGACCGAGAGCAGGTTCAGCTCGGCCACACCGTCCGCGCCGTCGCCGGCGCCGGGGTTGATCCCGACGATCTCGGGGTCGTGGTCGGAGGCACGGAACACGTCCGGGGCGTAGAAGTCCGTGACGTTGTTGTTGTAGCGGCTGTACTCGAAGGCCAGGGACTCACCGGAGTTGATGTTCCAGACGTCCGCACCGGCGACGTCGTCGTAGGCCACGTCGTTGGCCAGCACGTGGTCCAGCGAGCCGGAGAGGCCCGAGAAGCTGTACGTCTCCTCGCCCTCGGTGTCGGACTCGACCTGGGTGTAACCGGCGTCGTAGAGGACCTGCATCGGGTCCTCCTGCGAGTAGGCGTTGAAGTCGCCGGTCAGGAAGGTCCTCGCGATCCCCGAGTCGGACTCCACGTCGTCGGCGAAGGTCGCGAGGGCCTCGGCCTGCGCCACCCGGTCGGGGTTGGCGTTGCCCTGTCCGGTGCCGTCGTCGACGCCGGAGCCCTTGGACTTGAAGTGGTTGACGATGACGGTGAAGGCGTCGGCGTCCTCGGCCCCGGCCGGCTTGAAGGCCTGGGCCAGCGGCTGACGGGCGTTGGCGAAGGCGTCGTCGACGAGCACGCGGGAGGTGCCCACGGTCTCGAGGGCGGAAGGCTTGTAGATGAACGCCGTGCGGATCACGTCCTGGGCGCCCAGCGCAGGCAGCTCGGAGGCGTCCGGCGAGGGGACGAAGTCCCAGGTGTCGCCGCCGGCGGCGGCGTTGAGGGCGTCGACGAGCGTCGAGAGGGCCGCGTCGCGGTCCTGGTCGAACTTGACCGAGTTCTCGATCTCCTCCAGGGAGACGACGTCGGCGCCGAGGGTGTTGATGGCGGCGACGATCTTGGCCTGCTGGCGCTCCAGGTTGGCGTCGTCGGCCGCACCGCGGGGCCCGTCGGGGTCGCACCTGTTCGTCGTGACCGGGTTACCCTGACGGTCCTCGTAGTAGGTGCAGGTGCCGCCCGAGGCGACGAACTCCTCCCCCGTGGTGGCGAAGTAGTTCAGCACGTTGAACGTGGCCAGCCGCACGTCGCCCGCGACGGCCTGCGGCGCGTCGGTACGCGTGTTCTCGATGGCGACCGGGAGCGCGTCCTCGGCCGTGATCCGTGCGGTCGGCTGGAAGCGCCAGGTGTTGAAGCCGTAGGTCAGCACCACGGGCTCGGTGAACGTGACCGGCGCTCCGACCCGGACCGGACGGGGCGAGCCGTTCGGGCGGGTCAGGTAGGGCACCGGCGTGTCGGAGCCGGCGCCGGTGTAGTCGACGTTCGCGCCGTCGTCGAGCGTGACGGCCCGGGCGGCGTTGTCGGCCTCGATCCCGGCGACGTCGCCGGTCTGCGCGTCCTCGACCTCGGTGGGCTGGATCAGCGGAGCGTCGCCCGCGGCGAGACCGATCTCGGCGAAGCGGTTCGTGTCGTAGCTGTTGGTGACCGTGAACCCGCCCTGCGGGGCCAGCAGCTCGCTCTCGTGGGCCTCGCGCTCGGCCTCGGTGGCGGGCAGCTGCGTGGCGAGCGGGGTGACCACGGGCAGGTAGCCGGCGCTGGTGACGCCGTCGGGGGATGCCGGCTTGATCTCCGTGACACCGAACCGCTCGGCGACGGTCCCGGTGATCTCGAGGGAGTCGCCGGCGCGGTAGTCGGCCTCCTCGAGGGCAGCGCCGTTGACGAACAGGCCGTCCGAGGCCCCCGGGGTGGCGTCGGTGTCGCCGCCGGTGCCGCCGGTCTGGACGTAGAGGCCGTCGATGCCGCCGGTGGGGTAGGTCGCGGTGACGACCCCCTGCGTGGTCACCGTCTGGCCCACGACGGGCGAGGTGTCACCGTCGCCCTGGATCTCGGCGATGCTCAGCTCGCCGCTCGACGGCGGCGGGTCGGCGGGGCCGCCGTCGCCCCCGCTGTTCTGGGGGGTGGGGTCGCCGGTGGCGAGGTCGGCGGCGTTGTCGTCGGTGTCGGCGCCGTCGGCGTCGCGCGAGGCGGACGTGGTGTTGCTCAGGCCGGGCGCCGCGCCCGACCCCTCGTACTGGGAGGCGGAGCCGTAGCCGACGAGGTCGACCAGCTCGGCACCGGCGGTGGCCGGGTCGACGGGGTCGGTGCCCTCGGCCAGCACGACGATGCCGCTGCTGCCCGACATGGCCAGCGAGCCGGTCGCGTCCGGGGCGGGCAGCGCGTCGGTGCCGCCGGTGCCGGCGGCCTCCTGGACCAGCCAGTGCCCACCGGCCGGCACGGAGCCGGTCAGGTCGGTCACGCCGCCGGGGTTGTTGCCCGAGCTGCGGTACTGCACCGACATCGCGTCGAGCGCGATCGGTGCGTCCGTGGGGTTGTAGAGCTCGATGAAGTCGTTGGTCAGCGTGGCGCCGCCGTTGCCGCCGCCGCCGTAGACCTCGCTGATGACGAGCGCGTCACCGGCCGGGGCGGCGGAGGCCGGGGCGGCCGAGGCGACGGACAGGGACGTGGCGACGACGGAGAGCGAGGCCAGCGAGGCGATCACTCCCCGAGGACCCGAGAGACGCGAGAAGACTGGCACGAGAACCCTTCGAGGCGAGCGGAGGAGCACGGTCAGGCTGCACTCAACCTGACCAGACCACCCGAGGTCCAGCCAGCGAGGTGACGATCGGGTGACGTTCGGTTGAACGGCTGATCAGCGCGCCGCGGCGTGGCCGGACAAGTCGCTGCGCTGGCGCCAGACGCCTCGGAAGAACTCATAGCCCGACCACATCGTCAGCGCGACGGCGACGGCCAGGCAGACCTGGAAGGCGTAGAAGAGCACCAGGGCAGGGGTCTGCAGCCAGGAGACGAGGTCGGGGTCGCGCAGGGGCAGGCAGAGCCCGCCGAGGGCCAGCGCCTGGAAGGTGGTCTTCCACTTGCCGAGGTCGGCGGCGGCGATCACGACCCGCTTGAGCACCGAGAGCCGCAGGACGGTCACGGCCCACTCCCGCAGCAGCACCACGATCGTGACCCACCACCAGACGTCACCGAGGACCGAGAGGGCGATCAGGGCCGCACCGGTCAGCGCCTTGTCGGCGATCGGGTCGGCGATCTTGCCGAAGTCGGTGACCAGGTTGCGGGCACGCGCGATGTCGCCGTCGATCTTGTCGGTGATCATCGCGACCGCGAACAGCACCCAGGCCACGCAGCGCCAGGTGATCGAGTCCCCGCCGTCGACCAGCAGCGCCCAGACGAAGAAGGGCACCATCACGATGCGGAACGTGGTCAGCGCGTTGGGCAGGTTCCAGTTGCTGGGTGCCCGGGTCCCGCTCGTGGCACCGCCCGTCCCACCCGTGCTGGTCATCGCCCGGGTCCGGTGACCTCGGCGACCAGGTCGACGCCCTCGGTGGCCACCACCCGGGCGGGGACGAGGTCGCCGACGCTGGCCTCGCCGGCCACCAGCAGGTCCGTGTCGACGAGCCGGGTGATGCCGTCGACCTCGGGTCCCTGGAGCGCGGCGCGGCCCTCGGCGACGCCGTCCTCCACGGACTCGACGAGCACCTCGACGCTCTCGCCGACGCGCTCCTCGGCGCGCTGCGCGGTCAGCTGCTCGACCAGGTCGACCACGTGCGCCACCCGGGCGTCCACCTCGTCCTGGTCGGTCTTGTCCTCGAAGGAGGCGGCTTCGGTGCCGTCCTCGTCGGAGTAGCCGAAGACGCCGACCACGTCGAGCCGGGCGGCGACGAGGAAGTCGCACAGGGTCTCGAGGTCGGCCTCGGTCTCGCCGGGGAAGCCGACGATGACGTTGGAGCGGATCCCCGCCTGCGGGGCGTGGCCGCGGACCTGCTCGAGCAGGCCGAGGAAGGCCTCGGGGTCACCGAAGCGGCGCATCCGACGCAGCAGGGTGGCGCTGGCGTGCTGGAAGGACAGGTCGAAGTACGGCGCGACGCCCGGTGTGGTCGCGATCGCCTCGACCAGGCCCGGCCGGGTCTCGGCGGGCTGGAGGTAGGAGACGCGGACCCGCTCGACGCCCTCGGTCTCGGCGATCGCGGGCAGCAGGGTCTCGAGCAGCCGCAGGTCTCCGAGGTCCTTGCCGTAGGAGGTGGAGTTCTCCGAGACCAGGAAGACCTCGCGGGCACCCTGGGAGCCCAGCCAGGCCGCGTCGTGCAGGACGTCGCTCGGCCGACGGGAGACGAAGCTGCCGCGGAAGGAGGGGATGGCGCAGAACGTGCAGCGGCGGTCGCAGCCGCTGGCCAGCTTGAGCGAGGCCATCGGGCCGCTCTCGAGCCGGCGTCGCTCGACCGGGACGGGCGCGGACGCGGCGCGCTCGACCGGGCTGATCGGCAGCAGCAGGCGGCGGTCCGAGGGCGTGTGGGCCTCGTGCTGCTCGCCGGCGAGGATCGAGCGGAGCCGGGCGGCGATGTCGGGGTAGTCGTCGAAGCCGAGCACGGCGTCGGCCTCGGGCAGCGAGGCCGCCAGGTCCTTGCCGTAGCGCTCGGCCAGGCACCCCACGGCCACCACGGCCTGGGTCCGCCCCTCGGTCTTGAGGTCGGAGGCCTCGAGCAGGGCGTCGACACTGTCCTTCTTGGCGCTCTCCACGAAGCCGCAGGTGTTGACCACCACCGTGTCGGCCTGGGCCGGGTCGTCGACCAGGACGAACCCGTCGGCGGCCAGGCGGCCCGCGAGCTCCTCGCTGTCCACGTCGTTGCGGGCGCACCCGAGCGTCGTGACCGCCACCGAGATCGGGGCGGCCGGGGCAGGAGTGGTTGCGGTGCTCATCGTTGCCGAGTATGACGCGTGGCACCGCGGGCGGCGAAACCTGCGCGGGCCGACGCTCGGGTCACGGGACGAAGATGTCCTGGGCCTCCTGGCCGGTCTCGCCGAGCGCGCCCTTGTCGACCCCGTCGACGCTGACCGTCAGCCCGCCGTCCGAGGAGCTGATCCGCACCGGTGGCGCCACGTCGAGCTGCACGGTCTGCATGAACGCGAGCTGGTCGTCGAGGACCACCTGCGAGCCGCTGCGCACGATCACCTGGGCACCGCCGCCCGCGGCGGTCAGCACGACCGGCACGGTCGCGTTCTTGCCGGTGCTGCCGTTGTCGATGCCGCCGCTGGAGTTCAGCCGCGGCGTGGGCGGGGTGATCTCGGTCGGGCCGTCCATCACCAGGCGCGCCACCGACCACACGAGCACGACGGTCATCACCGCGGCGACGAGCACCGACCAGTTCGGACCACCGCGGGTGCCGCGGATGCTGCCGCCGGCCCCGGTCGCCAGCTCGGCCTCGAAGACCCGGCGCGCGTCGATCGGGGCGTCGGCGTACGTCGCGTCGTAGTCGGCCAGCAGCGGCGCCGCGTCGACACCCAGCACCCGCGAGAGCGTGCGCAGGTGACCGCGGGCGTAGAAGTCGCCGCCGCAGGGCTCGAAGTCGTCGACCTCGATCGACTCGATGACGTGCGGGCGGATGCGGGTCCGCTCGGCGAGCTGGTCGACGCTCAGCCCGAGCCGGGTGCGGGCGGCGGCGAGCTCGGGGCCCACGATCGGGTCGGCCACCGGCAGCGGGCGGTCGTCGTCGATGACCAGCGGGGCCACGGCCTGCCCGGGCCGCGAGATCGGCTGGACCCGGTCACCCCAGAGCACGGTGTCCTCGACCAGGTCGACGTGGCCGTCGCGGCGCAGCTCGCGGGCCTCGGGCAGCCGGTCCGCAGCGGAGCGGTGGGCGGCATCGTCGGAGTCGTCGTCGGTCTCGGACGGGTCGAGGCGCAGGGCGGCCGCGCCGAGCACCACGTCGGCGCGGGCGCCGGCGGCGAGGTCGCGCAGCGGCAGCGGGGTGGCGCTGGCCACGATCGGGCGGGGCGCCGGCATCTCGACGTCGATCTCCCCGGTGGTCGGCTCGTCGTCGACCTCGTGGCTGGCGGCCTCATCGGTGTCGACCTCGTCGACCTCGTCGACCTCGTCGACCTCGACCGTCTCGACCACCTGGACGCGGTCCCCGGCGAGCTCGCGCAGGGTCGCCGCCAGGTCGTCGGTGCCGGCCACACGGGTCGACAGCGACAGCGCGACCGCAGGCGGTGCCGCGGCTCCGCGGACCTCCAGCGTCACCGAGCCGTCGCGCAGACCGCGTCGGGGCCGGAGCTCGAGCCGCTCGACCTGGTCCCACGGGACGCCGTGCCACGTGGCGCCCCGTCGCACGCGGACGCCGAGCCGGTCGGCGACCAGCAGCGGGGTGCGCGCGTCGACCATCGCCATCAGGTGCACCACGCCGACGCCGAGCAGGACCGCGCACAGGGCCCAGTCGAGCAGCGCTCCGCCGAAGGCGGCGCGGACGAACCACGCGAGCGCGACCAGGCAGGCGGCCGCGCCGACCGCGCCGGCGAGCTCCGCGCGGCGGCGTACCTCGACCTCGCTGGGTTCGACCCCGGCCGGTTCGACCCCGGTCGGTTCGACGCCGTCGACGTCCCGGGTCTCGTCGGGGCGGGTGCTGGACGGTGCGGACGTGCTCATTGCTCCCCCTGGATGGTGAAGATCACGGCGTCGACCTCGTCGGGCTTGACCAGCACGTCACGGGCCTTGGAGCCCTCGCTGGGTCCGACCACGCCGCGGCTCTCGAGGATGTCCATCAGTCGACCGGCCTTCGCGAAGCCGACGCGCAGCTTGCGCTGGAGCATCGAGGTCGACCCGAACTGCGTCGAGACCACGAGCTCGATCGCCTGGACCACGAGGTCCAGGTCGTCACCGATGTCGTCGTCGAGGTCCCGCTTGGCCGCGGCCGGCGCGGTGACGTCGTCGCGGTAGGTCGGCTCGAGCTGGGCCTTGCAGTGCTTGACGACCTGCGCGATCTCGGCCTCGGTGACCCACGAGCCCTGGATGCGCGAGGCCTTCGAGGCCCCCATCGGCAGGAACAGCCCGTCTCCCTGGCCGACCAGCTTCTCGGCGCCCGGCTGGTCGAGGATCACCCGGCTGTCGGCGAGCGAGGAGGTGGCGAAGGCGAGTCGCGAGGGCACGTTGGCCTTGATCAGCCCGGTGACCACGTCGACCGAGGGTCGCTGCGTGGCCAGCACCAGGTGGATGCCGGCGGCGCGGGCGAGCTGGGTGATCCGCACGACCGCGTCCTCGACGTCGCGCGGGGCGACCATCATGAGGTCGGCGAGCTCGTCGACGATGACCAGCAGGTAGGGGTACGGCGAGAGCTCGCGCTCGCTGCCGGCGGGCAGCTCCACCTTGCCTGCGCGCACCGCCTTGTTGAAGTCGTCGATGTGGCGGAAGCCGAAGTTGGCGAGGTCGTCGTAGCGCAGGTCCATCTCGCGCACCACCCAGGCCAGGGCCTCGGCGGCCTTCTTCGGGTTGGTGATGATCGGGGTGATCAGGTGCGGCACGCCCTCGTAGGCGTTCAGCTCGACCCGCTTGGGGTCGACCATGATCATCCGCACCTCGTCCGGCGTCGAGCGCATCAGGACCGAGGTGATCATCGAGTTGATGAACGAGCTCTTGCCCGATCCGGTCGCGCCCGCCACGAGCAGGTGCGGCATCTTGGCCAGGTTGGCGACCACGAAGCCGCCCTCGACGTCCTTGCCGAGCCCGGCGACCATCGGGTGGTGGTCGCCCCGGGCGACGTTCGAGCGCAGGACGTCGCCGAGGGAGACCACCTCCTTGTCGACGTTGGGGATCTCGATGCCGATCGCGGACTTCCCGGGGATCGGGCTCAGGATCCGCACGTCGGCCGAGGCCACCGCGTAGGCGATGTTCTTGCTCAGCGCCGTGACCTTCTCGACCTTGACGCCGGCGCCGAGCTCGACCTCGTAGCGGGTCACGGTCGGGCCGCGGGTGTAGCCGGTGACCTGGGCGTCGATGCCGAACTCGGTGAGCACCTGGGTGAGCCGGTCGACCACGGCGTCGCTGGCACGCGAGCGGGCCTTGTGCACCGAGCCGGGCTTGAGCACGTCGTCGACGGGCAGCGAGTAGACGACGTCGCCGGAGAGCGCGAGCTGCTCGACCCGGGCCGGCAGCGGCGAGTGCGGCGGCGGCTGGAGGTCGCCAGCGCCGGTCGGCGCCGTGTCGGTCGGGGTCGGGCTGGAGGGCTCCGGCCGGTGCGGGACCGGCGGGGCCGTCGCCTGGGTCTCCTCCAGGTCGCGCGCCCCGGTGGCGTCGACGTCGAAGGGGACGTCGGCCCCGTCGGCCAGGACCGGGCTGTCGTACGCCGGGTCACCCCGGCCGGGCTCGAAGACGTCGTCGAGGTCTCCGCCGACCCGTCGTCCACGGCGCCGCACGGGCTGGGTCTGGTCGACCTCGGCCGGAGCCGGGTCCGCGTCGGGCTCGATGTCGGCGTCGGTGCGGCCGAGCGCCGTCTCGCGCAGCGCGGCGAGACGCTCGGGCACGCGGTACAGCGGCGTCGCGGTGATCACGAGCACCCCGAAGGCCACGAGCAGCAGCAGGACCGGCACCACCACGTAGGCGGTGCGGAGCAGGTCGAGCAGCAGGGAGGCCACGACATAGCCGACCGCTCCCCCGCCGGTACGCAGGGCCGAGGTGTCGCCCGCGACGGGCTGCGGCGCCCCGGCGGCGATGTGCACGATCGCGAGAACCCCGAAGGAGGCGGCTCCCCAGCCGATCACCTGACGACCCACGGGGCCGTTGCGGACGGGGTCGCGCATGACCCGCCACCCGGCGACGACGAGCGCGACGGGGACCAACCACCCCACCTTGCCCACCGTGCCGGTCACCATCGTGCGCGTCGAGCTCCATGGCGCCACCGGGCACCTCGAACCAGACCGCGGCCGCGGCCACGACCGCGAGGGCGAGCAGGACCAGGCCGGCGCCGTCTCGGCGGTGCTCGGGCTCGAGGTCGCGCGCGGTGTGTCCGATGCCGCGTGCCGCGGCGCCGACGGCGTGGGCGACGGCGCCCCACACCGTCCGCACCGCGCGCAGCAGCGCGGAGAAGAAGAGGGCGACCGGACCCGGCCCCGAGCGGACCGCACGGGGGGCGGGGCGCTTCGCGGACGAGGAGGTGGAGGACTTGGTGGTGGGCTTCCGGGCGCTCCGCGAACGCGAGCTCGACGCACTCTTGCCCGCCGAGGCCCGGCTGGAGGCCGTGGTCTTGGTGGAGGAGGTGCTCTTGCTGCGCGAACCCGGCGGGGAAGACGTACGGGTCGCCATGGTCGTCACCCTAGGTCCGAGTCACATGCGTCCCATGCACCACACGAGTGCGTGTCGTGGTCTCGACCCCGAGCCCGGGGGGCGGCGCAGCCGACTCCAATTCGCAACCCGCTGCCTATGGACCTTCGGCCCATTGGCTCCTTAGGGTTCGATTCGGCGGTCTCGGGCACCCCCGAGCCGCATGTCATCCACTCGGAGGGAACATCTCGTGAAGATTCTCAGGCAGGGCATCGCCCTGGCCGTCGTGGGCGCGGGCTTCGCCGCCGTCCCCGCGGCAACAACGGTGGCCTCGGCGGCCGCCGCACCTGACACACGTCCGCTGATCACCCAGATGCGTGCTGAGGCCGACGGCGGTGTGGCCGTCTCGGACGAGCGCTCGACCGGCAAGCTCAGCTTCATCCGGGCCACGGGACGCACCGGCGACCTGCTGCCCGGCGAGGCCGGCAGCACCCGCTCGGCGGCCGTCGCGAAGGCCCGGGCCTACGTCGACTCCTACGCCGAGGCTTTCGGTGCACCGAGCTCGCAGGTCGAGCAGGAGGGCGTGAGCGCGGGTCGCTTCGGCGCCACCGTGGTCACCTACACCCAGAAGTACCAGGGCGTGCCCGTCTTCGGCTCGATGCTCAAGGCCCACCTCGACGCCGAGGGCGACCTGACCGCCGTCAACGGCGAGCTCGTGCCCGTCAAGGGTCTCGACACCGACGCCGCGCTGAGCGAGGCCGAGGCCGGCCAGGCCGCCGTCGGGCTGGTCAAGGCCCAGCCGCCGACCGGCGACTCCGGCAAGGCCGACACCTCCGGGGTCAAGCCGACCGCGACCGACCTCGTGGTCTACCGCACCGGCCTGACCAAGGGCGTGGCCGGCGGCGAGAGCAAGCTCGTCTACGCCGTCGAGGTCAGCAACGAGGCCAACGTGCGCGACATGGTCTTCCTCGACGCCGACAACGGCAAGGTCGTCAACCGCTACACGCTCGTGGATGACGTGAACGGCCCGGACCGCCGGCTGTTCGAGGCCGACGCCAACCGCAACCTGACCCTGGTCTGGTCCGAGGGCGACCCGTTCCCCGCCGCTCTGAACAGCCAGCAGCAGAACCTCGTGCTGACCTCGGGCGAGTCGTACTGGCTCTACGCCAACGCCTTCGGTCGCGACAGCTACGACGGTGACGGCGCGCGGATGAACACGATCAACAACGACCCGGCGATCGCGTGCCCGAACGCCAACTGGAACGGCGTGACGACGAACTACTGCGACGGGGTCACCTCCGACGACGTCGTCTCCCACGAGTGGACCCACGCCTACACCGAGTACACCCACGGGCTGATCTACCAGTGGCAGCCGGGCGCGCTCAACGAGTCCTACTCCGACATCTTCGGTGAGACCCTGGACCTGGTGAACGGCCGCGACGACGCGGGCGAGGGCGCGATCGACGAGCCCCGTCCCGTCGGCCAGTGCTCGACGCACTCCCCCGCGAGCCCGCTGCTGACGATCAACTCGCCCAGCGACATCGCCAAGGACTGCCTCACCGGCGGCGCCTCGTTCGGCGAGCAGCTCGACGGCACCGGCATCACCGGTGACGTCGTGGCCGCGACCGACGCCGTCGAGGACGGCGGCACCGCCACGGACGGCTGCTCGCCGTACGACGAGGACGTCACCGGTCAGGTCGTGCTCGTCGACCGCGGTCTGTGCGCGTTCACCGACAAGGCGCAGGTCGCCACCGACGCCGGCGCGGCCGCGCTGATCATCGGCAACCGCGACGACGCCCCGATCGGGATGTCGGGCGACGACCCGAGCCTGGTCACGACGGTCTCCATCGGTCTGGGCGACCGTGAGCTCATCCGCGGTGCGCTGGCCGACGGCCAGGACGTCAACGTGACGATGAAGGACGCCTCGGGCGACCGGGTCGACTCCTACCGCTGGCTGATCGGCGAGAAGGCCACCGCCTTCGGCGGCGCGATCCGCGACATGTGGAGCCCGACCTGCTACGGCGACCCGGGCAAGGTCAGCGACGCCGAGTACAAGTGCTCGACCGACGACCAGGGTGGGGTGCACTCCAACTCCGGTGTGCCCAACCACGGCTACGCCCTGCTGGTCGACGGCGGCACCTTCAACGGCACCACCGTGGAGGGCATCGGCATCGACAAGGCGCTGAACATCTACTACACCGCGATGACGGAGTACCAGACGCCGTCGAGCGACTTCGTGGACCACGCCAACTCGCTCGAGGCCTCCTGCTCCGACCTCGTCGGCAAGCAGATCAAGGAGATCAGCACGGCGCCCAACGACAGCGTGGTGGCCTACGCCCAGGACCGGATCACCACCGGTGACTGTGCCCAGGTCGCCGCGATGACGCAGGCGGTCGAGCTGCGCGTCGACCCGACCGAGGAGTGCCAGTTCCAGCCGCTGCTCCAGCCGGGTGCGCCGTCGGCGTGCGGCGAGGGCTTCACCGACACGCAGGTCTTCGGTGACGACTTCGAGATCACCGCGGACAACGCCACGGGCCTCGACAACTGGACGCTCTCGGGCGAGAACCCCTACGACGGCCCGACGTTCCCCTGGGAGGCGACCCGTGACTACAACGGGGAGCACTCCAGCCGGGTCGCCTACGGTCCCGACCCCGACGCGGGCGACTGCTCGGGCTCGGACACCGACGCCAGCTCGGTCGACTACATGACGAGCCCGACGATCACCCTGCCCGACGACGGTGTCGGCCAGCGGATGACCTTCGAGCACTACGTCGCGACCGAGGTCGGCTACGACGGCGGCAACGTCCAGGTGGCGGTCAACGGTGGCGACTTCGCGCCGATCGACCCGGAGGCGTACGTCTTCAACGGTCCGGGGCAGCTCGCGACCGAGGCCGAGGGCAACACCAACCCGCTCGAGGGTCAGTCCGGGTTCACCGGCACCGACGGCGGCTCGGTCTTCGGCAGCTGGGGCACCTCGATCGTCGACCTGGCCGCCGCGGGTGCCAACCCCGGTGACGAGGTCGCGGTGCGCTTCGCCATGGGCCGTGACGGCTGTGGCGGGCTCGACGGCTGGTACGTCGACAACGTCGCCGTCGTCGTCTGCGAGGAGTCCGGCACCCCGCCGGCCGGCGCAGCGGCGACCGAGACCACGGCGCTGCGTGCGCTGCCGCTCAAGCCGCGCACCAAGCGTCCGTTCGCGGTGCGCGTGAAGGTCACCTCTGCCGACGCCACGCCCGAGGGTCAGGTCCAGCTGAGGTTCAAGGGCCGCACGATCGGCACCGACACCCTGAACACCAAGGGCGTCGCGCTGATCGGGTCCACCCGCAAGTTCGCCAAGCCGGGCGTGCGTTCCTTCGGCGCGAAGTACCTCGGGTCCCCGGACTTCGAGGGCAGCTTCGACCGGCTCCGGGTGCGGATCGTCCGCCGCTGACCCGGTAGCAGCACCAGCACCAGCAGCACCACACGAGGCCCCGTCCGGAGTGATCCGGGCGGGGCCTCGTGCCGTCCCGCCGGTTGCCGGGTCCGGTGCTTGCTGAGTGGCTCAGCGCGTCTCGAGGGGCAGCTGCACCCGGAAGGTGCTCCCCTCGCCGATGGCCGAGCGGACGGTGAGCTGCCCACCGTGCAGGAGGACGATGCGGCGTGAGATCGCCAGGCCGAGGCCGGATCCCGCGATCGAGAGCGCCTCGGGGTTGCTCGAGCGCTGGAAGGCCGCGAACAGCTGGGTCTGGTCGTGCTCGGAGATGCCGATGCCGGTGTCGGTGCAGGTGATCCACGCATGGTCGTCGGCCCGGCCGACCGCGAGCGTGACCATCCCGCCGGAGCGGGTGTACTTGATCGCGTTGCCGACGAGGTTGTCGACGACCGAGGCCAGCTCGTCGGGGTCGACGCTGGCCACGACGGGCTCGGTGGGGACGTCCACGGTGAGGCTGACCGCGGCCCGCTCGGCGTGGAAGGAGGCGAACTCGGTGCTGGCACGCACCACCTCGCGCAGGTCGACGTGGCGGCGTTGCTGCACCCGTGGCTGCTGGAGCGCGGAGTAGTCGAGCAGGCCCTGCACGAGGCGCCTCAGTCGGTGGGCGTTGCGAGAGATCGCCTCGACCGAGTGCAGCCCGGTGTCGACCTCGTCCATCAGCTCGGTGTGTCCGATGATCGAGCTCAGCGGCGTCTTGAGCTCGTGGGAGATGGTCGCGATCAGCTCGCCCCGGTAGCGGTCGATCTCCTGCAGCTCGGCGACGAGCTGGCGCTCGCGGTCGTAGAGACGTCGGTCGAGGACCACCCGACCGAGCGTGCGACCGACCTCCATCGTGGCGTCCAGCTCGTGCTGGGTCCACCGGGTCCCCGCGTCGCGGGCGACGACCAGGTAGCCGACGACCTCGCGCTCGCTGCCGACGGCGGCGACGAGCATGGTCGGCACCCGGTCGCTCCCGGCCCCGGCGTCGAGGTCGCGCAGGTCCTGTGGGAGCAGGCCGTCCTCCGCCGCGAGGTCCTCCGGGCCGAAGAGCAGCGGGCGCCCCCGCGCGGCCGACTGCCGGGCCAGTCGCGCGGCGACCGCCACGAGGTCCGGCTTGGACGGCACCGTCGGCGGGTAGACGTGGGAGGTGTCGATCACGTCGAGTGATCCCGAGGTGAAGCAACGGATCCACACCCGCTCGGTCCCCAGACCCACCGCGACGGCCCGGCCCGCGTCGGCCAGGGTGAGGTCCAGGTCGGCGAGGGCGCCGGCCGTCGAGACGGCGCGCAGCATCTCGCCGGTGCGCACCTGGGCGGCCAGGCCCTCGCGGCGCGCCGCCGCGTCGACGGCCAGGCCCGCCTGGACGACGAACATCTCGAGGAGCTCGCGGGCCTCGACGTCGGGGATCATCCCCCCCGGGGGCAGGTCGACCGACACGACGCCGAGCAGCTGCCCGGACGCGGACCACAGCGGGGCGTAGAGCGTGTCCAGGGGGTGCCAGGCCCCGGGTCGGTCGCTGACCTCGATGTCCGGGACCCACACGAAACCGTGGTCTGAGTCCGGGCGCCGGTCGTGGGGCAGGAACCGCAACACCCCCCACTGGTCAGCGAGGTCGAACTCCTCGGTGATCTCCGCGACCTGGTTGCGGTGGCCGAGGATCTTCTGGCGGATCTGCTCCTCGGCGGCCACGCTGGTCAGGACCAGGTCGTCACCCTCGAGCCGCGAGATGGCGGCGACGCCGTACCCCAGCACCTCGTGCACACCCTGAGCCACTTCGTCGAGGATCTCCTGCAGGTCGCCGGCCGAGTGCATGCGTCGCATCAGCTCGTGGAGCCGTCGCAGGACCTGCGAGTGCGAGGCGGAGGACTCGGTCATGGGAGCAGTATCGTCCGCAGGACTCCCCCGGTGTCCGCTCAGGCCTCGATCACGACCGGCACGATCATCGGGCGGCGCCGGTGCTTGCTGGAGACCCAGCGCCCGACGGTGCGGCGTACGGTCTGCTGGAGCTGGTAGGTGTCGGTGTTGCCGTCGCCCATCGTGCGCAGGAGCGCGTCCGTGACCTGCTTGCCGACGTCCTCGAAGCTCTCGCCCTCGAGGGCGTTGCCGCGGGCGTGGATCTCGGGGCCGGCGGAGATCTTGCCGTTGGTGGTGTCGACCACGACGATCACCGAGACGAACCCCTCCTCGCCGAGGATGCGTCGGTCCTTGAGGTCGGACTCGGTGACGTCGCCGACCGAGGAGCCGTCCACGAAGACGTAGCCGCACTCGACCTTGCCGACGATGTCGGCGCGCCCGTCGACGAGGTCGACCACGACGCCGTCCTCGGCGACCACGACGTTCTCGACGCCGGTCTGGCGGGCCAGCTCGGCGTTGGCCTGCATGTGCCGGATCTCGCCGTGGACCGGCAGCACGTTGCGGGGCTTGACGATGTTGTAGCAGTAGAGCAGCTCGCCGGCGCTGGCGTGACCGCTGACGTGGACCAGGGCGTTGCCCTTGTGCACCACCCGGGCGCCCCAGCGGGCCAGGCCGTTGATGACGCGGTAGACGGCGTTCTCGTTGCCGGGGATCAGGCTCGAGGCCAGCACGACGGTGTCGTTGTCGTCGATGTGCACGAAGTTGTGGTTGCGCTGCGCGATCCGGCTCAACGCGCTCAACGGCTCGCCCTGCGAACCGGTCGACACGAGCACCTGGCGCTCGGGCGGGAGCGAGGCGAGCTCCTTGGCGTCGACGATGACGCCCTCGGGGACCCGCAGGAAGCCGTGGTCGCGGGCGACGCCCATGTTGCGCACCATCGACCGGCCGACGTAGCCGACCTTGCGGTTGTTCTTCACCGCGGTGTCCAGGACCTGCTGGACCCGGTGGATGTGGGAGGCGAAGCAGGCCACGATGATCCGGCCCTCGGACTCGCGGAAGACCTGCTCGAGCACCGGGGTGATCGAGCGCTCGGTGGTGGTGAACCCCGGCATCTCGGCGTTGGTGGAGTCGGTGAGGAAGAGGTCGACGCCCTCCTCGCCGAGGCGCCCGAAAGCGCGCAGGTCGGTGAGCCGGCGGTCCAGGGGCAGCTGGTCCATCTTGAAGTCGCCGGTGTGCAGGACCAGCCCGGCGGGCGTCCTGATCGCCACGGCGAGCGCGTCGGGGATGGAGTGGTTGACCGCGATGAACTCCAGCTCGAAGGGCCCGAAGCTGATCCGGTCCCCCTCCTTGACCTGGTGGTGCACGGTCTGGCGCAGCCGGTGCTCGCGCAGCTTGGAGTCGAGCAGGGCCAGGGTGAGCTCGGAACCCACGAGCGGGATGTCGCCACGCTCGCGCAGCAGGTACGGCGTGGCGCCGATGTGGTCCTCGTGCCCGTGGGTCAGCACGAGCGCCTCGACGGAGTCGAGCCGGTCCCGGATCCAGCCGAAGTCGGGCAGGATCAGGTCGACGCCGGGCTGGTGGTCCTCGGGGAAGAGCACCCCGCAGTCGACGATCAGCAGGCGCTTGTCGTACTCGAAGACGGTCATGTTGCGACCGATCTCGCCCAGGCCCCCCAGGGGGACGACGCGCAGACCCCCGGGGGTCAGCGCGGGCGGGTCGGACAGCTCGGGGTGGGGGTGAGACACGGGGTCCTCTCGGTGGTGCCGGGTCGTGCTGACGAAGGGCTGGGCGGGTCTGCCGGCTCAGAGCAGCCCGGCGGCCGCCAGGCCCGAGCGCAGCGCGTCGACCTCGGCGTCGTCGAGCGGCACGAGCGGCGAGCGCACGTGGCGGTTGTCGAGGACCCCGACCAGCTGCAGGGCTGCCTTGGCGGTGGTCGCTCCGTAGTTGGCGGGGCCCATCACCGCGTCGATCGCGGGGAGCATGCGGGTGAAGGTGGCCAGGGCGGCCGCGGGGTCGCCGGCGTGGAAGTCGCGCACCATCGAGGCCAGCTCGTCGCCCATCACGTGCCCGGCGACGCTGACGAAGCCGCTCGCGCCGTGGGCCAGCCAGCCGAGGTTCGCGGCGTCGTCGCCGGAGTACAGGGCGTAGCCCATCTCGATGAGCCGGACGCCGCGCGCGAAGTCACCGACCGCGTCCTTGACGGCGACCACGGGGTCCCAGGTGATGGCCTGCTCGTAGACCTCGCGGGCGATCGTGGTGGCGGTGCGGCCGGGGACGTCGTAGAGCATCACCGGGACGTCGCTGACCTCGACGACGCTGCGGAAGTGGTGCAGGACGCCGGCCGGCGAGGGCTTGCTGTAGTAGGGCGTGACGAGCAGCAGGCCGTCGGCACCGATCTTGGCTGCCTGCTCGGCCAGCTCGACGGAGTGGGCGGTGGCGTTGGTGCCGACGCCGGCGACGACGACGGCGCGGTCGCCGACCGCGTCCTTGACGGCGGCGAGGATCGAGCCGTCCTCGCGGACCGTGGTCGTGGGGGACTCCCCCGTCGTGCCGGAGACGACGACACCGTCGTGGCCGTGGTCGACGAGGTGGGTCGCGATCCGGGCGGTCCCCTCGAGGTCGACCTCGCCGTCGGCGTCGAAGGCCGTGGCCATCGCGGTGAGGACCCGCCCGAAGGGGGCCGCGGGCGTGCTGCTCATGGGGTCAGGCTAGCCGTAGGGCCGGGGCGTCATCGACGGTGGCGCGCCAGCCGGTCGAGCAGGTGCTGCGCCTGGTCCTCGAGGCTGCCGCGCGGGTTGCGGACCCAGCCGGGGCTGCCGGGGCGCAGCATGGCCAGCCAGAAGCAGGCCCAGGCAGTCCGCCAGGTCTCGGCCTGCACGCGCTGCTCGTCGTCGAGGCCGAGGTCGTCGAGCAGCCGGTCCGCGTCCACGACGCGCGGCAGGCGCAGGCTGACGTGCTCGACGAGGTCGGCGGCCTCGAAGGCGAGGTCCGAGACGCCGGCGTCCTCCCAGTCGACGTGGCGACAGGTGCTGCCGTCCCACAGGATGTTGAGCCGGTTGCCGTCGCTGCGCGCCATCACGGGGGTCGGCGGCCCGGGCGGGCCCGCACCGAGGTCGTCGAGGAACGCCCGGGCGTCCTGGATCGCGGCCGCGACCAGGATCGGGTCGCGGCACGATCCCAGGTCGGACGGCTCGTCGAGCCAGGCGCGCAGCCCGCTCATCATCGACGGCCCACCGATCCGCTCTCCGAGCCCGGCGACCCGCACGGCGGACAGCGGCACCGCGAAGACCGACCGGAGCGTACGGGCCAGCGCGTCGGCTGCGGCGTCCTCGAGCGGCGCGGCGGGCAACGGGGTCCCGGGCACCCGCGACATGACGATCACCGGACGCCCCTCCTCCTCGCGGCGCTCGATCGGCTCCGGGGCGAGGCCGGAGGCGTGCTCGGCGAGCAGCGTCAGCGCGGCCCACTCGCGGTCCGGCTCGCCGCGCCCCCACGACACGTAGCGCTTGATCACCCTCGTCGGCCCGATCTCGACGTCGTGCGTGTGCTGGTCGGTCACCTCCACGACCCTAGGTGGGCCCGCTGGGAGGATGGCGGCGTGACGGAGCGGCTCGCCGGGGGCAACGACGGTGGCGCCGAGCTCGTCGGCGGCACCGTACGTCGCCGGGCGGGGCCATGGAGCCCGCGGTGCAGCACCTGCTAGGCACCTGGGAGCCGGGGCTTCGGGGCGCCCCGCGGCCCTCGGCGTCGACGAGTTCGGCCGGGAGGTGCTCACCCACCTGCCGGGGCACGGTCGGCGTCGCGCGCCCGTGGCCCGTGGGTGCACTCCCCCGAGGCGCTGGTCGACGTCGCCCGGTGGCTGCGCGGCTACCACGACGCCGTCGCGGACACGTGCCGGCGCCGGGCGCCCGCTGGCGCGAGGGCGGGCTGGGAGCCGGCTGGTGGTGGGCCACCAGGACGCAGCTCCCTACAACGCGGTGTGGGACGACGACGGGCTGGTCGGTTTCGTCGACTGGGACATGGCCGGCCCGGTCGAGCGGGACCTCGACCTCGCCTGGGTGGCGTTCGCGTGGGTGCCGCTGCACGCGCGACACGTGGTCGCGGCGGAGGGGTTCACGGCGTTCGACTACCGACGGGCCCGACTGCGGACGTTCCTCGACGCCTACGGCTGGGGTGGCGGTATCGACGACATGCTCGCCCTCGTCGGGCGGCGCATCGAGGACCAGGTGGAACTGGTGCCGGCCCGAGCCGCAGCAGGCGACCCGACCTACCTCGCCATGCTCGGTTCGGGCCGGGTGAGCGACCTCGAGACGGCCCGGCTCGAGCTCGCCGACGTGTGAGGTCGGTCGACGCTCGCTGCGTGTGCTCGGCGGCCGCAGCCTGAACCACTCGTGCGGTGGAGGTCGGGCGTGCCGGTGGCCCCGTCACGGTGGTGCTGGTGGCGGGGCTGCGGCGCTGTGGGTGTCAGAAGGGCGGCGGAGCCGGATCTGGTGGTGGGTCCGGTGGACGACCTGGGTCGGGTGGCGCTGGCACGTGCATGGACGCGGGTCGTCGTCGCGGTGGTGGTGCGATGGAGAACGTCAGGGGTGGCGGGTCGGGTGCCACCGGTGGGGCCTCGGAGACGTCGAAGGTCCCTTCGGGCATCCGCAGGGTCTTGAGGCCGTGGGGGCTGGTCCAGAGGTAGACCCCGGGGGTGAGGGTCTCGTAGGACCAGCCGAGGTGGGTCTTGTGGCGGTGGTGGCGCCGGCACATGGGGGCCTGGTTGGCCGAGCAGGTCAGGCCCTGGGGCCAGGGGACGCAGTGCTCGTGGTCGCAGCCGGTGGCGGCTCGGGTGCAGCGGGGGAAGACGCAGGTCTGGTCGCGCAGGATGGTCTGCTCGCGCAGGTCACCGGTCGACTCGTAGGAGCCGACGTGCAGGTGGGCGGCCAGGTCGATCACCGGTCGGACGGTCACGGTCCCGGCGGTGTGGCACCAGGTGCGGACCTGGGTCGCGGTCACCGGTGCCCGCAGGTTGGTCGAGCGTCGCGACCCCGTGCTGGGCGGGGTCGTAAGCCGCACCCGGTGACCGCGGCGTCGGCGACGTGGACGTGGAGCACGACCGACCTGCGTGCGGGCAGCTTCACCTGGTGGCCGTCGGCGTCGACACACTCCGCCTCGGTCAGGGTCAGGGTGGACTGCAGGCGGGCGAGGTCACCCAACGCCGCGGCCCGGCGGACGGGCAGGGTGTCGGTCGACCCGAGGAGCTTCAGCTCGTGGGCCCGGTCGGCCAGCGCGGTCTCGAGGTCCAACGCGTCCGCAACGTCGAGGGTGCCGTCGATGTCGACGGTCCCGGACAGGTCGCCGCCACCGCGTTCACGCAGATGGATGTTCACCCCGCGCCCTTCGGCGGCGGCCTTCCGCTGCGCCTCGGCCTCCTCGGGCTGCCACCGCGCCAGGGCGGTGGCGACGATCCGGTCGAGCTGGGCACCGGACACGGCGTGGGTGAACCCGTTGACGTGGACGTCGACGTGCTCGGCACCCTCCTCGCACAGGGTCATCGTCGCCTCGGCGACGAGCTTGGCCCGCCACCACGGGCACCGACCCGAGATCACGGCCTCCCACAGGCGTGGGAGGCGGTAGCGGACCTCCAGCGCACACCCGAGCAGCCGGCGTCCGCCCTCGGTCGAGAGGCCCAGGGCCACCGCGAGCTCGGTCACGGCGTTCTCGCCGACCAGCGGCGCACCCGGTCCGGCCAGGGTCAGGCCGTGCTCACCGAACCCGGCATGGAACGACGCGTCGTCCAACGACAGGACCTCGTGGGCGATGGCCCACTCGATCGCGGTGCGGATCTTGCGCACCTCCGCGGCGCGGACCGTGGCCTCGTCAGCGCGCAGGGTGTCGAGCAGGTGCTGCTCGGGGGTGGGTGCGCCGGCCATGGATCTATGATATCCGAACACCAGTTCCCACGCCCGGGTTCTCCACAGCCGATCCGCCGTTCGCGTGGTTGCTTCTGAGCTCACCGAGCTTCAGACGCGCCGCGCCGCGCGCCGCGCGTCGCGGGGGCGGGTCCGGTCAGCGGCGGACGAGCCAGACCCGGTCGTAGCCGTCGAAGGCCTCGCGGCGCTCCTCGCGCCACCGCTCCTCGTCGAACCAGGGGTAGCGGGTGTCACCCTCGGGGCTCCGGTGGACCTCGGTGAGCACCTGGGCGTCGGCGAGCGGGAGGGCTGCGGCGTACACCGCGGCGCCGCCGACGACCATCACGTCGCCGGGCAGGTCCTCGGCCAGGTGCAGCGCATCCTGGAGCGCGGCCGCCGTGCGTACCCCGTCGGCCGACCACGCAGCGTCGCGGGTCAGCACCACGGTCTCGCGTCCCGGGAGGGGGCGACCGATCGACTCGTACGTCGCCCGGCCCATCAGCAGGGTGTGACCCATCGTCGTGGCCTTGAAGTGCGCGAAGTCCTCGGGCAGGTGCCACGGGATGGCGCCGTCGGCGCCGATCACGCCGTTGTCGGCGACGGCGGCGACGAGCACGACCTGCTTGCCCGACGGTGTCATCGGCCGGGCCATCGGCTTCTCATACGGCGATGGGCGCCTTGATGCCCGGGTGCGGGTCGTAGCCCTCGAGCCCGAGGTGCTCGAGGTCGAAGCCGTCGAGCGTGGCGATCCGGGGGTCGAGGACCAGGGTGGGTAGCGCCCGCGGCTCGCGGGTGAGCTGCAGCCGCGCCTGCTCGAGGTGGTTGGCGTAGAGGTGGGCGTCGCCGAGGGTGTGCACGAAGTCGCCGACCCGCAGCCCGGTGACCTGGGCGACCATGTGGGTCAGCAGCGCGTAGGAGGCGATGTTGAACGGCACGCCGAGGAAGACGTCGGCCGAGCGCTGGTAGAGCTGGCAGGAGAGCCGCGCGGGTCCGCCGTCTGCTGCGGGAGCGACGTAGAACTGGAACAGCGCGTGGCACGGCGCGAGCGCCATCTGCGGGATGTCGGCGACGTTCCAGGCCGAGACCAGGTGGCGGCGCGAGTCGGGGTTGTCCCGGATCTGCTCGACCACGGCGGCGAGCTGGTCGACGTGGTGCCCGTCGGGGGTGGGCCAGGACCGCCACTGCGCCCCGTAGACCGGCCCGAGGTCTCCCTCGGCGTCGGCCCACTCGTCCCAGATCGAGATGCCGCGCTCCTGGAGCCACGTGACGTTGGTGTCGCCGCGCAGGAACCACAGCAGCTCGCCGAAGACCGAGCGGGTGTGCACCTTCTTGGTGGTCACCAGCGGGAAGCCGGCGGTGAGGTCGAAGCGCATCTGGTGACCGAAGACGCTGCGGACCCCGGTGCCCGTCCGGTCGCCCTTCTCCACGCCCTCGTCGAGGACCCGGCGCAGCAGGTCGAGGTAGGTCTGCATGGGGGAGAACCTACTCGGGCTCGCCGACACCGAGGTCGACCTCGCCGCGGACCACGGTGCGCGTCGCGCCGCCGACGAGCACGACCTCGCGACCGTCCTCGTCACGTCGCTTCTCGACGTGCACCCGCCCCCGCCGGCCCAGCGCGGTGCCCTGCGCCGCGACGTACGACGCGGGCAGCCGGTCACCCGCCAGCCACTGGCCGATCCCGGCGTTCAGGCTGCCCGTCACCGGGTCCTCCCCGACGCCGATGTCGGGGCAGAACGCGCGCACCTCCACCGCCACCTCCGAGCCCTCGGGACTCGGTCCGACCACGCCGATCATCAGCCCGTCGAAGGCCGATGCGTCGGGCTCCAGGTCGAGGACCGCCTCCCTGGTCGCGAGCAGGACGACGACCCAGCCAGGACCGTTGTCGGCCCAGGTCACGTCGACCACGGCGTCCGCGTCGAGCCGCAGCGCCCGCAGCACCCGGGCGAGGTCGGCCTCGGACACGGGCCCCGAGCGCACCAGCGGCGGGGCCTCGAAGGCCAGGCCGTCGGGGGTGCGGTGCACCGTGACCAGTCCCGCTCCGCACTGCTGGACGACGCGGTCGGGGGTGTCCGGCACCCCTGCGGCCTCGAGCCAGGCGTGTGCCGAGCCGAGGGTCGGGTGCCCGGCGAACGGCAGCTCCCCGCCCGGGGTGAAGATCCGCAGCCGGTAGTCGGCACCCGGCTCCGTGGGCGCGAGCAGGTACGTCGTCTCCGAGAGGTTGGTCCACCGCGCGAAGGCAGCCAGCTGGTCGTCGTCGAGCCCGTCGGCGTCGTGCACCACCGCCACCGGGTTGCCCCGCACCGGCTCGGAGGAGAAGACGTCGACCTGGGAGAACGCCCGCCTCGTGCCCACCCCGGCCGCCTCAGGCCCGCAGCGACATCGGTCCGTAGACCCGGCGCTCGAGGTCGAAGAGGGTCACCTGCTCCACCCCGCCGGTGAGCAGGTCGCCGAACCACTCCCCCAACCAGGACTCGGCGTCGCCCTGGCTCGGGAAGCGCTGCTGCGCGAGCTCGCCGGGGCCCTCGAGGCTGGTGCCGTCCGCGTCCTCCAGGCGCCACCACCACGGACGCTCGGCGGGACCGGGCTCGCGAAAGGTGGGGGGCTGCTCGGGCAGGTTCACTCAGGACTCCTTGACGGACGCGGGCAGGAACGGGGGGCGGACGACGTCGAAGATCTCGCGACGGCCCCGGACGTCGACCCCGACCTGTCCGTCGTCGGCGACGACGGTGGAGAGCAGGGCCAGGCCGATGCCGGTGCGCAGGCTGGGCGAGAAGGTGCCGGAGGTGACCTCGCCGAGGAGCACGTCGGGAGTCAGCGAGACGCTCATGTGCGGTCGGGGGATGCCGCGACCGGTCGCGCGCAGGCCGTACAACCGGCGCCGCGGTCCGGCCTCGCGCTGGGCGCTGAGCACCTCACGGCCCCAGAAGGCCTCCTTCCCCCAGCCCACGGCCCACCCGAGGCGCGCCTCGACCGGGGTGACGTCGAGCGAGAGCTCCTGCCCGTGCAGCGGGTAGCCCATCTCGGTGCGCAGGGTGTCGCGGGCCCCGAGGCCGCAGGGAAGCATCGCGTGCTCGGCGCCCGCGGTCATCAGCGCGTCCCACACCGCGAGCGCGGCCCGCGTCGGCACGACGAGCTCGTAGCCCCGCTCACCGGTGTAGCCGGTGCGGCAGACCACCACCGGCGCCCCGTCCAGGTCGACCTCGACGAAGCTCATGTAGTCGTGACCCGCGGGCAGCCCCACGGCCGTCAGCACCTCGTCGCTGCGAGGGCCCTGCACGGCCAGCACGGCGTACTCGGTGTGCCGGTCGGTGACCGTGACGCCCTCGGGCGCCTGCTCGGCCAGGCGACGCACCACCTCGGCGGTGTTCGCGGCGTTGGGCACGAGCAGCACGTCCTCCTCGCCGCGGTGGTAGACGATCAGGTCGTCGACGACGCCGCCGGTCGCGTCGTCGCAGCACAGCGTGTACTGCGCGCGGCCGGGCCCGATCCGGCCGAGGTCGTTGCTCAGCGTCGCGTTGACGTACGCCGCGGCGCCCGGTCCGGTGACGGTGGCCTTGCCGAGGTGGCTGACGTCGAAGACGCCGACGCCGGTGCGGACGGCCGTGTGCTCGGCGACGACCCCGGTGGGGTACTCCAGCGGCATCGACCACCCGCCGAAGGCCGCCATCTTGGCGCCGAGAGCCTCGTGCCGCTCGTGCAGCGGCGAGGTGAGCAGCGGGGCAGCGGCGGCGTCCGACATGCCGCGACGCTATCGCAGCCGGGTGGTCCGGAGACCTCGCAGGGCGCGGCTATCCTGCGGCGGTGACGACCTACACCCTCCGCTCCGCCAGCCCCGCCAAGACCCGTGCCGACGCGGTGGTGATCGGCGTCGTCCAGGGCAAGGACCGCGCCGAGGTCGCCCCCGGCGGGGAGGACGTCGCCAAGGCCTGGGGCCGCAAGTTCGCCCCGATGCTGGCCGCGCTCGGCGTCAAGGGCAAGACCGGCGAGATCACGCGGATCCCGACCGCCGGCACGATCACCTCACCGGTGCTCGTGCTCGTCGGCCTCGGCGCGTCCGAGGCGGACGCGGGCGCCGGGTCGGTGTCCGCCTCCACGCTGCGCACCGCCGCCGGTGCCGCGGCCCGCGCCGTGCCCAACGCCGCCTCGGTCGCCCTCGCACTGCCCGCGTCCTCCGCACAGGACGTGCGTGCGCTCACGGAGGGCTGGCTGCTCGGCTCCTACGCGTTCACGACCTACCAGTCCTCGGCCGACCTCGACCGGCCCGGCGAGGTCGCCGTGCTGTCGGGCTCGGCGCGCAAGAAGGACGTCGTCGCGGCCTTCGAGCAGGCCCAGGTCGTCGCCGCCGCGGTCGCGCAGGCCCGCGACTGGGTCAACACGCCCGCGGGCGACCTCACGCCCCCCGTCTTCGCCGACGCCGTCGAGCGGGCCGGGAGCGGCTTCGTCAAGGAGCACGCCTCGGGCCGCGGCACCCCCAAGGTCGCAGTGACCGTCTGGGACGAGGCCCGCCTGGACAAGGAGGGCTTCGGCGGCCACCTCGGCGTCGGTCGCGGCTCGGCCGCCCCGCCGCGGATGGTCGAGCTGAGCTACGACCCCAAGGGCGCGACGACGCACCTCGCGCTGGTCGGCAAGGGCATCACCTTCGACTCGGGCGGGCTCTCGATCAAGCCCGCCCAGGGCATGCACGAGATGAAGTCCGACATGGCCGGCGCCGCCGCGGTCGTCGCCGCGACGCTCGCGATCGCCGCCCTGCGCCTGCCGGTGCGCGTCACGACGTACGCCGCGATGGCCGAGAACATGATCTCGGGTGAGGCGACCCGTCCTGGAGACGTCGTCACGATCTACGGCGGGCGCACCGTCGAGGTGCAGAACACCGACGCCGAGGGCCGCCTGGTCCTGGCCGACGCGCTGGTCAAGGCCGGCGAGTCCGACCCGGACGTGCTGGTCGACGTGGCCACCCTGACCGGGGCGATGGTCGTCGCGCTCGGCGACAAGGTCGCCGGCGTGATGGGCGTGGAGGAGGTCGTGGGCGACGTGCTCGCCGCCGCCGAGCGCGCGGGCGAGCAGGCCTGGGCGATGCCGATCCCCGAGCAGATGCACGACCGGGTGCGCAGCTCGAAGATCGCCGACCTCTCGCAGGTCGACTGGATCCGCTGGGGCGGCGGGCTGTACGCCGCGGCGTTCCTGCGCGAGTTCACCGGCGGGCGCGCCTGGGCCCACGTCGACATCGCGGGGCCCTCGTTCACCTCCGGCGGCGCGACCGGGCACATCACGCCGGGCGGCACCGGCTACGCCGTGACGACGTTGGTCGAGCTGGCCCGCGAGCTGTCCGGGCGGTCCTGAGCCAGCCGGTCGCTCAGCTCAGGCCCTGCTGGCGACGCCGCTGCTTCTCGCGGCTGTTCCAGTCGCGCATGCGCTGCGGGATGCCGACCAGGCCGGCGTCGTAGGACGGCACCTGGTGGTGGTTGCAGAACTCGTGGGCCCACTTCACCGACGGCACGCGCCGCCGGGTCCACTCGCCGTCGTGCGCGACGAGGAGCAGGGTGACCTCGCTGACCGCGGTGCGCGGCTCCACGAAGCCCTCGACACCACGACGCGCCTCGACGAAGTCCTTGAGGTGCTGCTCGTCGACCTTGTCCGCAGCGCGCACGCGGGTCGAGCCGGTCCGCGCGTCGTCGGTGGGCTTGCTCATCCGTGTGCGTCCGCCGCGGCGGAAACGGTCCCTGAAGGCCATGGGCCCAGTCTGCCCTGCTCGCCCCAGCGCGGCACGCCGACTCCGCGGACCCGGGCGGAACACCCCCTGAGGCCCTGGCCACGCACCCGGTCGGAGGTGCAAGGATGGACGCCCGCGGGAGTGTTCCGCGTCAGATCCCGAGTGACCCCAGCGAGAGGACCAGCGTGGCCGATACCGACTTCGACGTCCTGGTGCTCGGCGCCGGCAGCGGCGGCTACGCCTGCGCCCTGCGCGCCGCCCAGCTCGGCCTGCGGGTGGGCCTGGTCGAGAAGGACAAGGTCGGCGGGACGTGCCTGCACCTGGGCTGCATCCCGACCAAGGCGCTGCTGCACGCGGCCGAGGTCGCGGACGCGGCTCGCGGCTCCGAGCAGTTCGGGGTCCGCGCCTCCCTCGAGGGCATCGACATGGACGGCGTCAACGCCTACAAGGACGGCGTGGTCTCACGGCTGTTCAAGGGCCTGACCGGCCTGGTCTCGAGCCGCGGCATCACGGTCCTCGCCGGTGCGGGTCGGCTCACCGGGCCGCGCGAGGTCACCGTCGACGACACGGCGTACTCCGCGCGGCACGTCGTCCTCGCCTCCGGCTCGACACCGCGCTCGCTGCCCGGCCTCGAGCCCGACGGCGAGCGGATCCTGACCTCCCAGCAGGCGCTGGGTCTGACCCGGGTGCCCAGCTCGGTGGTCGTGCTCGGCGGCGGGGTGATCGGCTCGGAGTTCGCCAGTGTGTGGCGCAGCTTCGGCGCCGAGGTGACCATCCTGGAGGCGCTGCCCCGCCTCGTCGCCGGCGAGGACGAGGCGTCCTCGGCGGCCCTGCAGCGTGCCTTCAAGAAGCGCGGCATCAGCGTGCGCTGCTCGACGCCGGTCGAGAGCGCCGAGGCCACCGACGACGGCGTCGTGGTGCACCTCCAGGGCGGTGAGTCGGTCGAGGCCGAGCTGATGCTGGTCGCCGTCGGACGCGGTCCGGTCACCGACGGGCTCGGCTACGAGGAGCACGGCGTGGTGCTCGAGCGGGGGTTCGTGCGCACCGACGAGCGCTGCCGCACCGGCGTCGAGGGCGTGTACGCCGTGGGCGACATCGTCCCCGGGCTCCAGCTCGCGCACCGGGGGTTCGCCCAGGGGATCTTCGTCGCCGAGGACATCGCCGGTCTCGACCCGGCCCCCGTCGACGAGCTCGCCGTGCCGCGCGTGACGTACTCCCACCCCGAGGTCGCCTCCGTCGGCCTGACCGAGGCCCAGGCCCGCGAGCGCCTCGGCGACGAGCGGGTCGAGACGCTGACCTACGACCTCGGCGGCAACGGCAAGAGCCAGATCCTGCGCACCCAGGGCTTCGTGAAGCTGGTGCGCGAGGTCGACGGCCCCGTCGTCGGGCTGCACCTCGTCGGAGACCGAGTCGGGGAGCTGGTGGGCGAGGCCCAGCTGATCTACGGCTGGCAGGCTCACGCCGAGGACGTCGCTCCACTCGTCCACGCCCACCCGACCCAGCACGAGGCCCTGGGCGAGGCGCACCTCGCCCTGGCCGGCAAGCCCTTGCACGCCCACGCCTGACGCAGCAGAGTCCAGACCAGTCCCCACCGCACCGAAGGAAGCCCATGGCCACCGAAGTCAACCTGCCCGAGCTCGGCGAGTCCGTCACCGAGGGCACCGTCACCCGCTGGCTGAAGTCCGTCGGTGACGAGGTCGCCGTCGACGAGCCCCTCCTCGAGGTCTCCACCGACAAGGTCGACACCGAGGTCCCCTCCCCCGTCGCCGGCACCCTGCTGGAGATCAAGGCCGAGGAGGACGAGACCGTCGAGGTCGGCGCGCTGCTGGCCATCGTCGGTGACTCCGACGAGGCCGACGGGGGCGGCGCGGACGACGGCGCGGGCGGCGACTCCGCCGAGGACGGCGCTGACGAGGCCGAGGACACCGCGACGCCCGAGGCGCAGCCGAAGGACGAGGGCGAGGCGGAGAAGAAGGCCGAGCAGGAGGAGGAGATCGCCGAGGAGACCGGCGACCTGCCCCCTGGCGACGAGACCCCGGAAGCGGAGAAGTCCGACGGGGGCTCGAGCGGCGGTAGTGGTGGCGGCGAGACGCGCGGCGGCGGTGGCGGCGACTCGACGACGGTCACGCTGCCCGAGCTCGGCGAGTCCGTCACCGAGGGCACCGTCACCCGCTGGCTGAAGTCCGTCGGTGACGAGGTCGCCGTCGACGAGCCCCTCCTCGAGGTCTCCACCGACAAGGTCGACACCGAGGTCCCCTCCCCCGTCGCCGGCACCCTGCTGGAGATCAAGGCCGAGGAGGACGAGACCGTCGAGGTCGGCGCCGAGCTGGCCGTCATCGGCTCCGGTGAGCCGTCCTCGAGCGGTGGTGGCGACGCGGAGCCCGAGCCGGAGCCGGAGCCCGAACCCGAACCGGAACCGGAGCCCGAGCCCGAGCCCGAGCCCGAGCCCGAGAAGGAGGCCGAGCCGGCCGCCGAGGAGGCGCCCGCCCCGACCAAGGAGTCGGCGGCCGAGCCGGCCGGTGACACCCGCAGCGAGTCCAGCAACGAGTCGGGCGGTGAAGCGGGAGGGTCCTCCTCGAGCAGCGAGAAGAACTACGTGACGCCCCTCGTGCGCAAGCTCGCCGGCCAGCACGGTGTCGACCTCGACTCGGTCACCGGGTCGGGCGTCGGCGGGCGGATCCGCAAGCAGGACGTGCTGGACGCCGCCAAGGCCGCCGAGTCCGCGTCCGCGGCGCCTGCGGCGAGCGAGGAGCCCGCTGCCCCGGCCGCATCCGGGTCCGGGTCGGGCTCGAAGCCGGCACCGGTCGAGCCGTCGCCCCTGCGTGGGACGACCGAGAAGATGTCGCGCCTGCGCAAGGTGATCGCCTCCCGGATGGTGGAGTCGTTGCAGGTCAGCGCCCAGCTGACCACGGTCGTCGAGGTCGACGTCACCAAGATCTCGCGGATGCGTGACGCGGCGAAGGCCGACTTCGCAGCCCGCGAGGGCGTGAAGCTCTCGTTCATGCCGTTCTTCGCCAAGGCCTCGATCGACGCTCTCAAGGCGCACCCGTCGCTGAACGCGGCGATCGACACCGAGAAGGGCGAGGTCACCTACTTCGACCGCGAGAACGTCGCGATCGCCGTCGACACCGAGCGCGGCCTGCTCACGCCGGTCGTCAAGGACGCCGGCGACCTGTCGATCGCGGGCCTGGCCCGCAAGATCGCCGACGTGGCCGAGCGCACCCGGACCAACAAGATCTCGCCCGACGAGCTCTCCGGGGGCACCTTCACGCTGACCAACACCGGCAGCCGGGGCGCGCTCTTCGACACCCCGATCATCAACCAGCCGCAGGTGGCCATCCTCGGCACCGGCTCGGTGGTCAAGCGGGCCGTGGTCATCGACGACGACGAGCTCGGCGAGACGATCGCGGTGCGCCAGATGGTCTACCTCGCCCTGACCTACGACCACCGCCTGGTCGACGGTGCCGACGCGGCGCGGTTCCTCAGCGAGGTCAAGCAGCGCCTCGAGTCCGGTCAGTTCGAGGTCTGAGGCATGCACGTCGTCGTCGCCGGGGCCTCAGGGTTCCTGGGCACCCACCTGCGCGCGGCGCTGGGCGGGCACGGTCACCAGGTGACCGCGCTCGTCCGCCGCCCGGCGCGGGGCAAGGGCGAGTCGACCTGGGACCCGTACGCCGGGAGGGTCGACCAGGACGTGATCGGCTCCGCCGACGTCGTGGTCAACCTCGCCGGTGCTCCACTGGTCGGCAACCCGCACTCGAAGAAGTGGGCTCGCGCGGTGCGCGAGAGCAGGGTCACCACGACCGACGTGCTGGCCAAGGCCGTCGCGGCGGCCGCGACGCCACCGGCGTTCCTGGCCGGCAACGGGGTCGCCATCTACGGCGACCACGGTGACGCCGAGCTGAGCGAGAGCGCCGACTCGCGCGGCCACGAGCTGCTGACCGAGGTCTCGCGCGAGTGGGAGGCTGCGGCCGAGCCGGCCCGCGAGGGAGGGTCCCGGGTGTGTGTGCTGCGCACCGCGCCCGTCATGGACGCCGCCTCCCCACCGCTGAAGATGCTCGCCCCGCTGTTCAGGCTGGGCCTCGGCGGCAAGCTGGGTGACGGGCGTCAGTACATGGCGATGATCTCGTTGCGTGACTGGGTGGGCGCCGTCGTGCACCTCGCCGAGCACGATGACGCGGCCGGACCGTTCAACCTGTGCTGCGTGGACACCCCGACCAACGCGGAGTTCACCTCCACGCTGGCCTCCGCGCTGCACCGTCCGGCCTTCGCGCGGGTGCCCGGTGCGCTGCTCAAGGTCGCCGCCGGTGACCTGAGCAACGAGCTGCTGGGGTCGCTCAACACCCGACCGCGGGCCCTGCTGGACTCGGGGTTCGTCTTCGCCGACCCCGACGTCGAGGCGGTCATCGCCTCCGGGCTGGCCCAGCGCCGCTGACCGGCCCGCCGACGACTCAGCCGGCCCGGGTGACCGACGCGACGAGCCACCCGTCGTCGGCCCGGCGCAGGTCGATCACCCGGGTGGTCGGCTCGTCGCGTGGCAGGCGGACGCGGCGCTCGTCGCCGGGGACCGTGGGCTCGGCCACCACGGCGTAGGCGCCCGTGAGCCGGTCGGAGACCCGTAGGCGCCACCGCCGCGGCCCCGCCGCGAGCACCTCGAGCCCGACGGCCCGCATCCGCAGGTGCCGCACCCGCAGACCCCGTCCCGACCAGCGCTCGAGCATCGCCACGTCGCGCTGCGCGGCCACGGACCCGGGCACGTAGAGAGCGCGCAGCCGGTCGGCGTCACCGGCGGCCCAGGCTGCGGAACGAGACCGGTCCCACCGCCCGAGCACCGACCCTGCCCGTGACTCGCGTGGTGATGCCCCCCGATCCGGCCCGGGACCCGCCGGCGGAGCGGCGGGTGCGGCAGTCGGGTGCGGCGCGGCGGCAGTACCGGTCGACGGTCGCGCGAGCGGGTCGACGACGCCGAGCACGACCAGCGCGACCCCGGTCGCGACGGCGAGGCCGAGCAGACCCAGGACGGGCAGCAGCACGACCGGGGCCAGCGCCGTGGCACGTGCGGAGGGCCGGTCGAGCCGGGCATGGTCCCGCGCGGCGACGGGGCGGACGGCTGCGTGACGCACGACCTCAGTAGACCGCGGGGTGACCGATCGGCGTCGGCGTCGTCCACAGGCCCACGCACCGTGGCCCGGAGTAGGCTCGCGACGTGATCAGCCCCACCGCCGGACCGAGCGTCAGCCTGGACTTCGCCGTGATCGGGCTCGGTGCCGATGCGGTCGACTACCGCGACGCGTGGGAGCACCAGCGCGGCGTGCACGGCGAGGTCGTCGCCGGCTCGCGCCCCGGCACCGTGCTGCTGCTCGAGCACCCGCCCGTCTTCACCTGCGGCAAGCGCACCGACGACCACGAGAAGCCGGCCGACCCCGGCGGCGCGGACGTCATCGACGTCGACCGCGGCGGCAAGATCACCTTCCACGGCCCCGGTCAGCTGGTCGGCTACCCGATCGTCGCCCTTCCCGACCACGTCAAGGTCGTCGACTACGTGCGCCGCGTCGAGGAGGCGCTGATCCGGTCCTGCCGCGACCTCGGCGTCACCACCGCGCGCGTGCCGGGGCGGTCCGGAGTCTGGTTGCGGGCCGACGACCGCGGCCCGGAGCGCAAGATCGCCGCGCTGGGGATCCGCGTCAGCCGTGGAGTGACGATGCACGGCTTCTCGCTGAACTGCGACGTCGACCTCGACTGGTACGCGCGGTTCGTGCCGTGCGGGATCGCCGACGCCGGCGTCACCAGCCTCTCGCGCGAGCTCGGCCGCGACGTCACCGTCACCGAGGTCCTCGCCGTCGTCGAGCCGCACCTGCGCGACCTGCTGGCCTGGACGGCGTACGAGCCGACGCCGGACTACGAGCCGCGTCCGGAGCCGGGCCGGACGCCGCGGATCCCGCTGCTCACGCCCTGATCGCCCGGCCCGGACGCGCCAGGCCGGGCGCGTAGGATCGAGGTCGTGACTGCCTCCCCCACCGCCCCCGACGGCCGCAAGCTGCTGCGCCTGGAGGTCCGCAACGCGCAGACCCCGATCGAGCGCAAGCCCGAGTGGATCAAGACCCGCGCGAAGATGGGCCCGGCCTACCGCGAGCTGCAGGGCCTGGTGAAGGCCGGCGGCCTGCACACGGTGTGCCAGGAGGCCGGCTGCCCCAACATCTACGAGTGCTGGGAGGACCGCGAGGCGACCTTCCTCATCGGCGGTGACCAGTGCACGCGCCGCTGCGACTTCTGTCAGATCGACACCGGCAAGCCCGAGCCGATCGACCGCGAGGAGCCGCGCAAGGTCGCGGAGTCGGTGCGCACGATGGGCCTGCGCTACGCCACGATCACGGGTGTCGCGCGCGACGACCAGCCCGACGGTGGCGCATGGCTCTACGCGGAGACGGTCAAGCAGATCCACGAGCTCAACCCGGACACGGGAGTGGAGAACCTGATCCCCGACTTCAACGCCGACCCCGACCAGCTCGCGGAGGTCTTCGAGTCGCGTCCCGAGGTGCTGGCCCACAACGTCGAGACCGTTCCCCGGATCTTCAAGCGGATCCGCCCGGCCTTCCGCTACGACCGCTCGCTCGGGGTCCTCACCTCGGCCCGTGACTTCGGGCTGGTGACCAAGTCCAACCTGATCCTGGGCATGGGCGAGACCCGTGAGGAGGTCAGCCAGGCGCTGCGGGACCTCCACGAGGCCGGCTGCGAGCTGATCACGATCACCCAGTACCTGCGGCCCTCGCCGCGCCACCACCCCGTCGAGCGGTGGGTCAAGCCCGAGGAGTTCGTCGAGCTCTCGCACGAGGCCGAGGAGATCGGCTTCTCCGGGGTCATGTCCGGGCCGCTGGTGCGCTCGTCCTACCGGGCCGGGCGGCTGTACCGTCAGGCGATGGACGCCCGCCAGGGCGCCCCCGTCTGATCCCCTGAACTAAGACCGACGCAAGGACGCGCCCGCAGACATGGCCCGCAACAAGACCAAGACCGACAAGCCCGCGAAGGCGGCCAAGCCGCCGAAGACCAAGCGTCGCAAGCAGCTCGCCGAGGCCTACCGGATGACCAAGGAGGTCGATCCGAAGATCGGCCTGTGGCTGCTCGGGTCGTTCCTGCTCTTCGGGCTGGTTGGGTTCGCGATCTTCCTCCTGCTGCCCGGCAGCGGGACCGCCTCGACGGTCATCGCCGTCATCGGCGGGGTCATGCTCGGTCTGCTCGGGGCGCTGATCGTCTTCAGCCGGCGCGCCCAGGCCGCGGCGTACCGCCGGATGGAGGGTCAGGT
Organism: uncultured Actinomycetota bacterium; assembly: GCA_963740745.1. GTDB lineage: Bacteria > Actinomycetota > Actinomycetes > Propionibacteriales > Nocardioidaceae > Nocardioides. The sequence goes on from CAVUFK010000020.1 coordinate 231,624, forward strand.
CGGCGCCGCCGCCAGTGCGCTGACCATGCTCAAGCGCGGCTGGCGCACCGACCCGGCCGTGGCCTTCAACCGCCAGCAGGACGTCGTGCACCGCGTGATCGGCCCCCCGGGCATCGTCCTGGTCGGCGAGGGCAACGCCGTACGACTCAAGGGCCTGCTCGCCGCGGAGCGCAAGAAGCACGAGCGCGTCGTGTCCGGCACCCCCGTCAAGGAGCTGCAGTGCGGCAGCGCCGAGGGTCAGGTGCCGCTGCCCAAGCTGCTGAGCACCGTGCGCAAGTCGGGCCGCAACCTCAAGCCCGCCGAGATGACCGACGTGCTGAACCGGCTCAAGGCCCTCGACGCCCAGCGCTCGGCCGTGCCGATGCCCAAGGGGCCGGTCCCGCAGAACATGAAGGGCATGCGCTCGCAGATGCGCGGGCGCTGAGCCTCCGAGCCCACCGCCCCGATCGCTCAGCGGAAGCGGCCGGGCTGCCCGAGCCGGCGGTACGTCGTCAGGGTCACCGTCGCGGTGCCGGAGGCGACGTCGTGCAGACCGCGCCCGTCGGGTCGGAAGACCAGCGGTGGCACGACCAGCGCGACGAGCAGCTGACGCACGAGCAGGCGCAGCGGGTTCATCGGGCGGGTGCCACCGGCAGCCCAGACGACCCGCAGCCGGGTCACGAGCTTGCCGAAGGACCCGCCGACCAGCCAGGTCAGCAGGGCCGACTCGGCGACGTACACCCCGAGGACGGCGAAGGAGGCCCGGCTCCCCGGGGCGGTGTAGGCCTCGAGCCCCACGACCAGGACGACCACGGCGGTGCAGGCCAGCCAGTCGACGGCCAGGGCCAGGATCCGGCGACCCCACGACGCGGTCGGGAAGGACGGGGCGTCGGCTGCGGGCACCCGGCGAGCCTACGAGGCGGCCGACCACGGTCCCTGCCCCGCCCGGCTCGGGCACCTGTTACATGGCTGAAACAAAAGCGATACGGTCGAGAAACTGCTCGTCCCTAGGTTCGGAGGACTCCTCGGTGCAGTGTGGCCCGAGGTCGCAGCACCTGCCAGCACATGTTCCCCACGCAGACATTTCACGGTCGCCGCCCACAGGCCCGGCCAAGGAGGGCGAATGTTCAGCAACAGCGACGAGCTGCTCAAGTTCATCAAGGACGAGGGCGTCGAGATGGTCGACGTCCGTTTCTGTGACCTGCCCGGGGTCATGCAGCACTTCACGGTCCCGGTCTCGTCGTTCGACCAGAGCGTCTTCGACGACGGACTCAACTTCGACGGGTCCTCGATCCGCGGCTTCCAGGCCATCCACGAGTCCGACATGTCCCTCTTCCCCGACCCGACGACGGCCTTCATCGACCCGTTCCGCATCGCCAAGACGCTGGTCGTCAACTTCTTCATCCACGACCCGATCACCGGTGAGCCCTACTCGCGAGACCCGCGCAACATCGCGCGCAAGGCGATGGCCTACCTCTCGACGACGGGCGTCGGCGACACGGCGTACTTCGCGCCCGAGGCGGAGTTCTACGTCTTCGACAAGGCGCGCTTCGAGACCAAGTCCAACATCGGCTACTACGAGATCGACTCGATCGAGGGCGCGTGGAACACCGCGGCCGAGGACTCCCGCGGCTACAAGACCCCCTACAAGGGCGGCTACTTCCCGGTCTCCCCCACCGACCACTTCGGTGAGCTGCGCGACGAGATGGTCATCGAGCTGGAGAAGTCGGGCCTGCTCGTCGAGCGCGCGCACCACGAGGTCGGCACCGCCGGCCAGGCGGAGATCAACTACAGGTTCGCCGAGCTGCTCCAGGCCGCCGACGACGTGATGAAGTTCAAGTACATCATCAAGAACACGGCCTGGCGCAACGGTCGCACCGCGACCTTCATGCCCAAGCCCATCTTCGGTGACAACGGCTCGGGCATGCACTGCCACCAGTCGATCTGGAACGAGGGCGAGCCCCTGTTCTACGACGAGACCGGTTACGGCGGGCTCTCGGACATGGCGCGCTGGTACATCGGCGGCATCCTCAAGCACGCTCCGTCGCTGCTGGCCTTCACCAACCCGACGGTGAACTCCTACCACCGTCTGGTCCCGGGCTTCGAGGCGCCGATCTCGCTCGTCTACTCGCAGCGCAACCGGTCGGCCTGCGTGCGGATCCCGATCACGGGCTCCAACCCCAAGGCCAAGCGGATCGAGTTCCGCTGCCCCGACCCGTCGGCCAACCCCTACCTCGCCTTCTCGGCGCTGCTGCTGGCCGGCCTCGACGGCATCAAGAACAAGATGGAGCCGGCCGCCCCGATCGACAAGGACATCTACGAGCTCCCGCCGGACGAGATGGCCGACATCGACCAGGTCCCGACCTCGCTCAACGCCGTGCTCGACAACCTCGAGCGCGACCACGAGTTCCTCACCGTCGGCAACGTCTTCACCCCCGACCTGATCGAGAACTGGATCGAGTACAAGCGCGTCAACGAGATCCTGCCCGTGCAGATGCGCCCGCACCCGCACGAGTTCGAGCTCTACTACGACATATAGTCACTTGTGCACGTAGAGCTCGAACTCACCGTTCGAGCACGAGGGCCTCGGCTGTGCCGGGGCCCTCGTTGAGTTCGCATTTCGAAGCCCGCACATCGGGGCCCCTGCCCCCCGTACCGGCAGTCGAGGTATCCGAGAGTCGGGCGCCACCACGGCCCATGGCATCATCACGGAGTGAGCGCTGACACCGTCCTTGCCTTTGCGGCCTTGTCGGCCGTGCTGGTCGTGATTCCCGGCCCAGCTGTCATCCTCATCTTGAAGAACGCCATGCTGCGCGGTCGCGGGTCCGCGACAGTAACGGCGCTAGGTGTTCTAGTTGCTGACCTCATCTGGGCAACTGCTTCCGTCATCGGCCTGACGGCGTTGCTGGTCTCGTCCCAGGTCGCTCTCGACGTGGTCCGCGTGCTTGGGGCTTCGTATCTCTTTTACCTCGGTGTTCGCCTTCTGCGTACCCGTGAGTTCGACCTGGCGCATGACGAGGATGCAAGCGACGGAACAGCAAAGGTCACCGCGAGGCGAGCATTCGGCGAGGGCTTCCTCTGCGACATGTCGAACCCCAAGACCGTCCTCGTCTACGCCAGCGTCATCCCGCAGTTCCTCAGCGCCGCTAGTTCCGGAACAGACGCGTTCGTCCTCGGCGTGGTCTTTGCCGCTCTCGGGTTCACGGCGTCAGTGGTCTACGCGCTTGTGTTCGGCGCAGCCCGGGCGTTGCTGACCAGGGGGCGGGTCGTGCGGAACGTGCTGCGCGGTAGTGGAGGTATCCTCATGTTCTTCAGCATCGGTCTGCTGGTGGAGCGCCCGTCTCACTAGACCGCCCGCTCCTGCCGCTGAGCGTGCAAAGTCATGCTGCTGGGCGTTCGCACTTGACCCTGTCCCGACAGCGTGGCATGACGGGGCATTCCACCTTCTCCACACTCCCGCCGCAGGGGCCTCTCCGCGGCCCGCCTGCGCTTCGACGATCCGCCTTCGCGGCGCTCCTCGCTCGATACACGGGGGCAGTCGCGTACCCACGCCAACTCCGACCCCCGAATGTTCCTTGCATGGTGTGACCAAGCGGGCTCGACCCCCTCCGCGCCCGGCGAGTTGAAGCGCACTGGGTCTGATGGAGGCGGCCACCTGCAGCCCCGCCTTGGACAGCGTGGTGCAGATGGACTCGACTTCGAACTTCTTGCCCTTCACGACCTCGTCGCGGTCGGCGTCAATGAAGGCGACTACTTCTTGTGTTGGCGGTCGAGTTCCGCCTGGAAGAAGGACGCCGCTCGCTCCAGGATCTGGTCAAGCAGGCCGACATCGACGAGGGCCCTGCTCCAGTTCCCGGATCCGTTTCGCCTCCACGGTCGTCACCCCGGGTGTGTGTGGTCATTGACTCACGGACTCGACTCCATAGCCCAGTTGGGTCGCGACCCGCTGGTCGGTCCCGTGCTCAGTTCCAAGTTCTGCTCGCAGCGCGCGGACCATGCGGACCGACCCGGCCCTTCTCTTCCGGGTTGTAGCACCGCGTCTGCGGCTTCCCGGGCACCTGCTCGTTCGGCATGGGCTTATCCTCGTTTCCAAGGTCACTAGCCTCGAGAGATCCAAGTGCGGTTCACGGCATAGCCCGGGGCACTGTTGCGTCTCTCAGGCCAGTGCGAGGAACAGCTTCTCCATCTTCTTGACGTCCACGCCGTCAATACCCTCGTCGGACTCGGTGAGGCACTGCTGCAGACCGGTGGCGACGATGGCGTAGCCGGCGCGGGAGAGCGCCTTGTTGACCGCGGCGAGCTGGGTGAGGACGGACTCGCAGTCGGAGCCCTCCTCCATCATGCGGATCACGCTGGCGAGGTGGCCGTTGGCGCGCTTCATGCGGGTGATGATCGCCTTGATCTCGGTGGGTTCGAGGTCCATCAGTTCTTCTCCAATGCGGCTAGGGCCGCGGTCAGCCGCTGTCGTGCGTCGGTCGCGACGGCGCGGAGGGTGTCGCCGGCCTGATCGTGGGCGGCGATGGACATCATGGCGTCGGGGTCGAAGGCCTCAACGACTGTGGTGGCCTCGTCGAGGGCTCGGACGACGACGTTGCACGGCAGCAGCGCAGCGATCGAGGGTTCCGCCTGCAGTGCCTGGTGGGCCAGCTCGGGGCGGCAGGCCCCCAGGATGACCTGGGGTGCGATATCGACGTCGAGTTTCGCCTTCAGCGTGGCCTTGAGATCGATCTCGGTGAGGATGCCGAACCCCGCGGCGGCGAGCTCAGCGCGCACCGCCTCGACGGTCTCCTCATAGGGGCGGGGCACCGTGGTTTCGAGCGTGTACTTCGTCATGGGTCTTCCCCTCCTGGGTCCGATCGCGGGGTCCGTAACTGGCCTGCACCCACAACTATACAACCCCCCTGGGGGATATGTTAAGGTTTGGGCATAACCCCCCTGGGGGTTGCGTTTGGGTCATTCGACAAGCCAGCAAAGGAGTCCCCTCTATGCGTGAGACCACCATCGACCAGCTCGCTGCGGCGCTCGATCAGGGCGCGTCGGTGGTCGACGTCCGTGAGCCTGCGGAGTTCCGCGAGGGCCACGTGCCCGGCGCGACCAACATCCCGATGGGTCAGCTGACCGCCCGTCTGGGCGAGATCGACCGGAACCGACCGGTGCACGTGGTGTGCGCCTCGGGCAACCGCAGCAGCGCGATGGCCGACGTCCTGACCGCCAACGGCTTCGACGCGATCAACGTCGCCGGCGGCACCAGCGCCTGGATCCGCTCCGGGCGACCGATCGAGAAGTGAGGCGAACATGACTGACGACACACACCACACCGAGACACCCGCGCCGGCCTCGGCGACCGAGGAGGCGCAGCAGCGGCCAGCCGAGGGGCTGACCGTCCGCACTCTCGAGACCCCCTCGCTCGGAGATCGCACCTACGTGGTCCACGACGGCGAGGTCGCCTTGGTGATCGACCCTCAGCGCGACATCGACCGGGTGCTGGAGGTGCTCGAGGCCGACGACGTCCGACTGACCCACGTCTTCGAGACCCACATCCACAACGACTACGTCACCGGTGGTCTGGCGCTCGCGCAGGCAACCGGAGCGGCCTACCTCGTCAACGGCGAGGACGAGGTGTCCTTCGACCGCACTCCGATCGGCGACGGCGAGGTCGTCGAGGTCGGCGACCGTATGCGCGTCCGCGCGATCGCCACCCCCGGTCACACCTTCACCCACCTGTCCTACGCGCTCTCGGTCGACGGGCCTGACGGCGAGGAGCCGTACGCCGTGTTCACCGGCGGCTCGCTGCTCTACGGCGCCACCGGGCGACCCGACCTGCTCGGCGAGGAGCACACCGACGCCCTGGTGCGCCACCAGCACGCATCGGCGCACAAGCTCGCCGAGCAGCTGCCCGACGAGGCCGAGGTCTACCCGACCCACGGGTTCGGGTCGTTCTGCTCGGCCACGCAGTCCGATGCCACGGCCTCGACGATCGGCGAGGAGAAGCGCTCGAACCCGGTCCTGACCCAGGACGAGGAGACCTACGTCCGCGAGCTGCTGGACGGCCTCGGTGCCTGGCCGGCGTACTACGTGCACATGGGACCTGCCAACGCCGCCGGTCCCTCCGCGCCTGACCTCTCCCCGGTGCAGGAGGCCGACGCGACCGAGCTGCGGCGCCGCATCGAGGCGGGTGAGTGGGTGGTGGACCTGCGCAATCGCAAGGCCTTCGCCGCCGGGCATGCCCCTGGAGCGTTCAACTTCGGACTCGACGGTGCCTTCTCGACCTACCTGGGCTGGCTGATCGAGTGGGGCACCGCCGTGACTCTGCTCGGCGAGACCGCCGAGGACGTGGCCACCGCCCAGCGTGAGCTGGTCCGGATCGGCATCGACCGGCCCGCGGCCCAGGCCACCGGCGGTCCGCAGGACTGGACCGACGGTGAGCTCGGCAGCTTTCCCACCGCCACCTTCGCCGACCTGGCGCAGGTGCGCCATCACCGCGACGTCGTCGTGCTCGACGTGCGCCGCGCTGACGAGTACGAGGGCGCAGCGATCGCCGGGGCGGTCAACATCCCGATCCACGAGCTGCCCCGCCGCGTCGGCGAGGTGCCGACCGGTGAGGTGTGGGTGCACTGCGCCAGCGGCTACCGCGCCTCGGTCGCCGCCTCGTTCGTCGCCGCCGCCGGCCGCACCCCGGTCGCGGTCGACGACTCCTTCGAGAACGCCGAGAAGGTCGGCCTGCACCTGGTGAGCCCCGAAGGCGACTCCTCCGACACCACCCACGGCGCCGACGGGCCCGACGCCTGAGATGACCCTGCTCCTCGCCGTCGCCGCCGGCGCGCTCATCGGCCTGTCCCTTGGGGCACTCGGCGGCGGCGGCTCGATCCTGGCCGTGCCGGTGCTGGTGTACCTGCTCGACCAGTCCGCCTCCCAGGCCACCACCGGATCGCTGGTAGTCGTCGGCGTCACCTCCCTGATCGGGGCGATCACCGCACACCGCGCGGGCAACGTGCTGCTCGGCCGCGGCCTGGTCTTCGGCCTGGTCGCGATCGGCGGGGCGGTGGCGGGAGCAGAGGCGTCCACCCGGGTCCCCGAGGACGTCCTGCTGGCCGCCTTCGCCGCCCTGATGCTGCTGGTCGGCGGGATGCTGGCCTGGCGCCAGCTACGTCACCGTCGCCGAGACGACCCTCGGCACGCCGCGCGGCCCGCTCTGGACGACCCGATCATCACGTTCAGCCCGACTTTCGCCTGCCAGTGCCCCCGGGCGCTCAAGGTGCTGGTGACCGCCACCGTCGTCGGGGCACTGACCGGCTTCCTGGGCGTGGGCGGCGGCTTCCTCGTCGTGCCCGCCCTCCTGCTCGCCCTCGCGCTGCCGATGGAGTACGCCGCCGGCACCTCGCTCGTGGTCATCACCATCACCAGCGCCGCAGCGCTGGCCGTCCGAGCCGGTTCTGGCGCCGCACCGGACTGGACGTCCGTCGCCGTCCTCACCGCGACGTCGGCGGCAGCAGCAGTCGCAGGGGCACGCCTCGCCGACCGTGTCGGCACCAACCGGCTCCAGGCCGCCTTCGCCGTCCTGGTCCTCGGCGTCGCCGTCTACACGGCCGCGCGCGCGGTCCCCGCCCTCCTTTGATCACACCCATCGCTCACCCCCACCGAACGGAACATCCATGAGCACCACCACCGCCCCGTCCAAGGGCGCCTCCCCCGACTTCACCCCCGGCTTCCGCCCCGGACCCCTCGGCCGCCTCGGCCTCTGGGTGACCAACCACGCCAAGCTCGTCACCGGCGTCTGGATGCTGCTGATCGTCGGCCTGGGCGCCTTCGCCCCGCAGGTCGAGCACAACCTCTCCGGCGCCGGTTGGCAGGCCGACGGCTCGGAGTCCGTCGCCGCGCGCGAGCTCGCCCAGGAGAGCTTCGGCGGCAACGCCTCCTCGGCCATCCAGGTCGTCGTGCACTCCACCGACGGCCCCGTCACCGAGGGACCTGGCGCGGAGGTCCTCGCCCAGGTGACCCGGATGCTCGAGGCCGAGCCCCGCATCGCGGACGTGGTCCAGCCGATGCCCGGCGCGACCATCAGCCAGGACGGCAGCACCGCGATCATCCTCGCGGGAGCGGGCGCCGACACCAACGAGATGGTCCGGGTCGCCACCGACCTCAAGGGCGACCTCCAGGACCTCTCGGTCGAGGGCATCCAGGTCAACCCGACCGGCTCCTCGCTGCTCTGGTCGGACTTCAACGAGGCCAACCTCGAGGCGATGCTGAAGTCCGAGATGGTCTCCTGGCCGGTCACCATGGCGATCCTGGTGCTCGCCTTCGGCGCCCTCGTCGCCGCCGGTCTCCCCCTGATCCTGACCCTCGCCGGACTGGTCGCCTCCGCCGGCTCGCTGGTGCTCATCAACGAGCTCGTCCCGGTCTCGATCTGGGCGATGAACTTCGCGATGATGTTCGCCCTCGCGCTCGGCATCGACTACGCGCTCTTCCTCGTCGTCCGCTACCGCGCCTCCCGCATGGGGTCGGGCAACTCCGCACGCCAGGCCATCGCCGAAACCATGGACACCGCCGGCAAGGCCGTGCTGCTCTCCGGCGCCACCGTCCTGATCTCGCTCTCGGCCGTGATGCTGGTGCCCTCACCGTCCTTCCGCTCAATGGCCGGCGGGATCATGCTCTCGGTCGTCTTCGTCCTGGCCGCCACCCTCACCTTGCTGCCGCTGGTGCTGTTCAAACTCGACCACAAGATCAACAAGCTCTCGCTGCCCTGGGTCAAGACCGGGGAGCACCGCTCCCTGAAGTTCGCCGCATGGGGCGAGCGACTGTGGAAGGGTCCCGTCGTGTGGGGCTTGGGCGCGCTCATCGTGCTGCTCGCCCTGGCCGCACCCATCATCGGACTCAAGACCGCCATGCCCTCGATCAAGGTCCTGCCCGAGGACGCCAGCGCCCGGATCGGCTACGACCTCGTCCAGGAATCCTTCGGTGAAGGTGCGCCCGGCACGCTCCAGATCGTGATGAGAGCGTCCGACGCCGACGCCGCGAAGACCGTGCTCGCCTCCGAACCCGGTATTGCCGGGGCGATGCCCGCCATGCCGGCAGCCGACGACAGCGGGCTGGTCCTCATCCAGGCCGTCCCGACCGTCGACCCCTCCGACCCCGCCCTCGGCGACACCGTCGACCGGCTGCGCGCCGATCTGCCCCACAGCGCGCTCGTCGGAGGCGCGGCGGTGGAGAACCTCGACCTCAAGACCCAGCTCGACGACTCCACACCGCTGGTGATCGCCGTGGTGCTGGTGCTCGGCTTCCTGCTGCTGCTCGTCGCGCTCCAAGCGCCGCTGATCTCGCTGCTCGGCACGCTGGCCAGCCTGCTCTCGACCGCCGCCGCGTTCGGCGTGGCACGGCTGATCTTCCAGGAAGGCATCGGCGCCGACTTCTTCGGCTTCGAGAGCCAGGGCTTCCTCGACGCGTGGGCGCCGGTGTTCTTCTTCGCGATGATCTTCGCGATCGCGATGGACTACACGGTGTTTCTGCTGGCCTCGGCCAAGGAGCACTACGAGCACTCCGGCGACCCCAAGGACGCGATGGTCGGCTCGCTGGCCCAGGCCGGACGGGTCATCTTCGCCGCCGGCGCGGTCATGGTCGCGGTGTTTTTCACCTTCGCGCTCTCCGGCCCGCTGCCCCCCAAGGAGATGGGCATCGTGCTCGGCGTCGCCGTGCTGCTCGACGCCTTCCTCGTGCGCCTCGTGCTGCTGCCGGTCATGCTGCGCCTCACCGGCAAGGCGGCCTGGTGGTCGCCAGCATGGCTGCGCAAGGTGCTGCCGACTATCACCTTCTCCCACGGCTGATCACCCCTCGACCGCCGTCGCGTATCCCCCCAAGCCGCGGCACGTGGTCCGGACGCCCGCCTCCGGGGGTCCGGACCACCCCCGTACCACCGCACCGTTCGTGCATCACCTCGAACCAAAGGAGCTCCACCATGTGCCGAGCAGTCAGTTGCCAGAAGTGCGGCAAGACCACCTGGGCCGGCTGCGGCCAGCACGTCGACCAGGTTCTCGCCCGCGTCCCGCGCGCCGACCGGTGCGCCGGCCACCCCCGGGAGGCCGGCTCCGGCTTCTTCAGCCGCCTCTTCCGAGGCAAGGCATAAGCCCTCGACCGCGCCGTGCTCCTCGTCGCCGGAACCATGACCGTCTGCCTGGTCGCGCTTTCTCAGTGTCTAGAGAGTGGCCGAAATCTAGATGAATCTAGAGGGCTTACGCCCGGCTTAAGGCGTCCCCTGAAAGCTCGAACTCGTTGTTCGAGAACCGGCTTGGCCGGGGCCCTCGCTGCGTTTCAGTTTTCGACGTGGACAAGCCCGAAGCACCTGCAGTTGCACAGCAGCGCGCACTCTCGCCGAGTGCCGATGGTTCCCGAGTCGCATGCAGCCTGCCGGCGTCGAGTTCGCGTTGGGTCAGGAGTGGGTGACTCGCTTGTTGACCTCGCGGACGAGCCATCCTGGGGTCACGCCGGCGAGGGCCATGAGTCCTTTGGCCTCTCGGCCGACGCCTCGGTGCACGCTGTGTGGGAGCCGCAGCCGGCTCTCGGCGACCGCGAGGATGGTGTCCGCGACATCGTCGGCGGTGAGTGAGACACCGAGGTTCCTGGTGCTGGCGATGTCGACGCCGTCGACCATCCCGGTCTCGACGAAGAGCGGCCACACCGCGCTGACCTGAATGTCGTCCTTGGCCCATTCGAGCTCGAGCGCCTCGGTCAGTCCCCGGATCGCGAACTTGGTGGCGGAGTAGGTGGCGAGCTCGGCCTGCCCGTAGATCGCCGATGCTGAGGACAGGTTGATCACCTTGGCGCCCGGCGTCGTCCGGAGGTACGGGTAGGCAATGTGGCAACCGTTGATCATGCCGCCGACGTTGATGTCGAGAATCGCCTGCTGCTCGTCCAGCGGGATCTCTGCGAAGGGTCCGGAGCTGAGCACCCCGGCGTTGTTGACCAGCACGTCCAGTTGCCCGCCGCTGACCAGCGCCAGGTCCTCGAGCCGCGTCCGCCAGGCGTCGGCGTCGCGTACGTCGAGCCGTTCCGCGACGCCGTCGGGTCCGAGTTCGAGGCGCAGCGAGTCGAGGGCGATCTGGCTACGTCCATATGCTGCGACGCGGTACCCGGCGCGTGCGAAATGCAGTGCTGTGGCTCGGCCGATCCCGGCGGTGGCTCCGGTGATGACGACGGTCTTCTTGTCCATGGTTGCTCCAGTTCGGGAGTGGGAGGAGTCAGGCACCCTGCCGACGTCCTTCGTCATCGGCTTCGAGTGCCTCGAGTGCCTCCCCGAGGTACACGGCGATCTTCTGCAGGGAGGGCAGGGCGTCACGACCACCTACGACGCCGAGATTGAGCTGGCCGGCGTAACTGATGCAGGTGATGTTCAGCCCGAGTCCCTGGAAGAGCAGGGACACGGGGTAGCAGGCGTCCATGCGTGCACCTGCGAGGTAGCGCGCCTCGGTGGGACCGGGGACGTTGGAGATTACGACGTTCATGGACGGCCGTTTGACGCGGGCGCCCTGCCCACTCAGGAGCAAGGCGGTGGGGATCGCCATGGTCACCAGGGTGAACGCCGGGCGTACTGACGGAGCCATGGACCTCAGGTGGTCCTTGGCCGCTTTCATCGATCCGTGCACTACACCGAGCCGCTCGACGGGATCGGCCATGTCGGTGCCGAGCGCCGCCCAGACGAAGCCGACGGCGTTGCCTCCCTCCTGCCCCTCCTCTCGCAGGCTGACGGGGACGCCGGCGACCAGCGAACGTCCGGGCAGGTCGTCGCGCTCGAGGAGGTAGCGGCGAAAGGCATCTCCGCAGACGGCTAGGAACACGTCGTTCACGGACGAGCCGGAGCGTTCGCCGAGTGCCTTGACCCGCTCCATGTCGAGCTGCTGGGTCGCCACCCGGCGGGCGTTGGTGACGGGTGCGTTGAGCACCGAGCGCGGCGCCTCGAACGGGACGCGGACGGGCTCGGCGGCCGCGCCGCGTCGCAGGCTCGCCAAGCCCCGGACGAACGATCCGGCGACCCCGACAGCCCGGTGGGGCGCGATCCGAGTTCGCGGCGCCTTCGCCGGCTGGTCCTTCTTCATAACCGGCGGAGTCTGCTGCCAGGGAGGGACCCACGCTCCATTGGGTGTCACGGCCAGCTGACTGGTTGCCAGCTTGGTTCCGTTGACGCCGTCGGTGAGGGAGTGGTGGATCTTGACGTAGATGGCGAAGCGGCCGCCTCGAGTCCCTCGATGACATGGCAGGTCCACAGGGGCCTCGACCTGTCGAGCACGGTGCCGTGGAGGTGGGAGATCAGCTCGCCCAGCGCACGTTCGCTTCCTGGGGAGGGCAGTGCGGTGTGCCGGACGTGATACTCCATGTCGACCGTCTCGACCGTGCGCGCTGCCGGAGCGACCCGCGACGCCGGGCCGCTCACGAGCACCTGGTTGAACGGGGGCCGCAGTGGCCATGGCTCCCGCAGCTCGGCCACCACGTCGGTGATGAATCCGGGCCAAGCCGACTCCGGGATGGTGAACTCCATCAGCATCCCGACGTGCATCGGGGTGTCGCTGGTCTCGATTCGCAGAAAGGTCGAGTCGAGGAACGGCAGGCGGTGTGAGTGCGTGCTCATGCCGGGGAGGGGGTGGGCGGGACGTGGGTGGTAAGGAAGGCGATCTGGTCAGCGATGACGGTGTCGAAGTACGGCTCGAGGTAGGGCTCGAAGTGCTGGCAGTCGTAGGTGCGGATCTCACCCTGGGGGAGGCGGCGAGCGGCCTTCATCGCCACGTCGAACGGGGTGACATCGTCCTTCTCCGCGATTTGCACCAGAGTCGGGACGTTGATCTTGGGGGCGAGGCGGCCCGGTGAGTAGAAGGGCACGCGCAGGGCGATGCGGGCGGCGACGTTGTTCTCGGGGAGGAGCTCCTCGTATCGGTCGCCGGCGAGGCGCTTGGCCATGGGCATCGCGTCCGGCGAGGTCATCATCGCCACGGTGCCCGGCTCGCCGGCGGCCGGGAGACGGTACGGCTCGCGGCCAGTCAGTGCCCGGAGCTGGTCGCGCAGACCGGCCCCGATAAGGCAAGTGATCATCCGCGGGGGCCGAGCGAACGCCGACGCCGGGCCGCTGATGTGCGGAACCTGTGCGATCACGGCGACCAGGTCCTGGTCCTCGGCGGCCAGGTGCAGCGCGTGCCCGCCGCCGAACGAGGAGCCCCACGCAATCACCCGCGAGGTGTCGACGCCTTCAAGACTGCGGGCGTAAGCGACGCCGGCGCGCCAGTCCTGCTGCTGGGCACCGATGTTCAGGACCCGGCGCGGCTCACCGGCGCTGTCGCCCCAGCCGCGGTAGTCGAAGACCAGCACGGCGTAGCCCGCTTCGGCGAAGCGCGCGGCGTAGGCGTCCAGTCGCAGTGCTCGGATGGCGGCGAACCCGTGCGCCATCACGACGATGGGTGCGTTCTCGACTCCGGCGGGGCGGTACAGCCAAGCGGCACAGGTAGTGCCATGAGAATCGAACGTCGTGTCCTCGCGGGTGTAGGTGCTCACTTTGTTCCTTCGAATCGGACTCTTGAACATTAATCAAGAGCGGGTGCGGCACACCGTATCGCGTTCTTGATTGTTATTCAAGAGTGGCCTAGGATTACCACATGCCCGCCAACCGACCCCGTCAGGATCGAGAGGAAAAGCGGCTGGAGCTGATCACCACGGCCCGCCGGCTATTCATCGAGGACGGCTACGAGGCGACGCCGATGAGCGCACTGGCCAAAGCAGCAGGCGTCGCGGGAAACACGATCTACTGGTACTTCGGCGATAAAGACGACGTACTGGTCGCCGTGCTGGACGCGGTCCTCAGCGACGCGATGGCCGACTATCAACAGGTGGTGGCGCAGCCCTTGGAAGAACAGCTGCTGTGGGTCGTCGACACCCTCCAGCAGATGCGGCGCTTGGTCGCCACAGTTCACTCCCGCGCCGTGCAGTCGCCGGCCCTTGATGAGTGGCACACCGGGTTCCACCTGATGGCGGAATCGCTGTTCCGGTCCACGCTGGAGCAGGCCGGCCTGACCGGCCCGAATGTCGACGCTGAGGTCAAGATCGGAGTCTTCACCATCGAAGGGTTGCTCAGCCATGGCCTCGAAGACGCCGAACAGCAAGCCCTCTGCCGCCGCTTGGCCGAGCATTGGGCCCGCCAGTAGCAAAGGAACGCGCCCATTCGGCCATCGGACGCCGACCTTTTCCCCGGCCGCCAGATAGTGCGTGCGACCGACGGTCAGATCGCCGCCGGTGATGCACCCAGCCACTGCAGCGACCTAGAGATTCGCCGTTTTCTAGACCAATCTAGGCGGACTGCTTGCCTCCAGGATTCCTGCAAGAAGAGCTAGCCTGTTACAAGCCCGGTACAAACGGCCGGGGAATCTCGACGTTTGCGCAGGTCAGCATGGGTGAGTCAGTCAGTACTACGACATCTAGGACCTCGTAGAGCACGAGAACGGCCTCTGAACTGCGCAAACGCAGACTTGGGGGCCGTTCTCGTTGTCCTGAGATGGGGCAAGCTCCGGGATTCCGCAGGAGATCTGCTCCAGCGCCCGTCACCCCCTGACGATCGGTCGACGCTGCTCCCCCTGATGCCCCATGACTCCACACTGCGGCCATGCGCATCGGTACGTGAACCTGGCGAGGCGTTGGGACCGGTCGCCACCTCGCCCTCATCGAGGCGATGAGCTGCGAACGTCCTGCTGCTCACACGAGGACTGCCGCAACTCTGGTGGGCGCCAACCGAGGCACCGTGGCTGTGGGCGGCGCTGATCGGTGCCGGCGGTGCGGTCTTCCCGGTCACGCTGACGTCCTTCGCGCTGAGCACCTCGACCGTGATCGACACTGCCGCCTCGTCCACGATGGCCCAGGCGGCGGGCTACACCATCGCTGCCGCAGGCCCCTCGGTGGTCGGGCTGCTGCGCGACTCGACCGGGTGCTGGGGTGCGCCGGTGGCCCTGCTCGCGGCCGTCGGAGGGGTGCAGCTCGTCGCCGGGTACGTCGCCGGTCGCCCGGTCACGATCGAGCCGGGCCACCGTGTCGCGCCGCGTGCACCGCGTGCGTGAGCCCGGCCGACGAAACGAGCCCGGGTCAGCTGCCGTCCGATGCTGCAGCCACGTAGGCGACGAACGCCGGGTCGTCGGAGACGATGCGCTCCATCTCCTCACCGCCGTCGCACGTCAGCAGCCCGACGGTGATGCTGGTGGGTGTCTGGGCGGTCAGGGTCCACGCGCCACCGGCATCACGCCAGCGCGCGAGCCGCTCCACGGCTGCCCCGGGTTCTAGAGCTTCCACGAGCTGCCCGTCAGTCGCAGCCCATGCACCCGGGTCACGTCCCTGCCCCGTCGTGTACGGCGACGGTCAGCAGCACGACGGCGTCCTCCACCGCCCCGAGGTCGTGACGCGTCTGCGGCACGACGACGTGGCCACCAGCACAGCCCTCCACGTGTCCTCCCCCGCATAGAGCTGCACCGAGCCGGCGCAGGGCACTTCCCTGGCCGCCGTACACAGTGTGCGCGCTCCGTCCCGAGTTGTGCTCCTTCGCCCTGGCCATGTCCTTCGCGGCGAGCGTGTCCAGAGAGGTGCTGTTCATCGTGCGTCACTCACCGGGGTCGGCGGTTGGGTGGGTCGTCGTGCTCGGGCAGTCGAGACGCTGCAGCCCGCGGGGCGCGCGGTCACGTCCGCGTCCGAGCAGGGCCCCGACCGCGACCTGTTGAGGCACACCAGTCCTAGCAGGGTCCGGTGCGTGTCGACGACGGCCGGCCGACGCGGTCCGCGCGAGATCAGCAGGTCCTGGACAAGGTCAGCCGGGCCCTGCGGAGGCACGGCGCGGTCCGACGGCGGCGACCATGTCAGAGCCGGGCGCGCGTCGTGGTACCGGGGTAGGTCACTGCGAGACAGCGTGCCGAGAAGTGTGCCACCCACGCTCAGCAGCACCCGGTACATCGTCGTCGGCCAGAGCCACACGCACGTCCTCGACCCGGGCATCAGCAGGCATGATCCTCGGAGCACCGAGCATCACCTCACGCATGGTGCGACCAGGGGCCGGCCCCGGCGCGGCACCGTGCACGCCGCCGTTGATGCGGCTCCGACGACCCGGGGTCGTCCGAGTGCTCACTGCGAGATCCGGTCCGAGCCGCGGGTGACAGGGCGAACAGGCCGAAGGCGACCACGGCGTGCAGCTGGAAGCCGATCGGCGCACCGGCCATCGGGTCGGCATCGGGCTGGAAGACGAGGAAGGAGCGGAGCCAGGCGGAAACGCTTCGCGGTATTCGTACTTCCCACCGATCGTGAGGATGGAGCCGGCCCACCGGGCTGCACCTCGCGGTGGCGGTGACGGCGATCGCCGTGGCGGGCTGCCTCGCCCTGCACCGGCTGGCCGTCCGGTGCAGTCTCGGCGGGGCCTTCGCGCTCCCCCTGCCCCTCGGACGGCGGCTCGGCCCTCACGGACGCGTGCCCTCGGTCGGTACCGGTCTCGCCGCCGGCCGGCGTGAGCGATGATGTCGCCGTGACCCACGACGCCATCCTGATCGACGGCAACCTCGCCGCCGCCGAGGTCAAGGACTCCCTGCGCCCCCGCATCGCCGCACTGACCGCTCTCGGGCGTACGCCGGGCCTCGGGACGGTCCTGGTCGGCGACGACCCCGGCTCGCGCTCGTACGTCGCCGGCAAGCACCGCGACTGCGACGAGGTCGGCATCGAGTCCCTCCGCGTCGACCTGCCCGCCTCGGCGAGCACCGCCGACGTGCTGGCCGCGGTGACCGACCTCAACGAGGACCCCCGCTGCTCGGGCTTCATCGTGCAGCTGCCGCTGCCCGCGGCCGTCGACATGCACGCGGTGCTGGGCGCCATCGACCCCGACAAGGACGCCGACGGCCTGCACCCGGTCAACCTCGGTCGGCTGGTGCTCGGCCAGCCGGGCACCCTGCCGTGCACGCCCCGCGGGATCCTCGAGCTCCTGCGGCGCAACGACGTGGCCGTCACCGGGGCCCAGATCTGCGTGATCGGCTGCGGCACCACGGTCGGTCGCCCGCTCGCGCTCATGCTCGTACGCCCCAGCGAGCACGCGACCGTCACGCTGGTCAACGAGGCCACCCCCGACGTCGCGGCGCACACCCGGGTGGCCGACGTGGTGATCGCGGCCGCGGGGGTCGCGCACCTCGTCCAGCCGAGCTGGATCAAGGCCGGCGCCACCGTCCTGTCCGTGGGCATCACGCGGACCGTCGAGGGCATCCTCGGCGACGTCCACCCGGACGTGGCCGGCGTCGCGGGCCGGTGGACCCGCGCCACCGGGGGCGTGGGGCCGATGACCCGCGCGATGCTGCTGAAGAACGTCGTCGAGCTGGCCGAGCGCGACGCCGGGCTCGCCGTCCCCACCACGACGGACGACCAGCGCGTCGCCTCCTGACCGCCCGACACCGACCGGCGCGACCGACCCGCGCGACATCGACCAGGAGGACACGATGACCCAGGACCTGCGCGAGACCCTGGAGGCCGCCGCCTCGGGCGAGGGTGCCGGGCTGCGGCGCGGTCTGTGGATCGGTTTCCTCGACCCGTACGGCGTGGAGGTCGCGGTCGGCTCGGGGATGGACTGGCTCGGGGTCGACCTGCAGCACGGCAACCTCGAGGTGCGCGACCTGCCCGGGCTGCTGCGCGTCGCCGAGGCCGCCGACCTGCCCGTCCTGGCCCGGGTGCCCTCCCACGACGCGACCGTGCTCGGTCGGGTGCTCGACACGGGCGTCGACGGTGTGATCGTGCCCCTCGTGGAGTCCGCCGAGCAGGCCGCCGCCATCGTGTCGGCCTGCCGCACTCCCCCGGTGGGCACCCGCAGCACCGGCGGGTGCCGGGCCGGCCTCGGCGTCACCGATGCGCTCCGGCCGCCGCTCGTGCTCACGATGGTCGAGACCGCCGCGGGCCTCGAGCACGCGAGCGAGATCATCGGGGTCGCCGGCGTGGACGGGGCCTTCGTCGGTCCCTACGACCTGTCCATCTCCTCGGGGTTCGCGAGCGCCGAGGCGCCCGAGACCGTCGAGGCGTTGCGTCGCGTCGTCGCCGCCAGCCGCGAGGCAGGCAAGATCGCCGGGTTCATGGCCGGCCTGCCCGGGTTGCTCGCGGTCGCCTCCGAGGCCGACCTGGTCGCCGTCGACACCGACGCCGCGGCACTGCGCGTCGGGCTCGCCCGGCTCTTCGCCGGCTCGACGGCGCGGGTCTGAGACGACGGTCCGGCCCCTAGGCTGCGGTCATGGACCAGCACGGCAAGCGCGCGGACATGATCGTCCACGAGGAGCGGCCCTTCAACGCCGAGAGCGGCAGGGCTGCCCTCACCGACGCGATCACCGCGACGGACGGGTTCTACGTGCGCTCGCACGGCGAGGTGCCCGACCCCGACCCGGACCGCTGGAGGCTGCGGGTCACCGGCGAGGTCGAGCGCGAGCTGGACCTGTCGCTGGCCACGTTGCGCGAGGCGTTCCGGGAGCGCGAGGTGACCGCGACGCTCCAGTGCGCCGGCAACCGGCGCGCCGGGCTGATCGCCGTCCGCGAGATCCCGGGTGAGGCACCCTGGGGCCCCGGCGCCACCGGGACCGCCACGTGGACCGGCGTCGCGCTGGCCGACGTGCTCGCGCTCGCCGGACCGCTCACGGGTGCCCGCCACGTCGGGCTCGAGGGCGCGGACCCCGCCGCCGACGCACCCGGCCAGGAGCTCTTCGGCGGCTCGGTCCCCCTGGACAAGGCCTCGCGCCCCGAGGTCCTGCTCGCCTGGGCGATGAACGGCGAGCTGCTCGCACCCGTCCACGGGGCACCGGTGCGAGCCGTCGTGCCGGGCTACATCGGGGCCCGCAGCGTGAAGTGGCTGCACCGCGTCGAGGTCCGCACCGACCCGTGGCAGGGCTACTTCCAGCACGTCGCCTACCGCCTGCTGCCCGAGGACGGCTCTCCCGGCCCCGGCCTCGGGACGCCGCTCGGGCTCGTCGCCCTCAACTCCGAGGTCCTCGTTCCCGCCGACGGGGACGTCGTCCCCGCCGGTCCCGCCGAGGTCCGCGGCTACGCCTTCGCCGGCGGTGAGCGCTACGTCGCGCGCGTCGACGTCTCCCTCGACGCCGGGCGCACCTGGTCGCAGGCCGAGCTCGGCGAGGACCTCGGCCCGTGGGCCTGGCGGCAGTGGCGGCTCGGTGTCGACCTCGACGCCGGCGACCACGAGGTGCTCGTGCGGGCCTGGGACTCCTCCGCCGCGACCCAGCCGGAGGACGAGGCCGGGCTGTGGAACCCCAAGGGCTACGTCAACAACGCCCGCCCCCGGGTCCGATTCCGAGCCGAGTGAGGTCGCCTCACCCACCGAGGCCGACGTAGGGCAGCGCCACCGGGCTGCCGGCGGTCCAGTCCAGCACGCGCGACTGGTCGTCGCCGTCGGGAACGAGCACGTCGATCGTGTTGGGGTCGGTGGTGTCGGTGTCCTTCGCGGCACCGTCGCCGGTCCACAGCCCGGCGCCCCCACCGAAGCGGTAGTCGTGGACGAACGACTGGTCGGTGCCCACCGTGGACTCCCAGTAGTCGCGGTCGTAGACCGGGCGGATGCCTCCCGCCCCCTCGTCGTCGCTGGCGTGGCTCATCATCGTCACCTGGTAGCCCGCCGTGGCGAGGTCGACGCCCTCGAGCGCCGAGCGCGGCACCGAGACCACGACCTGGTGGCTGGCCGGGATCGCGGTGAGGGTCGCGGGGGCGACCTCGGCTCCGGAGGCGTCGCGCAGGGCGGTGCCGGAGAAGCCGTCGGCGGTCACCACGAAGCCGTACGGCCCGGCGAGGTCGGCGTTGGTGCCCGTGCGGGCCGCGACCACCCCGCCCGAGGTCCCGGGACCCTGCGGGCGCAGGTAGACGTCGAAGCGCTGCACCGACATCTGGTTGCCGCCCCACGGGTTGGTCACCTCACCGTCGATCGTGACCGCGAAGCTCACGTTGGTCTCGTCGGTGTGCACCGCGAGGCGGGTCACGTCGAAGGCCCCGGGCACGAAGGCGTCGTTGGCCGGGTAGACGTAGCCACCCGGTCCGTCGTCGTCGCCGGCCGGGTCGTCGACCGCACCGACGAGCTCGCCGAGGTTGGTCGAGCTGACGCTGCGCTGGACCAGCGACGTGCCGCCGTCGGCACCGAGCACCGCCACGGTCACCGTGTTCGTGCCGAGCGTGACCGGCACCTCGACCGAGAAGTCGCCGTAGGGACCGACCGGGGCCTCGACGACGTCGCCCCCGGTGGTGACGTAGACGGCCTCACCGTCGGTGTTGCCGCGCACCATGACGGTGCCCTCGGTGGTCTGCGCACCGTCCTCGGGCGAGACGAGCGTGACCGACGGACCCGTCCGGCAGGTCACCGGCGGTGTAGCGGTCCGCGACCCAGCCCGGCCGCTCGACCGGCCGACCGGCGTCGATGGAGCGGGCCAGTCGCACGAACTGCGCCATCGACCAGGCGAGGGGGGTCGCCGAGCCCGTGCCCTCGCCGGGCGTGAGGCCGTCCTGCGCAGGTCCGTCCCAGACCTGCTCGGGGATCATGTAGCCGGCGTTGGCCGCCGCCGCCATCGTGCGCAGGTAGGAGTCGGCCGGCTCGCCGCTGGCCAGTGCGTACTCGCCGCGCTCGCCGGAGAGCAGCGGCCACAGGCGTCCGACGCCGGTGCCGTCGTACGGCGCCCCGTCGGCCTTCTCGCCGTACCCGTCGTGGTTGTAGCGGTACCAGAGCTCACCGCTGGGCGTGGTGCGCTTGAGCGTCGCGTCGAGCTCGGGCAGCGAGCCCACGACGTCGGCGTCGTCGGCGCGCAGGATCCCGAGCCGGACGAGGTCGAGGAAACCGCCGTCGACGATCTCGCGCTCGTCGTAGGTCCCTCCGCCGTTGTTGATCTCGAGCTGGTGCCCGTCGTCGGGGTCGCGGTTGTCGTCGACGCGCAGGAAGTAGCGGCCGTCGCCGAGCGGCCCGCTCGAGGTCACGGTCCAGGCCGCGACCTGACGGCGCCACTCGTCGGCGACGGCGCGGTAGAGCACGGCGGATCCCTGGTCACCGTTGGCCTCGGCGACACGGGCCGCCGTGACCAGCCCGGCGATCTCGGCCGCGATGGTGCTCGGCGAGTAGCCGCCCTCCTCCTCCCACCGCTCCTGGGGTGTCGAGGGTCCGCGACCGACGATGAAGTCGGCGGCGCGCTTGACGTGGTCCCAGGTGGTGGCGTCGTCGCGTCCGAGCTGGCCGGCGAGCACGATCGGCAGGGCCACCTCGTCGAGCTGCAGGCTGCCGAAGTACGGCGTGCCGTCGAGCAGGCTGTTCTGCGGGAACGAGCCGTCGGGCTTCTGCTGGACCTCGAAGAGGTAGTCCAGCGACCGGCCCGCCGCGGCGCGGTCGCCGGCCGCGAGCTGCGCGGTGGCGACCTGGTAGAGGTCACGGGCCCAGACCAGGTGGTAGCCGCCGACCCCTGCCTCGTCGGCGTCGACCGCCTCACCCCACGGCACGGTCAGCGAGGCGATGTTCGCACCGCGGTAGGTCTTGTCCTCGTGGGCGCGCAACGTCATCGCCGCCACGTGGTACTGCGTGCGCAGGGCGTCGTCGCCCGCGACCGACCGGGGGTCGCGACGAAGGCCGTCGAGGTAGCGGTGCCAGCCCCGCTCGTAGGGCCGGCGGACCGCGAGGAAGGATTCACGCAGCGAGGTCCGCGCGGTCGTGCGGGCCTCCCCGGTCGTCTCGCCGAAGGACAGCGCCAGCGTCGCGCGGATCTGTCCGCGCCGCTGGGGCCCGAGCCGGCCGGTCTGCACCAGGTTGCCCGGCTCGGCGGTGTCGTAGTGCCAGTCGAGCCGGTGGTCGTCGGCAAGGTCGGTGAGTCCGTCGCTGGCCCCGGCGAAACCGTTGGAGACCGCGCGGAAGGCGGGCTCGGCCGCCAGGGCGCTGGCCACCGGCGCCGAGCCCGTCGTGTCACGCGCGACCAGGGTGCGCCCGCGGGTGCCACCGGCGTCGTGCAGGCCGGAGTTCGCCAGCGCGGGGTCGTAGAGCACGTAGGCGGCGTAGCGGCCGCCGTCGAGGCTCTGCACCCGGACGTCGACGACGACGCTGGCCGCGCGGACGTCGGTCACGTAGGTCTTGACGATCCGGTAGCGGCCGTCGAGGTCGGTGTCGACCTGGCGGTAGGTCAGCGAGCGGTCGTCGAGCAACCGGACCCGGTGGCGGGTGTCGGTGCCCTCGACGTCGGTGAAGGTGCGGCCGTCGCTGACCAGGAGCTGGAGGTCACGCACGTTGGCCTGGTCGACGCCGGGGTAGTAGACCTCCGAGAGCGCCCCGCCCGCCAGGCTGAACCAGACCTTCGACGCGGTGCCCGTCGACGTGCCGAGCCCGTCCTTGGCGCCGGTCGTCCAGGTCGCGCCGGCACCCGGGGCTCCCGGGGCCGGACCGGACTCCCGGGCCGGGGCACTCCAGGCGGCAGTGCCGACGACGGTCCCAGCGAGTGCGGACGTCGTCGTCAGCGCGAGCGCCGCGCCGACACCGAGCAGACGCCGGGACGGACGACGAGGCGCGCAACGGGGCGAACGACGAGACGTGACCATGGGGGCTCCTACCCGAGAGGTGACCTGCGCCACAGAACCTAGGACCCCCTGGGTGGCTCGTCAATCACGGTGTGACGGCGGGGCCCGGGGCCGTCGGCCATCCCTGCGGGTGTCTCCCCGGCCCGATGCGCCGCGCCATGCTGGGCCGACACGACGCCGGCGACGGCGTACCGGCCACGAGAGGAACGACATGCTCGACGACGACGACATGAGCACCACCGCGGACGACGGGTCCGAGGGGCCCGCCGACGGCGGAGCCTCGGGCACCCCCGGTGTCCAGGACGGCGGGGCCGACGGTGGGCGCCGAGGGCCCGGCCGACGGTGGCGCCTCCGGCGAGCCCGGCGTGCAGGACGGCGGTGCCGACGGTGGGGCCGACGGCGGGGCCGACGGTGGCGCGGAGGGTCCGGCCGACGGCGGCGCCTCCGGCGAGCCCGGCGTGCAGGACGGCGGCGCCGACGGCGGCGCCTGAGCGATGACAGCGGGGCGGCGGACCACGGGTCCGCCGCCCTCGTCGTGCCCGCACCCTCACCCCACCTCCCCCGCGCCCCTCCCCTCCCCTCACCCCGCCGACCGCGCGAGGATGGAGCCATGACCGACCCCGACCCGCTCCTCCGGGCGACCGGACTCGACGTCGCGACGTTCGCCGAGGACTACTGGTCACGACGACCCCTGCTGCGCCGTGCCCGCGAGCTGCCCGGCTCCGGGTTCGACGACCTGCTCTCGCTCGCCGGGGTCGACGAGCTGGTCTCCCGCCACGGGCTGCGCACGCCGTTCGCCAGGATGGCCAAGGAAGGGACGGTCGTCCCCCCGGCACGCTTCACCCGTGGTGGCGGTGCCGGCGCCGAGATCGGCGACCAGGTCGCCGACGACAAGGTCGCGGCCCAGCTCGCGGACGGTGCGACGCTGGTGCTCCAGGGTCTGCACCGCACGTGGTCGCCGGTGGTCGAGTACGCCGCCGGCCTCACCGCCCAGCTCGGCCACCCCGTCCAGGTCAACGCCTACGTGACGCCGTCGCAGAACACCGGGTTCAGCCCGCACTACGACGTGCACGACGTCTTCGTGCTCCAGCTCTTCGGTCGCAAGCGCTGGCGGATCCACGAGCCGGTGCTGCCCGCGCCGCTGCGCGACCAGCCCTGGGACACCCGGCGAGACCAGGTCGAGGCCCGGGCCGCGACCGAGCCGTTGCTCGACGTCACCCTCGAGCCCGGTGACGCCCTCTACCTGCCCCGCGGCTACCTGCACGCGGCCACGGCGCTCGGCGAGGTCTCCGGCCACCTGACCATCGGCGTCCAACCGGTGACCCGGGCCTTCCTGGCCGAACGGGTGGTCGGCACCCTCGCGAGCGACCCCGAGCTGCGAGCATCCCTGCCCGCCGGCGTCGACCTCACCGACCCGGCCGTGCTGGCGGGCGAGCTCACGTCCACCCGCGCCGCCCTGCACGCCGCGATCGACCGGCTGGAGGACGCCGAGGTCGCGACGGCGGTCGCCGAGCACCTCGCCGCCCGGACCCGGCCGGCACCGCTCTCGCCACTGGCCCAGGTCGTGGCGGCCGACACGCTCGTCGTCTCCGACACCGTGGTCCTGCGACCCGGTCTGCGCTGCCGCCTCACCACCGACGGCGACCGGGTGGAGCTGCGCGCGCTCGACAAGACCCTCGCGCTCCCGGCCACGGTGCGCGAGGCGCTCGAGCAGGTCGTGCGCGGCGCCGCCCTCCGCGTCGGTGACCTGTCGGGGCTCGACCAGGCCGACGCGCTGACCCTGGCGCGTCGGCTCCTGCGCGAGGGCGTCGTCGTGCCGGCCCCGTCCCCCTCGTGAGCACCACCGGGAGGCCGCTGCCGCGGGAGTCCCCCGAGCGCTGCGCGCCGCTTGCGGACCTGCGCGGAGATCCCATGACCGGCACCGCCCTGCCCGCGAGGCGCCTGCTCCTCGTCGAGCAGCCCGGCGCCTGGGGACCGCGTGGGCTGCTGGACAGCCGGGAGGAGCCGCAGGCTGCCCACGAGATCGACGTGCTCGCGGCCAGGGCCGGTCTGCGGCTGCAGGCCGTCCGCCGACCCGGGCGGCACGCGGGCCCCGAGAACCACCGCCTGGTCGCCGTCGTGGACACCGTGACGCGTACGACGTACCGCTGGGAGGTGCCGGACCTCGCCGGGATGCTGGTCGGGCTCGAGGCCGCTCGGCACGACGACCCCGCCGCGACGCGCGCGGCACTGCTGGACCGGGCCGCCGGTCTCGTCGAGGACCGCGACCCGCTCTACCTCGTGTGCACCCACGGCCGGCACGACGCGTGCTGCGCCCTGCGTGGCCGCCCCGTGGTCGACGCCCTGCGCGCGCTGCGTCCCGGTCGGGTCTGGGAGACCAGTCACGTCGGCGGCGACCGGTTCGCCGCCAACCTCCTGGTCGCACCCTCGGGCGACACCTACGGACGGGTGCTGCCCACCGACGTCGGCGAGCTCGTGGACCACGTCGAGCGCGACGAGGTGCTCCCGCGCCTGATGCGAGGACGGATGGGCCTCGCACCCGCCGCGCAGGCCGGGCTCGTCCACGCCCACGACCGGCTGCGCCTGGCGGCCCGCGACTCCCTCGCGGTCGTCGCCCTCGACCGCCGCTCGGACGAGACGACGCTGGTCACCCTCGACTCCCCCCACGGGCGGGTCGTGGTCGAGGTCGCGACGTCGACCTCCGGGGCCGCGCGGCTGACCTGCCAGGGGCCGCCGGCCGCCCGGGCCCGGGTCTACCGCGGCGTGGGCCTGACCACGGTCTCCTAGGCCGGCCTACGGCCCGGCCCGGCCGCCGACCTCGGCGGTGCGCCGCTCGCGCAGCACCCGCAGGTGCACCGCGGCCCAGGTGCGGAGGGGTCGCCAGGCCTCGGCGACCTCCGCGAGGTCCCGCTGGGCGCCGTACCGCTCGCGCACCTCCTCGACGAGCCGAAGTTCGTGGGTGGGCAGGGCGTCCGGGGCGTTGGCCCCGCGCAGGACGACCAGCTCCGCGGCGAAGGGTCCCAGGCCCAGGACCTCCTGCACGGAACGTACGGCCTGCTCCGGGTCGACCGAGCGCAGGACGGCGGTGTCGAGGCGTCCCTCGAGCGCTGCCTCGGCGACCGCGTGCAGGTACTCGGTCTTGCGGCCCGGCAGGTCGAGGTCGAGGCTGCGCAGCCGTGCCGGCGACGGGAACGCACCGGCGTCGCCGAGCCGCGCGACCAGACCGGCGCGCAACGCGGCGGCCTGCGGGACGCGCACCCGCTGCGAGAGCACGGCCCAGGCGGCCGCCTCGTAGGGCGAGTGGAACCCGCAGGGTCGGAGCCCGGGAAGCGCGACCTGCGCATCGGCGAGCACCGGGTCACGGCGGGCGACCTCGGGCCAGGCTCGCGCGTCGACGTCGAGGGAGAGGAACCGTGCGGCCTGAGCGGCGGCCGCGTCCAGGTCGCCGTCACCGCGCACCGCGAGGTGGGCCGTCGCGCCGTCCTGCTCGACGACCACCTCCGCGCGGCTCCAGTCCGCCTCCACGCGGTACGTCGCCCGCAGTGCACCGTCGGACCCCTGCGCGCCCAGCGCCGCCGGCCTGAACCCCTCCCAGAACGCGCGGCTCGTGGCCAGCGACCAGGGTCCGCGGACCTCGAGCGTCGTCGCGAGCACCGACGTCACCGCTCCTCCTCAGGCCTGGTCGTGGATCGTCACGGCGTACCCGTCGAGGTCGGCGAGGGTGAACGTGCGCCCGAACGGGCCGTCCGTCGGCTCGGCGAGGATCGTGACGTCCGCTCCGACCACAGCGTCGTAGACCTGCTGGGCGTCGTCCGCGTGCAGCCACAGCGCCACCCCGGCGCCGGGACGCGGGTGGACGGCGTCGAGGTCGACCCCGGGCAGCGGCTCGCGGACCGCGAACGCGACCGGCGTCGTGGTGAACACCACCGCGCCCGGCGGGGACTGCGGCGCTCGGACCAGGCCGAGGTGTCGTGCGTAGAAGTCGGCGGCGCGGTCGAGGTCGCGTACCTGCAGGGCGACGAAGTCGGGTCCGGTGACGGTCATGGGAAGCTCCTCGTAGATTGTCAATGTCCTGACATCAATCAGTGTGTCAGGATATTGACATGAGTCAACCCGACAGCGCCCTCGACCCGGACCTCGACCAGGTGATCGGTTACGTCCTCAAGCAGGCCGCCACCGTGCTGCGCGCCCGGATGGAGGAGGTGCTGCGCCCGCACGACCTCACCGTGCCGCAGTACGTCTGCCTCGAGCTGCTGGCCCGCCACCCGGGCTCGTCGAACGCCGACCTGGCCCGCGGAGCCTTCGTCACGCGCCAGTCGATGACCGGCGTCCTGCGCGGCCTCCAGGACCGGGGACTCGTCGTCCGGTCCGACGACGCGCCCCACGGCCGGGCCCGGCCCACCGAGCTGAGCGCGCAGGGCCGGGACCGGCTGCGTGAGGCGAGCGCGCTGGTGGGCGGCGTCGACCAGCAGATGCTGGCCGGCCTCGACCACGCAGCACGACGAGCACTGCTCGACCACCTCCTCGCCTGTGTCGACGCGCTCGCCCCGAGCGGGGAGGACGCCTGAGGCGACCCCGAGCCCGGGTCGCCGTACGGTAGGCGGGCCGTGAGCCCACCACCCGTCCCACCACCGCTCCTGCTGGTCGTGGACGCCCCGTCGCTGCTGCACCGCAACCACCACGCGCGTGCGGACTCCGGGCTGCGCGACCGCGGCGGGCGGGCGGCGTGGGCGCTGCACGGCATGCTGCGCCAGATCCTGGAGGCGGTCGAGACCTTCGCCCCGGAGCTCGTGCTGTTCGGTCTCGACGACCGGACCGCCTCGGTGCGCTCGCAGCGCTACCCCGACTACAAGGCCGGACGCGCCGAGAAGGACCCGGCGCTGGTCGAGCAGCTCGAGCGGACCGCGACCTTCCTCGAGGCGCTCGGTCTGCGTGCGGTCACGCCCGCGGGCCTGGAGGCGGACGACGTGAGCGCCACCGCGGCGACCCTCACCGGCGCGCACCGGTGGCGCTGCGTCATCGTGACCTCTGACCGCGACGCCTTCGCCCACATCAGCGAGCACACCCAGGTGCTCCGCCTGATCACGGGCGGCATCGCGGGCTCCCCCCTGCTCAACCCCGCCCGCCTGCACGCGATGTACGGCGTCCACGCGAGCGACTACCTCGACTACGCAGCGCTGCGGGGCGACGCCAGCGACAACCTGCCCGGGGTCAGCGGGATCGGGGAGAAGAGCGCCGCACTGCTGCTCGAGCTGGCCGGGCCGATGCGGGGCGTGTGGGCCGACGTCGACCACTGCGGCGGGGCCACCCTCGTGGCCGCCATCGACTCCTGGTGCGCCGAGCAGGGCAAGCGCAGGGCGGGCCGGCAGGTCGTGGCCAGACTGACCGCTCCGGGCGCCCGGGAGCGCTACGAGTTCAACCGCTCCCTGATGACCGGTCGCGACGACCTCGACCTGGGCATCGACCTGGATCGTCCCGGAGACTCGGGCCGGCTGCCGCTCGACCCTGACCGGGTCCGCCACGTCGTGGGTCATCTCGGCGTCCCGGCGACGACCGACCTCGCGCTCCGCGTGCTCACCGCCTCCCCGTGGCCCGCCCGGTCGTAGGGTTCCGCCGCGTCACGGGGGGCGCGAGACTGACCGGGGACCGCACCCGACCGGCGAGACGAAGGAGAACCAGTGGCGACGTACCGCAAGGTCTACGAACGGAGCCTGGCCGACCCCGAGGGGTTCTGGCTGGAAGCGGCGCAGGCCCTGGAGTGGGCCACGCCGCCGACGCGCGCCCTCGACGACAGCCGGCCGCCGTACTACCGCTGGTTCCCCGACGGCGAGCTCAACGTGTGCCACAACGCGGTGGACCGCCACGTGGCCGCCGGGCACGGTGACCGGGCCGCGATCATCCACGACTCGCCGGTCACCGGGTCGGTGACCACGCTGACCTACGCCGAGCTGCTCGACGAGGTCGCCCGCTTCGCCGGGGTGCTGCGCGGTCTCGGGGTCGGCGTGGGCGACCGGGTCGTGGTCTACATGCCGATGATCCCCGAGGCCGCCGTGGCCATGCTGGCCTGCGCCCGGCTCGGCGCCGTGCACTCGGTCGTCTTCGGCGGCTTCGCCCCCCGCGAGCTGGCCGCCCGGCTGGACGACGCGACGCCGAGGGTGGTCGTGTCCGCCTCGTGCGGCCTCGAGGGCGCGAAGGTCGTGGAGTACAAGCCCCTGGTCGACCGGGCCTGCGAGCTCGCCGAGCACCCGCCCGCACACCACGTGGTCCTGCAGCGTCCGCAGGCCGTGGCGGCGATGGGTGCGCGCGACGTCGACTGGGTCGAGGCGATGGCCGCGGCCGACCCGGTCGAGGCGGTGGCGGTCGCCTGCACCGACCCGCTCTACGTGCTCTACACCTCCGGCACCACCGGCAGGCCCAAGGGCGTCGTGCGGGACGGCGGGTACGCCGTGGCGCTGACCTGGTCGATGTCGAACATCTACGACGTGGCACCCGGTGAGGTCATGTTCACCGCCTCCGACGTCGGCTGGGTCGTCGGCCACTCCTACATCGTCTACGCCCCCCTGCTGGCGGGCGCGACGAGCGTGCTCTACGAGGGCAAGCCCGTCGGGACGCCCGACGCCGGTCAGTTCTGGCGCGTCGTGGCCGACCACGGCGTGGTCTCGCTGTTCACCGCGCCGACCGCCTTCCGCGCGATCCGCAAGGAGGACCCGCGCGGCGAGCTGGCCGGGACCTACGACCTCTCGAGCCTGCGCCACCTGTTCCTCGCGGGCGAGCGGCTCGACCCGGAGACGCTGCACTGGGCCGAGGACCTGCTCGGGGTGCCCGTGATCGACAACTGGTGGCAGACCGAGACCGGCTGGCCGGTCGCGGCCAACCCCGTCGGGCTCGAGCTGCTGCCCGTGAAGGCCGGCTCGCCCAGCGTCCCCATGCCCGGGTGGGACGTCCAGGTCCTCGACCCGACCGGTCAGCCGGTCGCGCCCGGCGAGGAGGGGGCGATCGTGGTCAGGCTCCCGCTGCCGCCCGGGTCCCTGCCGACCCTGTGGGGCGACGACGCGCGCTTCGAGCGCTCCTACCTGGCGGCCTTCGAGGGCTACTACCTGACCGGTGACGGCGGTCGGGTCGACGAGGACGGCTACGTCTACGTGATGGGACGCACCGACGACGTGATCAACGTCGCCGGGCACCGGCTCTCGACCGGCAGCATGGAGGAGGTGCTCGCCGCCCACCCCGACGTCGCTGAGTGTGCCGTGATCGGGGTCGCCGACCAGCTCAAGGGCCAGGTGCCGCGAGGTCTCGTCGTGCTCAAGTCCGGGGTGGAGCGCGACCACGACGCGATCACCGTCGAGCTCGTGGCGAGCGTGCGGCAGGAGATCGGCGCGGTCGCCTCCCTGCGCGAGGTCGCCGTCGTGCCCGCGCTGCCCAAGACCCGTTCCGGCAAGATCCTGCGCAAGTCCATGCGGGAGATCGCGGACTCCGGTGAGACCGTCGCGCCCTCGACGATCGAGAGCGTGGAGGTGCTCGACGACCTCCGCGCGGTGCTCCGACCGGACTGAGGTGCCTCCCCCACCTGGGAGGAGGAGACCGATCCCCTGTGCCGACTCGGAGGGAGCGCTGGGTCCTGTGCGGGACGGGCTCGTCGCTCGGCGATCAGGTGGCCGCCTCCGTGCAGCAGCACCTCGTGGACGCCGGCGCGGACCACTCCGCCCTCGCCTCGAACCTCGGGCTGAGCGCCCTCGACCGGTCCGAGACCTGCGAGCCGGGCTCCGGTCGGCCTCCCCGGTCTCCGGCGGGGCGCCCTCCGAGGTCCCCTGTGACCAGCCGGACCTCTCGATCTCGGTCTGACCTGCCTATCGTGGGGCGGTGAGCACCCTGAACTCCCCCGACGCCCGCTCGCGCATCAGCCTGCGCCACGACTTCGCCGACGTCCTGCCCGAGCTGGCCCGGCCGTGGCAGGCCGAGCCGGCACCCGAGGCGCGCCTGCTGACGCTCAACGAGGCGCTCGCCGAGGAGCTCGGCCTCGACGTCGACGTCCTGCGCAGCCCCGCCGGGGTGGCACTGCTGAGCGGCACCGCGGTGCCCGAGGGGGCGACCCCGGTCGCCCAGGCCTACGCCGGCCACCAGTTCGGTGGCTTCTCCCCCCGGCTCGGGGACGGACGGGCGCTCCTGCTCGGCGAGCTCACCGACCTCGACGGGGGCCTGCGTGACCTCCACCTGAAGGGCTCGGGACGCACGCCGTTCGCGCGTGGCGGTGACGGTCTGGCCGCACTCGGTCCGATGCTGCGCGAGCACGTGGTCAGCGAGGCGCTCCACCACCTCGGCATCCCGACCACGCGCACCCTCGCGGTCCTCGCCACCGGTCGTGACGTCCGTCGCGAGGGGCTGCTGCCCGGTGGCCTGATGGTCCGGGTCGCGGCCAGCCACCTGCGGGTGGGCAGCGTGCAGTACGCCCGCGCCACCGGCGACGTCGACCTGCTGCGACGCCTGGTGGACCACGCGATCGCGCGACACCACCCGGAGGTCGCCGACGCCACGCAGCCCTACCTCGCCTTCTACGAGGCCGTGGTCGCCGCCCAGGCGTCCCTGGTCGCGCAGTGGATGGCCGTGGGGTTCGTGCACGGGGTGCTGAACACCGACAACGTGACCCTCTCGGGGCAGAGCATCGACTTCGGGCCGTGCGCGTTCCTCGACGCCTACGACCCGGCGACCGTCTTCAGCTCGATCGACACCGGCGGCCGCTACGCCTACGCCCACCAGCCGAGCATCACGCAGTGGAACCTGGCACGACTCGCCGAGGCGATGCTTCCGCTCATCGCCGAGGACGAGGCTCGAGCGATCGAGCTGGCGGTCGAGGCGCTGGGCCGGTTCGACGAGCACCACGCCCGGGCCAGGCGCGCGATCCTGCGCCGCAAGCTCGGCCTGACCGGTGCCGCGCCACGCGCGACCGACGAGGCGGTGGACGACCTCGTCACCGACCTCCTGGGGCTGCTCGCCGCCGGCCGCACCGACCTCACCACGTTCTTCCGGCGGCTGTCCTCGACAGCCCGCGGAGACAGCGAGCCGGCCCGCGAGCTGGTGCTCGACCTCGCCGGTTTCGACGCCTGGTGTGACCGCTGGCTCTCCCTGGGACCCGACCCCACGGTCATGGACCGGGCCAACCCGGTCTACATCGCGCGCAACCACCTGGTCGAGGAGGCGCTCACGGCCGCGACCGAGGGCGACCTGGCTCCGGTGACCCGCCTGCTCGAGGTCCTCTCGTCGCCGTACGTCGAGCGCGCCGGCCTGGAGCGCTACGCCGAACCGGCCCCGGCCGACTTCGGTCACTACCGGACCTTCTGCGGCACCTGAGGCGGGCCCCTGCCACCAGGTCGCGACGAACAGACGTCGACAGGGCCTCAAGTAGCGGGGTCATCCAGACGATGAGACAGCCGAGAGCGGCGTCGGCGTCGCTCTTCTGGTCCCACCCGGGTCCGTCGAAGAAGGGCACCGCCGTGAAGGGCATCATCTTCAACCTCCTCGAGGACGTGGTCAGCAACCACCTCGACCCCGACGTGTGGGACGACGTCGTGGAGTCCGCCGGCGTCACGGGGGTCTACTCGGCGATCGGCAGCTACGAGGACGCCGAGTTCGTCTCGCTCCTCTCGAAGCTGCCGCCGGCCGCCGGCACCACCACCAGTCGCCGACTGCGCTGGTTCGGACGGCACGCGATGCCGGTGCTCGCCGAGCGGTACTCGGTGTTCTTCGAGCCCCACACGACCATGACCACCTTCCTGCCCACGCTCAACGACGTCATCCACCCCGAGGTCCGCAAGCTCTACCCGGGCGCCGACGTCCCGGTCTTCGAGCTCGACCACCTCGCCCCCGACGTCGTCGCCCTGACCTACCGCTCGCACCGTGGCCTGTGTGCGCTCGCCGAGGGGTTCGTGATCGGTGCCGCCGGGGTCTTCGGCGAGGTCGCGACGGTGAGCCAGGACCGCTGCTCCCTCGACGGTGCCGAGTCCTGCCTGATCGTGTGCGAGCTCAGCCGGGTCCCGTCCCGTGTCGGCGGGTAGCCGGACCCCCGACCATGTCGCGGGCGCCACAGCGCCCGTCCCGGGCCTCGGGGGCGTCGACCACGGCGCGAGCAGCGAGGGGGTGACCCACCACCAGAGCAGCCACGGCGGCATCGACGGACCCGCCGACGACCACGAGTGCGGGCGGTGCAGACGCCTGGAGCGTCGCTACGAGCGCGAGCGCAGCGCACGTCTGGAGTCGGAGGCACTCGCCGAGCAGTTCAGCCGCCAGGCGATGCTCGACCTGCTCACCGGGCTGGGCAACCGGGCGCTGTTCACCGACCAGCTCGTCCTCGCCCTCGCCCGGACGGCGCGGTCCGGGACCAGCGTCGGCCTGCTGTTCCTCGACCTCGACGACTTCAAGGTGGTCAACGACACCTTGGGCCACTCCTCCGGCGACCTGCTGCTCGCCGAGGTCGGTCGGCGCATCACCGAGTGCGTCCGCGTCGGCGACGTCGCCGCGCGGCTCGGCGGTGACGAGTTCGTGATCCTCTGCGAGGACACCGGCGACGTGGGCTTCCTCGAGGAGCTCGCCCGTCGCATCGCCGACCGGATCAAGGCGCCGTTCGCCCTCGACGGGCACCTGTGGCAGACGCGCTGCAGCATCGGCATCAAGGTCGCCCACCCGGGCGAGACGACCGAGGCGGTGCTGCGCGACGCCGACACCGCGATGTACGAGGCGAAGAACGCGGGCAAGGGGCGCTCCGAGGTCTCCACACCCGGCACGCACTCGCAGCTCGTCGAGCGGGTCCGGCTCACCAGCGCCCTGCGCACGGCGATCGACTCCGACGGCTCTCGAGGTCTGGTACCAGCCGCTGATCGACCTCCACCGCCGCCAGGTGATCGGCGCCGAGGCCCTGAGCCGGTGGCCCGACCCGGACCGCGGGATGGTGCCGCCCGACCAGTTCATCGCCCTCGCCGAGGAGATCGGTGAGATCGGGACGATCGGCGCGCGGGTCTTCGAGCTCTCCGCGCGCCAGACCCGGCAGTGGCTCTCGACCCCGGACTTCGTCACGCACGTCAACCTGCACCCCCGCGAGCTCGACGACCCGCACCTGCCCGACCAGGTCTCACGCCTGATCAGCGCGGCAGGCGTGTCCGGTGAGTCGATGTGCCTGGAGATCACCGAGCAGAGCCTGGTCAGCGAGGACCGCGTCGTGCGTCGCAACGTCTCGCGGCTGCGCGACCTCGGCCTCGAGCTGGCCATCGACGACTTCGGCATGTCCTACGCCTCGTTCAGCTATCTCAAGCGGCTGCCGGTGACCACGCTGAAGATCGACCGGTCCTTCGTCTCCGGTGTCGGCACCGACCGGCAGGACGACGCGATCGTCTCGGCCATCGTCGCCATGGCGCAGGCGCTGGGACTGCGCACCGTCGCGGAGGGCATCGAGACGCAGGAGCAGGCCTCCAGGCTCCTCGAGCTCGGCGTCGACGACGGACAGGGGTGGCTCTGGGCTCCCGCCGTGCGAGCCGCCGACTGGGCCGCCACCGTCGCGCCCTTCGCCGTCCCCGCCCTGCGGTCGCCGCGGGCCTCCTGACCCACCCCCGGCCGTTCAGGTCACGTGCAGGTGACCACCAGGATGATGGCGTGACGACACGGTGCGTGCCGTCGACCACCGCCGGACCTGACCCGTGGGAGACCTGAGATGTTCGACCTGATCAACGGACTGCCCGTGCACGTGCTCGTCGTCCACGGGGTCGTCGTCCTGCTCCCCCTCGCCATGCTCGGGACGATCGCCATCGCCGTGCGGCCCGCCTGGCGGATCACCTACGGGTGGCTCGTGGTGGGCCTCGCTGCGGTCGCCGCCGTGCTCGTCCCGATCGCGACCTCGAGCGGTGAGGCCCTCGAGAAGCGGGTCGGCGACCCGGGCGAGCACGCGGCCCTGGGCGACCAGCTGATCTACTTCGCCGTGCCGTTGCTCGTGCTGGCCCTCGCGCTGGTGCTCCTGGAGCGGCGCCGGGCGACCGGCGAGCCCGGTGTCGGTCCGCAGGCGCTGCCCACGGTCGTGGCCGTGCTCGCGGTCGTCGCAGCGCTGGCCACCACCGTCCAGGTCTACCGCGTCGGCGACTCCGGCGCCAAGGCAGCCTGGGCCGACCAGGTCTCCTCCAGCGCGTCCGGCTCCGCGCACTCCGAGGACTGAGCCGTCGTGCTGAGCATCGGGGTGTGCGAGGACCACGACGCGATCCGCAAGGTCCTCGTGCGGGGGTTGCGCCAGGCCGGCCACGAGGTGGTCGCCGTGCACGACGCCCGCGAGGCGCTGAAGGTGTTCGGCGCCGACAACCCGCTCGACGTCCTGGTCATGGACATCGGCCTGCCCGACGCCGACGGCCGCGACGTCGTGGCAGCCCTGAAGTCGGCCGGTCAGCACGCACCGGTGCTGTTCCTGACCGCCCTGGGCGCCTCCCACGAGAAGCTGGCGGGCTTCGCGGCCGGCGCCGACGACTACGTGGTGAAGCCCTTCGAGCTGGCCGAGGTCCTCGCCCGCCTGGAGGTGCTCGCCCGTCGCGGCGGTCTCCGGCTCGGCTCGGGCGGGCTGACCCTGGACCCCACCACCCACTCCGTGCGCAGCGAGCGGGGCGAGGCGCTGCTGACGCCCACGGAGTTCCGGATGCTGGCTGCGATCACCTCCCGGCCCGGCGAGGTCGTGCGTCGCCGCAGCGTGGTCTCGGCCGCCTGGCCCGACGGTGCCGTCGTCAGTGAGAACACCGTCGACTCCTTCGTCCGTCGGATCCGCACCAAGCTCGCCTCGATCGACTCACCGGTCGCCGTCGAGACCGTGCGCGGCGTGGGCTACCGGCTGAGCGCCGAGGTCGAGGCCTGAGGGCTCGACGACGAGCGAGCCTCAGGAGGCGACGCCGGAGGGACCGGGACCGGCCACCTCGTCGCCCGCGTCGGTGCGCACCTTGCGCACGTGGTCGGGCTCGAAGCCGTGCTGCATGCCCCAGATCACGGCCTGGGGACGGGTGGCTGCGCCGATCTTGCGGTAGAGGGAGCGGATGTACGTCTTCACCGTGTTGATCCCGATGTAGATCTGGCCGGCGATGTCCTGGTTGCTCAGCCCCTGGCAGATCAGGGCGAGGACCTCGGACTCGCGCGAGCTGAGCCCCTCGGCGTCCCCGGGCCAGCGGCAGTAGGTCTCCAGGCCTTCGAACGGGCCCTCGTGCGACCCGAGGCCGGGAGCGTCGTCCGGCACGACCCGCTCGCCGCGCGCGACCCGCTCGATGGCCTCGACGAGCTCGACCCCCGTCGCCGACTTCGCGACGAACCCCGCGGCTCCGCGCTCGAGGGCGGCGAGCACCTGGTCGGGATCGGTGTTCCAGCTGAAGACGACCAGGCGCGCCTGGTCACCCTGCGTCACCACCTGCGGGTCGATCCCCGGGCCCTGGGCCTGGCCGAAGGTGTCGTAGAGCACGACGTCGACGTCGCTGACCACAGGCTTGCTGCTGTCGAGCTCGACCACCTGGACCCGGTCGCCGTACTGCTCCAGCACGCGGGCCGTTCCGGCGACCACGAGGGCGTAGTCGTTGACGACGGCCACTCGGACAGGTCGAGACATGGGACAGAGCCTAGTGGTGTCGCCGGTCCTCCGTCGCGCCACACCCGGCTGTGGGCCTCGTCGCACCGGTCGTCACCCGTGCGGGTGTCGCCGCACGCGGTCCGGTCTGCTGGCCTGGAGAGCATCACCCACCCCCTGATGTACCCCTGAGGAGTCTCCCGTGGCGCAGCTAGACGGCAAGAAGATCGTGTTCCTCCTGGCCAACTCCGGCGTGGAGCAGGTCGAGCTCACCCGACCCCTCGAGGGGCTGCGCGAGGCGGGCGCCGAGTGCGTCGTGGCCGCCCCGCAGGCGGGCACGATCCAAGGCTTCAACAACGACGTCGAGAAGGGTGACACGTTCACCACCGACGCGGTGATCGCCGACCTCGACGTCGCGACCATCGATGCCCTCGTCCTCCCCGGCGGAACGACGAACGCCGACACGCTGCGACTCGACGACGACGCGGTGTCCCTGGTCAAGCAGGTCGTCGAGGCGGGCAAGCCGGTCGCGGCGATCTGCCACGGGCCGTGGACGCTGGTCGAGGCCGCGGTGCTGCCGGGCAAGACCCTGACCAGCTTCCCGAGCCTGCGCACCGACGTCACGAACGCCGGAGGCACCTGGGTCGACGAGGAGGCCTTCACCTGCCCGGCCGAGGGCTGGACCCTGGTGACCAGCCGCGACCCCGACGACCTCGACGCCTTCGTGGAGGCGGCGGTCGAGGCCTTCGCCGGCTGAGGCCGCCCGAGGCCGCCTGAGGTCGCACGCCGCCGTGGGCACGCCCGGCCTAGCCTGGACCCATGACCGGGGTGCTCGCCGTTCCCCGGTCACGCCACCGTGACCGGCTGCTCGTCGTCGCGACCCTGGCGCTGTGCCTGGCCACCCTCGTCCTCAGCGCTTCGATCGCCTTCGGCTCGACCGCGGAGGCCCTGCTGTTGGTGCGCTCCCCGTGGACTCCGACCCAGTCCACCGCGAACGCCGCCGGTCTGCTCGCCGCCACCCTGATGGCCTGGCAGGTCGTGATGCTGGCCGGCCTTCCGTGGCTCGAGCGCACCTGGGGACGCGGCGTGCTGGTCCGGGTGCACCGCCAGGTCGCCGCCTGGTCGATCGCCCTGACGGCGCTGCACGTGGTGCTCTTCGCTGCGCAGCGGTGGTCCCGGGACCCGCCGGGGCCGGGCCGGGCCTGGCTCCGACTGTTCGTGCAGGAGCCCTGGATGCTCTGGGCGAGCCTCGGCACGCTCGTGCTCGCGGTCGTGATGGTGACCTCGGCGCGCGCGGTGCGGGGCCGGCTGCGCTACGAGCGATGGCACCAGGTGCACGCCGGCTCCTACGTCGCGATGGCCGTGGTCCTGCCCCACGTCCTGGTCGCCTCCGACCTGACCCGCGGCTGGGCGCTCGGCTACTGGTGGGGCCTGTACGGCTCCGCCCTGCTGGCGGTGCTCGTCGGGCGGGTGCTGGTCCCGCTGTCCCGCAGCCTGAGCGCCGACCTGCGGGTCGCCTCGGTGGGCGTGGCCGGGTCCGAGGCGGTCACGGTCGTCGTGGCGGGCCGCGGCATCGGACGGTGGAGGGTCGAGGCCGGCCAGTTCTTCGTGTGGCGCTTCCTCGCCGGCCCGGGTCGCACCCGTGGGCACCCCTACTCCCTCTCAGCCGCCCCCGACGACGCGTCGCTGCGGGTCACCGTGGCCGGGTCCGGTGACGGGGCCCGACGGGCACGGGACCTGCCACCGGGGACGCGGGTGCTCGTCGAGGGTCCGCTCGGTGCCCCCCTCGTCGCGCGCCGCCGTCACCCGGACCTGCTGCTCCTGGTGGCCGGCAGCGGCATCACCCCGGCCCACGCCTGGCTCGAGCAGCAGCGGGCGAGGCCCCCTGCTTCGGGCACCGTGACCCTGGTGCACCGGGTTCACAGCGCGACCGAGCGCCTGCTCGCCGACGACGTCGACACCGTCGCCGCCGAGCTCGGCGTCCGGGTCCGGGTCCTGGACGGGCCCCGTCGAGCGCCGCGATCGGTCCTGCCCGCCGGCGTGACGGGCGACGCGGCGACGGTGCTGCGCGACCTGGTCCCGGCGCTGCCGCGGTGCGACGTCGTCGTGTGCGGTCCCGAGGCGTGGGTCACCGTCGTGGTCGCGGTCCTGCACCGCGCCGGTGTGGCGCGCCGCGACGTACGCCGGGAGGACTTCGGCTGGCGGTGAGGCCAGGTCGGCCGGGGGTGGCCGGGCGCTCGGGCCGGATGCCCGTACGGCTCAGTCCAGCAGCACGGGGATCAGCATCTCCTCGGGCGTGAGCGAGCCGTGGAGACCGATCAGGCGCGCCTCGTGCTCCCACCCCACGGTCGAGACGACCGAGGCCTCGCCGTGGCAGGCGACGAGCACGTCGCCGATGCGAGGCACGACCGCCGTGTCGAGGTGGCCGAACCAGCCCCGCTCGACCGCCTCCTCGCGACGCAGCACGGTGGCGCAGCCCCCGAGGACGCCCTGCCAGGCGGCGAGGACGTCGTCGACGGCGCCACCGTGGCAGTAGAGCTGACGGAACCGGGCCTCGCCACCGAACAGGCTCACCCCGTCGCTGAGCTCGGGAAGCGCGTCGACGTCGAACCGGGTGTCCGGGTCGGCGTCGACCATCCCGTGGTCGGCGACCACGAGCAGGCGCACGTCGCGCGGCAGCGCCTCCCGCAGCTGCTCGGCCTCGGCGTCGATGATCGCCAGCTGCTGGAGCCAGGCGGTCGAGGCGACGCCGTGGCGATGGCCGGTCCAGTCGAGGTCACCGTCGTAGAGGTAGGTCAGCGACGGCGTCCGCGCGCTGGTCTCCAGGGTGGCCGCGATCCGCTCGCCGACCTTGTCGGCCCCGACGAAGGCGGCCCCCCGGTGCGCGGCCTCGGTCAGCCCGCTGCCCTCGAACTCGCGCTTGTTGACCACGCTGACGTCGACCCCGGCGGCGCGCAGCCGGGCGAAGGCGGTCTCGTGGGGCTGCCACTCGTGCGGGTCGACCGCCTTGTCCCACCACATCGTGTAGAGCAGCCGGTCGGTGCCGGGGATCCGGGCCGAGAACCCCACCACGCCGTGCTCCCCGGGCACCAGCGCGGTGCCCAGCGAGGTGAGGCTCGTCGCGGTCGTGGACGGCACCCCCGAGGTCGCCGCGCTGGAGACGACGCGCAACGACGACAGGTACGGCGCGGCGTGGGCGTAGCGGGCGAGCTGGCGGGCGCCGAGCCCGTCGATGAGGAACAGCACGTAGGAGCCGGCCGCCGGCAGCTCGAGGCCGGGGACCCGGTCCGTGGTGTCGGGCGGGAGCGCCCTCAGAGGTCGTCCCAGAGCGCGGGCGACCGCGGGCACGACGTCGCCGAGCGTGGTGGACCCGTAGGCCGGGGCGAGCAGGCTCACCGCAGGTGGGTGCGCGCGGACAACGACTCGGCGAAGGACAGCAGTCCGCTCACGGCGGGCGCGCCGTCGGCGGTCTCGGAGACCCTCAGGGTGAAGTCGTCCGAGGACATGGTCCCGGTGTAACCGTGGTCGGCGTCGCACTCCGGGTCGCTGCAACCCGCGGGCTCGAGGTCGAGTCGGCTCACCGCTCCCCACCCGATGGTCATCACGGCCTCGGCCGGGGGCCGCGGACCCGAGGTGGGGTTGGCGGTCATCCGGGTCACCACGACCGAGCTGATGCTGCTCAGGCTGACCGCCTCGGTCGAGGTCGACGTGTACGGCTCCGGCAGCAGGTCGTCGCCCGCGTGCTCGTCGGTGTGGGCGACGACCAACCGGCTCGGGGTGAGCACGATGACGCTCTGGTGGCGGCGCACCTCGTCGTGCTCGAAGGTGGGCTCGTGGTGGACGTAGAAGGAGACGACCTGCTCACCGGCCACGGCGGCGCCGACACCGTCGGCGACCACGTCCGGGTAGTAACCGGTCGCCTCGATGGCCTGGCGCAGCTCCCGGGTGCGGTCGCGGTCCTCGGTACGGGTGCCTCGCATGGGCGCAGTCTTGCACGGCGA
This sequence comes from uncultured Actinomycetota bacterium, assembly GCA_963740745.1. GTDB lineage: Bacteria > Actinomycetota > Actinomycetes > Propionibacteriales > Nocardioidaceae > Nocardioides. Next base: position 271,722 of record CAVUFK010000020.1, read on the forward strand.
GCAGGCGGCTCCCCGGGCAGCGCCGGGTGTGCGACGCAGGAGCTCAGAACTGGTAGCCGAACTCCTCCACGTCGCGGGCGAACAGCTCCCCGACCCGGTCTCGCATGGCGGTGGAGTAGTGCTCGCGGTAGTCGACGTCCGCGACGTCGGCGTTGTAGCGGTGCTGCTCGCGGGCCGGCAGCCCGACCCGGTCGCGGACGACCTCGAGGTCGGACTCGAAGCGCTCCTGGCGCCCGATCAGGTCGGCGCGGCGGCGAGGCGTCTCGAGGTAGGCGACCTGTGGGCGACGCAGCCGCGGGAACTCCGCCGGACCTCGGAGGACGAACGACTCGAAGTCCGGGAGCTCGACGGCGACGCGGCGCGCGAAGGGGTTCACCGCGAACGAGCGCAGGCTCTCGAGAGGCTCCCCGTCAGGCACCTCCTCGACCCACCTCCGGATCATCCGGTGCCACGAGAGCATCCGTGACCACGGGTTGCGCACGAAGCCGAAGACGAAGTACGACGCCAGGTCCGGCTCGTCCTTGAGGATCGTGCGCAGGCCGGCGTGCCGGTCGCGGTCGGGCAGGGTGCGCACGTCGGGCAACGACGCGCGCAGCCAGTTGTCGATCGAGCTTCCGCCGGTCTTCTGCACGTGCACGAACACCACGCGCGCGGAGTCGGAGATCATCACGCGGGGATCATCCCAGGCGCGCGACCCGGCGCTCAAGCCTGGCCGGTCCTGATGTTCTGCGCCACGTAGCGGAAGTAGGGACCGGCCGGGTCCAGGGCGGCCCCCTGGCGTCCGGCGAACCAGCCGGCCACGATCGAGGCCTGCTGCTCGAGGTTGAACTCGGAGAAGGCCGGACCGGCGGCACCGTACTCGTAGGGATCCCCTCCCGTGGCCTCGCACACCTTCGAGGCGAGCGCATCGGCGAGCAGGCCGAGGTCGGTCGGCGCGTGCTGGATCTGCCAGGCGTGCACCAGCTCGTGGACGAAGGTCTCGCCGTAGACGCGCTTCTTCCTCGGGTCGGGGTGGTCGACCCGGTAGGTCCGGGGGTCGTCATAGCAGGCCGCCCCCATGTTGACGGTGATCTTGCCGTCGAAGCGGGGGAAGGTGAAGGCGCGGTCGTTGCCGCCGATCGTGTCGGTGAGCACGATCCGGTCGCGCGGGGGGAGGGTGCCCTGGAACACGGCGTGGTCGGCGAAGTCGTACTCGTCCTGGGTCAGCTCGCGCTCACGGCTGCCCGCGGATGCGATGCCCTCCGCGGCCAGGGCGATCAAGGTGTTCGAGGGGCCCGCGAGCCACAGCACACCGCCGACCACCCGGGCCCCGGGGACGAGCGACCCGGTCGAGATCAGCGAGCCGACCTCGACGCCGACGAACACGACCAGACCGATGGCCGCACCGAGCGGTGTCGAGCCGACGAGCCACTTCGTCAGGAACCCCAGGGTGTTCTCGACGGCGGAGCCGAGGTCGCTGGAGTAGTTGGTGGAGAACGTGACGTCGCCGTTGGCGAACGCGGCGTAGTGGGCGCGCACGATCTCGTTCACGGGGTACCGCTCGTCCCAGTCGTGGTCGCGCGATCCCGAGGTGAAGGTCCCACCGACGTGCCCGTGATGGGCCACGGCGACCGCGTGCCCGGCCCGGTCGCCGAGGACGGCGCTGACCCCGAAGTCGTAGCCGTCGGCGCCGCTGTCGTGGGCATGACCCCGGAACCGGGTGCCGCCGTCGTCGAAGATCGTCAGCTCGTCCCAGCCACCGAGCGCCGCGAGCCCGCCACTGGTGATCTGGCCGCCGAAGACGCGTTGGTGCATCCGGTCCAGCAGCATCCAGTTGTCCGCGGCTCCGCTCCATCCCGGAGCGCCGTCGAACCACCACGACGTGTAGGCGGCCAGGTCGTTGCCGATCACGAAGAGGTCGAGGTTTCCCGAGGCCCTCGCCACGGCCGCCAGCGGCGCAGCCACCGGGAAGTACCCGCCGACGCTCATCCAGTTGTCGGCCATGCCCGACCAGCCGCCCGCGCCGGTCCACCACGCGGTGTAGACCCGGCCGTCGTTGCCGCAGACGAACAGGTCCAGGTTGCCCTCGGCGCGCGAGACCGCCGCAACCGGCGCACCGACCGGGAAGAACCCACCGACGCTCATCCAGTTGTCGGCCATGCCCGACCAGCCGCCCGCGCCGGTCCACCACGCGGTGTAGACCCGGCCGTCGTTGCCGCAGACGAACAGGTCCAGGTTTCCCTCGGCGCGCGAGACCGCCGCAACCGGCGCACCGACCGGGAAGAACCCACCGACGCTCATCCAGTTGTCGTGCACGCCGGACCACCAGTCCGGTGCTCCCTCGTACCACCAGGACGTCCAGACCCGGCCGTCATTGCCGGTGATGAACAGGTCGAGGTTGCGCGGGCTGCGTGCGACCGCGGCGACGGGCGCGCCCGGAGGGAAGAACCCGCCGACGCTCGCCCAGCTGTCGTTCAGACCGGACCACTCCTGGCCGTCGTACCACCACGAGGTGTAGACCCGACCGTCATTGCCGCAGATGAAGAGGTCGAGGTTGCCGGCTGCTCGTGTGGTGGCCGCGACCGGGGCCCCGGGCGGGAAGAAGCCCCCGATCGATCGCCAGTTGTCAGCCGCCCCGCTCCACCCTCCCCCCTCGAACCACCAGGCGGTGTAGACCCGGCCGTCGTTGCCGCACACGAAGAGGTCGAGGTTGTCTGCGGTCCGCGCGACCGCGGCGACCCTTGCCCCTGGTGGGAAGAAGCCCCCGATCGCGACCCAGTCCGACCAGCCGCCGCCGTTCCACCAGGCGGTCCAGACGCGACCGTCGTCGCGGACCGTGAACAGGTCGAGCTGGCCGGCCTTGCGGCTCACGGCGGTGATGGCGTGCTGCGTCACGGTGGTCTCCGATGGGTCGATCGACGGCCTCCGACGTGGCGCGGCTGCCCGGTCCAGGATCGAGCGGGTCGCCCCGTCGTCGGAATACGCACTTGTACGTACGTGTCGGCCACTGCCAGACTCGCTGCGAGGAGGCGCTCCGTGCCCAGGACCACCGACGCAGACGAGCAGCGGTGGATCCTCGACCTCGCCGACCGAACCGGTGCACTCCTGGACGACGAGTACCTGCCCGCCGCCCTGGTCGAGGCCATCGGTGCGCGGTTGCGCAGCGAGTTCTCGTGCTACACGCCGGACGCCGTGACCGGGCCGCGAGACGTCGCGGGCGACTACACCCTCGCCGACGACGTGTCCTCCCACCTGCTCTCGCTGGTGCACCTGCACCCGCTGCGCGACGCCGTGCTGGCGGCCTCCCACCACGGCCCGGCGCCGCCGAGCCGGATCTCGGACGTGACGAGCGCCGCCGCGTGGCGTGAGAACCCGATCTACCGCGAGGTCCTGCGTCCCCAGGGACTCGCCCGCCACACCGTGGCCGTGGCCGTGACGGGCGGGGCCCCCGGAGCCGTCTCCTGGTACGCCTTCAACCGGGACCGGGACTTCGCCTCCCGTGAGGTCGCTCTGCTCGCACGCGTGCAGCCGATGCTCGCCCTGGTCCACGGGCGCCGCCGCGCCCCGCTCGGACCGAGCGCGCCGACCGGCCGGCTCACCGCCCGCGAGCGGGAGGTCCTCGCCCACCTCGCCCGCGGGCTGACGTCCGCGGCCACCGCGCGACGCCTCGGCATCTCCAAGCGCACCGTCGACAAGCACGTCGAGCACGTGCACGCCAAGCTCGGGACCTCTGGTCTCGTGGCGACCCTCGACGCGGCCCTCACCGACCAGCTGGAGGCGGCGGGTCAGCTGGGGATCGTGTCGCCCGCCTGGTCGGGGAGCCGACGCGCGTAGAGGTCCGAGCGCGGGGTCGAGACCGGCGCCACCCGGGCTGAGGCGGTCAGCACGGTCGCGCCGGTCGGCCCGGCGACGACGAGCCCGAGCTCGAGGGCCTTGACCTCGGGCAGGTCGAGCTGGAGCTGCGAGACCTGGGTGATCAGCCGCTCGATCGAGGCCACGTCGGTCGGCTCCGCGCCGCGGTAGCCGAACAGCAGGGGCGAGCTCTTCACCTCGCGGACCATGGCCGCGGCATCGCGCGCGCCCAGGGGCGGGATCCGGTAGGACCGGTCGGCCAGCAGCTCGATGATCGGACCGGAGATCCCGAAGGACACCACCGGACCGAAGAGCGGGTCCTCGATGCTGCGGATGGCGACGGGGACACCCGACCCCGCCTGGCGCTGGACCACGAGGTCGGGCTCCGCGACGTCGCGGACCGCCGCACTCAGCGAGCGCCAGGCGGTGGCCATCTCGCCCTCGCCGTCGATGCTGCGCCACACGTGCGCGAGGTCGGGCCGCTCGCGCAGCCGCTCGGCCGCCGCCTTGAGCACCACCTCGGCACCGTGGTCCCACCCGAGCTCCCGCGCCGCGGCCAGCGCCTGGTCCTCCGAGGTGACGTGGCGCAGGTCCCACAGGTCGACGCCGTAGGCCGCGAGCAGCGCTCGCACCTGGCTCTCCTCGAGCAGCACGCCCGGCTCCACGTCGTGCTGCTCGGGAGCCGGCTCGGACTCGCCCCGCTCCGCGCGCAACGACCGCGCGGCGACGTCGGACCGCTCGGCCGCGACGAGGGCGTCGTGGACCACCGCGCGAGCCGCGGCCGCGTCGACGGCGGCGGGGTCCGGCGGTGGGCCGTCGGGAGTGCGCAGCCACACGGCGTAGTCCACGACGCGGGCCAGGGCGCGCACGGCGTACTCCACGGCGGGGTAGGACGGCACCGAGCCGCGCCCCGCCGTCGAGCCCGCGACGTCGGGCACCCGCAGCAGCTCGGGCACGCCTTCGGCACCGAGGAAGGTCGAGACGAGCGGCTTGTCGGACTGCTCGCCGACCGCGGCGAGCACGTTGGCCACGTCGTCGCCGGAGACGTTGAGCGGCGGCGTGTAGACGGCCATCACCGCGTCCACCTCGGGGTCGTCGATGGCCTCGTCGAGGGCGTCCTCGAAGTCCTCGGCGCCGGCGTCGGCGCCCAGCGCCACCGAGCGGCTCACCACCAGGCCCACGGGCGCCGCGGCGTCGGCCGCGAGGAGCCCGAGCGCGTCGGAGTTGCCGACGATGGCCACGCGGCGCCCTCGCGGCAGCGGCTGGTGGGCCAGGATCTGGGCGACGTCGAACATCTCCTCGAGCGTGTCGACCTGGATGATCCCGGCCTGGCGGAACATGGCGTCGACGGCCTGCGGCGGCGCGGCGATGCGACGTACGGCGTGGCCCATCGGCACGCCCTGCGTGCTACGGCCCGAGCGCACCGCCACGACCGGCTTGCGCAGCGAGACGCGGCGCGCGATCCGGGAGAACTTGCGCGGGTTGCCGATCGACTCCAGGTAGAGCAGCACGACCTCGGTGGCGTCGTCCTCCTCCCAGTACTGCAGGAGGTCGTTGCCGGAGACGTCGGCGCGGTTGCCCGCCGAGACGAACGTGGACAGGCCCAGGCCCCGGTTCTGGACCTTCTCCAGGATCGCCGAGCCGAGGGCACCGGACTGGCAGAAGAAGCCCGCCCGGCCCCGGGGCGGCAGCACCGAGGACAGCGAGGCGTTGACCGAGACGGCCGGGTCGGTGTTGATGATGCCCAGGCAGTTGGGCCCGATCAGGCGCAGCCCGTAGGAGCGGGCCAGGCCGACCAGCTGACGCTGGCGCTTGCGGCCCTCCTCGTGCCCGGTCTCGGCGAAGCCCGAGGAGATCACGACCAGCCCGTGCACGCCCTTGGCCGCGCAGTCGAGCACGACGTCGGTGACGGCGTCGGCCGGCACCGCGACGATCGCGACGTCGACCTCGTCGGGGATGTCGCCGACCCGCTGGAAGGCGGGCAGGCCCGAGACGGCGCCGGCGCTCGGGTTCACCACGTAGACCCGGCCGGTGAAGTCACCGGTGACCAGGTTGCGCACCAGGGTCTGGCCGATCGTGTCCTGGCGGCGACTGGCCCCGATCACGGCCACCGAGCGCGGGTTGAAGAAGCGCTCGATCGAGGCCGCCTCGGCCCGCTGCTCGCGGCCCCGCATCACGCCGATCGCGGTGTCGGTGGCGTCGATCGGGAACTCGAGGGTCAGGACCCCGTCCTCGTAGCCGCTGGCGACCCGGTAGCCGGCATCGCGGAAGGTCTGGATCATCCGGTGGTTGTCGGGCAGCACCTCCGCGGTGAACCGGTCCAGGCCACGCTCGCGACCGGCGGCCGCGAGGTGCTCGAGCAGCAGCTGGGCGATGCCCCGGCCCTGGTGGCGGTCCTCGACGAGGAAGGCGACCTCGGCGTCGCCGTCCCCGAGCGCCTCGTAGCGGCCCACGGCGATGATCCGGCCGCGCAGCAGGATGACCAGGGCGACGCGGTCGACGTGGTCGACCGAGGTGAACCGGGCCACGTCGCGCTTGCTCAGCTCGGGCATCGGGCTGAAGAACCGGTAGTACTTGGAGCGGTCCGAGACGCGCGCGTAGAACTCCACGAACACCGCGGCGTCCGCGGGCGTGATCGGGCGGATGTGGGCGGTGCTGCCGTCGCGCAGGAGCACGTCGGCCTCCCAGTGGCGGGGCCACTCACGAGGGGGGCTGGGAGCGGCCCGCTCGGACCCGGGGGCGGTCGGCACGCGCTCAACCTACCCGGGCACCGGGGCGAGCGGGCCCGGTCCGGCGAGCCCCGGCCGGCTCGATCCCGCGGGCGCGACAAGATGGGCGCCATGGCACGCCGTACGACACCCCCGCCTCCGCCCGACGACTTCGAGGAGCACGTGCTCGACATCGACGTCGGCGAGGAGATGCGCGCCTCGTTCCTGGAGTACGCCTACTCGGTCATCTACTCCCGGGCGCTGCCGGACGCCCGGGACGGGCTGAAGCCGGTCCAGCGCCGGATCCTCTACACGATGCAGCAGATGAACCTCACCCCCGACCGGGGCCACGTCAAGTGCGCGCGCGTGGTCGGCGAGGTGATGGGTCGACTGCACCCGCACGGTGACACGGCGATCTACGACGCCCTGGTCCGCACCGCCCAGTCGTGGTCGATGCGCCTGCCGATGGTCGACGGCCACGGCAACTTCGGCTCCCCCGACGACTCCCCCGCCGCCATGCGCTACACCGAGTGCCGGATGGCGGCCCCGGCGGTGTCGATGACCGACTCGATCGGCGAGGACACCGTCGACTTCCGCCCCAACTACGACAGCCGGGAGCTCGAGCCCGCGGTGCTGCCCTCGGCGATCCCGAACCTGGTCGTCAACGGCACCACGGGCATCGCGGTCGGCATGGCGACCAACATGGCGCCGCACAACCTCGTCGAGGTCGTCCAGGCCCTGCGCCACCTGATCGCCGTGCCGACCGCGAGCGTCGAGGACCTGATGCGCTTCGTGCCCGGCCCCGACCTGCCGACCGGCGGCAAGATCGTGGGGCTCGACGGGGTGCGCGACGCCTACGAGACCGGCCGTGGGTCGTTCAAGATGCGGGCCACCACGCGGGTGGAGCCGGTCGGACGGCGCCAGGCGATCGTGGTCACCGAGCTGCCCTACGGCGTGGGCACCGAGAAGGTGATCGAGCGGATCAAGGCGCTGGTGCTGGCCAAGAAGATCCAGGGCATCTCCGACGTCAAGGACCTCACCGACCGCGAGCACGGTCTGCGGCTGGTGATCGAGGTCAAGAACGGCTTCGTCCCGGAGGCGCTGCTCGAGCAGCTGTTCCGCCAGACGCCCCTGGAGGACTCCTTCGGGATCAACGCCGTCGCCCTGGTCGACGGCCAGCCGCGCACGCTGGGCCTCAAGGAGATGCTCGAGGTCTTCCTGGCCCACCGCCTCGACGTCGTGCGCCGGCGCTCGACGTACCGCCGCGACCGCAAGGCCGAGCGGCTGCACCTCGTGGAGGGCCTGCTGGTCGCGCTGCTCGACATCGACGAGGTGATCGCGGTGATCCGCAGCAGCGACGACGCGGGAGCGGCCCGGGAGCGGCTGATCGGGGTCTTCGACCTCTCGCGGGCCCAGGCCGACTACATCCTCGAGATGCAGCTGCGCCGACTGACCCGGTTCAGCCGGATCGAGCTGGAGAAGGAGGCCGAGCAGCTGCGCGGCGAGATCGAGGAGCTCGAGGCGATCCTGGCCGACGAGGAGCTGCTGCGCCGCGTCGTCTCCGACGAGCTGGCCGCGGTCGCCACGACGTACGGCACCCCGCGGCGCACCGTGCTGCTGGCCTCGGCCGGCAGCAGCGCGGTCACCGCCGCGGCGAGCCCCCTGGAGGTGCCCGACGACCCGTGCCTGGCCCTGCTGTCCAGCGGCGGGCTGCTCGCCCGCTCGGGACCGATGGAGGCCGGGACGGCCTGGGAGGTCGGCGGCGGTCCCGACGGCGGCGGGCCCGAGGCGGGGCGGGCCAACCACGACGTCGTCGTCTCGGCCGTGCGGGCCAGCGCGCGGGGCGAGATCGCGGTGCTCACCTCCACCGGGCGCCTGCACCGTCTCGGCGTGCTCGACCTGCCCGTCCTCCCGCCGTCGGCCTCGCACCCGCACCTGCAGGGAGGCCTGCCGCTCTCGGAGCTGCTCGTGCTCGATCCCGGCGAGCGCGCGCTCGCCCTGTGCACCCTGGCCACCGACGGACCGGGGATCGCACTGGGCACCGCCCAGGGCACGGTCAAGCGGGTCAACCCCGAGGTGCTCGGCCGCGACAGCTGGGAGGTGGTCCGCCTCGCCGAGGGTGACGAGGTGGTCGGGGCCGTCGAGCTCGCGACCGGTGAGGAGAACCTCTGCTTCGTCTCCTCCGACGCACAGCTGCTGCACTTCCCCGCCGACGCCGTTCGCCCCCAGGGCCGTACCGGTGGGGGGATCGCCGGGATCCGGCTGAGCAGCGGCGAGCGGGTGGTGTGGTTCGGCAGCGTCGAGGTCGGCCCCCACACCTCCGACCTCGCTCCCCAGGGTGCGGTCGTCGTGACGGTGTCGGGATCCTCGACCGCCCTGCCCGGCACCGAGGCGGGAGCGGCGAAGGTGACGCCGTTCGAGGAGTACCCCGCCAAGGGCCGGGCCACTGGCGGCGTACGGTGCCACCGCTTCCTCAAGGGCGAGGACGGACTGCTGCTGGCCTGGGTCGGGCCGGCCCCGGCACGGGCGGCGGCCGCGAGCGGTGCTCCGGTCGAGCTGCCCGCCGCGACCGGACGGCGCGACGGGTCCGGGACCCCCCTGGCCCAACCGGTGCACGCCTGCGCCGGACCGCTCGGAGCGACCCGGGCGGCGACCGGCCCTGTGGGAGGGTGAGCGCATGCGCCCCGGATGCTCCCGCCGCCGTCCTCACCCCCAGCACCGTCCGATGCTCGCCTCCGTCGCCCTGCTCGGGGCGCTCGGACTGCCGCTGGGTCTGCTGAGCGCCTGCTCCGGCGACGACGGGGTGTCCTCGAGCAGCGAGGCGGACACCGACGACTCCGGCGAGGCCACCCCCGAGGAGGTGCTCGCCCTGGCCGAGAAGACCCTCGACGAGACCGCGGGGGTCACCTTCGCGCTCTCGACCTCCGACCTGCCCGACGGCGTCAACGGCCTCACCGGGGCCGACGGCGTACTGACCAGTGCTCCGGCCTTCGAGGGCACCCTGACCGTCAGCCTGGCGGGGAACAGCGTCGAGGTCCCGGTCGTCGGCGTCGACGGCGTCACCTACGCCAAGGTTCCGCTGACCCCCGGCTTCCAGGCGGTGGACCCGGGCGAGTACGGCGCCCCCGTCCCGGCCGAGCTGATCGACCCGGACAAGGGCGTGTCCTCGCTGCTGCCCGCGACCGACGGGGCCGAGCAGGGCGAGACCGTGCGGGGCGGCGCCGAGAACACCGAGATCCTCACCGAGTACACCGGCTCCGTCGCCGCCGACGTGATGGGCAACATCATCCCGTCCGCCCAGGGCGACTTCGACGTGTCGTACTCGATCACCGAGGACGGCGAGCTGCGCCAGGCGACCCTGACCGGGATCTTCTACCCCGACAGCGCCTCGATGACCTACACCGTGGACCTGACGAACTACGGGACCGAGAAGGACGTCGTCGCCCCATGAGCGTCGCCCCATGAGCGTGGCCCCGTCCGTGAGACCCCGTGGGTGAGGGGTCGGCGAGGCAGGGGCCGGGCTCACGGCCCCGGCTGCTGCTGGGGCTCGCCGCTGTCGCGGTGGCCTTCGCGGCCGCCGACACCTACGTCGTGGTGCTCGCGCTGCCGGAGATGGGCGCCTCGGCCGGGGTCTCGGCCGAGGAGCTGCAGCGGGCCGCCCCGATCATCTCGGGCTTCCTGCTCGGCTACGTCGCGATGCTCCCCCTGATCGGACGCATCGCGGACCTGCGCGGTCGTACGCCGGTCCTGGTCGCGGCGCTGGTCGTCTTCGCCGTCGGCTCGCTGGTGACCGCGTTCGCCTACGACCTGCCGAGCATGGTGACGGGCCGCTTCCTGCAGGGCCTCGGCGGCGGTGGACTGGTTCCGGCCACCCTCGCGCTCGTCGCCGACCTCTACCCGGTGCACCGCCGCGGGGTGCCGCTCGGCATCGTCTCCGCGGTCCAGGAGGCCGGCAGCGTGCTGGGCCCGCTGCTCGGCGCGGTCGTGCTCTCGGTCTCGGGGTGGCGCACGATCTTCGTCCTCAACCTCGTGGTCGGCGTGCTGCTCGCGGTCGCTGTGCGGGCGCTGGCACGCGAGCGCACGTCGTCCGGACGTTCCAGGACCGGCACCCGCGGGCGCTTCGACTGGATCGGCCTCGGCCTGATCGTGCTCGGTGCCGTGCTGGCGGGCGTGACCGTCCTGCGTCCACCCGGGCTGCTGCGCGACCTGACCTGGGGTCGGGCCTTCATCGGCTTCGTACCGGGGGGTCGGTGGCTGACGCCGATCGGCGTGGCCGCGATGGTCGTCCTGCTCGCCCTCCTCGCACGCTGCCTCACCGCCCGCCGGCCGCTGGTGGACCTGCGGGACTGGTGGCGCAGCGCCCGGGAGGCCGACGTCGTCGGGGCGACGTACCTCGCGATCACGCTCGGCGGGATCATCCTGGCCTTCTCCACCGCCGACCCCAAGGTCCAGGTCTTCGCCGACCAGGGCTGGGCCTACCTCACCGGCTCCGCGGTCGCCCTCGTCGCCCTGGTGGTCCACCTGCGGCGCACCAGCGACCCGCTCGTGCCGCGCGGTGCCCTGCGGGCCCGACCCGCGTGGGGCGCGGGCCTGGTGAGCTTCTTCATCGGCGCCGCCCTGATCGCCGCCGTCGTGGACATCCCGCTCTTCGCACGCACCACGACGTACCGCGACTCCCAGCTGCTGGCCGCCCTGGTGCTGGTGCGCTTCCTGGTGGCGCTGCCCGTCGGCGCGATCGTCGGCGGCTTCCTGACCCGGCGGTTCTCGGCCGGGGCCGTGACCGCGACCGGCATGGGCGTGGCCGCCGTCGCCTTCGTCCTGATGACCCGGTGGGGCATCGACACGCTGCCGGGCCTGGGCGCGGACGCCACCCTGGTGCTGTGCGGTCTCGGCTTCGGTCTGGCCCTGGCCCCGGTCAACGCCGCGGTGCTGGCCAGCACCGACGCCACCGTCCACGGCCTGGCCGGCGCCTCGGTCGTCGTCGCGCGGATGGTCGGCATGCTCGTGGGGATCTCGGCGCTGACCGCGATCGGGCTGCGTCGCTACTACTCCTACCTCGAGTCCAACCCGTTGCCCGACGCCGTCGACGTCTGCGACGGCCGGACCCGGTGCCAGGCCTACTCCGACCTGATCGCCGCAGCCGGGATCCCCCAGGAGCAGACCGTCTTCGCGGGCGCGGCCATCTGCGCCGTGGTCGCGGCGGTGCTCGCGCTGGCGCTCTTCCGGGGCGCCCGGACCCGGGAGGTCAGTCCTGCCGACCTGGTGCGGACCACGGCCTGAGGCCTCCCGGACGAGGCCCCACCCGCGGTAGCGTGGGAGCGTGGCAGCAGACTTCGACGACCTGATCGACGCCAACCAGCGCTGGGCCGCGACCACGGAGGTCGGCGGCTTCGACGGGGTGGCCAAGGCCGGCGTGGCCATCGTGACCTGCATGGACTCCCGCATCCAGCCGTTGGAGATGGTCGGCCTCGGCCTCGGGGACGCCAAGATCTTCCGCAACCCGGGTGGACGGGTCACCGCGCAGGCCCTCGAGGCTCTCGTGCTCGGGGCGCACCTGCTCAACGTGCAGCGGATCCTGATCGTCCCGCACACCCGGTGCGCCGTGGCCAGCAGCACCGAGGCCGAGCTGCGTCAACGCGTCGAGGAGTCGGCCGGCGAGGACGCCTCCTGGCAGCCCTTCCACGTCGTGACCGACCAGCTGCAGGCGCTCGCCGACGACGTGCAGAAGGTACGCACGCACCCCTTGATCCCCGACTCGGTCCACGTCGGCGGATTCCTCTACGACGTCGACACCGGGCTGCTCCAGCGCGAGTTCTGAGCGCTCAGCAACCCCGGCGCTCGACGCCGGACACGTCGACCGGCAGACGTCCCGGTGCGCTGACGCGCCCCAGGAGGAGGGCCACCAGCGCGTCCATCGCGGCCGGCGTGGCGGCGTACGTCGCGATCTCCACCGGGGCGTCGAGGTAGCCCAGCAGGTATGGCGTGCCGGTGGCCACGAGCACGCCGGGCGGACCGGGCCCGTCGGTGGAGCCCAGGCGCAGCGGGGTGCCGTCGACGACCGGCACCGGCTCGACGGCGCGCCACTGCTCGAGGTCGCGCCGGTCGCGCTTCGCGCGACCGGTGGGCTCGGGCCGGGGCGGCTTGGTGTAGGTGACCGAGCCGAGCGGCAGACCCGCGGCGCTCGCGGCGGCGCGGAACGTCTCGACCGCGTCCGGGTCCCCCATCGGCACGACCGCGCCCTCGACCAACGGGCCCCGGCACGGGCCGGTGGCGACGGTCAGCGCGGCCGCGGTCAGCCGTCGCGCCGCGTCGCGGGCCGACCCCGGGGGACCCCCGCGGCGAGGGGCGGTCGCCTGCCGGTGCTCGAGCAGCGCCACCATCCGGGCCGCGGAGCGTTGGAGGTCCTGCTTGCCCAGGTCGCCGCGGCGCACGGCGGCGACGATCGTGCGTCGGGTCCGCGCGGGATCGGGGGGCATCAGCACGACGTCGCCCCCGGCCTGGAGGAACCGCACCGCCGGCCTGGCCTGGTTGGAGACCGCCGCCATGTCGAAGGCGTCGCTGACCACGAGCCCGTCGAAGCCGAGGTCGTCGCGCAGCATGCCGGTGATCACCCGCCGCGAGACCGTGGCGGGCGTCCCGGGGTCCACCGCGCGCACGGCGATGTGACCGACCATGACCGAGGGCAGACCCGCGCGGACCGCCTCGCGGAAGGGCACCAGGTCGTTGCGCCGCAGCGCCCGCAGGCTGCGGTCCTGGACCGGGAGCCCGACGTGGCTGTCGGTGCTCACCGACCCGTGCCCGGGGAAGTGCTTGACCACGGGCACCACGCCGGCGTCCAGGAACCCCCGGGCCGCCGCCAGCGACTCCTGCGCGACCGCCTTCGGGTTGCTCCCCGCCGAGCGGGAGCCGATGGCCGGGTCCGCCGGGCCGATCGTGACGTCGGCGTCGGGGGCGAAGTCGACGTTGATGCCCATCCAGTCCAGCTCGGCCCCGCTCGCGGCGTACGCCGTGCGCGTCAGCCGCGGCCTACCGGCGGCGCCGGCCGCCATGAACGTCGGGAACCGGGTGGCCGCTCCCTCGATCCGCTCGACGAGGCCGCCCTCCTGGTCGACCCCGACCAGCACGGGCCAGCGGCGTCGGGCGCGCTGCTGGAGGCGGTCGGTGAGGTCGCGCAGCTGCTGCGGCGAGGTGACGTTGTCGCCGAAGGCGATCACGCCGCCGAGGTGCTGGTCGCGCACCAGGCCGACCGGCGCCTGCGTGCCCGACCACGACGCCACGATCACCTGACCCGCGAGCTCGCCCGTGCTCAGCCGTCCGACCTGGCGCGCGGCCCGGTCGAGCTCCTTGCGCGTCGGGCCCCACCCTGTCTCGAGCCCGAGCCGCTCGCTCGGCGAGCGCTTCACCCGCTCCGTGGCCCGCGCGGCCCCGGGACGGGCCGGGTCCGCCGGCGCGTCGCCGCTGGTGCACGCGGCGAGCCCACCCACCAGGGTCGAGGCCAGCGCGACCGTGACCAGCGCGCGGGCGCGGTGACGGGTCGGGGCGGGCACCCCGCTCATGCTGCCACCTCGACGGGCGTCCGGGCCGCACCCCGCCGAGCCAGGCGACGGACGGGAGCCTCCCGCCCCTGCCGAGCACGGCACGACCTGCGTGGTGGTCGACCTGTGGATCCGGTTCAGCAGATGGACGTGATCCACCGTTCGACTCGACCGAAGCGCATGCAGTCCGTGGACTCGATCGGCAGCGTGCGAGAGACCGCGTCTCCGTCAGGCGTCGAGGGTCTCGACGTCGACCTCGTAGGCACCCTGGACGATGAACTCCTTGCGCGGGGCGACGTCGGAGCCCATCAGCAGCTCGAAGACCGTCGAGGCCATGTCCGCGTCGTCGACGGTGAGCTTGCGCAACGTACGTCGGCGGGGGTCCATCGTGGTCTCGGCCAGCTGGTCGGCGTCCATCTCGCCGAGGCCCTTGTAGCGCTGGATCGGCTCCTTCCAGCGGACACCTCGCTTCTTCAGCTCGGCGAGGCGGCGCTGCAGCTCGGCGTCGGAGTAGGTGTAGACGTACTTGTCCATCCCCTTCTTGGGGTTGGTCAGCTCGATGCGGTGCAGCGGCGGCACCGCGGTGAAGACCCGCCCGGAGGTGACCAGGTCGGGCATGTACTTGAAGAACAGCGTCGCCAGCAGACACCGGATGTGGGCGCCGTCGGAGTCGGCGTCGGCCATGAAGATGATCCGGCCGTAGCGACAGGCGTCGAGGTCGAAGGTGCGCCCTGACCCGGCGCCGACGACCTGGATGATCGAGGAGCACTCGACGTTCTTGAGCATGTCGCCGACCGAGGCCTTCTGGACGTTGAGGATCTTGCCCCGGATCGGCAGCAGCGCCTGGAAGGAGGAGTCGCGCGCGGACTTCGCCGTGCCGAGGGCCGAGTCGCCCTCGACGATGAACAGCTCGGTGCGCTCGTTGTCGTTGTCACGGCAGTCGGAGAGCTTGGCCGGCATCGAGGACGACTCCAGCGCGTTCTTGCGGCGCTGGGTGTCGCGCTGGGCGCGGGCCGCGAGCCGGGTCTTCGCCGCGGCGGAGACCTTCTCCATGACCAGCTTGGCCTGGGCCTTCTCGACGCGCTTGGTCGAGGTCAGGAACGCCTTGAGCTCCGCGGCGACGACCTTGCGCACGATCGAGCGAGCCGCGGGCGTGCCGAGGATCTCCTTGGTCTGGCCCTCGAACTGCGGCTCGGCGAGACGCACGGTGACCACCGCGGTCATCCCCTCGAGCACGTCCTCCTTGGTCACGTCGGCGTCGTTGACGCGCAGCACCTTGGTCGCCTTCATCGTGTCGTTGAAGGTCCTGGTCAGCGCGGCCTCGAAGCCGGAGACGTGGGAGCCGCCCTTGGGGGTGGCGATCACGTTGACGAAGGAGCGCTCGGTGGTCTCGTAGCCGGTGCCCCACCGCACGGCGACGTCGACGACGAGGTCGCGCTCGACCTCCTGCGGCGTCATGTGACCGGCGTCGTCGAGCAGCGGGACGGTCTCCTTGAACGTGTCGTGACCCTGGAGACGGACGACGTCGGTCACGGGCTCGTCGGGGGCCAGGAACTGGGCGAACTCCGCGATCCCGCCGTCGTGCCGGAACGTCTCCTCCACCGGTTCGGGCCCGCGCAGGTCGCGGATGACCAGCTCGAGCCCCGGCACGATGAACGAGGTCTGACGTGCCCGGCTGAGCAGGTCCTCGTAGACGAACGTGGCGTCCTTGGTGAAGATCTGGCGGTCCGGCCAGAACCGGACCCGGGTGCCGGTGCGCCCCTTGGCGACCCGGCCGCCCTTGCGGGTCAGCCCCGAGCGCACCTCGAAGGCGCCGCCGGGTCCGTCCTCGGCGAAGACCCCCGGCACGCCGCGCTGGAAGCTGATCCCCTGCCGTGCCGGCGGCCGCTCGATGTCCACGTCGAGGCGCGAGGACAGTGCGTTGACGACCGAGGCCCCCACGCCGTGCAGACCACCCGTCGCGACGTACGACCCACCGCCGAACTTCCCACCCGCGTGGAGCTTGGTGTAGACCACCTCGACGCCGGGCAGGCCCGTGCGTGGCTCCTTGTCGACCGGGATCCCCCGGCCGTCGTCGTGCACCTCGGCCGAGCCGTCGGGGTGCAGCGTCACCTCGATCCGTCGGGCATGGTCGCCGAGCGCCTCGTCCACGCCGTTGTCGATGATCTCCCACAGGCAGTGCATCAGCCCGCGGGTGTCGGTCGAGCCGATGTACATGCCGGGACGCTTGCGCACGGCCTCGAGACCCTCGAGGACGAGCAGGTGGGCGGCGTTGTACGTCTTGTCGATGACGGGCTCCTGGGTCGGGGACGGGGACGGCGGGACGAATCTACCGAGCGCCGCCGACGGTGCGCCGCAGGCTCGACCGGACGACGCCGAGGGTCTCCCGGGCTCAAGGGCGAGGCCGGTTGCGCCGACAGACCTGGAGCACGACGCGACACCCGCGCGGCCAAGATCGTGGAGTTCACCCCTCCAGGGCAGGGTCCGTGATCAGATGAACGTGGTCTTCGACACCTGAGGCCGGGAATCTTGGGCTTCCTGGATAGGTTGGAGACAACACCGACCGACCAAGAGATGAGGCCGTTGTGACGACTGCAGTAGCCCCCAGTGCTCCGCTCACCGCCGAAGACCGTTGCGACCGCTGCGGTGCCCAGGCCTACCTCCGTGTCGCTCTGCAGGCGGGTGGCGAGCTTCTGTTCTGCGCCCACCACGCACGCGAGCACGAGGACAAGCTGAAGGAGGTGGCCGTGACGCTGGTCGATGAGACCCACAAGCTGACCGAGTCCCCTTCCGGCTCCGCTGGTGGTCAGTGACCACCCCCTGACGTCGAGACGCCGACGGCCCCGGACACTGTCGTCCGGGGCCGTCGGCGCGTCCGGACACCCCGACCACGAAGGCGGGTGCGAGACCCGCGCTCCCGAGGAGGACCGACGGTGGCCGTGCTGCTCTCGCTCGTCGCCGCGGTGACCTACGGGCTGTCCGACTTCGTCGGCGGGGTCAGCGCCGGGCGCGCGTCCGCGTGGGCGGTCGCCCTGATGGCGCAGGTGGGCGGTGCACTCGCCGTGCTCGCCCTCGCACTGAGCGGTGACGGGAGCCCGCAGGGGGTCGACCTGGCCTGGGCCGTGCTGGCCGGGATCGGCAACGGGACCGGCACCGCGTTCCTCTACCGAGGTCTCTCAGCCGGTCGGATGGGCGTCGTGGCCCCCGTCTCCGGCGTCGTGGCCGCCGGCCTGCCCGTGGCAGCCGGGCTGGCGCTGGGCGAGCGCCCCGGCCTCGTCGTCGGCCTCGGCATCGTCCTGGCCGCGCCCGCCATCTGGCTGGTCTCGAGCGAGCCCGCTGCACCGGCCGGGGGCGGCGTCGCGGCCGGCACCCGCGCCCGGGGGGTCGGCGACGGGCTGCTCGCCGGCGCCGGTTTCGGCGCCCTGTTCGTCGCGCTGGCCCAGATCGACGCGGACGCCGGACTGATGCCGCTCGCCCTGAACCAGGTCGTCGGCGCCGTCGTCGTGGTGGGCGTGGCCACCGGGCTGCGGGAGGCGTGGGTGCCACGCCGGCCGGCGGCGTACGCCGGACTGGTCTCGGGGGTGCTCGGGGCGGCCGCGACCGTGCTCTTCCTGCTCGCGACCCGCTCGGGCCTGCTCGCCGTGAGCGCGGTGATCACCTCGCTCTACCCGGCGTTCACGGTCCTGCTCGCCGCCGTGCTGCTGCGCGAGCACGTCCACCGCGCGCAGGCCGTCGGTCTCGCGCTGTGCGCGGGTGCCGTCACGCTGGTCGCCCTCGGGTGAGTGCGGTGAGCGCGCGAGGGATGGCTGTCGTCGTGCGAGGGACGACACACCGCCGGTCACCCTCCTGGTGCCCGCGCCGGACTCCCGCGAGGTCCACACTGACCCCATGAGCAACGACAACCCCCCTGCCCCCTCGACCGAGAAGAAGAGCGCTGACCCGCTGCGTCGCTCCCGCACCGGTGGTTTCTACGTCGCCGTGATCGCCCTGGGCATCGTGCTCGTGCTGCTGGTCGTCTTCGTCCTCCAGAACACCGAGCCCACCACCGTGCGGTTCCTGGGCTTCGAGGGCGACACCCCGCTGGCCGTCGCCCTCCTCGCCGCGGCCGCGGCCGGCATCCTGCTCTCCAGCCTGGCCGCCAGCCTGCGCATCCTGCAGCTGCGCCGGCGGATCAAGCACGACCGCAGGAGCTAGCGGCACGACCCCTGGTCACGCCCCCGCCGCCCCCGCCGGCGCAGGAGGTCCTGGGCGTCGTAGACGGCGCCGTCGCGGAAGCCCGCGTCCTCGCGCCTCGGCGGGGCCGCCCTCGCCCTTTCCGGGCGGGTCGGGGTCGACGCTCGTGGGGTCATCGGTCCCGGCCGGTCGCGGGCGCGATCAGCCGCGTGAGCGCTGGACGAGCACGATCCCGAGCGCGACGAGGAGCCCGGCCACGATGCCGTCGATCCCACCGCCGGAGAGGCCGGACCCGAGGACCTGGGAGGCGACCAGGAAGGCGACGCCGCCGAGCGCCACCAGGATCCCGACCGCCAGCAGCCCCCGACGTCCGCCCCTCACGAGCGGGCCCGTTCCCGCCGGATCCCGCGCACGCCGAGGATCGTGAGCAGCAGCGCGGTGACCAGCAGCACGACGCCGACCGGTCCCGGGGGGATGTCGAGGACGACGAACCGCACCAGCAGCACCAGCACCGCCAGGCTCCCGGCGCCCGTGCCGGCGTACAGCCCGGCCAGGCGCGAGGGCGGTGGTGGGGCCGACGCCCCGTCCTCGGGCTCCGACATCGCTAGCTCCAGGCGTCGTCGCGCGGCGCCATCCTGCGGCGGAGCACCAGCCCCAGCACGCCCATGGCGACCCCGAACACGACGACGAGCAGGCCCGCGGTGGTCCGGCCCTGGGTGTGGAGGAAGGTCCCGACCGCCGTGAGCGTCACGAAGCTGATCAGCGGCCCGGCCCAGACCATGGTGGTCTGGCCCGACGTCTGCGGACCCGGGTCGGTCGACATGGTGTGCCCTCCGACCTCAGTCGAGGTAGTCGCGCAGGACCTGCGAACGACTCGGGTGACGCAGCTTGGACATGGTCTTGGACTCGATCTGGCGGATCCGCTCACGGGTCACGCCGTAGACCTTGCCGATCTCGTCGAGGGTCTTGGGCTGGCCGTCGGTGAGGCCGAAGCGCATCGAGACCACGCCGGCCTCGCGCTCGGAGAGCGTGTCGAGCACGGCGTGCAGCTGCTCCTGGAGCAGCGTGAACGACACCGCGTCGGCGGGCACGATCGCCTCGGAGTCCTCGATCAGGTCACCGAACTCCGAGTCGCCGTCCTCGCCGAGCGGGGTGTGCAGCGAGATCGGCTCCCGGCCGTACTTCTGGACCTCGATGACCTTCTCGGGCGTCATGTCGAGCTCGAGGGCCAGCTCCTCGGGCGTCGGCTCCCGGCCGAGGTCCTGGAGCATCTGGCGCTGCACGCGGGCGAGCTTGTTGATCACCTCGACCATGTGGACCGGGATCCGGATGGTGCGGGCCTGGTCGGCCATGGCGCGGGTGATGGCCTGGCGGATCCACCAGGTGGCGTACGTCGAGAACTTGTAGCCCTTGGTGTAGTCGAACTTCTCGACCGCACGGATCAGACCGAGGTTCCCCTCCTGGATCAGGTCCAGGAAGAGCATGCCGCGGCCGGTGTAGCGCTTGGCCAGCGAGACGACGAGCCGCAGGTTGGCCTCGAGCAGGTGGTTCTTGGCGCGACGACCGTCGGCGTCGATCCACTCCAGCTCCTCGTGGACCTTGGCGCTGATCCGGCCACCCTTGGCGAGCTTCTCGGCGGAGAACAGGCCGGCCTCGATGCGCTTGGCCAGCTCGACCTCCATCTCGGCGTTGAGCAGCGGTACCTTGCCGATCTGCTTGAGGTAGTCCTTGACCGGGTCGGCGGTCGCGCCCGCGACCATGACCTGCTGCTCGGGCTCGTCGGTGTCGTCGGCGGCGGAGACGACGAAGGAGGCCTGCTTCTCGTCCTCCTTGATCGTGGGGTCGACCTTGACGTCGGCCTCGAACTGCTCGTCGGGCAGGTCGGGCAGGACCTTCTTCCCGTCGGGACCGACCACCACGGGCGCCGCCGCCTCGGCGGCCACCTCGGCCGCGGCGACGTCGACGACGCCGACCCCGGAGGCGGTGGGCTCACCCTTCGTGACCGCAGCCGCCTTCTTCGCCGGAGCCTTCTTGGCCGGGGCTGCCTTCTTCGCAGCCGCCTTCTTGGCCGGAGCGGCCTTCTTCGCCGGGGCGGCCTCCTTGGCCGTCGCCGTGGTCGCCTTGCGCGTGCTGGTCGCCGCGGCGACCCGCGTCTCGGCCGGCAGGGCGACACTGATCCCGAGCCCGCTGAGGTGGGCCATCAGCGACTTCAGGTGCCGTGGCTCGACCTGCGCCTCGTCGCTCGCGCGGCGGACCTGGTCGGGGGTGACCTGACCGTCGGGGGACGCCTGCTCGACAAGGGCGGTGACAGCCGGGTGGGCCAGCACCTCGGCAGGGATCTTGCGCGTGGTCGAGGACACGAACACCTCTCGTCTTGCTGGTCGTCACGGCGTGAAACAGAGTGTGGGATCGACTCGGAGGCGCACCAAAGGCCGGTGTCGTCAAGAGCCGCCGGGGTTCATCATGCCACGCCCGCGAAGCAGCCGGGACCACGCGGGGTCCTCCTCGACCGCTCGACGACCGCCGCGATCACTGTCCGCGAGCCGCCTTGGCCGCCGCCTTCTGCTGCTTCTTGAAGTCGCGGACCTGCTGCAACGAGGTGGGGTCGGTCACGTCGGCGACGGAGCGGTGGCCCTCGAGCGCGTAGTCGCCCACCGCGGCCTCCCAGCCCTGCGGGCGTACGCCGAGCTGCTTGGCCACCAGCGCGGTGAAGATCCTCGCCTTCTGCGCACCGAAACCGGGCAGCGCCTGGACCCGTTGGACGAGGTCCCGGCCGGACGTGGCCTCGGTCCAGATCCGTTCGGCGTGGCCGCCGTGCTCCTCGCAGACGATGCGGGCCAGGTCCTGGAGCCGGCCGGCCATCGAGCCCGGGAAGCGGTGCACGGCCGGGGTGGTCGCGCACACCGTCGCGAACTCCTCGGGATCGGCCGCGGCGATGACGGCGGGGTCGAGGGTGCCCAGCCGCTCGAGCAGCTTGGCCGGGCCGCGGAAGGCGTGCTCCATGGGGTACTGCTGGTCCAGGAGCATCCCGGCGAGCAGCGCGAACGGGTCGTCGGAGAGCACCTGGTCGGCACCGTCGTCGCCGGTGATGTGCAGAGCCATGAGATCCATCATCGCGCACCGTCGGCCCGTGCGGTCAGCCGTCCTCGCGGTAGCGCCGCAGCCAGCGCTCGTCGATGCGGCGCTTGAGCCAGAGCGCGGCCCGTCCGTGCCACCACAACCCGCCGCGCACGGCCAGCCCGCGCCCGGCCCCGAGGTCGAGCACCGCCAGCCACCGCCGCTGCGGCTCGTAGGTCGGCAGCGCCCCACCACGACGCCGGGCCAGCAGGCTCGCGGCCAGCACCGGCCCCTGGCGTACGCCGTGCACGCCGATCCGCGGCAGCGCACGGGGCAGGAAGAGCGCGCAGTCCCCGACCGCGTAGACGTGGTCGTGGTCGCGGTGCTGGAGCGTGGCCCGCACCGGTACGCCGTCCTCGTCGGCCGTGGCGAGGCCGACCTCGGTGACGACCGGGGAGGCGACCAGGCCGGTGGCCAGCACGGCGAGGTCGTGCTCGAGCACGGTGCCGTCCCTGAGCTCGCAGCGGTGCTCGCCGAGCCGTCGCACCGACACCCCGGTGCGCACCTCGACGCCCCGGCGGTCGAGCACCCGCCCCAGCCGTCGACGGGCGCCCGCAGGCAGGTCGGCGCCGACGACGGGACCGGCCTCCAGCAGGCGCACCCGACCCACCCCCGGGTGGACCGCGAGGTGAGCGGCCAGCTCGAGACCGCTCGAGCCTCCTCCGACGACCGACACCGTCGGTCGGTCGGGCGCGGGCCCCGCCGAGCTGGCGGTCAGCTGGTCGGCCAGCTCGTGCAGGCCGACCAGCGGCTTGGTGCGGAGGACGTCCTCGTCGACCTCGAGGCCGACGGTTGCGACGGCGCTGCCCACGTTGAGCGACACGACGTCGAAGTCGACGGTCTCGCCCCGCGGCCCCCACGCCCGTCCCGCCGTCGGATCGAGCGCCTCGAGCTCACCCACGACGTGGCGCACCCCGCCGCGACGCGCGAGCGCGGCGACGTCCACGCACGACCGGGACGCGGGCACCTCACCGGCGGCGACGGCGGAGGCCATCCCGCTGTAGTGGAAGGCCGCGGGAGCCAGCAGGGTCACGACGTACCCGGCCTCGCGGAGCACCTCGGCGCGGAGCAGCAGCTCGAGGTGGGCGTGGCCGGCGCCCACGAGCAGCAGCCGGTCCGGGGCGGTCGCCGTCACGTCGGGAGACTACGAGATGGCTCGGTTCTTTTACGTTCCGGCGATTCCCGTGGCACAGTCCGGATAACCATCGACACCCACCCCGAAGGACCACGATGTCGACCCCCCACCCCCCGTCCGCCCTCGCGCGCCCCGCGACCGGAGTCCTCGGCGCACTGGTGCTGCTCGCCGGCCTGCTCGCCGCGTTCGGCCCACCCGCGCAGGCCAGCCCCACCGTCCCGACCGGCACGGCTCCGTCCCAGGCCTTCCAGGCGGCTCCCGCGGCAGCTTCGGCAGCCGCAAGGGGTCGCACCCGGCTGAAGGTCTCGCCCCGCGTCTACGTCGGCGGCCAGAAGCTGACCTTCTCCGGCTCCGTGGGCGGCCGTGGTCGCCAGCGCATCGGCATGCAGGTCGACATGGGTCGCCCCGGCGACACCTGGACACGTATCCGTGACTTCCGTGGCCGGACGAGGCCGGACGGGTCGTTCCGGTTCACCTACCCCGCCCCCGGCGGTTTCAACACCCGGTTCCGGGTCTACTCCAAGCACCGGGCGACCCCCGGACATCGTTTCTTCGCCCGCTCCCAGGAGTCGACGCTCACCTTCCGTCCCGCACGGCCGGTCGCCAACCGCGACTTCCAGGTCACCGTCGACACCACTCCGACGGTCGGTCAGCGCCCGGACCTGCCGCCGCCGGCCTTCCCGGGCCGCACCGTGGCGCTGCAGAAGCGTGCCCAGGGCGGCACCTGGAAGACCGTCCGGACGGGACGCACCGACCGCCGAGGGCTCGTGTCCTTCACGCTGCGCGAGCCCGCCGGCCGCTACGCCTACCGCGCCCGCCAGGGTGACGAGACCCGCAACGGCAACGAGATCGGCTGGCACCCGTCCTTCCCGGCCGAGTTCTCCGTAGGCCGAGCAGGTGCTGCTGCGCGCGCCGGCGACGGGAGCTCGTTGACCCTACCCGACCTCTCCGCCGCGGGTCCGCTCGATCCCTCCGCCTACGTCGTCGACGCCGAGCCCACCAGTGGCGACGACGCCCTCGCCACGGCCGCGCGCAACCGGGGCTCGACCAACGCCAGCCAGCGCTGGGGCTGGCGTCCCCAGCTCTTCGACTTCGCCTGGCAGCGGGGCGAGTCGCTGTCCAGCAGGCCGTGGCACGGCAGCCGCCGCCAGGGCACCTGGCACGACACCTCGACCGGCTCGGGCCGCGCCAGCCACTTCAACGCCGGCCTGATGCTCGACTCGTCCTTCCGCAACACCGGCGGTCCCGGCGACCACGGCAACGTCGCGGCGACGCTGCGCGGCAACGCCCAGCGCTACGGCCGTTGGGAGTTCCGCACCCGCTCGTGGACGCTGGAGAACGAGGCCCGCGACTACCAGATCAAGATGGAGCTCGTCCCTGAGAACGCCTCGGACTACCGCTGCGGCGCGCAGAACATCACGGTCGCGAACGTCTCCGACCACTCCCGCAAGCTCAAGCTGGGCGTCAAGGCCCTCGGGGGCACGTCGTGGTCCTACACCAAGCCCGGCGTACGCCTCGGGGACGATGCCCACAACGTCGCGGTCGAGGTCACCAAGCGGCACATCTCCTGGTTCCTCGACGGGGCCAACATCGCCACCGTGCGCAGCCCTGCCGCGGTCTCCGACGTCCCGATGACCCCCCGGGTCTCCCTGGTCGGTGCGAAGCAGAAGGAGATGAACCACACGAAGGTCATCTTCGACTGGGTGCGGGCCTGGACCCCGGAGAACGGCCAGCACCCGCGCAGGGGCCACCGGCTCACGCGCACGAGCCACCGCGGCGGCTGCTGAGACGGATCGGTCGCGGTCCTCACCTGGGCGCGGCCGTCGCCCGGCGCAGGGCACCCTCCCGGGCGACCTACGATGAGCGCCCGCCCACGACCTGCCTGGAGGACCCATGGCCGAGCTCTCCGAGAGTGACGTCGAGCAGCTGCACCGCCGTCGCGACGAGATCGCCGCGCAGCACCTGCGCGCCGCCGACGACCGTCCGGCCTCGGCCGGGCGCGGGACGCACCACACCGCCCTGATCTCTGGCGACGTGGAGCGCACGATCCGCTTCTACCAGGGCGTGCTCGAGTTCCCGCTGACCGAGATGATGGAGAACCGCGACTACCCCGGTTCGACGCACTTCTTCTTCGACATCGGCCACGGCAACACCCTGGCCTTCTTCGACTTCCCGGGGCTCGGCCTCGAGGAGGCCCGCGAGGTTCGTGGGGGCCTGCACCACGTGGCGATCTCCGTCGAGCCGAGCCGGTGGAAGCAGCTGCTGGCCAACCTCGACGAGGCCGGTGTCGACTACGACATCCACTCCGAGGTGTCGGCGTACTTCGTGGACCCCGACGGGGCCCGCATGGAGATCATCAGCGACCCGCTCGGCGAGATGTACGGCGAGCACGTCCTCTGATCGTCACCGCGACAGCGCTCTGCCCGGGGCGGCGGGCTCAGCCGAGGGCCCTCAACGCCGCGTCGTAGTCGGGCTCGAGCCCGATGTCCTCGACGAGCTGGGTGTGCAGCACCTGGCCATCGCCGTCGAGCACGACCACGGAGCGGGCGAGGAGGCCGCGGAAGGCACCGTCGAGGATGGTGAGGCCGAAGTCGGTGCCGAAGTCGGAACGGAACGTCGACCCCATCACGACGTGCTCGATGCCCTCGGCACCGCAGAAGCGCTGCTGGGCGAAGGGCAGGTCGGCGCTGACGCACACCACGTCGACGTCGGGACGCCCGGCGGCGAGCTCGTTGAACCGCCGGACGCTCGCGGCGCACACGCCGGTGTCGACGCTGGGAAAGATGTTGAGCACGGTGGCGCGCTCCGGGTTGCGCTCGAGGTCTCCGAGATCGAGGCCCGTCAAGGCGTACGCCGGTGCTGCGTGGCCGGTCGCCGGGAGATCGCCGGTCAGGTGGACGGGGGTGCCGCCGAGTGCCGTGGTTGCCATGGCAGACAGTCAAGCACCAGCCTCGTCGGAGAACTGCAGGGCCGAGGGCCGGTCCCGGGAGCGGGATCGCAGTCGGGTCCACGAGACCGCGGCCTGCGTGCCGGGTGGCAGCATCGGCACGTGTCCGCGCCCCCGCCCTCCGCGCAGCGCACGCGAGCACCCCGCACGTGGTCACCGTGGCGCGGCGTCGTGGCGTTCGGGCTGGTCAGCCTCAGCGCCGACATGGTCTACGAGGGGATGCGCTCGGTCGCCGGGCCGTTCCTGGGGACGTTGGGGGCCTCCGCCCTCGTGGTCGGACTGGTCACCGGCGCCGGGGAGGCGCTCGCCCTCGTCCTGCGACTGGTCGCCGGCCCCCTGGCCGACCGGTCCGGCCGCTACTGGACCCTGACGACCGTCGGCTACGCGCTGACTGCGGTGTGCGTACCCCTGCTGGCGGTGACGCCGTTCCTCGGTGGCGCGGGTCTGGCCGTCGCCGCGATCCTGGTGCTCCTCGAGCGCACGGGCAAGGCCGTGCGCAGCCCCTCGAAGTCGGCCCTGCTCGCGACGATGGCCCGGCCGGTGGGCCGTGGTCGCGGCTTCGCGGTGCACAAGGCGCTCGACCAGGTCGGCGCGTTCCTGGGCCCGCTCGTCGTGGCCGGGATGCTGCTGCTCACCGGGGTCGCCTGGCCCGGGTTCGCCGTCCTCGCCGTCCCCGGCGCGGTGTCGCTCGTGCTGCTGACGCAGCTGCGCCGACGCGCCCCGGTGGACGGCTCGGCCCGGATCCGGCGTCCGGGCGTCGTACCCGCCCGGGCCTCGCGGTTGCCTCGCCGGTTCTACCTCGTCGCCTCGGCGGTCGCGGCCTCGACCTTCGGGCTGATGACGTTCGGCGTCATCTCCTTCCACCTCGTCGACGCGGGCCTGGTGAGCCTGGCCGTGGTCCCCGTCGTGTACGCCGGGGCGATGGCGGTCGAGGCCGTGGCCGCGCTGGGCACCGGGTGGGCCTACGACCGGGTGGGGGTCCGAGTGCTGCTCACCCTGCCTCCCACCGTCGCCCTCGTGCCCCTGCTCAGCCTCGCGCCCGTCCTCGGGCTCGCCCTGGTCGGGATCCTCGCCTGGGGCCTGGCCACCGGCGTCCAGGACTCGACCGTCAAGGCCGTGGTGGCCGACCTGGTGCCCGCCGAGCGGCTGGCGACGGCGTACGGCGTCTTCGCGGCCTTCCAGGGCGTCGCCGCGCTGGCCGGCGGCGTGGTCGCCGGCGCGACGTACGTCGACCACCGCGGCCTGCTGGTCGCCCTGGTCGGCACGCTCCAGGCGGCGGCGCTCGTGGTCTGGGTGCGCCTGCCCACCTTCGCCGAGCCGGCCGTCTGAGCCCCTCCCCGGTGTGCCACCGTGGTTGGGACGCCCGGCATCATCGCGGCGTGACCATCCGCTGCCGCCCGGACACCCGCCGCCGTACCCCCGCGCTGCTGCTGGCCGCCGTCATCACCGTCTTGGCCGCGACGGGGTGCGGTGCCGACGACGCAGCCTCGCCGTCCCAGGCAACCAGCACGGCCCCCAACGGCGACGTGGTCGGCGCGGCTGACGTCGCCTTCGCCACCGACATGATCCCGCACCACGCGCAGGCGCTGGTGCTCGTCGACACCACGCTGGGGCGCACGCTCGACCCAGCCGTCCAGCGCGTGATGGACGGGATCCGCGGCGGGCAGACCCCCGAGATCGAGACGATGTCCGGCTGGCTGACCTCCTGGGGGGAGCCCGTCCCCGAGACCGCGCGTGACCACGCGAACGCGCACGGCGGTGGCGATGGTGGGGCGATGAGCGACATGCCGGGCATGGTCGGCGACCCCGACCTGACCAGGCTCGAGCAGGCAGAGGGCCCGGCCTACGAGAAGCTCCTGCTGGAGCTGATGATCGGTCACCACGAGGGCGCGATCGAGATGTCCCGGTCCGAGCTCGCCGACGGCACCTTCCAGCCCGCCCAGGACCTGTCGCAGCAGATCATTGCCGCTCAGGAGCGGGAGATCACCACGATGAAGAAGCTGCTCGCCGGGACGGCCTGAGCCGCTGGCGATCGAGTCGCGGACGAGGGCCGCGGGCGCGCGCCAGACGGCGGGCGTGGCGGTAGCCCCGTCACGGGCGGTGCTGTGGCGGGGCTGCGGCGCTCGGGTGTCAGAAGGGTGGCGGGGTGTCGTCGGGTGGTGGGTCCGGAGGACGGCCCGGGTCGGGTGGCGCGGGGACGTTCATCGAGGCGGGTCGTCGTCTGGGTGGTGGTGCGATCGAGAACTGCAACGGCGGGGGTTCGGGTGTGGGTGGCGGACTCTCGGAGACGTCGAAGGTCCCTTCGGGCATGCGGAGGGTCTTGAGTCCGTGGGGGCTGGTCCAGAGGTAGACCCCGGGGGTCAATGTCTCGTAGGACCACCCGAGGTGGGTCTTGTGGCGGTGGTGGCGCCGGCACATGGGGGCCTGGTTGGCCGAGCAGGTGGGGCCTTGGGGCCAGGGGACGCAGTGCTCGTGGTCGCAGGATGCCGCTGCCCGGGTGCAGCGGGGGAAGACGCAGGTCTGGTCGCGCAGGACGGTCTGCTCACGCAGGTCACCGGTCGACTCATACGAACCACTGTGCAGGTGAGCGTTCAGGTCGAGGACCGGCCGGACGGTGACGTGGCCTGCGCTGCGGCACCAGGAACGCACCTGGGTCGCAGTGATCGGCTGGCGCAGGTTCGTCAGGGTCGCGATGCCGTGCTGGGCGGGGTCGTAACCGGTCCCGGTGACCGCGGCGTCGGCGACGTGGACGTGGAGCACGACCGACCGGCGGGCGGGGAGGCGGACGGTGCCGCCGTCCTCATCGACACACTCCGCCTCGGTCAACGTGAGCGTCGACTGCAGCCGGGCGAGGTCACCCAACGCCGCAGCCCGGCGGACGGGCAGGGTGTCGTCTGATCCGAGCAGCTTGAGCTCGTGGGCGCGGTCGGCCAGGCGCGGTCTCAAGGTCCAACGCGTCGGCAACGTCGAGGGTCCCGTCGATGTCGACGGTCCCGGACAGGTCCCCGCCACCGCGTTCACGCAAGTGGATGTTCACCCCCCTACCTTCGGCGGCGGCCCTCCGCTTCGCCTCGGCCTCCTCGGGCTGCCACCGGGCCAGCGCGGTCGCGACGATCCGGTCGAGCTGCGCACCGGAGACGGCGTGGGTGAACCCGTTCACATGGACGTCGACGTGCTCGGCACCCTCCTCACACAGGTTCATCGTCGCCTCGGCCACGAGCTTGGCCCGCCACCACGGACACCGACCGGAGATCACGGCCTCCCACAGGCGGGGGAAGCGGTAGCGGACCTCGAGCGCACACCCGAGCAGACGGCGTCCACCCTCGGTCGACAGACCCGAGCGCGACCGAGAGCTCGGTCACGGCGTTCTCGCCGACCAACGGCGCACCCGGTCCGGCCAACGTCAGGCCGTGCTCACCGAACCCGGCGTGGAACGACGCGTCATCCAAAGACAGCACCTCGTGGGCGACCGCCCACTCGATCGCGGTGCGGATCTTGCGGACCTCCGCGGCGCGGACCGTGGCCTCGTCGGCGCGCAGGGTGTCGAGCAGGTGCTGCTCGGGGGTGGGTGCGCTGACCATGCGTCTATGATATCCGAACACCAGTTCCGTCGCTAGAGTTGTCCACACCCGGGTCACATGGGTTGGATGGCGTAGCGGGCGGAATGGGCCGGCTCGTCGAGGCGGGCCGGGTCGACGAGCCAGCCCAGGGCAGCCGCCACGCGTTGGTGTCCGCTCAAGGGCAGCAGCACGTCGCGTAGGGGTGTCGGGGGCGGTAGTGATCAGGTCACGCAGCCGGGCGTAAGCGCGCGTTCGGCTGTTTCGAGGCGCGCGCGAGCGTGCGCCCCTCAACCGCCGTCCGGCTGCGGCGCGCGTTCGTCAGCCACGGCCGGGGGTGCCGTACGGCGTACGGCGGCGCGAGCTCCTCGACCCAGCGTGCGGGGTCACGTGACGTTGCTCGAGCCCGGTCAGGCGGGCTTGACCGTCAGGACGGGGCACGGGGCATCGAGGAGGATCCGCTGGGCGCTGGAGCCGAGGATGAGCTTGCCGAGCGGGGTGCGCCTACGGACGCCGATCACGATCAGGTCGTCGGGCGCGGCGGCGTCGACGATGTCCTCGGCCGCGTCGAAACCCCCGGTCACCCCCCGCACCTCGACGTCGAGACCGGTGTCGGCGAGGCGCTGACGGACGGGCGCCAGCACGTCGGCTACGTCGGAGTCCTCGCCGCGACGTCGGCTGGAGTTCACGACGAGCAGCGAGGCTCCCCGCAGGGTGGCTTCGTGCACCGCTCGGTCCAGCGCGGCCTCACCCTCCGGCTTCGGCACGTATCCCACGACGACGGTCGACATAGTGCGCACGTTACCGACGTCGAACGACGCCGCGGCACCCTGTGGACGGCAGGAGCCCGTGTCGTGCTCCGTCGGGCAGGGTGGCGCCGTGTCCGGACGTGTCGAGGAGCCCGTGGAGCGCGGTCTGGCGCGACTGCTGCGCTCGGCCGTGCTGTGGCACGTGCGCTCCGAGCGACGGCGCCGGCACCCGGCTCTGCTGCACGCCGGGACGCCGGGCGGGACGGAGACCGCCTTCCCCGCCGACGGCGCCGACCCCACCGACCACCCGCTCCGCGTCGAGGTGGTCCTGGCCATGCTGCGCCGCGTCGGAGCCCTTCCCGACCCGGACGACCTGGACGACCCGGACGACCCGGACGACCCGGCCGCGGCCCCCCTGCTCTGGCTGACCCGCACGGGAGACCTCGACCTGCAGGACGTCGACGCGCACTGGTTGGCTGCGGTGTGCTCGGCGGCCGGCGAGCTCGGCCTACCGGTGCGGTTCGTGCTGGTCAACCGGCACGCGTGGCGCGACCCGCGCACCGACGTCGGCCGTACCTGGCGTCGACTCCGCGCCCACCGCTGAGCGGCGCCCTGTCACCAGGTGTGCACCGGCTCGTTGGCGTGCATCCGCTCGCGGTACTCCCCCGTGACGGCGCGCAACGCGTCGAAGCGGTCCTCCGACGCCCGCTCCTCCATCCGACGCACGAACCACTCGGCCCCGTTGACCTGGGTGCGGCACCGGCCCTCGATCACCCCCAGGAACCGGTCGACGTCGGAGCCGGGCACCCCCCACGCCTCCAACCCCTGCTGGGCCATCGGCAGCAGCCGGCGCAGCACGAGCTCGGTCGCCGGCACCTGCCCGACGCCGGGCCAGTAGACCTGGGCCTCGATGCCGTGCTGCGCAGCGACGTGGAAGTTCTCCTCGGCGGCGTCGAAGGACATCGCCGACCACAGCGGACGCTGGCTCTCGGCCAGGGTGCGCACCAGCCCGAAGTAGAACGCCGCGTTGGCCATGGTGTCGAGCACCGTCGGCCCGGCGGCGAGGACGCGGTTCTCGACGCGCAGGTGCGGGACGCCGCCGGCGATGTCGTAGACGGGGCGGTTCCAGCGGTAGACCGTGCCGTTGTGCAGGCGCAGCTCCGAGAGGTTGGGCGTCCCGCCACCCTCGAGCACGGCGACCGGGTCCTCGTCGTCGCTGATCGGAAGCAGCGCAGGGAAGTAGCGCACGTTCTCCTCGAACAGGTCGAAGACCGAGGTCACCCACCGCTCTCCGAACCACACCCGGGGCCGCACGCCCTGCGTCTTGAGCTCCTCGCTGCGCGTGTCGGTGGCCTGCTCGAAGAGCGGGATCCGGGTCTCGCGCCACAGCTGCTTGCCGAGCATGTACGGCGAGTTCGCCCCGATCGCCAGCTGCACGCTCGAGATGACCTGGGAGGCGTTCCAGTAAGCGGCGAACTCCGACGGCGAGGTCTGCACGTGCAGCTGCGTGCTCGTGCACGCCGCCTCGGGGATGATGGTGGCGGAGGTGGTGACGACCTGCTCGGCCTCCGCCGAGGTGCCGTGGATCTCGATCTCGATGTCCTCGCCCCGCGCGGCGAGGATCTGCTCGCTGAGCAGGGAGTAGCGCGGGTTGCCGCTGATCGAGTCGGCGCCCATGTGGGCCTCGGCGAGGGTGGGCAGGATGCCGATCATGACGAGGTGGGCCCCCAGCTCGGAGGCCTTCTCCTCACCGCGGTTCAGGGCACCGCGCAGGTCGGTCTCGATCGCGCCGATCCCGTGCTCTCGCAACCGCGCGGGCGGGACGTTGAACTCGAGGTTGAACTGGGCGAGCTCGGTGACCCAGTCGGGGTCGGCGATCGCCTCGAGCACCTCGGCGTTCTTCAGCGCGGGGTCGTTGCGCTCGTCGACGAGGTTGAGCTCGACCTCGAGGCCGACCATCGGGTCGTCGGTGTCGAAGGCCGAGTCGCGCAGCATCCTGGCGAACACGTCCAGGCAGCGCCGGACCTTCTCGCGGTGCCGCGTGCGGTCGGCCCGGCTGAACTCCTGAACGTCCACCTCTTCGCCCATGTCGGGAGCGTAGTGGCGCAGGACCGCCCGGTGCGCCCACCCGCGTCGGGTGCCGCTCAGGCGCCCCGGACCTGGAGCGGGTCGACCTCGTCGAGCTCGTGCGGCGAGACGGCCCGTTCGAGCAGGTCGGCCACGACGCTCGCGAGCGGGTGCCCGCCGGGCTCCGCGAGCGCGGCGTCGACCGCGCACCAGGCCAGCGCCCCGTGGCCGCTGCGCCAGGCGGCCCAGGCCAGTAGTGCAGCAGGACCGGCTCGGAAGGGTGCGGGGGTGCGCCTCAGCACCGCGCTCCACCAGGCCACCTCCTCACGGGGCGACACCTCACCACCGCCCGGTGGGCACGTGCACTGCCAGATCGCCGTGGCGGTGTCGCGGTGCCCGAGCGCGAGCGCGAGCCAGGCCAGCGTCGCGTCCCGCGGGGCGCGACCCTCCCCCACCAGGAACTCGACGAGCTCGACGGCCTCCGCGGCCTCCTCCTCGCGGCCGAGGTGGAGCAGCTCCTCGGCGGCGCTCTCCACGTGGGCCTCGAACAGGGCGTCGGCATCCTCCTCGGCCACGTGTGCGATCGACGCCGCGAGCTCGTCGCGCGAGCTCAGCGTGACGCGGCCGTCGAGCACGGCCTCCGCGGTGAACGGGTGGGTCGTCAGGTCCACCGGCACCCCGTCCGGTCTCGCGTCGGGTCGGCGGCCCCGCGCCGGCCACCACCGCTCGTCGTGGCAGCGCAGCCCTTCCAGCAGGCCGATCCCGACCCGCTCGAGGCCACGCTCGAGGGCGCGGACCACGTGGCGTGTCAACGTCGGGTCCTCGCTGTAGACGACGGCGACCACGCGCTCGACACCGTGGCGGTGGGCCGGCTCGACGAGGGCGTCGACCATCGAGTCCAGCGCGGCGCGGTCCCGGGGCTCGGGGAGGTCGATGCGTGCGTGGAACGGGCGCGGGCCGAAGGTGAGCATCACCAGCGAGCGGCTCGGCACGAAGCCGAGCAGGAACGGCACCAGCGCGAGCAGGTCCTCGGGGGTGCGGGCGGTCAGGGTCCGTGGCTGGACGGGGTACGGGGTCGACATGAGCCGAGCCTCGGCGATCCGCGCGTCCCCGGGTCCGCGCTCGGCGACCTGCTGGGGACGACCCCGCAGCCGGGCCGTCTGTGGACACCTCGTGGCCCGTACGCCGTCCCGGCGCGGCCCGGCGTAGGTTGCCCGGGTGCGAGCGCGGGCCTCGATCCTCCACCTGGATCTCGACGCCTTCTTCGCCGCGGTGGAGCAGCGCGACAAGCCGTCGCTGCGCGGCAAGCCGGTCGTGGTCGGCGGGACCGGCGGACGGGGCGTGGTCGCCACGGCGTCCTACGAGGCCCGCGTGTTCGGTGTCCGCTCGGCGATGTCGACGCGCGAGGCCCGTGCGCGGTGCCCGCACGCGGCGTACCTCGCCGGACGCTTCCCCGCCTACCGGGAGGCCAGCCGGATCGTGATGGACCTGCTCACCTCGGTCTCACCCCTGGTGGAGCCGCTCTCGCTGGACGAGGCGTTCGTCGACCTCGAGCAGGCCGGGCTGCCCGACCTCGAGGTCGCGACCGTCACCGCGTTCGCCGAGCAGCTGCGTGCGCGCCTGCACGACCTCACCGACGGCCTGACCGCCTCGGTCGGCCTGGCGACCTCCAAGTTCGTCGCCAAGGTCGCCAGCGACCTCGACAAGCCCGACGGGCTCGTCGTGGTCGAGCCCGGCACCGAGGTCGACCTGCTGCGTCCGATGAAGGTCAGCATCATCCCCGGCGTCGGACCGGCGACCACCGAGCGGCTGCGACGCACCGGCATCCACACCGTGGCCGACCTCGAGCAGGTCGGGCTCGAGGAGCTCGTGCGCCAGGTCGGCCGGGCGCACGGCACGTCGCTCTACGAGCTCGCCCGCGCCCGTGACGACCGCCCCGTCGTGGCGCAGCGGGGGGCCAAGTCGGTCTCGGTGGAGGGCACCTACGAGATGGACCTGACCGACCGGCGGCTGATGGAGGGACTGCTGAGTCGCCAGGCGGGCCAGGTCGCGACGCGGCTCGCGGCCGCCGGCCTGTCGGGGCGCACCGTGAGCATCAAGGTGCGCCTGCACGACTTCACCACGCTCTCGCGCTCCGCGACCCTGGCCTCACCGACCGACCGGGCGCCCCAGATCGCCCGCACCGCACGATCCCTGCTCGCCGACCTCGACACGTCCGGAGGCGTGCGGCTGCTCGGCGTCGGTGTCTCGGGGCTGGCCGACTGGGTCCAGGAGGACCTGTTCGGCGAGGTCGGCGGCCTCGGGGAGGACGACGACGACGAGGAGCTGCCCACCGAGCTGCCGCAGACCGGACGGGGACGGCGCGACCACAGCTGGGCACCGGGGCTCGACGTCGAGCACGACGAGCACGGCCGGGGCTGGGTGTGGGGCTCGGGTCGCGACGTGGTCACGGTGCGCTTCGAGACCTCCAGCACCCCGCCGGGGCCGGTGCGGTCCTTCGCCGCGGACGACCCGGCGCTGCACCGGTGGAGCCACCCCGACCCCGACGCCGACGCAGAGCCCGACGGGTCCCCGGACGACGCACCCGAAAACCCGTAGCGCGACCCGCGCCGCACCCCTACCGTCGACGGGTGGAGATCCGACCGGTCGACCTGGCCGACGACGAGTTGATGGCCCACCTGTACGCCGTGGACACGGCCGCCGACCGCCTGGGCCGCGAGACGATGCCGCACTGGAGCCTCGAGACGTTCCTCGGCGCCATGCGCTCCCCCGACGAGGGCGAGCGGATGGAGCTCGTGGCTGCCCACCTGGCAGACGGGCGGGTGGTCGGCTGGGCGGTGGCCTACCTGTTCGTCCTCGACAACCTCGAGAAGGCCTGGCTCGAGGTCAAGGTCGACCCGGCCCACGCCCGGCAGGGCATCGGCTCGGCCCTCCTCGAGCGCGTCTGCGCGATCGCCGCCGCCGAGGGCCGCACCACGATCCTCCTCGACACCAAGATCCCCGGTGACCGGGTCGACGACCACGGCTACCGCCGCTTCGCCGAGCGGCACGGCTTCGCCTTCTCCAACGTCGAGGTCGTGCGGCACGCGCACGTCCCGGTGCCCGAGGAGAGCCTCACCACGTGGGAGCAGCAGGCCGCGGCCCGCGGCGCCGACGGTTACTCGATCCGCACACTCGTCGACGAGATGCCTCCCGAGATCGCCCCCAGCCTGGGTGTCCTGCTCGGCCAGCTGGGGGTCGATGCGCCGACCGGCGAGGTCGACTTCGAGGAGGAGACGATGACGCCGTTGCGCCTGCAGCAGCGTCTGGACGCGGTGCGCTCGATGGGCCGCGAGATGCTCGAGACCGTCGCCCTGACCCCCGACGGCGAGGTCGCGGCGCAGTCGACGCTGGTCACGCCCCGCGACACCGCCGCCGACGGCACGGACGTGTGGCAGTGGGGCACGTTCGTGCACCGCGACCACCGCGGCCACAGCCTGGGGCTGGCGGTCAAGACGGCCAACCTGCGCGCCCTGCAGCAGCGCCACCCCGACGTACGCCGGATCACCACGCAGAACGCCGAGACCAACGCCTGGATGATCGCGATCAACGAGCTGATGGGATTCGAGGTCGCCGAGGTCTGCCTCGAGCTGGTGCGCCGCGCCTGAGGGACCGACCCCGGGCTGCGCCCCTCCCGGACCGGGTCACGCCGCGGGTCAGTAGGTTCGGCTCATGCCCGACCAGCCGCAGCCCCCCGTCGCCCCCCGCCGCCCCGTCACCACCACGCACCACGGCCACGAGCGGGTCGACGCCTACGACTGGCTGCGCGAGAAGGACTCCCCCGAGGTCCGCGCCCACCTCGAGGCCGAGAACGCCTGGACCGCCGAGCGCACCGAGCACCTCGCGGACCTCCGGGCGTCGATCTTCGGCGAGATCAAGGCCCGTACCCGCGAGACCGATCTCTCGGTGCCGACCCGCAACCGCGGCTTCTGGTACTACGGGCGCTCGTTCGAGGGCCGGGAGTACGGCACCTCCTGCCGCGTCCCGGTCACCGACCCGACCTCGTGGGTGCCCCCGCGGCCGGCCGAGGACGCCCGACCCGACGAGCCCGGCCTGCCCGGTGAGCAGGTGCTGCTCGACCTCGACG
The DNA here is from genome assembly GCA_963740745.1 of uncultured Actinomycetota bacterium. Taxonomy (GTDB): domain Bacteria; phylum Actinomycetota; class Actinomycetes; order Propionibacteriales; family Nocardioidaceae; genus Nocardioides. The sequence goes on from CAVUFK010000020.1 coordinate 307,667, forward strand.
CGCTGGCCGAGGGTCACGAGTTCTTCTCCCTGGGCGGGTCCTCGATCAGCCCCGACGACACCCTGCTCGCCTACGCCACCGACACCGTCGGTGACGAGCGGTACGCCGTGCGCGTGCGCGACCTCGCCACCGGCGAGCACCTGCCCGACGAGCTCGACGGCGTGCTGGGTGGGGTCACATGGGCCCCGGACGGCGCCTCCTTCTTCTACGTGACCGTCGACGACTCGTGGCGCTCGGACAAGGTCTGGCGCCACCACCTCGGCACGGCGCAGGCCGACGACGAGCTGATCTGGCACGAGGAGGACGAGCGGTTCTTCGTGGGCGTCGGGCGCACCCGCTCGCAGCGCTTCGTCATGGTCGGCGCCGGGTCCAAGACGACCTCCGAGGTCCACCTGCTCGACTTCGCCGCGCCCAGCCCGGAGCTGGTCTGCTTCGCGCCGCGCCGCGAGGGGCTGGACTACACCCTCGAGCACGCCGTCCTCGCCGGTCAGGACCGGCTGCTGGTGCTGCACAACGGGACCGGACCCGACTTCGAGCTCGCGGTCGTCCCGCCCGAGCCGACCCCGGAGACCGACTGGGTGCCACTGGTGGCCCACGACGCCGCCACCCGGCTCGAGGACGTCGACGCCTTCGCCGGCGCGCTCGTGGTCCACCAGCGCAGCGCAGGGCTGACCCAGCTGCGGATCCTCGAGCTCGGTGCCGAGGGCACCGCGGAGCGGCACGGGGTCACCGACGACTACCTCGTCTCCTTCGACCGTGAGCTCTACACCGTCGGTGCGGGCGGCAGCCCGGCCTTCGACCAGCCCGTCATCCGACTGGGCTACACCTCCCTGGCCACACCGTCCTCGGTCTACGACTACGACCTCGCCACCCGCGAGCTCACCCTGCTCCGCCGCCAGCCGGTGCTCGGCGGTTACGAGCCCGACGACTACGAGGAGCACCGACTCTGGGCGACCTCCACGGGAGGCGCGCAGGTGCCGATCTCGCTGGTCGTACGCCGTGACGTGCGCGCCGCGGGCGGCCCGGTGCCGGTGCACCTCTACGGCTACGGCGCCTACGAGCTCTCGATCGACCCCGGGTTCTCGGTCGCCCGCCTCTCGGCGCTCGACCGGGGCGCGGCCTTCGCGATCGCCCACGTGCGTGGCGGCGGCGAGATGGGCCGGCACTGGTACGACGACGGCAAGCTGGCGGCCAAGCAGCACACGTTCGACGACTTCGCGGCCTGCGCGCGGCACCTCGTCGAGACCGGCTGGACCACCGCCGACCGCCTCGTCGGCGAGGGAGCCTCGGCGGGCGGGCTGCTGATCGGCGCCGTCGCCAACCAGGCCCCCGAGGCGTTCGCCGGACTCGTGGCCGGCGTCCCGTTCGTCGACACGCTCACCTCGATGCTCGACGCCAGCCTGCCGCTGACGGTCACCGAGTGGGACGAGTGGGGCGACCCCGCGGGCGACGCGACGGCGTACGACGCCATCGCGGCCTACGCGCCCTACGAGAACGTCGTGGCCCAGCGCTACCCCGCGATCCTCGCCGAGACCTCGCTCAACGACACCCGGGTGCTCTACGTCGAGCCTGCCAAGTGGGTAGCCCGACTGCGCGAGGTGGCCGACGCGGACGTGCTGCTGCGCTGCGAGATGGCCGCCGGGCACGGCGGGGTGTCGGGTCGGTACCAGGCCTGGCACGACCGCGCCTTCAGCCTCGCCTGGATCCTGGACCGGCTCGGCCTGGCCGAGGCCACACCGGCGGGCGCGGCCGACTGAGAACTTTCTGAGAACCCCGCGCTGATGCAACTTCGGGTGGTCCTGGGACGTCAATCCTCATGTAGGCCTTCTCCTGAGGGCAGCACGATGATAGTGGGCAGGGCCACCCGGACCCGGGAATCGGTTGCCACCCCGCAGCGTTGGACTGAGCAGAAGGAAGGGGTTCCCCCATGGCGACCACCACCACGACCCGACCCGCGAGCGGCCGGCCCGCAAGCACCCGGCCCACCCGCACCGGCATGCGCGAGATCGAGGGACGTGACAGCGTCGGGCTCTACCTCGACGAGATCGCTCGCACACCGCTGCTCGATGCGGCGACCGAGGTCGAGCTGTCGAAGACCATCGAGGCCGGCCTGATGGCCCAGGCCCTGATCGACGAAGGACGCACGGGTCGCCGCAAGGGCGGCGCCCCGATGAACGCCACCCTCGAGGAGCTCGAGTGGATGGCCGCGCAGGGCGAGCAGGCGGTGGACGCCTTCATCACCGCCAACCTGCGCCTCGTCGTCTCGATCGCCCGCAAGTACGGCCGAGCGCAGATGCCGATGCTCGACCTGATCCAGGAGGGCAACACCGGCCTGATCCGTGCGGTCGAGAAGTTCGACTACACCAAGGGCTACAAGTTCTCCACCTACGCCACCTGGTGGGTGCGTCAGGCGATCACCCGCGGCATCGCCCAGCAGGCGCGCGTCGTGCGCCTGCCGGTCCACGTGGTGGAGGAGCTCAACCAGGTCGGCGGCGCCCGCCGCACGCTCGAGCGCCAGCTCGGCCGCGACCCGGAGCCCGAGGAGATCGCCACCGAGCTCGGCATGGACGTCGACCGGGTGCTCGACCTGCTCTCCTGGGGTCGCGAGCACGTCAGCCTCGACACCCCCGTGGACGAGGACGGCGACACCTCGCTGGGAGACCTGATGGCGCAGGAGACCGCACCCGGCCCCGACCTGACGGTGCTCGACACCGAGGCCCGCGACCGTCTCAACGCCCTGGTCGGTCAGCTCGACGACCGCGCGGCCGACATCATCCGCTCGCGCTACGGCCTGGTCGACGGTCGCCAGCACAAGCTGGCCGACATCGGCGTCAAGCACGGCATCTCCGCCGAGCGCGTCCGTCAGCTCGAGCGCGAGGCCCTGCAGAAGCTGCGTCGCCTCGGCGACCCCGACCTGGCTGCCTGACCGAGCAGGTACGCCGCACGCGACGACCCCGGACCCGCCCCTCCCACCCGGCGGCTCCGGGGTCGTCGTACGTCCGGGACCGCTGCCCCGGCCGGTACGACCGTCAGCCGGTCAGCCGGTGGTGGTGAGCTCGGCGTGCAGTGCCACGACGCGCTCGCGCAGGTCGTCGAGGGTGCCGGTGTTCTCGAGGACATGGGTCGCGGCGGCGAGCCGCTCCTCGCGCGAGACCTGGGCGTCGATGCGCGCACGGGCGTCGTCGGGGGCCCAGCCCCGGTGCTCGACCATGCGGCGCACCTGGAGCTCGGCGGGCGCGTCGACCACGATCACCGTCTCGAAGCGGTCGGCCTGGCCGGTCTCGACGAGCAGCGGGATGTCGTGGACGACCAGCGCTCCCGGCGGGGCGGAGTCCTCGACCTGCGCGGCGCGGGCGCGCACCCGCGGGTGGATGATCGCCTCGAGCCGTCCACGCGCCTCGTCGTCGCCGAAGACGAGGCGGCCCATCGCCGGACGGTCGAGCTCCCCGCGTCCGTGAGCACCTGGGGGCCGAACTCCGCGACGACCGCGGTCAGGCCCGCGGTGCCGGGCGCGACGACCTCCCGGGCGATCACGTCGGAGTCGACGACGACCGCTCCGAGCTCTCCGAGCACCGCCGAGACGGCGCTCTTCCCCGAGGCCACCCCCCCGGTCAGTCCGACGCGCATGGCCCCAGGCTAGGGGACGCCGCCGCCGTGGTGCGCCGATGTCGTGCCGGGCGCGGTGCCAGCATGGGGGCGTGCCCCTCCCCACGGTCGACCCCGCCGCCCTGCGCGAGGGATCGCGCGTCGGCCTGCTCGTCCCGGGCTCCTTGGACTATCTGCGCCTGGTGATGGCGCTGCTGGCCACCGGCGTCTTCCCGATCCCCCTGGACCCGCGTCTGACCCCGTACGAGCGCGAGCGGATCCTCACGCCGCTGTCACCGGACCTGGTCGTCGAGACCGACGAGCAGGTCGCGGCGCTGCTCGCCCACCTGCCCGCCGAGGTCGGCAGCGGCCTGCCCCGGGGTCGGCCGATGCACGTCACCTCGGGCACCACCGGCACCCCCAAGGGCGTCCTGTCGCGGCCTGCTGGAGGACGACCTCGCCCGCGCCCTGGTCGCCGAGGAGCGCGACCTGTGGGGCTTCGCCTCCGACGACGTGAACCTGGTGCTCAGCCCGCTCTACCACTCCGCTCCCCTGCGATTCGCGATGGGGACGGCGCTCGCCGGCGGCCGGGTCGTGGCGCCGGGACCCTTCGACCCGGCGCTGGATCACGGCTGCGATCGTGGAGGACCGGCCCGACCACCATGTTCTGCGTACCGGCGCACCTGCAGCGAATCTTCGCCTACTGGGACGAGCACGAGCTGGCCCGACCTGTCGTGCTTCCGGCTGCTGGCCCACGCCGGTGCGCCGTGCCCGACCGACGCTCAAGCACCGGCTCATCGAAACCTTCCCGGTCGGGTCGACCTGGGAGTTCTACGGCTCGACCGAGGGCCAGTTCACCGCGTGCCGCAGCGAGGAGTGGCTCGAGCACCCGGGAACCGTCGGACGGGCGCGTCCGGGTCGCGTCGATCACCACCGACCCCGACGGCACGCTGTGGTGCGTGGTGCCCGAGCACGCCCGGTTCGTCTACGTCGACGAGCCCGGGAAGACCGCGGCCGCCTGGCGCGAGACGCCGCAGGGCCCGGCCTTCAGCGTCGGCGACCTGGGCCGGGTCGACGAGGACGGCTACGTCTTCCTCGACGGGCGTCGCGAGGACCTGGTGATCACCGGTGGCGTCAACGTCTACCCGCTCGAGGTCGAGCAGGTGCTCGGCGAGCACCCCGGGGTCGTCGACGTCGCGGTCTACGGCGTGCCCGACGAGCGGTGGGGCCAGCGCGTCTGCGCCAGCCGTGGTCGGCACCGCGCCGGCAGGCCGAGCTCGACGCGTGGGCCCGCGAGCGGCTCGCTACCGCCCAAGCGTCCCAAGAGCTGGACGTTCCTGCCCGAGCTGCCCCGCACGCTCACCGGCAAGGTGCTCCGCGACCGGCTGCCGGGTCCACCGGAGCTAACCGAGCGCCGACCCCGCTCGGACCGGTGCGGCCGAGGTCGTCGGCGCTGCGAACCGCCGGCGGTACGCGCCGGCTGATCCCCTGGGCCACCGTGACGCGGGGCGCAGGGTGGCGGCGCTGCCGAGCCCGACCTCGCCGGAATCCGCTCGCGGTCACGCAGACCACCGGCCCGCCGCGACGAGTCGCGACGGGCCGGTGGCGGTGCTGCAGTGCCTCAGCGGGGGGTGCGTGATCAGCTGCCGCCGCCGGTGAGCTTCTCGCGCAGGGCCTGCAGGGCCTCGTCGGAGGCCAGCGACCCGCCCTCGGAACCGCCGGAGGACTGCGCCGGGGCGTCGTCGCCACCGTCGCTGCCCGAGGAGCGCGAGCCGGTCGAGGTGTCGCTGGAGTAGGACGTGGCCTCCCCGGCCTCGACCTCGGCCTGCTTGGCCTCGGCCTGCTGCTTGACGTGGGCCTCCCAACGGGTGTGGGCCTGGGCGTACTGCTCCTCCCAGACCGCGCGCTGGTCGTCGAAGCCCTCGAGCCACTCGCCCGTCTCGGGGTCGAAGCCCTCGGGGTAGACGTAGTTGCCCTGCTCGTCGTAGGTCGCGGTCATGCCGTAGAGCGTCGGGTCGAACTCGTCGACGTCCGAGGCTGCCTCGGTCTCGTTGGCCTGCTTCAGCGACAGCGAGATGCGGCGACGCTCGAGGTCGATGTCGATGATCTTGACCATGACGTCGTCGTTGACCTGGACGACCTGCTCGGGGATCTCCACGTGGCGCTCGGCGAGCTCCGAGATGTGCACGAGGCCCTCGATGCCCTCCTCGACCCGCACGAACGAGCCGAACGGCACCAGCTTGGTGACCTTGCCGGGCACGATCTGGCCGATCTGGTGGGTCCGGGCGAAGTGCTGCCAGGGGTCCTCCTGCGTCGCCTTGAGCGAGAGCGAGACCCGCTCGCGGTCCATGTCGACGTCGAGCACCTCGACGGTGACCTCGTCGCCGACGGCGACGACCTCGGAGGGGTGGTCGATGTGCTTCCAGGACAGCTCGGAGACGTGGACGAGCCCGTCGACACCGCCGAGGTCCACGAAGGCACCGAAGTTGACGATCGAGGAGACGACACCCTTGCGGATCTGGCTGCGCTGGAGCTGGGTCAGGAAGCTGTGGCGGACCTCGGACTGGGTCTGCTCGAGCCACGCCCGGCGCGAGAGCACGACGTTGTTGCGGTTCTTGTCGAGCTCGATGATCTTCGCCTCGAGCACCTGGCCGACGTAGGGCTGCAGGTCGCGCACCCGGCGCATCTCGACCAGCGAGGCGGGCAGGAACCCGCGCAGGCCGATGTCGAGGATCAGGCCGCCCTTGACGACCTCGATGACCGTGCCCTCGACGACACCGTCCTCCTCCTTGACCTGCTCGATCGTGCCCCAGGCGCGCTCGTACTGCGCGCGCTTCTTGGACAGGATCAGACGGCCTTCCTTGTCCTCCTTCTGGAGCACGAGGGCCTCGACGGAGTCGCCGACCGCGACGACCTCGTGGGGGTCGACGTCGTGCTTGATCGACAGCTCGCGCGAGGGGATGACGCCCTCGGTCTTGTAACCGATGTCGAGGAGGACCTCGTCCCGGTCGACCTTCACGATGGTGCCGGCCACGATGTCGCCGTCGTTGAAGTACTTGATCGTCGCGTCGATCGCGGCGAGGAAGTCCTCCTCGGACCCGATGTCGTTGACCGCGACCTGAGGCGCGTCGTTGAACGTAGGAATGATGGTGCTCGTCATAAGGGAAGTGGAACCTTCGGTCGGATGGAGTCGTACGGACGCGCGTGAAGCCCTTGTTCACCAGCCGACGAGCCGCTCCGCCGCGAGGCGGCCATCGAGCTCGGGGACAGCGATCACGCGTCCACTCCGTATGGGACCCGGGCAGACTCCACTCGCAGAGGCTCAGACTACGCCGGGGCTCCGACGCCGTCCAACCCGCGCGTCGCACCGAGCCGCGCGGGCTGGTGCGGCGACCAGGGCCGTCGCGGCGGCCCGTCGGTCGCGGGGACACCGGCCGGTTAACGTCTGCCCATGGCTCTCTCCGTCCCGTGGTCCCGCGCGGCCGTGCCCCGGATCGCTCCGAGCCGGCAGCAGGTCGGGCTCGTCGCCGCGATGCCGCTCCGCCTGGTGCGGGCCGCGACCCAGGCGACGCTCGCGGTGGGCGTGCTCGCCGCGCCGGACGGCCCGATCCGGCGACCAGGCGGGTACGCCGAGCTCGTGCTGCGCGTGATCGGTGAGGACGGCTACGCCGAGCAGCTCGTCGAGCTGCTCTCGGACCGCGAGGGACCCGCCCGGCTCGCCCACACCCTGAACGAGCTGATCGCACCCGACCGCCCGCTGGGCCGCTTCCTGGCCCCCGGCGGGGCGCTGGACCACCTGCTCGCCGACGACGGCGCGGTGCTCGCCCTGCTCGCCGACGACGGCCCGTTGAACCGGCTGCTGGCCGAGGGCGGGTCGCTGGAGCACCTGCTGGCGCCGGGTGGACCGCTGGAGCGGATCAGCGAGAGGGACGGGATCCTGGAGCGGCTGCTGGAGCGCGACGGCGCCATCGACCGGCTGACCGCCAGCAACGGGGTCCTGGAGCGCCTCGTGGCGGCGGACGGCCTGCTCGAGCAGGTGCTGATGCGCGACGGCTTCCTGGAGAAGCTCGTGGCCGAGGGCGGCACCCTCGACCAGCTCGTCGCGCTCGGGCAGACCCTCGAGCAGATCCAGCCCCGGCTGGTCGAGCTCGCCGCGCTGATCCCCTCGCTCGAGAGTCAGCGGCCGACGGGCTCGGCCGGGCGGTCGGACCGCTCGGCGACCTCGCTGGTCGGCTGCCGCTGCGGGGGCGCAAGTCGCTGGGCTCCGGCGAGGGCTGAGACTGTTGCGTCGACCGGATCCGGTCAGGGCTCGGCGAGCAGGTCACCGGCGCGCGCCATGGCCCGCAGCAGGTCGTGGGCCCGGTCGGCGACCGGGTTGGTCCCTCGACGGACGGCCAGGTGCACCAGCGCCACCAGGTCGGCGCCCCGGGCGCTGGTGAGCAGCTGGTCGACCGACTCGCCGTCGACCTCCTGCGGGTCGACGAGCGGCACGTGGGCCCGGTAGGCCGCCAGCACCGCCTCGACGTACGCCGGCTGCCGGTCGAACCGCAGCAGGTTGCCGAGGTCGGAGCGCGGATGCCCGGCATGGGCGAACTCCCAGTCCACCAGGGCCGTGACCTCGAGCGTGTCGGGGTCGAGCAGCACGTTCTTGGCGTTGAGGTCGCCGTGCACCAGGCTGCTGCGCGCGGTCTGCCGCGCGACCACGTCGGCATGCTCCAGCACGCCCTCCAGGCCCGCTCGATCGTCGGTCGTCCAGTGCGCGAACGCCTCCGGGTGCGAGGCCACGACCGCGTCCGCGTGCTCGTCGTCGCCGAACGCGCCGATGCGCAGCTCGGGGTCGACGAACGGACCCGGACGCAGCATCGGCATGCAGGCCAGCCGGGCCGCGAGCGTGCCCAGCGACGACCCGGCCCGCGCCAGGTCGTCCTCGCCCAGGCCCGGCAGCAGCAGGTCCCCGCGGACCCCCGGCTCGAGGGACGTCACCAGCAGGGCGGGCTCCCCCGCCTCCGGTCGCGCCCGGCGTACCTCGAGGACCTGTGGCACCGGGAGCAGCCCACGCACCAGACCGAGCACGGCCGCGTCGACCTCGGGTGCCCATGGCCCCCGCGTCGCCGAGCGGGCGCCGTAGATCCTCACGACGCTGCGTTGCCCGGCGACCTCGCCGACGAACGTCTCACCGGACCAGCCGCCCTCGAGCGGGACGAGCGTGGGCGGCTCCATCGGGCCAGGGTGCCACGCGCGTAGGGTCCGACCCGTGGAGCAGCCGGCCTTCGGGCCACCCCCGCCGGTCCGGGTCGAGCGGCGCCCGGTCGACGAGGTCGAGTCCCGACGGGCCAACGGCCCCGACTGGGACCGGTACGCCGACGAGTACCAGGCCACGCACGGGGAGTTCCTCGGTGACGCCGGGTTCGTCTGGGGCCCCGAGGGTCTGCGCGAGGAGGACGCTCGGGTGCTCGGGCCGGTCTCCGACCGCGACGTGCTCGAGGTCGGCTCGGGAGCCGGGCAGTGCTCACGCTGGGTGCGCAGCGAGGGCGGGCGCGCGATCGGCCTCGACCTGTCGATGCGCCAGCTCCAGCACTCGCGCCGCCTCGACGAGGCGACCGGGGTCGCCGTGCCCTCGGTGCTCGGCACCGCGACCGCCCTGCCGTTCGCCGACGCGACCTTCGACGTGGTGTTCTGCTCCTTCGGGGCGCTTCAGTTCGTCGCCGAGATCGACCGTGCCCTGGCCGAGGCTGCCCGGGTGCTGCGCCCGGGCGGGCGCCTCGCGTTCTCGATCACCCACCCGACTCGGTGGATGTTTCCCGACGACCCCGGACGTCCCGGCCTGACGGCGGCCTCGTCGTACTGGGACCGCACGCCGTACGTCGAGGTCGACCCCGACACCGACGAGGTCGCCTACGTCGAGCACCACCGCACGCTGGGCGACTGGGTCCGACTGCTCAGCACGACCGGCTTCGGCCTGGTCGACCTCCTCGAGCCCGAGTGGCCCGAGGCCCACGACCGGGTCTGGGGCGGGTGGTCGCGCCTGCGCGGTCGACTGACGCCCGGCACCGCGATCTTCGTCGCGGTGCTCCAGGGCTGACGCGGCCGCTGGGCTCAGACCCCGACCGGGGTCAGAGCCCAGCAGCACCCCAGGCCTCAGGCCAGGAGTCGGCGTCGAACCAGCAGTCCTCCCGCACCCAGCACCAATGCACCACCGGCGAGCAGACCGCGACCGATGTTGCGCCCGCCCGCCCCGTCCTCGCCCTGCAGCACGAAGCTGTACGCGGTCAGGCCGGACGCTCCAGCCGGCGCACCGAGGGCCATGTCCTGCGTGTCGGCACGATCGGCGCCGGCGGCCAGCGTCGCGTACATCTCGCCGTAGGAGCGTGCTGTCTGCTTGCCCTTGCCCACGAGCACCTTGGTGCCCTCGTCGGACAGGCGCTGGGCTCCGCTGACCAGGGCCGGGGCGCCGTCGGCAGCCTGTCCTACGCCGTCCGCCAACCTCGTCGAACCGTCGGCCGCGTCGACGATCCCGTCCGCGAGCTCCTGGGAGCCCGCCGCGGCGTCGCCGAGACCGTCGGCGAGCCGGCCAGCACCCTCGTTGATCGTGCTCGCACCGTCGCTGGCTGTGGTGGCACCCTCGGCGAGCAGTCCCGCACCGGCCGAGAGCGCCCCGGCGCCGTCGCTGAGGTCCTCGACCCCGCTGTCGAGCGTGGCCGCGCCGTCGGCGAGCTCGTCGGCACCACCGGCGACCCGCTGCGATCCGTCCTCCAGCGCTGACGAGCCGTCGGCGAGCTGGCCCGCTCCGGCGTCCAGCTGGCCGACACCGGCGGTGAGGTCCTGGCTGCCCGCGTAGGCACTGTCCGCCCCCGCCGAGAGCTCGAGCACCCCTTCGGTCGCGGCACCCAGGCCGTTGGCAAGCTGGTCAAGCCCGTTGCTGATCTGGGTCGCCCCGGCGCTGGCCTGCACCGCACCGGCGCGCAGCTCCTCGGCCCCGCCGGCGGCCTGGTCGAGCTGACCGGCCAGCAGGAGCGTCCCCGGCCTGAGCTGAGCGTCAATGCTGCCGATCGCAGTGCCGAGGCCGGTGGCGACGGCGTCAAGGGCTCCAACCGCCCCCGGCGCTTTGGCCTTCAGGTCCGCGAGGCCGGGCCGGGCGGCGGCGAGGTTGCCCCGGCAGACGGGGTCCCCCTGGCACCCGGGCGAGGCCGCGGCCGCGTCGACCGCGCCGAGCAGCTGGTCGGCACCACCGTTGGCGAGCGGCCGCAGCCCTTCGGCGACCTGCGCCACGCCGCCGCGGGCACGGGTCAGACCGCCGGTCCCGGCGTCGTCCCCGCGCAGCTGGCCGAGGCCATCGGCGATCGCCCGTGCCCCGTCCGCTGCGGCCGGCAGGCCCTCGGGCGCGGCCAGACGCGTCAACCCTCCCACGATGCTCTGCGGGTTGCTCGCGTCGCCGAGGCCCGCGGTGAGTTGCGCGATGCCGGCCTGCAGGGCCTTCACGCCTGCGGCTGCAGCGGGCAGGCCGTCCTGGGCCTGCAGCTGCTGCAGGCCCGCGCTCAGCTGTCCGAGCCCGGTCGTGAGCGTCCGGCTCCCCACCAGCGCGGCCCCGGTCCCGGTCTGCAGACGGTCCGCCCCGTCACTCAGGTCGCCGGCGCCGCCTGCGACCCGGCCCGCGCCGTCGGCGAGGTCACGCGAGCCCGACCGCAGGCGACCGGTCCCGTCCGCGACCAGGTCGACCCCGTCGTCGAGCGCGCTCGACCCCCGGGCAAGCCGGCCCGCACCAGCGTCAAGGTCGCCCAGACCGCTGGCGAGCTGGCCGGTGCCGGCTGCGAGCGCGGCCGCGCCCGGCGCGGCGACGTCGTTGAGTCCCGTCGCGAGCTCCTGCGCACCTGGGGCGGCCCGCTCGACGAGCCCGTCGGAGAGCTCCTGGGAGCCGGCACGCAGCTTGATGAGGCCGGCGAGCAGCGTGCCCGCGCCGTCGCGCAACTTGAGCAGGTTGTCGTCGATCGTCGTGGCACCCTCGGTCAGGGCCACCCCCGTCTCAGCGCCCCCCTGGTAGCTCTTCGCCGCCCCCGAGAAGCTCGGGCTCTGCAGCGGGTTCACCGGGAGTGCCGTCATCTCGGCGCGGGGTACGACGCCGTCGGTGATGTCGGCCTCGTAGCCGAAGACAGCCGTGTCTGGACCGATGGGAGGGATCAGGGTGGTGGTGAACGACATCTTGATCCCGCCCTTGCCGTCACCAGCCATGTTCGCCTGACCCGACGTGACGTGGTCGAACCCGGGAGGTGCGACGGTGACGAGCGAGCCCACCAGCGGCAGGGGGACCTCGACCGTGCGCGTCACCTGCTTGCCCGTGCCGTTGTCGAACTGGACCTCCGTCGGCACGGCACTGACGTTCTTCACGGTGTACGTGACGGCAAGGTGCCCGGATCGTCCGACGACGTCGGCTGGCTCGACCTGCTCACCGTCGAGCTCGTAGGAGGCCTCGACCGTCAGCGGCACCTCGCCGTCGAAGGTGCTGACCGACCTCAGCTGCTGCGTGCCGTCGACGGTCGCGTTCACGAGCTGCTCGCCGTCCTCGACCTTGACTCCCCCGAAACCCTCGAGATTGCGCAAGCCGTCGGTCTCGACCGGGTTGGCGACCGATACCGTGCCGGTGCCGCTCAGCTCGAGCTGCTCGTAGATCCGTTTGGTGTCGATCGTGCCGTCGGCCGAGCTGTAGATCTGCACGGTCTCGGTGTTGACCACGTCGACGTCGCCACTGTCGGCCACTGCGAGCATGCCGGGCCCGGCCGACCACGAGGCGATGCCGGCGGCGCCGATGGTGACCGCAGCCACGTGCAGCGGCCGGCGGAGGGCGCGGCGAGCCGCGCGGGGTGTGGTGGTGGACCTGCGGTGCGCGCCGCTCATCGGCTGCTCTCCATCGTGTGGTGACCGCGGGCAGCGGTCGGGCTAGGGACGTCATCGGCGGATGCGGGTACGGCGTCGTGGGCGGGCGCCTGCGGCGTCGGCGGGCCGAGCACCGCGACGACGGCGAACCCGAGCGCCGCGGTGAGCGCGAGAGCGCTACCGACGTTCGCCGACGACGACAACACCTCAGGTGGCGCGGCGGCGAACGTGCGCTCGTAGACCGCGGCGAAGGCGCCGGCCCCCAGCAGCGTGCTCCACAGTGGGAGCCGGCCCAGCGTTGAGACCGCCAGCGCGGTGCACAGCAGGAGGGTGAGGACCACAGCGCCGAGCTGACCGGTCGACGTGTCGGGCAGCACGGCGGCTCGCACCAGGTAGCCGACCAGCGCGACGACGACTCCCCCGCCGAAACCAACGAGTCGCAGGAGCGCGCTGCGGTCCGGGACCAGACCGACCGCGGCACCCACCGCTAGACCCGGGAGGAGGACCGCGGTGACCTCGAGGTCGAGCAGGCTGTCCAGCAGGGCCAGCACCACCGCCCCGATCAGAAGACCGGCACCGACCAGCAGGACGGATAGAACGGAGCTGCGCGGGCGTTGTGTGGCGCGGCCGTCCGGGCGTGCGGACATGACGAAGACCCCCTCGACGAAGGCCGCCAAGGCGGCCGCGACAGTCCCTCGATCCGTCGCTGGGCGGAACCCTAGCGCGCGGTGACGATCATCACCATTCGGCGCGCGGCTCCTCATCGATCGCGCCGACGCATCGAGCATCACCTAGCCTCGAGCGGTGACCCGCGCCGCGCCTCCCCCGCCGGCGAGCGCAGAGACCCCGACCCGGCGAGTGCGCGACCTGCTGCGGGGCAGCGGCGTCATCGCCGTCTCGATCGTCTTCATGAACGTCGCGACGTACGGCTTCCAGATGATCGCGGCCCGGATCCTGGGCCCCCAGCAGTACGGCGGGGTCTCCGCGCTGATGGCGCTCTTCCTCGTCGCGGCCGTCGTCCAGCTCGGGCTGCAGGCCACGGCAGCACGCCGGATCGCGGCGAGCCCGGCCAACGTGGGCCAGATCGAGGACGTCATCATGGGCGTCACCTGGCGGGCCGCCTGGCTCACCGGGGGCCTGCTGCTGGTGCTCTCCCCGCTGGTCTGGCAGGTCCTGCGCCTCGACAGCATCCTGCCGGCGCTGCTGCTCGCGGTCGGCGCCGTTCCGCTGACGGTGATGGGCGGCCAGGCCGGGATCCTGCAGGGCGAGCGGCGCTGGGTGGCGCTGTCGCTGGTCTACCTCGCGCTCGGCGTCCCCCGCCTCGCGGTCGGGACGGCGGCGATCCTGATCCGCCCCACCGAGGGCGCGGCGATGGCCGGCGTCGCCGTCGCCATGTTCGCGCCGGTGATCGTCGGGTGGTGGGTGCTGCGCCGACCCCGTGAAGCGGGGACGAGCGACTCCGAGAACGAACGCCGTCCGGTGAGCCGCGAGGCCGTGGCCAGCTCGGTGGCGCTGCTCGCGTTCTTCGTGCTCTCCAACGTCGACATCGTGATCGCCCGCTTCGTGCTGACCAAGCAGGACGCCGGCCTCTACGCAGGCGGCCTGATCCTGACCAAGGCGGTGCTGTTCCTGCCCCAGTTCGTCGTGGTCGTCGCGTTCCCGTCGATGTCGACGCTGGCCGAGCGACGACGCGCCCTGCTGCGCAGCCTCGGGGCCGGCGCCGCGCTCGGCGGCGCCAGCGTGCTCGGGGCGCTCGTGCTCTCCGGACTCGCGATGTTCTTCATCGGCGGCTCGCAGTACGACGACGTCCGTTCGCGCCTGTGGGTCTTCGCGGTCCTCGGCACCCTGCTGGCGCTGCTGCAGCTGCTCGTCTACTCGGTCCTCGCCCGTCGCGGTACCGGGTCGGTGTGGATCACCTGGGCGGGCGTGGTCGTCCTCGTCGTGCTCGCGCTGACCCAGCACACCCTGGGCGGTCTGCTGCTCGTCGTGACCGCCGTGGACGCGACCCTGCTCGCCGTCCTGCTCGGGCTGAGCCTGTGGACGATGAAGAACGACACCGGTGAGGCCGCCCTCGACACGACCGAGCCGGTCGGGGCGTCGACCCGCCCCCAGTCCTGAGCAAAGAAGAGTGCCGGCGCTCCGAGCGAGCCCGCCGTGGAGATCGACTACGACCCGGGCGTGCACGCCGCGCTCGGGACGTCGTTCACCGAGTGGATCCACCACCCCGACCTGTGGCGCTCGATCGCGAGCTGCCCGGTGCCGGTGCAGCTCGTCGCGGCGGCGGCGGACGACGTACGCCCGTCGTGGCCGCTGGCCCAGCTGGCCGCTCTCCTGCCACGCGGCAGGCTCACCACCGTGCCGGACGTCCCGCACGACTTCTGGTCGACCCACCCCGAGACCTGGACCGCCACCGTCGACGCGGCACTGCGGGACCTCGCCGAGCGCTAGTGCGCGGCCTCGTGCCAGCTGCGGCCGGTGCCGACGGAGACGTCGAGCGGGACGGTGAGCTCGGCGGCGCCGCCCATCTCGCGGCGCACGAGGGCCTCGAGGGCCTCGGCCTCGCCGGGAGCGACCTCGAAGACGAGCTCGTCGTGGACCTGCAGCAGCATCCGTGAGGTCAGGGCGGCGTCGGCCATCGCGGCGTCGACGCGCAGCATCGCCATCTTGATCAGGTCGGCGGCCGAGCCCTGGATCGGCGCGTTGAGCGCCATCCGCTCGGCCATCTCGCGGCGCTGGCGGTTGTCGCTGGTCAGGTCGGGCAGGTAGCGGCGACGACCCCAGATGGTCTCGGTGTACCCGGTGCGACGCGCCTCGTCGACGACGCCGCCGAGGTAGTCGCGGATCCCGCCGAAGGTCTCGAAGTACTCATCCATCAGTCCGCGCGCCTCGGCGGCCTCGATGGACAGCTGCTGCGAGAGCCCGTAGGCCGAGAGCCCGTAGGCCAGGCCGTAGTTCATCGCCTTGATCTTCGCGCGCATCTCGACGCTGACCGCATCGGCGTCGACGTCGAAGACCCGGGCGGCGGTGATCGAGTGGAAGTCGCGCCCGGAGCGGAAGGCCTCGATCAGCAGCTCGTCCTCGGAGAGGTCGGCCATGATCCGCATCTCGATCTGGCTGTAGTCGGCCGTCAGCAGCGACTCGTAGCCGTCGCCGACCACGAAGCCCTCGCGGATCCGACGACCCTCCTCGGTGCGGATCGGGATGTTCTGCAGGTTGGGGTCGGTGCTCGAGAGGCGACCCGTGGCCGCGATCGTCTGGTTGAACGTGGTGTGGATCCGCCCGTCCGGCGCGACGGTCCTGAGCA
This sequence comes from uncultured Actinomycetota bacterium, assembly GCA_963740745.1. GTDB lineage: Bacteria > Actinomycetota > Actinomycetes > Propionibacteriales > Nocardioidaceae > Nocardioides. The sequence goes on from CAVUFK010000020.1 coordinate 323,424, forward strand.
GTCCGACGATGGTCTGCTGCAGCCGGATCACGTCACGGTGGCGCAGCAGGTGGGTCAGGAACGGGTGCTCGGTCTTCACGTACAGCTGCTGGAGCGCCTCGGCGTCGGTCGTGTAACCGGTCTTGGTGCGCTTGGTCTTGGGCATCGCGAGCTCGTCGAAGAGGACCGTCTGCAGCTGCTTGGGCGAGCCGAGGTTGATCTCCTTGCCGATCACCGAGAACGCGTCCTCGGCAGCCTGCGAGACCTCGGCGGCGAAGTGCCGCTCGAGACCCTCGAGGTGCTCGATGTCGACGGCCACGCCCGTGCGCTCCATCGTGGCGAGCAGGTCGACGAGCGGCAGCTCGACGGCGGCCAGCAACCGGGTGCCGCCGTGCTCCTCGACGGCCCCGTCGAGCGCCTCGGCGAGGTCGAGCACCGCGCGCGCGTGCAGCATGGCGGTCTGCGCGACCTCGGTGTCCTCGTCGAAGAGCAGTCCCTGGTCCTCGGAGCTCTCGCCCTTCAGCTCGCGGCGCAGGTAGCGCAGGGTGAGGTCGGCGAGGTCGTAGGAGCGCTGGTCGGGACGCACGAGGTACGCCGCCAGGGCGGTGTCGCTGAGCACCCCGCGCAGGGTCCAGCCCTGGGCCTCCAGGGCGAGGCCCGGCCCCTTGGCGTCGTGGAGCACCTTGGCGTGCTCGGGGTCGCCGAGCCAGCCGGCGAGCGCGGCGTCGTCGTCGGGCGTGAGCGTCCCCGTGTCGACGTACGCCGCGCGCCCGGTTCCGCTGGCCAGCGCGAGACCGTCGACACGCCCGGTCCCCGCGCCCCAGGACCCACGCACGTGCAGGCCGACCGTGCCCCCGGGGAGCCCGTCGAGCCAGGCGGCCACCTCGCCCTCGCCGAGCACGGTTCCGTCGAGCTCGAAGCCGCTGCCGTCGACGTCCTCCTCGGACTCGAGGGTCTCGAAGAGCCGGTCACGCAGCACCCGGAACTCCAGGCCGTCGAAGAGGGTGTGGACCTCCTGGCGGTCCCACGGCTTGAGGGCGAGGTCGGCGGGCACCGCCGTCGAGCTCGAGGTCGCGCACCAGCGCGTTGAGCCGGCGGTTGCGCAGCACGTCGTCGAGGTGCTCGCGGAGCGACTCGCCCTTCTTGCCGGTGATCTTGTCGGCGTGGGTGATCACGTTGTCGAGGCCGTCGTAGGTGGCCAGCCACTTCGCGGCGTAGCCCTGACCCACGCCCGGCACGCCGGGCAGGTTGTCGGAGGTCTCCCCGACGATCGCGGCGAGCTCGGGGTAGCGCTCGGGGCGCACGCCGTACTTCTCCTCGACGGCGTCCGGCGTCATCCGGGCCAGGTCGGAGACCCCGCGCATCGGGTAGAGGACCGTGGAGCGCTCGGTGACGAGCTGCAGCGCGTCACGGTCGCCGGTGAGGATCAGGACCTCCATGTCGTCCTCGGCGAGCGCCTGGGTGGTCAGGGTCGCGATGATGTCGTCGGCCTCGAAGCCGTCCTTCTTCACGTAGGGGATCCGCAGCGCGTCGAGCACCTCCTCGATCAGCGGCAGCTGGCTGGAGAACTCGTCGGGGGTCTTGTTGCGCTTGGCCTTGTAATCGGAGTACTCCGCCATCCGGAAGGTCTGGCGCGAGACGTCGAAGGCGACGCCGACGTGGGTGGGCCGCTCGTCGCGCAGCACGTTGATCAGCATCGAGGTGAAGCCGTAGACGGCGTTGGTGTGCTGGCCGGTCGAGGTCGAGAAGTTGTCGACCGGCAGCGCGAAGAAGGCCCGGTAGGCCAGCGAGTGGCCGTCGAGCAGCAGCAGCCGCGGGCGGGTCGGGACGGCGGGATCGGCGGACTTCACAGCGGGCGCGGCAGGCACGTCGCGACTCTATCCGCCACCGGGGACGACGGCGGGGCGGGTGAGAGGCCGTCGGCGTGCGTGGGCGAGACTGGGCCGCATGAGCGACGAGCAGCAGCCCGACCTGTCACCCGGTGCCCTGGACCAGCGGATGGGCATCGAGGTCGTCGAGGCGAGCGTGGAGCGGATCGTCGCGACGATGCCGGTCGAGGGCAACACCCAGCCCTACGGCCTGCTGCACGGTGGCGCCTCGGTCGTGCTCGCCGAGACCCTCGGCTCGATCGGGGCCGCACTGCACGCGCACCCTGACAAGATCGCCGTCGGCGTCGACATCAACGCCACCCACCACCGCGGCGCCCGCTCGGGCACGGTCACCGGTGTCGCCACCCCGATCCACCTCGGGCGTGGGTCGGCCTCCTACGAGATCGTCGTCAGCGACGACGAGGGCCGTCGGGTCTGCACGGCGCGGATCACCTGCTCGCTGCTGGCCGCCGACCGGGCCTGAGCCGACCCGGAGCCACGCCCGTCACAGGACGGGCGGGTCGGCCGCGTCGGCGCGCGGCAGCAGCTGCTCGGCACGCCGCATCGAACGACGCGCGGCGAGGACGCCGGCGAGCGGGCGACCGCCGGTGGCACGGGCGGTCCCGGGCCGACTGGCCTCGACGCGGTGGCGCAGCAGCGAGACGGGTGCGATCCGGTAGTTGGCGAACGGGCCGAACCCCAGGCGCGCCATGAACCGGTTGTCCTCGCGCGAGCCGGCCGTGGCGGCCGTGCCCAGCTGGGTGATGCCGTGCTCGTCGGCGTAGGCCAGCGCCGCCTCCATCAGGGCCCGACCCACCCCGTGGCGCTGGAGGTCCGGGAGCACGGTGGGAAGAAGCACCTGCAGCACGGGCTCGAGGTTGACCGGGCTGAACGTCGCCCGACGCAGGTACGCCGCGCCCGCGGGCCGGCCGTCGTACTCCGCGACGACGATGCTCAAGGTGGGATCGACCGCGGTGTCGGCGATGACCTGCTCGATGTCGCGGCGTTGCTCCGCGGTCTCGCCGCGACGCACGGAGGCCGACCACAGCTCGTGGAGGAACGCGGCGTCCTCGGGTACCACGGGACGAGTGGTCACCCACGAACGGCTCACGGTCTCCTCGATCCTCCCCCACGGACGGCCGCACCCAGGCGACCACGGCGCACACTACGCTCACGTCGGCCCCGACGCACCAGCTCCCTGACACCCGCGGGGGCATCGCCGGGCCCGTCGTGGCACAGGAGGCCTGATGATCCCCGGAACCGGTACGGCGGTCAACGTCGTGACCGTTCTCGTCGGTGCCGCCCTCGGGAGGCTCCTCGGGGACCGGCTCCCCGAGCGGACCCGGTCGCTGGTCACCGACGGCCTCGGCCTGGTCACCCTGCTGATCGCCGCCTCCTCGGCCGCCGCGGTGGGCGACCCCGCCCTCGGCGCCGCCGTCGGCGGCAGCGCCCCGCTGCTCGTCGTGCTCGCCTCCCTGGTCCTCGGCGGGATCCTCGGATCCTCCTTGAGGCTCGAGCAGCGCCTCGAGTCGCTCGGCTCGTGGCTGCAGCGTCGCCTCGGCGGCCGCACTGCCACCGGTCCGGAACCGGAGCCGGTCGACGCAGCCACGTCGCGCGACACCTTCGTCGAGGGCTTCGTGGTGGCGTCCCTGGTCTTCTGCACCGGTCCGCTGACGATCCTGGGCTCGCTCAACGACGGGCTCGGCAACGGCGGCGAGCAGCTCTACCTCAAGGCCACTCTCGACGGTCTCGCCGCGATCGCCTTCGCCGCATCCTTCGGGTGGGGCGTCGCGGCGAGCGCGCTGACCATCGTGGTCGTCCAAGGTGGGCTGACGCTCCTCGGCGTCGCGCTCGGCGACGTGCTCCCACCTGCCGAGCTGGCCGCGATCACCGCCGTGGGCGGGCTGGTGCTGGTCGGGGTCGCGCTGCGCCTGCTGCGGGTGCGCGAGATCGCCGTGGTCGACCTGCTGCCGGCCCTGCTGGTTGCGCCGTTGCTGGTGACCGCCCTCGCCGCCCTGCGCTGAGACCTGGCGAGGAACGGGCCCGGGGCGTTGCAACCTGTTCGTGACCTGGGGGGGCTACTCTTCCGCGACGCACGTTGGTGGCCGACCCCGGCCCACCCCGACTCTTCGTGACAGGTACGCCATGCACTCAGGTCTCCACCCCGGCGCCACGCCGGTCCCAGCGACACGGACGGGCGTGCGCACCAGCACCGGCGTCCTCGTGGCGCTGCTGCTCGGCATCCTGCTCGCCTCGCTCGGGCCGCTGGCCACCACGGCCCAGGCCAGCGGCGAGGCCGAGGCCTCCAACACGATCTCCGGCACCCTGACCAACACCGCGGCCGACGGCGAGCCCGTGCCCGGCGTCGACATCATCGCTACGCGGGACGGTCAGGACTACACCGCGACCACCGCCGACGACGGCACCTGGTCGATCGAAGTGCCCGGCAACGGTGGCCCGGTCGAGGTCACGTTGGACACCGGGACCCTGCCTGATGGTGTCGAGCTGCGAGAGGAGAACCCCACCCGCACGCTGACCCTGCTGCCTGGCCAGAGCCTGCCGATCCTCTTCGCGATCGGACCCGACAACCGCCAGGTCGAGACCAAGCTCGACCGGGTGCCGGGCCTGATCTACACCGGACTGCTCTTCGGCCTGATCCTGGCGCTGGCCTCCCTGGGCCTCTCGATGGTCTTCGGCACCACCGGGCTGACCAACTTCGCGCACGGCGAGCTCGTCACCTTCGGTGCGCTGATGGCGTACATGTTCAACTCCTTCGGCGTCCCCTTCGTCCTGGCCGCCGTGCTGGCCACGCTGGCCGGCATGGCGCTGGGATGGGCCCAGGACGCCGGCCTCTGGCGCCCCCTGCGCAAGCGCGGGACCGGCCTGATCGCGATGATGATCGTGACGATCGGGCTCCAGTTCTTCCTGCGCAACCTCTACCAGTACTTCACCCAGGGCCGGCTGCTGAACTACCAGGAGTACCTGACCCCCACGGGTCGGAGCGCCGGCGGACTCTTCACCTACACCGACCGCGACATCGTCATCGCGATCACCAGCATCGTCGTGCTCCTGGCCGTGATCCTGGCCCTGTCCAAGACCCGGCTCGGGCGAGCCACCCGCGCGGTGGCCGACAACCCGTCGCTGGCCGCCTCGACGGGCATCGACGTCAACCGCGTGATCTCGCTGGTCTGGATCATCGGCAGCGGCCTGGCGGCCCTGTCGGGGGTCTTCCTGGCCTTCCAGCTCGGCGTGACCTTCCAGATCGGCCAGCTGGTCCTGCTGCTGCTCTTCGCCTCGGTCACCCTCGGCGGCCTCGGCTCCATCTGGGGTGCGCTGATCGGGAGCCTGATCATCGGGGTGCTGCTCGACCTCTCCACGCTCGTGATCCCCGCCGACCTCAAGAACGCCGGCGCGCTGCTGCTGCTGATCTTCATCCTGCTGGTCAGACCCCAGGGCCTCCTGGGTCGTCGTGAGCGCATCGGCTGATTGGAAGAGACGACATGGACCTGCTCACGAGCCCCTTCCACGACGCGTTCGCGCCCACCGCGATCTCGTTCGTCCTGGCCGCCATCGGCCTCAACGTGCACTTCGGCTACACCGGTCTGCTGAACTTCGGCCAGGCCGCCTTCGCCGCGGTCGCGTCGTACGCCATGGGGGTCGCCATCGCCTCCTTCGGCGTGCCGCTGTTCTTCTCCCTGCTCCTGGGACTGGTCGCCTCGGTCGTGCTGGCGCTGGTGATGGGCCTCCCGACGCTGCGCCTACGAGCCGACTACCTCGCCATCGTGACCATCGCGGTCGCCGAGATCCTGCGGCTGGTGTTCTCGACGACCTTCAAGGAGTACTTCAAGGCCCGCGACGGCGTCAGCGGCTTCACCGGCGGCTTCCGCAGGCTCAACCCCTACCCGGAGTCGATGACCTCGTTCGCGAGCTTCAGCCGCAACGACCTGTGGGTGATGACCATCGGCTGGCTGCTGGTGGCGCTGATCCTGGTGTTCGTGTGGGCGATCATGAAGTCGCCCTGGGGTCGGGTGCTCAAGAGCATCCGTGAGGACGAGGACGCCGTGCGCTCGCTCGGCAAGAACGTCTACAGCTACAAGATGCAGGCCCTGATCCTCGGCGGTCTGATCGGTTCCGTCGGTGGCTTCGTCGGAGCACAGGGCCTCGCGTCGGTCCAGCCGGACTCCTACAACCTCGACTTCACCTTCATCGCCTTCACGATGCTGATCCTCGGCGGCGCGGCCCGGGTGCTGTCCCCCGTCGTCGGAGCGGTGCTGTTCTGGGGGCTGCTGTCCTTCCTGGGCCAGCTGCTCACCGAGCTCTCCGGCGGTGACAACCCGATCATCCCGCCGCAGTTCATGACCCCCGACCAGGTCGGCAACATCCGCTTCGCCTTCGTCGGCCTGGCCCTGATGCTGCTGATGATCTTCCGTCCCCAGGGTCTCTTCGGAGACAAGAAGGAGATCGCGCTCGATGCCCGCTGACATGGACAAGACCGCTGAGCCCGCGCTGAGCACCGCCGATGCAGGTCGGGCCGCGCTGCTCGGCCTGGCCACCGAGCCGGGAGTCGCGAAGCCCGACCCGATCCTGGTGGCCGAGAACATCACCCGCCAGTTCGGCGGCCTGGTCGCCGTCGACGTCGATCACCTGGAGGTCCAGCGCGGCGTGATCACCGCGCTGATCGGGCCCAACGGCGCGGGCAAGACCACCTTCTTCAACCTGCTGACCGGTTTCGACGAGGCCGACAGCGGTGACCGCAGCTTCAACGGCAAGTCCCTGGCCAGGGTCTCGGCCTCGAAGGTCGCGCGGATGGGCATGGTGCGCACCTTCCAGCTGACCAAGGTGCTCTCCAAGCTGACGGTGCTGGAGAACATGCGCCTGGGCGCGACCAAGCAGACCGGCGAGAAGTTCTGGGCCGGGCCGTTCGCGTTCCTGTGGCGCAAGGAGGAGGCGTCCAACACTGAGCGCGCTCGTGAGCTGCTGGGCCGCTTCAAGCTCGACGCCAAGGAGGACGACTTCGCCGGCTCCCTGTCCGGAGGCCAGCGCAAGCTCCTCGAGATGGCCCGCGCACTCATGGTCGAGCCCGAGCTGGTGATGCTCGACGAGCCGATGGCCGGGGTGAACCCCGCGCTGAAGCAGTCGCTGCTGGGCCACGTGAAGTCGCTGCGCGAGGAGGGCATGACCGTGCTCTTCGTCGAGCACGACATGGACATGGTCCGCGACATCTCCGACTGGGTCGTCGTCATGGCCCAGGGCCGGATCATCGCCGAGGGCCCGCCGGACTCGATCATGGCCGACCAGCGCGTGATCGACGCCTACCTCGGCGCGCACCACGACACCGACATCACCGAGCTCGACCAGGCCCAGCTCGACGCCGAGGCCGAGGCCGAGATCCTCGAAGACCGCGACAGGAAGCGCTGATGAGCACCGAACCCCAGCCCGCCGAGCAGCCCGCGGAGCAGCCCACGGGCGAGCCCACCTCCGGACCCGGCGCGGTCGACGCGGACAGCGCCGAGTCCCGGGCGCAGGCGGCCCGGGAGAAGCACCTCGCCTCCGCCGACGGCGCCGTGCTGCGCGCCGACGACCTGATCGCGGGTTATCTGCCCGGGGTCAACATCCTCAACGGCGCCGACCTCTACTGCCACCCCGGTGAGCTCGTCGGGATCATCGGCCCCAACGGCGCGGGCAAGTCGACACTGCTCAAGGCGCTCTTCGGCCTGGTCAAGATCCACACCGGTTCGGTGAGGCTGCGCGGCGACGAGATCACCAACCAGCGTTCGGACACCCTCGTGGCGAAGGGCATCGGGTTCGTCCCGCAGACCGAGAACGTCTTCCCGAGCCTGACCATCGCCGAGAACCTCCAGATGGGCTGCTACCAGGCCCCGAAGAAGTTCGGAGAGCGCTTCGACTTCGTGACGGGCATCTTCCCGGCCCTCGGTGAGCGTCGCAACCAGCGCGCCGGCTCGCTCTCCGGCGGTGAGCGACAGATGGTCGCCATGGGCCGCGCGCTGATGATGGAGCCTTCCGTGCTCCTGCTCGACGAGCCCTCGGCCGGTCTCTCCCCCGCTATGCAGGACGAGGTCTTCGTCCAGACCCGCGCCATCAACAAGGCGGGTGTCTCCGTCGTGATGGTCGAGCAGAACGCTGCTCGGTGCCTGCAGATCTGCGACCGGGGCTACGTCCTGGATCAGGGCCGCAACGCCTACACCGCGACCGGTCAGGAGCTGGCCAACGACCCGAAGGTCATCCAGCTCTACCTCGGCACGCTGGCCAAGAAGGCCTGAGCCAAGCACGGCCCTCAAGCACGGCCCCCAAGCACGGCACTGCCTGCTGCAAGCAGCCGGCGGGTGGAACGACCGCTCGGCCCACCCGAGCCGGCACCTCGTGCGGCAACGGCTGGCACCTCGGCGGGGATGACGAAGGGCCCCGGGAGCGATGCTCCCGGGGCCCTCGTCGTGCTGGACGGTGGAGCCGACCAGCGGTGGATCAGTTGTTCTGGCTGACGCCGGCCTTGATCAGCTCGGGGACGATCTTCTTCGTCTCGTCGAAGGCGATCAGCACGATGGCGTCGGGGTCCTCGGCCTTGATGGCCTGGACCTCGGCGGTGTAGCTGGCGGCCTCGGGGCTGTAGGTCTGGTAGGAGACCACGTTGCCGCCGGCCTGCTCGTAGAAGTCACGCACGTTCTTCGCGAGCGCCTCACCGTAGGAGTCCTGGCGGGCCAGGATCGCGACGTTCTGCTTGCCGTCACCGATGAGCGTGGAGGCCAGGACCTGACCCTGCAGGACGTCCGAGGGCGCCGTGCGGAAGTACAGTCCGTTGTCGGCGTAGGTGTCGAAGGCCGTCGAGGTGTTGGCCGGGCTGAAGTGCACGACACCGGCCGCGGTGATGCGGTCGATGACCGAGAGCGAGACCGAGGACGAAGCCGCACCCAGGACCACGTCGGCACCGGCACGCAGGAGCTTGTCGGTCTCCGAAGGGGCGATGAGCGGGGTGCCGTCACCCGAGTCGGCGTTGACCTCCTTGACGTCGCTGCCGTTGACTCCACCCGCGGCGTTGATCTCCTCGACGGCCAGGTCGACACCGGCGATCTCGGGCGGGCCGAGGAACGCGAGGTCACCGCTCTGCGGCAGCAGCGTTCCGATGACCAGCGTCCCGTCGCCCTTGGGGATCGAGCCGCTGACCTTCTGGTTGGCCTTGACCGACTCCACGTCCGGGATCTCCCCGGTGATGTAGTCGAGGTTGTCGAAGTTGTTCTCGGCGTTGTACTCGAAGATGCCGATGGTGGCCGCGGACGGGCTGCCGGTGGAGTTCAGGTCGATCGGGCCCGAGACGCCGTCGTAGTCGATGTCGGTGCCGTCGGCGAGCAGGTCCGAGCAGGACTTGAAGTCGGTGCACTTCTCGCCCTCGGCGGTCACGGCCTGCATCTCGGAGGCGATGGCCTTGCCGGAGTCGGCCTTCGCGGCGATGGCGGCGAGCGCGGAGACGATCGTCGCGTCGTAGGACTCCGGGCCGTAGGTGAAGGACTTGAGCTTCGGGTCGATCTTGAGCATCCGGTCCTTGAACTCGCCACCGAGCTCGGCGCCGGGGTAGGTCGCCTTGACACCCTCGAGAGTGCCGGGGTCGAAGTCCTCGGAGTAGTCCGCGGTGTTGCCGTCGACGAAGTAAAGCTGCGTGCCCGAGGTGGCTGCCTCACTGCTGCTGGCGCTGGCGCTGTCGCTGGAGCCGCTGGATGCGGACTCCGAGTCGCTTCCGCCTCCGCACGCACTGAGCGCGAGCCCCGCGACGGCGAGGACGGCGACGGATGCGCGTCGCAGTGGGATGGGCCGGGTCATGAGACCTCCTGGTTTGATGCTCGCCCGGCGTTGTCGCACGGGTCACTGGCAAGCGTTTGGAGCACTGTAGTGCCCTGGGCCGGCCGATCCAGCCCTCAGCAGACGCGATCACGCGACGTGTCTGAACTGTGACCAATCCGATCCCGGGTCGTAGCCCTCGGGCCCGGGCCGTCAGTCCCGACCGGTCAGACCCGGGCCGTGGGTGACCACGCCGCCGGCGACCTCGCGCATCGAGAGCCGGAGGTCCATCGCCGTCTTCTGGATCCAGCGGAAGGCATCGGGCTCGGCGAGGCCGAGCTGCTGCTGCAGCACCGCCTTGGCGCGGTCGACGACCTTGCGGGTCTCGAGCCGGTCGGTGAGGTCGGCGACCTCGGCCTCGAGCGCGGCGGACTCGGCGAAGCGGCTGAGCGCCATCTCGATCGCGGGCACGAGGTCGGAGTGCGAGAACGGCTTGACCAGGTAGGCCATCGCCCCGGCGTCCCGGGCGCGCTCGACGAGGTCGCGCTGGGAGAAGGCGGTGAGCATGACGACCGGGGCGATCCGCGCGGCCGCGATCCGCTCGGCGGCCGCGATCCCGTCCAGCACGGGCATCTTCACGTCGAGGATCACCAGGTCGGGGCGCAGCTGCTCGGCCAGCTCGACCGCTCTCGCCCCGTCACCGGCCTCTCCCACGACCTCGTAGCCCTCCTCGGAGAGCATCTCGGCGAGGTCCATCCGGATCAGGGTCTCGTCCTCGGCGATGACGACCCGCCGGGCCGGGGTCGCCGCGCCGGTCGGCGGCGGGCTCGCGGCGGGGTCCTGGCTCACGCAGGTGAGGTTATCGGCACCCGCGTCCCGACGGGGTGGGCGACCGGCAGGTCCGCCCGGGACGGCGGCGAGGGTCGGCTAGGGTTCTCGCCGATCGGCCCCGGTATCCCAACGGCAGAGGAAGCGGTCTCAAACACCGTCCAGTGTGGGTTCGAGTCCCACCCGGGGCACCACCGCCCGCCACGTCGTGACCGCCTAGGACGCCCGGACCGACGCGCTCAGCGAGTCCGTGAGCCGGCGCACCGCGCGTTGCAGCCCCGCGAGCTCGTCGTCGTCGAGCCCCGTGGCCGCGATCACGGCACAGCGGACGTCGCCGACCATCTCCCGCATCTCCTCGCCCGCGGCGGTGAGCTCGACGCGCACCGACCGGGCGTCGTCGTCGGCGCGGACCCGGTGCAGCAGCCCGCGCGACTCCAGGCGGCGCAGCAGGGGCGTGAGCGTGCCGTGGTCGAGGCGCAGCGCCGTGGCGAGGTCCTTGATCGGGACGCCGTCGTCCTCCCACAGGGTGGTCAGCACGAGGTACTGGGGGTAGGTCAGGTTCCGCTCGGCGAGCAGGGGCCGGTAGACCGCGGTCATGGCGCGCGAGGCGGCGTACAGGTCGAAGCAGAGCATGCCGTCGAGGCCGGGGGCGGCGAGCGTCACGGGACGGATCCTGTCCGGTCGGGGAGTTGCGTCCATCCTAGGGCGCCTCTAGATTGTCTTGTGCACAAGATATACCCCTGACTGCTACCCGAGGAGCCCCCATGCCGACTCGTACCTCTCGCACCGCCTGGAACGGAACCCTCGAGGAGGGCACTGGCCAGGTCGAGCTCTCCAGCTCGAAGGTGGGCACCTACGAGGTGTCCTTCCCCCGGCGTGCCGCCGACGACGCCGGGGGCACCACCAGCCCCGAGGAGCTGATCGCCGCGGCGCACTCGGCCTGCTACGCGATGCAGCTCTCGGCGTTCGTCGCCGAGGCCGGCGGTACCCCGCAGTCGCTCGACGTCAAGGCTGACGTCTCCCTCGGCCCGGACTCCGCCGACGGCGGCTTCAAGCTCACGGGCATCACCTTGACGGTGCGTGGCGAGGTCGACGGTCTCGACGAGGCCGGCTTCACCGCCGCCGCGGAGAAGGCCAAGGCCGGCTGCCCGGTCAGCAAGGCCCTCTCCGGTGTCGAGATCACCCTCGACGCCGCTCTCGAGAGCTGAGGCTCTCCCCCGCGCGCGTCCGCCTACCGCCGGGTCCACCCCACCGGGCCCCGACGCCGCACCCGTCGTCCAGGGCTCAGTGGCGGCGGTAGGCGGGCGCCACCTCGTTGATCGCGTCGCCCATCCGGTGGATGCGGAGCGCGTTGGTCGAGCCCGGGGATGCCCGGCGGGCTGCCCGCGATGATCACGACCAGGTCGCCCTCGCTGGCGCGTCCGACCTGGAGCAGCTGCTCGTCGACCTGGCGCACCATCTCGTCGGTGTGGTCGACGCTGAGCGTCTTGAAGGTCTCGGTGCCCCAGCTCAGCGCGAGCTGGGAGCGCACCCGCGCCTCGGGGGTGAAGGCCAGCAGCGGGACCTCGCTGCGCAACCGCGAGAAGCGACGCGAGGAGTCGCCGCTCTGGGTGAAGGCGACCACGAAGCGCGCACCCACCCGGCGGGCGACCTCCTCGGCCGCCTTGGCGATCACGCCACCGCGGGTGTGCGGGTCCCACTCCACGTGCTGGAAGCCGCCGAGCTCGGCGCGCTCGTGGGCGTGCGACTCGGTCGCGGTGATGATCCGGGCCATCGTCTCGACGACGTGGACCGGGTGCTCGCCCACGCTGGTCTCGCCCGAGAGCATCACCGCGTCGGCGCCGTCGAGCACGGCGTTGGCCACGTCGCTGGCCTCGGCGCGGGTGGGCGCCGGGCTGGTGATCATCGACTCGAGCATCTGGGTCGCCACGATCACCGGCTTGGCGTTGAGCCGGGCCTGCTCGCACGACCCGCTTCTGCAGGAACGGCACGTCCTCGAGCGGGCACTCGACGCCCAGGTCGCCGCGGGCGACCATGAAGGCGTCGAAGGCGGCGATCACGTCGTCGAGGTTGTCGATCGCCTGGGGCTTCTCGATCTTGGCGATGACGGGCAGGTGGATGCCCTCCTCGTCCATGATCGCGCGCACGTCGTCGGCGTCCTTGCCGTCGCGCACGAACGACAGCGCGATGAAGTCGACGCCGAGGTGCAGCGCGAAGCGGAGGTCCTCGATGTCCTTCTCCGACAGCGCCGGGACGGAGACGGCGACGCCGGGCAGGTTGATGCCCTTGTGGTTGCTCACCTTGCCGCCGACCAGCACCTCGGTCACGACGTCGGTGTCGCTCGACCCCGGTCACCCGCAGCCGGACCTTGCCGTCGTCGATGAGGATCGGGTCGCCGACCGCCACGTCGCCGGGCAGGCCCTCGTAGGTCGTGCCGGCGATCTCGACGTCACCGGGGACGTCGCGGGTGGTGATGGTCCAGTGCTGGCCCGCGCTGCAGCGTCGCCGGGCCCGTCGTCGAAGGTGCCGAGCCGGATCTTCGGGCCCTGCAGGTCGGCGAGGATGGCGACGCCGTGACCGCTGGCGTCGGAGGCCTCCCGCACCAGCCGGTAGGACTGGGCGTGGTCGTCGTGGTCGCCGTGGCTCATGTTCAGCCGGGCCACGTCCATGCCGGCGTACACCAGCTCGCGGATCCTCCGCTCGGAGCTGGTGGCCGGACCCAGGGTGCACACGATCTTTGCTCTCCGCACACGCTCGAGCCTAGCTGCTGCTTGGAACGATCCAACACTCACGCGCCGGATAGTCCCTCGACCACGGTCGGTGCTCGACGCCGGAGGCGACCGTGGGGTCAGGGACGATCCGCGCTCAGACGACCAGCGGCCGGTCGGTCGGCTTGATCGGCGCCGGCAGCGTGGTCGAGCCGGTCAGGAAGGTGTCGACCGCCGCGGCGGCGGCGCGGCCCTCGGCGATGGCCCACACGATCAGCGACTGGCCGCGCCCGGCGTCGCCGGCCACGAAGACGCCCTGGACCGAGGTGGCGTAGCAGTCGTCGCGGGCGACGTTGCCGCGCTCGTCGAGGTCGACGCCGAGCTGCTCGACCAGGCCGGGCTGCTCGGGGCCGGTGAAGCCCATCGCGAAGAGCACGAGCTCGGCGGGGATCTCCCGCTCGCTGCCCTCGACCTCCTGGGGCCGCCCGTCCTCGAAGACGACGTCGACCAGGCGCAGGGCGCGCACGTGCCCGTCGTCGTCGCCGAGGAACTCCTTGGTCGAGACCGCGTAGACCCGCTCGCCGGCCTCCTCGTGGGCCGAGGAGACGCGGAAGGTCATCGGGTACGTCGGCCAGGGCTGGCCCGCGGGACGGGTCCTCGGGGGGCTCGGGCATGATCTCGAGCTGGGTGATCGAGGCCGCGCCCTGGCGGGTGGAGGTGCCCAGGCAGTCGGCGCCGGTGTCGCCGCCGCCGATGATCACGACGTGCTTGCCCTCGGCGCTGATCTGGCTCCTCGACCTCCTCGCCGAGAGCGGCGCGGTTGGCCTGCGGCAGGAACTCCATGGCCTGGTGGATGCCCGCCGAGCTCGCGGCCCGGTGGCCGGGAGGTCGCGGGCGACCGTGGAGCCCATCGCGAGCACCACGGCGTCGTAGCGCTCGCGCAGCCGCTCGACGCGTGAGGTCCTCGCCGACGTGACGCCGGCGCGGAAGACGGTGCCCTCGCGGCGCATCTGGTCCAGGCGCCGGTCGAGGTGCTTCTTCTCCATCTTGAACTCGGGGATGCCGTAGCGCAGCAGCCCGCCGATCTTGTCGGCGCGCTCGAAGACGGCGACGGTGTGGCCGGCCCGGGTGAGCTGCTGGGCCGCGGCCAGGCCGGCGGGGCCGGAGCCGATCACGGCCACCGTGCGGCCCGAGAGCCACTCCGGCGGCTGCGGGCGCACCAGGTTGGACTCCCAGGCCCGGTCGATGATCGAGACCTCGACGTTCTTGATCGTCACCGGGTCCTGGTTGATGCCGAGCACGCAGGCGGTCTCGCACGGGGCCGGGCAGAGCCGACCGGTGAACTCGGGGAAGTTGTTGGTCGCGTGCAGCCGCTCGATCGCGCCCCGACCAGTCGTCGCGCCAGACCAGGTCGTTCCACTCGGGGATGATGTTGCCCAGCGGGCAGCCCTGGTGGCAGAACGGGATGCCGCAGTCCATGCAGCGCCCCGCCTGCGGGGTGATGATCGGCAGCAGCGCCCGGCCGACCCCGTCGGGGTAGACCTCGTTCCAGTCCTGGACCCGCTCCTCGACCGGTCGGCGCGGCGGCGACCTCGCGGCCCTCCTTGAGGAATCCCTTCGGGTCAGCCATGGAGCGCCTCCATCATCGCGTTGTGCGGTCTCCTTCTCGTCCAGGCCGTCGGCCTCGGCCTTGGCCTTGGCCTCCAGCACGATGCGGAAGTCGCGCGGCATGACCTCGGTGAAGCGGGTCAGCGCGGTGTCCCAGTCCGCGAGCAGCGCCTGCGGCGACCGTCGAGCCGGTCTCCTCGGCGTGCGTGCGCACCATCCACTCCAGCTCCTGGGCGGCCTCCTCGGTGACCGGGCCGAGCTCGACGAGCTCCTTGTTGACCCGGTGGTCCTCGAGGTCGAGGACCCAGGCGACGCCGCCGGACATGCCGGCGGCGAAGTTGCGGCCCGGTCGTGCCCAGCACGGCGACGCGGCCGCCGGTCATGTACTCGCAGCCGTGGTCGCCCACGCCCTCGGTGACCGCCCAGGCGCCGGAGTTGCGCACGCAGAACCGCTCGCCGACCCCGCCGCGGAGGAAGATCTGGCCGCGAGGTGGCGCCGTAGCCGATCACGTTGCCGGCGATGATCTGCTCGTCGGCGGCGAACGTCGCCGCGCGGTCGGGACGCACCACGATCCGTCCGCCCGAGAGGCCCTTGCCGACGTAGTCGTTGGCGTCGCCCTCGAGGCGCAGCGTGATCCCGCGCGGCAGGAACGCGCCGAAGCGACTGGCCCGCCGAGCCGGTGAAGGTGAGGTCGATCGTGCCGTCGGGCAGGCCCTCGCCGCCGTAGCGCTTGGTGACCTCGTGGCCCAGGATCGTGCCGACCGTGCGGTGACGTTGCGGATCGCGACCTGGGCGCGCACCGGCTCGCCGCGCTCGATGCGCCGCTGGGCCAGCGGCAGCAGCTCGGTCATGTCGAGCGAGCTGCTCGAGGCCGTGGTCCTGGCCCGTACCTGGTGCAGCGCTGGCCTGGTCGGCGAAGTGGCTGAAGTCCGGGTCGTGCAGGACCGGGGTGAGGTCCAGCCCGGAGGCCTTCCAGTGGTCGACCGCGCGGGCGACGTCGAGGGAGCCCGACCTGGCCGATCGCCTCGTCGAGGGTGCGGAACCCGAGCTCGGCGAGCAGCTCGCGGACCTCCTCGGCGACGTAGGTGAAGAAGTTCACGACGTACTCGGCCTTGCCGGAGAAGCGCTCGCGCAGCACCGGGTTCTGCGTGGCGACGCCCACCGGGCAGGTGTCGAGGTGGCAGACGCGCATCAGGATGCAGCCCGACACGACCAGCGGCGCGGTGGCGAAGCCGTACTCCTCGGCACCGAGCAGCGCGGCGATGACGACGTCGCGGCCGGTCTTGAGCTGGCCGTCGGCCTGCACCACGATCCGGTCGCGCAGGCCGTTGAGCAGCAGCGTCTGCTGGGTCTCGGCGAGGCCGAGCTCCCAGGGGCCGCCCGCGTGCTTGAGCGAGGTCAGCGGAGCAGCGCCCGTGCCGCCGTCGTGGCCCGGAGATCAGGACGACGTCGGCGTGGGCCTTGGAGACGCCGGTGGCGACGGTCCCGACCCCGACCTCGGCGACGAGCTTGACGTGCACCCGCGCCGAGGGGTTGGCGTTCTTGAGGTCGTGGATGAGCTGGGCGAGGTCCTCGATCGAGTAGATGTCGTGGTGCGGCGGGGGGCTGATCAGGCCGACGCCGGGCGTGGAGTAGCGGGTCTTGGCCACCCACGGGTAGACCTTGTTGCCCGGCAGCTGGCCGCCCTCGCCGGGCTTGGCGCCCTGGGCCATCTTGATCTGGATGTCGTCGGCGTTGGTGAGGTACTCCGAGGTGACCCCGAAGCGACCGGAGGCGACCTGCTTGATCGCAGCTGCGCCGCTCGGGGTCGTAGAGCCGCTCGGCGTCCTCGCCCCCCTCGCCGGTGTTGGACTTGCCGCCGAGGCGGTTCATCGCGATCGCCAGCGTCTGGTGCGCCTCGCCGCTGATCGAGCCGTAGGACATCGCACCGGTCGAGAAGCGCTTGACGATCGCCGAGGCCGGCTCGACCTCCTCGATCGGCACGGGCTCGCGGCCGGTGGCCTCGCCGTCCTTGAACCGGAACAGCCCGCGCAGCGTCATCAGCCGCTCGCTCTGCTCGTCGACGCGCGCGGTGTACTGCTTGAACACGTCGTAGCGCCCGGCCCGGGTGGCGTGCTGGAGGCGGAAGACCGTCTCGGGGTCGAAGAGGTGGGGCTCGCCCTCGCGGCGCCACTGGTACTCCCCGCCGATCTCGAGCTCGCGGTGCGCGGGCGCGATGCCGCCGCGGGGGTACGCCGTGGCGTGCCGGCGGCGCGACCTCCTCGGCGATGACGTCGAGACCGATGCCGCCGAGCTTGGAGGTCGTGCCGGTGAAGTAGCGGTCGACCACGTCGGCGGAGAGCCCGAGCGCCTCGAAGATCTGGGCGCCGGTGTAGGAGGCCACGGTGGAGACGCCCATCTTGGACATCACCTTCAGCACGCCCTTGCCGAGAGAGCTGCACGAGGTTGCCGACCGCGGTCTCGGGGTCGGCCTTGACGTAGTAGCCCTCGCGGGCGAGGTCCTCGACGGACTCCATCGCGAGGTAGGGGTTGACCGCGGCCGCGCCGTAGCCGACGAGCAGGGCCACGTGATGGACCTCGCGGACGTCACCGGCCTCGACGAGCAGCGCCGACCTGGGTGCGGGCCTTCTCGCGCACGAGGTGGTGGTGCACCGCCCCGGTGAGCAGCAGGGAGGGGATCGGGGCCATCTCGGCGGTCGAGTGACGGTCGGAGAGCACGATGATCCGCGCGCCGTCGGCGATCGCCGCGCTCACCTCGCCGCAGATCTCCTCGATCCGCGCGGCCATCGCCTCGCCGCCACCCTCGACGGCGTACAGCCCGCGCGAGACGTGGGTGATGAAGCCGGGCATGTCGCCGTCGCGGTTGATCTGACGGATCTTGGCGAGGTCGTCGTTGTCGATCACCGGGAAGGGCAGCACCACCTGGCGGCACGAGGCCGGCTGCGGCTCGAGCAGGTTGGACTCCGGGCCGATGCTGCCGGCCAGGGAGGTGACGAGCTCCTCGCGGATCGCGTCCAGCGGCGGGTTGGTGACCTGGGCGAAGAGCTGGCTGAAGTAGTCGAAGATCAGCCGCGGCTTCGCCGAGATCGCCGCGACCGGCGTGTCGGTGCCCATCGAGCCGATCGGCTCGGCGCCGGTGTTGGCCATCGGCGTCAGCAGGACCCGCAGCTCCTCCTCGGTGTAGCCGAAGATCTGCTGGCGACGCGTGACCGAGGCGTGGGTGTGCACGATGTGCTCGCGGTCCGGCACGTCGCGCAGGTGGACACGACCGGCGTGCAGCCACTCGCCGTACGGGTTCTCGGCGGCCAGGCCGTCCTTGATCTCCTCGTCCTCGATGATCCGGTGCTCGTCGAGGTCGACGAGGAACATCCGGCCCGGCTGCAGCCGGCCCTTGCGCACGATGGAGGCGGGGTCGAGGTCGAGCACCCCGACCTCGGAGGCCAGGACGACGAGACCGTCGTCGGTGACCCAGTAGCGCGAGGGTCGCAGGCCGTTGCGGTCCAGCGTCGCGCCGATCTGGGAGCCGTCGGTGAAGACCACGCACGCGGGGCCGTCCCAGGGCTCCATCATCGTGGAGTGGAACTCGTAGAAGTCGCGCTGCAGCTGCGACATCTCGGTGTGGTTCTCCCAGGCCTCGGGGATCATCATCAGCACGGCGTGGGGCAGCGACCGCCCGCCGACGTGGAGCAGCTCGAGCACCTCGTCGAAGGACGCGGAGTCCGACGCGCCCGGGGTGCAGATCGGGAAGATCCGGTCGAGGTCACCGGGGATGAGGTCGGAGTCGAGCAGCGCCTCGCGGGCCCGCATCCAGTTGCGGTTGCCCATCACGGTGTTGATCTCGCCGTTGTGGGCGATGTAGCGGAAGGGGTGGCTCAGAGGCCAGCTCGGGAAGGTGTTGGTCGAGAACCGCGAGTGCACCACGGCCAGGGCCGAGGCGACGCGCTCGTCGAGCAGGTCGGGGAAGAAGGTGTCGAGCTGATCGGTGGTGAGCATGCCCTTGTAGGCCAGGGTCCGCGCCGAGAGCGAGGGGAAGTAGACGTCGCTCTCGTGCTCCGCGCGCTTGCGCAGGCAGAAGGCGAGCCGCTCGAGGGCCATGCCCGTGACGCGCTGGCCGGCGCCGGCGACGAACAGCTGGCGGAAGACCGGCATCACCTCGCGCGCCGTGCTGCCGAGGACCTCCGGGTCGACAGGGACCTCGCGCCAGCCGAGGACGGCCAGCCCTTCCTCGGCGGCGATCTCCTCGACCCGTGCCGCGGTGCTCCGCACCTGCTCGTCGTCACCGGGCAGGAACGCCGTGCCCACGGCGTACGCGCCCTGCGGCGGCAGCTCGACGCCCTGCTCGGCCATCGCCTCGCGCAGGAACCCGTCGGGGACCTGCATCAGGATCCCGGCCCCGTCGCCGGAGTTCGGCTCGGCGCCGGCTGCACCGCGGTGGTCGAGGTTGCGCAGGGCGGTCAGCGCCTTCGCGACGATCTCGTGGGTGGCCTCGCCGGTCAGGGTGGCGACGAACGCGACGCCACAGGCGTCCTTCTCGTTCCTCGGGTCGTAGAGCCCCTGGGGCGGCGGGAACGCGTGCGGGTAGGGCACAGGAGTTCTCCCGTCGTCGTGCTGTGGTGCGAGGACAGACCGGACCGGGCCCGGCGATCGGCGCACAGGACGACGTTGGCCCACGCGGAGGCCCAGATTAGCACCGCGCTCAGGGGTCCCGGGCGACCGTCTCGTCGCCGGGTTCAGCGCCCGCGCGGGCACTCGTGCCGCCCGACCGGTCGACGTCCTCGTCGTGGTCCTCCCCCGGACCCCGCCCCGGCACGTAGACCGTGTCCTCGCGGCCGCCGGCCGCGCCGCCGTGGCGGCGGCCGCGCCACACGAAGTAGGCCGTCGCCGCCAGGAACAGCACGATCGAGGTCCACACGTTCAGCCGCAGGCCGAGCACGTCGTCCAGCTCGACGTCGTCGATGCGCAGGTCCTCGATCCAGGCCCGGCCCACGGTGTAGGTCATCACGTACAGCGCCAGCACCCTCCCGTGGCCGAGCCGGAAGCGGCGGTCGGCCCAGATCACGAACGCGAACGCGGCGAGGTCCCACAGGGACTCGTAGAGGAAGGTCGGCTGGAACAGCGTGCCCGGCACCAGCCCGAGCCGCTCCGCCGCGCCCGCCGGCCAGTTCGCGGGATCGATCTCCAGCCCCCACGGCAGGGTGGTCGGTCGCCCGTAGAGCTCCTGGTTGAACCAGTTGCCCCACCGGCCCAGCGCCTGGGCGACGAGGACACCGGGTGCCATGGCGTCGAGGACCGGCAGCAGCTTGATCCCACGACGGCGGGCGCCGATGATCGCGCCGACGGCACCGAGGGCGATCGCACCCCAGATGCCGAGGCCGCCACGCCACACGTAGAGCGCGGCGACGGGGTCCTTGCCCTCCCCGAAGTACAGGCCGGCATCGGTGATCACGTGGTAGAGCCGTCCGCCCAGCAGGCCGAAGGGGACCGCCCAGATCGCGATGTCCTGGATCTCGCCCGGCCGGCCGCCGCGGGCGACCCACCGCCGCTCACCGATCCAGATCGCGGCGACGATCCCGGCGATGATGCACAACGCGTAGCCGCGCAGCGGCACGGGCCCGAGGTACCAGACCCCCTGGGAGGGACTGGGGATCGACCAGGCCGCGAAGGCGGTGGTGAGCGTCACGGTCGTGCTCCTGGGTCGGTGCTCGTCGGCCGGCGCACCTCAGCCGGTGGCGAGCAGCGTGTGGATGTCGGCGGCGTACTGCTGCGAGGTCGTCTCCTGCGGCCAGTACACGGGCACCTCGTCGGCGCCGTCGACGCCGAGGACCTGGGTGGAGTGCGAGACGTCGTAGCCGCCGCTGGGCAGCGGGTCCCCCTGCTCGACGCCGACCGCCACCGTGGAGCCGATCGCGGTGATCGTGTCGAGGTCGCCGGTGAGGCCGACGAAGTCGGGGTCGAGACGGTCGAGGTAGCTGCGCAGCGCCCCGGGGGTGTCGCGCGCCGGGTCGGTCGTGACGTAGACGACCTGCACCCGGGCGCGGTCGGTGTCGTCGAGCTGGGTCATGGCCGAGGCGAGGTTGCCCATCACCACGCCGCAGATGTCCGGGCAGTGGGTGTAGCCGAAGAACACCAGCGTCAGGGGCTCGCGGGTGTCCGCGGCCAGCGAGAACGGCTCTCCGCCGGTGTCGGTCAACGGGGCCGGGTCGACCTGGTAGGGGTTGGTCAGCACCTGTCCGGCGAACGCGTCGTCACCGCTGGCTGCTCCCCCGCAGCCGGAGGCCAGCAGCGCCAGGGAGGCCACGAACGCGGCGACGAGACCGGTCCTCCCCCGTCGCGTCCGCTCAGCCACGGCGTACGCCGTCGGCGAGGTCCTCGGTCAGGGTCGCGAGGGCGCGCAGACCGGCGGCGCGGTCCTCACCATCGAGCAGCGTGCGCACGAACGCGGAACCGACGATCACCCCGTCAGCGTACGAGGCGACCACGGCGGCCTGGTCACCGTTGCTGATGCCGAGCCCGACCCCGACCGGCAGGTCGCCGGCCGCGGCACGCGCGCGCGCCACCAGGGGACCGGCAAGGTCGCTGGTGGTGGCGCGCGCCCCGGTCACGCCCATCACGGCGGTGGCGTAGACGAAGCCCCGGCAGGCCGCGGTCGTCAGGGCGACCCGCTCGTCGGTCGAGGACGGCGCGACCAGGAAGACCTTGTCCAGCTCGTGCTGGTCGGCCGCGGTGATCCACTCCGCGGCGAAGTCGGGGGTGATGTCGGGGGTGATCAGCCCGGCGCCGCCGGCCGAGGCGAGGTCGGCGGCGAACCGCGCGGGGCCGTAGCGCTCGACGGGGTTCCAGGCGGTCATCACCAGGGTCGCGACCCCGGTCGCGGCCACCGCCTCGACCGTGCGCAGCACGTCGGTGGTGCGCACGCCGCCCTCGAGCGCGTGCTGCACCGCGGCCTGGATCGTCGGGCCGTCCATCACGGGGTCGGAGTAGGGCAGACCGATCTCGATGACGTCGCACCCGGACTCGACGAGCACCTTCAGGGCGTCGATGCCCCCCTCGACGTCGGGGTAGCCGGCCGGCAGGTAGCCCACGAGCGCGCTACGACCCTCGGCCCGGGCCCGGGCGAACACCCCGGCCGTCGTCGTCGTGCTCACGAGGCGTCAGCGCCGTCGGGGCCGTCGGGGCCGTCGGGGTGTCGGGCTGCCGGCCCCACCGAGCCCGAACCACTCGATGGCGGTCTCCATGTCCTTGTCACCGCGACCGGAGAGGTTGATCAGCACCGTCGCCTCGGGCCCCTTCTCAGCAGCGAGCCCCTGCGCGACCCGGATCGCGCCGGCGATCGCGTGGGCGGTCTCGATGGCCGGGATGATGCCCTCGGTGCGGGTCAGCAAGGCCATCGCCTCCATCGTCTCCGCGTCGGTGACCGCGAGGTAGGTCGCCCGTCCGGTGGCGGCGAGGTGCGCATGCTGGGGACCGACCCCGGGATAGTCCAGCCCCGCGGAGATCGAGTGCGACTCTCGCGTCTGGCCGTCCGAGTCCTGGAGCACGTAGGTGCGGGCGCCGTGCAGGACGCCGCGGTCCCCGCCGACGATCGTGGCGGCGTGGCGCGCGGTGTCGACGCCGTCGCCGCCGGCCTCGAAGCCGTAGATCGCGACGTCGTCGTCATCGAGGAACGCGGCGTAGAGCCCGATCGCGTTGGACCCGCCCCCCACGCACGCGGCGATCGCGTCGGGAAGCGCGCCGTACAGCTCGAGGCACTGGGCGCGGGCCTCGTCGCCGATGCCGCGGGTGAAGTCGCGCACCATGCTGGGGAACGGGTGCGGGCCCGCCGCCGTGCCGAAGAGGTACGCCGTGGACTCGACGCTGGCGACCCAGTCGCGCAGGGCCTCGTTGATGGCGTCCTTGAGCGTCGCGCTGCCGGACTCCACCGGCACCACCGTGGCACCGAGCAGCTGCATCCGGGCGACGTTGAGAGCCTGCCGTCGGATGTCGACCGCACCCATGTAGACGGTGCAGTCGAGACCGAAGTACGCCGCTGCGGTCGCGCTCGCCACGCCGTGCTGGCCGGCGCCGGTCTCGGCGATGATCCGCTTCTTGCCCATCCGCCGGGTCAGCAGGGCCTGGCCCATCACGTTGCGGATCTTGTGCGCCCCGGTGTGGTTGAGGTCCTCGCGCTTGAGCAGGATCCGGCACCCCACCTCGGCGGAGAGCCGTCGGGCCTCGTAGAGCGGGCTGGGCACGTTCGCGTAGTCGCGCAGGACCGCCTCGAACTCGGCGACGAAGGCCGGGTCGGCCATCGCCTCGCGCCAGGCCACGTCGAGCTCGTCGAGTGCGGCCACCAGGGCCTCGGGCATGAACCGCCCGCCCCAGCCCCGCTCGGGGCCGCCGAACCAGCCCTGTGCGTCGGCGTCCCAGCGCGACGGCTCGGGGCCGAGGTCGCCGGCGGCGGGCACCAGGGGCGAGGTGTCCGTGGACGGGGTGCTGGGGTGGCTGCTGGCGGGGTGGGTGGTACTCATCGGTCGGCTCCTGTCGATGCGCGCAGTCCGGTCATCGCGGCGACGGCGGCGCGGGGTGCGCCGTCCCGCACGAGCGCCTCACCGACCAGCACGACGCGCGCACCGAGGTCGGCGTAGCGCGCGACGTCGGCCGGCCCGGTGATCCCGGACTCGGCGACGAGGACCCGGTCGGCGGGGAAGTCGGCGGCGAGGCGCGCGAACGCGCCCGGGTCGACCTCGAGGGTCTTGAGGTTGCGGGCGTTGACGCCGATCAGCTCGGCGTCGAGGGCCAGTGCCCGCTCGGCCTCGTCCTCGTCGTGGACCTCGACGAGGACGGTCAGTCCGAGCTCACGGGCCCGGTCGTGCAGGGAGCGCAGCCGGTCGTCGTTGAGGGCGGCCACGATCAGCAGGGCGAGGTCGGCACCGGCGGCGCGGGCCTCGACCAGCTGGTAGTCGTCCACGATGAAGTCCTTGCGCAGCACCGGAGTGTCCACCGCGGCGCGCACGGCACGCAGGTCGGCCAGGCTGCCGCCGAAGCGGCGCTCCTCGGTCAGCACGCTGATCGCACCGGCTCCACCGGCGGCGTACGCGCCTGCGAGGACGGCAGGGTCGGGGATCTCGGCGAGGTCACCCTTGCTCGGGCTGCGCCGCTTGACCTCGGCGATGACGCTGCTGCCCGGAGCACGGAAGTGCGGCATCGGGTCCCGTGGGGCAGGGGCGTCGGCGAGGGCCGCGACGAGGTCGCGCACAGGGGTGGCCGCCTCGCGGCGGTCGAGGTCGATCCGTACGCCGGCGACGATGTCGTCGAGCACCGACATGGTGGGACCTCCGGTCGGGTGGGGCGGTGGAACGGGGTGGAGCAGGTCAGTGGTCCGCGCTCGTGGCGATCTTGTTCATCACGACGTAGACGACGCCGGCCAGGACCAGGATGCCCAGACCGATGTAGAACAGCGTCAGGTTGATCGGGGAGAAGATCAGCCCGACGCCGCCGACCACGAAGCCGAGCAGTCCGACCACGACGCCGGACCACGCGGCCGGGGTGTTGCCGTGGTTGTTGCCGTGGCTGCTGCCGTGGCTCTGCGACATGCGTGCTCCTGGTTCGGGGCGGGTGGGAACGGTTCGGCCGGGGCGGCTGACCCGGCCTGGCACGGCCAGTCTAGGGGCCGGTGCGGCGCGCTCCTCAGGCGGTCGGATCGCGGCCCTCGTCGATGGCCTTCCACAGCCCGAGGTTGTCCGGCTCCTCGTCCGGCTCCTCGTCGGGCCGCTCGTCCGGGACCCTTCCCGGACTCCCACCAGGTCGTCCGGTCACGGCCGACGCACCGCCTGCTCCCGCGGCCCCCGGAGCGTCGTAGCGCCGGCCCATCTCCGGCCACGCGGGTGTCCAACGCACCCCGGCCGCGGCGGCGAGGACCGCGAGCACCCCGGCGACCAGGGCGACCGGGTACCACGCCTGCATCGACACCTCGACGCTGCTGCCTCCGACCGCCGCCGCCCGCAGCCGGTCGGGCACCTGGACGGCACCGACGACGCTCGCGACGAGCGATCCGGCCGCACCGAGGAGCGCCAGGCCCGCGACGACGCGACGGACCCGGCCGCGGGTGACCAGCACCACGCCCCAGGCCGCGAGCGAGACGAGGGACAGGGCCAGGGTGAGGGGGACCTGGGGCGTCAGGTCGGTGGTGGGCAGCAGCGCGGCGGTGGCGTCGCCGGCACCACCGGAGGCGTCGCTGGCCCACCACGGCTGGTTGGCGCTGATCGCGACCAGCCCGCTCGAGGCGAGCCCGCCGAGGACGACCGGCCCGAACGTGCCTCTGGCCCCGTCCGGCTCAGCCATCGGCAGCCGGCGACGAGAGCAGGTCGGCGTCGAAGCAGGTGTGCTGCCCGGTGTGGCAGGCGGGGCCGACCTGCTCGACGCGGAGCAGGATCGTGTCGCCGTCGCAGTCCAGGCGCACCTCGCGCACGTGCTGGACGTGCCCGGAGGTCTCGCCCTTGACCCAGTACTCCGCGCGCGAGCGGCTCCAGTAGGTCGCCCGGCCGGTGCTCAGCGTGCGCGCCAGCGCCTCGTCGTCCATCCAACCCAGCATCAGGACCTCACCGCTGTCGTGGCTCTGGACCACGGCCGGCACCAGACCCAGGCTGGCCTCGGTCGTGCGCCGGAGGCGCGCCGCGATCGCGGGGTCGAGCAGGTCGGTGTCGCGCGGCGAGGAGCTCACCCCTCCAGTATCGGACCCGAGCGGTCACCCGAGCCGTGCGGGTGCACGGGACCGGCGGCGAGCCCGGCACCGTGCTGGGCGGTCCAGGAGGCGTGCAGACCGGCGTAGACGCTGCCGACCTCCTCGACGAGCCGGCGGTGCTGGCCCCGCTGGACGATCCGGCCACGGTCGACCACGACCACCTCGTCGGCGTTCTCGGCGGTGGAGAGCCGGTGGGCGATGGTCAGCGAGGTCCGACCGGACATCAGCCGGTCCAGGGCCTGCCCGATGCGCATCTCCAGGCGGGGGTCGACGGCGCTCGTGGCCTCGTCCAGCACGAGCAGGTCGGGGTCGACCAGGTGTGCGCGCAGCAGCGCCACCAGCTGGCGCTCACCGGTCGAGAGGGCCTCACCACGCTGGCCGACGCGGGTCGCGAGACCGTCCGGGAGACCGGCCAGCCAGTCGCCGAGCCCCAGCTCGTCGGCGCTGCTGCGGATCTCCTCGTCGCTGGCGCCCAGCCTGCCGTACCGAGCGTTGGCCGCCAGGGTGTCGTCGAAGAGGAACCCCTCCTGCGGCACCAGGACGACGCTGCGTCGCAACGAGGAGGCGCGGACGGAGCGCAGGTCCACGCCGTCGAGCAGCACGCGGCCGGTCGCCGGGTCCATCAGCCGGGTCAGCAGCTTGGCCAGGGTCGACTTGCCCGAACCGGTCTCCCCCACGACCGCGACCCGCTGGCCGGCGGCGACGTGCAGGTCGACGTCGCTCAGGACGGGCGGGCCGGCCGGGTAGGAGAAACTCACGCCCTCGAATCGCACGTCCAGCGGCTTGCGCTCGAGCACGACGCCGTCGTCGCCGGGATCGACGAGGTCGGCCGGCGTGTCGAGGATCGCGATCACACGCCGCCACCCGGCCAGGGCGAGCTGGGCGTCGGTGAGGATCTGGGTGCCCATCTGCACCGGCCCGACGAAGAGCGAGACCAGGAACGCGAAGGCGATCACCCGTCCCGCCGACAGGTCCCCCGCGATCCCGAGCAGGATGCCGACGACGATCACCCCGGCGTTGGCCAGACCGGCCGAGAGCCCACCGAGGGAGAAGGAGAAGGCGGTGAACCCCTGGGCGCGGACGCTGGCGGCCTGGTAGGTCGCGATCGAGGTGTCGATGCGCTCCTGGGTGCGGTCCTGCACCGCGTAGGCCCGGACGACGTCGGCACCCACCACGGGCTCCGAGATCGCCGAGAGCATCACTCCGACCTGGCGTCGCACGATCCCGTAGGCGGCCGAGAGCCGCTGCTGGAAGAAGCGCAGCGAGGCGAACAGCGGCAGGAAGCACACCCAGACCACCAGGGTCAGCTGCCAGGAGTAGACGGCCATCACCGCCGTGGCCAGGGCGACCTGACCGAGCGAGACGACGAAGAGCAGCCCACCGAAGACCAGGAACTGGCTGACCTGGTCGACGTCGCTGGTCACCCTCGAGACCAGCGCCCCCCGCCGCTCGGTGTCCTGCGTGAGCAGGGGCAGGTCGTGGACGTGGCGGAACGCCTTCGTGCGCAGGGTGGCCAGGCCGGTCTCGGCCGTGGTGAAGAGCCGCCGTGTCATCAGGTACGACGCCCCGCTGGTCGCGAGCACTGCGACGGCGGCGACCAGGCCCATCAGGGTCGTGTAGGCGACGTCGACCCCCGCGGCACCTCCGGTGGCGGCGCCACCGAGCCCCCGGTCGAGGGTCTGCTGGACCGCCACCGGCACGACGACCTGGCCCGCCGAGGCGAGCACGGCCAGGAGCAGGGTGAGGCCGAGGCCCTGGCGCAGCTCCGGGGAGTGGTGCATCCCCCGGCGGATGGTCCGCATCGCGGCCAGGTCCTCGCCGGTGGCCAGCACGGACGTCGACGGCGGGCTGGTCGGTGGGCTGGTCGGCGGGCTGGTCGGTGGGCCGGTCGGTGGGCCGGTCGGTGGGCCGGTCGGTCGCCTCGTCCCGGCGCTCATCGCGCATCCTGCGCGGCGGCCTCGTAGGCGTTGACCAGCGCGGCGTACGACGGACTGGTGACGAGCAGGTCGGCGTGCGTCCCCCGCTCCACGACGACGCCGTCGACGAGGTGCGCGACCTCGTCGGCCAGGGCGATCGTGGCCTTGCGGTAGGCCACGACGACGAGCGACGTGCCGCCGTCGTCCTGACCGGGCCGGCGGAGGGCGGCGAGGATCCTGGCCTCGACCTCGGGGTCGACGGCGGAGGTGGCGTCGTCGAGGACCAGGAGACGCGGTCTGCGCACCAGGGCGCGGGCCAGGGCGATGCGTTGGCGCTGCCCGCCCGACAGCGTCGCCCCCCGCTCGCCGAGTCGGGCGTCGAGGCCGTCGGGCAGGTCGCCGACGAAGTCGGCGGCCTGGGCGTCCCGCAGGGCCGCCCACACCTGCTCGTCGTCGACGTCGAGACCGAGGGCGACGTTGCCCCGCACGGTGTCGTCGAAGAGGAACGCCGTCTGGGGCACGAGGGACATCGTGGTGGCCAGCTCACCGGGCGCGAGGTCGCGCACGTCGACCCCGTCGAGCAGCACCTGTCCCTCGTCGGGGTCGAGCAGACGACCGAGCAGGGTCGTCACGGTGCTCTTCCCGCTGGCCGTGGCCCCGACCAGCGCCAGGGTGCGACCCGGCTCGACGACGAGGTCGACGCCCCGCAGCACCGGCCGCCCGGGCTCGAAGGAGTAGGTCAGGCCGTGGGCCTCCAGGCGCGCGCCGGGCCTGCGGTCGGCGGTCGGCGGTCCCAGCCGCCGGTCCCCGTGCTCCATCTCGCCGGTCGCCCGCAGCACGCCGGCGACGCGCCGGTAGCCGACCACGCTGCGGGGCAGCTCGCCCAGGACCCACCCGAGGGAGCGGATCGGGAACGCCACGATCGTGAGCAGGTAGGCGATGGTCACCACGTCGCCCGCCGCCGCGGTGCCGGCCAGGACGCGCGAGACCCCCACCACGAGCACGACGAGCACGCCGAGGTTGGGCAGCGCGGCGAGCACCGGGTCGAAGGCGGCACGGATCCGGCCGAGGCGGACGTTGGTCTCGCGCAGCTCGGCGGCGAGGGCACCGAAGCGCTGCGTCTCCTCGGCCTCCCGACCCAGCGTCTTGACCACCAGCGCACCCTCGAAGGACTCGTGGGCGACCTCGCTGAGCTCGGCGCGCAGCTGCTGGGCTCGCGAGGCCCATCCCTGGGCGAGGCGCTGGTAGACCACGTTGGCGCCGATCACGGCCGGGAAGACCAGGAGGCCGACGACGGCGAGCACGAGGTCGGCGAGCAGCATCTGGACGACCGCGATCACCATCATCGCGATCGTGCCGACCGCCATCGGCAGCGGCGCGATCGGCGCCCAGGCGGCCTCGACGTCGGAGCTGGCGTTGGACAGCAGCTGGCCGGTCGGGTGTCGCTGGTGCCAGGCGAGCGGCAGACGCAGGTACGCGCGGGTGACCTCGCGGCGGGTGGCGGCCTGCATCCGGTACTGCATGATCCCCGCGCCGAGCCGACGGGCGACGATCCCCACCGCGCGCAGGAGAGCGACGCCGACGAACAGCGCCACCACGGCCACCAGCATCGAGGCCCCGACCTCGCCGGCGGCGTACGCCGGCAGGACGACCTCGTCGGTGGCCCACCCGAGCACCCAGGCGTCGGCCACGGTCAGCGCACCGAAGAGCACGCTGCCCAGCGTCGAGACGGTGAAGACCCACGGCTCGCGACGGATCGCGACGCCGATCACGCGCAGCCCCGCGGAGGTGGTGCCCCGGCCGTCCGCCGCGGCCGACGTCTCGTCGAGCGAGTCGTGGGCGACGGTCATGGGATCACGCTAGGTGGCGGGTCCACGAGCACGGGCTCATCCCCCTCCCACGCACCACGCCCCCGGCGACCAGGAGATCGTCGGGGGCGTGCGGGTCAGCCGCGGGCGGCCGACTCGTCGAGCGGGGGCTCGGGCGCGGAGGGAGCGATCAGGTCAGCGACCCCGGGTCGGGCGCTGGTTGTTGGCCGGAGCACCGTCCGAGGTGTTCGTGCCGGTCCCACCGGGCTGCAGGTAGATGTTCGGACCGGTCGGCGCGACGTTGCCGGTCGCCGTGACGTCGGTGAGCGTCAGCGTGCCGTCGCGGTTCCACAGCCCGCCGCCCTCGTTCGCCGCGGTGTTGCCCTGGACGAGCCCGCGGGTGTAGTCGACCGTGCCGGCGTTGCCGAGGTGCAGGCCGCCGCCGTTGCCGGGGGCTGCGCCCACGGAGTTGTCGGTCAGGTCGGTGTTGACGATCGTCACCGCACCGTCGTCGCCCGCGGTCTCGATGCCACCACCGGCGCGCACCGCGGAGTTCGCGTCGAAGGTCGAGCCGCGCACCGTGAGGTCGCCGTTGTTGTTCAGCAGGCCGCCACCCGAGCCGGCCGCACCGTCGGCGGTGTTGTCGGAGACGTCCGTGCGGGCGACCTCCATCTGCCCACCGTCGTTGTAGATGCCGCCGCCGCCGTTGTCGGCCGCAGCACCGCCGGCGCTGTTGCCGGTGACCTGGCTGCCGCGCACGGTCATCGTGCCGGTGGCGGAGTTCCACAGGCCCCCGCCCTCGAGCGTGGCCGTGTTGCCGCTGACCTCGCTGCCGGCCACCGTGGTGGTGGCGGCACCGCTGACGTGCACGGCGCCACCGTTGCCCGGGGTGCTGCCCGTGGTGTTGCCCGCGAGGGTGGACTGGCTGATCGTCACGTCGCCGGCCACGATCTCGACCGCACCCCCGGCGCGCATCGAGTCGTTGTCCGAGAGCATGCTCTCGTCGATGCTCACGTCACCGGCGACGCTGAGCACGCCACCGCCGGACCCGGCGGTGCCGGTGGCCTGGTTGGCGTTCAGGGTCGAGGACCCGACGCTCAGCGTGCCGCCGTCGTTGTAGATCGCGCCGCCGCCCTGGTCGGCGTCGACGCCCGCGGCCTGGTTCACCGCGAAGGTCGACTGGTCGACGACCATGGTGCCGGTGGCGGAGTTCCACAGGCCGCCACCCTCGGCGGCGGCGGTGTTGCGTGCCACGCGGGTGCGCTGGACCAGCACGTCGCCCGTGCCGGTCAGGTGCAGGGCGCCACCGTTGCCGGGACCGGCGCCGGTGTTGTTGCGGGTCATCCGCGAGTCGATGATCACGGTGTCTCCACCGTTGGCCTCGACCGCACCACCGGCACGGGCCGAGGTGTTGCGGAACAGCTGGGTCCGCACGGCCTTGAAGGAGCCGCCGTCGTTGAAGACCGCGCCACCCGAGGCACCGTCGCCGTTCACGACACTGTCGAAGATCGCCGAGTTGCGCATGTCGACCGAGCCACCCTGGTTGCGGATCGCGCCGCCGCTCTCCGTCGTGGCCGCGCTGCCGTTGCGGATGGACAGGTTCCTGATCGCCAGGGACGTGTCGGTGTTGCGGACGTCGAAGGCGCGGTCGACACCCTTGGCGTTGATCCGGTAGCCGCCGCCGTCGACGACGAGGTCGTCGGTGACGTCGAGGTCGCCGTACAGCGGACCACCGTTGACGCGACCGCTGTCGCTGAAGCGGATCGAGGCGCCGAGGCGGATGACGTTCTTGCCCGGGGAGCGGTTGGCCCGCAGCACGGCCCGGCGCAGCTGTCCCTCGGTGGAGACGACGGCGCCGCGTGCGGCGGCGGGGCCGGCCGCGGCAGCCGACGGAGCGGCCGAGGCGGTTCCCGGCAGCGCCGTGACCGCAGCCAGGGCGAGTGCACCCGCGGCGGTGCCGGCCAGGTGGCGAACGTGCTTGGTCCTCGATGAGGTCATGTGCGAAGAGCCCTTCTTCAGTGTCGCTGCTGGAGTGAGCGGGCGCGGCCCGCTGGAGGTGTCGACCGACCACCGCGTCGCGATGTCCCGGCTCGCTGGTCTGTACGGCGCCCGGACCGGTCGCGTTCAGCGAGATGTGCACCAGATCACAGCACCCCTCGACCTCGGCACCCGCTCGGTTCCCGGACCGCTCGATGAACGTGCGCGTCGTGGGCGCCGTACTGATCACCGTCGGTAGCCTGTCCGACGATCGGCGGAGGCGAGGAGCAGCGGTGGACGAGCACGTCGTGGTCGCCGGGCTCGGTGACGAGCAGGAGGTCCACGCGGCCTACCTGCAGCACGGCCCGGAGCTGTACCGCTTCGTGCTCCGCGGTCTGGGCGACGCCGGTGCCGCCCAGGACGTCACCCAGGAGACGTTCCTCAAGGCCTGGCGTGCCGCCGACCGCTACGACCCGACGCTGTCCTCGCTGCGGGTCTGGCTCTTCGGCATCGCCCGCAACACCATGATCGACCACGCGCGGGCCGCGCCAGGTGCGGCCGTGGCAGGGGATGCTCGTCGACCCACCGACCGTGCAGGCGGCGGCCGACACCGTCGCGGACCCGAGCGAGGCCCTGGTCGAGCGGTGGCTGGTCGAGGAGGCGCTGCGGCGGGTCTCCGAGCACCACCGGGTCGCGATCGTGGCCACCCACCTCGAGGAGCGGCCCTACGACGAGGTCGCCGCGGAGCTCGGGGTCCCCGTCGGCACCCTGCGCAGCCGGGTCTTCTACGGTCTCAAGGCGCTGCGCGCGGCGATGGACGAGATGGGGGTGAGCCTGTGAGCACCGAGGACGCGACCCGCTCCCCCGGGGACCCCGAGCACGCCCGGTTGCGCGAGCTGCTCGGCGCCTACGCGCTCGGACACCTCGAGCGTGACGACCCCGGCGCGACCGCGGCCGTCCGCGCGCACCTCGACGGCTGCACCTCGTGCCGCGCCGACCTCGCCGAGATCACGCCCCTCGTGGCCCTGCTCGACGGCGTCTCCCCGGCCGCCTTCGGCTCTCCCCCGTTCCCGCCTCCCGAGCTGGGTGACCGGATCCGCGACGCGGTGGCGGGCGAACGCCCCCGGCAGCCGACGACGATCCGGCCGAGACGACACCGCGGCGGTGGGTCCTCCCGACCTCGGTGGCTGGTGGTCGCCGCGGCCGCTGCGGTCGTCGTGGCCGTCGGGGTCGGTGCGGTGGTGGGCCGGGCGAGCGCGCCCGAGGCGCCGACGGCGGCCCCGGTCCCGCTGCAACCGGTCACGTTGCGAGCGGTGGGCGACACCGGTCTCGAGGTGCGCTCGGCCGGCGTCGTCGCGCACACCTGGGGCGTCGAGCTGCGGATGGAGGGCTCGGGCTTCGCCCCGGGCGAGGTCTTCCACGCAGCCGTGCTGGACACCTCCGGCGACCGTGAGCCGGCGGGCGAGTTCCTGGGCACGGGCGAGGAGACGATGACCTGCAACCTGCAGTCGGCGGTCATGTGGGACGACGCCCGCGCGATCGTGGTCATGGACGAGCAGGGCCGCACGGTGCTGCGGGCCGCCCTCTGAGCACACCCGGCCAGAGGTCCGCCCCGCTCTGGTAGACCTGCGCCCATGATCGCCCTCCCCGGTCGCGGCTCCCCTTCCCTGGCCCGGCGGGAGCGTCGCGCACTGTGCGACGACGTGCTCCTGCTCGGCTCCGACGCCCCCACGCTGTGCGGCGGGTGGACCGCGAAGGACGTCGTGGTCCACCTGCTGGTGCGCGAGCGGCACCCGCTCGCCGCGCTCGGCATCCTCGTGCCGCGGGCCGAGCCGCTGACCCGTCGCGCGACCGAGCGGCTCGCGGCCCGTGACTTCCCCACGCTCGTCGCGAGCCTGCGTGAGCCGGGCCCGGCGCCGCTCGCCCTGCCCCCGGTCGAGATCCTGGCCAGCACCGCAGAGCTGTTCGTCCACCACGAGGACGTGCGGCGGGCCCAGGACGGCTGGGGTCCGCGTCACCTCGACGCCTGCGACGAGGACACCCTGTGGCGGCTGGTGCGGGTGATGGGGCGCGTGCTCGTGCGACCGGCCGGCGTGCCCGTGCGCGCCGTGCGCTCCGACTCGGGAGCCGCCGCGACGCTGGCGACCGGGTCGGGGCCGGCCGTGCTGACCGGGCGACCCTCGGAGCTGCTCCTCACCCTGTTCGGGCGCCACGCGGTCAGCGACACCGAGGTGAGCGGTCCCGACGACACCGTTGCCCGGTTCCGCGCGGCCGACCTCGGGATCTAGTCGGGCCGCTCCTCACGGTCCCGCGCTCACGGCAGCGGCGGCGCCGTCGCCTCGACGTGGCGCACCGGGTGCCCTGCGGTCGTCAGCGCGTCCTTCACCTCGCCGATGCGCAGGGTCCCGAAGTGGAAGACGGTCGCGGCGAGCACGGCGTCGGCCCCGGCCGCGACCGCCGGGGCGAAGTGCTCGACCCGACCCGCACCGCCCGAGGCGATCACCGGGACGGTGACCTCCCGGCGTACGGCGGTGATCAGGTCGAGGTCGAAGCCGTCCTCGGTGCCGTCGGCGTCCATCGCGTTGAGCAGGATCTCCCCCGCGCCCAGCTCGCAGGCTCGCGCCGCCCACTCGACGGCGTCGAGGCCGGCCGACTTCCGCCC
Source organism: uncultured Actinomycetota bacterium (assembly GCA_963740745.1). Taxonomy (GTDB): domain Bacteria; phylum Actinomycetota; class Actinomycetes; order Propionibacteriales; family Nocardioidaceae; genus Nocardioides. The sequence goes on from CAVUFK010000020.1 coordinate 357,287, forward strand.
ACCGTGCGTCGTGACCTCGAAGCCGGAGGCCGCCCCGTCGTGCTCGGCGCGGCGGGCGTCCACGGAGAGCACCAGCACCTGGTTGCCGAACCGGTCGGCGATCTCGGCGACCAGCTCGGGGCGGTGGATGGCGGCGGTGTTGACCGCGATCTTGTCCGCGCCGGCGCGCAGCAGCCGGTCGACGTCGGCGACACTCGAGATCCCGCCACCGACGGTGAGCGGGATGAAGACCTGCTCGGCCGTGGCGGAGACGATCTCGAGCGTGGTGGCCCGGCCCTCGTGGGAGGCCGAGATGTCGAGGAAGGTCAGCTCGTCGGCACCCTCCGCGTCGTAGCTGCGGGCCAGCTCGACCGGGTCACCGGCGTCGCGCAGGTCGAGGAAGTTGATCCCCTTGACGACCCGGCCGGCGTCGACGTCGAGGCACGGGATGACCCGGACCGCCAGGCTCATCGGCCCGGCCAGGTCAGGTCGAGGGCCTCGGTGAGGGTGAAGCGCTCCTCGTAGAGCGCCGTGCCGACGATGGCGCCCTCGACGCCGAAGGGCACCATGCCCGCCAGGGCCTCGAGGTCGCCGAGCTCGGTGATCCCGCCGGAGGCGACGACCGGCCGGTCGGTCGCGGCACAGACCTCGCGCAGCAGGTCCAGGTTGGGGCCCTGGAGCATGCCGTCCTTGTTCACGTCGGTCACGACGTAGCGGGCGCACCCCTCGCCGTCGAGCCGCGCGAGCACCTCGTAGAGGTCCCCGCCCTCGCGCGTCCAGCCGCGTGCGGCGAGCGTGCGGCCCCGCACGTCGAGGCCGACCGCGACCCGGTCGCCGTACGTCGCGATGGCGCGCGCGCACCACGCGGGCTGCTCGAGTGCGGCCGTGCCGATGTTGACCCGTCGGCACCCCGCCGCCATCGCGGCCTCCAGCGAGGCGTCGTCGCGGATGCCACCGCTCATCTCCACCGCGATGTCGAGGGTGCCCACGATGTGGGCCTGCAGCTCGCGGTTGTGGCCCCGGCCGAACGCGGCATCGAGGTCGACGAGGTGGATCCACTCCGCCCCGGCCTCCTGCCAGCGCAGGGCGGCCTCGACGGGGTCGCCGAACCGCTTCTCCGAGCCCGCCACGCCCTGGACGAGCTGGACGGCCTGGCCGCCGGCGATGTCGACGGCCGGCAGCAGCTCGAGGTGGTCGCTCATGGATCTCCTTGGTCGGGGGCTGGTGCGGGCTGGTGCGGGCTGGTGCGAGGGGGGTCGGGCGTCATCGGCGGAAGAGCAGGGTGTGCAGCACCGGGGCGGCGAGCGGGCTGACCGCGGCGACGAGGAGCTGCAGACCGACGCCGCCGCCGAGCACCCACACGGCGACGTTGACCACCAGCAGCAGGACCAGCGTGGTCCACCACTGACGCCGCCGCCGTTGCTCCAGGATGCCCGAGGGACGGCTCGGGCGTCGCGGCACCCACGCGGTCAGCGCCCGGCGGCGTGCGGCCCACCGCTCGGTCCGCTCCGCCTCGGCCGCGCGAGCGGCCGTGCGGATCGCGGCCTCGCGCTCGCGCTCGGCACGCCGCCGGGCCCGTTCCCTGCTCACCCGACCGCGGGGGCGCTCACAGCGAGCGGACCCAGTTGCGCAGCAGTGCCGCGCCGGCGTCACCGGACTTCTCGGGGTGGAACTGCGTGGCGCTCAACGGGCCGTTCTCGACGGCGGCGACGAACCGGTCCCCCCCGTGCTCGGCCCAGTGCACCAGCGGCGCCCGCGTGCGGTCGTTGGTCTCGAGGGTCCACGTGCGCACGCCGTAGGAGTGCACGAAGTAGAACCGTTCGTCCTCGACGCCCTCGAACAGCGTGGTCGCGGTGCGCTCGTCGCCTGCCACCTCCACGGTGTTCCAGCCCATGTGCGGCACGACGGGGGCCCGCAGACGCTCGACCAGGCCGGGCCACTCGCCTGCGCCCTCGGTCTCCACCCCGTGCTCGATGCCGCGCTCGAAGAGGACCTGCATCCCCACGCAGATCCCCAGCACCGGACGGCCCCCGGCGAGACGGCGCCCGATCGCCCGCTCGCCCTTGATCGCACGGATCCCGGCCATGCAGGCGGCGTACGCCCCGACCCCGGGCACGACGAGCCCGTCGGCGGCCTGGGCTCGGGACAGGTCGGCGCTGAGGGTGACCGCCGCTCCCGCGCGCTCGAGGGCCCGCACGGCCGAGCGCAGGTTGCCCGAGCCGTAATCGAGGACGACGACGTCCGGTCGGCCGCCGCCGGCCGTCGCGGCGCTCAGAGCGCGCCCTTGGTGGACGGCACGCCCGTCTCGCGCGGGTCGATCGCGACGGCGTCGCGCAGCGCCCGGGCGAAGGCCTTGAACTGCGTCTCGACGAGGTGGTGCGGCTCGCGACCCGCGAGGACGCGCACGTGCAGCGCGATGTGGGCGTGGAAGGCCAAGGTCTCGAAGACGTGCTGGGTCAGCGAGCCGAGGTAGCCCACGCCGCCGGCGCCGCCCCCGAGCGTGACGTACTGCTGGCCCTCCGGCTCGCCGGTGTGCACGCAGTACGGGCGGCCGGAGACGTCGACGACGGCCTGGACGAGCGCCTCGTCGAGCGGGACCGTCGCGTCGCCGAAGCGGCGTACGCCGCGCTTGTCGCCGAGGGCCTCCCGCAGGGCCTGGCCTAGCACGATCGCGGTGTCCTCGACGACGTGGTGTGCGTCGATGTGCGTGTCGCCCTCGGCCTGCACGGTGAGGTCGAGCAGGGCGTGGCGCGCCAGCGAGATCAGCATGTGGTCGTAGAAGCCCACGCCGGTGGAGACGTCGTGGCGCCCCGAGCCGTCGAGGTCGATCTCGACGAGGACCTTGGACTCGCTGGTCCGGCGCTCGAGGCGCGCCGTCCTGGTGCCGCTCATGCCGGTGCCTCCTGTGGGGTGCGCTCGCGCACGGTGTCCAGTGCCTGCCTGAATGCTGCCATCTCCTCGGGTGTGCCGATCGAGACGCGCAGCCACCCGTCCGGCCCGGTCTCGCGGATCAGCACGCCCTGGTCGACCAGTCCCTGCCAGACGGCGTGCCGGTCGGCGAAGGTGCCGAAGAAGGCGAAGTTGGCGTCGCTGTCGGCCACGCTGAGTCCGCTCTCGCGCAGCCACGTGACGGTCTCGTCACGCTCGCGGCGCAGGTCCTCGACCCGCCCGAGCAGCTCCGGGGCGTGCTCGAGGGCCGCCAGCGCGACGGCCTGGGTCACGGCCGAGAGGTGGTAGGGCAGGCGCACGACGCGGATCGCGTCGCAGATCGCCGGGTCGGCGGCGAGGTAGCCGACGCGGGCGCCGGCCAGGGCGAAGGCCTTGCTCATCGTGCGGGTCACCACCAAGTTGCGGTGGCGGCCCAGCAGCTCCAGCGCGCTCGGTGTGCCTGCGCGGCGGAACTCGCCGTAGGCCTCGTCGACCACGACGAGCCCGTCGTGGCCGTCGGAGGCGGCCGCCTCGCACAGGGTCGTCACGGCCTCGGGGGTGAGCGCGGTGCCGGTGGGGTTGTTCGGGGAGGGCAGCAGCACCACGCTCGGGCGGTGCTCGAGGACGGCGCCGCGGGCGGCGTCGAGGTCGAGGGTGAAGTCGTCGGCGCGCCGACCCTGCACCCACCGGGTGGCGGTGTCGCGGGCGTACTCGGGGTACATCGAGTACGTCGGGGCGAAGCTCAGTGCGCAGCGGCCCGGCCCGCCGAAGGCCTGGAGCAGCTGGAGCATCACCTCGTTGGACCCGTTGGCGGCCCACACCTGCGCGACGTCCACCCCGTGCGGGGTGTCGCGGGAGAGGTACGTCGCCAGCGCGGTGCGCAGCGCGACCGCCTCCCGGTCGGGGTAGCGGTTGAGCGTCGACGCGGCGGTCGCGACGGCCGCCGCGATGTCGGCGGCGGCCTGCGGCGAGGGCCCGTAGGGGTTCTCGTTGACGTTGAGCTGGACCGGGACCAGGGCTGGGTCCAGCTGCGGGGCGCCGTAGGGCTCGAGACCCACCAGCTCCTCGCGCAGCGGCGGGAAGGTCATGGCGCCGGGTCCGCCTGCTCGAAGCGCACCTTCACCGCCGCGCCGTGACCGGGCAGGTCCTCGGCCTCGGCCAGCGCCACGACGTGGTCGGCGACCTCGGCCAGGGCCGCGCGGTCGTAGTCGACGACGTGGATCGCACGGGTGAAGGCACGCACCGAGAGACCCGAGGAGTGGCACGAGCAGCCGCCGGTGGGCAGCACGTGGTTGGAGCCCGCGCAGTAGTCGCCGAGCGAGACCGGGGCGTGCGGGCCGACGAAGATCGCACCGGCGTTGCGCACCCGCGAGGCCCAGGTCGCGGCGTCCTCGGTCTGGACCTCGAGGTGCTCCGCGCCGTAGGCGTCGACGACGGCCAGACCCTGCTCGAGGTCGTCGACGAGCACGGTGGCCGAGGCGGGGCCGGTCAGCGCGGTGCGGATCCGCTCGACGTGGCGGGTGGCGAAGACCTGCTTGTCGAGCTCGGCCTCGACCTCGTCGGCCAGACGGGCCGAGGGGGTGACCAGGACGGCGCCGGCGAGCGGGTCGTGCTCGGCCTGGCTGACCAGGTCGGCGGCGACGTACGCCGCGTCGGCGCTGTCGTCGGCGAGCACCGCGATCTCGGTGGGCCCGGCCTCGGAGTCGATGCCGACGACGCCCTTGAGCAGCCGCTTGGCGGTGACGGTGTAGATGTTGCCCGGACCGGTGACGAAGTCGACCCGCTCGCACGGGCCGGTGCCGTAGGCGAACATCGCGATCGCCTGCGCCCCGCCCACGGTGTAGACCTCCTCGACACCGAGCAGCGCGCACGCCGCGAGGATCGTGGGGTGCACCGAGCCGCCGAAGTCCTTCTGGGGCGGCGAGGCGAGCGCGATCGACCCGACCCCCGCGACCTGCGCGGGCACGACGTTCATCAGCACGCTGGACACGAGCGGGGCGATCCCACCGGGGACGTAGAGGCCGACCCGACCCATCGGCACCTTGCGGTGGGTCACGCGGGCGCCCGGTCCGAGCTGGGTGGAGGCGTCCTGCTCGAGCTCGTTCGTGCTGGTCAGACGCAGGCGCCGGATCGACTCCTCCAGACCCGCACGGACTGCGGGGTCGAGCTGGTCCAGGGCCTGCTGGGTGGCGCCGGCGGGCACGCGGATGTCGGTGGGCCGCACGCCGTCGAACTGCTCGCAGTAGTCGAGCAGCGCCTCGAGCCCGCCGGTGCGGACGCCCTCGCAGATGGCATGCACCGCGGGCACCGCCGCCTCGACGTCGAAGTCGGAGCGGGGCACGACGGTCCGGTAGTCGAACGGCTCGCCGGCCGCGCGCCCGGTGGCGGCGCTGCGCAGGTCGATGCGGCGGATCATGGCCCGAGTCTACGGACCTGGCGCCGTCGGGGGCCCGCGGCCTCCGCACTGCGTGCCGGGCGGGATCGGCTAGGTTTCCCGCGTGTCCCCGACGCTGCCGATGTTCCCGCTCGGCTCGGTGCTGTTCCCGGGCCTGCGGGTCCCCCTGCGCGTCTTCGAGGACCGCTACCGCGCCCTGGTGCACCACCTGCTGCGGGTGGAGGACCCGACCGACCGGGTCTTCGGCTCGGTGGCCATCCGCGAGGGCTACGAGGTCGGGGACCACGGCGCGCAGTCGTTGTTCCGGGTAGGTTGCCGGGTGCGTCTGACCGAGGTCGAGTCGAACGCCGACGGCACGTTCGACGTCGTCGCGGTGGGCCTGGACCGCTTCGAGCTGCAGTCGCTCGAGACCTCGGGGCCCTTCCCGGTCGGCCACGTCGTGGAGCGACCGGAGGGCACGGCCGAGGTCGCCGAGGAGCTCCTGGTGCGCTCGCGGGCCGTCTTCGCCGCCTACCGGCAGGCGCTGGCCGGGATCAGCGCGGACCCCTACGACGGCGACCTCCCGCGCGACCCGACGTACCTGTCCTGGACGTTGGCCGCCTGCGCCCCGCTGCCGCTGGGCGAGCGGCAGGCGCTGCTCGAGGCCGAGGACGCCACCGAGCGGCTCACCCTGGTCCACGACCTCCTGCGCTCGGAGCTGCGAGCGATGAACGTGATCCCCTCGCTGCCGGCCACCGAGGTCGCGCGCACCCGCTGGTCGCCCAACTAGCCCGTGGCCCGCACGCCGTCGGGCGGAGCCACGCCCGCCACCCGCGCCCTGGGCGCGGCCGGGGTCGCGTTCACGCTGCACCCCTATCGCCACGACCCGCGGGCGGCGTCGTACGGCGGGGAGGCGGCCACCGCTCTCGGCCTGGACCCCACCTGCGTGCTGAAGACCCTGCTCGCCGACGTCGGCGGGTCGCTCGTGGTCGCGGTCGTGCCCGTCAGCGGCCAGCTCGACCTCAAGGCCCTCGCCAGGGCGGTCGGCGCGAGGAGCGCCGCCATGGCCGACCCGGCCGTCGCCGAGCGCGCGACCGGGTACGTCGTCGGCGGCATCTCGCCCCTCGGCCAGAAGCGGCGCCTGACCACGGTGGTCGACGCGGGCGCCCTCGACCACGACGTCGTGTACGTCTCCGGCGGTCGCCGCGGCCTCGACCTCGGCCTCTCCCCCGCCGACCTCGTCCGCGTCACCGGCGCCACCGTCCACCCCCTCGGCCGCTGACGCTGGTCGGGCAGCGCGCGGCTCACCGTGAGCTGGTCGAGCCGCGCGCGGTCTCACCCTGGCGCCGGTTGACGGGCGCGCTGGCGCCTGCCGACCCGGACGGTGGTTGAGGAGCGCGCCGGCGCGCGACTCGAAACCCGGTGAGCCGAGGAGCAACCACACGAACGGCGGATCGGCTGTGGAGAACCCCGGCATGGGAACTGGTGTTCGGATATCATGGACCCATGGCCGGCGCACCCACCCCCGAGCAGCACCTGCTCGACACCCTGCGCGCTGACGAGGCCACGGTCCGCGCCGCGGAGGTGCGCAAGATCCGCACCGCGATCGAGTGGGCCGTCGCCCACGAGGTCCTCTCCTTGGACGACGCGTCGTTCCATGCCGGGTTCGGTGAGCACGGCCTGACGCTCGCCGGGCCGGGGGCGCCGCTGGTCGGCGAGAACGCGGTCACCGAGCTCGCGGTCGCGCTGGGTTGTCGACCGAGGGCGGACGTCGTCTGCTCGGGTGTGCGTTGGAGGTCCGCTACCGCCTACCCCGCCTGTGGGAGGCCGTGATCTCGGGCCGGTGCCCGTGGTGGCGGGCCAAGCTCGTGGCCGAGGCGACGATGACCCTGTGCGAGGAGGGTGCCGAGCACGTCGACGTCCACGTCAACGGGTTCACCCACGCCGTGTCCGGTGCCCAGCTCGACCGGATCGTCGCGACCGCCCTGGCGCGGTGGCAGCCCGAGGAGGCCGAGGCGAAGCGGAAGGCCGCCGCCGAGGAGCGTGGCGTGAACATCCACCTCCGCGAACGCGGCGGCGGGGACCTGTCCGGGACCGTCGACATCGACGGCACCCTCGACGTTGCCGACGCGTTGGACCTCGAGACCGCCCTCGCCGACCGGGCCCACGAGCTGAAGCTGCTCGGATCAGACCGACACCCTGCCCGTCCGCCGCGCCGCCGCCTTGGGCGACCTCGCCCGCCTCCAGTCGACGCTCACGTTGACCGAGGCGGAGTGTGTCGATGAGGACGGCAACACCGTCCGCCTCCCCGCCCGCCGTTCGGTCGTGCTCCACGTCCACGTCGCCCACGCAGCCGTCACCGGTGTCGCCAACGGGGTCGGCTACGACCCCGCCCAGCACGGCATCGGACCCGGGTCGAGAACCTGCGGGTCCCGGTCACCGCGACCCAGGTCAAGACCTGGTGCCACACCGCCGGGAACGTCACGGTCCGGCCGGTCATCGATCTGGCCGCTCACCTGCACTCCGGCTCGTACGAGTCCACCGGTGACCTGCGTGAGCAGACCGTCCTGCGCGACCAGACCTGCGTCTTCCCCCGCTGCACCCGGGCGGCCAGCGTCGTGCGACCACGAGCACTGCGTCCCCTGGCCCCAAGGCCCCACCTGCTCGGCCAACCAGGCGCCCATGTGCCGCCGACACCACCGCCACAAGACCCACCTCGGCTGGTCCTACGAGACGCTGACCCCCGGCGTGTACCTCTGGACGAGCCCCCACGGCCTCAAGACCCTCCGGATGCCCGAAGGGACGTTCGACGTCTCCGATCCACCACCCACGGCACCCGACCCGCCACCGTTGGAGTACTCGATCGCACCACCACCCAGACGACGACCCGCCTCGATGAACATCCCCGCGCCACCCGACCCGGCCCACCCACCGGACCCACCACCAGATCCGGCTCCGCCGCCCTTCTGACACCCAGCAGCCCGCAGCCCCCGCCCCAGCACCACCGTGACGGGGCCACCGGGACGCCCGACCTCCACCGCACGAGTGGTTCAGGCTGCGGCCGCCGAGCACACGCAGCGAGCGGCACCCGAGACGGTTCCGACTCTCACACGTCGGCGAGCTCGAGCCGGGCCGCCTTGAGGCGCGCTGCGCGCTCCTCGACCACCGTCGACGCGGTCGAGGTGCGAAGGGGCCCGGGTGCCGGAGCCCCGGAACCCGGCGAGACAGTGTGGCCGCGACCCCGGGTACCCCACGTGGGGTCTCGAGACGCGCCCTACGCGCGCCGACCGAGCCAGTGCGAGCACACGCGAACAGCCCCGTGCTCGGGAGAGCTACGGGGCTGTTCGGTGCTCGAGGGTAGTGGTGCGTCAGTCGTCGGTCGTGATCGTGATCTGGCCGTGGGTGACGTCGCCGTCGGTGGTGCTGCTGGCGCCGATCGCAGCCAGCGGCTTGACGTTGTCGACGATCTCGGTGTCCCCGCTCGCGGCCTGGTCGATCAGGTCGTCGAACGCGTTCAGGTTGACGAAGAAGACCGCCGAGGCGTCACCGGCGTCCGGGACGACCGAGGAGAAGAGGTCGGAGCTGCCGAGGTCGCCGTCGGCGAGGACCTGCTCGCGGTAGCTGTTCGAGGGGCCGATCGCCACGAAGTCGCCCTCGGTGTCACTGCCGAGGATCTGGCCGCCGCCTCCGCCGAGGGCGGGGTTGGCGCGGATCTTGTCCAGCACCTGCTCGATCGCGGAGGAGTCGCCCTGGACCTTGAGCGCGACCGGCACGTCGCTGCCGTCGGTGCTGGCGGTGATCGAGTCGAGGTTGAGGTCGCCACCGACCGCGAGGACGGCCGACTGGCCGAGGAGCGTCTCGAGGTCGTCGGGCAGGGTCAGGCCGGTCGCCGACTCGGCCTCCCCGACAGCGTCCTCGCCGAGGGTGGTCCCGAGGAAGTCGACCAGGTCCGAGCCCCAGCCCTCCTTCGGGCTGACCCCGATCGCCGCGGCGGTGTCGTCGGGCAGGGTCGTGAGCGCGTCCAGGCCGCCGCTCCCGGTGAAGGCAGCGGACGGGCCGGAGTCGCTCGAGCTCGCTGCGGACTCGATCTCTACCGAGCCGTCGGCGAAGCGCACCGTCGCGGCCGCGCCCTCGAAGTCACCGAGAGCGGACTCGAGCTCGGGCGGCACGTCGCCGCTCCCCGCCACGGCCTCGGCGAAGTCGGGCGAGAGGTAACCGGTCGCGATCCCGGCGTCGCCGGCCTCGCCGGTCCAGCGCTGGAAGTCCGCGTCGTCGGCCAGGGTTCCGTCCTGGGCGTCTGCGACGACCTGGTCGGCCACGTCCTGCGACTCGGCGACGACCGCCCAGCCGTTGTCGATGGACCACGCGGTCTCCCCCGCGTCGTCGCAGGCAGCCAGGGTCTTCAACCCCTCGTCGGCGTCGGACTCGTCGGTGACCTGCACCACCGCGACCGGCGAGGGGGTGTCCTCACCGGTGTCCACGGCAGCGAACGCGAAGCGGCTGCCCAGCCACGGCGCGATGTCGTCGGCGTAGTCGACGTCGCAGCCGGCCTGGTCCAGCACGTACGTCGCGATCTCCTCGCGCAGGTCGTCGGCGCCGCTCACACCGACCTTGTCCTCGAAGACCGGGAACTTGTTCAACGTGCCCAGCGCCGCAATCTTCTGCGACCCGTTGGGGTCGAGGTCGACGCTGAGGTAGCCGACCGTGCCGGCCGGGAGCGCCTGCGCCGGCTGGTCGCCGGTCGCGAAGAAGCTGGTCGCCGCCCACGCGCCACCGCCGACCACGGCCAGCGCAGCGACGCCGGCACCGGCGATGATGCCGCGACGACGACCCGACCCGCCGGAGCCGCCGGAGCCGGTGGTCGAGGTGGGTCGCCCTCCGCTGCTGTCGAGGATCTCGCTGTGGTCTGGCTCGGGCGTGCTGGTCACGGGGTGCTCCCAGGGGTGGTGTGCGCAAGGACAGCGAAAGGCTAGCCCCTCGCGCTCGCGCTCGGACGATGTTGCGCACGCCCGGCCTCGGGAGCGATGAAGTAGACCGCCGCGAGCCCGACGAGGGCGCAGACCGGCAGCGAGAGGAACGGGCTCGCGCCGGCGACCGCGAGGTCGCTCGGCAGCTCGGTGCCGTCCGCGGCGGTTCGCGCCAGCACTGCGGGGTCCATCGGCCCGACGCCGGTTCCCACCCGCCACATCACGTACGCCGCCGCCGCGCTGCCGACCAGCAGCGCGGCGAGCACCACCAGCTCGACGCGGGTCGAGAGCAGCGCCGCGAGCACCCCGAGAGCGAGCCCCCCGAGGGCTGCGACCACGACGTAGGTGCTGGTGCCGCCGGTCTCCATGCTCAGCGCGCGCTCGTCGAAGGGAAGCCAGGCACCGTCGCTGACCCTCCCCATCGCCGGTGTCCAGACCACCTGCGCCCACAGGACCCCGAGACCGGCTCCTCCCAGCACGAACATCACCAGGACCAGCAGGCCGCGCGAGACCGCGCGCCGCGCGCCGCCTCGGCGCTCGTCGTCGCTCACGCGCTCAGGCACCCGGGCCCCAGCAGCTGCTTGAGGTCGGCGTACAGCGCGGGACCCGGCGTGACCCGCAGCCGGTCGTCGAGACGCATCACGGTCGTCGCCTCGCGGGTCAGCAGGCGCAGCCGCACCTCGGTCACGCCGGGGTGGTCGCCCAGGACGCCGCGCAGCTGCTCGACCACAGGTCCCGTGCAGCGCGTCGAGGGCATCGAGATGACGACCGGACCCGACGGCCCGCGCTCCAGCGACGGCACGCTGACCTCCTGCCCGTGCAGCTCGGGGGTGTCCTTGCTGCGCGAGAGTCGGCCCTTGACGGTGAGGATCGCGTCAGGCACCAGGTGCGGGCTGGCCAGCTGGTAGGAGCTGGGGAAGAGCAGGACCTCGATCGCGCCGTCGAGGTCCTCGAGGGTCACCATCGCCCACGCGTCGCCCTTCTTGGTGATCTTGCGCTGCACCGCGGTGACCAGACCGCTGATGGTCACGGTCGAGCCGTCGGCGCGCTCCTCGTCGAGCAGGAGCTGGCCCACGGTCGTGTCGGTGCCCTGCGCCAGCACGTGCTCGAGACCGAGCAGGGGGTGGTCGGAGACGTAGAGGCCGAGCATGTCGCGCTCATGACCCAGGAGCGTCATCTTGTCCCACTCGTCGATGTCGGGCAGCGAGACGCTGACGCCGAAGCCGCCCTCGTCGTCGTCGAGGCCACCGAAGAGCGAGTCCTGGCCGATGGCCTCGTTGCGCTTGATGTCGACGTACTGGTCGACGGCCGACTCGTGCACGGCGACCAGGGCCCGCCGCTTGTGCTTCATCTCGTCGAACGCACCCGCCTTGACCAGTGACTCGATGACGCGCTTGTTGCACACGTTGAGCGGCACCTTGTCGAGGAAGTCGGCGAAGTCCTCGTAGCGGCCCTTCTCCTCGCGCCCGGCCACGATGCCGTCGACGACGTGGCCACCGACGTTGCGCACGGCGGTCAGGCCGAAGCGCACGTCGGTCCCGACCGGGGTGAAGTCGTGCGCCGACTCGTTGACGTCGGGCGGGAGCACCTGGATCTTCATCCGGCGGCACTCGTTGAGGTAGATCGCCGACTTGTCCTTGTCGGACTGCGTCGAGGTCAGCAGCGCGGCCATGTACTCGGCCGGGTAGTGCGCCTTGAGGTACGCCGTCCAGTACGACACCAGCCCGTACGCCGCGGTGTGGGCCTTGTTGAAGGCGTAGTCGGAGAACGGCACCAGCACGTCCCACAGCGACTTGATCGCCGCCGCTGAGTAGCCCCGCTCGGTCATGCCCTCGGAGAAGGGGACGTACTCGGCGTCGAGCACCTCCTTCTTCTTCTTGCCCATCGCCCGGCGCAGCAGGTCGGCCTGGCCGAGCGTGTAGCCGGCCAGCTTCTGGGCGACCGCCATGACCTGCTCCTGGTAGACGATCAGGCCGTAGGTCTGACCCAGGATCTCCGCGAGCGGCTCCTCGAGCTCGGGGTGGATCGGGGTGATCTCCTGCTTGCCGTTCTTGCGCAGCGCGTAGTTGGTGTGGCTGTCGACGCCCATCGGGCCGGGGCGGTAGAGCGCGAGCACCGCCGAGATGTCCTCGAAGCTGTCGGGACGCATCAGGCGCAGCAGGCTGCGCATCGGACCGCCGTCGAGCTGGAAGACCCCGAGGGTGTTTCCGGTGCCCAGCAGCCGGTAGGACTCCGCGTCGTCGAGCTCGAGGTCCTCGAGCACGAGGTCCTCGCCGCGGTTGGCCTTGATGTTCTTCACCGCGTCGTCGAGCACGGTGAGGTTGCGCAGGCCGAGGAAGTCCATCTTGATCAGGCCCAGCGACTCGCACGTGGGGTAGTCGAGCTGGGTGATCATCGCGCCGTCCGCGGGACGCTTGAGCATCGGGATGATGTCGAGCAGCGGCTCGCTCGACATGATCACGCCGGCGGCGTGCACGCCCCACTGGCGCTTGAGGCCCTCGATACCGATCGCGGTGTCGACGACCTTCTTGACGTCGGCATCGGCCTCGTAGAGCGAGCGGAACTCGCCGCCCTCGCCGAAGCGCTTGTGACCGGGGTCGAAGATCTCGGTGAGGGGCACGTCCTTGCCCATCACCGCGGCCGGCATCGCCTTGGTGATCCGGTCACCCATCGCGAAGGGGTAGCCGAGGATGCGGCTGGAGTCCTTGACGGCCTGCTTGGCCTTGATCGTGCCGTAGGTGACGATGTAGGAGACCCGGTCGTCGCCGTACTTGTCGGTGACGTAGCGGATCACCTCGCCGCGGCGACGCTCGTCGAAGTCGATGTCGAAGTCGGGCATCGAGACGCGGTCGGGGTTGAGGAAGCGCTCGAAGATCAGTCCGTGCTTGAGCGGGTCGAGGTCGGTGATCCGCATCGCGTAGGCCACCATCGAGCCCGCGCCCGAGCCGCGCCCGGGGCCGACCCGGATGCCGTTGTCCTTGGCCCAGTTGATGAAGTCGGCGACGACCAGGAAGTAGCCGGGGAAGCCCATCTGGGTGATCACGCCGAGCTCGAACTCCGCCTGCTTGCGACTCTCGGCGGGCACGCCACCGGGGTAGCGAGCAGCCAGCCCCCGCTCGACCTCCTTGACCAGCCAGGAGTCCTCGTTCTCCCCCGGCGGGCAGGGGAAGCGCGGCATATAGGTGCCGTTGCCCTCGTTGAAGGAGACGTCGCAGCGCTCGGCGATCAGCAGGGTGTTGTCGCAGGCCTCGCGGAGGTCGTACTTGTCGGCCCACAGCGAGCGCATCTCGGCGGCCGACTTCAGGTAGTAGCCGTCGCCGTTGAAGGCGAACCGCTTGCCCGGTCCGTCACCGGCGGGGATGTCCATCGTGGACCCCGAGTTGATGCACAGCAGGTGCTCCTGGGACGGGGCGTCCTCGCGCATGACGTAGTGGGAGTCGTTGGTCGCCAGCAGCGGGATCCGCAGGTCCTTGCCCAGGCGCAGCAACCCGTCGCGCACCCGGTTCTCGATGTCGAGGCCGTGGTCCATCAGCTCGAGGAAGTAGTTCTCCTTGCCGAGGATGTCCTGGAAGTCGGCCGCCACCTGGCGGGCGGCGTCGTAGTTGCCGTAGCGCAGGTGCACCTGGACCTCGCCGGAGGGGCAGCCGGTCGTGCCGATGATGCCTTTGCCGTGGGTCGCGAGCAGCTCGCGGTCCATCCGCGGCTGCTTGAAGAAGCCGTCGCGCCAGGCGCCGGTGGAGAGCCGGAAGAGGTTGTGCATGCCCTCGGTGGACTCCGAGAGCAGGGTCATGTGGGTGTAGGCGCCCCGGTTGGAGACGTCGTCGGGGCCACCGTCGTAGAAGTTGACGCCCTTGCGCTCGAAGCGAGACACGTTGGGGGTGAAGTAGGCCTCGATGCCGATGATCGGCTTCACCCCGGCCTTCTTGGCCTTGGCGTAGAACTCGTAGGCCCCGAAGACGTTGCCGTGGTCGGTCATCGCCACGGCCGGCATCTCGAGCTCCGCGGCCCGCTCGGTCAGCTGGGTCAGCCGCGCCGCCCCGTCGAGCATGGAGTACTCGGTGTGCACGTGCAGGTGGACGAAGGAGTCCCCGGTTCCGCTCGTCATGGCTGGCGCGCTGCTCCTTGGCCGTCTCGCTCTGCGCCCGCGTGCGGGCATGACTCAGCGGTTCGGACCACGAAGGTTCCGCGCCCGCCGGGGGAAGATCGCCAGACTACGCGACCACGCCGACAGCCCGCGGAAGGCACGGCTGCGATCACCCCGGGTCCGGTTCGCCCGGCCCGGCCGCGGCCTCGAGGCTCTCGGTGATGATCACGTCGACCACCCGCGCGACCCGCTCGGGCCCGAGCGCCGGGACCCGCTCGGCCATCCGTCGAGCCACCTCCCGCTCCCGGTCGCGGTCCCGTCCGGGGCCGCCCCGGAGGCGCCGCACGGCGCCACTGAGGGCCGCCCGGCGAGCCAGCAGGTCACCGAGCTCGGCGTCGACCTCGTCGATCAGGCCCCGCCAGAACTCCCACGGCCGCGCACCCGGCCAGGCCACCCGTACGTCGGGCGCCTGCTCCTCGTTGGCCGAGCCGTCGGTCGTCTCGAGCTCGACGAGACCGTGGGCGGCGTAGAAGGCCCGCGCCGGGGCGTTGGAGGCGAAGACCCACAGGCAGAACCCGTCGGGGCGCAGGCCCATGGCCAGCTCCAGCAGGGCCGAGCCGACCCCACGCCGCTGCGCAGGCACCGCCACGTAGAGGTCGTCGAGCCAGCTCCCGCTCAGCCGCAGGTAGCCGAGCACCCGCTCGTCGTCCTCGGCCAGCCAGACCTCGTGACGCGCGAGGTCCCACCCGGCCACGTGGCGCCGGACCTCGTGCGGGTCGTGGACGAGCGGCGGCATCGCCGGCACGCCGTCCGCGCGCACCGCGAGGTGCAGCTCGGCCACCGCCGCGAGGTCGCCGGCGGTGGCGGGCCGCAGCGCCAGCTCCGGGCTCATCGGCCGTCGCGCACGACCTCGAGGGCGTGCGCGAGGTCGGGTGGGTGGTCGCACTCGTAGGAGACCTGCTCGCCGCTGGCCGGGTGCTCGAACCCGAGCCGGACGGCGTGCAGCCACTGGCGGGTGAGGCCGAGGCGGGTGGCCAGGGTGGGATCGGCGCCGTAGGTCAGGTCGCCCACGCAGGGGTGCTTGAGGGCCTGCATGTGGACCCGGATCTGGTGGGTGCGCCCGGTCTCGAGGTGCACCTCGAGCAGGCTGGCGAAGCGGTGCGCCTCGAGGGTCGCGTAGTGCGTGACGCTCGGTCGGCCGTCGGCGGTGACCGCGAACCGGTGGTCGGAGGTGCCCGGGTGCCGACCGATCGGCGCGTCGACCGTGCCCTCGAGCGGGTCGGGGTGGCCCTGGACGAGCGCGTGGTAGGTCTTCTCGACGGTCCGTTCGCGGAAGGCGTTCTTGAGCAGCGAGTACGCCCGCTCGCTCTTGGCGATCACCATCACCCCGGAGGTGCCGACGTCGAGGCGCTGCACGATGCCCTGACGCTCCGAGGCGCCGCTCGTCGCGATCCGGAACCCGGCGCCGGCGAGGTGACCCACGACCGTGGGGCCCGTCCATCCCGGCGAGGGGTGAACCGCGACGCCGACCGGCTTGTCGATCACCACGATCTCGTCGTCGTCGTGGATGATCCCGATCCCCTCGACGATCTCGGGCACGACCTCGAGCGGGTCGACCTGCACCACGAGGGTGACCGAGAGCTCGGCGCCGGCGAGGACCCGCTCGCTCTTGGGCACACGGGCTCCGTCGAGCTCGACGAGGCCCTGACCCACGAGGTCGGCGGCCCGGCTGCGCGAGAGCCCGAAGAGCTGCGCCATCGCGGCGTCGACACGCTCACCCTCGAGGCTCTCGGGCACGCGCAGCGAACGGTGGTCGGACTCGGTCACCGTGCCCCACCGCCCGCCGGGGGCCCGTCGGCCTGGCCCGGCTCGACCTCGAGGCCCGCCTCGGCGCTCTCGCGAGCGTCCTGGTCCGCGTCGTCGGGGTTCTCGCCACCGCCCTCGTGGTCGGCCCCGTCGTGATGCTCGTCATCGTGCTCGTCATCGTCCTCGACGACGAGGCCGTCGACGCGCACACCGCGGAAGGCCTGCAGCAGGATCAGGCCGGCGGCGACGTTGATGCCGATGTCGGCGAGGTTGAAGACCGGCCAGCTCGGCAGCTGCAGGAAGTCGATCACGTGGCCGCGCAGCGGACCGGGCTGGCGCAGCAGGCGATCGGTGAGGTTGCCCACGACGCCGGCCAGCAGCAGCCCGAGGCCGAAGGCCCAGAGGCTGCTCGCGAGGCGGCGGGCGACCCAGAGCACGACCAGCGCCGCGGCGATCGCGAAGCAGCTCAGCGCGACCGTGTACTCGGTGCCGGTGCTGAAGGCCGCCCCGGGGTTGCGCACCAGGTGCAGGCGCAGGAAGCCACCGGGCACGGCGACGTCACCGTCGGCGAGCCGGTGCACCGCGAGCACCTTGGTCGCCTGGTCGGCGGCGTACCAGGCGGCTGCGGTGAGGGCGAAGACCGCCAGCGCTCGGCGACGACGAGACAGAGGACTGCGCCCGTCCATCCCGGAGGGGCCGGCGTCGCTCAGCGACGTTCCTCTCGCTGCTTGCATCTCAAGCACAGTGTCGCACGCGGAAATGCCATCAACCGCATCTTCCCGATCGGCTCCTCGCACGACTCGCACCGGCCGTAGGTGCCGTCCTCGATCCGGGCGAGCGCCCGGTCGATCTGCGCGAGCTTGTCGTGCTCGTTGTTGAGCACGGTGAGCTCGTAGTCGCGCTCGAAGCTGGAGGCCCCGACGTCTGCCTGGTCCTGGCCCGCCCCGTCACCGGAGTCGCGCAGCAGCCCGCTGAGCTCGTTCTGCTGCTCCCCGACGATCTCGAGGCTGTGGTCGCGCTGGTGGTGCAGCTCCTCGAGGAGCTCGGTGAGCTCCGCGGTCGTCCAGTCGTCCTCGCCGGGCTGGACGACGAGGTCGCTGGCGGTGACCTGCTCGGCGGTGGTGACCGCGGCTGACTTCTTCACGAGACCTACTTCGCATGGGGGCGGGAGACGGACTCGCGCAGGAACCACAGGTGGACCCGAGCCCGATCTGGTGGCGGCCACGGTTGGACGCACCGGCAGGAGGGAGGGTAGCCCCTCCCCCGTGAGCCTCCAAGCACGGGCCCGACGCACCGGAGGCCGGCCCCGTGCGGGGCCGGCCTCCGGCGCGATCAGATGCGATCAGTGCGGTACGTCGGGTGGAGCGAGACCGAGGTCTCAGCCCTCCTCCTCGCCGAGGATCGAGCGCAGCCGCTTGGGCTGGGCCGGGTCACCGGTCGCCGCCGAGGGAGCGGCGCTGTCCGAGCCGGTCTCCAACGCCTCGAGCTGCTGGGTGAAGTAGCTCTTCAGTCGCGAGCGGTACTCACGCTCGAAGGAGCGGAGGTTCTCGACCTCGGCGTTGAGCTTGTTGCGCTCCTTCTCGAGGTCCCCGAAGAGCTGGGTGCGACGCTCCGCGGTCTCGGAGTCGAGCATCTCGGCACGGGTGCGCGCCTCGGACTCGCTGCGCTCGGCGTTGGCCTTGGACTCGGACTCGAGGCGCTCGGACTTGGTGCGCGCCTCACCGACGATCTTGTCGGCCTCGTTCTTGGCCTCCTCGACGAGCTCGTCGGCGTTGCGGGTGGCCAGCTCGAGCAGGCGGGCGGCGGCGTTGGACGCGTCGGCGACGGTCTCGACCCGGATGGTCTGGACACCGGGGCCGGAGGGACCCGCAGGGTCGCCCGGGCCGGAGAACATCGCGGCGGTCGAACCCGGTGCCGTGGCGGCGGGCTCGGCCTGCGCGGGCTGCTCGACGGGCGGCGCCGCCGGCTGCTCGACGACCGGCTCGGGCTCGGGCTCGGGCTCGGGAGTCGGCTCGGAGTCGCCGCCTGGGCGGGCTCCGGCTCGCTCACCGGGGGGGTGAAGGTCCCGGTCTCGGCGCCCTGCGCCGAGGAGAGCTTGGCCCGCAGGTCGTCGTTCTCCTTGGTCAGGCGAGCCAGCTCGGCCTCGATCTCGTCGAGGAACTGATCCACCTCACCCATGTCGTAGCCCTCGCGGAGCCGGACAGGCGTAAAGCGCTTGTTGCTCACGTCCTCAGGCGTCAGCGGCATGACCTCACCCAATTCATTGTCGAAGAACTGACTTGTGCAGGAACCATAGCGCCTGCGTGGGGCTGGTGTGACCAGGGAGTCCATCCCGACGTCACCGTCCGGTCGGCGCTCCGTCGCGCACGTACCCACGTCCTGCGAGCCGGCCGGGACCGAGCGACCGACGGACTCAGAGCAGCAGGTTGCGGTTCACGGCCTGCAGGACCAGCGCGACGATCAGCACGATGATGAAGCTCAGGTCGAGCGCGACGTTGCCCAGACGCAGCGGCGGGACGACCTTGCGCAGCGCCTTGATGGGTGGGTCGGTCACGGAGTAGACCACCTCGAGGACGACGAGGATCGGGCCCGAGGGGGACCACGAGCGTGCGAAGACCTGGACCCAGTCGACGACGAACCGGATCCACATGCAGGCGATGAAGACCCACAGGACGGTCTCGATGACCTGTCCCACGATCTGCACGTGCCCTCAGCTCTGTCGTCGGTGTCGCGGTCGGTGCGGTCGCAGGCTCAGCTCTGGTTGAAGAACCCGCCCTCGGCGATGCGCTGCTTGTCCTCGGCCGCCACCGACACGTTGGGCGGCGAGAGCAGGAAGACCTTGTTGGTGATGCGCTCGATGCTGCCACGCGTGGCAAACACCAGGCCGGCGGCGAAGTCGACGAGCCGCTTGGCGTCGGCGTCGTCCATCTCGGAGAGGTTCATGATCACGGGGGTGCCCTCGCGGAAGTTCTCGCCCACGGTGCGCGCCTCGTTGTAGGTGCTCGGGTGCAGCGTGGTGATCCGGGAGAGCTCGGCGACCGTGCCGGGCAGCTGGGCAGCGCCGAGGCCCCCGCCCGCCGACGGAGCACGTCCCCGTCGTTCGGAGAGGTCGGAGACCGCGGCCGGACGGGCGTCGCGCTGCGGACGGGCGGGCTGCGAGCCCGCATCGGTCGCGACGCGCTCGTCGGTGTCGTAGTCGTCGTACACGCCGAGGTCCTCGACCAGGCCGAGGTACTCGCCGATCCTGCGCATCGCGCCGCTCATGGGTGCCGTCCCTTGCTGCTCGTGGCGCCCGTCGAGGGCGTCGCTGATGGGTGGAAGATTACGCGACCGGAGGCCTCGGACCGAGGACCGCGGACCCGACGCGCACGCGTGTCGCGCCGGCGGCGACGGCCGCCTCGAGGTCCCCGCTCATGCCGGCCGAGATCTCACGGGCGCCCGGGTGCCTCGCGCGCACCCGCCGGGCCACCTCGGCCAGCCGGGCGAAGGCCGCGGCCGGGTCGCCCTCGTTGGGGGCGACCCCCATGACCCCGCACAGGCGGAGGCACTCGGCCTGCGCGACGGCCTCGACGATGCCGTCGAGCGCGTCCTGGTCGGCCGGGTCGGCGCCGAAGCGATGCTCGGAGCCAGGCGGGTCGAGGCTGACCTGCACCAGCACGTCGACCTCGCGCCCGGCCCGGTCGGCGCCACGGTCGAGGGGTGCGACCAGCTTGAGCCGGTCGACCGAGGCGACGACGTCGGCCCACCCGGCCACTGCGGCCGCCTTGTTGCTCTGCAGTCCGCCGATCATGTGCCACCGCAGGTCGAGGTCGGCCAGGTCGGAGGCCTTCTGCTGCGCCTCCTGGTGGCGGTTCTCGGCGACCTCGCCCACCCCCAGGCCGGCCAGCAGTCGCACGTCGGCGGCGGGGAAGAACTTCGTCACGACGGTGAGCGCGACATCGTCCAGGTCGCGCCCGGCGTCGCGACAGGCACGGGCGATCCTGGCTCGTACGTCGTCCAGGCGCGAGGCCAGCTCGTCGGCGCGCTCGCTCACGAGATCCACACCAGACCGGCGAAGCGACCCGAGGATGCTCCGTCGCGTCGGTAGGAGGGCAGCCGCTCGTCCTCGAGCGTGCACCCGCCCACCTCGACGACGTCGACGACGCCCGCCTGGGCGAGCTGGTGCCGCACGCCTGCCCCGATGTCCAGCGCCGGCGTTCCCCAGCGGGTCTCCGCCCAGGCCTGCGGGACCGCCGCGCAGACCTCGTCGCGCAGCTCGGCCGGCACCTCGTAGCACCCCCCGCACACGTGGGGCCCGACCCAGGCCGTGAGGCGCTCGACGGCGGCCCCGTGCCCGACCATCGACTCGACCGCGCGGGTCGTGACGTCGATCGCCATCCCACCTCGACCGGCGTGCACGACGCCGACCACGCCGGCGCCGGTGTCGGCGAGCACGAGCGGCAGGCAGTCGGCGGCCCGGATCATCAGCCCCACGTCGCGGCGGGTGGTGACCATCGCGTCCGCGAACGGCACCGACCCCGGGGGGTCGGGCGACTCGACGAGGCGCACCTGGTCGCCGTGGACCTGGCTCAGCCGGGCGAAGCCCACCCCGCAGGCCGCCTCGAGCCGCGCGAGCTCGCCCGCGAAACCGGGCAGCAGTCCACGCAGGTCGAGCGTGACGTCCGAGAAGGCGACGTCCACCCGGACGTCGCCCTCTCGTGAGTCTCGCGCGTAGAACAACCGCGACTACTTCAGGAAGTCGGGGATGTCGAGGTCGTCGTCGTCGAAGACCACCGGCTTGGGCGCCGGCCGCGAGGGCTGGACCGCCGGGGCGCGACCCGAGTCGCGGGCGACCTGCTCGCGCTCGACGTCCGCACGCGGCGGGGTCGAGGGCCGGTAGGAGATCGGCGAGGACTGCGGCTCGCCGCGACCACCGGTCGCGCCGGCCGGGCTGCTGCCGGGGGCACCGACGGTCGCGGCCACGGCGGCCCGGGTCTCGGCCTGGGTCTGCTGCGGCTTGGGCTCGCGGCGCAGGACCGTGCCCTCGTCGCGACGCTTGGGCTGTCCGCCGTCGAAACCGGCTGCGATGACCGTCACCCGCACCTCGTCACCGAGGGCGTCGTCGATGGTGGCCCCGAAGATGATGTTGGCGTCGGGGTGGGCCGACTGGGCGACGAGTGCTGCGGCCTCGTTGATCTCGAACAGCCCGAGGTCCGAGCCGCCCGCGATCGAGAGCAGCACGCCGTACGCCCCGTCGATCGAGGCCTCGAGCAGCGGGCTGGAGACCGCCATCTCGGCCGCGGCGACCGAGCGGTCCTCGCCGCGGGCGGAGCCGATGCCCATCAGCGCGGAGCCGGCGTTGGCCATGACGGACTTGACGTCGGCGAAGTCGAGGTTGATCAGGCCCGGGGTGGTGATCAGGTCGGTGATGCCCGAGACACCCTGGAGCAGCACCTGGTCGGCCTGCTTGAAGGCGTCGAGCACCGAGACGTTGCGGTCGCTGATCGAGAGCAGCCGGTCGTTGGGGATCACGATCAGGGTGTCGACCTCGTCGCGCAGGCCGGCGATGCCCTCCTCGGCCGAGTTGGCCCGGCGCCGCCCCTCGAAGGCGAACGGCCGGGTCACCACGCCGATGGTCAGCGCGCCGAGCGAGCGGGCGATGCGCGCGACCACGGGTGCGCCCCCGGTGCCGGTGCCACCGCCCTCGCCGGCGGTCACGAAGACCATGTCGGCGCCCTTGATGACCTCCTCGATCTCGTCGGCGTGGTCCTCGGCGGCGCGCGCCCCGACCTCGGGGTCGGCTCCGGCACCGAGACCGCGGGTGAGCTCGCGGCCGATGTCGAGCTTGACGTCGGCGTCGCTCATCAGCAGGGCCTGGGCGTCGGTGTTGATGGCGATGAACTCGACGCCCTTGAGCCCGACCTCGATCATGCGGTTGACAGCGTTGACGCCACCACCGCCGATGCCCACGACCTTGATGATGGCCAGGTAGTTCTGTGCAGCAGCCACGGCGGCTCCACCTCTCGTGCGTTCGGTGTGTGGTCTCGGACGGGGAAGTGGACGAACCTGGCCAACCCTGACCCTCAGGTAGAGGGTTATAGTTATGTCAACCTCGTCGTGTGGAAGACAGTAGGCACCTCCGGCACCGCGGGTGCGGCAACACGCCGACGTCGTGCCCGACGATTCGCGCGGCGCCCGGGTGGAGCCGTGCCGGGCGGCTCAGCCGGCGGTGGTGGGCAGGCTCGGCACGCTCACGTCGTACGTCGCGGCGCGCGGCTGGAGCAGCAGCGCGGCCAGGACCTCGGCCTTCGTCGCGGAGTCCTGGGCGCTCCCCCAGCGCACCACGCGCCCGTCGCCCAGCTCGAGGCTGATCTGGTCGATCGTGGCGACCTCGACGTGGTCGACGCGGGCCGCGAGGTCGGCGGGCAGCGCCGCCACCACGTGCGCGGCCTCGGCCATCGCCGCCGAGGTCACCTCGCGCCCGGCCTCCACCGTGGGCAGGGCCGCGGCGGCAGGGTCCTTCGCGGGGAGCGCGTCGAGCACCACGCCGTCCTGGTCGAGCCCGCGGAGCTCGCCTCCGAGCGTGATCGCGGCGACCGGCGTGCGCTCGGTGAGGCTGATCACGACCGTGTGCGGCCACTGCCGGGTCACCTCGACGGAGCGGACCTGGGCCAGCGCGCCGACGCGCAGCCGCGCCGCGTCGAGGTCGGCAGTGGCGAGGGGGCCGCCGACCGGCACGTCCGCCGTCGCGGCGATCGCGGCGGGGTCCAGGGTGCTGGTCCCGACCACCTCCACGCGGTCGACGGCGAGCAGGGCCGAGAAGTAGACGGCCCAGACGCCGGCGAGCACGAGGGCGAGCACGACCAGCGCGGCGACCAGGCCGCGCCATCGCCGCCAGCGCTGGGACCAGCGCCGACGGCTGAAACGCCGTGAGCTGGACGCGGGGGTCCTGGGGGTGCCGGTGGCCCCGGGGGCCCTGACGGGGGCGGGGGGTGGCCGCTCCGCCTCGGTCCGACTCATCAGGAGACCTCCGTCGGGTCGAGCAGGGCCAGCATCCGTGGGCCGAGCAGGGTGACGTCGCCGGCGCCGAGGGTGAGCACCACGTCGCCGGGCCGGGCCGCCGCCCGGACCGTGCGCAGGGCCTCGTCGGGACCGCCGGGGCCGCCGGCGTGGACGACGCGTTCGGCGGGCAGCGGGACGGCCGCGGCGACGAGCGCGCCGGTGACGGCCGGGTCGGGCTCCTCGCGTGCGACGTAGACGTCGAGGACCACCACCTCGTCGGCGCCACCGAGCGCCGCACCCATCTGCTCGCCGAGCAGCCGGGTCCGCGAGACCAGGTGGGGCTGGAAGATCACCAGGAGACGCCCCTCGCCGGCCACCGCCCGGGCGGCCTCGAGATCCGCACGGATCTCGTTGGGGTGGTGGGCGTAGGAGTCGAGCACCCGCACGCCGCCGGCCTCGCCCTTGGGCTCCATGCGCCGCTGGGTGCCGGTGAAGGACGCCAGGCCGGCGGCGAGCGCGTCGAAGTCGTGGCCCAGCCGCAGCCCGACCGCCAGCGCCCCGAGCGCGTCGACGACGTAGTGCCGGCCGGGGATGGCCAGCTCGACGCGGCCCAGCGTGACCCCGTCGTCGACGACGGTGAACGCCGACGTGGTGCCCACCAGGGCCAGGTCGATCGCCCGCAGCTCGGCCTCGGGGCTCTCACCGACCCGCACGACCCGGCGTCCGGCCGCCTCCTGGCGTGCGGCCAGCGCGCGTGCGCCCGGGTCGTCGACGCAGCAGACCAGGAAGCCCGCGGGGTCGACGTGGTCGGCGAACTCCTCGAACGCCTCGACGTAGGCCTCCTCGGTGCCCCAGACGTCGAGGTGGTCGGCCTCGACGTTGGTCACCAGCGCGACGTGCGGGTGGTAGACCAGGAAGGCGCCGTCGCTCTCGTCGGCCTCGGCGACGAACAGCTCGCCGGCACCGTCGTCGGCGTTGCGCCCGGTCGCGGCGAGCACGCCGCCCACGGCGTAGGACGGCTCGGCGCCGGCGGCGATCAGCGCGACCGTGAGCAACGAGGTGGTGGTCGTCTTGCCGTGCGTGCCGGCGACCGCGAGCAGGTGCCGACCGCGCAGGACCGACTCGAGACCGGCAGAGCGCGGAAGCAGCCGCAGCCCGCGACGGCGCGCCTCGAGGACCTCGGGGTTGTCCTCACGGGCCGCGGTGGTGACCACGACCGTGTCGCCCTCGCCGAGGTCGGCGAGGTGCGCCGCGTCGTAGCCGAGGTGGCAGGTCACCCCGACCTCGCGCAGGGCGGGCAGGAACGGCGTGTCCTGGTCGTCGCTGCCGCTCACGCTCAGCCCGCGCTGGGCCATCACCCGCGCGATCGCCGAGAGCCCGGCTCCACCGACGCCCACGAAGTGGACCGCCCCGAGCTGGTCGGCGGGCAGGACCTCCTCGGGCACCGGCAGCCTCATCGGCTCCCCCGTCCGGCGACCTCGGTGATGATCACGGCCAGCGCGTCGTCGGCGTCGGCCGGGATCAGCCCCGCCGCGGCGGCGCTCATCGCGGCCAGCCTGTCGGGGTCGGTGGCCAGGTCCGAGACGGTGGCGGCGACCCAGGTCGGGGTCAGGTCGGCGTCGTCGACCAGGAGTGCTCCCCCCGCGCGCACCACCGGCTCGGCGTTGCGGCGCTGCTCACCGTTGCCGTGGGGCAGCGGGACGAAGATGGTGGGCACGCCCGTGGCCGCGGCCTCGGTCACCGAGTTGGCACCGGCGCGGCAGATCATCAGGTCGGCCGCGGCCAGCGCGTGGTCCATCCGGTCGACGTAGCGCTCCACCACGTACGCCGGCCGGTCGCCGCCGGCGGCGCGCGCGAGGCCGTCGGGCACCTCGCCCTTCGGCCCGATCACGTGCAGCACCTGCACGCCGGAGGCCGCGAGCAGGTCCGCAGCACCGGAGACGGCCTCGTTGAGGCGACGGGCCCCCTGCGAGCCACCCGTGACGACCAGGGTCGGTGCGTGCGGGTCGAGGCCGAGGGCGGCCCGTGCCTCGTCGCGGGTCGCGGCCCGGTCGAGCTGCGAGATCATCCGGCGGATCGGCAGCCCGACCAGCTCGGCGTGGCGCAGCGGGGTCTCCGGAAAGCTGACGGCGACCCGGCGGGCGGTACGGGCGCCGACGCGGTTGCCCAGGCCGGGCAGGGCGTTCTGCTCGTGGACGACCACGGGTACGTGCCGCTTGCGTGCGGCGAGGTAGGCCGGCACGGAGACGTAGCCGCCGTAGCCGACCACGACGTCGGGACGGAGCCGGTCGAGGACCTCGCCGGTGGCCCTGACGGCACCTCGCAGGCGACCGGGGACGCGCAGCAGGTCGACCGAGAGCGAGCGGGGCAGCGGCACGGGAGGCACCAGCTCCAGGTCGTAGCCGGCCGCCGGCACGACCCGGGTCTCGAGGCCGCGCGCGGTGCCCAGGCACGTGATCGACACCGCGGGGTCGAGCCGACGCAGCGCATCTGCCGTGGCCAGCAGCGGCGAGGTGTGCCCGGCGGTGCCGCCGCCGGCCAGGAGCACCCGCATCAGGTGCGGGCGCCGCGGCGCGGGGCGCGACCAGGACGAGCCGCGAGCGCGCGGGCGGCCTCCGGCTCGCGACGGGCGAAGCCGACGAGCAGACCGAGGGCGGCCAAGGAGGGCACCAGGCTCGACCCTCCGTAGGAGACCAGCGGCAGCGGGATCCCGATGACCGGCAGCAGGGCGAGGACCATGCCGACGTTGATCATCATCTGCCCGAGCAGCCAGACCACGATGCCGAAGCTGGCGTAGCGCACGAACGGTTCGCTGGTGCGCCGTGCGGTGCCCAGCGCGGCCCAGGCGATGGTCAGGAACAGCCCGACCACCAGCAGGGTGCCGGCCAGACCGAGCTCCTCGCCCAGCACCGCGAAGATGAAGTCGGTGTGCGCCTCGGGCAGGCTGCCCCACTTCTGCTGGCTGGCCCCGATGCCCTGGCCGAACCACCCGCCGCTGGACATCGCGAAGAGGCCGTGCGCGGGCTGCCACCCGGAGTTCTCGAAGTCGCCGAACGGGTCGACGAACGTGGTCAGGCGCGCGACCCGCTCCGAGCTGGTCGCCGCGAGGGCCCCGGCGACGACACCCACGACCGAGAGCGAGAGGACGAAGAAACGGGCGGGCGCGCCGACGACCCAGAGCATCCCCAGCAGGATCGCGAAGAGGATCATCGCCGTGCCGAGGTCGCTGCCGAGGACCACCAGGCCGGTGGCCAGCAGCATGCCGGGCACCACCGGGACCATGATCTGGTGCAGGCTGTCGAGCCGGCGCTCCTTGTTGGCGTAGATGTGCGCGGCCCACAGCACCAGCGAGATCTTCGCGATCTCCGACGGCTGGATCAGGATCGGGCCGAGCGAGAGCCAGTTCGTGTTGCCGTTGACCGAGACCCCGAAGCGCGCGGTGAGCAGCAGGAGCACCAGCGACACCGAGAACGCCGGGTAGGCCAGGCGGCGGATCCACGCCGACGGCAGCCGGCTGGCGACCCAGGCCGTGGGCAGCCCGATCGCGACCCACAGCAGCTGACGTCGGACGATGGCGTAGGAGTCGTTGCTGACCTTGAACGCCTGGACGCTGGAGGCCGAGAGGACCATGATCAGCCCGATCGTCAGCAGCAGCGCCGAGGCGCCGATCAGGAGGTAGTACGTCGCGAGGGGGTGCTCGAGGGCCTCGCGCACCGAGCGGACCCAGCGCAGCGACCCGCTGCCGAGGCGGGCCTCACCCTCGCGGGACGGCTGCGGGTGGGAGACCGGGCGGGTCGGCTCCAGAGCTGTCACGGGTGCCGTACCTCCTGGGGCGGTCGTGCGGGCTAGCGGTCCTCGGCGATCCGGGCCCGCACCGCCGCGGTGAAGGCCTCACCGCGGGCGGCGTAGGAGCGGAACTGGTCCATCGAGGCGCACCCTGGTGCCAGGAGCACCGTGTCACCGGCCACGGCCACCTCGGCCGCAGCGGTGACGACACGCCTCATCAAGTCGGTCCCGCCGTCTCGCGCTCCTCCATCCTCGCTGCCCTCCACCACCACCACCGGCACATCGGGGGCGTGTCGCGAAAGCGCCTGGGCCACCACGTCGCGGTCCCGCCCGATCAGCACCGCTGCTCGCAGTCGTCCACGCACCGTCTGCACGAGCTCATCGAAGCGGGCCCCCTTGGCCAGCCCGCCCGCGACCCACACCACCGGGTCGTAGGCCTGGAGCGAGGACTGGGCGGCGTGGGGGTTGGTCGCCTTCGAGTCGTCGACCCACCGCACGCCGCGGTGCGTGGCGACCTCGCTGATCCGGTGACCGTCGGGACGGAAGCCGCGCAGCCCGTCCCGGACGGCGGCCTGGCTCACACCGTGCGCCCGAGCCAGCGCCGCCGCCGCGAGCGCGTTGGCCACGTTGTGCGGCGCCGAGGACGCGAGGTCGCCGACGGTGCACAGCTCGGCCGCGCTCGTGGCCCGCTGCTCGACGAAGGCCCGGTCGACCAGGATGTCCTCGACCAGACCCATCATGCCGACCGCCGGCATGCCCAGCGTGAAGCCGACGGCGCGCGCGCCCTCGACCACGTCGGCGTCGCGCACCAGCTGCTCGGTGACGGCGTCGGCGACGTTGTAGACGCAGGCGCGCTGGGCGCGCTCGTAGATCCGGCCCTTGTCGGCGGCGTAGGCGGACATCGAGTCGTACCAGTCGAGGTGGTCCTCGGCGACGTTGAGCACCGCGGCGGCCTGGGCGCTCATCGAGGCGGTGTAGTGCAGCTGGAAGCTGGACAGCTCGACCGCGAGGACGTCGTAGGGGTCGGGGTCCATCACGGCCTCGACGAGCGGGAGCCCGACGTTGCCCGTGGCGACGCTGCGCAGACCCGCGGCGTGCAGGACCGCGTCGAGCATCTGGACCGTCGTCGTCTTGCCGTTGGTGCCGCTGACGCACAGCCACGGGGTGTCGTGCTCGGGGTGGCGCAGCCGCCAGGCCAGCTCCACCTCGCCCCACACGGGGACGCCCCGGGCGGCGGCCTGGGCCAGCAGCGGCGCGCTCGGGCGCCAGCCGGGCGAGGTCACGACGAGGTCGACGTCGTCGGGCAGGGTGGCCGTGGCGCCCGCACCGAGACGGACGTCGGCGCCGAGCACCTCGAGCAGCTCGGCCTTCTCCTGGCGCTCGGTGTCACCGGTCGACTCGTCCAGCGCGGTCACCGAGGCGCCGAGGTGGGTCAGGTTGTCGGCCGCGGCGAAGCCGGACACCCCGAACCCGGCCACCACCGCGCGGACGCCGTCCCAGGGGTCCAGCCGGCCGAGACCGTCAGGGTCGCGACGGGCGGTGCTCATGTCCGGGCCACCCACTCGGCGTAGAACAGGCCCAGCCCGGTCGCGACGAACAGCCCGGCGATGATCCAGAACCGGATCACCACCGTGACCTGCTCCCAACCGAGCATCTCGAAGTGGTGGTGCAGCGGGGCGATGCGGAAGACCCGGTGGCCGGCCTGCACCCGGAAGACGGCGCGGAAGACCCCGCTGGCCCGGCTGAGCTTGAAGGTGCCCACCTGGACGATGACCGAGAGCGTGATGATCACGAACAGCCCGCCGAGCACGGGCAGGAGCAGCTCGGTGCGGGTCAGGACGGCCAGGCCGGCCAGTGCCCCACCGAGGGCCAGGGACCCGGTGTCGCCCATGAAGATCGCCGCCGGCGAGGCGTTCCACCACAGGAAGCCGAAGCAGGCGCCCGTGATCGCGGCCGCGATGACGGCGAGGTCGAGCGGGTCGCGCACGTCGTAGCAGAACGAGCCGGGGTTGAACTCGCACGACTGGTTGTTCTGCCAGATGTTGACCAGCATGTAGGAGCCGAAGACCATCACGCTGGCCCCGGTGGCCAGCCCGTCGAGCCCGTCGGTCAGGTTGACGGCGTTGCTGAACCCCGCCACGAGGATCCAGATCACCAGCAGCGCCAGCACCATGGGCAGGGTCAGCCACCCGATCTCGCGCAGGAAGCTGACCTTCAGCGAGGCCGGCGTGCGGCCGTTCGCGTCGGCCAGCAGGTCCGAGAGCGCGAACCAGCCGAAGACCAGGGCGATCACGGTCTGGCCGATCATCTTCGCCCCGCTGCGCAGACCGAGGCTGCGCTGCTTGGAGATCTTGATGTAGTCGTCGAGGAACCCGACGAAGCCCATGCCGACGAAGAGGAACAGCAGCAGCAGCGCGGAGGCCGAGGGCAGGCTCAGCGTGATCAGCTTGGCCGCGAAGTAGCCGATCAGGGTGGCCGCGATGATCACGACCCCGCCCATGGTGGGCGTGCCGCGCTTGGTGTGGTGGGTCGTGGGTCCGTCGTCGCGGATCTCCTGGCCGTAGCCGCGACGGGTGAAGATCCTGATCGCCACCCTGGTGCCGAAGAGCGAGATCAGCAGGGCGATGCCTCCTCCGAGCAGGATGGCTCTCATCGGGTGGGCCCGTCCCCTTCCAGCAGACTCGCGGCGACCGCCTCGAGCGCAGCACCGCGCGAGGCCTTCACCAGGACGGCGTCCCGGCGACCGGCATTCTTCCCCACCCACGCCGCAGCCTCGTCACGCCCCGCCACGTCCACCACCTCACCGACGCCCGGGCCGTCACCGGGTCCGGGCTCCCGGGCCCCGTCGGCGATCCCCCGGGCACCGTCGGCGACGGCGACGACGACGTCGATGCCCAGGCCGGCGGCCGCGCGTCCGACCTCGCGGTGCGCGGCCTCGGCCTCCTGCCCGAGCTCGAGCATCTCGCCCAGCACGGCGATCGTGCGCCGCCCGCCGCGACCGAGCGACGCGAGCGCCTCGAGGGCGGCCAGCATGGACGCCGGGTTGGCGTTGTAGGCGTCGTTGAGCACCACGAGCCCGTCCTCACGCTCGGTGAGCTCCATGCGCCACCGGCTCGCCGGGCGCGCGGTCGACAGCGAGCCGGCGACCTCGTCGAGGTCCAGCCCGACGGCGAGCGCCATCGCGGCCGCCGCGGTCGCGTTGGGGACCTGGTGGGCTCCGGTCTGGGTCAACCGGACCGCGGCGCGAGCCCCGCGGTGACCGAGGACGAAGGCCGGCCGGCCGAGCCCGTCGAGGACGACGTCGTCGAAGGTGACCTCGGGACCCGTCGCGAGCCCCGCCGGCCCGAAGCCGCAGACCCGGGCGGACGTGCGGGGCGCCATCGCCGCGACGCGGGCGTCGCTCAGGTTGAGCACGGCGGTGCCGTCTCCCGGCAGCGCCTCGAGGATCTCGCCCTTGGCCACCGCGATCGCCTCGGTGCTCCCGAACTCCCCGACGTGGGCGGTGCCGACGTTGAGGACCGCCGAGACCGAGGGGGGCGCGATCTCGCACAGGTAGGCGATGTGTCCGATGCCACGGGCCCCCATCTCGACCACCAGGTGCTCGGTCGAGGCGTCCGCTCGCAGGACCGTGAGCGGGACCCCGAGCTCGTTGTTGTTGTTCCCGGCCGTCGCCACGCAGGGCGCGTGGTCGGCGAGGACGTGGGCGAGGTAGTCCTTGGTCCCCGTCTTGCCCTGCGACCCGGTCAGCGCCAGGACGGGGACGGCGAGGTGGTCGACCACGTGGCGTGCCAGCCGGCCCAGCGCCACGACCGGATCCTCGACCACGACCGTCGGTGAGGCCGTCGGTCGTGACCCGAGCACGGCGTGCTGGGCGTCGGCGAAGTCGTGGCCGTCGAGACGCTCCCCCGCGATCGCGACGAACAGCCCGCCGGGCAGGGGTGTGCGGCTGTCGAGGTAGGCGGGGGCGTCCACGACGAGCCCGGCGTCGTCGCCCGGCGCCACGACGCCGCCGGTGATGGTCGCGAGCTCGGCGAGCCGCAGCGCGATCATGCGGGCCCCGCGGGACCGGCCAGCTCGGCCAGCAGCTCTCGGGCGACCGCGCGGTCGTCGAAGGCGTGGACGACCCCGGCGACGTCCTGGCCGGTCTCGTGGCCCTTGCCCGCGACCACCACCACGTCGCCCTCCCCCGTACGACGCAGCGCCTCCGCGATCGCCTCGCGGCGCCCGGCCACCTCGAGCACCTCGGCGGAGCCGTCGCGGGCGCCGGCGAGCACCGCCGCCCGGATCGCGGCCGGGTCCTCGCTGCGCGGGTTGTCGTCGGTGACCACGAGGAGGTCGGCGAGGTCGGCTGCCACCTCTCCCATCAGCGGCCGCTTCCCGGTGTCGCGGTCGCCGCCGGCGCCGAGGACCACCACGAGTCGCCCGCGGGTGAGCGGACGCAGGGTCCGCAGGGCGGCCGCGACGGCGTCGGGCTTGTGGGCGTAGTCGACGAGCACGGTCCGACCACCGGCGTCGGGTGCCGCCACCCGCTCGAACCGGCCGGGCACCCCTCCCGAGGCCGCGAGGCCGGTGGCGACCGGGACCGGGTCGACGCCGCTCTCGGCGGCCGCGGCGAGGGCGGCGAGGGCGTTCGCGACGTTGACGTCCCCCGGGAGCGGGACCCGGACCGCGGTGCGCAGGCCCGCAGGTCCCACGAGGGTGAAGTCCGAGCCCTCCGGACCCAGGCGTACGTCCTCGGCGCGCCAGTCGGCCCCCGGCGCCGCACCGGGCGAGAAGGTCGAGAGCGGGAGGCCGCGCTCGGCGGCGAGGTCGACCAGGCGCCGGCCGTGCTCGTCGTCGACGTTGACCAGGCCCCGACGGGCGCGCTCGGGGGTGAACAGGGAGGCCTTCGCGGCGAAGTAGTCCTCGAGGTCGGCGTGGAAGTCGAGGTGGTCACGACCGAGGTTCAAGAAGACGGCGACGTCGAGGACGACCCCGTCGACGCGACCCTGGACCAGGGCGTGGCTGGAGACCTCCATGGCGCAGTCGCCGACCCCGCGCTCGACCATCAGCGCGAACAACGCGTGCAGGTCGGGCGCCTCCGGCGTGGTCAGCGCGCTGGCCACGTCGACGCCGTCCACGCGGGTGCCCAGGGTCCCGATCACCGCGGCGTGGGCACCCGAGCCCTGCAGACCGGACTCGAGCAGCCGGGTCGTGGTCGTCTTGCCCTGGGTGCCGGTCACCCCGACCACCCGCATCGACCGCGCCGGGTCGCCGAGCACCCAGGCGGCCAGGCGGCCGAGGTGCTCGCGGGGCCGGGCCACGACCAGCACCGGTACGTCGAGGCCGTCCGCCGCCGATCCGGGACGGATCCGCTCGGCGCCGTCGGGGTCGGTGAGGATCGCGACGGCGCCCGCCGTCACGGCTTGGGCCGCGTAGTCCGCGCCGTGCGCGCGCGTGCCCGGGAGGGCGGCGTACAGGTCACCGGGCTGCACCCGCTGCGAGGAGAGCGTCGTGCCGGTGACCTGGACGCCGTGCAGGCCACCACCCCGGCACCCGACGTCGCGGCCCGCGAGCGAGGCGAGGTGGTCGACGACCTCCACGAGGGCCCTCGGGCGCACGCGTCGAGGGCGTCCGGGCAGGACGACGGGATCGCGGGTCACCGGGCGAGGCTAGCGCCGCGACCCGCTCGCGCCGGGCTCCCACTCCACGGGGATCCGTGAGGGCCGGGCGCCGGTCGGGGGCACCTGGAAGTGGCGCAGGGCGAAGCCCATCATCTTGGCGAACGCCGGCCCGGCCACCGAGCCGCCGCCGGAGCCGTCGCGGGGGTCCTGGACCGCGACGTAGAGCGTGAAGCGCGGGTCGTCGGCGGGGGCGGTGCCGACGAAGGAGACCGTCGTGCCGTCGTAGCACCGGCACGCGGGATCGACGCGCTGGGCCGTGCCGGTCTTGCCCGCCACCGTGTAGCCGGGGATCGCGGCGCCCGGCGCGACGCCGACCTCCGGGTCGACCACACGCTGCATCATCAGCAGCGTCTGGCGCGCGGCCTCCTCGCTGACCACCCGCCGGCTCGTGGCGTCGTCGGTGCCGACGAGCTGCCCGCCGCGCGTGCGCTCGGACCCCTCGATGATGCTCGGGTCGATGCGGACGCCGCCGTTGGCGACAGCGTTGACGGCGGCGGCCATCTGCAGCGGACCGACCGAGAGGGACTGGCCGAAGGCGATGCGGTCCTTCGCGACCGGCGTCCAGTCCGCCTGTCGCGGCAGCAGGCCGCCGGTCTCGCCGAGGAGGCCGGTGGTGGTGCGCTGACCGAGGCCGAAGTCGCGGAGGTAGGAGCGCAGCTGACCGCTCTTGATCTTGTCGGTCGCGAGCACCGTGCCGATGTTGGAGGACTTCGCGATGATCCCCGCGAGCGTGAGCCGCAGGAGGTCGTGCTCGAAGTAGTCGTGGATCACCGTGCCGTCGCGCTCGAGGAGTCCCGGCACGCTGAACTCGGTGCCCATGGTGACCTTGCCCGCGTCGATCAGAGACGCAGCGGTCAGGACCTTCTCGACCGATCCCGGCTCGTAGAAGTCGGTGACCGACCTCGCGCCGAAGTCATCGAGGCTGTAGGCCTCGGGGCGGCTCGCGTCGAAGGTCGGGTAGTCGGCCAGCGCCAGGATCTCGCCGGTGTGGGTGTCCATCAGGACCGCGACCCCCGACTGACCTGCCGCCTTGAGCACGGTGTCGCGCAGCACGCGCTGGACGTACCACTGCACCTCGGCGTCGAGGGTGGTGGTGATGTCCTGGCCGTCGACGGGAGGCACGACCGTGCTCTCGCCGAGCGGGATCCGGTTGCCGCCACCGACCTCGTAGCGCGCCGACCCGTCCCGCCCGGCGAGCTCCTCGTTGAACACCGCCTCGAGGCCCGAGCGGGGCCGCGCGGCGCCGTCCTTGCGGGGCGAGCCCAGCACGCCGACGACGTTGGCGGCGACGTCCTTGCCCGGGTAGGACCGGATGGGGTCGTCGAGCGTGGCCAGACCGAGGTAGTCCTTGCGCGTGAGATCGGCGACGACCGAGGAGGCCAGCGCCGCCGGCACCTGTCGCGCGACGTACTGGAAGAGGGTGTCCTGCGCGCGCAGGCGACCCAGGGTCTCGAAGTAGTCGAGGTCGAGGCGCCGCGACAGGATCCGCGCCAGCGCCGGCGCCTTCGCGGCCGTCAGCTGAGGGTTGGCGACCACCATCAGCCCGTCGACCGAGTCGGCGAGGGGGACGCCGTTGCGATCGAGGATCTCCCCCCGCGTCGCCGGCAGCGTGGCGGTGTCGGTGCCCTCGGCCGCCGCCATCGCGGCGTAGGAGTGGGGGTCGAGCGCCTGGAGCTGGATGAGCCGGCCGGCGAAGACCGAGAGCACGACCGCGATCACGAGGAACCCGACCCGCAGCCGCAGGGTGGCGCTGCCGCGCATCCGCGGTGACCTCGTACGTCGCATCGTCGACCTCCTCGTCGCGGGGCGCCTCACCGCCGCGACTGCTGCGCTCTCTGGGGCTGTCGGGGTTCCTGTGACTGCTGGGACTGGCGTGACTCGTTCGTTGTACCCCGTCCGTCCGCTGCCCCGTCCCGCGACGCGCGCGGTGGTCGACGAGGTGGTCGACGAGGTGGTCGACGAGGTGCTCGTGCTCGCCGAGGGCGGTGCACCGTAGGGGTTCTTCACCGGCGGAGCCTCGATCGGGAACCGGTCGGCCTCGGTGGCGGGCGTGCGCTGGCCCTGGACCTCGCCGCTGCCGAGGCTCAGGAAGGTCGGCACCGACGGGATGACCATCCCGAGCGCCTGCGCGCGCCGGGCCACGCGCTGGGGGTTGCGCTGCTCGTCCAGGTCCATGCGCAGGGACTGCTCACGCGCCGAGAGCGTGCTCGCCTGCTTCTCCAGCGCCGTGGTCGCGAACGAGGCCTGCTGCAACGAGGTGTTGAACAGCAGCAGCCCGACGACGCCGGTGAGCAGGGACAGCCCGACGAGCACGACGAAGGGCACCCGGGGCGGCTGCGGCCGCCGGCGCGGGACGACGCTCAGGCGCGCTCGCTCGACGACGTCCTGGGCACGCCGCGGTGCACGCCCCGGGTGGCCCGCCGGGCTCGGTGGCTGGGGAAGGGCGCTGCTCATCGGTGGCCTCCTGGGCTCGGCGGGCTCGGCTGCCCGGCTGGGGGGGCGGTGCGGGCCGTGCGAAGGGTGGGTGCAGGGTCGGCGGGAAGCACGCGCTCGACGGCACGCAGCCGTACCGAGGCGGCGCGCGGGTTGGCCACGACCTCGTCCGGGCCCGCCTTCTCGGCACCCCGGGTGAGGTGGCGCCAGCGCGGCTGGTGGCCCTCGGGCACGAAGGGGAGGTCCTCGGGGACGTCGAGGCGCGTGACGTCGCCGAAGGCCCGCTTGACGAGCCGGTCCTCCAGGGAGTGGTAGGCCTCCACGACGACGCGGCCGCCGGTGCCGGTGGCCTCGAGGGCCGCCGGGAGCGCGCGGCGCAGGGTGCCGAGCTCGTCGTTGACCTCCATGCGCAGCGCCTGGAAGGTGCGCTTGGCCGGGTGGCCGCCGGTGCGTCGCGCCGGCGCCGGGATCACGTCGTAGAGGAGCTCGACGAGGGCGGCCGACGTGGTGAAGGGCTGCTCCTCCCGGCGGCGCGCGACGGCGAGGGCGATCCGGCGTGCGAAGCGCTCCTCGCCGAAGTCCTGGAGGACGCGGGTCAGCTGCCCGACCGGGTAGGTGTTGAGCACGTCGGCCGCGGACGGTCCGCTCGTGGGGTCCATGCGCATGTCCAGGGGCGCGTCGACGGCGTAGGCGAAGCCGCGCTCGGCCACGTCGAGCTGCATCGACGAGACGCCGAGGTCGAAGAGCACCGCGGCCGCTACCCCCTCACCGGCCCGGGCGAGGACGTCGGGGATCTCGTCGTAGGTGGCGTGGACCGCGCTGAACCGCTCACCGTGCTCGCGGAGCCGCTCGGAGGCTCGGCGCAGCGCCTCGGGGTCACGGTCGACGCCGATCACCCGCGCGCGGGGGCAGGCGGCGAGGACGGCCGCACTGTGGCCGCCCAGACCCAGGGTCGCGTCGACGAGCACCGCACCGGGTTGCTGGAGCGCCGGGGCGAGCAGCGCGACGACCCGCGCGAGCAGGACCGGTTCGTGGCTGGCAGCGCGGGCCGGGGTGTCCATCGACGTGCCGCGGGCCGCGCTCAACGCGCCAGCGAGGTGAGCAGCAGGAGCAGGAGGGCCAGCGCGCAGGAGGTGACCAGGGAGAAGGCCATCAGCATGCCCGCATCGCGCGCCTGGTGCCGGACCCGGCGTGCGGGCATCGTCTCGGTCGCGTCGGCGACGTAGGCGGTGCGGGTGACGCTCATCGGTTCGACCCTCTGGCTCGGTGGTGGTGGAGCGGGTAGGACGCCGCAGGGCCGGGTCTCCTTCCCGCCCACGGCGGGTCCGTCCGCGTCGTCTGGAACCGGGGAAGGTGTCCCAGAAGGGCGTGGGGTGACGGAGGTCGGGGCGGGCTGGAGACCAGGCCCTGCGGTGTCGCTGTGCACTTGTGGTCGGGCGGGATGGAGCCGGGTGGTGCCGGGGTGGTGCAGGGGTGGGGCGTCGGTGGGGACTAGTCCTCGTCCTCATCGAGGTCGACGTAGTCCGGGAGCGTCTGCTGCTCGTACTCCTGCCAGCGGGCGGGGTTCCAGATCTCCAGCCGGTCGCGCGAGCCGATGACCACGACGTCCTTCTCGAGCCCGGCGTAGTCGCGCAGCGTGGGCGGGATGCCGATCCGGCCCTGCTTGTCGAGCGTGCCCTCGGAGCCGCTGGAGAAGAGCATCCGGGTGTAGGCGCGCGCAGCCTTGCTGGTCATCGGTCGGGAGGCGACGCGCTCGGCCTCGGTGTCGAAGACGTCCTGGGGCCACACCACCAGGCAGCTCTCCTGACCTTGGGTCACCACCACTCCTTCCGCCAGCCGGGCCCGGAACTTCGCCGGGAGGAAGAGACGCCCCTTCTCGTCGAGCCGCGGGGTGTAGGTGCCCATGAAGTGCACGGGCCACCCCTTCGCTCACGCCACGATCGTGGCCTCTTCCTCCACTTTCCCCCACAGTACCCCACTTCACCCCACCGTCAACCACTTATCCCCACCACGCCTCCACTTCGCGACCCGAAGCGCTCCCCCACGTCCCGGCGCTCCTCGCCGGCCGACGCACCACGGCCGAGCCGCGTAAGTTGCTCCCATTGCCTACGGTGGGGCCCACCGCACCGCCCGGCGCTCCTCCCCGGCCCCGACCGCGCCCACCTGGAAGGACCTCGCGTGGACCACGTGGACTCCCTCGTCCCGACCGACCAGCCCTCAGCTCTCGACGACGCCGGGACCAGCCCGGACGCGACCGACCCCGGTCGCCGAGCGCCTGCGAACGAGGCGCTCGGGGCAGCCGGTGCGGCCGAGGTCGCCGAGGTGGCCGGCCGCATCCGCGCCAACGTCGAACGCGTCATCGAGGGCAAGCCCCAGGTCGTCGCCGCGGCCGTGACCGTCCTGCTCGCCGAGGGGCACCTGCTCATCGAGGACGTGCCCGGGGTCGGCAAGACCATGCTGAGCAAGGCGCTGGCCCGCAGCATCGACTGCAGCGTCCGGCGCATCCAGTTCACCCCGGACCTGCTGCCCTCGGACGTCACCGGCGTCTCGGTGTTCAACCAGGACACCCGCAGCTTCGAGTTCCGGCCCGGCGGGATCTTCGCCAACATCGTGGTCGGCGACGAGATCAACCGCGCGTCTCCCAAGACGCAGTCGGCCCTGCTGGAGTGCATGGAGGAGCGCCAGGTCACCGTCGACACCACCACGTACGGGCTCGAGGCCCCGTTCATGGTGATCGCCACCCAGAACCCGGTCGAGATGGAGGGCACCTACTCCCTGCCCGAGGCCCAGCGGGACCGGTTCATGGCGCGCCTGTCGATCGGGTACCCGGTCGAGGCGGCCGAGATCGCGATGATCGGCTCGCACACCGCGCACTCGCCGCTGGAGGACCTGCGAGCGGTCACCGACGCGGCGCAGGTGCGGCGCCTGTGCGCCGCGGTGGGCCGGGTCCACGTCTCGACGGCGGTGCAGCGCTACGCGGTCGCCCTGACCGCGGCGACCCGACGCAGCGACGACCTCGTGCTCGGCGCGTCCCCGCGCGCCACCCTGCACCTCGTCCGCGCCGCGAAGGCCTCGGCGGCCCTCGCCGGGCGAGACTTCGTCCTGCCCGACGACCTGCGCGGGCTCGCCCCGACGGTGCTCACGCACCGTCTCGTGACCAGCGTCGACGCTGCGATGCGGGGCCGTTCGGCCGGCGACGTCCTCGCCGGTGTCCTCGGCTCGGTCGCCGTCCCCGCCCCGGACCTGGCCACGGACCGTGCGTGAGGCCCTGCGGGGCCTGACCGTCCGGGGTCGCGCCTTCGTCGCGGCCGGGCTCACCGCGGTGGTGTGTGCGATCGTGCTCGGCCAGCCGGCGCTGAACCGGGTCGGCGTCCTGCTCGTCGCGCTCCCGCTGATCACCGTGGCGGTCCTGGGCCGCACCCGCTACCGCCTCGCCCTGGTGCGCTCGGTGCAGCCTCCTCAGGTCAGCGCCGGGCAGCCGGCGCGGGTCGCACTGACGTTGACCAACGAGGGCCGCACCCCGAGCGGTCTGCTGCTGCTCGAGGAGCAGGTGCCGTACGTGCTGGGGACCCGTCCGCGCTTCGTGCTCGAGGGCATCGGACGCGGCTGGAGCCGCCACGCCTCCTACCAGGTCCGCTCCGACGTCCGAGGACGCTACGAGATCGGGCCGATGACGGTCCGGGTGACCGACCCGTTCGGCCTGGTCGAGCTCGGCCGCGCCTTCCGCGCGACGTCCTCGCTGACCGTGACCCCCCGCACCACCGCCCTGCAGCCCATCCCGCTCGGCGGCGGACACGGAGGGTCGGGAGACCAGCGGGCCCGCGCCTTCGCCACCGGCTCGGCCGAGGACGTCACCGTGCGGGAGTACCGCCGCGGCGACGACCTGCGCCGGGTGCACTGGCGCAGCTCCGCGCGCACCGGCGAGCTGATGGTGCGGCGCGAGGAGCAGCCGTGGGAGGCCCGCGCGACCGTCTTCGTCGACAACCGGATCATCGCCCACCAGGGATCAGGCCCGGCCTCCTCCTTCGAGACCGCCGTCAGCGTGACCGCCTCCATCGCGGTCCACCTGGCTCGCCGGGGGTACGCCGTGCGGCTGGTCACCGCGACGGGAGAGGACCCCGCGACCGCGCTGCACCACGGCAGCGCGGCCGACCCTCGCCGACTGCTCGAGGCCCTGGCGGTGCTGCCGCTGGTGGCGGCCGTGCGCCTGGACTCCGCGTGGTGGGGCGAGCAGTCGGTCGACGGCGTCACCGTCGCGGTCGTCGGCCAGGTCCACGACGCCGACGCCGCGATCCTGCGCCGGATGGCCCGTCACACGGGCCTGGCGCTCGCTGTCGCGCTGGACGCGCCGGCGTGGCTCGACCTCGCTCGTGGCGAGGACGCGACATCGCCGACGGCGGGTCCCGCGCCTGCTGCCCGGCCCCGCACGACCGCCGCCGCGACGCCGGTGCTCGCACGCCAGGGCTGGCGCGTGGCCGAGCTCGGACCCCATGACCTCCTCGAGCGCGCGTGGCAGGAGCTGGGCAGCCCGGTCCGGGTCGGGTCGTCCTCGTGAGGCGCTCGAGCAACCGGGCCGCGGCGAGCCCGGGGCTCGCGCTCGCGGCTGCCGCGACCACCTGGTCCACGACCCTGGCCTGGCGCGGGTTCACCGAGGCCTGGGCCGCCGCGCTCGTGCCTCTGCTCGGGCTGGCCCTCACGGTCAGCCTCGCCGGCATCGTGCTGCGCCGTGCGCGGACCCCCGGTCTCCTGGTCTTCGGAGCCCAGGTCGTGGTGTCCCTGGTCGGTCTGTCGTTGCTGCTCACCGGTTCGCCCCTGCCGCTCGGCGGTGCCGCCGCCACGTTCACCCGCTCCTTCGAGCTCGCCGTCCAGAGCTCCACGTCGTACGCCGCCCCCGTGCCGGCCGGAGCACCCGGCATCGAGCCCCTGCTGATCGCCGGCGGTCTGGGCTGCCTGCTGGCCGTCGACCTGATCGCCTGCACCCTCCGGGTCGTGCCCCTCGCGGGGCTGCCCCTGCTGGCGGTCTACAGCGTGCCGGTGAGCATCCTCGGCTCCGGTGCCAGCTGGTGGGTCTTCGCGCTGACCACCGCGGGGTTCCTCACGATGCTCTACCTCGACTCGACCGACGCCGTGACCCGGTGGGGTCGCGCGCTCGCCGGGCGCGGCGACGGTGGGACCACCGAGCTGGTCGGCGACGTGGGCCCCGACCCCGACCTCGGGCTCGGGGTGCGCACCGGCTCCTCGCGCAGCGGCGCCGGCGCGATCGGCGCCACGGCCACCGCGCTCGCGATCGTGCTCCCCCTCGGGCTGCCGGTGCTCCAGCTCGAGGTCTTCGGTGGCGGGCCCGGCGCCGGCGGCAACGGTGAGATCAGCGTCGAGAACCCGATGCTCGACCTGCGCCGCGACCTGCGCCGCGGCCCTGACACGCCGCTCGTCAACGTGCGCACCGACCAGCCGGACCCGAGCTACCTGCGGATCTCGGTGCTGACCAACTTCACCGACAACGAGTGGACCTCGGGTGACCGCCAGGTCCCGGTCGACCAGGTCCCGGACGGCGCGATGCCGCCGCTGCAGGGGCTCTCCCCCCGGGTCCCCCGCACGACCTACACCATGGAGGTCAGCGCCAGCGACGCGTTCCGCTCGACCTGGTTGCCGACCCAGGCGCCGGTCTCACGGGTCGAGGCGCCCGGGACGTGGCGCTACGACGACGAGACGATGGACTTCATCGCCGCGGACGACTCGTTGACGACCGCCGGGCTGAGCTGGTCGATGACCGCCGTGGTCCCCGAGCTCGACCCCGCGGACCTGAGCGAGGCGGGGCGAGTGAGCACCAACGAGATCGATCCCCGCTTCCTCGCCCTGCCCGACAACCTGCCGCCCGTGGTGGGTGAGCTCGCCGTGCGCGAGACGGCCGGGCAGACCTCGGACTACGACAAGGCCGTGGCGCTGCAGTCGTTCTTCCGCGACACGGGCGACTTCACCTACAGCCTCCGGCGAGCGGAGTCGGGCAACGGCGTCGACGAGCTCGCCGCGTTCCTGGCCGAGGGCCCGGGTGGCCGGGTCGGCTACTGCGAGCAGTTCGCGGCCTCCATGGCCGTGATGGCGCGCGAGCTCGGCATCCCTGCCCGCGTGGCGGTCGGCTTCCTGCGGCCGCAGCGGCAGGCCGACGGATCGTTCGAGTACAGCGCCCGGGACCTGCACGCCTGGCCGGAGCTCTACTTCCCCGGGGCGGGATGGACCCGCTTCGAGCCGACCCCCGCCGACCGCACCGGTGAGGCTCCCTCCTACACCGAGCAGCAGGCCGCTGCCCCACAGCCGGCGCCCGCGCCGAGCGGGGCCGCGTCCGCCGAACCGGCCCGGCCCTCGGGGCGTCCCTCCGCCGCGGGGAGGCCGGAGCAGGACACCTCCCCCACCGCGGACCAGGGGGCGTCCTCCGGGCTGCCCTGGGGCCGTGTCGCCGGTGGGCTGGGCGTCGGACTGGTCCTGGTCGCGCTGCTCGCGCTGCCCGGAGCGCTGCGCCGGCGCCGCCGCGAGCGTCGCCTCCACGCCGGCCCCGAAGCGTGCTGGGCAGAGCTGCGCGACACCGTCGTCGACCTTCGTCTCGCCTGGCCCGAGGGCCGCTCCCCACGACAGACCCGCGACGCCCTCGTGCGCCACCTCGTCGAGGTCGACCCGGCCACGGGTCACCCGACCGCCGAGCGCCCGCGCCGGGGCCCCGAGCGGGCCGTCGAGGAGGTGGACGCCCTCGACCGCGTCGTCCACGAGCTCGAGCAGCTGCGCTACGCGCGACACGACGCCCAGGGCACGCCGAGCGACATCGCCACCCCGATGCTGCGCTGCCTGCGCTCGCTCGAGGCCGGGGCGACGAGCCGACAGCGACGACGCGCCCGGTGGCTGCCGCCCACGGTGTGGTCGCGACGCGACCGCGCGCTGCGCACCGGCCGTGCCGGGGCCGACGCACTCACCGGCTGAGAGCTCCTCGCACGCGGTGGGTCGGCACGCCGGTGGGATCGACGGGCCACGGCAGTCGCCGATCGGGTTGGTCAGGTTGGCTCACCGGCCCGGGTCGACCGGTCGCAGCCCTACGATCGGGCCGAGACCGCAGGTGCCGCTCCGCGTGGCACGGAGAAGACGAGGCTCAGAAGCCGTTGGTGTCACGCCGGCGACGCCAGCGCTGCTCCATCCGCTCCATGAAGGACCCGGACGCGGCGCCGCCGCCCGAGGAGGACCCGGGGCGGCCACGGGCGCTGCGGCCTCGACCGCGTCGCGGTGTCCTGGACGACCGGCCGCCCTCGAGCAGGGTCAGGCCGGAGGTGGTGGGGTCGTCGGACTCGGCGCGCACCTGCTGCTGGCCCCGCAGAGCGGCCAGCGCCACGGTGGCGCTGGCCAGCATCATCGCGAAGCCGACGACACCGATGACGACCGACTTGCTGATCGCTCCCGTCATCAGCACCGCGACGCCGACCGCGAACGCGAGACCGGCCGCGATGGCGCGACGGCGTGCCGAGCGGCGCAGCGACGTACCCCTCAGGGTCGAGGCGAACTTGGGGTCCTCCTCGACGAGGGCGCGCTCCATCTGCTCGAGCAGTCGCAACTCTTCTTCCGAGAGCGGCACCGGCTCCTCCATCCTCCGACAGCCCAGCGTTCTTCTGGACGCAGGCAAGTCTAGGCAGGCCTCCCCCGTGACGGTAGCCACCATGGACAATTTGGTCACGGACTTGCTCGCCAGGGCGGCGCGGAGCGACTCATCGCAGCAACGTGGCGGGTCGGACGGCCGCGCTGCCGAAGCGACCGACGGCTCGGTCGACGGCCCGGTCCGCCTCGCTCCACCCGTGCTCGCGCTCCCCGAGCACGCCCTGGCGCTGCACCCGCGTCGCCGCCACGAGGCCCTCGAGGCGCACCCCGACCAGACGCAGAGGGGCGCGCAGGGTGCCGAGCCCGCTCAGCGCCGACTCGACCGCAGCGAACACCTCGCGAGTGACGTCGGTCGGCTCCGGGAGCGTGCGGGATCGGCTGAGCGTCACGAAGTCGCTGTAGCGCACCGTCAGCACGACGGTGCGCGCGGCGAGCCCGGCCGAGCGCAGCCGCGCCGTCACCCCCGTGGTGAGTCCGAGCAGCTCGCGCAGGATCACCGACCGCTCGCGGGCGTCGCGAGCGAGCGTGCGCTGGGCGCCCATCGAGCGGTCCGGCTCGCGCACCAGCCCGCCGACGGCGTGACCAGCGGCCGGGGCGAAGGCCGGCGCGTGACGCGAGGCCACCTCGCGGCGCCCTCGCCCCCAGGCGAGGTCGTGGAGGTGAGCGCCCCAGCGTTGCCCGACCAGCTCGACCAGGTCGGGCAGCGCGGTGTGCGCGACGTCACCGATCGTGCGCAGCCCCAGGTCGTGCAGCCGGCGGCGTCCACGCTCACCCACGCCCCACAGCGCGCCCACGTCGAGGGGGTGCAGGAAGTCGGGCACCTCGTCGGGGCGGACCACCAGCACCCCGTCGGGCTTGGCGCGGACGCTGGCCAGCTTGGCAACCGAGATCGAGTCCGCCAGGCCGACCGAGCAGGTGATGGCCTGCTCGTCCTGGATGCGCGCCCGCAGCTGCTCGGCGATCTGCAGCGGGCTGCCCAGTCGTCGCCGGGCGCCGGCGACGTCGAGGAACGCCTCGTCGAGCGAGACGGTCTCCACGAGCGGCGTGACAGCGCGCAGCATCTCCATCACCGCGGTCGACACCGTGGAGTAGGCCGCGTGGTCGGGCGGGAGGAACACGGCCTCGGGACACAGCCTCCGGGCCTGCGCCCCCGACATCGCCGATCGGACCCCGTGGGCGCGTGCGAGGTAGTTGGCACTGAGCACCACACCGCGGTGGCCGCCCCCGACGACCACGGGCCGTGACCTCAGCTCGGGGTGGGAGCGCAGTGTGACCGAGGCGTAGAAGGCGTCCATGTCGACGTGCAGGACGGGGCAGCGGGCCGAGCCGTCGGCGTCCGCGTCCGCGGCCGCGGCCACGACCCGGTCGGTCGTCACCACCGGTCGCCGGGTCGTCGGCGCGGACCGAGCGCCGCCGTGCCGCGCTCAGGCTCGGTCGGCGGTGCCGGCGAGCACGTGGAGCTGGGTCGCGAGCGGGAGGTACTCGGGGCGTGACGCGGCGGCCCGCTCGAGCTCGACGAGCGCGGCCGCCGCCCCGGGCTCGAGGTC
Source organism: uncultured Actinomycetota bacterium (assembly GCA_963740745.1). GTDB lineage: Bacteria > Actinomycetota > Actinomycetes > Propionibacteriales > Nocardioidaceae > Nocardioides. The sequence goes on from CAVUFK010000020.1 coordinate 401,467, forward strand.
CAGGAGGGCACCGGGGACGAGGTCGGCGAAGACGCGCACCGCCCGCACCTCCTCAGGCACGAGGTCGGCGGCGCGCAGCAGCGCGTCGATCTCGTCGAGACCGAACCGTCGAGCTGCCCGGTCGGCCGGCGCACGCCCCTCGAGCAGCTCGCGAGCGGCTCCGAAGTGGCCGGCCATCGCCCGGGCGACGACGGCCGCGTGCCGCTGTGCGACGAGCAGGCTGAGGACGCCACCGGGGCGCAGCACCGAGCGGATCGTGGCCAGGGCGGTGCCGGGGTCGTCGACCACCTCGAGCACGCCGTGGCACAGCACCAGGTCAGCACTGCCCGTCCCCGCCACGTCGACGAGGTCGGACAGGTCGCCCTGGCGGGCGTCGACCTCGACGCCCTGCTCACGGGCGCGTCGTCCGAGGGAGGCGAGGGCATCGGGGCTGGGATCGACCACGGTGACGTGGTGGCCCCGCCGTGCCACGGTGACCGCCGATCCGCCGGTGCCGCCCCCGATGTCGAGGACCGACAGGGGCCCACGGTCGAGGACAGCGGCCAGGGAGTCCCACACCACGGCCGTGCGCACCGCGCTGCGGCGCTCGCCGGGACGCAGGACCGAACGGTCCCCGGATCGGGAGTCCTGGGCCTCGCCGCTGGGCTCGGGTGCGGGCATGGTCCCACCCTAGGTCCCGGGCGACCCTGCGTGGCGCAGTGCCGCAACGGGGGCGCGGACGAGGTCATCCGGCCCGGCGGTCCGTCACGGACGTGGACGCGGCAGTGGCTGCGGCGCGCAGCGAGCCCGGCCGGGTCGCTGTGGGGCGGAGCGAGGAGGCGCGAGCGGCCGGACGCAGCGAGGAGGCCATCGGGGCGTGCACCATCAGGCCGAGGGACTCCTCGACCACCGCGAGGAACCGGTCGGCGTCGCGCACGAGGTCGTCGGCCTCGCGCTCGCTCACCGCGCGGGAGGATCCTGCCTCGGCGGCCGCCCGCTTGGCGGCCCCGGCGGCGAAGAATCGCGCCCACTCCGCCAGCTCGGGCGCGACCTCGCCCAGCAGCACCCAGGCGTTGTTCTGACGGCGTCGACCCCGCACCGGCTCCGGCCGGGCCCGCGCGGAGAGCAGCGCCGCCGCGGCCCGCAGCGCGGCCACGTGCGCCCCGGCGTAGCGCTGCGCGACGTCGGTCGTGGCGATCGCCTCGCTCAACGAGTCGGCCGCGCGGGCGAGGTAGGAGTGGGTGGTGGCCGGCAGCGCGAACGGGTGCGGCTGCTCGGTGGGGTGCAGGTCAGGGTGCATCGGTGCGCTCCGCTCGTGCGACGGTCCCTCCGCCGTGGTCGGCGTCGAGGCTGCTCGAACACGTGTTCGAACTCGTCGAACACTACACCGCAGCGCCGACACCCGGTCAAGAACCGGGACCGTGCCGCCTCACTGACGCAGGAACGCGGTCGAGCGCGGGTGCCACAGCAGCACCAGCGACGACACCGCCACGACGAGGCCGACCACCGAGACGACCACGAAGGACACCGGCGGCGCGGTGCGCAGCGCGGCCACCGTCGCGAGGACCACGAAGGCGACGATCGCCCCGAGGCACCATCTCGCCCACCCGTGACCCTTGAGCAGGAACGCCAGCATCAGCAGGACCGAGCCCACGAAGACCACGTAGAGCACGATCGCCACGGGCACGAACGCGGGGGGCTTGATCAGGCTGTCGGGCGGGTGCCCGCGGGCCCACGCGGCGAGCAGCTGCTCGCTGCGCACCACGACGAGGACCGCGGCCACCGTCGCGACCGCGATCAGCAGCAGGAGGGCCCGGGTCGCCCAGGTGACGGACCTGGGCAGCGCGTCGTCGTGCGGCTCGACGTCGGTGCTCGCTGTGTCCACGGTGCTGCCTCTCCTGCCGACCGGGGCCGGGTCCTCGTTCGTCGCGACCGATCTCGCTCATCCGGGACGCCACCCGCGCTGGCTAGGGTCTCGTCCATGCAGCCCGAGCACCCGGCGATCGCCCGGTTCCGCGACGCGCTGGCCGCACGCGGCGGGACCGGACAGGTGGTCATTCTGCCCGACAGCGCCCACACCGCCGTGCTGGCGGCCGAGGCACTGGGCTGCGAGGTCGGCGCGATCGCCAACAGCCTGCTCTTCGACGCCGACGGGGCGCCCCTGCTGGCGCTGACCTCGGGCGCCCACCGGGTGGACACCGGCAAGGTCGCCGCGACCCTCGGGGTCGACGTGGTGCGCCGTGCGACGCCCGAGATGGTGCGCACCCACACCGGCCAGGTCATCGGCGGGGTCTCGCCGCTCGGGCACCCCGCGCCGATCCGGACCCTGCTGGATCCCTGGCTGCGTCGGCACCAGGTCGTCTGGGCCGCCGCCGGGCACCCGTCGGCGGTGTTCTCGACCACCGCGAGCGAGCTCCTCACGCTGACCGGGGCGACCGAGACCGACCTCGCCTGACCCGGAGCACCGCGGGACTCCTCCTGCGGGGCGACGCCTAGGGTCGTGCCATGGCGCGGGTGGTGGTGGTCGGCGGCGGGTACGGCGGGCTCGCCGTCGCGCTCCGCCTGGCCAAGGCCCACCACGAGGTCACGCTGGTCGAGCGCGGGGACGACCTCGGCGGCGCCCTCGTGCCGGTTCGCGCCGACGGGTTCACCTGGGACGGAGCGGCCTCCCACACGCTCCTGCCTGCCGTGGTGCGCGACCTGTTCCGCAAGACCGGCCGACCGGTCGAGCGCGAGGTCGACCTCGTGCCTGTGCCGGTGCTGCGCGAGCACCGGTTCGTCGACGGGACCTCGCTGGTCCTGCCGGGGGCGTCGCGCTCCGCGCAGCGCGACGCGGTCGACGGTCTGGCCGACGGCCTGGGAGAGCAGTGGCTGGCCTGGGTCGACGGGCAGGGCGAGACCTGGGACGTGCTGCGACGGGGCTACCTCGAGAACGCCCACGACCCCGCCCGGCCGCCGGCGCGGGCCGACAGCGGCGCCGAGGCGGCGACGTACCGCGCCACGGCCCGGGTCCTGGCCGGCCGCACCTCGTTGCGCCGCGACCTGCGGCGCACCTTCCGCGACGACCGTCTCGTCGACGTCGGCGCCTTTCCCGCCGAGCTCGACGGGCACGACCCGCGCGACGTGCCGGCGTGGGCGGGCGTGGTCGCCTACCTCGAGCAGTGCTTCGGAGCCTGGCGGGTCGACGGCGGCACCCACCGGCTCCTCGACGCGCTCGAGGCCCGCCTGGCCCTGCGCGGCGTGACGGTGCACCGCTCCACCGAGGCGCTCGACGTGGAGGCGCGCCAGGGTCGCGCCGTCGCGGTCCGCACGACCGCCGGCACCCTGGACGCGGACGTCGTGGTCTGCGCGGTCGACCCGCGGCGCCTGCCCGCCCTGGCCGGCGCGGTGCGCGCGACGATGCCCGCGATGCCGCCCGCGGTCGTGCACGTCGGCCTCGCCGCGGCTCCCGACTTCGGACCCCAGCACGAGCTCGTCCTGCACGGCGAGCCCCTCGTGGTCGTCCGACCCGGCGGCACCGCCCCGACGGCCACGTCGCGTGGACCCTGCTCGGCCGAGGCCTGCTCGCCGAGGACCTGCTCGACGCCCTGGCCCGGCACCGCCTCGACCTGCGCGACCGGCTGGCGGTGCGGGTCGACCGCTCGCCGCGCGCGCTGGTCGAGCAGTGGGGCGGCTCCCCCCACGGCGTCCTGTGGGCCGGGCGGGGGACGGTGCGCCGTCGGCTCGGCCCACGTACTCCCGTGCCCGGCGTGTACGCCGTCGGCGCCCACGCCACCCCGGGCGCGGGTCTGCCCTACGTCGGGCTCTCGGCCGCGCTCGCCGCGCGGGCGATCAACGACGACCTCGGTGTGGCCGACCTGCAGGCCGAGGACGACGTGGCCGACTGAGGGTCCGCTCGCACCCGCGGACCGGACGGAGGTCGGCTCGAGCGCCTCAGACGCGGACGTCGAGGGCGGAGAAGATCTCCCGGGTCGCCTTCGACCGGTTCAAGGTGTAGAAGTGCAGACCCGGCGCACCGGCCTCGAGCAGCTCGCGGCACAGCTCGGCGGCCATCGCGATGCCCTCGGCCCGCATCGCCTGCGGGTCACCGTCGTGGGCCTTGATCCGTGCGACGACCTCCTCGGGCACCACGGTGCCGATCAGCTCGCCCTGGCGCTCGATCGCGGCGAGGTTGAGGATCGGCATGATGCCGGGCAGGACCGGCAGGTCGCTCCCCCGCTCGCGCAGCCGGTCGACGAGGCCGACGTAGTCGGAGGCCCGGAAGAACATCTGGGTCACCGCCCACTCCGCCCCGGCTCGCTGCTTGGCGACGAGGACGTCGGCGTCGTGGTCGAGCGAGGCCGAGGACGGGTGCTTCTCCGGGAACGCCGCCACCCCGATCCGGAAGTCACCGCGCGAGCGGGCGAGCGCGACCAGCTCGGTGGCGTTGTCGAGGCCACCGGGCGTGCGCGTCCACGGCGCCCGGGGCCCGTCGGCGGGGTCACCGCGCAGGGCGAGCACGTGGTGCACGCCGGACGCGGCGTAGGTGTCCAGGATCTGCTCCAGCTCGGTCCTGGTGTGACCGACGCAGGTCAGGTGCGCGATCGGCACCATCGAGGTCTCGGCGGCGATCCGGCTCGTGAGCCGCACCGTCGAGTCGCGACTCGAGCCCCCGGCGCCGTACGTGACGGAGACGAAGGTCGGCTGGTACGGCTCGAGCTCGCTGATCGCGCGCCACAGCTGCTCCTCGCCGGCGGCGTCCTTGGGCGGGAAGAACTCGAAGGAGTACGAGTGGTCGCCCTCGGCGATCCGCTCGGCCATGGTCCGTCCGCGCTCGGTCGACATGGCGGTGAGCGTAAGGCGGTCCCGAACGGCAGACCGAATCGCCAGGACCCTCGGAGACGGCCGTCACACCGGCCGCGGCGGCATCCCGACGGGTGGGGTGCGACGTCGCTGGCCTAGCCTCGGACCGTGACCTCCCGGACCGAGACCCGCTGGGACGACCAGGCCTTCCGCGAGGCGATCCAGCGGGCGCTCGACGAGGCGGTCGACACCTTCGCCGAGCGCCTGGCTCCGCTGGGCGAGGACGCCGTGAGGCTGGTGACGCAGGCCCAGCAGTTCGTGCGCGGGGGCAAGCGCCTGCGCTCGGCGTTCTGCTACTGGGGCTACCGCGCGGTCGAGCCTCACCCGAGCGAGGAGCAGGAGCAGTCCCTGCTGCGCGCGTGCGCGGCGCTGGAGCTGCTGCACGCCAGCGCGCTGATGCACGACGACGTGCTCGACGCCTCCGACACCCGGCGCGGCGCGCCGTCGACGCACCGGGTCTTCGAGGCCCGCCACCGCGAGGACGGCTGGGGCGGGGACGCCGAGCAGTACGGCGCCGCGGCCGCCATCCTGCTCGGTGACCTGGTGCTCACCTGGGCCGACGAGCTGCTGCGCCGGTGCGGACTCGAGCCCGACCGGGTCGCGACGGCGATGGAGGTCTTCGACCTGTGCCGCTCCGAGGTGGTCGCCGGGCAGTTCCTCGACGTCTCGGTGCAGGCCCGCGGTGCCGCCGACGTCGACGCCGCCATGACGGTGCTGCGCTACAAGTCAGCGAAGTACTCCGTGGAGCGTCCGCTGCACGTCGGCGCGGCCCTCGCGGGCGCGCGACGCCGCCATCATGGCGGACCTGAGCGCGTTCGGCCTGCCGCTGGGCGAGGCCTTCCAGCTGCGCGACGACCTGCTCGGCGTCTTCGGCGACCCGGCGGTCACCGGGAAGCCGGCCGGCGACGACCTCGTCGAGGGCAAGCGGACCGTCCTGGTCGCCCTGGCCCTCGACGCGGCCGCCCACGACGACGCGCAGCGCCTCGACCGGGCGTTGGGGCGACCGCTCACGGTCTCCGAGGTCACCGCGCTGCGCGAGATCATCGCGGGGTGCGGTGCCGCGGACCAGGTCGAGGCGGTGATCGTCGAGCTCTCCACCCGCGCGCACGCGGCCCTGGGGCGCGCCGGGCTGGACCCGGTGGCCACGGAGGTCCTGGACCAGCTCGTCGTCGCCACGACGAGGCGCGCGCGCTAGACCCCGTCGGGGTCCGGCACGTCGTCGAGGTCCCTCAGCGGGCGGGCCGCCTCGGGCGGCTCCCCGCGCAGCAGCACCCACGTGCGCGTGGGTGCGCCGTCGAGCACGTCGAGGACGCCCTCGACCAGGCGCGGCTGGGTCCGTGCCGTGATGCCCCAGGCCTCCCACAGCAGCACGACCGGCGTGTCGTCGAGGTCGCGCACGCACTCCTCGAGGGCGTCGAGGTTGCGACCGTGCATCGCCGTCAGGCCGAGGGCGGCCCCGAGCGCGTCGAAGAGGTCGGCGCGGGACTCCAGGCGCCAGCCCTCCAGCACCCCGAGGCGCCACCCGGCCGACCCGACGACGTGCCGGACCTGGTCGACCTCGAGGGCCGAGTGCCACCGGTAGGCACCGGACGGCACCCGCCCGGCGACGAGCGCGGCCAGTCCGCTCACTCGATGATCCGCTCGAAGGAGTCGTAGTGGTCCGCGGTCCAGAACAGCTCCCCCGGCGCGCCGGCCACGATGCGGCGCGCGCCCCGGTCCGGTGAGCCGGGGGTGACCACGGTGTACTCGGCGTACGCCCCGGCGGGCCGGTCGGGCAGGATCGCCCTCCCGGTTCTGGAAGGTCGCGCCGTCCTGGTCGTAGGGGAACGGTCCGTCGGACCCGATCAGGTCGACGGTGTCGGCCGCCTCCGGGGGCAAGGAGCCGAGCGAGACCCAGGTCAGGCCGGTCTGCGGGTCGACGCTGCCGGGTTCCGGGCCGTCCGAGGAGCCGGACGACGCGGCCGGGGAGCCCGAGGGAGTCGGGTCGGTGATCACCACGCCGGTGCCACCCGACGTGGGAGTCCCGGGGTCGCCACCGCTGAGGAACCAGATGCCCACCACGACGCCGAGCACGAGCACCATCGAGAGCAGGCCCGAGGAGTTGGGTCGCCACCCGGGTTCGCGCGGCGGCGCGGGCATCACCACGGCAGGATCCTCAGAACGCCATCGCCTGGGCGCGACGCTTGACCTCGGCGCCGCGGTTCTCCCGCAGGGCGTCGATCGGACGACCCGGCAGCTCGGCGTCGAGGAACATCCAGGCGATCGCCTCGCGGTCGTCGTACCCGCCGTCGTGCAGGACGGTGAGCAGGCCGGAGAGCCCCTTCACAGGCAGACCGTCGTCGGCGATGAAGTCCGCAGGCACCTGCTGGCCCGCCCGCGGGCGGGGCACCGCGGCGGCGAGCTCGTGGTCGCGGATCATCGTGCGGACCTTGGCCACGGTCACACCGAGCGCCGTGGCCGCCTGGGACCAGTCGAGCCAGCGGGGCACGAGCGCGTCGAGGTCCTCGTCGGCGAGCCGGCCGGTCGGCGTCGGGAGGGAGTCGTCCATGGCGCTCATGGTCTCATCCCGCCACGCCGTGGGCGGCCACGGTTCGGGTGAGGCCCGCGGCTCGCCCGTACGATGTGGGTCCCGGATCCTTCCCCGTCCGGATGCAGGAGGCTCGCCCGTGCACACCGACCCGTCGGGACGTACGCAGCAGCGCCCGACCTCTGGTGGACCGCGGCCTCCCGGCCGGGACCCCGTGGGCCCCGGCGCCGGGTCGAGCGACCCCCTGGTGGGACTCCTGCTCGACCGGCGCTACCGGGTCCGCCGGCAGGTGGCGCGCGGCGGCATGGCCTCGGTCTACGAGGCGACCGACATCCGGCTGGACCGCACGGTGGCGGTCAAGGTCATGCACGCCTCGATGGGCGGACCCGCCGGCGAGCCCGACGAGTTCGCCCAGCGCTTCGTGCGCGAGGCGCGGGCGGCCGCGCGCCTCTCGCACCCCAACGTCGTGGCCGTCTTCGACCAGGGCGAGGACGACGGCGTCGTCTACCTCGCGATGGAGCTGGTGCCGGGGCACACCCTGCGCGACACCATCGCCCGTGAGGGCCCGCTGCCGGCCGCGCGTGCCCTGGCCCTGCTCGAGCCGGTGCTCTCCGCGCTCGCCTCGGCGCACCGGGCGGGCCTGGTCCACCGTGACGTGAAGCCCGAGAACGTGCTGATCTCGACCGACGGCCGGGTGAAGGTCGCCGACTTCGGCCTGGCCCGTGCGGTCAGCAGCGAGACCCAGCACACCGCGACCCAGGGCGTGCTGATCGGCACGGTGTCCTACCTGGCGCCCGAGCTGGTCCTCGAGGGACGCGCCGACGCCCGCGCCGACGTCTACGCCGCCGGGGTGATGCTCTACGAGCTGCTCACCGCGACCAAGCCGCACGCGGGCGAGACCCCGATCCAGGTCGCCTACAAGCACGTCCACGCCGACGTCCCTCCGCCCTCGCTGCTCGTGCCCGGGCTGCCGGCGTACGTCGACGCGCTGGTCGCGCGGGCCACGGCCCGCGACGTCGCCCAGCGCCCCGCCGACGCGTCGGTGCTGCTGCACCAGCTCCACCGCGTCTCCCAGGCGCTCGCCGAGGGCGTGCGTGACGACGTCGAGCTGACCGAGGACCTCACGCCCGTGTCGAGCCTGCCGAGCACCTTCGCCCGCACCGCACCCGCACCCCGGGCCGGGACGGCACCCGAGATCGTCGCGCCCGCCGAGGTCGACCGCCTGCTCGAGGGCGTGCCCGTCGACCCGCCGGTGGCGCGGGAGCAGACCACGGCCTGGGCCGAGCCCCGTCCGGGGCGGACGGCGCCCCCGTCGAGGCGGCCAGGACCCTCCACCCGACGTCGCCGCGGCCCCGTGGTGCTCGCCCTGGGGCTGGTCGTGGCCCTGGTGGCCGCCGGCGGCGCGTACTGGCTCGGCTGGGCGCGCTACACCGCGACCCCCGGCGTGATCGGCCTGTCCGCGCAGCGCGCCGACGCCCGGCTCACCTCGCAGGGCCTCGAGCTCGACGTGGCCGAGAAGGAGTGGTCCGAGACCGTCCCGGCCGGTCGGGTCGTGCGCACCGACCCCACGGCCGGCTCCCGGGTGCTGCCCGGCGGGACGGTGAGCGCCGTCGTCTCGCTCGGCCAGGAGCGCTACGACGTGCCCCGCCTGGCCGGGCGGAGCGTCGACGAGGCCCAGGACGCGCTGCTGGCGCTGAGGCTGACCCAGGACGAGGCCGTCGAGCGCTACTCCGAGACCGTGCCCGAGGGCACCGTGATCCGCAGCCGGCCGGGGCCCGGCACGACCCTGCGCCCGGGCTCGCCGGTCGAGCTGGTGGTCAGCCAGGGGCGCCGCCCGATCAAGGTCGGCCGCTGGGTGGGCAAGGACTACGACACGGCGGTCGACAGGCTCACCACGCGCGGGCTCAGCCCGGTCACGGCCTCGCAGGAGTACGACGACACCGTGCCGGAGGGCGACGTCATCTCCCAGGACCCTGCCGAGGGCACGCTGTTCCGAGGCGACACCGTCTCCTTCGTCGTGTCCCAGGGGCCCGAGCTCGTCGAGGTCCCCAGCGTCCTGGCCTACGGCGTCGACGCCGCGACCCAGGCCCTGGAGGAGGCAGGCTTCACCGTCGAGGTCGACCAGGACGACGAGTACGTCGGCCTCGGCTTCGTGATCGGCACCGACCCGGGCCGCGGCGAGATGGTCCCCGCCGGCAGCACGATCCGGTTGCGCATCGTCTGAGACCCACCACCGGAGCTCGCTCGGGTCGTGGCCGCAGGACGGTCCCGCGGTCGTCGTCAGGTACACGACCCGCCGGACCCGACGACGCCGGCGGCGAACGGCTGGTCCGGGCCCCCCGCCATGGTGCTGCCCGTCCCGGTCGGCCAGTGCCTCGCGGCACGCATCCCGGATCGGGATCGTCTTCCCGGGACGTCATCACGGTCGGCAGTCCACGACTGAACGGGTCGCATGACTGTGAGTGTGGTGCAGCAGCCCCCGATGGTGGTGGGCTGTGGACAGCAGCCCTCAGGTGTGACTCACCGCATGACTGGCCTGGTGCCTTGCACACGACTCGTCCGCCTGGGGCTGCTGGCCCGGCCCAAGCAGAGCAACTGACCTGATCAGGAGCTTGACCGAGCGACGTGTCAGCGTCGTCCGTGTCCCATCACAGTCTCGTCGTCACTCCGCCTGGACCGAACCTCACGTTCCCTTCCAGGCAAAGGAGTAGAAACGCAATGACCAGTTTGACCACGCTGGCCGACGTTGTCGATGTCGTGATCGGGGTCGACACCCACGTCGAGACCCACAGCGCGTGCGCGATCCGTGTCGACAACGGTGCTGTGCTCGACCAGATCACCGTGCCTACCACCGCGGCCGGCTACCGCGAGCTCGTCGAGTTCGCCGATGCCACCGGCGCCGCCCTGACCGACCCGGGCAACCTGACCGACCCGGGCAACCTGACCGACCCGGACGACCCGGGACGAGGTGACCGCGCAGCCGAGGACTCGACTCGTGAGCTCATCGTCTCGATGCGGGCCTGGGCAATCGAGGGCACCGGCGGCCACGGAGCCGGGCTCGCCCGCGTACTGGAGCAACGCGGCGAAGTCGTCTTCGAGCTCGATCGTCCCCAACGACCCCCGCGTCGCCACGGCAAGAAGTCTGACCCCCTCGACGCGCAACGCGCGGCTCGTGAAGCCCTGGCCCGACCACGGCTCGGCACACCGCGCACCGGGTCCGGACACCGCCAGCTACTCGCGCAGCTGCTCTCGGCCCGCTCCGGTGCAGTCCAGGGCGCCACCGACGCCCAGCGCCAGATGTTCTCCTGGACCCTCACCGCCCCCGAGCAGATCCGCGAGCGGCTACGTGGGCGACGCGGGGTGGACCTCCTCACCGCAGCAACCCGGCTGCGTGGCCATCCCAGCTGGGACAACCAGGCCCGTCAGACCGCCACGATCATGGCCACCGTCGCTCGCCGGGCCCTGAGCCTGATCGAGGAGGCCAAGGCCTACGAGAAGCAGATCCGCGACCTGGTCCGCAGCTGGCGCCCCGACTTGCTCGCCGAGGTCGGCGTCGGCCCGATCGTGGCCGCGACCGTGCTGTGCGCGTGGTCCCACCCCGACCGGATCCACTCCGAAGCAGCATTCGCCATGCTCGCCGGAACCGCCCCGATCCCCGCCAACAGCGGCCAGGTCACCAACCGCTACCGCCTCAACCGCTACGGCGACCGACGGCTCAACCACGCCATCCACACCATCGTCATCACCCGACAACGCTGCCACCCTGAGACCCAGGCCTACATCGAGCGACGCACCACCCAAGGCAAGACCACCCGCGAGATCCGACGATGCCTCAAGCGGTACATCACCAGAGACCTCTATCGCCTGCTACAAAACCCCACCCCAGCCCTTGACCGCACATAGGAGCGTCGTCACCGAGCGCCAGACCGGTCGGCTCAACCGGCCTCGGCAAGCCGTCCCAGCACCTCCACCGCCCGGTCGATCCCCGCCCGGTCGACGTCGAGGTGGGTCACCATGCGGACGGTGCGCGGACCGACCGCGGAGACGAGGACGCCCTGCTCGCGGGCGGCGGCGACGTACGCCGGGGCGTCGGGGTGGTCGAGCACCACGATGTTGGTCTCCACCGCCTCCGTCTCGACCCCGACCGCCGCGGCCAGCAGCCGGGCGTGCTCGTGGTCCTCGGCCAGTCGCTCCACGTGGTGGTCCAGCGCGTGCAGGCCGGCGGCGGCGAGGATGCCGACCTGCCGCATGCCGCCGCCCATCCGCTTGCGCCACACCCGCGCCTCGTCGACCACCGCCCGGCTGCCCACGAGCACCGATCCGATCGGGGCGCCGAGACCCTTGGACAGGCACACGCTGGCGGTGTCGAAGATCGCGCCGTACTCCCGCAGCGGCGTGCCGGTCGCGACGTGGGCGTTCCACAGCCGCGCGCCGTCCAGGTGCACGGCGGCGCCGACCCCCGTCGCCCACTCCCGCAGGTCGCGCAGGTCCTGGACCGGCGAGACGGTCCCGCCGGCGAAGTTGTGGGTGTTCTCGACCGAGACGGCCGCGGTGCGCACGAAGAACGGGCCGAGGTCCGGTGCGTACAGGTGCCGCACGGCGTCCAGGTCGACGCGGCCACGGGGCTCGGTCCAGGTGCGCATCGTCAGTCCGGTGTACGCCGCGTGGGCGCCGAGCTCGGCACGCGCGATGTGGGCGCTGGACTCGCACAGCACCTCCTCGCCCACCCCGACCAGGGCCCGCACGGCGAGCACGTTGCCCATCGAGCCGGTCGGCACGAACAGTGCCGCCTCGTGCCCGAAGTCGTCGGCGACCCGCTCCTCGAGCGCGGCCACCGTGGGGTCCTCGGCGTAGACGTCGTCGCCCACCTCGGCCTCGACCATCGCCTCGCGCATCGCCCGGGTCGGTCGGGTGACGGTGTCCGAGCGCAGGTCGACGGGACGACCCTCCCCCGCGCTCACGACAGCAGCTCCGGCGTCGTCCACGCCTGGTCGCGCACGTGGTGGTCGCAGAAGGCGAGCACGGTGGCGTACCAGACCTTCGCGTGCTGGGGCGTGAGGATCCAGTGGTTCTCGTCGGGGAAGTAGAGGAACTTGTGCTCCATCTCGCCGTCCTCGGCCTCGGCCCGCGCGGCCAGCTCGGACCACAGCCGCAGGCCCTCGCCGATCGGCACCCGGTAGTCCTTGTCGCCGTGGATGAGGAGCATCGGCGTCACGATGTCGTCGACGAAGCGGTGCGGCGAGCTCGCCTCGGTCATCTCCGGCGTCATCTCCAGGCGCCAGTACCACGGGGCGTCGGTGGTGGGCCCGAACCCCTCGAGCGCCCAGAGGCTGGCGTGGGTGACGATCGCTCGGAACCGGTCGGTGTGCCCGGCGACCCAGTTGGCCATGTAGCCCCCGAACGAGCCGCCCATCGCCGCGATGCGGGCCGCGTCCAGGTCCTCGCGGGTCAGCGCCGCGTCGGTGGCCGCCATCAGGTCGGTGTAGGGCGCCGCCCCCCACGCCCCCCAGCCCCGCGCGATGAAGTCCCGGCCGTAACCGGTCGACAGCGCGGGATCCGGCAGCAGCACGGCGTAGCCCTGCGCGACGGCGACCCACGGGTTCCACCGCCAGGACCACGAGTTCCACGAGCCGAGCGGCCCGCCGTGGATCCACAGCAGCAGCGGCGCGGGGGCTTCCGGCCCGGCGCCGTCGGGCAGGGCGAGCCAGGACCGCACGCGGGAACCGTCCTCGCCGGTCGTCTCGACCTCCTCCAGCCGCCCCGGCAGGGCAGGGGTCTCGACGGGGCCCTGCAGCGGCACCGAGCCCTGGTCGGTGGCCGCCAGCGAGAGCCGGACCACGCGGTGCGGCTCGGCGTAGGAGGAGCGCAGGGCGTACGCCGTCCGGCCGTCGGGTGCGACCTGGACCTCGGCGTAGGCGAAGTCGTCACCGGTGAGGCGGGTGACCTCGGCATCGAGGCCGATCCGGAACACGGGGGCCCGTCCGTCCTCGTCGGCGACCACCACGAGGCCGGAGCCGTCGGGCAGCCACTGGTGCTGCCCCGCCGGCCAACGGTCCCACCCCTCGGTCACCACCGCGGCCTCCCCGCCGGTGAGCGCGACGACGACCAGGTCGACGTCGGGCGGCTCGTGGGGGGTCGGGCGGGTCTCCCGCAGGCACGCCACCCGCGTGCCGTCGGGGCTGATCCTCGGCGCGGCGTACTCGTAGCCGGGCTCGTCGAGCAGCATCCGCCGCTCGCCCGTCGCGACGTCGAGCACCGCGATGCACTCACGCAGCCCACCGCGCTCGGTGACGTTCCACCCGGTCACGACGCTGGCGCCGTCGGGTGTCACGTCGAAGGTCGCCGAGGCCAGCGCCGCCCCCGGCGCGGGCGTGAGGTCGTGCAGCACGACCGCCTCGTCCCCGGGCCCGGAGCCCGCTCCCAGCGCGCCGGTGAACAGCCGTGGCACAGCCGGGCCGAGGTCGTGGTCCCAGAAGCGCACCGGCGAGCGCTCGTGCAGGATCGCCGAGACCTTGTGCTCCTTGCGCTGCTTGCGGACGGCCGCCTCGGACTCCTCGTCGGTGCTGGAGGGGAACGTGTCCGAGGCGAGCAGCACCGTGCCCGCGTCGCGCGCGACCCGGACGCCGCCGACACCGCCCGGCCGGGTGGCCACGACGGCAGCCTCTCCCCCGTCGGCGGGCAGCCTCCAGAGCATCGGCACCTCGTCACCCTCGCCCGCCTCGGCCCCCGGGTCGGGGCGCGTGGAGCAGAACAGCAGGGAGCCGTCCGGCAGCCAGGCCGCACCCGACTCGCCCTGGGTGCTGCGGGTCAGCCGCCGCGCCGGACGCCCACCGGCGGGATCGACCTCCCACAGCGCCCCGACGTAGCGGGTGGACTTCGCCTCGAGGGTCGACAGCGTGGTGACCAGGCGCGTGCCGTCGGGGCTCAGGGACAGCCCCGAGACGCGCGGCAGCGCGACGTAGGCGTCGAGATCGGCGAAGGGTCCGGCGGGCGGGTCGGGTACGTCGTTCACCCGACCTGCCTATCACCCGGCCCGGCGGGCGCGGACCTCAGGCCTGGCGCAGCATCTCCGCGACCAGGAACGCCAGCTCGAGGGACTGCACCCGGTTCAGACGGGGGTCGACGACCGACTCGTAGCGGTGCGCGAGGCCGGCCTCGTCGATCTCCTCGCCGCCTCCGATGCACTCGGTGACGTCGTCGCCGGTCATCTCCACCAGGATCCCGCCGGGCCAGGTGCCCAGCGAGCGGTGGACGTCGAAGAAGCCCTGGACCTCGTCGACCACGTCGTCGAAGCGGCGCGTCTTGTAGCCGGTGCTCGACTCGAAGGTGTTGCCGTGCATCGGGTCGCAGACCCAGGCCACGTTGACGCCCTCGGCCGTGACCTTCTCGACCAGCGACGGCAGTCCGTCGCGGATCCTGCTCGCGCCGAAGCGGGTGATGAAGGTCAGGCGGCCCGCGGTGTTGTCCGGGTTGAGCCTCGCCGCCAGCTGCAGCGCATCGTCGGCCGTGGCGCTCGGGCCGAGCTTGCAGCCGATCGGGTTGCGCAGGTGGCGGAAGTACTCCACGTGGGCGCCGTCGAGCTGGCGGGTGCGCTCGCCGATCCACACGAAGTGCCCCGAGACGTTGTACGGCGCGTCGGTGCGCGAGTCGATCCGCGTCATCGCGTGCTCGTACTCCAGCAGCAGCGCCTCGTGGCTGGAGAAGAAGTCGACGCGGCGCAGCTCCTCGGCGTCGGCGCCGATCGCGCGCATGAACGACAGCGCGCGATCGATGTCGCGGGCGACCAGCTCGTAGCGCTGCCCGGCCGAGGACGTCTTGACGAAGTCGGTGTTCCAGGTGTGGACCTCGCGAAGGTCGGCGTAACCGCCGGTGGTGAAGGCGCGCACCAGGTTGAGCGTGGCGGCCGAGGCGTTGTAGGCGTCGAGCAGGCGGGCAGGGTCGGGCACCCGCGAGGCCGGCGTGAAGTCGAAGCCGTTGACGATGTCGCCCCGGTAGGCCGGCAGGGTGACCTCCTCGCCGTCGACCAGGCGGGTCTCGAGGTCGGAGGAGCGCGGCTTGGCGTACTGCCCGGCCAGCCGACCGAGCTTCACCACCGGCACGGAGCCGGCGTAGGTCAGCACGACCGACATCTGCAGCAGCACGCGCAGCTTGTTGCGCACGTTGTCGGCCGTCACGCCCTCGAAGGTCTCGGCGCAGTCGCCGCCCTGGAGCAGGAAGGCCTCGCCCCGGGAGACGGCGGCCATCTTGGCGGTCAGGTCGTCGCACTCCCCCGCGAAGACCAGCGGCGGCATCCGGCGCAGACGCATCACCGAGGAGTCGACCGCGGCCGCGTCGGGGTACGTCGGCTGCTGGGACGCGCCGAGCGCGTGCAGGCTCGCGAGGTCGGGGACGGTGCTCACCGGCCAAGGGTACGGGCCCGGAGCAGCGGCTGCGAAAACCTGAAAACCAGGTGAGGGACGTCGGTGGCGCCCAGTAGCGTGAGGATCCGCGATGACCACGACTCACCCGCCTGCGGGCGCACCCCCCACCGGTCCGGCCACCACCGGCGCCTCCGGCGACCCCGCAGCGCGGCCGACGTCCCGTGAGCTCGGCTGGGCGCGCCTGCGTGGACCCGCGAGCACCCTCGCGATCACCGTGGCGGCTCTCGGAGCGCTCGGGCAGGCCCTCGGCACCGTCGTGGCGGGCTCGATCGCCGAGGACCCGACGTCGCTGCTGGTCGCGCTGCTGGCGTTGTGCCTGGCCGGGGGTGCGCTGCTGGACACCGTCGGGCGCACGGTGTGGTCCGCCGTCGTCGACCGGGCCGAGGGCCGGCTGCGCGCCGACCTCGTCACCGCCTCGCTCCACCAGCCGTTGCAGGTGCTCTCCGAGCAGGCCGTCGGCGAGATCCTCGACCGGATCGACGACGACACCCACGAGGTCGGCTCGCTGCTGCGCCAGAGCGCGTGGGACGCCTTGCGCACCGCGCTGGTCACCGGCCCGGTCTACGTGATCGCCGGTCTGACCTGGTGGCCCGCGTGGCTGATCTTCCCCGTGGTCGCGGCGGGCGCCTTCGCCCTGGTCCGCCCGCTGCTCGGCGAGGTCGCCCGGCGCAAGGTGATCGAGGAGATCGCGTGGACCGACCACGCGGCGGTCATGGAGGAGGGCGTCGCCGGTCGCGACGACCTCCGCACCAGCCTCGGTCAGCCGTTCCTCCTGCGTCGCACCGCCGAGCTCGCGGCCCGGGTGCACGCGCGCTTCGACGAGGTGCTGGCCCTCGAGACGACCATGACGCGACGCACCGGGCTGCTGCTGCACGCCCTGCTGGCCGGCATCGCGGTGAGCGGGGTCGCCCTGAGCACGTCCGGGCGCCTCTCGGTGGCCCAGCTCGTCACGCTGTTCCTGGTCACCTCGACCTTCGTGGGCCAGATCGACCAGCTCGCCCGGCACCTGCCCGACCTGCAGGCCGGCCTGGGCGCGGTGGTGCGGCTGCGCCAGCTCCTGGAGGCGCCCGAGGAGCCCGTCGGCGGCGAGCCGCTCCCCCCGGGGCCGCTCGACCTCGACCTGCGCTCGTTGCGCTTCGCCTACCCCGAGGGCGACTTCGCCCTCGCCGGCATCGACCTCCACCTCGCCGCGGGTCGAACCTGCGCGCTGGTCGGACGCACCGGGTCGGGCAAGTCGACCCTCGTCTCACTGCTCTCGCGCGCCATCGACCCGCCCCCGGGCACGGTGCTGCTCGGGGGCGTGGACATCGCCCGGGTCGACCTCCAGCAGCTGCGCAGGGCGGTCGGCGTGGTCAGCCAGCGCACCGAGATCCTGGCCGGCACGCTCGCCGAGAACATCGCCCTGTTCGGCGACGTCTCCCGCGACCGGGTCGAGGCCGCGCTGGACGAGCTCGGGCTCACCGCCTGGGTCGCGGGACTGCCACGGGGCCTCGAGACCCCCCTCGGTCCGGGCGGGACCACGCTCTCGGCCGGCGAGGAGCAGCTCGTCGCCTTCGCGCGCCTCCTCGTGCGCGACGTCCGCGTCGTGGTCCTCGACGAGGCCACCGCCCGGATGGACCCGCGCACGGAGGCCCAGGTCGTGAGCGCGGCCGAACGACTGCTGCACGGTCGCACCGGCGTGCTCGTGGCCCACCGCCTCTCGACGATCGAGCGCGCGGACGACGTCGTCGTCCTCGAGGCGGGCCGGGTCGTGCAGCAGGGTCCGCGAGCCGAGCTGGCCGGTCAGGAGGGCCCCCTGCGCCGGCTGCTCGAGGCCTCGGCGGTGCCGGCTCGTCACGAGTCCGTGGGCGAGGCAGGTCAGGACGTCACCGAGGGCAGCACCGCAGTGGGTGGCGTACGCCGCCTGGGAGCGGTCCCCGACCTGCCGGACCCGGGTGACGGGCCGAGCCTGGCGCGCACGGTGCTGCACGTGCTGGCCATCCACCCCTGGTGGGGGCTGGTCAGCGTGCTGCTCTTCCTGCTCGCCATCCTCGGCGGCGCGTTCGGCGTGCTCACGGGACTGGCCTGGGGCCGTCTGGTGCAGGGGCTCCAGGACGACACCCTCACCGGCTCGTCCACGGCGCTGCTGGGTGTCGCGGTGGTCGCCTCGCTGCTGGCCAGCCCGTTGCTGCTGGCCAGCGCGATCCGCCGCTACCCACGGTGGTGGGTGGCGGTGATGCTGCGCGTGCGCGCCACCGTGCTGGTCGGCCAGACCAGCCAGCAGCGGCTCACCCGCACCCCGCCGGGCGAGGCCGTGGCCCGGGCGATGGACGCCGACCGGCTGGCGCGCTACGCCGACCGCTGGGTCGACCTGGTCAACGGCCTGGTCGTCGTCGTGCTCACCGTGGTGCTCAGCGGCAGCCTGCTCGCCGGCGGGGTGCTGCTGGCGGTGATGGCGATCTCCGCGGTCGCCTCGGCGCTGGGCTCGCCGGCCGCCGGACGTTCCGCCGCCGCCGCCTCCACCACGCGCGCGCACTTCGGGCGCTCGCTCGTCTCGGCCCTGGAGTCCGCTCGCACCGTCAAGCTCGCCGCAGCCACACCGTCGGTCCACGCCCACCTGCTGCGCGTCGACTCCGGCCGGGTGGAGGCGGCGGTCAAGGAGCACCGGATCGCCGCCGTCCTGGCCGGCGTCCCGGTCGTGATGGTCCAGTGCGGCGTCGTCGCCGCCTGGGCCGTGCTGCTGCTCGACGGTTGGGGACTGGCCACGGCGCTGCTCGTGGCCGGCGCGGTCAGCGGCTTCGACTGGTTCGGCCGGGTCGCCGGCGCGGTGATCACCGAGGCGCCCGGCGTCCGCGCCTGGGGTCGGGCCACCAGCCGGCTCGCCGGCGGTGGCGACCTGATGGCGCTGCCCGACGGCCTGGACCTGGTCGGTGGGACCGCCCGTCTCCCCGAGCCGGCCACCGCTCCTCCGGCCCTGCGCGACCTCGTGCTGCACGACGTCGCCGCCATCCACGACGACGGCACGGTCGGCGTCAGCGGCGTCGACCTGCGTGTCGGGCCGGGCGAGCTCGTGCTGCTGCTGGGTCAGGTCGGATCGGGCAAGTCGAGCCTCCTGGCCGCCCTCGCCGGCCTGGTCGAGCACACCGGGGACCTGACGTGGAACGGCGAGGCCGTCCGCGACCCCCAGTCGTTCCTGCGACCGCGTGCGGTGTCCTACGTCGCCCAGGTGCCGCGCGTGCTCTCGGGCAGCTTCCACGACAACGTCGCGCTCGACCACGACCGGGGACTGCACCCGGCCGTCGACGACGCCCGCCTCGGCCGCGACCTCGACGAGGCCGGCGGACCCGACGCCGTCGTCGGCCACCGCGGTGTCCGGCTCTCGGGTGGCCAGGTCCAGCGCCTGGCCCTCGCCCGCGCACTCGCCACGCACAGCGAGCTGCTCCTGGCCGACGACGTGTCCAGCGCGCTCGACGCCACCACCGAGGTCGAGCTGTGGGAGGCGCTGCGTGCCCGGGGCACCGCGGTGCTGGGGTCGACGTCGAAGTGGGCCGCCCTGGCCCGCGCCGACCGGGTCGTCGTCCTCGTCGACGGCCGGGTCGCCGAGACCGGTGCCTGGTCGGAGCTGGCAACCCGGTGGGGCCACCTCGCCGGTTGAGCCGGCGCTCGGCCGCGGCCCCCCGGCCGGGTCGTGTCGATCCAGGAGCCGCCGCCACCGTCGTGCGGATCGTGGCGAGGTGTCCACGGTCCGCCTGACCTCAGAGCCGGATGCGGCCAGGGGGGACGGTCACGCTCAACCGAAGAAGACCTCGGCCTCGGCGTACTCGGTGGGACTGACCAGCTTCAGCTCGCCGGTGCCCTCGATCAGCGGCAGGCGCACGATGTCGGTGCCCTTGAGCGCCATCATCGTGCCGAAGTCGCCCTCGGCGACCGCGTCGGCGGCCTGCAGGCCGAAGCGGGTCGCGAGCCACCGGTCGAACGCCGTCGGCGTGCCGCCCCGCTGGACGTGGCCGAGGACGACGGCACGGGCCTCCTTGCCGGTGCGCTGCTCGATCTCCGAGGCGAGCCGGTCGCCGATCCCACCGAGGCGGACGTGGCCGAAGGCGTCCTTCTCCCCCGAGACGAGGGTCATGTCGCCGCCCTCGGCGGGCATGGCGCCTTCGGACACGACGATGATCGGGGCGTACTCGCTCTCGAAGCGGGTGGTGACGTGGGCGCAGACGGCCTCGATGTCGAAGGGCTGCTCGGGGATCAGCACCGCGCTGGCACCGCCGGCGATGCCCGCGTGCAGGGCGATCCAGCCGGCGTGACGACCCATCACCTCGACCACGAGCACCCGGTGGTGGCTCTCGGCGGTGGTGTGGAGGCGGTCGATGGCCTCGGTGGCGATGTTGACGGCCGTGTCGAAGCCGAAGGTGAAGTCGGTGCCCGACAGGTCGTTGTCGATGGTCTTGGGCACCCCCACGACGTCGACGCCGAGGTCGGCGAGCTTGGTCGCGACACCGAGGGTGTCCTCGCCGCCGATGGCCACGAGCGCGTCGACGCCGGACGCGGCGAGGTTGTCCTTGATCTGCTCGACACCGCCCTCGACCTTGAACGGGTTGGTCCGCGAGGAGCCGAGGATCGTGCCGCCGCGGGGCAGGATGCCGCGGCACTGCTCGATGCCGAGCTCCATCGTGACGCCCTCCAACGGGCCACGCCAGCCGTCGCGGAACCCGACGAACTCGAAGCCGTGGTCGCGGACGCCGCGGCGTACGACGGCTCGGATGACCGCGTTCAGGCCGGGGCAGTCGCCGCCTCCGGTGAGCACTCCGACGCGCATGGGACCTCCTCGCGGGCTGCCCCTCGGGGCGGCCTTGGATCGTTCACAACGGGCGCGATCACCCTAGCCCGTCACAGGCCGGGCCGGCACGGTGCGCATCTCGCGCCCGGACTACGGTGAGCCCATGACCTTCTCGATCGTCGCCCGCTCCGCCGATGGTGAGTCCTGGGGCGTCGCGGTCGCCTCGAAGTTCCTCGCCGTCGGAGCGGTGGTGCCCGCCGCGGTCGCCCAGGTCGGGGCACTGGCCACCCAGGCTGACGCCAACGTGGCCTACAAGGGCCAGGCGCTGGCGCACCTCGACGAGGGCGCCACGGCCGGCGTGGCCCTGGAGCGGCTGCTCGAGGAGGACCCCGGTCGCGACGACCGCCAGGTCGGCATCGTCGACGTCGACGGCAACGCCGCCTCGCACACCGGACGCGCGTGCATCGACTGGGCCGGGGGCAGCACCGGGGAGGGGTACGCCGTGCAGGGCAACTGCCTGGCGGGCTCGGGCGTCGTCGAGGCGATGGAGGCCAGCTGGCTCGCCGGCGACCCGGACGCCGCTCTCGGCCAGCGGCTGCTCGAGGCCCTGGCCGCGGGCGACGAGGCGGGTGGCGACAAGCGCGGTCGCCAGTCGGCGGCGCTGCTGGTGGTCCGGGACGGGGCCGGGTACGCCGGCAACGACGACATCGACGTCGACCTGCGCGTCGACGACGACCGCGCGCCGGTCACCGAGCTGGCCCGCCTGCTCGAGCTCAACACGCTGTACCTGACGGCCTCCACCGAGGACGAGAAGGTCGTGGTCGACGACGCGCTGCGCGCCGAGCTCGAGGAGCACGCCCGGGCCGCGGGCCACCCCGACGTCGCGACCTGGGTCGGCACCGAGAACTACGAGATGCGCGTCGCCGACGACCTGGCGTGGATCGACCAGCGCGTGCTGGACATCGTGCGGTCCACCTCGCGCTGACGTCGTCCGTCGGCCGGCGGTGGAGACCGGTGGCCGGTGACCGGTGGCGGCAGGCACCGTGAGTCGTGCGCCGGGGAACCGGCCGTCGGTGGTGCCGAGGCACACGACGCAGCGGCGTCGAGGCCAGGCACGGAGGCCCGCCGAGCGTGATCCTCAGTCCTCGCCCGCGTCGAGCGACTCGAGTCGACGCCGCGCCTGGTCCCGCTCCGCACCGGCCTCCTCGAGCGCCTCCCGGGCCGCGTCACGCACGTCCTCGGCCTCGGAGAGGTCCTCGTCGGTCTGTTCCGCGTCGGACTCGAGGGCGGCCAGCCGTCGGCGCAGCTCCTCGAGCTCGGACTGGTGCTGCAGCGCCCTCGCCTCGAGCGCGTCGACCTCGCCCTGGGCGGACGCCAGCTCGCTCTCGGCGCCGGCACGGGCCTCCTCGGCCTCCTCCAGCTCCTCGGCCGCAGCCGCTCGGGCCTTCGCCGCGGCATCGGGGTCCGGGACCACCCGCAGCGCCGGCGGTCCGGCCGCCTGCTCCCCCGCGCCGGCACCCGCCCCGGCGTCGACCGGCCCGCGCGGCGTCGCCGTGAAGTCGAGGGCGTCCGGGGCCGCCACCGCGGCGGCCACGTCGGCCTCGCCGACGCCGGTCGACCGCAACGGGGTGACGAGCAACCCGCTGCGCAGCGCCCGACCACACTCGGCGTCCAGCAGCGCGGCCGTCAGGGTCGCCTCGACCTGCTCGGCGACGGCCTCCGTGGTCCGCATCCCCCGCTCGCGAGCCAGCGATCGCGCGCGCTGGGTCACCGACGCCGTCACCTGACGACGCTGCCGGGTCAGCTCGCGCAGCTGCTCGGCCGACATCGAGCGCTGCGCCTCCCGCAGCGCGTCGCCGACCGAGAGCAGCTGCTCGACCTGCTGCGGTTCGGCCCGGACGAGCTGGTTGACGACCCAGGCCGCGGTCGTCGGCCTGCGCAGCGCCTTCACCGCACGCGCGAGCCCCGCGTCGTCGCCCTTGAGCCGGCGGGCCTCGGCGTCACGTGCCGCGGTGAACTCCCCCACGTCGAGGGCGTAGAGGTCGTCCGCGACCCGGAGCAGCGCGCTCACGACCCGCCGCCAGCGTCCTCGCCATCCTCGCCATCCTGGTCGTCCTCGTCGAGGCCCTGCGCGATCGCCCACCGGGTCAGCTCCACCCGGTTGTGCATCTGCAGCTTGCGCAGGGTGTTCTGCACGTGGTTCTGCACCGTGCGGTGGGAGAGCACGAGGCGGTCGGCGATCTGCTTGTACGACATCCCCTTGGCCACCATCCGCAGCACCTCGGTCTCCCGCTCGGTGAGCTCGGGGCGCGAGGGGTCGGCGGCCCGGGTCGGCTCGGCGAGCCGGCGGAACTCGCCGAGGACCAGCCCGGCCAGCCCGGGGGTGAAGACGGTGTCGCCGCGCGCCACGCGGCGTACGGCCTCGATCAGCTCGGTGCGCGAGGCCGACTTCACCAGGTAGCCGGTCGCGCCCGCCTTGACGGCCTCCAGGACGTCGTCCTGCTCGCCGGAGGCCGAGAGGATGAGCACCCGCGCGGACGGGTCGTGGCGCAGCACCTCGGCGGTCACCTCGACGCCCGAGGGGGGCGGGATCTGGAGGTCGAGCACGACCACGTGAGGACGAGCCGCCGGGAACCGGGCCACCGCCTCGGTCCCGGTCGAGGCCACCCCGACCACCTCGAAGCCGGCCGCGGCGAGGTCCCGCTCGACGGCGTCGCGCCACATCGGGTGGTCGTCGACGACCATGACGCGCACGGTCGGGCTCGGGTCCTGGCTCACGAGTCGCGACCCTAGATCACGGGGCGAGCCGGCGGAACCGGCCGCGGTGGTGCACCACCGTCGCCTCGTCGGCCCCGACCTCGACGTGCTCGACCGTGAGCGTCACCAGCGACGACCACCCGGTCTCGGTCGAGGACTCCACCCGCAGCCCGGCCCAGGTCCGGTCCCCGAGCAGTCGCGGGCCCCAGGTCGTGTCCTCGAAGCCGGCCTGCGCGAAGACCCCACCCGGGGCGGGCGCGGTGCCGGCGAAGGCCTCGCCCAGCCCCCGGTCGTCCCAGCCGAGCAGCGCCAGCACCGCCGTCCCGCTCGCGGTGAGGGCGTCGGCGAGGTCGGAGTCCGGGTCGATCAGGGCCAGGACGCGCGCGGTCTCCCCCGCGGCGACCATCACCGAGCTGACGGTCAAGCCCGCCCGCTCGCGTCCCGCGCCCGCCGTGAGCAGCGTGACCGCGCCGGCCAGGTGTCCGCGCAGGCGGCGTACCGGGTCTGGCTCCGGGTCGGCGAAGGGGTGGCCGGAGTGGATCGTCACGTCGCCCTCACCGCGTCGTCCCCCGTCGAGCACGATGGTCCACTCGGTGCCGTGCGGCCGGTGTCGAGCTCGACGCGCCCACCGAGCTCCTCCACCCGGCCACGGATGGAGCCGCACACGCCCAGCCGGCCCTGCCGCTTCGCCTCCTCGAGACGACCGGTCTCGATGCCCGGCCCCTCGTCGCGCACGCAGAGCTCGACGCGGTCGCCGAGGTCCTCGAGCACGACCCACGCCGGAGCACGCTCGCCCACGTGGCGGCGCACGTTGTCCAGGCAGGCCTCGACCGTGGCGACGAGCTCCGAGGCGGTGCGTGCGGCCATCGGCACGGGGGTCCCCGGCGTGACGACCTCGACGCCCGGGCGCGATCCCAGCGCCACCAGCGCCCCGGCGAGGTCGACCCGACCGCTGGCGCCGGCCGCCTCGTCGTCGCTCAAGGAGTCCTGGGCGCGGATCAGCGCCCGGAGCGTGGTCTCCTGCTCGGCGGCCAGCCGGCCGAGGTCGCTGCCGGCCGGCCCCAGGTCGGCGCCGCGACGCTGGACCAGGGCGAGGACCTGGAGCACGCCGTCGTGCACCGCGCGGGCGAGCCGCGCGCGCTCCGAGGCGGCGGCCGCCTCGCGCTCGGCGCGGTCGCGGGCGTCGGCCATGCGCTGCAAGGACCCGCTGAGGTAGCCGACGACCGGGCCGCCGACCACCAGCAGGAACGCGTTGCCGTACGTCGACTCGGTCAGGGTGCCGCGCAGGCCCAGGTCGAGGCTCGCGAGCAGCAGACCGGCGACGATGCCGCCCCGGGTGCGGTAGTGCACGGCCCACGCCATCAACGCCCCGCTCACCCAGAAACCGGGCACGGTCGCTCCGTCCTCGGTCCCCCGGACCCAGGGGCTGAGCACGAGCAGTCCGACAGCGAGCGCGAGGTCTGCCCCGAGGACCACCGGGCCCCGCCGTCGGGCGGTGGCGTAGAGCCAGCGAGCCGCGACCGTCCAGGCCGCCATCACGAGCACCAGCACCGCCATCGCCACCGGGTGGGCCACCTCGTCGACGCGCAGCGCGTTGAAGACGACCGCGTTGAGCAGCACGACCCACCGCAGCACCTCGAGCGCGCGGAACAGGTTGTCCTCGACCGCGCGGGCCCCGGGCCCCGACGGTGCGACCGAAGGCGTCAGGACGCCTTCCGCTGCTCGACCCCGGCGTCGGGGTCGAGGCCCCCACCCTCGGGGGCCGCCGGGCCCTCGGTGCTCGCCGAGCCCCGGGCCTGCTCCTTGGACTCCTCCTTGGCGCGGGCGGCGTACTTGTCGACGTACTCCTGCTCGGAGAGGCGCATGATCTCGTACATGATCTCGTCGGTCACCGAGCGCAGGATGTAGCGGTCCTTCTCCATGCCGGCGTAGCGGCTGAAGTCCAGCGGGGCACCGAAGCGCACGGCCGGCCGCACGAACGAGCCGAACTTCTTGCCCGGGGGCGCCACCTTGTCGGTGCCGAGCACCGCCACCGGCACGACCGGGACACCGGCCTCGAGCGCGAGCCGGGCGACCCCGGTCTTGCCGCGGTAGAGCCTGCCGTCGTGCGATCGGGTGCCCTCGGGGTAGATCCCGAACAGCTCACCGCGCCCGAGGACCTGCATCGCCGAGAGCATCGCACCCTCCGCGGCGTCCTTGCCCGAACGGTCGATGGGGATCTGCCCGGAACCGGAGAAGAACGTCTTCTGCAGGAAGCCCTTGATGCCGTGGCCGGTGAAGTACTCCGCCTTGGCCACGAAGCTGACCCGGCGCGAGATGGCCAACGGCATGAACAGCCAGTCGGCGTAGGAGAGGTGGTTGCTGGCCAGGATCGCCGGACCGTCCTCAGGCACGTGCTCGAGGCCCTCGGCCTGCGGGCGGAAGACCAGTCGCAGCAACGGACCGATCGCGATCCACTTCAGGAACCAGTAGAACAACGCCTCGCCCCCTCGACCGCAGTGCCACGTCGCCGCCCCGACGACAGCAGCGTCAGCGTAGACCCTCGAGCAGCGGAGTCCTACCCCGATCCGGGCACCGCCGTGCGCACCCACGACCCGCGGACCAGGCATGATCGGGGTGTGGACCCCGCCCCGCACGCCGCGCCCGTGACCCTGCCCGCCGATCCCGACCGGACCGGCGCACGGAGCATCGGCGTGCTGCTCTCCCACGGGTTCACCGGCTCCCCCGCCTCGATGCGGCCCTGGGCCGAGCACCTCGGGTCCCTCGGGTACGCCGTGTCCGCACCGTGCCTGCCGGGTCACGGCACCACCTGGCAGGACCTTGCCACCCGCACCTGGGACGACTGGTACGGCGCGGCGCGAGCCGCGTTCGAGCAGCTCGCGGCGCAGCACGACACCGTGGTCGTCGGCGGCCTGTCGATGGGCGGCGCGATCGTGCTGCGCCTGGCCGCCGAGCACGCCGACCGGGTCGCCGGCGTGATGGTCGTCAACCCGGCGGTGGCCTCCGGACGTCTGGACGTCAAGGCGCTGCCGGTGCTCAAGCACGTCCTCGCGTCCTTACCCGGCATCGCCGACGACATCAAGAAGCCCGGGGTCAGCGAGCAGGGCTACACCCGCACCCCGCTGAAGGCGATCCACTCCTTCATCTCCAGCTGGCCCGAGACCGTGCGTGCCCTTCCCCGCGTCACCGCACCCGTGCACTACTGGCGCTCGAGCGTCGACCACGTCGTCGACGGCGCCTCCGAGCCGCTCATCCGGCGGGGTGTCTCCGGGCCGATCACGCTCTCACGGCTCGAGGAGAGCTATCACGTCGCGACCCTCGACAACGACGCTCCACGCATCTTCGAGGAGTCCGCGGCCTTCGTCGAGGGTGTCGCCGGCATCGCCGGGCTCGGCGCGTAGCCTCGGGGGCGTGGCGAGCACCGGCGGTCCGGAGGAAGGTGCGGGGCGCGAGACCCCCAGCGATCCCGACGACCTGTGGCGCGCGATCGTCGCGAACTACGGCGAGCGCGCGCGCCTCGACGAGGACGCGTCCGCGGGGTCCGAGGAGTCCGATGAGACCGCGGGAGCCGAACCGGTGGACCCTCCCGCCCCCGACCTGGGCAGCCTGCGGCGCCTGTTCGAGCCGCTGGACCGGCCGCCGGCCCGCGACGACGTGCCCCGGACGGGTCCGGATCCCGACAGCGACCTCGCCAAGCAGCCGGACGCGCCGTACGTGCCTCCGCCCGCGCCGCCGGTGCCGTCCACGACGCCCGACCGCCGCGCCGCCTGGGCGGGTGTCGTCGGTGCCCCGGCGCTGCTGCTCGTCGCGCTGCTGCTGGGCATCGAGCTTCCGCAGATCGTGCTGGTGATCCTCGTCGGCGGGTTCGTCGGCGGCTTCGGCTACCTGGTCTTCCGCATGGAGCGCGAGCCACGCGACCCCGGCGACGACGGGGCGCGGCTCTAGCCGCTGAGCACCAGCCGGTCATCGCAGGCTGGTCGCCCGTGCCGGTCAGCCCGTCCGGTCGATCAGGCGGCAGGCGAGGACGGCGGCACCGACGGCCCCCGCATCGGGTCCGCAGGCCGTGGGCAGGAGCTGCGGCACCACCCGGTGCGGTCCGGCGTACAACGACCGACGCAGCGCGGCTCGTGCAGGTCGCAGCAGGAGGTCCCCGACCTCGGAGACGCCACCGCCGACCAGCACCAGCCGGGGGTCGAGGCCGGCGACGAGACCCGCGATCCCGACCCCGAGCCAGTCGCCGACCGAGGCGAACGCCTGACGCGCCGCCCCGTCACCCTGGCGCGCCGCCTGCGTGACCAGGGTCCCCTCGGTGAGGTCGGGCCGCGCCCGGGCGACGAGACGGACCAGCGCGTTGCCGCTGGCGTACTGCTCCCAGCAACCGAGCAGCCCGCACTCGCACGCCAGACCCTGGGGCACGACCTGGGCGTGCCCGAACTCACCGGCCATCCCCTGGCTGCCGCGCACGAGCACTCCCCCGACGCTGATCGCGCCACCGATCCCCGTGCCGACCGTGACCAGCACGACGTCGTCGACACCGCGGGCGGCTCCGTGCACCTGCTCGGCGACCAGCGCGCAGGCGGCGTCGTTCTCGAGGGCGACGGGCACCTCCCACCGGGCCCGGAGCCGCGCGCGGACCGGGGTCCCGCGCCAGGGCAGGTGGGTCGCGAACCGGACGTCTCCGTCCGCGCCGACGAGCGCCGCGGCCGAGACCCCGACCGCGGCCACGCCGCGGCCCGCCGCGACCTCCTGGACCGCCCGGTCGAGCGCGTCCTCGAGCTCCGCCTCGGTCGCCGTGCGACCCGGCATCGCGGTGCGGGCCCGGCGCAGCACCCGCCCGCCCGCGTCGACCTCGGTGGCCAGGACCTTGGTGCCACCGACGTCGACGCCGAGGACCACCCCGTCCGGGTCGTGGTGCAACGTCGCGCTGCTCACCGGCGGGCGAGATCGGCGGCCCCGATGACGCCGGCGTCGTTGCCGAGCTCGGCCAGCCGCACCTGCGGGACGCGCCGGTGCCCGCTGCCGATGATCTCGGAGACGAACGCCGCGCGGATCGGCTCGAGGAGCAGGTCGCCGGCGTCACCGACGCCACCGCCGACCACGACGAGACCCGGGTCGAGCACGGCGGAGATCGAGGCGATGCCCTCGCCCAGCCAGCGCCCGAGCTCGGCCAGCCGCGCGATCGCGAAGGCGTCTCCCTCGTGGGCGGCCTCGGTGACCTGCTGTCCGGTGATCTCGTCGGGGTCACCCCCGGCCCGCTCGATCAGCGCCGCCGCCCGGGGGTCGGTCCGGGCCTGCTCGTGCGTCATCCGCACCAGCGCCCGACCGCTGCCGTACTGCTCCAGGCAACCGCGGTTGCCGCAGCCGCACAGCACGCCGCCCGGCACGACGCGGACGTGCCCGATCTCCGCGGCCATGCCGGAGGCACCCCGGTAGAGCTCGCCGGCGATCACGATGCCGCCGCCGACCCCGGTCCCGACCGTCACCAGGAGGAGGTCGTCCGCGTCGCGGCCGGCGCCGAAGGCGAACTCGCCCCAGGCCGCGGCGTTGGCGTCGTTCTCGACGACCACCGGCAGACCGGTGCGCCGCTCGAGGTCGGCGCGCAGGTCCAGGTCGCGCAGGGCCAGGTTCGGCGCCGACATCACCACGGCTCGACCGGAGTCGACGTAGCCGGCTGCACCGACCCCGACGCCGGCGAGGTCGTGGCGGGAGCCGAGCTCGCCGACCAGCGCGGTGATCGCGTCCTCGATGGCCTGCACGCTCGCCGCCGGCGAGTCCACCCGGGTCTGCTCGACCACGGTCCCGTCGGTCTCGACGACCGCCGCCGCGATCTTGGTCCCGCCGACGTCGACGCCACAGGTCAGGCTCACCAGTGCTCCTCCTCGTGCTGGTCGGGCGCGCCGCTCGGGCGCGCCTCCTGTCGTCCCCCGACGTCGGGGTCGAGATCGATCCGCTCGACGCCGGGGGTGGCCCGCCCGGCCTCGTCGCGGTCGGCGCGCTCGAGCAGCACCGTGGTCGCGGCCAGCAGCGAGCGTGCCGCGCTGAGCAGGTGGGTGCGCACCTCAGGACTGGTCTCCCGCACGAGGTGGAGCGTGCGGCACACCGGGCACCACCGGCACTCGGGGGCGCCGGTCGCGATGTGGTCCTCGGCCCCGCGCAGGGCGTCGACCGCCTCCGAGGCGAGGTCGACCAGTCCCTCCCAGGGCGCGGGTCCTGCCGCTCCCACCGGCTCGTCCGGCCCGACCCCGTGCCCGGCCCCGTGCCCGGCCCCGTGCCCGGCCCCGTGCCCGGCCCCGTCGTGGTCCCGCGCGCCACCGCGGCCGAGCGCCTCGGTGAAGGCGTCGAACAGACGGGCGGCCTCCTCGCCGACGGACCCGACCTCGTGCTCGCCCGGCCGGCCCTCGGACCCCGACCGGCTCACCGTGCGGCCGCCACGCCGGCTCGGTCGCCGAGACTGATGCGCAGGACCCCGTCCTCGACCTTGGCGCCCGTCACCCGGAGGCGACCCAGGGACACCGGCAGCGTGAGCACGCGCCGGTAGGAGCCGACGGTCACGACGAGGTCGTCGCCCGTCCGCACCAGGTCGACGTCGGCACGGGAGGCGCCGGGCAGCGCGATCCGCAGCGCCGCCCCGGTCTCGGTGCGCACCAGCTCGAAGGGGTCCGGACCGTCCGGGACCGCGAGCGGGTCGCCGCCGGCGTAGAGCTCCTCGGCGAGCAGTCGCACCGACTCGGGTCCGCTCGGCTCCCCCGCCTGGTAGGCCGCGCACCACAGGGGCAGGCCGGGGAAGGAGGCACGCACCTCCGCGAGCACGTCGCGCTGCGCCCTGACCCACCCCGCGCGCCACGCGTCGCCGGCGTCGTCGGGGAAGACCCGGTTGGCCACCACGCCGTCCACGCGGTAGCCGAACAGCGACAGGCTCGTGAAGGACCGGCGCGCCTCGGCGAGCACCATCGCCTCGGGCGTCAGGACCAGTCGGATCGTCGACCCCGGTCCGCTGAGCAGGGTACGGACCTCGGCGAGCTCGGCGTGCAGGCGGACGAGGGCGTCGAGGACGTCGTCACCGGGCACCGGGACGCCGGCGGCGCGGGTCAGGACCGGCTTGAGAGCACGCACGACCCGACGCTCGTGAGGCAGCACCCGCTGCACGTACCAGCCGAGCGCCTCCGGCAGCGCCAGGAGCCGCAGCGTCTCTGCGGTCGGGGCGCAGTCGACGACGATCAGGTCCCACCCGCCGCGCACGGCGTGGCGGCGCAGCTCGAGCAGCGCGAGCACCTCCTCGGCCCCGGGGACGACCGTCATCTCCTCGGCCGCGACCGGGTCGACACCGGCGACGTCGAGCACGCTGAGCAGGTAGCGCTGGACCTCCGCCCACGACTGCTCGAACCGCAGCTGGGCGTCGACCTGCTGCACGTGCAGCGACGCCGAGACCCGGGTCGGCTCGGAGCCGACGTCGATGCCGAAGACGTCGCTCAGCGAGTGAGCGGCATCAGTGGACAGCACCAGCGTCCTCAGCCCGCGCGCCGCGGCCATCGCAGCCGTCCCGGCGGCGACGGTGGACTTGCCGACTCCGCCCTTGCCGGTGAACAGCACGATCCGCACGCCATGAACCCCCTCGCCCTGAGCCGACCCTCAGGTCGACGACTCGACGCGCTTCTTCAGACCCTTCAGCGCGGTGTCGATGAGGATCTTCTCGCCCTTGCGCTTGAGCATCCCGATCAGGGGGATCGAGACGTCGAGCGCGAGCCGGTAGGTGACCTCGGTGCCGCCGGTGACCCGGTCGAGGACGTAGGCACCGTCGAGTGAGCGCAACATCTTCCCCTCCACGAGGCGCCACGACACCTGCCGGTCACCGTCCCAGGTGTAGGCGAGGGTGTACTCGTCCTTGATCGGCGCGACGTCGAGCACGAAGAAGACCTGCTCCGCGCGGCCCGCGTCGGGCCCGCTCTCGTGCCGGCTGCGCACGTCGGCCTGCTTCACCCCGGTCGCCCACGTGGGGTAGGAGTCGAAGTCGGCGATCGCATCCATCACGACGTCGGGGGGCGCGGCCACCACGATCGAGGACGTCGTCTGCTCGGCCATCGCTGCTCCCCTCCTCACGGCTGCTGCTCCTGGCTGCTGGGCCCACCCATCGGTACGCCGACCTGCCACCGCCGGGTGGCGTGCGCCGCTGGGGAGGCTACCGGATGCCGTCGGCTCCCGGACCGGCTGGAGGCGCGTGCCCCGTGCGGAGTAGCCTTCCCCGGCCGGAGGCCCTGTCGGGGCCGTCGGCGCACGCCGGGAGGAGCTGCATGCGGGAGTACTCGACCCCGTTGCGGCTGACCCTGCCCGAGGTCGGCACCCTCAGCGACGACGTCGACCGCAACGCCGCCGAGCACCCGGCGACCGTGGTCCTGCGCCGCCACGTCGACGGCGCGTGGCACGACGTCGACGCCGCCGCGTTCCGCCGCGAGGTCCGCGAGTGCGCGAAGGGGCTCGTCGCCGCCGGCGTGCAGGTCGGCGACCGGGTCGCGCTGATGGCCTCCACCCGGTGGGAGTGGACGGTGCTCGACTACGCCATCTGGTACGCCGGTGGTGTCGGCGTGCCGCTCTACCCCAGTGCGTCGGCCGAGCAGATGGCCTGGGTGCTGGCCGACTCGGGGGCCAGCGCGCTCGTCGTCGAGTCCCCCGAGCACCTCGCCCGGCTCGCCTCGGTGCGCGAGCAGCTCCCTGACCTCGTCCGCGTGTGGTCGCTGGCCAGCAACGCCGTGCCGACCCTGGTCCACCTCGGCGAGGACGTCGACGACGCGGACCTCGACCTGCGCCGGGACGCGGTCGACCTCGACGACGCCGCCACCATCATCTACACCTCCGGGACGACCGGGCGACCCAAGGGCTGCACCCTGAGCCACCGCCACTTCATGATCGAGCTCGACGTCGCCCTCGACGGCCTCTCCCCCCTGTTCGCCGACCCGACCGCGCCGGAGGACGGGGACGACGCTCCCGACGGGCGCTCGACACTGCTGTTCCTGCCCCTGGCCCACGTGCTCGCCCGGATCATCCAGGTCGGCTGCATCCGCTCCCGTACGACGCTGGCGCACTGCTCCTCGCTCGCGGCCGTCCCGGTCGCGCTGCGCGCCGTGCGCCCGACCTTCGTGCTCGCCGTCCCCCGCGTCTTCGAGACCCTGTTCAACACCGCGTCGCAGCAGGCCACGGCCGACGGGCACGGGGCGATGTTCGAGCGAGCGGCCGACACGGCGATCGCGTGGTCGCGTGCGCAGGAGTCCGGGCGTGTCCCGCTGCGGTTGCGCGCGCGGCACGCGGCGTACGCGCGCCTGGTCTACGGCCGGCTGCGCGAGCAGCTCGGGGGACGGTGCCGGTGGGCGGTCTCGGGCGGTGCCCCCCTGGGCGAGCGCCTCGGTCACTTCTACCGGGGGATCGGGATCACGGTGCTCGAGGGCTGGGGCCTGACCGAGACCACCGGAGCCGCGACGGTGAACCTTCCCGACGCGCTCAAGATCGGCACCGTCGGGCGCCCGCTGGCCGGCACCGCCGTCCGCGTCGCCGACGACGGCGAGCTGCTGGTCCGGGGCGGTCAGGTCTTCGGCGGCTACCACGGCGACCCGGTCGCGACCGAGGCGGTGCTCGAGCGGGACGGCTGGTTGCACACGGGCGACGTCGGCGAGGTCGACGACGAGGGCTTCGTGCGCGTGACGGGCCGCAAGACCGAGATCCTGGTGACCGCAGGGGGCAAGAGCGTCGCCCCGGCGGGGCTCGAGGACCTCGTGCGCGCCCATCCCCTGGTCAGCCACTGCCTCGTCGTCGGCGACGGACGGGCCTTCGTCGCGGCCCTGGTCACCCTCGACCGTGAGACGCTGCCGTGGTGGGCCGAGTCCCGCGGGCTGCCGGAGGACCCTGCGCGCCTGGCCGTGCACCCAGACCTGCTCGCCGAGCTGCAGAGCGCCGTCGACGCCGCCAACCGCGCGGTGTCGAAGGCGGAGGCCATCCGCCGCTTCGGGGTCGTCCCCGGCGAGTGGACCGAGGAGACCGGTGAGCTGACCCCCAGCCTCAAGCTGCGGCGCAGCGTGGTGATGCGCCGCTACCGCGACGACGTCGCCCGCCTCTACGAGGACTGAGCGGACCCACCAGCGCGTCCCACCGGGACACCACGCGACCCAGCCCCCGTCCCAGCCGGGGTCCGCCGCGGAGTGGCTGCTGGTCCGTGCCGGCCTGCCCTTCGTCACCCTGCTGCGCAGCGCCTCGTCGGGCTGCGCACGACCGTCGCGGCCACGATCCGCGACCGAAGGCAGGTACGCCGCCAGCTCCCGGCCTCGACGCCGGGCGCGCGCTCTCGGCCGTTGTCCTCGAAACCCTCCAGCGCCGTCCTGGGGCTACCTCGGGGCTACCTCGGTGCTCGTGCAGCGCGACCACGTCATGATCGTGTTCACTGATCCTCGCGGGATCGTCCCGGCGCCCGGAGCCACTGCGTGATGGGTGCTGGCGGTTCCTGGACGAGCAAGGTGGTCACGGTGGAGGTGTGAGATGACGGCGATGGTGCTCGGCGTGGTCCTCGCCGCGGCCGGTGCGGGGCTGGTCGGAGTCGTCGGTGCGCAGCTGGTGGGCGCCCCGCCCGCCACCGTCCAGTCCGAGCAGCAGCGTCCCGAGCGACGTCATCGTGCCGAGCGCCGGGCGCAGCAGGTGCCGGTGAGGACGACCCTCCCGCTCGTGCTGTCCATCCTCCCCTGGCCGTTCCTCGCGGTCCCGGGTCCCGAGGTCCCGAGCGTCATGGACGACCTCGCGTGACCGCGTCGGAGAGCACCGAGGCCACCGAGAGGAGCGGCCACCGAGACCACCGCGGGCCCCACCCCCGTCGTCGCGGCCGGGCCCACCCCGGAGAGCACCACGCCGGCCTGGGGTGGCCGTCCCCCGCGGCGGCTCGAGCGCCTCGGCGTGGTCCTGCGGCTCGCGGTCCTCGCCGTGGTCGCGGCCTTCGCCCTCTGGGACCGCGAGGTCGGCGCCCTCCAGGCCCTGGCCGCGCTCTCCCTCATCTGGTTGATCGGTCAGGTCGGCACGGGCCGTCCCGGGGTCAGCGCCCCCGTCCTGATCGGTGTCGAGGCTCTCACCAGTGGCGTGCTGGCCGCCGTGGGCACGAACACCGAGCTCGCGATGCTCGCGGTGCTCACCGTGCCCCCGGCCGTCGGCGGCCTCCACCTCGGCCGTCGTGGCGCCGCTCTCGCCCTCGTCGCGCAGAGCGTCGGGGTCTCGGGTGTGACCCTGCTCCTCGTCGGCACACCGAGCACCGCCGCGAGCATCGCGACCGGTGTCGGGACCGCTGCCGGGGTGGTCCTCGCGGTGGCCGCGGTGGTGGTGCGGGAGAGGACACTGCGCGACTCCGGCGAGCTGGCCCCGTACCTGCGTGCCCAGGAGCTGATCCGTGAGATCGGCGACCTGGACCGGACGCTGCCCGCCGCCCTCGACGTCGAGGCGCTGACCACCTCGATCCTCGACTCGGTCAGCGCCACCCTGCCGATCGAGCACGTCACCCTGCTCGCCCCGACCGGGGGCGACCTGGCCCCGCTGGCCAGCCGCACCGGCGAGCGCACCGCGGACGCCAGACCGCTCGCCGTGCGCTGTGAGCGCCTGGCCCACGCTGCGTGGACTCGCCACGACGTCGTCGTCGAGTCCGGGGCGTTCGCCTGGCCCCTGGCCGAGGCGACCGTGGTGGCCGGCGTGCTCGACACCACCCGAGCGCCCCGCGGCCCGGCCCTCGAGGGCGCCCTCGAGCGGCTCGAGCGCGACCTCGCCACCCGCGCGGTCCAGCTCGACACAGCACTGCTCCTCCTCGCCCTGCGCGCCGGTCAGGCCGATGCGGAGCGACGTCGGCTCGCTCGCGAGCTGGACGACGGACTCGGTCAGGACCTCGCCGCGGCCGGCCACCTCGTGGACGAGATCGCGGCAGCACCCTCGGCCGGCGACGTCCCCGATCGACTGGTCACGCTCCGTGGGCGGATCGGCGCCGCCGTACGGGAGGTCCGCACCGTGGTGACGGCCCTGCGCGAAGCGCCGGAGGCGCGTGCGAGCCTCGGTGAGGCCATCAGCAGCGCCGTCGACCAGCTCGCCGAGACGACGTCCGTGCCGATCGTCGTCACGGTCGACGAGGGACCGGTGCGCCTGCCCCGCGAGTCCGAGGTCGCGCTGGTGCGGATCACCCAGGAGGCGGTGACCAACGCCGTGCGGCACTCCGGTGCGAGCGTCGTCGACGTGATGTGCCGCGTCCGCGCGCCGATGGCGCGCATCGTCGTGAGCGACGACGGCACGGGTCTGCGCCGGGACCGCCCCGGTGCCGGGAGGACCGACGGCGGCGCTCACGGCCTGAGGATCATGGCCGAGCGCGCGTCGCGGATCGGCGCTGAGCTCAGCGTCGAGGACCGTGACACGGGTGGTGTGGAGGTGGTCGTCGACCTGCGCCCCGCCCCGACGGAGCCCGGCGAGGGGTCAGCCCACGGCGACGTCGGGTCCTCGGACCCCGAGGCGCCCGTGCGGGTGGGCAGGAGCGGCAGCAGGACCTCGACGAGGCCGACGAAGGCCTCCGGAACCGGCCCCGGCACGCCATGAGCGGCCACCGGCACGTCTGGTCCTCGTGGTCGACCACGAGCTGTCCGGGCCGGCCCGTGCAGGGTGCTCGCACCTGTCGCAGACCCGCAGGCCGTGGCCGTGGCAGCCGGCGGGCGCGAGGGCCCTCGACCGCGCCGCCCTCTCGCCGCGCGGACTCCTCTCCTGCATCCCCGACGCGAGGCCCACGTCGCCCGGATCTACCCCGGGCCCGGCGCAGCCGACCGAGCCGTTCCGGGCCTGCTCATCGCCGGTGCCGCCGCGCTCGGGGTGGCCGGGCCGGCCCGCTCTAGGGGCTCGCGACCCGAGCGAGCTGCGCCAGCCGGGCCCGCCAGGCCGCGACCAGGTCGGCCTCGCTCCAGGCGAAGGACCCGCGCAGGGCACGTCGCAGCGGCGTCCCGGCCTCGACCCGGTCGTAGAGGTCGACGAGGTCCTGCTCGTCGCCGCGTTCGGCCAGGACCGTGCACGCCACCCACGCCGCCTCGTAGGCCGCTCCGAGGTGCGCGTCACCGGTGTCGAACTCGCCGGCCCCGGGCAGGGCACGCGGCAGGCCGTCGGCACGGACCTGGTCGATGACCTGCCCCGCCGTGGTGGAGGTCGGGAGGCCGACGTCGCGCAGCGCGACGTAGTCGGCGAACCCCTCGAGCAGCCACAGCGGCACGCTGCTGCCGGGGGCGTCGGTCGCGACGTGGACCGCCTCGTGGGTCATCACGACCTGCGCGCCCTGCCGCCTCAGACGGCCGTCGACCTCGGGGTTGACGAAGACGTGCACCGGCGAGCGGCCGGCGCGGCCGTCGATCGCGCTGGTCACGGCGGCGATCGCGGTGTAGCGGCCGTTCTCGGCACCCAAGGCCTGGTCCAGGGCCCGCTCGCTGCCGGGCACCTCCACGACCAGCGGTGTGCGCCACCCGGGCAGCACCCGACGCACCTGCGTCACGGCCCGGCTCGCCTGGCTCGCGTAGCGGTCGACGTCGACCCCGGGCGCGGCGAGGACCAGCGTGTCGGGCGTCCGACGCACGCTGACCCGGCCGGTCATCCACACCGGTGTACGGGCGGCGCCGGACCCGCCGCCGACCGTGGTGATCCTCGCGGTGCCGTCCGTCTGGTCGAAGCCGACCCGCAGCTCGGTGCGCGCGACGCGGCGGTCGATCCCCCCGAAGCGCCAGGTGACCTCCACCGCCGCGGTCCAGGCCCCGGCGGCCGAGAGCGGGACCACCTCGTCGACGTAGCGCAACGAGAACCCGGCCACGGCGAGCGCCGCGGCGTTGCCGGCGACCGCGAGGACCTGCGCGGTCCCGGGACCGTCCGTCGGGACCTGGGCCGCAAGGGGCATG
Source organism: uncultured Actinomycetota bacterium (assembly GCA_963740745.1). GTDB lineage: Bacteria > Actinomycetota > Actinomycetes > Propionibacteriales > Nocardioidaceae > Nocardioides. Next base: position 438,673 of record CAVUFK010000020.1, read on the forward strand.
GACCCCGCGCGCACGGCACGAACGAGTCGGCGCAGCGCGTCGGAGGCGCCGTCGGTGTCGACGGCGTCGGCCGCGGCGAGGGACCGCGCGGGGCGGCCTGCCTCGTAGGTCTCGGGGCGCAGCGCGACCCACAGTGCTGCGATCAGGGCGATGACCACGAACAGCGACAGGCCGGCCACCCACCGTGGTGGGAGACCGGCCTGCGCGGCGGGCGGGGGGTGCGGGCGCTCAGCCAGGGCGGACCGCGCCGGAGTAGGGCATCGAGAAGACCGGTGCGGTGGTGACGCCCGAGCCGGGGTTGGCCGCGTGCACGATCTGGCCGTTGCCGATGTACATGCCGACGTGGCTGACCGGGCTGTAGTAGAAGACCAGGTCGCCCGGCTGCAGGTCACCGGAGGACACGCTCGCCCCGGAGCCCATCTGGGCGCTGGAGGAGTGCGGCAGGCCGACTCCGGCAGCGCCCCAGGCAGCCATGGTCAGGCCCGAGCAGTCGAAGGCGCTCGGTCCGGCTGCGCCGTAGACGTAGGCCTTGCCGACCTGCGCCAGCGCGAAGCTGACGGCGGTGGAGGCGCGGCCCGAGGCAGGAGCGCTGGCCACCGGGGCAGCCTGGTCGGCGCCGCGCGAGACCGTCGGGACGCTGCGGGCCGCGGCAGCGGCCTCCTCGGCCTCGATCCGGGCCCGCTCCTCCGCCTCGAGGTCGTCGAGCATCGACTGGGCCTGGTCGAACTTCTCCTCGACCGAGGCCTTCTCGGACTTCAGGCGCGCCTCGACGTCCGCGACCTGCTCGGTGCGACGCTCGAGGGCGCCCGAGCGGATGTCGAGGGCCTTCAGCTCCGTGGCGTAGTCGGTGAACAGACCCTGCTGGAGCTGGTTGTAGGCCGACATGGTGGAGAGCTGGGAGACGAAGGCGTCGGGGTCGTCGCTGATCACGACCTGACCGACGGCGGAGATGCCCTGGCCCTGGAGCTGGCTCTGGACGGAGTCGCGCACCTGCTCACGCACCACCTCGAGGCGGCGGTCCTGGCGCTGGCGGTCGGCATCGAGCGAGCCGAGGTCCTTCTGGAGGCCGTCGAGCTCGAGCTTGGCGTCGTTGTAGCGCTCCGAGGCGATCTCCGCCTCGTGGTACAGCGTGTCCACCCGGGCCTTGACCGTCTGCAGGTCGGGCGCCGCGGTCGCGGGCGTCGACGCGGAGACAAGTCCGAGACTGGCCGCGAGACCGAGACCGGAGATGATGGCGATGAGTCGCTTGCGTCCGAGGTGCACGAGTGTGCGGTCTCCTTGCAGTCGTCGACGCTTGCCGGGTTAGCTGACGGATTCGGGCACGACCTGCCCTACCCCCGGCGGGCCGACGTACCGGCCTGCCAGGCGACTCACCCCGTGGTGCTGTGGTTCCCCGGTCCCGGCCGTGGTGGCCGAGTTCAGCGCTGTGCCCGCGCGGACCCTCGTGGTCCACTCCCACGGGCACCGCGTCAGACTAGACCCCGGCACCTGAGGGTCCAAACCCGCGGTCCACACGTCGGATGGGACCCTCGCCAGGTCGGCCGGAGACGCCGGCCGTGCGCGTTCAGGCCGACTCGATCACGGGTCCGTCGACCGGCTCCACGAGGCGCAGCGGCGGGACGAGCCCGCCGGCCGCCAGCGTCTCGAGCGCACGGCGCGCCTCCTCGTCGAAGCTCAGCTCGGGTGGAGGCCCGAGCAGCACGGTGACCACGCAGTCGTGGCAGGCCAGCCCCCGCACCAGGCAGGTGTCGCAGTCGATTCTCGTCATGGCACGGACCGTGCCATGCGCCGCCGACACCGGTCGTGCACGCCGCGTGGTGTCACCGCGTTGTCGGAGCCGGGACCTAGCGTCGGCGCCGTGACCACCACCGCCGCCGCCGCGCCGCGCGCGCACGCTCGTTGGGAGCAGCAGCGCAGCCTCGACGAGCTCGGCACCCCGCTGCGCGAGACGACCTTCTGCGTCGTGGACCTCGAGACCACCGGGGCATCGGTGCGCGACGGAGCCATGATCACCGAGATCGGGGCGGTCAAGGTCCGCGGCGGCGAGGTCCTGGCTGAGTTCGCCACCCTCGTCGACCCGGGCACCCCGATCCCCGCCTTCATCTCCGTGCTGACCGGCATCAGCAACACCATGGTCAGCGGCGCGCCGCGCATCGAGGAGGTGCTGCCGTCGTTCCTCGAGTTCGCCTCCGGGTGCGTGCTGGTCGCCCACAACGCTCCCTTCGACGTCGGGTTCCTGCGCCACTTCGCCGCCGCGCAGGACCGGGAGTGGCCCGACTTCGCCGTGGTCGACACGGTGCGCGTCGCCCGACGCGTGGTCACGCGCGACGAGGCGCCCGACTGCAAGCTCTCCTCGCTGGCGCGCGTCTTCGGCGCCGCGACGGTGCCCGACCACCGCGCGCTCTCCGATGCCCGCGCCACGGTCGACGTCCTGCACGCCCTGATCGGGCGCCTGGGTGGTCTCGGGGTGCACACGCTCGAGGAGCTCTCGACCTTCCACACCCGCGTGAGCGCCCAGGTGCGCCGCAAGCGCCACCTCGCCGACCCGCTGCCCCACTCCCCCGGCGTCTACCTCTTCCGCGACGAGCACGAGCGGGTGCTCTACGTCGGGACCTCGCGCGACCTGCGCACCCGGGTGCGCACCTACTTCACCGCCTCGGAGAAGCGCAGCCGGATGGGCGAGATGGTGCGGCTCGCGGCACGGGTCGAGGGCATCGAGTGCGCGACCTCGCTGGAGGCCGAGGTCCGCGAGCTGCGCCTGATCGGCCACCACAAGCCGCCGTACAACCGGCGCTCGAAGTTCCCCGAGCGCACCACCTTCATCAAGCTCACCCGCGAGCCGTGGCCCCGGCTGTCGGTGGTGACCTCGGTGCTCGCCGACGACGCCGACTACCTCGGTCCGTTCTCGTCGCGCGCGGTCGCCCAGCAGTGCCTGGCGGCCCTGCACGAGACGTTCCCGATCCGTCAGTGCGGCGGACGGATGCCTCGCCACGCCCGCCGTACGCCCTGCGCGCTGGCCGAGCTCGGCCGGTGCCTGTCGCCGTGCGACGGCTCGGTCGACGCCACGACGTACGCCGCGGTCGTGCGGGCGCTGCGCGACACGCTGCTGCGCCGACCCGACGAGGTGGTCGAGACCATCAACGCCCGGATGCACGCCCTCGCGGCCGACGAGCGGTTCGAGGAGGCGGGCACCCAGCGCGACCGGCTGGCCTCCTTCGTCCGGATCGCCGCCCGCACCGAGCGGCTGGGGTCGTTGGCCTCCTGCGCCGAGGTGGTGGCGGCACGGCGACGCGACGACGGCCGGTGGGAGGCCCACGTGGTGCGCCACGGCCGGCTCGCGGCCGCCGGCACCATCCCCGGCGGGGTCGACGCCCGGACCTGGGTGGACGCCCTGCGCGCGGGTGCCGAGACGGTCGCACCCGCACCCGGGCCGGTGCCCGCCGCGAGCGCGGCCGAGTCCGAGAAGCTGCTGCGCTGGCTCGAGCTGCCGGGTGTGCGCCTCGTCGACATCGACGGGCGGTGGACCTGCCCCGTGGCCGGTGCGACGCGCCACGTCGTGGCGTGGACCACGGCCGGGACCGCGGCCGCGAGTGGCGCCTAGGGTGTCGTCATGATCACCGCCATCGTCTTCGTCAAGGCCGAGGTCGCCCGGATCCCGGAGGTGGCCGAGGCCATCGCGGCCCTCGACGGCATCTCGGAGGTCTACTCCGTGACCGGCACCATCGACCTCGTCGCCCTCGTGCGGGTGCGCCGCCACGAGGACGTGGCGGCGGTGGTGGCAGACCGTCTCAACAAGGTCGACGGGGTCCTCGAGACCGAGACCCACATCGCGTTCCGCGCCTACTCACGCCACGACCTGGAGTCGGCGTTCTCGCTGGGACTCGACTGAGCAGCGCGCGTGTCCTGGATCGCCGACCACGCGCTCGACCTGCTCGGCTGGGGTGGGAGCGCGCTGCTGGTCTTCTCCCTGCTCCAGGCCCGGGTGCTGCGGTTCCGGGCCCTCAACCTGGTGGCGTGCGCGGTGCTGGTGGTCTTCAACGCCCTGATCGCGGTCTGGCCGATGGTCGCGATGAACCTCGTGCTGTGCGCGATCAACGTCTGGTTCCTGGTCCGGCTCGGTGCGGATCGCCACGACGCCGAGCGCTTCGCGGTGATCGAGGTCGGTGCCGATGACGCCTACCTGCACCACGTGCTGGCCGAGCACCGCACCGACATCGCCCGCCACCAGCCGGACCTGGAGTGGCCCGCGGGCGACCCCGACCGCTGCGCGTTCGTGATCGTCCGCGGCGACGAGACCGTCGGCGTGGTGCTGCTGCGCGCCGGCGGGGAGCGGCGTGAGGTCGCCGAGGTGCTGCTCGACTACGTGACGGCGCGCTACCGCGACTTCTCCCCCGGCGAGTTCGTCTGGCGTCACAGCACCGCCCTGCGGCGGCGCGGCTTCGAACGGGTCGTGACCCCGGCGCGGATGGTCGGCGCCTACTACGACCGGATCGGCTTCACCGCGGTCGGGGACCGCTACGCCCTCGAGCTGGGGGCCGAGGCCGAAGCCGGGCCGTGAACGCGACCGGGACGGCCGTCACGCGGCGGCCGCGCTGACCCACGCATCCAACGTCCGCGCGGCCGCACCCGAGTCGATGGCCCCGCGGGCGCGCTCGATCCCCGCGGCCAGCGCGGTGTCGACCGGCTCGTCCGCCGATGCGTGGACGGCGAGGGCGGCGCCGGCGTTGAGCAGCACCGCGTCGCGCACGGGTCCCTCCTGGCCCGCGAGCAGCCGGCGTACGACCTCGGCGTTGTACGCCGCGTCGTGGCCGCGGAGGTCCTCAGGACCGGCGGCCGCGATGCCATGGGCACGCGGGTCGATCGTCGCCGACGAGACCTCGCCGTCGCGCACGACCCACACGGCCGACGTCGTGGTGGTGGTGAGCTCGTCGAGGCCGTCGTCACCGCGGAAGACCCAGGCGTCGGCTCCGCGGCGGGCCAGCACCCCGGCCATGACGGGGGCCATCCGGGCGTCCGCGCAGCCCACGGCCATCGCCTGCGGGGCGACCGGGTTGGCCAGCGGACCGAGGATGTTGAACGTCGTCGCGATGCCGAGCTCGCGGCGCGGCGCGGCGGCGTGGCGCAGCGCCGGGTTGAAGACCGCGGCGAAGCAGAACGTGATGCCGACCTCCTCCACCAGGGCCTCGACCCGTGCGACGGGAAGGTCCAGGCGGATGCCGAGGGCCTCGAGCACGTCGGCGGACCCGCACTCCGAGGAGGCGGAGCGGTTGCCGTGCTTGACGACGCGGGCTCCCGCGCCGGCCGCGACGATGGCCGACATCGTGGAGATGTTCACCGACATCGACCGGTCACCGCCGGTGCCGACGACGTCGAGCACCCGTCCCTGCACCGACATCGGCGTTCGCTCGGCCCACATCGCCTCGACCAGGCCGGAGACCTCCTCGACCGTCTCGCCCTTGGCGCGCAGCGCCACGGCGAACCCGGCCACCTGCGCCGGCGTGGCCTCTCCCGCGAGCACCGCCGCCATCGCCCACGCGGTCTGCTCGACGCCGAGGTCGCGGCCGGCGACGAGGTCGCCGAGGACGCCGGGCCAGGTCGGTGCGCTCACGCCGCGACGCGCGCGCGCAGCAGCGCGATCACGGTCTGCGCCAGCTCGATGGGGTCGAGCGGGTGCGCGACGGCACCGTCGGCGCGCGACCACGTGGCCAGCCAGGCGTCCTGGGGCCGCCCGGTGAGCACGACGACCGGTGGGCAGCGGTAGACCTCGTCCTTGACCTGCTTGGCGATGCCCATCCCGCCGGTCGGGGCGGCCTCGCCGTCGAGGATCGCGAGGTCGATGCGGCCGGAGTCCATGTTGGAGACGACCACCGGTGCGGTGGCCACCTCGACGTACTGCACCTCCGGGAGGTCCGGGTGCGGACGACGCCCCAGGGAGAGGATCACCTGCTGACGGGTCGTGACGTCGTCGGAGTAGACGAGCACCACGAGGGGCTTGGGCGTGCTGGTGCTGCTGGGCTCGTCACTCACCCGCGTGATGCTACCGCCAGGCTAGGACCCGGTCCGGCTGCCGGGGCCCGGTTGGCGGGCCCGCTCGAGCCGCTCGCGCGCCTCGAGCCGGTCCAGGCGCCGGTCCTCGCGCTGCGCCTCCCGCATCGACGAGCGCACCCACTGGGTGAAGAGCACCCCGAAGAAGGCCAGGCCGACCAGGTCGCCCGAGCCCCACAGGATCCCGCCGGCGAGATGCTGGTCGGCGTACGGGTCCGGCAGCCACGAGCCCATCGGGCCCTGGGCCAGGGAGGGGTACCAGTCGCCCCCGATCAGGGTGGACTGACCCATGATCGTCACCCCGAGGAAGGCGTGGAAGGGAAGCGTGAGCACGCTCAGCAGGACCCGGAACGGGTAGCCCGTGCGCCCCGGCAGCGGGTCGCTGCCGACCAGGGGCCAGAAGAACAGGGCCCCGACCATCACCAGGTGGGCGTGCATCGCCTCGTGCCAGAAGTCCGAGCGCAGCGTCAGGTCGTACCAGCCGGAGAAGTACAGCGCCCACGGCGAGGTCACGTAGAGCCCGAAGGTCAGCGGGGGGAAGGAGAGGACCGTGGCCAGCCGCGAGTGCAGGACGACCAGCAGCCAGCGGCGCGGGGTCGCCGGCAGCGTGCGCAGCGCGAGGGTCACGGGCGCGCCGAGGGCCAGCGCGAGCGGGACGAGCATCATCAGCACCATGTGCTGGACCATGTGCACGCTGAGCAGCGTCGTGTCGTAGGCGCCGATCCCCGAGGACGTGGCCAGGTAGAACGAGCCCGTGCCCAAGCCGACGAAGGACAGCGTGCGAGCCCACGGCCACGTGTCGCCGCGACGGCGCAACGTCGCCACGCCGAGCAGGTAGAGGCCCGCCAACCACACCGTGAGCACCAGCGGGACCGGGTCGAGCGTCCACTGCGTGAGCACGCTCTCGGGTCCGAAGGCAGGCAGGTCCACATCCGAACTCTAGGACCCGTCCGGGCGCCGGGGGGTCGTGGCGCAAGGGGTGGTCCGCGCGAGGCATAATGATGACGTGGCGAGCACAGCGACGATCCCGGCATCCCGTCTCCACGGGCACCACGACCGACCCAGCATGGTCGCCGTGGGCACGATCATCTGGCTCTCCAGCGAGCTGATGTTCTTCGCCGCGCTGTTCGCCGCCTACTTCACCATCCGCTCGGTCAGCCCCGACCTGTGGTCGCAGAACACCGAGGCGCTCAACGTTCCGTACGCGTTCGTGAACACCACGATCCTGGTCCTCTCCTCGCTGACCTGCCAGCTCGGCGTCTTCGCCGCCGAGCGCGGACAGGTGGGCCGCAGCGGCCCGATCACCAGGATCAAGGGCTGGGGCCTGCGGGAGTGGTTCATCCTGACCTACCTGATGGGCTCGATCTTCGTCGCCGGCCAGGCGCTGGAGTACGTCGAGCTCGTCGCCGAGGGCGTCACCATGGCCAGCTCGGCGTACGGCTCGATGTTCTACCTCGCCACCGGTTTCCACGGCCTGCACGTCACGGGCGGTCTGATGGCCTTCCTGCTCGTGCTCGGCCGCACCTATCTCGCCCGCCGCTTCACCCACGAGCAGGCCGTGAGCGCCATCGTCGTGTCGTACTACTGGCACTTCGTCGATGTCGTGTGGATCGGCCTGTTCGCCACGATCTACCTGATCAAGTAGCCGGCTCCGCTGACCGCCCCCACACCACCGGCTCCGACCCCGTGAGGAATCCCACCGTGCGACTGCTGAACCGATCCGCAGGCCGTCTCTCGCGGCACCGGCGGCGCCCCTCGCGGCGTTCGCCGTGGTGCTCCTCGGCCTGATGATGACCGGCGGCCTGTACTCCGCCTTCGCCCCGGCCTCGGCCGAGACCACCGCGTCCGACGCGGCGCAGGTCGAGAAGGGTCGCGAGCTCTTCCTCGTGGGCTGCTCGTTCTGCCACGGCACGAACGGTGAGGGCGTGCTCACCGAGAACGGGACCCAGTACGGTCCCGCGCTGGCCGGTGTCGGCGCCGCCTCGGTCGACTTCCAGGTCGGCACCGGACGGATGCCGCTGGCCCAGCCCGGCCAGCAGGCCCCCCGCAAGCCGGCGACGTACACCCAGGACGAGATCGACGCGATGGCCGCCTTCGTCGCCTCCCTCGGCCCCGGCCCCGCCGTCCCGGACTCCACGCAGTACAACCTGCCCGAGGGCGCGAGCTCGGACGAGCAGGAGGCCGCGATCAGCCGCGGTGGCCAGATCTTCCTGACCAACTGCACCGCCTGCCACAACTTCGACGGCCAGGGCGGCGCGATGCCGCGAGGTGGCTACGCACCCGACGCTGCGCGGCGTCGAGCCGAAGTACATCTACGAGGCCCTCCTCACCGGCCCCCAGTCGATGCCGACCTTCTCCAACGGCAACCTGACGCCGGACGAGAAGCGCGACGTCATCGCCTACCTCACCGCGACCTCCGAGCAGCCCTCCTACGGCGGCTTCGGCCTCGGCTCGCTCGGCCCCGTGGCCGAGGGGCTCTTCGCGCTGGGTCGTCGGCATCGGCGGTCTGGTCGGCTTCGCGGTGTGGATCGCGGCCCACAGCACCCGCTCGCTCAAGCAGAAGGGGGGCGCCTGATGTCCGAGGACACCGAGCAGCCCGGCACACCCAGCCCCAACCATCAGCCGATGGACGACGGTGACGCCGAGCCCACGCGCCCCGAGCAGACCACGGAGGGTTCCGCCCCCGGTGCGGCCAAGCAGGGCGGGGTCGTGACCACCCGGGACGGAGAGTTCTCCCCCGCCCGCCCCGACGAGCCGATCGGCAACCCCGGTCTTCCGGCCCACCAGTGGCGACCGACCGACGTCGACCCCCGCCTGGAGAAGCGCGCCGAGCGCCAGGTCGCGATGTTCTTCGTCGCCGCCCAGGTCCTCGTCGTCCTGTTCGTCGTGTGCTACTTCGCCTTCCCCATCTCCAACGGCACCGACACCCTCGCCTTCGGCCTCGGCGCCTCGACCGTGACCCTCGGGGTCACCCTCGGGCTGGCGCTGCTCTCGATCGGCGTCGGCATCATCCAGTGGGCCCGCAAGCTGATGGGCGACCACGAGATCGTCGAGATGCGTCACCCGGCGCGCTCCTCGGACTCCGACCGCGCCGAGACCCTCGAGGCGCTGCGCCTGGGCACCGAGGAGTCCGGCATCGGACGTCGCCCGCTGGTGCGCAACAGCCTGCTGGCCTCGGTCGGCCTGCTCGGCGCCCCGGCCGTGATCCTGCTGCGCGACCTCGGCCCCACCCCCGGCCAGGTCGCCGAGGAGGAGCCCTACGCCGGCGCCGGGCTCGAGAACACCGTGTGGGCCGAGGGCATGCGCGTCGTGCGCGACGTCGTCGGCACCCCGATCCGCGTGGCCGACCTCGAGATCGGCGACCTCGTGAACTCCGTGCCCGCTGCGCTCTACGAGACCGAGGAGGACGGCGAGTACGTCATCCACGGCACGCCGCGCCAGATCGCGAAGTCGAAGGCCGCCACCATCGTGGTCCGCATGGAGCCCGACGAGATCAAGCCTGCCGCCGGTCGGGAGAACTGGACCATCGACGGCGTCATCTGCTACTCGAAGATCTGCACCCACGTGGGGTGCCCGATCTCGCTGTACGAGCGCACCACCCACCACGTGCTGTGCCCGTGCCACCAGTCCACCTTCGACCTCGCCGATGCGGCGAAGGTCGTCTTCGGACCTGCGGCCCGGCCCCTGCCCCAGCTTCCTCTCGCCGTCGACGACGAGGGGTACCTAGTGGCACAGAGCGACTTCACCGAACCAGTCGGACCCAGCTTTTGGGAGCGTGGCTAAAGATGAGCATCGACACCAGCAAGGTCGCAACGAGCAACACCGAGGCCAGCACCGGCGCCAAGCCCAGCAAGGTCGGTGCCGTGGCCAGCTGGGCCGACGACCGTCTCGGTCTCGGCACCGCCATGAAGAAGAACCTGCGCAAGGTCTTCCCGGACCACTGGTCCTTCATGCTGGGTGAGGTCGCCCTGTGGAGCTTCGTGGTCCTCCTGCTCTCCGGCGTCTTCCTGACGCTGTTCTACGACCCCAGCATGGCGGAGGCCGAGTACCAGGGCTCCTACACCCCGCTGCGCGGCGTCGAGATGTCGCAGTCGATGATCTCGACGCTCGACATCTCCTTCGACGTCCGCGGCGGCCTGCTGATGCGCCAGATGCACCACTGGGCGGCGATGCTCTTCATCGCCGCGATGATGGTGCACCTGCTGCGCGTGTACTTCACCGGTGCCTTCCGCAAGCCACGCGAGCTGAACTGGGTGATCGGCTCGATCCTGCTGCTGCTCGGCACGCTCGAGGGCTTCACCGGCTACTCGCTGCCCGACGACCTGCTCTCGGGCACCGGCGTGCGCGCCGCGGACGGGTTCGTGAAGTCGATCCCCGTCGTGGGCACCTACGTCTCGTTCTTCCTCTTCGGCGGGGAGTTCCCCGGTGACTCGATCATCCCGCGCCTCTACATCATCCACGTGCTGCTGATCCCCGGCCTGCTGCTCGGCCTGATCGCCGCGCACATGCTGCTGCTCGTCTACCACAAGCACACGCAGTGGCCTGGCCCCGGCCGCACCGAGGAGAACGTCGTGGGCTTCCCGATGCTCCCGGTGTACGCCGCCAAGGCCGGCGGGTTCTTCTTCATCGTCTTCGGCGTCGCCGCCGTCATGGGTGGGCTGCTGACGATCAACCCGATCTGGAAGTACGGCCCGTACGACCCGACCAAGGTCACCGCAGGGTCCCAGCCCGACTGGTACATGGGTTGGCCCGACGGGGCGTTGCGGATCATGCCGGGCTTCGAGACCCAGGCCTTCGGGCACACGATCGCCTGGAACGTCCTGATCCCGATCATCATCCTGCCCGGGCTGATGTTCACGATCCTGCTGATGCTGCCGTTCATCGAGAACTGGATCACCGGTGACAAGCGTGACCACCACCTGCTCGAGCGTCCCCGGGACGCGCCGACGCGGACCGCGGTCATGGTGGCCCTGATGACCTTCTACGGGCTGCTGTGGGCCGCGGGCGGCAACGACATCATCGCCATCCGCTTCAACCTGTCGATCAACCAGATCACGTACTTCATGCGGGTCGCGGTGTTCGTCGGGCCGGTGATCGCGTTCATCATCGCGCGGCGCTGGTGCATCTCGCTGCAGCGTCACGACAAGGAGCAGGTGCTGCACGGCTACGAGACCGGCATCATCATGCGCTCCCCCGAGGGCGGCTACACCGAGCGCCACGCCCCGCTGCCGAGCGAGCGCGCCTACGAGCTCACCGCTCGCGACGGCGCCGAGGCCTGGAGCGGAGCACGCGAGATCGACAGCAACGGCGTCGATGCCCCGGGTGGTCGCATCGACAAGGTCCGTGCCCGGCTCTCGCAGGCCTGGTTCGCCCACGACGTCGCTCCCCGAGCGGCGCCGAGATCGAGGAGGCGCACCACCACGCCGAGGGCGAGCACCAGCTCCAGTCGGCGATGGACGGCCGCTCGGCGGACGGCCACCAGTACGACGGCATGCGCGAGGTCGAGGGCGACAGCCTGCGCAACGACTGAGAACAGTCCGCTCGATCCCCACCGGCCCGTCGCACTCCTGTGCGGCGGGCCGGTGTCGTACCCGGTGGTGCCGCAGGGCCGGCGCGCGTCCCCTCACGCCACGCCCGCACCCGCCCTGGACCCCGGGCCCACAGACCGGGCCGGGTTCCCTCGCGCCCCGTCCGCCCCAGGAACACCCGGCCGGCCGGGTGTTGCCGAGCTTGTCGCCCACTGCAACAGCCGACAGGCTCACGAACCAGCCGACAAGTCCGGGCCCGTCACGCCGTACGCCGGGTGGTGGGGCCCGCGGCCCGCTGACCCACCGCGCGCACTCCCCCACCCCGCCCGGAGCTCGCCACGCGTCCCGCCA
>CAVUFK010000021.1:0-7936 GCA_963740745.1 uncultured Actinomycetota bacterium
ACGAGATCCACGACCGGGGCGCCTCGACCGCCCGCCAGCTCGACGACGGCGCTCCCCGCAGCCGCGAGCACTGGGGCTGGAACTGGTCCGAGGCCCGCAAGGCGCTGGACTACCTGTTCGTCTCCGGCCAGCTCGCGATCGCGGCCCGGACCTCGCAGTTCGAGCCGGTCTACGACCTGCCCGAGCGGGTGCTGCCGGCCCACGTGCTGGCGCTGCCGACGCCGTCGCGTGACGACGCCATCGTCGAGCTCGTGCGGCGGGCCGCGCGCAGCCACGGGGTGGCGACGTTGCGGTGCCTGACCGACTACTACCGCCTGCAGATGCAGAAGGGCGCGGGGCAGGCCGCCGCCCGCCGCGCCGTCGACGTGCTCGTCGAGGCCGGTGAGCTGCTGCCCGTGCGGGTCGAGGGGTGGGACCGGCAGGCCTGGCTGCACCGCGACGCCGCCCTGCCCCGCCGGGTCGACGCGCGGGCACTGCTGAGCCCGTTCGACCCGGTCGTGTGGGAGCGGGAGCGCACCGAGCACCTCTTCGACTTCCACTACCGCATCGAGATCTACGTCCCCGAGCCCCAACGCCGCTTCGGCTACTACGTGCTGCCGTTCCTGCTCGGCGACCGCATCGTCGGCCGGGTCGACCTCAAGGCCGACCGGGCCACGGGGCGTCTGCTCGTCCAGGCGGCGTACGCCGAGCCCGGCGCGCCGGAGGAGACCGCGCACGAGCTCGCCGAGGAGCTGCGGGACCTCGGCGGGTGGCTGGGACTCGACGAGGTGGTGGTGCGCGAACGGGGCGGGCTGGCCCCGGCGCTGGCCGCCGCGCTGGCCACGGGGGCGGCCGGCTGAGGCCCGGAGGGTCGCGCGCGCCGGTCGGCGACGCGACGAGGAATGTCCGGTCCGAAACTCTGGCGGCCTCCCGCCCGTTACGATGGACGACGGGTTGCACGGTGCACGACCGTCCCCCCACCCCAACGTCTGTCCATCTCAGGGAGTAGTCCGCGTGTCGATCATCGACAAGGTCCTGCGCATCGGCGAGGGCAAGATCCTCCGCCAGCTCGACGCCATCGCCAAGGCCGTCAACGCCATCGAGGACGACTTCGTCGCGATGTCCGACGACGAGCTCCAGGGCATGACGGCGGAGTTCAAGAAGCGCCTCGCCGACGGCGAGAGCCTCGACGACCTGATGCCCGAGGCGTTCGCCACGGTGCGTGAGGCGGCCAAGCGCGTCCTGGGCCAGCGGCACTTCGACGTCCAGGTCATGGGCGGCGCGGCGCTGCACCTCGGCAACATCGCCGAGATGAAGACCGGTGAGGGCAAGACCCTGGTCTCGACCCTCCCGGCGTACCTCAACGCGCTGACCGACCGCGGCGTCCACGTCGTGACGGTCAACGACTACCTCGCCAAGTACCAGGCCGAGTGGATGGGCCGCGTGCACAAGTTCCTCGGCCTCGAGGTCGGCGTGATCATGCCCGACATGACCCCTGCGGAGCGGCGCGAGGCCTACCTCTGCGACATCACCTACGCGACCAACAACGAGCTCGGCTTCGACTACCTCCGCGACAACATGGCCACGTCCCTGGAGGACCTCGTTCAGCGGGTCCCGAACTTCGCCATCGTCGACGAGGTCGACTCCATCCTGATCGACGAGGCGCGCACGCCGCTGATCATCTCCGGCCCGACCCAGGACGAGGTCGAGTGGTACGCCGAGTTCGCCAAGGTCGCGCGCCGCCTCGACAAGGACACCGACTACGAGGTCGACGAGAAGAAGCGCACGATCTCGATCCTGGAGCCCGGCATCACCAAGGTCGAGGACTACCTCGGCATCGAGAACCTCTACGAGTCGGCCAACACCTCGCTGATCTCGTTCCTGAACAACTCGATCAAGGCCAAGGAGCTGTTCCGCAACGACAAGGAGTACGTCGTCCTCGACGGCGAGGTCCTGATCGTCGACGAGCACACCGGCCGCATCCTGTCGGGCCGCCGCTACAACGACGGCCTGCACCAGGCGATCGAGGCCAAGGAGTCGGTGACCGTCCGCGAGGAGTACCAGACCCTCGCCACGATCACGCTGCAGAACTACTTCCGGCTCTACGACAAGCTCTCGGGCATGACCGGCACGGCCATGACCGAGGCCTCGGAGTTCGACAAGATCTACAAGCTCGGCGTCGTCCCGATCCCGACCAACAAGCCGATGTCCCGGATCGACCAGCGCGACCTCGTCTACCGCACCGAGGAGGCGAAGTTCGACGCCGTCGTCGAGGACATCGCCGAGCGTCACGGGCAGGGCCAGCCGATCCTGGTCGGCACCACCTCGGTGGAGAAGTCCGAGCTGCTCTCGGGGCTGCTGCGCAAGAAGGGCGTCCCGCACACCGTGCTGAACGCCAAGCAGCACGCCGACGAGGCCAAGGTCGTCGCGCTGGCCGGTCACAAGGGCGCGGTCACCGTGGCCACCAACATGGCCGGGCGAGGCACCGACATCATGCTCGGCGGCTCCACGGAGTTCCTCGCCGACCAGGAGCTGCGCAGCCGCGGCATCGACCCGGTCGACGACGCCGAGCAGTACAACGCCGAGTGGCCGGCCACCCTGGAGCGGATCACCGCCCAGGTCAAGGCCGAGCACGACGAGGTCAAGGAGGCCGGCGGCCTCTACGTCCTCGGCACCGAGCGGCACGAGTCGCGCCGCATCGACAACCAGCTCCGCGGCCGCTCGGGCCGTCAGGGCGACCCGGGCGAGTCCCGGTTCTACCTCTCCCTCGGCGACGACCTGATGCGGCTGTTCAAGTCCGACTGGGTCGAGCGGGTCCTGCTCGCGCTCAAGGTGCCCGACGACGTGCCCATCGAGAACAAGTCGGTGACCAAGTCGATCGCCTCGGCCCAGGCCCAGGTCGAGGCGCAGAACTTCGAGTCGCGCAAGAACGTCTTGAAGTACGACGACGTGATGAGCCGGCAGCGTGAGGTCATCTACGGCGAGCGCCGCGAGGTGCTCGAGGGCGCCGACCTCAGCGAGCAGGTCCGCCAGATGATCGACGAGGCCGTGACCACCTACGTCACCGCGGCCACCGAGGGCTTCCCGGAGGAGTGGGACCTCGACGCGCTATGGGCGGCGCTCAAGACCCTCTACCCCGTCTCGCTGCGCCACCAGGAGCTCGAGCGTGAGGCCGGCGGCCGCGACGGTCTCGACCGCGAGACGCTGCTCGACGACCTCAAGGCCGACGCGCAGAAGGCCTACGACGCCCGCGAGGCCGAGGTCGGTGTCGAGGTGGTCCGTGAGCTCGAGCGCCAGGTGATGCTGTCGGTGCTCGACCGCAAGTGGCGCGAGCACCTCTACGAGATGGACTACCTCCGCGAGGGCATCGGCCTGCGCGCCTACTCCCAGCGCGACCCGCTGGTGGAGTACCAGCGTGAGGGCTTCGACATGTTCAACGCCATGAAGGAGGGCATCCGCGAGGAGACCGTCGGTTTCTTGTTCAACCTCGAGGTGCAGGTGGACGACGACGAGGAGCTCGAGGGTGTCGAGGGCGGGGTGGGTGTGCTGGAGGACCACTCGGGCCACGAGCACTCCGACCACGCGGGCCACGACCACTCCGACCACGCCGCGCACGTGCCGCACATCCGGGCCAAGGGCCTCGGCGAGGTCCGTCCGCCCGCGAACCTGACCTACACCGCGCCCAGCGAGGACGGCGAGGCCGAGGTCAGGGGCGTGACGGTCGCCTCCGAGGACGACCCCTACGCCGGGATGAGCCGCAACGCGGAGTGCCCCTGCGGGTCGGGCAAGAAGTACAAGAAGTGCCACGGCGCCCCTGGGGGCCCCACGGGTCTCACCGCCCGCGCCAACGGCTGAGCCAGCACCGACCGGACGCCCCCCGACCTGTCGGGGGGCGTCCGCTGTCTCAGCCGAACTCCAGCGCCACGCAGCACCACCGGTCCTCGACCAGCTCGATCCGGGCGGCGAGGGCTCGGGAGCGCTCCCCGTGGCGGACGTGCACGCTGATCTCCGCCGCGGCGGGTGACGGGCAGAACACGTGCACGCTGCGCACCTGGCTGCGCAGACGCCGGACCCTGCGGTCGCCCGGGGTGGTCCTGGCCAGCAGCTCGCAGCGGCGCAGCAGGTCGCTGTAGACGCGCTCGTCGGTCCAGCGCAGCAGCTGGTGGGGACCCCGATCGCCGCCGACGACCTCGACGACGACGCTGGCGAACCGGTGGGCGAAGGCCTCGAGCTCGGCCCGTTGCCCCGGCAGCACGCGCAGCCCGGGGGCGCGGTGCGTGCGCACCGTGGGGCCGAAGTCGAGGGCCAAGGTGCCCTGCACGCTCGCGGGGTGGTGCAGCTGGACGGTCATGGCTTCTCCTCGGAGGGGCGGGACGGGATCTGGTGATCACGGCGGGGAAGGTCGGGGGCCGCCCCGAGGGTGCGGCTGGCGGCGTGGGGCGCGTGCAGGCGCTGGCCGGGGCGGATCAGGTCGGGGTCGGGCCCGATCACCACGCGGTTGTGGGCGTGCCAGGCGCGGACGCTGTCGGCGACGACTCCGGCGGTGGCGCCGGACGGGAGCTGCTCCTTGGCGAGCGCCCACAGCGTGTCCCCCCGGCGTACGACGACGGCGCGTCCCGACGGGGGCGACGGCCGGGCCGCGGCCTCGGCAGCTCCGGCCACCGGGCGGGCCGGGACGGGCAGGTCCGGGCCAGGGCGGGGCGCGGCGTGGGCGGGCGCCCCGGCGAGGACGAGCCCGACGACGGCCAGCAGCACGGGTCGCACCCGGGTGGGGGCGCCCACCCAGCCGAGCGCCGGCAGCCGGCCGTCGCTGACGGTCTCGACCAGCGCGGCCAGGACCCAGAGCGCGGCCCAGAGCGCGCAGCCGACGAGCACCCACCCGGCCAGGCCGGCCAGCAGCTGGTCGTAGCTGCGTGCGCCGGTTATGGCGGTGACGGTTCGACCCCGGTCCCACATGTCTGATGCCTTCGTTTGCTTGCGTTTGCATCAGACAACGTTCAAAGTGGCGTGGTGTCAAACGTTTGTCCACAGGTGGTTTGCCTGGGCTCGTTCCCGGGAAGAACCCTGGGCATGGCCACGTGGGAAGCGTCGATGCTCGCGCTCTTCGACGACCTCGAGCAGCAGGCGACCGGTCTCTCGCTGCTCGAGCGCGACCTCGAGGTCGCCGACCGCAGCCAGGCGGAGTACGCCTCCGTCGCCCTCGCCGGACGGCTGCACGCCTCGGTCGGACGCGAGCTGACCGTGCGGCTCGCCGGGGGACGGGTCACGTCGGGCCGGTCGGTGCGCACCGGTCCCGACTGGCTGATGCTGGCCGTCAGCGGCTCCGAGTGGGTCGTCCGCACGGCGGCCGTCATCTCGGTCAGCGGCCTCACGGCGCGGGCCGACAGCGAGGAGACCTGGTCGGTCGTCGACCGCCTCAGCGTGCGCGCCGTGCTGCGCCGGCTCGCCTCCGAGGCCGCGGAGTGCGTCGTGCACGCCACCGACGGTCAGCAGGTCGAGGGGCGGGTGGGTCGGGTCGGCCAGGACTTCCTGGAGCTGCACGTCGGCCGCGAGGGCCTGCACGTGGTGCCCCTCGCCTCGATGGCGGCCCTGCAGCGGCGGGCGTCGCGATGACGACCCGACCACCGTTCCTGTCGGTCGCTACGGGCTCACTCGCGCGGGGTCGCGCCGCCCTCGACGAAGGGGTGCTCGCGGACGAACTGGTCGGCGTCGGCGTAGGCCCGCTGGATGTAGGCCTCGAGCTCGCTGGCCTCCACGCGCCACTGTCCGCGACCGCCGATCTTGATGGCCTTCAGGTCCTGGCGCCGCACCAGCGCGTAGACCTGCGCACCGGAGATGTTCAGGACCTCCGCGACGTCGGCGAGCTGCAGGAAGCGCGGAGCGGCGTTCATGCCGACCACTCTGCCACCGCTCACGTCCGGTTGCGAACGACCACGCCCGGATGCCTGTGGACAGCGGACCGGTCGGTCGACCGGCCGAGGGAAGGGGAACCCCGATGACGTCGATATTGGCCTCACGACGTGAGGCGGCCGCGACAGCTGCGCCGCGCGCCACCCGCAGCCGACGACCCGGTGGCGCGACCCCCGCCTCCTGCTCGGCCTGCTGCTCGTCGCCGGGTCGGTCACCCTGGGGGCGCGGCTCCTGGCCTCCGCCAACGACACCGTCGGGGTGTGGTCGGTGGCCCGCGACCTGCCGGCCGGGGCCGCGGTCACCGCCTCCGAGCTGGAACGGCGTCAGGTGCGCTTCCCCAACGTCGCGACCGCCGACCGCTACTTCTCCACGGCGATCCCCTGCCCGACGGCCTGACCCTGAACCGGCCGGTCGCGCGGGGCGAGCTGGTGCCGCGGGCCGCCTTCGCCGCCCGGGCGTCGGCCGACCTGGTCGAGGTGCCGATCAGCGTCGCCGAGGACGACCTGCCGGCCACCGTCCGGCAGGGCTCGGTCGTCGACGTCTGGGTCTCGCCCGACGTCGCGACCGTCGGCGCCAGCAAGGTCACGGCGACCAAGGTGCTCACCAACGTCACGGTGGTCGCCGTGCCCCGGTCGGTCGACAGCCTGGCTCCCCAGCGACCGCCAGGTGATCATCGGGGTCCCGGCCGAGCGGGCCGACACCCTCGGTGCCGCTCTGGGCGGCATCTCCGACGGCCGCGTCGTGATCGCCCGGAAGGGCTGAGCCGTGGCCGACCGGACCTCGGTGCTCCTCGCTGCCGCGGGCGATGCCTGGGAGGCTGCAGCCCTGCGACTGCTCGGCGAGCAGGGGATCGTGGTGCACAAGCGCTGCGTCGACCTGCACGACCTCCTGGCGACCGCGGCGACGGGGCAGGCCGACGTCGCGGTGGTGGCCGGCTCGCTCGGTGGGCTGGACGCCGACGCGGTGATGCAGCTGCTGCGCGACGACGTGCGCTGCGTCGCGGTCGGTGGGGAGCCCGACGCCCTGGTCAGGATCGGGGTGGTCACCGTCCTGGAGCCCTCGGGGCTGGCCGGGCTGCCCGAGGCCGTCGAGGCGGCCTGCGTGCAGGACCTGGTCGTCGACCCCGAGCCGGAGGCGCTTCGGGGCTCGCGGTCTCCGGCTCCCGGGGGCGGGTGGTCGCCGTGCACGGCCCCGCCGGGGCTCCTGGGCGCACGACCCTCGCGATCGGCCTCGCCGCCGAGCACGCCCACCAGGGTCACCCGAGCGTCCTGGTCGACGCCGACCCGCACGGCGGCGCCGTGGCCCAGCGCCTCGGCGTGCTCGACGAGGTCTCCGGGCTGCTCGCCGCCGCCCGGCTGGTCAACGCCGGTGACCTCGACACCGCGGCGTTCGCCCGGTGCAGGCGTGTCGTCGGCGACCGGTTCGACGTGCTGACCGGCCTGCCGCGCCCCGACCGCTGGGTGGAGGCCCGGCCCGGAGTGCTGGAGACGGTCCTCGAGCGGGCGGCCGAGGTGGGCGACGTCGTCGTCGACACCGGCTTCAGCCTCGAGGACGACGCCGACCTGGGGCGCCCGATGTCACGCAACCAGCTCACCCTGGACGCCCTCGGGGTGGCCGACCACGTCGTGGTGGTCGGCACGGCCGAGCCGACCGGCCTGGCCCGGCTGGCCCGCACCCTGGTCGAGCTGCGCGACACCACGCACCTGCCGGTCACGGTGGTGGTCAACCGGATGCGCGACTCGCTCGGCTGGAGCGGCGCGACATCCAGGGGATGGTCGAGGGCTACGTCCGGCCCGCAGGCGTGCACTTCCTGCCCGAGGACCGGGCTGTCACCGACCGGGCCCTCGTGGCGGGCTCGTCGCTGCACGAGACCGGCGACTCGGCGCTGCGCCGGGCGATCGCCGAGGTGCACCGGGGCGTGCTGGCCGGGGTGACCTCCTAGAAGCCGCCCATCAGGAGGTACAGCCCCGTCGCGGTGTAGGCGACCATCACCACCAGCGTCCCAGCTGGCCCGTGACGTGGTCGCGTGGCGGCAGCAGGCGGATCG